>NZ_AP043903.1:2132500-3774128 GCF_055388305.1 Marinomonas vaga
ACGCCTGCCCGGTGCTTGAAGGTTAATTGATGGGGTTAGCGTAAGCGAAGCTCTTGATCGAAGCCCAAGTAAACGGCGGCCGTAACTATAACGGTCCTAAGGTAGCGAAATTCCTTGTCGGGTAAGTTCCGACCTGCACGAATGGCGTAACGATGGCCACACTGTCTCCACCCGAGACTCAGTGAAATTGAAATCGCAGTGAAGATGCTGTGTATCCGCGGCTAGACGGAAAGACCCCGTGAACCTTTACTATAGCTTCACAGTGAACTTTGAACCTACTTGTGTAGGATAGGTGGGAGGCTTTGAAGTGCAGACGCCAGTTTGCATGGAGCCAATCTTGAAATACCACCCTGGTATGTTTGAGGTTCTAACTCAGATCCGTTATCCGGATCGAGGACACTGTGTGGTGGGTAGTTTGACTGGGGCGGTCTCCTCCCAAAGAGTAACGGAGGAGCACGAAGGTGCGCTCAGCATGGTCGGAAATCATGCATAGAGTGTAAAGGCAAAAGCGCGCTTAACTGCGAGACAGACACGTCGAGCAGGTACGAAAGTAGGTCTTAGTGATCCGGTGGTTCTGTATGGAAGGGCCATCGCTCAACGGATAAAAGGTACTCCGGGGATAACAGGCTGATACCGCCCAAGAGTTCACATCGACGGCGGTGTTTGGCACCTCGATGTCGGCTCATCACATCCTGGGGCTGAAGCCGGTCCCAAGGGTATGGCTGTTCGCCATTTAAAGTGGTACGCGAGCTGGGTTTAGAACGTCGTGAGACAGTTCGGTCCCTATCTGCCGTGGACGTTTGAGATTTGAGAGGAGCTGCTCCTAGTACGAGAGGACCGGAGTGGACGAACCTCTGGTGTTCCGGTTGTCACGCCAGTGGCATTGCCGGGTAGCTACGTTCGGACGGGATAACCGCTGAAAGCATCTAAGCGGGAAGCCTCCCTCAAGATAAGATCTCACTGGTACTTTAAGTACCCTAAAGAGCCGTTCGAGACTAGGACGTTGATAGGTTGGGTGTGTAAGCGTTGTGAGGCGTTGAGCTAACCAATACTAATTGCTCGTGAGGCTTGACCATATAACACCAAAGTGGTTTTGCTAGCTCTGAAGAAAACAGAGTGAACTACAAAGAATTTACGATAGTACTGAAATTGTTCCAGACAATTATCAGTATTGCCTCCATCCTTGGAGGTACCGGTTTGATGACTTGGTTATCGACTGTTTCAAAAAAGTCTAATTGTTGAAGACTCAAGTTAACGAATTTGCGGTAAAACGCATACCAGTTTGCTTGACGATCATAGAGGCGTTGAACCACCTGATCCCATCCCGAACTCAGAAGTGAAAAGCGCCATCGCCGATGGTAGTGTGGGAGATCCCATGTGAGAGTAGGTCGTCGTCAAGCTTCAAATGAAAAGAACCCCGTCCTGCGAAGCAGGGCGGGGTTTTTTCGTTTTGAATCACGTCACCTGTCTGTCCACTACAATGGATCCATGTGATGACACCATGCTCCGTAGGAGCCAGTGACAGACATCCGAAGGATGCCCGCAGGGGATGACGCGCAGCGTCAGATCATTGTAGGTCGTTTACATTAATGACGAGGCAGATTAACCCCATCCTAGCCTTCCCCTTAAAAAGGGGAAGGAACATGAGACCTCAGTGCGTGAGTCCGCTTCTATAAAGGGGTCAGATCCCTTTACGTAGATCAGTTTCTGGCAATCCCTAATAGTATTGGGATCTGACCCCTATGAGCCCGACCCCCATCCTAGCCTTCCCGTTAAAATGGAGAAGGGGCATGAGACCTCAGTGCGTGAGTACGCTTCTATAAAGGGGTCAGATCCCTTTACGTACATTAGTTTCAAGTAATCCCTAATAGTATTGGGATCCGACCCCTACTAGTCCGATCCCCATCCTAGCCTTCCCCTTGAAAAGAGGAAGGAACCTGAGACCTCAGTGCGTGAGTCCGCTTCTATAAAGGGGTCAGATCCCTTTACGTAGATCAGTTTCAGGTAATCCCTAATAGTATAGGGATCCGACCCCTACGAGTCCGATCACTATCCTAGCCTACCCCTTGAAAAGGGGAAGGTTAGGATGGGGTATCGGTGTGTGCTAGGTGTTACTAGCAGTGCCCTTTAACCTTGTTTAGCAAACAGTGAGGTTTGCTTGTTAATCGATAGAGACTCCAAATAGGTCAATGCCCATTTTATAAGGTACTTCAACAGCCCCTTTGCGTAACTGGCTGATGTGGGTGAGGTAGGTATCCATTTTATGGGCGATAAGGTTCGCCTGATTTGGGATAGATGTGGTGAACTTGGTGGCACGTAGGGCGCTTTTGATACCACTTGTGATAGAGAATTCGTTACTCCCATTGAGAATGATCTCACTTCCCATATGCCAGAAGATGTCTAGATCTTTGATTTGCATTGGGCTGATGGGAGGGACTAAAGGCACGATATCGCTTTGGTTAACTACTCTGATTAGCGGCAATTGGCTAAATGCATTGGCTCCGGTCACGTTGGTTACTTTAGGTTGTCCGAAGGTCACTATTTGGCTGATTTGAGCATCTTCCAAAGATAAGTACATGCCTAGGATGACGGCGATCGCCCCACCTAAACTATGCCCAGTAATGTAAATGGGTTCATTTAGGTCAAGAAAGGGCTGTACATCGTTATAGACGGCTACAGCAGCCGAGGCAAAGCCTTGGTGGAGTTTGATGTTCAGTGTCTTGTTATCGCGCAATGATAAGTTAAGGTCTACTAAAGCGTTCTCTAGGTTGGCGGTGCCTCGGATAGAGAGTGTTTGAGCACCCTGAGATCGGCTTAGAAAGTAACTAACATTGGATCCAGGCATGATATTTTGATGAATTAAAACCTGCTCCTGTAGCTTGAGAGCCGCTTCTAACTCTGTAGGGGGAAGATAGGTATCGTTTGCAAGTTGTCCTTGCTGTTGGATCAGGGCGAAGTCTGTGCTCCCGTAACTTTGGATTGAATAAAATAGCGTAATGGTCAGGAATATTATAAATCGTGCGTGATGCATAGTGTTGCTGTTAAGTATTGGGAATGTTATCTCACGCCTGTGTGGCGAAAAGCGACTCTTGTATCAGGATATGTTCTTTGAAATTAGGATTAATATCCATAGATTCGTTATCATAAGCGCTATAGTAGATTTTGTATTATTGTTTTTACGTATCGTGTACAGATAGAGGTTTGATATGGCGAAGTCCCTGCAAGAACAGCTTATGGGAGCAGGTATTGTTGATAAGAAAAAAGCCAAGAAGATTAAGGCTGAGAAGCTTCAAACAAAGCAGAAGATGAAAAAAGGCCAATTAGACAACAGTGCAGAGTTGGCTCGCCAAGCAGAGTTGAAGCAACAAAAAGAAGAGAAAATTGCCCGTGATAAGGCGTTAAATCTTGCTCGCCAGCAAGAGATTGAACATAAAGCTGTTTTGGGGCAAATCCGTCAATTTATCTTGCAAAATCGAGTGTCAAAAGGAGAAGGGGATATTGCCTATAACTTCACCGACGAGAAATTAGTGAAGAAGCTGTATATCTCAGAGACACTACATAAGGATCTTTCTGAAGGTCGTCTGGCAATTGCTAAATTAGAGGGCCAATACGAGATCATTCCCCATGGTGTGGCGGAAAAGATTAGCGAAAAAGCCCCGGAGATGATTTTGGTTCATAACGTGAAGCAAGACACTGAATCCGATGAAGATGACCCATATGCTGAGTTTCAGATCCCCGATGACCTCATGTGGTAAATAAAAATCTCAATGTCCTCAGTGTTGCGCGTTATTCATTAATTAGGGGAAATTTTTGTCTTCTATCTTATACAGTTTCCGCCGTTGCCCTTATGCTATGAGAGCCCGTTATGCCATTGCATACTTGGACGTTCCTGTGCAATTACGTGAGGTGGTACTCAAAAATAAACCAGCGGAACTCCTAGAGCTTGGTGGGCGCTCGACCGTGCCACAATTACTAGATGACGGTCAGCGTTATCCTGAAAGCTTAGATATTATCTTTTGGGCATTAGAGCGGGCCGAGGATAAAGAAGTCATCAATTGTCTCTGGCCAAATGATGGCAAGCTGCAAGCCAATATAATGGCTTGGATTCGTTTCAACGATGATTGCTTTAAACCTTGGCTAGACCGCTATAAATATGCGGACCGCCACCCTGAGCACACTGAAACTTTTTATCGCGAAAAGGGAGAGCGTTTTCTGAAGCGGATAGAATCTCGTCTCTCCCATCAGGCATATTTGCGAGGAGACACTTTGTCGTTGGCGGATATCGCTGTGTTTCCGTTTATACGCCAGTTTGCTGGAGTCGACTCGAAGTGGTTTGAACAGAGTCATTACCCCGCATTGCGACGATGGCTAAATGGCTTGCTAGAGGGGGAATTATTTCAACGTATCATGAAAAAATACCCAGCTTGGCAATCGGATCAAGAGCCTACCTATTTCCCATAAAAAACGCCTCCCTAGGAGGCGTTTTTGTTTAAGCGACGTTTTCTTCAGCCCGCACTGATAAGATACTGGCGAGCTTCTCATTAGTTAAAAAACCACATATTTGTTGTTTGCTGTCCAACACTGGTAGAGGTTCTACTGTGGTCAGCATATCGGGAAGGACGTCTTGTAGCAAAGCATTGCGCTTCAAGCTTTTTACTTGCGACCAAGGTAATGTATCCCAGGTCACGCTATCACCCTCTATCCATGATTTTGATACGTACTCAACCTTGTCATCCGTTTGGCGATAGGCAAAGCCCGTACGCTCTAATATCTCTTTTAATTGCTCCGGATTATTTTCGTTAACGACAGGCGCTTCTGGGTTCATGATGTTTCTGACGAGCAGGGCGCGAGCTCGGTTCACATCTTTGGCGAAAGCTTTCACATAGTCGTCTGCTGGGTTTAACACAATGTCTACAGGCTTGCCGACTTGTACCAGTTTGCCATCTTTTAAAACGGCAATTCTATCGCCTAAACGTAAAGCTTCATCCAGGTCATGGGTGATAAAGATAATGGTCTTATGCAGATTCTCTTGTAACTCTATGAGCTGGGTTTGCATCTCGTAGCGGATTAAAGGATCCAGTGCCGAAAAGGCTTCATCCATGAGTAGAATTTCTGCATCGGTACATAAGGCTCGAGCTAAGCCTACTCGTTGTTGTTGACCACCTGATAGCTGGGATGGGTATTGATCTTCATATCCTGACAGGCCAACGGTCTCTAGCCAGTCTTTGGCTTTACCTTCCCATTCTGGTTTTTTTACGCCTTTAACAGACAGACCATAGCCCACGTTTTCGACAACAGTGCGATGGGGGAATAACCCAAAATGCTGGAAAACCATGGACATTTTATGGCGACGAAACTCGGTTAGCTCTTTCATGGGAAGCTGCATAATATCGTCATCATTGACTTTAATCTTGCCCGCTGTGGGGTCGATCAATCGATTGAAGTGACGGATTAAGGTGGACTTTCCCGACCCAGACAACCCCATGATAACGAAGATTTCACCACGACCTATGGTCATATTAATATCTTGTAGTCCCACGGTGTGGCCCGTGTCTGCGAGTACTTCTTCTTTGCTTGCTCCTGCTTTTACCTTTGGCAGGACCTTTTCAGGGGTGGGGCCGAAGATTTGATATAGGCCTTCGATTTCGATCAAAGTGTTGGTATCAGAATTAGCCATGATCTCGTCCTTCTAAATGTCTTTGTGAGCGTTTGGCGTAACTTTGAGAAACACGGTCAAACATAATCGCTAGGGCTACGATGGCTAGGCCATTTAATAAACCTAAAGTGAAATATTGGTTGGTTATGGACTTTAATACGGGCTGGCCAAGGCCTTTTACACCGATCATGGAAGCGATGACGACCATGGCTAAAGCCATCATAATGGTTTGGTTAATGCCTGCCATGATGGTAGGCATTGCGAGAGGCAATTGCACACCGAACAGTCGCTGGGTAGGCGTGGCACCATAGGCTGTTGCCGCTTCAAGGGTCTCTCTACTGACCAAGCGGATACCTAGGTTTGTTAATCGAATCACGGGTGGAATAGCGTAAATTACGACAGCAATAACACCTGGAATTTTACCAATACCCAGTAACATCACGACAGGGATCAGATACACAAAGGCTGGCATGGTTTGCATGATATCCAGTAACGGTGTCATAACAGATTGGGCTTTATCAGATCGGGACATGAGTATGCCGATAGGGATTCCTAATATGATCGACAACAGCGTACACACGGTAATGATACTCAAGGTGCGCATGGTGTCTTCCCACATGCCGAAGTAGCCGATCAATAGCATGGATACGAGGACGCCAGTACTGAGTTTCCATGAGCGTGTTGCGCCATACACAACGGCAATAATAACCCCTAAAACTAACCACCAAGGGGTGCTGATAAGGAGATCTTCAAACCAGATTAAAAATTGCAGTAGGGGATCAAATAAGGACTCGATGGTGTCGCCATATTCGCGGGAAAAGTCTCGATAAAGACCGTCTAGGGTTTTTCGAATCGTCAATAATTCACGACGACTCATATCTGGAAATTCAGTTAACCAGGAAGAATCAGCCATAGTTTTGTACTCGTTGTATCGCGGAAGATAGTTAAAAGGGAGGAGAGGACCTCCCTTTTGTTATGCTCGAAATGGTTAGGAATTATAAGTCGTCTAGAGCCGTTACTAGTTTTTCTTTTACGTCTGCACTGACCCATTCACTCCAAATGTCCTCATGTTCAAACATGAAGTTCTCCGCAGCGTAAGCACCGTCCGCTTGGTTTTCTTCCATCCATGCTAGCAAGCTGTTCATCTGATCGTTGGTGAATGCACGCTTTTCTAAATAGTCATAAGCTTCAGGTGCGCGTGTTGCGAACTCTGCCGTGGTGACTGTGTACACAGGGGAAGGCGGGTACATGGTAACCTGTGGTTCCAGACAGGTATCTACTGAGATACAGTCAAGATAGTGTTGTTCGTCTACCCCAGAACCGAAGTCTACTTTCACCATTTTGTATTTTCCTAGGACAGCCGTAGGAGCCCAGTAGTAGCCGAACCAAGGTTCTTGGCGTTCATAGGCTCGAGCAATGGCACCTGAAAGGCCTGCACCGGAACCAGGATCAACCAGCTCAAAACCATCCTTCTCTAGCTCAAGTGCATTAAATAGGTTTTGAGCTGTAATCTGACAGTTCCAGCCTGCAGGACAGCCATAAAACGCGGATTTGGAAGGATCTTCTGGGTGAGTGAATTCATCTGCGTGTTGGCGGACACCTTCAATAGTGGCCAGCTCTGGGTATTCTTCAACCATGTACTCAGGGACCCAAAAGCCTTCTTCGCCACCATCTGACAAGGATTTAACAGCGATTTTTAGACGGCCTTCTTCTACACCACGGTCTAAAGCGGCTTTCATTGAGTTTGTCCAAAGCTCAGGAGCGATATCAGGCTGGCCTTTTTCTACCATGGATGTCCCTGTTGGCATGGTATCACCAGGCACGACTTCTGCATCACAGTCAAAGCCATGTTCTAGGATAAAGCGGTCAACATTGGCCATGAGTGTGGCGGAATTCCAATTCATATCTGCAATGGTGACTTTGCCGCAATCGGCAGCAAATGAGGAGGTGGCAACTAGGGCTGATGCCCCTAATAGCAGAGACTTCTTAATCATTATTCGTTCCTTTGTGAAGTGTTATAAATACAAAGTTTTTATTCGTTATAACTATTATATTTACACATCTAACAATTAGTTATCAAACTTATAATGATAAATAGTTCAAAATTAAGCATTACAAGCTGTAGAAAAATGAGGCAAAAAAGAAGGGCTTAACACCCCAAGCCAACTGTAAATAGCTTGGGGCAAGAGGGGTTAATCGTTGCGTGTGGCAGGGAATCTGTTCAGAAAATTGTCGATCAGATAGGCGCACATTAATACCAAAAGCATAGCAATAATCACTGATGAAAATCGATATAGAGTGCTATAAAGAATATCCGAGTGAGGCGTCATGTATTGGCCAAAAAGTATACCAATGGTGGTCAAGGCACCAAAGCCAACACCAGATCCAACACGCTCAGCCACATGGAAGTAGGCGGTAATCATTACAGTGATAAACAGCGCTAATGCCACGAGTAAAAAATGCCCGATCAGTGAGTACAAGAGCACCTGCACCACTAAGGCAAGAGCACAACCATAGGCAACACCTTTGGCGCGATTCTTAGCGCTTGCGACACTGCCTTGATAGGTCATGGGAAAGAGTATCAATATGGTGGCCACTTGGGCTGACAGGGAGTCTTTGAGGTCAAATAGCTGAAATACCGTGAAGGATAACGTGGCTAGTAGAGCGCACAATAGAGTCCTGTGGTTAATTTGAGCTGCGCTAGGTGCTGGTGGTCTAGGTCCGCCTTTGAAAGGTTCCACGTCAGGTAAAAGCCAATAGAGCACATAGGCACAGGCAACGGAGAGAGAAGTGGCCAGTGTGGCGGCCATGAACATGTCATTCAAATTTGCGCCATCGTAACTGCCGAAGTTGAGCATCGTCGAAAGCGTGACCAAACCAGACGCCCACATTAAGTAGTAAGGGGTCGTCAGCATAAATCGGAAATGCATTGCAAAGATAAACAATACAGCGATCCACATGGCGATCGGGTAGGGCGTAAACAAAGTTTCTAATAGCCACATTTCTACTGCATTTATAAATACCCCTGCAATGAACTCTATGGCTAATAGACGGTTAAAAATAGGGATCATACCCAGCAATAGCATGGGGTAGACGGTAAAGAATACCCCATAGGGCCAGTCCATCAACTTACATACAATGAAGCCCGCAGTGGTGCCAAAAGCGATGCGTAATAGGCGTCGCTTTTCGTTGGCTGTCATCTCAATAAACATAATGCAATGCGCTTACGATATGCATTTGGAGCGCCCCAATAGCTTGTAAAATTGATGAATCACTACGCATTAGCATAATGGTTGCTTTGGAGCCGCTGATTAAGGTATCGGGCAAGGTGTCATCATTTTGTTGAATGTAAGTACGAATGCGTTGTGCATCTCGGACCCAACGGTCGCTATCATCAGGTGTGGCAAGCACACCATTGGCTAAGGTTTGACCTTGAGCAATACCGAAGTCACGGCTTGATAACTGCCCTTCAAATACTTGGCCCGGCAGGGCATCAAAGACCATGAGTGCACGGGTACCCGGTTGGACATTAGCAATACTCTTTTCGCGGAAGTCTGCGGTAATGCGATCTTTACCACTGACTACCAATGACAAAAGGGCTTGGTTGCTTTGCGCCAGCATGCCTTGCATCAGTTGTAAGTTTGAGACAACACCATCCATAGGGGCTCTGATCCGAGTGCGTTCCAAGTCTAATTTAGCATCGTTTAAATTATTTTGAGCCGTATGGATATCCAAGTTGTTTTGGTCATCCTCTCCAAGGGCAATTTGGATCGCGCTCTTTTTCGCCTGAGCGGCTTTGAGGTTTGCTCGAGCCGCTTTCATTTGCGTCTGGGCTTGGTCTACGGATTGCTCACTGACCATATTTTTGTTTTGTAGGGATTTAAGGCGGTTTAGTTCCCTTTCTGCTTCCGCCAGCTCAAACTTGGAAGCAGCAATGTTGGCATCTGCTTCTGCGATATTTGCATGGAGAGTGGCTTGAGACTGATAGGCTTTTCTCAGTTCTAGTTCGGCTTTCTGTACGGCTAACTGGTAATCCTGAGGATTAATGGCAAACAGTAGGTCCCCTTGTTTTACCGTTTGGTTATTGTGTACCGCTACCTTGATGACTTCCCCTGAAACTTGGGGGGCAATGCTAATAACAGGGCGTTGGACCGTTGCATAGCTGGTCATAGGAATGGTGACATCCGTCACCACAATGTAGATAAAGATAACGACGAACAGCGCAAGGGCTCGTTTCATCCAGCGGTTAAAATGTTTATCAGGTGTCATGATCTAGTCTTTGTTAATGAGTAAATGGGCATTATCAATGATGATAAGAAGTGCATGGCTTAACTGTTCCCGTTGTTCTGGGCTGAGGCCTTTTAGCAATTCTTCTCGTCCTTGGGAGGCTATCTGTTCCATTTGATTAAGCTTGCGGTGGCCCTCTTCTGTGAACCAAAGTGTTTTGCAGCGGGCATCTTTAGGAGACTCTCTGCGTTCAATGAGCCCGGCGGCTTGCAAGTTATTCAAAGTACGAATCAAGGAAGGTTGCTCAATGCCGATGTCGGCAGCCAGCTCACTTTGGGTGAGTCCTTCGCCTTTGCGATTTAAGTGCAACATGGCGATCCATTTGGATTGGGTCAGACCTAGGTCAGCCATATAAGTGTCAACCGCATGGCGCCAACTTAACGCTGCGCGACTGAGGTTCCACCCAAGAGAGTTTTCCATACCAGATTCCATATTTAGTTAGCATGCTATGTATGTTAAATAAAGCATAGCATGCTAGGCAATATCCTAAGGCGTAAGTCCTAAGTGTTTGTGAAATTCTTTGTACGTGTGAAAAAAAGGGACCATAGGCCCCTTTTAAGATGAGATTAGATTAGTCTGCAGAAACTGATGGTGTAAGCTTACGGTTAATTCCCAATAGCACTAATGCAGCAGCGGATAGCAGCGCAGCGGAAGCGGGAATCCAAGCATAGCCTAAGCCAACCGTAATCACTGCGCCGCCCAGTACGGCACCTAAGGCGTTCCCCAAGTTAAATGCGCCAATGTTAATAGACGATGCAAGACCTGGTGCCTTATCCGCAATCGTCATAACTTTCATTTGCAACGGTGGCCCAATCATGAAGATCACGCTACCCCATAAAAATACCGCCAGCACTGCAGTAGTTGTGTCTGCCACTACAAAGCTAAACGCTAGTAATACCGTAATCTGAGAGACTAGAGCGACCACCAAGGACAGATCAGGGGATTTGTCTGCTAGCTTGCCGCTGACAAAGTTACCTATGGTGAAGCCAATCCCTGCAATCATCAGCAAGTAAGCAATGGTGGCATCGTTGATACCCGCCAAGGTATGCAAAATAGGGGTGATGTAGGTGTATAAGGTAAACATGGAACCAGCACACAAAACGGTGGTTAAGAAGGTGCGCAATGCCGCAGGTTGAAGGATGGCAGCCAGTTCTTGTCGAACATTAGGGCGGTTTGGTTTTTCCATCACTGGCAAGGTGCGCATCAAGCCTATCATAGCCACAAGACCTAGAGCGGAAGTGGCCGCAAAGGCCACACGCCAATGAATGGCATTACCTAACCAAGTCACGACAGGAACACCAATAATGTTCGCAATGGTTAAGCCTAAAAACATAGACGCAACCGCAGAGCCTTTTTTACCTTGGGGGGCGAGTGTGATGGCCACTACAGCACCGATACCAAAAAAGGCACCGTGAGATAAGCTGGTAACCACCCGGGAAATCAGTAATACGGAATAATCCGTCGCCATGCTTGAAAACAAGTTACCCACGAAGAAAACAGCCATTAAAGCAATCAGGGAGAACTTATGGCTAAAGCGAGTCATAAATAGGGTAATCAGTGGTGCGCCAACCATCACACCCACCGCATAAGCACTAATCAAAAGGCCCGCAGTGGGAATCGATACATTTACGCCTTCAGCAATGGTCGGTAAAAGCCCCATTGGAAAAAACTCGGTGGTGCCTATTCCGAATGCGCCAAGGGCGAGGGCGAAGATCCCCCATTTATATGAAAGCATAGTCATTCCTTTAAATTGGTCTGCGGTAGGAAGTAGGGTGCCCTCGATTCGCTTTTGGCAAATTCAGGCGATCCATTAAAAAACGAGGAAAGTACGCGCAAACCGCCACTAACACAATGGAACTCGGTATATTTACTCAATATTACCAATAATGAGTAGGAGAAAGCTTTGCTATCAAAGAAAGGAATGCTGTGGGTTACCTTATTGCTGGCCGGGGTTACAGTGATTGCTCTTGGGCCTTTAACTGGCTTTGATCGTATGGGTCTGCTTTGGCTACGGGATTCACAAACCACTCAATTAATCGGCCCTCGCTGGTTTGCGATTACCGCTCGGGATGTGACCGCTTTAGGCAGTAATTGGATACTTGTGTTTGGAGTTTTGGGTGTCTGTACAGCTCTGATAGTCGCAAAGAAGCTTAGACAATCTTCGGCTCTTGCTATCATGGCGCTAGGCGGCATTGTGTTCAGTATGGGAGCCAAATACCTGTTTGTGCGCCCCCGCCCCGACTTGGTCGAGTCTCTGATTCATACTTATACACCGAGCTTTCCGTCCGGTCATGCCATGATGTCGATGGTTTGCTTTGTCGGAGCGGCGCTCGTGTGCAGTAGCGGCACATCCAACAAGGCATTGCGATTTGTGTTAGTGGTTTTTGCCTTGCTGAGTAGCATTTTAGTGGGGATAAGTCGTATCGTATTGGGGGTGCATTGGCCCACAGATGTGTTAGCAGGTTGGCTTTTGGGTTGGCTATGGATCAGTCTGGTGATGCAAGGCTTCAAGCTCTAACGTGTGTCTATGGCGCTCATTGCCCGCTTTATTGTTAGTACTTTCGTGAGCTTAGTTGTTATCGGGAAGTCTCTTTATTTATGAAATTCCCTATGGCCTGCGTGATAGTATTTAAGAGGTATTTCTAGATCACTAGATCAGGCATAAGGGCTCCTATTAAAGTGTCGCAACCAAACGGATCTTCCCCCGCATCACCTAACAAAGCTTCTCCTGTTGTATCCCCCCACCGGCGTAACCGCCCCTTACATTGGTGTTATCTTTTATTGGTGTCAGGGGGAATTGTCACTTTTTTAGAATACTTTCATGCCCCTGCAGCCTTGCTGCTAGGGCCCATGATCGCCGCCATCCTGATGGTCATTACGGGGCACGATATGTCCCTGCCAAAGGTGCCCTTTAGACTTTCTCAGTGCACCATTGGGATCATGATGGCAGCCCATTTACCTTTGTCCACCTTTAATGACTTTGCCAGTGATTGGCCGGTATTTTTGTTTGGAACCTTATCCACCTTAGTGGCCTCAGGAATAGCAGGGGTAGCTATGGCTAAGTCCGGCTTACTGCCTGGTACCACGGCTATATGGGGGGCTTCACCCGGAGCGGCTGGGGTGATGACCATCATGAGTGAAGGGTATGGTGCTGATATGCGCTTGGTGGCTGTGATGCAATATACCCGTGTGGCTTTTTGTGCTTTGGCGGCTATGGTGACGGCGGGCTTGTTAGCCGATGGGGACGTGGCAGCGTATCAGGTGGATTGGTGGACGGTGTCTTCTTGGTTCGGGTTTGGAGAGACACTTGTTTTCATCGTGATGGCGTTCGCGGTGGCAGTGTTTGTTAAAATCTCCGGCAGCTTTCTTCTTGTTCCTTTGGGGCTGGGATTTGTAGCCAGTGCTTTGGGATGGATTGATTTTGTTTTGCCCGAATGGTTTTTGGCCTCAGGGTTTGCCTTGTTAGGTTGGGCGATTGGCTTTCGTTTCACTCCTGCGGTGGTGCGTCATGCTTTGCATGTCTTTCCGTACATTGTCCTGTCCATCGCTTTTATGCTTGTGGTAAATGTTATTGTGGCGCTGGTGTTAGTGGCTTGGATCGACATAGATTTTTTGTCAGCTTTCCTTGGTACCAGTCCGGGGGGTGCCGACTCTGTCGCGATTATTGCCACGAATATCCCGGTTGATACGGGTTTTGTTATGACCATGCAGATTAGCCGATTCTTATTGGTGATGGTGCTTGGGCCTCTACTGGCCCAATGGCTGTCGAAAAGCATGCAGGGTAATAATACATAAATTCATCCTTAAACCTTTTCTGTAAAGCTGAGATCTGTTCATGAGTATTCGAGAGACTTTAGTTCAATACATGAAGAATAAGCCTGAAGCACAGGAAGATTATCCATTTGATGACATTACTTTGGTTATGAAGGTACAGGGTAAGATGTTCGCCCTGTTTACTACCAAAGAAGGCACAGCTCGGGTGAACTTAAAATGTGATCCATTTCATGCTCAGGAACTGCGTAGCATCTTTGATTGTGTGGTGCCTGGTTACCATATGAATAAACAGCACTGGAATACGGTTGTATTGGATGGCTCCTTACCTAAGGGGGAGCTTTTTCGAATGGTGGATCATTCTTATGCTTTGGTGGTAAAGGGATTAACTAAGGCTAAGCGAACACACTTAGAAGTTGCCTATGGCAAGCAGCTGATTTATGGGGTGTTAGAGGAATAGAGCGAATTAAAGAGCACGGCACTAAGGGGAAGTACCGTGCTTTTTAACGTCGTGCTCTTAGATTAACCGTTGGCTAATGCTACTCGGACGGCACTCACCAAATTAGTGTCGTCCAGTGGTGTATTGGGAGCGAATCGACCAATAATCTGGCCAGAACGACTCACAATAAACTTTTCAAAATTCCAAACCACTTCCGGCTCTTGAGTAGGTTCGATGTTGTAACCCCGTAAGTTTTCTTCCATCTCTGCGCGGTTGACGGCCGTAGGCGCTTGCTCGATGAGGTACTGATAAAGTGGGTGCTTGTCTTCACCGGTGACTTGGATTTTGCTGAACATTGGGAAGGTCACATTATACTCTGTAGAGCAGAAAGATTTGATTTCCTCTTCTGTGCCCGGTTCTTGTCCAGCGAAGTCGTTGGCTGGGAAGGCTAATATCTCAAACCCAAGATCTTTTGTTTGCTCGTACAGGGCTTGCAGGCCTTCATACTGAGGGGTAAGACCGCATTTTGAGGCCACGTTTACGATCAGCAATACCTTGTCGCAAAACGGTTCGAGGTTCATCTCTTTCCCTTCGATATCTTTGACTGGGATGTCGTATATGTCCGTCATCTTAGTACCTCTATCATGTTTAATGAGCATTATTGTCATAGGGGCTGTTTGTCTAACCTTCGCTAACATTTTGGCGCACAAACTATGACCAAAGCGTGACAACAAGATATTCAGTGTACCTTTGATATATATTTCGTCAAATATAAAAAAAGGCTGCCGGAGCAGCCTAGTGCGGGGGGAATTAGCCAACTCTTGTGGAGTTATCAGCTATCCGCAGGTAAAACGTTTGCGATTATGCGAACTGGTTCATGGTGTTGTCATGACCGGAAGCCTTCAGTGCCGCCTCGCCAGAGAAGTATTCTTTATGGTCGTCACCCATGTCAGAACCTGCCATGTTTTGGTGTTTCACACAGGCGATTTTTTGGCGAATCTCTTGGCGCTGGACATTTTTCACGTAACCCAACATACCTTCAGAGCCAAAGTATTCTTTGGCCAAATTGTCGGTAGACAAGGCAGCAGTATGGTAAGTAGGCAGTGTGATCAGGTGATGGAAGATGCCTGCTTCACGGGCCGCATCGGCTTGGAAGCTACGGATGCGGTTGTCCGCTTCTTTGGCGAGTTCGCTGTTATCGTATTCCACACTCATGAGTTGCGCCCGATCGTAGGCTGATACATTGCGACCCTCTGCTTCCCAAGCATCGAATACCTGTTGACGGAAGTTCAAAGTCCAGTTGAAAGAAGGGGAGTTGTTGTACACCAATTTGGCATTAGGTACTGCTTCACGGATGCGATCCACCATACCTTTGATTTGGCCAACGTGAGGCTTCTCTGTTTCGATCCAAAGCAAGTCTGCACCGTTTTGCAGAGACGTGATGCAATCCAATACCACACGATCTTCACCAGAGCCCTTTTTGAATTGGAATAAGTTACTGGGTAGGCGTTTTGGTCGCACCAATTGGCCATCTCGTACCATAAGTACATCGCTTTCACTGGCGTTAGCCAGGTCGACATTTTCGACATCTAAGAAGGCGTTGTACTGTGCCCCAAGATCTCCTGGAGTTTGAGATACAGCGATTTGTTTCGTCAAGCCTGCGCCCAGGGAGTCCGTACGAGCTACGATGACGCCGTCTTCAACACCTAGTTCAAGGAAGGCATAACGGACAGCGCGGATTTTCGCTAGGAAGTCTTCGTGGGGGACCGTCACTTTGCCGTCTTGGTGACCACATTGCTTTTCATCGGATACTTGGTTCTCAATCTGAATACAGCAAGCCCCTGCTTCGATCATCTTCTTCGCTAGGAGGTAAGTCGCCTCTTCGTTACCAAAGCCTGCATCAATGTCAGCAATGATCGGCACTATGTGTGTTTGGTGCTCATCAATTTGCTTTTGAATGGCGGCCGCTTTGACTTGATCTCCAGCGTTAGTGGCTTGATCTAACTCGCGGAAAAGGCCGCCCAGCTCTCGAGCATCTGCTTGTTTTAGAAAGGTGTAAAGCTCTTCAATAAGTGAAGCCACGGAGGTTTTCTCATGCATTGATTGGTCTGGCAAAGGGCCGAATTCAGAGCGTAGCGCTGCGACCATCCAACCTGATAGGTACAAGTAGCGGCGGTCTGTGGAATTGAAGTGTTTCTTAATGGAAATCATTTTTTGCTGACCGATAAAGCCGTGCCAGCACCCTAGGGATTGGGTGTATTGAGACGGGTCTTGGTCGTAACGATCCATGTCGGCACGCATAATTTTTGCCGTGTAACGAGCAATGTCGAGTCCTGTTTGAAAGCGGTTTTGGGCACGCATTCGAGCAGCGAACTCGGGATTAATGGCTTCCCATGGGGCGCCATGTTTTGCGATTAGGGTAGCAGTGGCGTCGATATCTTTTTTGTAATGAGACATTGCTGTTTCCTCGTAATGATGTAGCGGGCTTTGCTGTTCAGTCCAGCGTTTGATTTTTGAACACATCCTCAGCATGGGCTCACATAGATGATTCGTCTAATCTATATTTATTATAGTAATAATATCTTTTGTGAATGTGATTTGTGGCGATTTTACGGTCATAGTGAGTCTATTAGCTCAATATTTGTGGTTTTGTAACAAAATTACAGTTCTGTAAGCCTGTTTCATTATTCCTATATTGGTTTTTATTTAATGTGTCATTCATTGTGTGAATGAATTTGTTAGCGAATTTTTAAAATAACTAAACTGGTCATTTAACCGGAAGCCAGTGTTTGTGAGGAAAAAGCCATGACAAATCGCGTCCAGCAGGGCGGTCTTCAGATCGCTGAAAACTTATTCGATCTCGTAAATGAACATATTGCGCCGGGAACAGGGGTGGACCCTGTTGCGTTTTGGCAGAGCTTTGAGGAGATTGTTGAAGATCTGGGGCCAATCAATGTGGCTTTACTTAAGAAGCGTGATGACATTCAACAACAAGTGGATGACTACCATAGGGCTACATTCGGGAAGTCCCATGACATGGAGGCCTATAAGCACTTTTTAACAGAGATTGGCTATCTGCTACCAGAAGGGGACGACTTTAAAGTCAGTACTAAAAATGTAGATGCTGAAATCGCGCTGCAAGCAGGGCCACAACTGGTGGTGCCAGTTAAGAATGCCCGTTTTGCCCTAAATGCAGTGAATGCCCGTTGGGGCAGCTTATACGATGCCTTATATGGCACGGATGCCATTGCTGAAGACGAAGGGGCAGAGCGCTCCGGTGGTTACAACCCTGTGCGTGGGCAGCGAGTGATTGCGTTTGGTCGGCAACTGCTTGATCAGGCTGCCCCGTTAGTCGCTGGTTCACATGCCCAAGCGCTGAAATACCAGATCGTTGATGGTGAGTTAGCCGTTACCATGAAGAACGGCGATGTGGTGCAGCTGCAAAACACGGAAAAGTGTGTCGGCTACCAAGGCTCTCCTGAGTCTCCCACGGCGGTTCTGTTGAAAAATAACGAGTTGCATCTTGAAGTCCAAATCGATGCAGCAGGTTTTATCGGTCAACACGATCAGGCGGGGGTGCAAGATATTTTGGTAGAAGCTGCTGTCTCGACCATTATGGATTGTGAAGATTCCATCGCGGCCGTGGATGCAGAAGATAAGGTAGAAGTGTATCGCAACTGGCTAGGTTTGATGCGGGGGACTCTAGAAGAAACCTTTGATAAAGGCGCTAAGCGGGTCACCCGTGCCATGAACCCGGATCGAGAATACTTGGACAAGTTAGGTAAGGGTTTTGCACTTCATGGGCGCAGCTTATTATTTATTCGTAATGTGGGGCACTTAATGACCAACCCCGCCATTCTTGACTCGAAAGGAAATGAAGTCCCTGAAGGTATTATGGATGGCATGATCACTGTGTTAGCCGCCATGCATGATTTACAGGGGAACACTCAGCGTAAAAACAGTCGTGTAGGCAGTGTTAACATCGTAAAACCTAAGATGCATGGGCCAGAGGAAGTCGCTTTTACGGTGGAGTTGTTTGAGCGAATTGAGCAGGCCCTAGGCCTGGCTAAAAATACCATTAAAGTGGGCATCATGGACGAAGAGCGCCGTACGACGGTGAACTTAAAAGAATGCATTCGCCAAGCCCAAGAGCGGGTGGTGTTTATCAATACTGGCTTCTTGGATCGAACCGGTGACGAGATACATACTTCTATGTTGGCCGGGCCATTTGTTCCTAAAACTGCCATGAAGCAAGAAGCTTGGATCAAGGCCTATGAAGAGTGGAATGTGGATGTGGGGATCGAATGCGGTTTGCCAGGGAAGGCTCAAATCGGTAAAGGAATGTGGGCAATGCCGGATGAAATGGCTGCTATGTTAGAGCAAAAAATAGGCCATCCTATGGCGGGAGCGAGCACCGCATGGGTGCCTTCACCCAATGGCGCCATCCTCCATGCGACCCACTATCATACGGTGGATGTCAAAGCACGACAGGCTTTGCTTGCACAACGTGAGCGAGCAAGTCTTGAGGATCTTTTAACCATTCCATTGCTGGACGATCCAACCACCTTATCGGACGAGCAAATCCAATTTGAGCTGGATAATAATGCTCAAGGCATATTGGGCTATGTGGTGCGCTGGATTGATCAAGGGGTAGGCTGTTCGAAAGTACCTGATATTAACAATATCGGCTTAATGGAAGACCGCGCGACCCTTCGTATTTCGTCTCAACATATGGCGAACTGGCTAGAGCATGGCATTTGCAGCCCAGAACAAGTGATGGCGTCGTTAAAACGTATGGCGGCCGTAGTGGATCAGCAAAACGCCCATGATCCGGCTTACCACGCCATGTCTCCTAGCTTTGACGGCATCGCATTTCAAGCGGCCTGTGATCTGGTGTTTAAAGGTAAGGAGCAACCTAACGGCTATACCGAGCCACTACTTCATGCCCACCGTTTAGCGTTTAAACAAACGCACTAGGTTGTCATTCGATTCGGTTTGCAATGGGCGGAGTATGGATCATAAGGCGACTTAGTGTATATTGTTCCGCTCATTTCATTAGGATTGATGGCGATGAAGAAAGCGTTTTTATTATTAGGGATAAGTGTGCTTGTCATGCCCGCACAAGCGGCCACAAGGCAAGTAGAAAGCAACGGAACTGCGGTATTGTTTGAAGCATCTGGTGGTGCTGGTATATCGCAGTTTGGGTTGGGGTTAGGGATTCAACCGGAAGACGCACGCTCCGGATTCGGTGGTTTGTATTTTGAAAGCACTACGCTGGATGACAGGCAAACCCTTTCTGGGCGGTCACTGGGTAATCATGAAACCACCATTAGGACCCTCGGAATACGAGGATTTAGTGTTCAGGGTAATGATGATGAGCCTATTGGCGCAGATGTGACGTTTGGTTTGAGTCAAACTAAAACCGAGGGGTATGACCGAACAGGAATGAGCGCCCGTGCGGCGTTTTACTTTCCTGTGATGGAGAAAACTACTTGGTACGCGGGATTGGATGTACGTCCTAAATTGCTGTCGTTTGACTGGAGTAAAGATGTACTCATGGAGCTGGGATTTGACGCGGGCGTGGATGTGCGAGTTCTGCCAAATCTTGGGCTATATGCTTACTACTATTACGAGAACATGCTCACTGATGATTTTGACTCTTGGTTCTTGGGCAGTGGTGTCGCGGCAGGGTTGAGTTGGGTCTGGTAGATCCAATAAAAACGGCAGCCTAGGCTGCCGTTTTTTATATCACTTGTTTAAGACTTTGCTACTTCAGTGAGCAAAATCGTACGGCTGGCTGCTTCGGCTAGCTCTTGACCTTTCTTCACAAAGTGACGCTTGAAATAGCTAGAGTGCTCGTCGTGCTCATGGAAGTTGTGTGGGGTCAGTACTGCTGTCAAAACAGGCACTTCCGTTTCTAATTGAACTTGCATAAGGCCATTACATACGGCTTGAGCCACAAAATCGTGACGGTAAATGCCGCCATCTACCACTAGGCCGCTGGCAGCAATGGCTGCATACTGGCCTGATTTAGCAAGTAATTTTGCTTGCAGTGGGATCTCGTAGGCGCCTGGTACTGCGATCAGTTCTAAGTTGTCTTCACTGAAGCCTCGGGCAATCATGATTTCTTTGAATCCTTCCCAGCATTGCAACACGATGTCACTGTGCCAAGAGGCGTGAATAAACGCCACGCGCTTAGTTGAAGGATCAAATGTTTGAGTATTCGTTGAGCTCTGATTCATATATGTATCTTCCACAAAAAATGCTGAATCAGGGCGAACGGGAGGCAAGCCAAACCGCTTTGAATGGTTCAAAGAGTGTATCTATGTATCTTGTCTACGCCGTCCTCTATCATCCGGACTATGACCGTCGGCTCTGGAGTCTCACCAGATCTGCTGACCTTTCTTTTCTATCATTTAATAGCAGAGAAAGCGCTCGCGGGCTTCGAGTGTAAAACTCGTTACCGCCGGTGGGGAATTTCACCCCGCCCCGAGAACGAAGTCGTTACTTGTTAACGACTTTGCTACTTTAGTGTCTAACGGCTACAAGTGTCAAAGGCAAAGTGCGCAAAAACTTGCATAAAAACGAACAAATACCTTTCTAATTCCGCCGTTGCAGTTGCTTCGATTACTGCCTAAGCATGAGCTTATTTGTCATAAACCTGACCTGAGCTTGGTTGCGCCTGAATATCCTTCACCTTTACTACGGTGCTTTTCGTGCCGACACCCCTACTGACAGTGTACAATGCGGTCAAATTTATTGGGTATACAAAAGATATGAGCAAATTATTTGTCATGGGCATGGGGCCAGGGGATCTTGGCCTAGTGGCGCCGAATGCGACCAAGGCATTAGCAGCATGCAGTGATTGGGTAGCCTATGGATACTACCTAGAATTATTAGGAGAACTGAGCGCAGGTAAAACATTCCATGATCTACCCTTAGGGGAAGAAATTGGACGCGCTAGATTGGCACTGGATCTGGCGGCACAGGGTAAAACCACCGCTTTGATTTCCAGTGGTGATATCGGTATTTACGCCATGGCAACCTTAGTGTTTGAGTTGCTTGATCAGCAATTACAAGGCAAGGAAAGTCACCCAGAGTGGCTGGACGTGGATATTCAAGTTATTCCTGGTATTTCTGCCATGCAAGCAGGTGCTAGCCGTGTCGGTGCCATGTTAGGTCATGACTTTTGTACGGTTTCTTTAAGCGACTTGCTGACGCCGTGGGAAACCATTGATAAGCGTATTCATGCTGCTGGGGCAGGAGACTTTGTGATCTCCTTTTACAACCCTGTTTCAAGAAAACGTGATTGGCAACTGAATCATGCAAGAGACGTATTGCTACAGTATCGTCCAGCGTCGACCCCGGTGATGATTGGTCGTCAGCTGACCCGCCCAGAAGAAGACATTACCTTCACGACCTTGGGAGAGTTGGATGCCAAAGACGTGGATATGTTCACCATGGTTTCTGTTGGTAACTCTGAGTCACGACATATTGTAAATGGTGAGAAACATTGGATTTATACCCCGCGGGGTTACTCCAAAAAACTCTAGCTCAAAGCAGCAAGATTAGTAAGGAACTGAATCATGACGGTATTTTTCATTGGTGCTGGCCCAGGTGATCCAGACTTAATGACTGTTAAGGCGGTTAAGACCATCGCCAAGTGCCCAGTTGTTCTTTATGCAGGCTCCTTGATCCCAAAGGAAGTCTTGGACGATGTGAGAGACACTGCAGAAGCCATTTATGACACGGCCTCCATGAATTTGGATGAAACCACTGCCGTGATCGAAAAAGCCGCTGCCGAAGGCAAAGACGTGGCACGTCTACAATGTGGTGACCCTGCTTTGTACGGTGCCACAGGGGAACAAATGCGTCGCCTTGATGCCTTAAATATCGATTACCAAGTGATCCCAGGAGTCAGTGCGGTGGCGGCTTCTGCAGCCATGCTGAAAAAAGAGCTGACCCTGTCAGGTGTATCGCAAACCGTGATCATGACCCGTTATGAGGGCAAGACACCTTTTCCTGAGCGGGAGCGACTGCCAGCATTGGCTCAAAGTGGTGCAACCTTAGCGATTCATCTTGGAGTGACTCGTATACATAAAATTGTCGAAGAGCTACTCCCCCATTATGGAGAAGATTGTCCGGTGGCAGTGTGTTACCGCACCAGTTGGCCTGATCAAGATTATGTGACAGGCACCCTTAAGGACATTGTCGAAAAGGTTCGCGCGAAAAAGTTCACCCGCACCAGCTTGATCTTGGTAGGGCATGTATTGGATACGGAGGACTTTGCTGACTCTTATCTGTACGACAAAACTCAAGCACATATTTACCGCAAAATTCATCGCAAAAACGATGGCGACGTATAAGGACACATGATGCAACTGAATAAGATTCCAACCACAGTCGTCACTGGCTTTTTGGGCAGTGGTAAGACAACTCTCTTGTCGAATGTATTAAAACAAGCCGCAGGCAAACGCATTGCTGTGATTGTTAACGAATTTGGTGAGTTAGACATAGACACTGATTTGCTACGCTCTTGTCCTCTGGATTGTGAAGAGGACGCGGCGGCGACTCAAACCGATGAAGGCTTTTATGAGCTAGCAAATGGCTGTATTTGCTGCACCGTAGAAGAAGAGTTTTTGCCAGTGATGAAACAACTGGTAGAGCGTCGCGGTGACATCGATCATATTTTGATTGAAACCAGTGGTTTGGCGCTGCCTAAACCCTTGGTACAAGCCTTTAACTGGCCTGGTATTAAAGAGCATTGCACCGTGGATGCGGTGATTACCGTGGTTGACGGCCCTGCGGTCGCGGCAGGTCGTTTTGCCCATGACGAAGACAAGGTGCAAGCGCAACGTTTAGCGGATGAGTCCTTAGACCATGATCCATCCTTGCAAGAGCTGTTGGATGACCAATTGAGCGCTGCTGATTTGGTGGTTGTCAGTAAAAACGACTTACTGGATGAAGAGCAGCGTGCACGGGTGAAAAGCATCATTGAAGGTGAAGTGGAATCAAGCGTTAAGATTGCTTACATCGAAAACGGTGAAGCCGCCCTGGATGTGCTGCTGGGCTTAGAAGCTGCCACGGAGTCACGTATTGAGCATGTCCACAATCACCACGACCACCATCACGCCCACGGGGAAGAGCATGATCATGCCCACGATCATTTTGACTCTTTTGTGGTGTCCTTAGGGGAAGTGGATGCAGACATTTTGCAAGACACCTTAGAAGATCTCGTGGAGCAAAATAACATCTTCCGGGTGAAAGGTTTTGCTGCGGTGAATGGCAAGCCAATGCGTCAAGTCTTCCAAGTAGTCGGTACCCGTCTGGATCGCTATTTTGATCGCCTATGGCAGCCAGAAGAGTTGCGCCAAACCCAATTGGTCTTTATTGGTAAAGGCATCAGCAAGGCACAGATTGAAGAAACCTTGCATGCTGCCTTGTCAGCTTAAGTCGTAACGCGTGCATTTACTGGCGGCAAAACCTGGTGGCTTCGTTGATGACGAAGGCATTATAGATCTAGGACAAAGCCCCGCAGACATCATCGTCTTGGCGGCGGCGGACTCTTTATTAAGTGGTTTAGGGCAAGCCCTGCATCAGCTTGATGAGGGGGCCCCCAGCGTTCGTTTAGCCAACTGGATGCAGTTGGTTAAACCGGCTGCCTATGATTTGTATGAAGACGCGGTGCTAGAGCGCCCCACGAAGCGGCCACAGGTTGTCATCCTGTCGTTACTCGGTGGTCAGCATTATTGGCCCTATGGCTTTGAGCGACTGCAAGCTTGGGCCAAGGCAAGCCGCCATCGGCACTTGATTATCGTCCCTGGGGACGATGCTGCCGACCCTGACATTATGGCTGCTTCCACAGAGTCTCAAGAGCATGTGCATCGTGTTTGGCGTTATCTTCGAGAAGGGGGCAAACATAATGCAGAGCATTTGTTTCGCTTCCTTGCCGCCCAGTGGTTTGAGGGGCCAGACCAATGGCTAGAACCCAGTGCTATTCCCAATGCAGTCATGGTTCACCAAGGAGAGGTGAGCTCATTTTCTGCATGGCAAAACACTTATCAGTCAGCATTGTCTCAAGGGATGCCTGTTGTCCTTGTCTTGTTTTACCGATCCCATCTGCAAAGCGGCAACACCCAAGTTTTTAGCGAGTTTGCTCAGGTTTTACTGGATCAAGGTGTGGTCCCTCTGCAAATTGCCTTAAACTCCCTAAAAGATCCTTTTAGTCTCGATTTGGTGGAACATCTGGCGGAACGTTCGAACGCTAGCTTGATCCTGAATTGCACAGGATTTTCGGCCAATCGGGCCGGTAGCCCAGATCTTGCGTCAGAGCCTACCCAGTTTGCCTCAGCGTTTGCGAATACCTTACCCGTACTGCAAGTGATTTTATCTGGTAGTACCGAAGAAGATTGGCAGGCGCAAACTCAGGGGTTACGTAGTCGTGATGTGGCCATGCAAATTGTCTTGCCGGAGATGGATGGTCGAATCATCACCCGCGCTGTGAGTTTTAAAACCTCATCGGAATACCATGAAGCGGCACAGATTGATTTAATTCGCTATCAGCTTCATGAGGAACGGGCGACCTTTGTGGCTAAACTTGCCAAGGGATATGGAGAACTGCGCCAAAAGCCAAATTCAGACAAGCGGATTGCTTTTATCTTGGCGAACTATCCCACCAAAGATGGTCGTATTGGCAATGGTGTTGGCCTCGATACGCCAGCGTCTACCGTGACTTTGTTAAAAGCTTTATTTGACCATGGCTATCCCATTGCGGAGGTGCCTGAACATGGCAATGGGCTGATCGAAGCCTTATTGGGCGCGGTGACAAATAACCCTAACTCCCTACATGAGCGGGGATGCTGGCAAAGCCTATCCCTGAATGATTATCTAGATCACTTTTACCAGTTGCCTCTGGCGGCACAGCAGGCCGTATGGGAGCGATGGGGGCCGCCAGAAGACGACCAAAAGTGTCGTGCCGTTGCTGGTGAGTGGCGCATGATGCTGGCGGGGATTCGTTTGGGCGAAACCTTTGTTGGGATCCAGCCTGCCCGAGGATTTAACGTGGATTTGGCGGCCAATTACCACGACCCAGATCTAGTGCCTCCCCACAGTTACTTGGCCTATTATTTTTGGTTACGCCATGTCTATCAGGTGGATGCGGTAGTTCATGTGGGTAAACATGGCAATTTGGAGTGGTTACCGGGTAAGGGCACAGCCTTGTCGGATGCCTGTTGGCCGGATATCGCCATGGGGCCGATGCCGCATTTTTACCCCTTCATTGTAAATGATCCTGGGGAAGGGGCTCAGGCAAAACGCCGCACGCAAGCAACTATTGTTGATCACCTAATGCCGCCTATGACCCGGGCTGAAACCTACGGGGACATGGCAGAGCTAGAGACCCTTGTGGATGAGTATTATCAGGCTATGGGGATGGATACTCGTCGTGAAGCTTGGCTTAAAGACAATATTCTTGAAAAAGTCAAAAGCAGCCACTTGCTAGAGGAGTTAACGGGCATTGAACCGGGTGATGAAGCCTCGGTATTAGAAGGTTTAGACACCTACCTTTGTGAGATAAAAGAGTCCCAGATTCGCCATGGTTTACATCGCCTTGGTGAATTACCTGAATCTGACAAGCTCGCTGATACTTTAGTGGCTTTGTTGCGCTTACCTCGGGGAACCACTGTCACGAGTCAAGGCATCTTGCATGGGCTAGTCAAAGATTTACACATCATGGAGCCGGGCTTTGATCCTATGGAGTCTTCCTCTAAGCCTTGGATAAGCGAGCAACCTGAGTCATTGTTGGTTCTTTCTGATTCGTCATTTCGTACCCACGCGGATGGCAAAGAACGTTTAGAATTGTTGGCCAAAGCTTTAATTACTCAAGTGCTTATAGAAGATAAGCCGATTAGCCAAAAAGACTTTCCGCAAACTGAGCGCCTATTGGCCCATGCCAAAGGCACTTTGTATCGTGCACTGGAGCAAAGTGCTACGGATGAAGTGCAAGCACTGTTAAATGGCTTAGCAGGGCAGTTTGTACCACCAGGCCCTAGTGGTGCACCGACTCGCGGTCGGTTGGACACCTTGCCTACAGGTCGTAACTTTTTCTCCGTTGATAATCGTGCGATCCCATCTCCTGCTGCTTGGGCCATTGGCCAGAAGTCGGCAGAAGCCTTGGTGTTAAGGCATTTACAAGAGCATGGGGATTACCCAGTAAACTTGGGTTTATCCGTCTGGGGGACCGCCACCATGCGTACTGGTGGGGATGATATTGCTCAAGCCTTTGCGCTCATGGGGGTGCGACCTATATGGGCCCCCGGCTCCAATCGGGTAACGGACTTTGAGGTCTTGTCCTGCATGCAATTAGGTCGGCCAAGGGTAGACGTGACCTTGCGTGTTTCGGGCTTTTTCCGAGATGCTTTTGCCAATGTGATGCGCCTATTTGACGCAGCGGTGCAGGCTGTGGCGGATTATCAAGAGCCCGGAACAGGCAATACCATAAGAGCGAATATTCAACAGCGCCAAGCAGAGTTAGAGCAACAAGGGGCGAATGCAGAAGACGCGGCTCGGGAAGCCAGTTATCGTGTGTTTGGCTCGAAACCGGGGGCCTATGGTGCTGGACTGCAAGGGTTAATTGATGAACGTGTATGGGATACCCAAGCGGATCTTGCTGAGGCTTACTTGAACTGGGGCGGCTATGCCTACGATGGAGATCTGCGGGACGGAGTAGAGGCTAGGGAAGCGTTTGCTACGCGTCTTAAAACCCTAGAAGTAGTCGTGCAAAACCAAGATAACCGCGAACACGACCTCCTAGACTCAGATGATTACTATCAATTCCAAGGGGGGATGACCAACGCTGTGACTCAGCTGAGTGGGACTGCGCCAAATGTTTATCACAACGATCATTCTAATCCGAGTGTGCCTAAGGTGCGTACCTTGCAGGAAGAATTGAATCGAGTGATTAGAGGGCGGGTACTCAATCCAAAGTGGATAGGCGCGATGCAAGAGCATGGTTATAAAGGCGCATTTGAAATGACCGCTACGGTGGATTATCTGTTTGCCTATGATGCCACCACGGATTTGATTGCTGATTATCAATATGAACAAGTCACAGACACGTTATTGTTAGACTCCAAGAACCGTGAATTTATGGAACAGAACAACCCCCATGCTCAAGAGGAAATGGCCGAGCGATTGTTGGAAGCCATCCAGCGAGGCATGTGGCAAGAGCCTGGGGAATACGAGCAGCAGATTCAATCACTGCTGTTGGAAATAGATCAGAAACAAGAGCAGCGGGGTTAGCCTTTAATTTGGCCCCTTGCGCATCCTTTATTTGGCGTTAATATGTCGCCACAAAAGCGTTAATCAAAGCAGAGAGAAAGCATGAGTACTACTGAACAAGCCAAAAAGAAAGGCATTATGATTTGCGGGCACGGTAGCCGTGACAAAGATGCAGAACGAGAGTTTGGCTTAGTCGCAGCGGGACTGAAAGCTCGGTTTCCAGACCTGCCGGTGGAATACGGCTTTTTAGAGTTTTCTGCCCCTAATATTCATATGGGGTTAAACAGCCTGTTGAAGCAAGGGGTCAATGACATCTATGCCATCCCCGGCATGCTGTTTGCGGCCACCCATGCGAAAAACGATATCCCTTCGGTGCTGACCACATTCCAAGAGAAAACACCTGGTATGGGCATGCATTATGGTCGTGAGTTGGGGTTACAAGAGGATATGATTGAGGCGTTTCAGGCCCGCATTTATGAGTCTCTTGGACTCGATCCTGAGAACCCACCTGAAACTCTGTATGACACCATGTTAGTGGTGGTTGGCCGTGGTACTTCAGATACGTATGCAAACGCTGAGGCGGCTAAACTCACCCGTATTGTGAATGAAAACATGGGCTTTGGCTGGGCGGATACCGTGTATTCAGGGGTGACGTATCCTTCTGTTGGGGTTGGTTTAGAAAAGCTAATGAAACTAGGCTTTAAACGTATTGTTGTGGCCCCATACTTCCTCTTTACTGGCCGTTTGATCAAGCGTATTCAAGGGTATGTAGACAAGGTTGCTCAAGAGAATCCTGCTATTGAATTTATCCAAGCCCATTATTTAAGTGATCATGAGCGAGTGATCGATGCCTTTGAAAATCGAGTGCAAGAAATCATGGATGGCTCCTTGCAAAAGGGCCATCAAGAAACCTTGATGAGCTCATTTAAGCGTCGCCTGGCAGCGGGTGAGGTGGATGTACACCACCACCATGCGGAATATGTTGATCCAGAAGACGATACCCAAGGGGTATCTGAGTCAGATCAAAAGCATGACCAAGCTTTTGGTCAGATTACGTCTGTCACAGCCCATGATCACGGCCACAGTCATTCTCATGGCCACAGCCATAGTCACTCTCATGATCACGGCCACAGCCACAGCCACAGCCACAGCCATTCCCATAATCATGGGCATAGCCATTCCCATCATAGCCATGACCACGGTCATCACCATGGCGTGTATAAGCATATCGGTCATCCAATGGGACCACGCACCATGATTGGCGAAGGGGTGTGTTGCTGCTTTATGGGGCAATTTACAGAGGAGATTTTAGAGCAGGAGAAACACCGTATTGAAGGTGATTGCTCTAAAACCGCATTAGCCCATCGTAAATAATCTGATTAACCCCAAAGCACATTGATCTTTTCATTGGGCTTTTTCACCCCCATAGGGTGAGTGTGATAAGGTTCCTCCATCTTAAAAACAGCCCCCTGTTGGGGCTGTGAACTGTCTAACACCATGAGGACAAGACTGTGTCTGAGACTCAAATGACTCAAGTTGAAAAATTAGCCAAGCTACGTGAGGCTTGGTTGCCTGCAGTAGAGTTTCTTTTTGGACCTGCCGCACAAGAAGCTCAATTTGATGGCTTTGAAGTAAGTGATGATATCGCAAAGCCACAAGTGCTATACAAGCATCCTGAGCAGCCCTACCGTTATACTTTGCAAATGCCAGCACGCAGCTTTACGAATGACGTGATGTTGTTGGCAGATGTGATTCAAGAAATGACCCGTGGTTTGTATCCATTAGGGTATGAAAAACAGGACACGACAGCTTTGGCTGAAGGGGTGGCCATCTATGGTGCCGTGGCGGCTCTAAAGCAAGTGTTTGGAGAGGAGAGTGTCGATTCCTACTTAAATGCGTTACGTGAACAAGCATTTGCGTACTATGATGCGTTTTCGTATGTCTCTGTCTTACTGACAGAGGACCCACAAGGTATTAAAAAACTGCGTGAAGTGAAGCCATTACTCTATCAAGCTGAACGTGCGGATTTTGATGCGGCGGGCATAGACATTGATCGTAAGATTAAAGACATCTTGTGTATGACATTTCGTCTGTGATCTTCGTCAAAACTCTATTAAAAGCTCCGATTTTCGGAGCTTTTTTATTTGTACGATGGGTTAACCTTTGATTTGGCGAATCAGCCATGTATTATCGGATTAGACAAAGCTGTATTAGAAACTCTTATATTATTGAATTCTTCCCACCTTGTTAGGAAACGGATATGGATCCACTGAAAGCCACCAGCAGTGATCAACTGCGTATTAAAGTTTGGCAGGGCCTTACCACCGTTATGGGAACCATTGCTGTCATTTTAGGGGTTTGGAATGTGGGGTTTAATAATGCGCCAGTACTTGGCCTTGTTGAGCTGGGATTAGCTTTATTTTCTTTGTTGATTTACCGAAAGTTTAAACAAGGTCGCGAAACCTTATTTCTTCAATATGCGTACATCGCACTTTTCATACTAATCGTTGGTTTTGCTATTTTATCCCGACCACTAATGAATGGTCTGTTTGTCTGGCCTTTATTTCTTCCTATTTTGTTTTACCTTTCCCTTGGTGCTAGAGATGGCTTTGTTTTATCCGTGGCATCATTAGTGCTCGCATTTATTGTTTTGAGTATCAAGCTGAATAATGAAGTCGCTCTGAACGCCTCTACCGTACGGCTTAATTTTGGGCTCTGTTATGTGTTGATCTGGGGGATTTCTGCTGTCTATGAGCATAACCGTATGCGCATAGAAAAGGACTTAGAAAAACTAGCCTTAACGGATGTGCTCACAGGAACAAAAAACCGACTCGCCTTTAAGCGGGATTTTGCAGCTCGAGTGGCGTCAGGTGAAAACTTTGGCCTGCTTCTGCTAGACATCGATCACTTTAAAAAAGTGAACGATAACTATGGCCATGAAGCAGGGGACGAAGTGCTGCGTCATTTGACCAGTGAATTAAACCAGTCTTGCGGTAGTGGCAATCTCTATCGCCATGGTGGGGAGGAATTTTGCTTGTTGGTGGCTGGAGATGTCAAACAGGTGACTGTGCAAGCGGAGCGTATCCGTGAAGACATAAGCCATTATGATTTTGGGGCAGAACTGCCAATCCAAGTGACAGTGAGTATTGGTGTTGCCACCCTAGAAGACAGTAATGAAGGGGCGGTTTTACTGGATATTGCCGACCGACGCATGTATCAAGCCAAACGAAATGGACGCAACTGTGTTGTGGCATTTGATATAGAAACCACTCCGTCCGAGATTCCAGCCTAGCATGTGAATGAAGCGGAATTGCCTCGAAGATTCCGTAAAATCGATGATTTTTTCGCCGCTTCCATGGACATTTTATTGTCAGGCTTTATAGTACGCCCATCAATTCAATAAGCGTTTTTAGAAACGCCTTCTATCTCTCTCTGGAATATCAATGATCACAGCTTCTAACGTTACCATGCAGTTTGGTAGCAAACCTCTTTTTGAAAACATCTCAGTTAAATTTGGCGATGGCAACCGCTACGGTCTGATCGGCGCCAATGGCTGTGGTAAATCTACCCTGATGAAAATCTTAGACGGTAGTTTAACGCCGACGGCTGGTAACGTTTCTATCTCGCCAAATGATCGTGTCGGTAAGCTAAATCAGGATCAGTTTGCGTTTGAAGAATACAGCGTTATTGATACCGTAATCATGGGTTATAAAGAGCTGTGGGAAGTGAAGCAAGAGCGCGATCGCATCTACAGCTTGCCAGAAATGAGCGAAGAAGACGGCATCAAGGTCGCTGAGTTAGAAGGTGAGTTCGCTGAGATGGACGGCTACAGTGCAGAAAGCCGTGCCGGTGAAATTTTGCTGGGCGCGGGCATCGAAGAGTCTTTGCACTTTGGTCCTATGAGTGAAGTGGCTCCGGGTTGGAAGCTACGTGTATTGTTGGCTCAGGCGTTGTTTTCGAACCCGGATATCCTGCTATTGGACGAGCCAACCAACAACTTGGACATTGACTCGATCCGTTGGCTGGAAGATCTTCTGAATCAGTATCAGTCCACCATGATCATTATTTCCCACGACCGTCACTTCTTGAACTCTGTGTGTACTCACATGGCAGATATCGATTTTGGCGAGTTGCGTGTGTACCCAGGTAACTACGATGATTTCATGCTGGCGTCTGCCCAAGCCCGTGAAAGTATGATGGCAGCGAATGCGAAAAAATCTGCACAGATTGCCGATCTTAAGCAGTTTGTGGCGCGCTTCTCGGCGAACGCTTCTAAAGCAAAACAGGCGACGTCCCGTGCGCGCCAATTGGAGAAGATTAAACTCGAAGACATCAAGCCTTCTAGTCGTCAAAACCCATTTATCCGTTTTAATCAGGATAAGAAGCTACACCGTCAAGCACTGATCCTAGAAAATCTAGGTCACAGCTACGAAGATGAGCATTTGTTCTCCGGCGGTAACTTAATTCTAGAAGCGGGTGCACGCTTGGCGGTACTAGGTGAAAACGGTGTCGGTAAAACGACTTTGTTGCGTTGTTTGATGTCTGAAATCGAAGCCAAAGAAGGTACGGTTAAATGGGCGGAGAATGCGAGCTTAGGTTATTGTCCTCAAGACAGTAGTCATTTGTTTGATAATGATATGACCCTGTTTGATTGGATGACCCAGTGGCGTAAGCCAGGGGATGATGATCAGGTGGTGCGTGCGACTCTAGGCCGTATGCTATTTTCTGCGGATGATTTCAAAAAGAAAGCGAAAGTGTGTTCTGGTGGTGAGAAGAACCGTTTGATCTTCGGTAAGCTGATCCTTCAAGAAACCAATGTGCTTGTCATGGATGAGCCAACCAACCACTTGGATATGGAATCCATCGAATCCTTGAACATGGCTTTGGAAATGTACCCAGGTACTTTGATCTTCGTCAGTCATGACCGAGAGTTTGTGTCCTCTTTGGCAACCGAAATCTTACATATCAAAGATGAGAAAATAGAGCACTTCCAAGGTACTTATGATGAGTTCCTAGGCTCCCGAGAGCTGTAAAGCTAATCTTTTATTAGTAATTCGATGTTTAAAAAGCCTCAGCCTAGCGCTGGGGCTTTTTCGTTTTGGCGCAGTAAAGTATCAGTGACCCGTGGTGAAACATAAGACGTAAGCCCAGAGAGTTTTGTATACTCTGAGTGTGTCTTATGGATTGTATTGGCGAAGCGAGCGACCTATGAAGTGCCCACATTGTAAAAATCCCATTGCTTTATCTTCCCTACGAAAAAGCTTTTTTCGACCTCAGCGTTGTCCTGCTTGTGAACAGTCCTATGTGTTAAGTTTGAGTGTGGGACGAGGATTATTGTTACTACTGCCTGTTGCTTTAACCCTATTTATGATCCGTCCGCTTTCGATTCACTGGGGAGTTGCGCCGGTATTTTTAACCGCACCAGTGATACTTCTCTACCTGCTTTCTTGTCTTAGAATTGCCCAGCGCTCTACACTGGAATCTTAATAGAGGTGCTGCACTGTGGATGTAGTGCCTATTGCTCGCAGCCAGAATTCCAATTAGATTTTTTCACAGTTTTTAATTTTTCATCTAAATTTAAAAAACAAGAGTTAGGCTGATAAATAAAAGGCTTACACAAAAGCCTGTATGCGGTCACCACGGATGCGTACCCGTATAAGTTAACCAATTATAGGGTGACATCATGCTGATTAAGCAAAAGCTCGCGTTAAATACCTGTGTTGTTTTAGTGTCAATGTTGGCTCTGATCATTGTCCTCTTCTTTGCTGAAGCGCATTTAGAAGATTTGATAGATGGTAAAGAACTGTCCCAGCGACAGGAGTCAGAAATGCTCTTATTGCGTCGCCATGAGAAAGATTTTTTAGCTCGGGAAGATCTGAAATATCTTAAGCAATTTGACGACGTTGCAGAACGTATTGTTCAGCAACAGCAAAAGCTGAATGTAATGTTCGGGACACTAGGCGTGCAAGCTTCTGAATTTAGCGATTTAGAGGAATTGTTTGTGGAGTATCGACGCCTTTTTAACGGGGTAGTTGATGCCACAGTTCAAATGGGGCTCAATCAAGACGAGGGGCTTGAGGGGGATTTACGTAGCGCTGTTCATGATATCGAATCGTCGCTAAAAGCGTTTAATCAAGACGCCTTATTGGTGACCATGTTGCAGTTACGCAGGCATGAAAAAGACTTTATGTTGCGTTTAGATATGAAGTATCTTGAACGCTTCAAAAGCACATTAACCAGACTCAAAGATCAGTTACGTAGTGCTAGTATTCCCGCCGATAGTAAGCAATCTCTCCTTTCTTTAGCGGATTCTTATCAAGATAAATTCTCAGTTTATGTTAATCAACAACAGGCTATTGGTCTTACCAGTAATGATGGCCAGATGGGTGTCATGCGTCGAACTATACAGCAGACTGAAAGCAAATTAGCGCTTATGACTGAAGCCATGGAGCAACGTACAGATGAGCTATTGAATCAAATTCGCATGCTTATGTTGGTTGTGTTTGCGCTTATTGTGGTGTCAGCTGGATTGATTGCGTGGCGCATTAGCCAATCTATCAGCCGTCCTCTCGATATCATTAGGAGAGCAATGTTAGAGATTGATCAAACTCGCAATCTTGGTACTAGAGTCGCCTATGAAGGAAAAGATGAGATTGGCGAGGTGTCAAAGAGCATTAATCAGATGTTGGAAGGCTTTCAGAGTGTGGTGCAATCGGTAAACAATACTGTGGTCAATATGACAGATCAAACCCAGTTGCTATCGAAAACGGCTGCACGGACTGCCCACGATGCAGATCGCCAGCGAGATGAAACCGATATGGTAGCTGCTTCGGTTGCTGAGATGGTGGGGACCGTGGAGGAAATTTCTCGCAATATGGAGCACGCGGCAGACAAAGCTACGGCAACTCAAGATAGTGCTGCGGACGGTCAAGCCAAGGTGAGTTCAGCTATTGAGCATATTCACAGTCTTGCCTCCCGTTTAGAAGGTTCTATGAGTACCGCCGATGCATTGGCCAAGGAAAGTGAAAGTATTGGTACTGTATTAAACGTAATTCAAGACATTGCAGAGCAGACAAACCTATTAGCGTTAAATGCCGCTATTGAAGCGGCGCGCGCTGGTGAACAAGGTCGAGGGTTTGCGGTGGTGGCGGATGAAGTCAGGGCACTAGCGAGCCGAACACATACTGCTACGGTAGAAATCTCAGAAATCATTGAGTCCTTGCAATCTCGTACTAAGAGTATGGTGGCATTGATTAATGAATGCCGTGATGAGGGGCTTAAGAGCCGTGATGAAGCTGCCATCACAGGAGATGTGTTAAGCAAAATTATCCGCGAAGTAGATGACATTGCTCACATGGCAGGCTCTGTGGCGAGCGCCATTGAGGAGCAAACTGTTGCGGCTAATGAAATCAGCAAAAACGTCGAGAGCATTCGGGCAATCACTTCTGATACCAGTGAATCGGTTGCCTTAAACTCACAGTCCAGTGCGGCCATAGCGCAGCAAGCGAACGATTTAAAGCAGGCTGTTTCAGTTTTTAAATTGTGATTCAAGTCCAGCACAACAGGGACAGTTGTGCGATATCTTTTCTCTTTGAAATCAATGCTAGTTGGTGCATTCAAATGCGCAAATTAGCTTCTTATTGTTTTATTTTTTCTTGCTTACCTCCTGCATTTTGCCCTGCTTTAATGGGACTAAATTGAATGAACCATTTGATAAGGAGGTTCTATGTCTAAGGTATTTGTAATTGGTGCCACAGGTGGTATCGGCAAGCGGTTATGCCCTATGTTGGTAGCGGCTGGCCATGATGTAACAGGGCTCAGCCGGGATCCAAAACATGCAGGCTGGTATCAGCGCAACCAAGTAAGCAGCGTGGCTGGGGACATGATGGATATGGATGTTGCTACGTTAACAGAGCTGACAAAGGGTGCTGATGTGGTGGTGTTCTCGGCTGGGGCTGCTGGCAGTGGCCGCGACAGGACCGCTATGATTGACGGTCAAGGGCCTAAGACGCTCATTGAAGCAATGAAAAACAATGGCATCAAGCGCGTGTATCTAGTGTCTGCCTTCCCGGAAGCAGGGCGCACTAAGGGGCTAGGAGAAGGCTTTGAGTTTTATATGGAAACGAAAAAAGAAGCCGATGCAGCCCTCGTGGAAACTGACTTGGATTGGGTGATCTTACGTCCTGGAACGCTCATTGATGAGGAGGGAGATGGTGCAATCAGTCTCGCAAAAGCCTTGCCTTATGGCAGCGTGAAACGAGGTAACGTGGCTAAAGTTTTGGCGACCATGATTGATACGCCAGCCATCAAACAGGAAATAGTTGAGTTAACAGACGGTTCTGATGCGGTGGACTTAGCAGTCGCTAAGCTGGTTAGAAACTAAGCTCTTGATCATGATGACGTTAGAAGCTTCTTGTTTAGTGTTCTAGACTTTTTACTGATTAAAAATTGATTTAAAGGAGATAGCATGGATACGTTAAGCCCCTCAATTGAAACGCTCTTCGAACAGCTTGGTTTGGAGGCGAGTGAAGACGCTGTGGACGCATTTATCGCCAAGAATGGCCCTATCCCTAAAGATGTTTTGCTGTGGAATGCTGATTTTTGGACATCGGCCCAAGCTAGCTTATTGAAGCAATTGAAAGAAGAGGACGCCGAGTGGTCTCCAGTGGTTGATGAGCTGGATCTCATGTTGCGCTAGTTAGCAAACGAAGAGCATAAAAAAGCACCCAGTAGGGTGCTTTTGGGTATCCATTTATTTGTTCTTAAAAGGCGTAGCCTAAGCCAATGGTGGCACCAAAAAGAGTGTCTTCATCGACCATTGGGCTGTCTTTCACTTCATCTGGCAAGAAGCGAGCGTCGGCGCTTAGAGACAAACTAACACGCTCCGAAAGGCCTATAAGAGTCATCACGCTCACGTAAGGCGTGATACTGTCATCTGCCGTATAAGTTGCTAGGCCACTGCGAGCCGCTTCATTAGAAGACACGCCAAAGTAGTAGTCATTGTAATCACCGCTATTCCACACTAGACCTGCTTTGGGCATGATGCGTACAGTTGGGCTAACCGGGAGCATAAGACCGTAAGACAAGTCGGCATTGAAACCGTTGTAGGTATCAAGGAAGTCGTGGGTTATCTTTGCCGAGAAAATACCTGCTGGTGTGAATCGCGTGTACTCTAAACCAAATACACCTGTCGTGTAGCGCTCATCGAGCTGACGCATTTGCGCATCACTGCTGTCACTTGGGTCAAATGAAAAGGGTGAGTAACCAGCGAAAACGCTGAATTGTTGGGCACGTTCTTTGACTAAATAAGCACCGAGGTTTGTGCCTTTTAGATAGAATCTATCGCCTTCATATTGGATAAGCGGGAGAGCCGTGCTGTTTGGGTCTGTGTGCTTGTACGGTGATTCACCGTAACCGATAAAAGTGCTGGCCGATAATCCATTAGCCGACGCGGCGCTTGAAGCAAGAACACAAAGACCAATCACTGAATAATTGCGTAAGTTTAGGGTTTTCATTGCAGATCCTTAGCATGAATTTGGACGCTAACCTTAACCTAAAATTCAGCGTGATTAAAAGCCCAGAGAGTAGGGTTTCTACAAACTTCCTTGATTGGTTTTTACTGACTTATGAGACATAGGCTCACCAGGGAATGCCCCAGTGAGCGGGTTTTGCAGGGACTTACAGTTCAGTGACAAAGGTGCCTTCAGGCATCACTGGTAGGTATTTTTGGTAGAAGTCTTTGTAGGCTTCTTCTGGATTAAGGTCAGCAAACAGCTCTGGGTACATAGCCTTTGCGTAGAACTGAATCATGGCGCCATCTAAGATGGTGCGGCAGGCTCCGTGGTAAGCTGCATACATGCGGTTATTCTGTACCGCTGATAGGGAGGACCAGCCAGTACGCTCTTTAAAACCTTCTAATCGTGTTTTTGCTAAAGACTCTTTAACACCTTGCCCCATAACCATGGAGGAGTCTGTTGTACCTGTTTCGTAGCCTGTAATGACAATGACGTCTGGGTTAGAAGCAAGAATCTGCTCTGGATTCAATTTGCCCCACCATTCAATAAAGGGTGCTGAGATATTATCGCCGCCTGCGGTCGTCGCAATGGCTCCCCACATGTTTTTGCCAAACGTGTAGCCGATCTCATCAATGTCAGCGGCACCGTATTCAGTGTAGATTTTTGGCTGAGGTAGATTGGCCTCTGCAAGACGATCTGTAATCAGTTTAACGTTTTGCGCGTATTCGTTAGCAATGGTGTTGGCGCGCTCTTGTTGGCCCGTAATAGCACCAATGATTTGGGTGCTTTTAACATGACGTTCTACGGTTTGGGCGTTGAAATCTACTACGGCAATCTTAACGCCAGCGTTCTCTAAACGCTCAATATCACTACCAAGGCCTTTGTATTGCCAATCTGCCAGCATCAGTAGGTCAGGGTTCATACTAATGACTTTTTCTACGGAGAAGGTTTTGGTGTCGACTCGGCCGATGCCTGGAATGTCGTCTAATGAAGGGCGATGCTCAAGATACATTTCCCAGTTTGCAGAACGGGCTTGCCAAATGTATTTAGACATCCCAACAACTTTGTCATAGGCCGCTTCGGTGCCGATTGCCATGTAGTCTTCAGGGTAAAAGCCAACGATGACACGCTGTGCTGGCGCTTCAAAGGTGACTTCTCGATCTAATACGTCGGTGATAGTGATGCGTTCAGCGTAAGCGCTGGAAGCCGTTAATAAGGTCGCAAGAACGGCCCACTTTTTCAGTTGTTTGCGTAGCATGATAAACCTGTAAAACAGAGAGAATTGAAGGGATGCGGTAGCATTTAAGTTCTATTTAAAACTTGCGGGGATTCTACAGTGATTTAAAATGCGGATGCAACTTATTCTCATTATTGTGATTGTTGTAAATAAGGCCAATCAATTGAAGCCCTCGCCATGTGAAGAAGGTACAATGTGCGCCTTTTACGCCCAGCCGTAAGGCTGAGAAGTGGATCATGATCCAATCTGGTAGTTAGATAAAAGACGGGTAAATTTTGGACGCAAACTTGGTAGCTGACGCCTTATCTGCTCAGCGTCAACATGAGAAAAAGCGATGGTGGGTCTTGTTGGCTCTGCTAGTCGCTTTGTTATTGTCTTTCCTTTTTGATATTGCAACGGGGCCCTCATTGTTGGGTATTGGGGACGTTGCCAATGCCTTGCTGAATGTTTTGGGGGTGCCAGTGGAGGTATCCAGCACGACTCAAGTCATTGTTACCAACTTGAGACTACCTATCGCTTTGATGGCTATCATTGTAGGAGGCTCTCTTGGGGTAGGTGGTGCTGAAATGCAGACGTTACTGAATAACCCCATGGCGAGCCCTTATACCCTTGGTATGGCCGCGGCAGCTGGATTTGGGGCGGCTTTGATGCTGTATTTAGGGTCGCTGGGATTGAACGCTAAGATAGCCGTTCCTGTTGGGGCGTTCTTATGTTGTATGTTGTCGGCTAGTTTGTTGTTTGGGTTGGCTATGATGCGACATATTTCATCGGGTCAGCTTATCTTGGCGGGTATCGCCTTACTGTTTTTGTTCCAGTCTTTATTGTCTTTAGTGCAATTCGTGTCGTCTCCTGAGCTGAGTCAGCAGATTCTATTTTGGTTATTTGGTAGCCTGACGAAAGCCTCTTGGAGCAATGTGGCGATCACCGCATTGGTAACGTTTGGCTGTGTCGCCATCTTGATGAAGGACTCATGGAAGTTAACGGCCCTAAGGTTAGGGGAGGAACGGGCGAAAAGTCTCGGGGTGAATGTGGCGCGCCTGCGTTTAAAGACATTAGTGCTGGTGGCGTTAATGACCGCCACTGCCACCAGTTTTGTGGGCATCATTGGCTTTATCGGGATTGTTGCACCGAATATTGCTCGTATTCTTGTGGGTGAAGATCAACGGTACTTTCTGCCCTTGTCGTTTTTGGTCGGAGCCTTCTTATTATCTAGTGCTTCAGTGTTGTCGAAGGTAATCGTTCCGGGCTCTTTGTTTCCAATTGGTATTGTTACCGCCATTATCGGGGTGCCCTTCTTCTTTTGGCTGATCATAGGAAAGAGGCGCTAATCATGTTGCAAGTTCAAAATTTGAGTTTGGCCTTTGATGATCTGGTGTTGGCAAAGGATATGAGCTTTGAGCTGGAGGCCGGTAAGGTTCATGTGATCATTGGACCTAATGGCACCGGCAAAAGCTCCCTATTAAAAACCTTGTTTGGTGATATCTCACCTCAACAAGGGGCAGTGCAGTTTGAGGGTAAAACCCTAAGCAAAAAGCATTTAACAGCCTGGCGACAGCAATTTGGCTATATGCCTCAAGACATTAAATTGGATGTGGGGCTGAGTGTTTTGGAGGTGGTTCTCCTTGGTCAGCTTAATGCTTTGTCCCTTAATCTTGGGGACCGTTTGATTAAAGAGGCCTTGCAAGCGCTGGATGAGATCGGCTTATTGCATCTTGCGAACCAAGATGTGCGAACCTTAAGTGGTGGTCAGTGTCAGATGATCTTGTTCGCCCAAGCGTTAATGCGTAAACCTAAAATACTCATGCTCGATGAGCCTGTCAGTGCGTTGGATTTGCATTTCCAGCAGGTGTTATTGGATCACCTTGATCAGCAGACGAAGGCCAATGGTTGGACGTCTATTATGATTCTTCATGATCTTAACCTCGCTGCTCAATACGCGGATAATTTGCTGGTGTTAAAAGGGGGCGAGCTAGTTGCCCAAGGGGCACCAAAAGATATTTTAACCCCGGAGTTGGTGTTTGATGTATACGGGGTGCGAGCAGATGTGGCCTTGGATAGTATGGGGATTCCATTTGTCCGTACCCAGCGCCGTGGCGCATCAGCTTTTTTGAATATGAAAGACTCCCTTAGCAAAGGGGAAATAGGGAAATCTAGTTATGTTGTTAAATAGAACGATCATAGTTGCCGCTGTGGCCTTGATGATGAGCACCAGTGTTTTGGCAAAGGACTGGCAAGTGCAAATGCTGAGCTTCGGCAAGAAGGGGCCCATGGTGTTTGAGCCTTCTTTTGTGCAAGCTCAAGTTGGCGATACGGTGACATTTGTTCCGACGAATCCTGGACATCATGTGAAATCCTATCTCACTCCAGAAGGCCAGACTGCTTGGGAGTCCAAGCTGAATGAAACCTATACGGTCACTTTGACTGAGGAAGGACTGCAGCTTTACTACTGTCCGCCGCATTTGGTGATGGGAATGGTAGGGATAATCCAAGTGGGTGATCCGGTGAATAAGGCGGATCTTGATGCAGCTTATCCAGAGTTTCGAGATAAGATTGCGATTAACCCAGAGCGAGTTGATGCCATTTTAAGTCAAATCCAATAGTACCTATCTGCTTGATTTAATCATCCAACACAGTATTTTTCATGAACGCAAACCACTTTATGGCTGATTGGCGACTCCTTTCAGCTGCTGGTCGTGTGCTGGTCATTAATGGCTTCACATTTAATTTAGGCTTCTACATGTTGCTGCCGTATTTAGCGGATCACTTGCAGCGCTCATTGGGGTTGAGCCCATGGCATGTGGGATGGGTGATAGGGTTACGGGTATTAAGTCAGCAGGGGTTGTTCTTAGTGGGGGGGACCTTAGGGGATTACCTTGGCTATAAGCGACTTATTCTGTTGGGATGTGTGGTTCGTGTGGTTGGTTTTGCCTTGCTTGGTTTGGCTCAGACGCTTCCGCTATTGTTGTTAGGCGCTTTTTTAACAGGATTGGCTGGGGCGTTATTTACCCCTTCTAGCAACGCCTATTTGGCCTATGAAGCACCGGATCAGGTGCGCCGTGATCGTGTCTTTGCCATGCAGAACTGGACCAGCGAAGCGGGTATGTTTTTAGGCCCATTAGTGGGTGTGGCGCTAGCCTCTTTTAGTTTTACTTGGGTTGGAACTGGGGCTGCCTTGCTCTTTAGTCTGTTGTTTTTGATCCAATGGCGCTATTTGCCAGAACTGGTTGATCAGGAAAAGCGTTCCTCCAATGAGCTCCCTTTTTGGTATCAGTGGCGCTCTATGTTTGCTAATAAAGCTTTCATGGGGTTTATTGCCTTTGCCTGTGCGTTCCATCTGTTTTTCCACCAGCTGTACTTATCTTTGCCTGCGGAAGTGGAATCCCGTGCATTGGGGACTCAGGTGATTACCTGGGTGTTTATGACCACCTCGGTGCTGGGTATTACCTTGCAACTTCCTGTGAGCCGCTGGGTAGCACGCACTATTGGTAGTGCCCGTGCTATGGGTTTGGGCATCGCCATGATGGGGAGTTCATTTCTGTGGTTTATTGTTTCGTTTTCTGGTGCCCCATGGCTCAACTTTATTGGGTACGGAGTGACCTTTAGCTTAGGGTCGATGTTGGTTTTGCCTTTGCTTGGTTCTTATGTGCCACGTTTTTGTCTTAAGTCCGAGTTGGGGAGTTACTATGGATTGTACTCTTGTGTCGGTGGTGCGGTGGCTTTTCTTGGTAATGTGACGTTAGGTGGATTGCTCTCTATATCTGAATTAGAGCGTGAATGGGTGTGGCTTGCTTTATGTGTTGTCGGTGTTGTTGCTGGAATGGGGTTGTATCGGCAAGTGAGCCAGTTGGCAACATCAGATTAAGGGAAGATAAGTAAGGTATAGATAAGCAGCACCAACTAGGCTGATGCTGCTTATGAGGTGTCTTAGAAACGGTATTCTAGACCGAGTGAGGCTTGGTTAAAGTCCGTGTCAAAGTCTGTGTCACTGCCGCTATCTGCCGCTTCGTCGGCATTCAAATCAACGTCGTACCAGGTGTATTGGGCGCTAAGCAGTAGGTTTTGAGACAGCTTGAAGTTAAGACCTGCACCTGCAAACAATGCTTCGTCATCGTTTGAACCATTAAATCCAGCCACGTTATAGTCTGTTTCATACCATAGCTGACCTGCTTTAGCGAAGATTTCTACTGTATCCGTGATTGGTAATGTACCTTTTAATGCCGCTGAATAGCCGGTGGTTTCTGCGTTGGAAATACTGTTTCCGTACTCGCCAAAGTCCGAGTAGGCACCTTCCAAAGCAAAGAAGCTATTAAAGCGGTAACCCAATACCCCTTGCCACATATCGTTGCTATCGTCGAAATCATCCTCATTGTCGACTTTCAGGTAACCGTAGTTACCACCTAGGTATAGGCCACTGTCGTTTGTACTCATATCCTCAGCATTGGCAGCGGTTGTGAAGGCTGTAAGTGCTACCGTGCTTGCTACAATCGGCATGAATTTTTTCATGGTGCTACTCCTTTTTGCTCGTTGTTTAGTACGGGATTTAGTTTTGACCTAACCCGCTCTGTAGTAAACCCGAAAACCGACGACTTCATTTTACCTGTGCTATCTTTTGGGTATTGGTGCACTAAGTTGCGAAATGCTGCCAAACTTGATGGAAAGCTGACGGTTGAAAATGTCACAAAAAAAGGCCGCTTAGAAAGCGGCCTTTTACAGTTAAGTGGTTGGGCTAAGCATAGGCTTGTTTTTGGCCTTCATCACTCATGTGAAAGAACTTTTGTAGAGCCATAAATAGCGATCGATTTTTCAAAATCATTAAGCACTCTTTCTCACTTAGGTGGGTGAGAAGCTCATCAAGGCTTTCGCTATTCTCGATTTGCCAAGCAGCGCAGATGCGATCGCGGTTGAAGCTGGTGTCTTCCTCTTCAGGCAGTTGCGCTAAATGCCAGTGGTAAAACTGCACATCGTTCAGGTAGGCCTCTAGGGCATGAGCTTCTTCAGGCTGCAGTAAGTTGTCTTCTAAGGAAGCAAGCTCAGCGATCTTCTGCTCAAGGCGCTTAACGATAGGTGTTGGTTTGCGTTCTTCCGGGCCTTTTAGCAGGCCTAGTTTGGAGAGCAAGTTGCCTCGTTTCGCGCCACCACTGAGCCAAGACAAGGGAATAGAAAACACTAAACCAAAAGTAATAGGCAGAGACCAGTAGAACAGTTGGGGGCTTAAATACAATGCACTTGCACCTAATACCAAACCAAAAACAGTGTGGTAGCTGTGGGCGCGGGCGGTTTCACCCCAAGAGTTGGCTCCGTCATCACGGGATTGAGGAGCCCAGCCACTGTCTCTGCCTTTTAAAATGTCCATTACCACAAGGAACTGAGAGAACATCAAAATCGGTGCATAAAGGGCAGAGATGATGATTTCAAGCAGCGTATCGAGTGTTAGCATGATAGGGCCGCCGAATTTGAAGCACTGCTTCAAATGCACCATGCCGCTGATCCAACCATAGATCTTGGGGGCCAGTACTAGGCCCATGGATACTATGAATAGAGAACGTGCTTTTTCGAAGTCGAAGACAGGCCAATTCGGGAACAGAGATAAATTGTTAAAGTACTCTGGGCGAACAAAATGAGCCTGTACCGCCAAGGCGAAACCGACAGCAATCAGCGAAAACCAAAACACTGCGCTGAAATAGGCGAAGATACCTGTTAGCAAGTGCATACGGCTGGCGAAATGTAGGCCTTTAGCAGGTAAAAAAGCTTTATGCTGCAAGTTGCCCTGACACCAGCGACGGTCACGAACCATCACATCAATGAGCGATGGCGGCGCTTCTTCATAGGAAGCTTGTAGGTCTGTATCAAATCGAACACCCCAACCGGCGCGGCGCAGTAATGCCGCCTCAATAAAGTCGTGACTTAATACATGGCCACCGAATGGTGCTTCACCGGGTAATAGCGGTAGGCCACAGGATTCAGCGAAGGCTCGGGTGCGAATGATGGCATTGTGACCCCAGAAGTTAGAAGCATTACCATGCCAAGTGGTTAAACCCGCCGCATAGATGGGACCAAAACACTGGTTTGCAAACTGCTGAATGCGACCATAAAGGGTGTCAGCACGAATCAGGGTTGGTAAGGTCTGAATCAAGCCAAGGGTGGGTTCCGCTGCCATACGACGAGACAGGGATTGTAGACACTCAGCGCTCATTAGGCTGTCAGCATCTAGTACGATCATGCATTCATAATCGGCCCCAAAACGGGTGACCCATTCCGAAATATTACCTGCTTTTCGTTCGGCGTTATTTAAGCGGCGACGGTAATAGATTGGGCAGGCGGATTCGTCATGATTCAAAATGGGATAAAAAGTCTGCTTCTCTTTAATGCTCGATTCCGAACGGTTGGTATCGCTGAGGATAAAGAAGGCAAATTTCCCTGGGGCTTTCTCTACCAAGTCATCATGCATGGCTTCAATGCTGGCGCGGATGCGCACAGGATCTTCGTTATAAACCGGTAGCAAGATGGCCGTGACGCCCTCGGGCTCCTGTTCTTTTCGTCGCCAATGGAAGGGTGACAGCTTAAATACCAAACCTAAGGTGGCTTGGCTGAAAGCATAGGAAATCCACGAGAAGTTCACGCAGAACAATCCCAAAAATAACCACTGTAGGGAGGTGATTTGGTTCGTATTCAGTACGTCGTACATCTCTTTTGCACCATAAACCGTTAAGCCCGCGGTACAAGCGATGACAAAGAGACGCGCCAATAGGGTGGTCAAAAAGAAACGTTGGTTTTGTCTCTTAGCTTTTTGTCGCGATTCACCCACCTCATGACGAGGCATGGTGAGCTTTGCTTCGTTAGGAAGTGCGTAATGTCCTTTATTGCTATTAACGTCCATTATTCATTCAACCATCTGTATAACCAAGTGGCAGCAAGGGGCTTACCTTCTTGCTGAAGTTGTACTCGCAGTTCTGCTGAGTTTGCATCTTTTGGATCAAACGTCACATAGGCGCGTACGCCATTTTGGTATGGGTTAGGTGCTAGGTGCGCTTCAATGATTTCTCCAGAAGAAATGCTTGCGTCAACCGCGATCGTATTCATATCCGTGATGTCAATATTGTTGAAATCAATCACCACTTCTTCGTTGTCATTTTGTAGCTTGTTACCTTGAGCGCTACGAACAATGTGGGGTTTATCAGCCAACACAGGGGTGTCGTTAGTCATGGTTAAACGATAGGAGTAGGTAAATGGCTCACCTTTCTTCAGACCGCCTTTAGGCTGCCAATAGGCCACAATGTTGTCATTGGCTTCTGAATTTGACGGGATCTCTACCAGCTCAACATGGCCCTCGCCCCAATCATTTAAAGGCTTGATCCACATGGAAGGGCGATTTTGGTAATTCGCTTCTAGGTCCTGATAGTCGGCAAACCGACGATGGCGTTGGATCAGACCAAAACCTTTTGGTGACTGGTCCATGAACGCGCTGATTTGAAGGTTTTCAGGGTTATTCAATGGACGCCAAAGTAGCTCGTCTTTTCCTGTTTGAATCTGCAATCCCTCAGAATCATGCACCGCTTCACGGAAGTCTTCCGTACGGGAGTGATTTAAAGAACCGTTAAACATATACATAGAGGTGATCGGGGCCAGACCCACGTGCTTAATGTCATCCCTTGGAAAGAGCGTCGCTTCTACATCTACACGGGTAGGAGAGCCTGGGTAAATACCAAAGCGATATGCTCCCGTGACGCGCTTACTGTCCAATAGGGCGTGAACGACAATGGCTTCTTGGGAGGTGGATGGGCGCTCGATCCAAAAATGGCGAAACATTGGGAATTCTTCACCCGTTGGCTGGGCGACGTCTATGGCTAGACCTCGGGCAGAAACTCCGTAGTTTTGGCCCCGGGACACAGCGCGAAAGTAGCTGGCCCCCTGAAACACAATAAACTCATCTTTGTATTCGTTACGATTGATTGGATAGTGCAATCGCAAGCCAGCGTATTTGCCCACCTGAGTAATCAGTTGGTTGATTTCATCGTTAGGTGTGGTGAAAGAATCTGGCTTTACTTCAATCGGGAAAGCTCGGCCATTCTCCACCGCATCAATTTCGATCAAATCTTGATAAAGAAAACCAGGGGCAAACAGCTGAATAGAGAACTTGGTGGGTGAATTACCCCAAACGGCTTGGTTTTGTTGGAAGTTGATTTGTCGATAGGTTTCGTAATCCATCCCATTAAGTGCCTCAGGGGCTTTCTGCGGAGCCTGCATCGGCTGCTTAGAAAGAGATCGGGCTAAATCCACAACGGTTTGTTTGTTGAATTTATACCCTTCTGGGCTTGGGGGAATGGTTGGATTTTCGACAGCCTCGTCGGTTGCTTCGGTTACTTCCGGAGTCGCTGTTTGGTCTTGAAGTTCCGTTTCTGGCGCAGAAAATACCGCCGTACTGAACAATAAACTTGTCAGCAGGGGTAAAGCCAGCGTCGTTAGTTTACTCATAGAATTAAATATCACCGTCTGTTTGGATTCTGGCATTTTGGCGAGGCGGGCTCACCATCTTTACATTCCATGTTAATGATAAATGAGCCGAATAATGTGGTTTTGCTGTCGAGATTACGCAAAGATTGGGGATTCACCAGTATGTTGACGGAACTTTGCGCAATTACTGTCCTTATGTTTGAGAATCTTTCCCATGACGTAGGGCGTTCATGGTCGCGCGAACTTCTGGATCCCGCTCTTTAAGGTGTTCTTTTATGCGAGCGATGTAGGCTTGGTTTTCATGGGAAGGGACTCCTGTCTGATGAGCATCTGCTACAGCAACCATGGAATCCTTATCATAATGATTAAAAGTATCCACCATCTGTTGAGCTTGTTCCGTTGGAATGCCTAGTGCTTCGAAGGTTGAGCGCCCCATACGTAAGCTGCTGTCCCAGGTTTCACGGATGATGTCACGGCAGCCATAGGACCAAAGATCGTATACATGGTTGTTATCATGGGCCCGAGCAATAACGTGAAGTTTCGGGTAGTGTTCAACAACATGTTTTACCAATTTAGTCACTTGCTCTGGGTCATCAATGGCAATGATCAAGATGTCTGCCTCTTCAATCCCGGCTGCATGTAAAATGTCTGGTCGCGTGGCGTCGCCAAAATAATTTTGCACCCCGAATCGTTCTAGGGCACGTAAACGTTTGACGCTAAAATCAATCACTGTGGCGTCATAATTAGCCAATCTCAGCATACGGTCTACAACACTGCCCATTCGACCAGATCCCGCAATGATGATCTTTTTATCGTTAGGAAACTCACTGCTGTGCTGGCCGGTGGAATCATTCACATAGCGTGGAGCGATTTTTTTATCGTAAAGAATGAAAAGCAGAGGCGTGAGTAACATCGAGATGGCAACAATCAAAAGTAGAATGTCTGCCGTAGCTTGGGATAATACTGAGTTACTTTCGCTGAATGCGATCAACACAAAGCCGAACTCCCCCGCTTGGGCTAAACTCAGCCCAAACAGCCATTTGTTACTTCCTCGGATATTAAACAACCGTCCTAAAACCAGAAGCACGATCGCTTTTACGATCATCAAGCCTAGGCTCAAGGCTATAATGAGCCAGAACTTTTCAAATAAAAGTTGGAAATCAATGCCCGCCCCGACGGTCATGAAAAACAGCCCCAAAAGAAGCCCTTTAAATGGCGCAATGTCACTCTCTAGCTCATGACGATAAGGAGAACTCGCTAACACCACGCCAGCCAAGAAGGTTCCCAAGGCAGGGGATAGGCCAACCAGTGACATCAATACCGTAACACTGACAACAAACAGTAATGCGGTAGCCGTGAACATCTCACGCAAGTTAGCAATGGAAATATAGCGAAATATTGGTGACGCCAAGTAATGACCACCAACAATGACCAGTGCTATGGCGCCAAGAGTGACGGCGGTGGTCTGCCACCCTGATAGTCCATGAAGTAAGGTTGAATCATGAGAGCCTGCGGTATCAGCAACCTCTGTCACTATATTGGACAAGTCAGGGGACGCCAGTAACGGCATAAAGGCAAGCATTGGAATGACAATAATGTCTTGTGCCAATAAAACGGCAAACGACGATTGACCACCGTCTGATTTGAGTAGACCCTTTTCAGATAAGGTTTGAATGACGATAGCTGTAGAGGAGAGGGCTAATATAAGCCCGATGGCCAATCCTGTATTCCAAGATTCACCAAACCCTAGACAGACAGCTGTGACCACTAGGGCAGTTAGCGCCACTTGGCCGCCACCAAGTCCTACCAACCTAGCACGCATGGCCCAAAGTGCTTGAGGTTTAAGTTCAAGGCCGACCAAAAACAGCATCAGTACCACCCCAAGCTCCGCAAAATGTTGCAAGGCGGTGATGTCCACTTGCAGCAGTGACAACAATGGGCTTATTAGTACACCCGCTAGTAAATAGCCTAATACGGAGCCGAGTCCTAACCGAGTGGCAATGGGAACCGATACGACGCCAGCAACAAGGAAAATGAAGGTGAGAAATAAAGCATCGATCATAATAAGCAGCTACAGCTCAGAAGGTTAGAGTGAACTAGTGTAAACCTGATTGGCTTTGTTTGACTATGGTCAATTGGGGAATAGCCTTGCACGACCTATAGGGGGCGGATAAAGTTAGCGTGCCAGAAGAGGTCGTTCATACAGGAGAGGGTTATGGCGCTATTGTTAGTAGGGTTGTTTTTATTTATTGGGGTGCACTGCATACGTCCATTTGCACCAGATTTACGAGAGTCGATGATCGAACAACTGGGGGCCCGTAATTGGAAGTTGCTATACAGTGCCGTGGCCATTGTGGGATTGCTCACCACCATTATGGGGTATGGGTATGCGCGATACAGTGCTGTTTGGTTGTGGACGCCTCCCGTTTGGTCACGTCATGTGGCAGCTCTTCTGATACTGGTGGCATTTATTTATCTTGCTGTGGCTAAGATGCCGTACTCGAAAATGAAGCAAATGGGTGGCCACCCAATGCTTATCGGTGTGAAACTTTGGGCCTTTGCACATCTTATTAGCAATGGCTCTTCGGCGGACGTGGTGTTATTTGGTGCCTTTCTCGCTTGGGCTGTGGCGGATTATGCCATTTCTAAACGACGTGATCGTGAAGCCGGTGTGACTTACGAAGCGCCTAATATGAAATACGATTTGATAGCGGTCGTGATCGGTACGGTTGCTTTTGCTTTGTTCGCTTTCTATTTGCATCCCATCCTAATCGGTGTAGCGCCATTTGCTATCTAGCAAGCCATTATTGAGTTAGCCACTAAGCCAATCACTTTTTAAGTAAGCCAATCACTTTTCAAAGATTGGCTTTTTTCGTTCTGTTTCTTCGATCAAAAAGTTTAAAAAGGCCTGATTGGCTTTAGATAGGTAGCCTCCTTTTCGCCATGCAATATTAATGTCCAGCCAGACATTATCCGCAAAGGGTTTGGTGATGACGTCGTCTTTGGGTTCAATGACCATTCCAAGAAGGGTTGATACCCCAAAACCCTGTTGTACGATGGATTTGATCAGGGGAATCAAGTTAGTTTCAAAACCTATGTTTGGAGTGACACCTTGCTCCTTAGCAAGGCGATCAATGACTCGGCGATGAAAATAGCCTTCTTTAAACATGACCAACTCCTCTTTAAAGAATTGCTCCGGTGTGACTGTGTCTAAGGCAGCAAAGGGGTGTTCCTTATTAATCGCCACCAGCATTTGTTCCCGGATCAAAGCGCGAGTTTCCAGTTGATCGCTTGGGGACTCTGCAACGATCACGCTAAGGTCAATCTCGCCGGCTTCCAGCATTTGTTTGAGCTTCCAAGTGCCTCCTTCAATAACCTGAAGTGACAGGTTGGGGTAGCGATGCTTGAAGGCCATTAATATGGGTGGAAAGTAATAAGAACCCAGCATACTGGGAATGCCCACACGAACCTCTCCCTTGGCCAAACCATTGAGCTCTGACATCGCTAGCTGAGCATCATCGGCGGCTTGAACCGTCTTGCGAGCGTAATCGATTAATACCCGACCTTCATCGGTAAGCGAAATTTTACGCTCGTAACGATGAAATAGGTCTACCCCACATTCGCTCTCTAGTTTTTTGATTGCCATGCTGATTGCCGGTTGAGCGATGTGCAGTTGTTCGGCGGCTCGGGTAAAGCTCAAAGTATCGGCGACCGCTAGAAAATAGCGTAAGGGTTTTACTTCCATAATCATCTCTTATCTATTGGATAATTTTTATATATTTTTTTGATGCTTTTGAAAGGAGTATAGTGCCCCGATAGTTGAATTTAAAGCAGGCTCATAAGCATGATCGAAGCAAAAGGTTGGGTGTTCTGGCGTGGTACTCTAGCGCTTATCATTGGTTCATTTATGGTGTTCGCCAATGTGTATGTGACTCAGCCATTACTTCCTATGATTGCAGGGCACTTTGCCATCACGGAGCTGCAAGCGGCCAGTAGTTTTACTATCACCACCTTCACCTTAGGCATCTCCCTATTATTTTATGGTCCCTTATCTGACGCGTTAGGTCGAAAAGGCATCATGCTCTTCACTTTATTCGGGGTGACCTTAACCACTTGTGCCTTAGCTTTTGTAGAAAGTTACCCTTGGTTATTAGTGTTAAGAGGAGTTCAAGGGTTCTTTTTGGCGGGCTTGCCCGCTATTGCTGTGGCGTATATGGGGGATGAATATACGCCCCATGCGCTAGCGGTAGCGGTTGGCCTTTATATCAGTGGCAATACTTTGGGGGGCATTGGTGGTCGCCTAATCGGAGGGTTTGTCGGTGAATGGCAGGGGCCGTCTGCCGCTTTTATGGTGATGGCCTTGGTCAGCTTGGTGTGCGTTTCTTTGTTCGCTTATTTGTTACCCAAATCACAAAGGTTTCAACCGCGCCCATTTAAGGTGAGCTCTATTTTACAAAACGTCCGTTTACATTTAAGTAATCGTGTACTGTTGCTGTGCTACCTTATTGGTGGTTTTAACTTCTTTATCTTTATTAACCAGTACAGCTATATCACGTTTGTCCTTGAAGCAGCGCCATACAGCTTGTCAGCAAAGTATGTGAGCTTGCTGTTTTTGACCTATTTAAGTGGCACTGTGGGGTCGGCATTTTCTGGTAAGCTTGCGGGCATTATTCCTCAGCCACGTATTATGACATTGGGCACATGTGTGTTGATTATCGGCTCTCTTGTGACTCTTCAGGGCTCGTTATCAACGATCATTATGGGTTTGTTTTTAAATTGTTTTGGCTTCTTCTTATGCCACTCTACCGCCAGCAGTTATGTGAGTAAAAATGCCCATCAGGCTAAGGCCAGCGCCTCATCGTTATATTTGGTGTTTTATTATGTTGGCGCCAGTTGCGGTGGTTTTTACTTAGACCCGTTTTGGCAATATGGAGGTTGGAGCTGGGTAGTTGCAGGGTCTATTTTGGTCTTTTCTTGTGTACTGACTTTAACCTTGGTGTTATCAAGCGTGAGCCGTAAGCCGGTGGAAGCATTTTCAGCTTCATAGGCTGTTCGTCTGATCGGATGTCAGTGAGCTCTTTTGGCATATCTCGTGCTTGATATTATGGGTAGTCGCTTTCTATTTGTAGGCTTTTGTAAACTAGTAAGTCGTCTTTATGTATTTGGGAGACTTAAATTAGTATTGCTTTATATACAACTTATTAATGTATAAAGAAAATTTTATACCAGTTGAATGTTGAATAAATTGTTGGCATATTCATTTATTGCACAATTTAGGAATGACTGGTGCCCTAATGCCGTCATTTTAGTGATCGATCATTGATCTTTCTTTGGTGGTAGTTAAGCTCAAAGCGAATAGTACATCGCCACTATTATTAAATGGTTTAGCTTAGTAGGGATCTTATGCGGTTAGCGCTCACGAAATCTCTGTATTTAAAGCAAACGATTGCAACTTTGATGTTGGCGATTGTTTTAAGTGTTGTGTTGAGCTGTTTACAAGCCTATGAAACTCTAAAAAACGAACCCGCTAGAATAGAGCAAGAGTTGCAAAGTGTATTGTCTCTTGTGGAACAACCTCTAGCCCAAGCTTTATTTCGATTAGATCGTCCGTTTGCACAACAGCAAGCTGAGAGTTTGCTGTATCACCCTGCCATTCATCGGGTGGTGCTGCTTGATGAAGAAGGGAATGTGTTTGCCCAAGCAAATGCCCTTCGTTTGGCCCCAAATATCAGTGATTCTCTTTCTGAACGTCTATTGCCTGGGGAATTATCTATCTCCCGCCAACTGTATTTCAGTGATATTGAAGTACAGCTTGGAAAGATTCTTGTTAACTTAGATCGTAGCTATTTAGTCGATGAAATTGTGCGCTTTAATAGCCAATTTTTTATCCAAAATCTTGTTAAAGATATTTTGCTGGCCTCTCTCATTTCTCTTGTTTTTTATGGTTTAGTCACTCGCCCTGTCAAACAGTTAACTTGGTCAATTGCCCATCTCGGTGGGCGAGATATGGTGTCCTTACCGAGTTCCTTTGACCGGGTTCACAAGGAAGATGAGTTAGGCAAATTAAAAACAACGTTTAATCAGTTACTGTCTCGGTTGACCTCCGCCATGAGTGCTTTGGAGCGTAGCCATCAGCATTCAAAAGCAATGATTGACCATGCAGCCGATGGCATCTTGGTAGTGGACCACAACAATAAGATTACTCTAACCAACGGTGCAATTGAGAAGCTCACGTCGCTCACTTCACAAGAGTTGATGAGCCGACCTTTAAGTGAGCTTCATGGGGATAATCTTTGGTTGCCTTTGGACGAACTGTTGACGGAAATGCCTGTGGATGGGGTGATGACCGTTGAAACAACGTTCTCCCCTGAGACTACCCCAATTCCCGTGGAAATAAGGATCGCCAAGTATCTGGTTCAGGATGAGCCTGAGATGGTGCTGTTAGTGCGTGACTTGTCAGAGCGAAAAGAAGCACAGCAGCGGATAAACCGCTTGTCCTATTATGACTCGTTAACCCGTTTGCCGAATCGATCGCTAGTGGTTGATCGCCTACAAAAAAGTATGAATGGCTTGGCCAGTGATGAAACGGGCGCTTTAATCATGCTCGATCTTGATCGCTTTAAAACCATTAATGATTCCCTTGGTCATAACGTGGGTGATCAGCTGCTGATTGAGGTGGTGGATTCTATCTTACCAAGTGTACCCGCTGATATGACGTTTGCTCGTATGGGAGGAGATGAGTTTGCCTTCCTATGGGGAAGTATGGGAGGGGGCGAAGGGGATAGAAACGCCCATGTGTTGAACTTCGTCCAGCAAGTCCTAAATGAATGTGCCAAAGCCAAGTGGGTGGCCGGACATGAACTTCATGTCACTGCCAGTATCGGGGTGTCCTTTTTCGATGGCTCAGAAGAGTCGCCAGCGACGGTTTTGCGTCAAGCGGACACGGCTCTGTATCGAGCTAAGGAAGTGGGGCGTAACACCTTTGCCTTCTTCCAAGACGATATGCAGGCTATTTCTGATAAGCGTCTTAGTCGGGAAAAATCTCTGCACCGAGCCTTAAGCAAAAATGAATTTGAAGTCTATTACCAACCCCAGAATGACGATCAGGGTCATATTATTGGTGCGGAAGCATTATTACGTTGGAACGACCCGGATGATGGCTTTATTTCTCCCGACGAGTTCATATCGGTTGCGGAAGAAATCGGACTCATTCACGATATCGGCCGGTTTGTATTTCAAGAGTCAGCTAGACAGGTGGCCCAATGGCGGAAAGAGGGGATCTGGAAAGATGATTGGCGAATTTCTATAAACGTCAGCCCCATTCAATTTCTTCATCCAAATCTAGTGCCAGACATTACTGACGCATTGGAAAAATCTGGCTTGCCAGCCAGCGCGGTGGATCTGGAAATTACCGAAAATATGCTCATGTCAGACCTAGAGCTGGCCTTGTCTAAAATGGCTCAGATTCGGGCATTAGGCATTCATTTATCCATCGATGATTTTGGGACTGGCTATTCCTCTTTGAAGTATCTAAAAGAGCTGCCGATCAACCGACTCAAAATTGACCAATCGTTTGTCCGTGATTTGATTGACGACCCAAATGATCGTGCCATTGTCTTGGCTGTGATTGCTATGGCGAAAGCACTTGGGGTGAATGTGTTGGCGGAAGGGGTGGAAACTCAAGCGCACTTTGACCACTTAAAAGCCATGGAATGTTTCACTTACCAAGGCTATTTCTTTGGCCGACCTTGTCCTGCTATTCAGTTTGCCGAATTGTGTCGCAATCCTTTTAAAGTCGTTTAACTAAACGATTTCACGTGACCGCAATACTGGGTGAACGTTTCACTTTTGTGTTTGATTCGGTATGTTTGTCATGCTTATTCGATTTAAATTAAGGTGTTAGTTCATGAAAGCCCCCATCCCATTTATCCATCGCTTAGATGAAGCAGACGAGAGACTTTGGTTAGAGCAGCTGTCTCGCCAGATGCCCGATGAAAGTATTTTACCTCTTAATAAGCTAAGTGATGCGGAATGCAAGATGGCAGATATTGCGGTGGTGGCAAATCCTGATCCTGAAGATCTAAAACGCCTACCTAACCTTGTTTGGGTACACAGTGTCTGGGCTGGGGTGGAGCGAATGGTGAACGAGCTGGACAACCCAGCTTTTAGAATTGTGCGACTCGTGGATCCTGAGCTGAGCAACACTATGGCTGAGGCGGTGTTAACCTGGTCGCTGTTTTTACATCGAGACATCCCTGATTATTCCTTGCAGCAGCAGAAAGCGCTTTGGCAACCCTTACCCTATGTACCTGCTCGAGAACGTACCGTCGGACTACTGGGATTGGGTGAACTCGGTAAAGCCAGTGCCGAGCGCTTGAAGTCCAATGGCTTTAATGTGATTGGTTGGAGTCGTTCGCAAAAAACGATTGCCGGCGTGGAATGCTTTTCCGGTGAAGAGGGTTTTGAGAGCGTTCTAAATAAAAGTGATATACTGGTCTGCTTGCTTCCTTTGACGCAGCATACGGAAAATCTTCTTAGTTTTGAAAGTATGGATCTAATAAAGCCAGGGGCTAAGCTGATTAACTTTGCTCGAGGGAAAATAATCGATGATGAAGCCTTACTTTATGCCTTAAACACGGGACGCTTACAGAGAGCAGTATTGGATGTGTTTGCCATTGAGCCATTGCCACGCTCTCATCCTTATTGGACGCATCCAAAAGTGAGTGTGTTGCCCCATATTTCCGCGGCCACATCCATTTACTCAGCGTCGCAAATAGTGGCTCAGAATGTTCGCAATTATCGAATGCTAAACATACTGCCCAATACAGTAGATTTACAGCTTGGTTATTAACGTTTTTCAAAATACTAATAAAAGGAAAAGACTATGCCGCACTGTATCTTAGAGTACAGCCAGAATCTTGAACAAGAAGTGCCGCCTATGGACTTACTGGAAGCTGTTCAAGAAGCCTGTATTAACTCTCAGCTTTTTCAGCCGAGTGATATTAAGCTTAGGGCTTTTCCCTGCAAACACTTCATTACGGGTGGTGCGCAGGACGCTTTCATTCATGTGACGGTTCGGATTTTGAGTGGAAGAACGCAAGAGCAGAAAACGCTACTTTCACAGTCTGTCCTAGAAGCTTTGTGTCGCTTTGCGTTGAAACAAGTTAGCCTTACGGTTGAAATTCTTGAGATGGAAAACGAAAGCTACATGCGCAAGGTCTTTCCAGCTTAAGACTCTTACCTAACCATGAGGATCAATGGATGCCTTGGATTAAGCGAAGTCTATTTTGGCTTTATGTACTGTCGTTTCCGGCCTTTGCCGTAGAAGATACCCAAGCAACGAGCACTGGAAGTGTCAAAAACTCTGAGGTTCCCGCCCAATCGGAAGACAATGAGGCATCAAAAAATGTGCCTATCCTAAAGGAGCCGGAAGTTCCTGAGCCGATTGCAGTTCGGGCTAAAAAAGCAAATGGTCTAATTGAGCAAAGGGCAGCACGGGAGCGTGCCACGGTCGATGACCCGTTTGTTTTAACGCCCCATCGACCTAACTATTTCCTGCCTTTTAGTTTTACTCATGATCCGAATGATCGTGAATCCCAACAAGGTATTGAAAATGACAACTTGCAGGACATAGAGTTTCAGTTTCAATTCAGTGTGAAGTTTCCAGTGGCAACAAGTATCGCTGGTGAGAACACGACTCTTTGGTTTGCTTACACCCAGAGGTCCTTTTGGCAGGCCTACAACAGTAATGCTTCTGCTCCGTTCCGTGATACTAACTATGAGCCAGAAGCCTTTATTGTGACTCAGCCAGATTTAAGCTTTTTTGGAACAAAACTGACTTATCTAAATTATGGTATCAACCATCAGTCTAATGGGCGTCAAGATCCATGGTCCCGTTCTTGGAACCGCTTGTTTTTATCCTTTGTGTTTGAAAGGGAGAATACGGTTTTTGCTTTCCGCCCTTGGTATCGCATCCCCGAATCCTCCGATGATGACAACCCGGATATTGAACGTTATCTAGGTTATGGGGATATCCAGATCGCCCATGTGATCGATGATGTGACCTATGACGTCTTGCTGCGAAACAACCTTCGAAGTGATAACAAAGGTGCCATCCAATTAGGGGTGAGTTTCCCGCTTTGGGGGAAAGTGCGTGGTTATGCTCAATACTTTGAGGGCTATGGTCAATCCATGCTGGATTATGACAACTATACCCGTACCTTAGGTTTGGGCTTTATGTTGACGGGGTGGCTCTAACCCTCGTTTGTTAAAATGGCCAATTCTCCTTAAGGGTAAATACTCTAAAGAAGTTGCAATAAAGGTGCACTAAAACTGTCACATTTAGACGGTATGGTGTAAGGCAATTAACTCAAGGAGACAACCATGAAAAAAATAACTTTGCCTACACTGGGTCTTATTGCCGCATCTGTATTGCTAACAGCCTGTGGTGGAAACGTAAAATCAAATGATTCTATGGCTGCTCAAAGCGCACCTATGAATAATGATGACCTTTATGAAGTGCACGATGACGGTCGCATTTATGTCTTTGATGACCGTGATGTTTATGAAGAGTTTCTGACTGTCGGCGAAACCTCTTTCCGTAAAGTACGTATTGGCGATGGACCAAAAGGCGAGACGGTGGTCTTTGGTCTAACTAATGAAGACAAGAAGAAAATGTCCGGTATCGCTAGCGTTGAAATGTTTGATGGTGACCTAGCGGGTGCAGAAGACTTCTATGGCGAAATGCGTATGGAAGGCCGAATTTACGTATTCCAATCTCTTGAAGAAATGAATACGGCTCGTGTTGTTGGTGAAGTACCACTGCGTTACACAGATATCGCGTCTGGTCCAAAGGGTGAAACCGTTGTTTATGCCCTAAACAATGAAAACAAGAAGCAGCAACCAAGTGATTTGATCGCCAAATTCAAATCTGTAAACGGACTTTAATGCTCTAAATAGAAATTCATTAAAGTTTCGGTTCCCTAAAAAGCCCCGCTCAGCGGGGCTTTTTTGTCATAAAAGCATCACTGAAGTGCAACCAAAGTGACACCCCCTGTGGCTATTTTTAAAGTACACAAAAGGATCGGGAGGTGTCATGAACATACTTACCAACATTCATAATTTAGATGTTTCGACGTTTTACTGGCTGATGGCACGCAAAAATCGTCAACTGATGACCCGTTTAAGCCGCGTGGTATCCATCTCTGCTGACGGTCCTTTGTATGTAGTGCTCGCTTTGGCATTTTGGACAACGGGGCATCAGGATTGGGCTTGGTTGCTGGCAATGGGGTTCACCCTTGAGCGCATCTTATATTTGATCCTTAAAAAAGGGTTTAAACGCAATCGCCCCGCTGACATTTTAGAGGATTTCACCAGCTTTATTCGTCCTTCTGATCAGTTCTCTTTTCCATCAGGCCATACTTCTGGTGCCTTCTTTATGGCCTACTGTGTAAGCGAGTGGTTCCCCGGATTAAGTATTTCCCTATACAGCTGGGCAGTTATGGTGGGTATGTCTCGGATTTTTCTAGGTGTGCATTTTCCAACAGATACTGTAATGGGAGCTTTACTGGGAAGCATTTGTGCCGCCTTGGCTTTTGGAGTCGTAGCATGAAGATTCTTTATGGGGTACAAGGCACTGGTAATGGACATATCACCCGCGCACGAGCGTTAAGTGTGGAGTTTAAGCGTTTGGGTGTGGAAGTGGACTATTTGTTTTCGGGGCGAGCAAAAGAAGACTATTTTGATATGGATTGCTTTGGTCCATATCAGGCCTTTGAAGGACTCTCTTTTGTGGCCAAAGATGGGCAAATTGATCTATGGGCGACCTATCGTAAAGCCAGTTTAACCCAGCTGATAAAAGACGTAAGAGGACTGGATTTATCGTCCTATGATTTGATCATTACTGACTTTGAACCTGTCACAGCTTGGGCAGCTAAGCGTCAAAACAAGCCATGTTTTGGGATCGGTCACCAATATGCATTTGGCCATGACATACCAAAGTACAAAGGGGATAAGCTGGGAGGATGGATTCTTTCTCGGTTTGCACCTGTCTCTCGTTCCGTAGGGGTTCATTGGCATCATTTTGGAAAGCCTATCTTGCCGCCAATTATTCAGCGGCACCCACAAATGGGGCATCCTCAAGATGATCAAGTGTTGGTCTATTTACCCTTTGAAAACAGTGAAGAGGTCATGGAGTGGCTAGAGCAGGTACCAGAGTATCGCTTTCGATTACATTGCAAGGATATTGAGCCCGGGTGCTATGGCAATGTAGAGGTGTTTCCGTTTAGTCGAGATGGCTTTCAAAAGAACCTTCAAGAATGCCAATCAGTATTGTGTAACGCGGGTTTTGAGTTGAATTCAGAAGCTTTGTATCTTGGACGTCGTATATTAGTGAAACCACTTCATGGGCAGGTTGAGCAGCTTTCCAATGTGATTGCTTTAGAACACTTAAAGTTTGCACAGGGAGCCTATGAGCTGAATGGCTCGGTGATCGCCAGTTGGTTGGCATCTTCTAAAGTAGTGAAGGTGGATTACCCTGATGTGGCGAAAGCTATCGCAGAATGGATCGCTGCCGGAGCAGAAGAACCCCTAGAAAGCATCAGTGAGCAACTGTGGCGCTCCATGACTGCCACCAAGAGCGTGGACTTCCATCAGCTCCCGATAAGTATGTCTATTGCAAGCTAAAGCGCATAGCTGGCAAAAGTTGGATCTAAACAAAAAAGGGCCCTTGAGGGCCCTTTTTTCATGCTGAGAATTTAGCTTAAATGGCTGTTGAAGAAGGATAGGGTGCGTTCCCATGCGAGCTCTGCACTGGCTTCATCGTATCGAGCTGTGGAGTCATTATGAAAGCCATGGTTAACTCGTTCATATTCATGGGCAGTGTAATCCACACCGAGTTCTTTTAGGGCCGCTTCGTATTCAGGCCAAGTGGCATTTACGCGCTGGTCTAGCTCAGCAAAATGGAGCAAAAGAGGGCCTTTCATTTGTGATAGATCTACTGTTGGTGGCGTGCCATAGAAAGGTGCTGCGGCGTTAATGACGTCTGGCATGGTGGCTGCCAGTTGATTGGACACATATCCCCCAAAACAAAAACCTACCACACCCACTTTGTCAGTGGTCAGTTCATGGGCTTTTAGGAATCGCGCTGCATCTGAAAAATCCCCCAGAATCTTGTCACGATCAAGCTCTCGTTGCATGGCGCGTCCTTGATCGTCATTACCTGGGTATCCACCTAAGGGGAATAGAGCATCTGGCGCAAATGCCACATATCCCGCCTTTGCTGTGCGGCGGGCCACATCTTCAATATAGGGGTTTAAGCCACGGTTCTCATGAACCACTAAGACCGCTGGCGCTGGGGTTTCTGCGGTAACGCCTTTGGGAATGACAAGATAGCCACGGGCTTTACCGTGACCATTCGGTGCGTCAATCTCCACATATTGAGCAGTGATATCAGGATCGTTGAAGGATACCTGCTCTGCTAAAGCGTATTTTGGGATTAAAGCAGATGAAATCGCTGATACAGTTAACCCGGCAACCCCTAAAGTAGACACGCGACGCAGAAATGTTCGTCGATCAATGTCACCGTGGGCGTATTCGTCATACCAGTCAAATGCTTGTTGTGGGATCTGCAAAGGGCGGATCTCTTGCTTATTCATGATGACGCTCCTGTCGAAAGGCAATAGTTGTGGAAAAGAGTAGTATTCAAATTAGACTAAAACTTGAACCAACACCTTATTTACTACGTAAATATCCTAAGTATGGATTCATTGAGTGCGCTTACTATGACAATAGAAACAACTAATTTGTGCCCCGCAAATGAGACTGCGACACTGCCAATATTGGTAACAGGTGGAGGGCGACGGCTAGGATTAGCCCTAGTGAATGCTTTGTTAAAAGAAGGGCAGACTGTTATTACCACCTATCGCACCCACACGGCTGTGATTGAAGATTTAAAAGCACAGGGGGTCCATTGTATTCAGGTGGACTTTAACGAGGCTGATGACGTAACCAGACTTACAGATGAGGTTTTAGCCGAGTACCAAGGCGGTCTCAGGGCTGTCATTCATAATGCTTCGGATTGGGTATCTGAGGAAGATGGTGGTGACCCGATGGCGTTAATGACACGTATGTGGCAAGTGCATGTTGCTGCGCCGTATCAAATCAATTTGGCGCTGGCACCTTTACTTGAGAAGGCCGAGTCAGCCTTGGGTGAAGCAACGGACATAATACATTTAACCGATTATGTGGCGGAAAAGGGGAGTGATAAGCATATTGCGTACGCATCTAGTAAAGCAGGCCTTGCCAATTTAACGTTATCCTTTGCCAGTAAATTGGCACCAAAGGTTAAAGTAAATGCCATTGCGCCATCCCTATTAATGTTTCATCCGGGAGACAATGAGGAATATCGGCAGAAAGCGTTAAATAAATCGATATTATCTATTGAACCGGGTGAACAGGAAGGGGTTGCAGCGGTACAATATGTCCTAAGTAGTCGTTACATGACTGGGCGGACATTGTCCTTAGACGGAGGTCGTCATTTGGCTCGGCGAGGTTAAACGATCCACCTTTGACGTCATGAATGAACGAATTAGCTAGTTAGGGTATTGATATGAAAACTGCGACGGCAGAAACCAACAAAGTAAGCACACTTCCTCTATCAGATGAGGCCGCACGCGTGCGTGATGCCTTGATTAAGCATGGTCTAGAAACGCCAATGATCGAAAATGGGCTTTCTACAGAGGAAAAATACCAACGTATCAAGGCGGCATTTGAAGATGTGGTATACACACTGGGTCTTGATATTAATGACGACAGCTTGTCCGAAACGCCACACCGTATCGCCAAAATGTACGTTAAAGAGATTTTCTCTGGTTTGGATTACAGCCAGTTTCCGAAGATCACTGTCATTGAAAACAAGATGAACGTGGACGAGATGGTAAAGGTCAGTGATATTTCTTTCACCAGCACCTGTGAGCATCATTTCGTCACCATTGATGGGTTGGCAAAAGTCGCTTACCTGCCAAAGAACAAGATTATTGGTTTGTCTAAGATCAACCGTATTGTACGTTACTTTGGTCAGCGTCCTCAGGTACAAGAGCGACTGACTCAGCAAGTACTGGTGACGCTGCAGACCTTGTTGGAAACCGATAACGTTGCGGTCAGCATTAATGCGACCCACTACTGTGTAAAAGCGCGTGGTGTGATGGATGCGAGTTCTTCGACCCAGACAACCGCTTTAGGTGGCTTGTTTAAACGCAGTGACAAAACTCGTAGTGAATTTTTGGCGAGCTAGTTGCCTAGACGTCTATAAAAAAGGGAAGCCATGGGCTTCCCTTTTTTGTTTAAGGCTAAGAGCTTGATTTAAGCCGCCACGGGTTGGCGATTTTTAGCAAACCATTGGTTGATGTACAGGGCGGAGATGATTACCGCACCGCCAATGACCAAGCGCACAATATCTGCATCTCGGTTCCAGAACACTAGATTTACCAAGATACCCGCAGGAATCAGTAGGTTGTTTGCCACAGCTAGTGCCCCCACATTGACCAAGGTGGCACCCTTGTTCCAAGCGAAATAACCTAAACCGGATGCAATCACGCCGAGGTAAACCAGAATGCCCCATTGCAATGAGGTGGTGGGAAGTTTTTCCATGTTGCCAAGGGCTAAAAAGCAAGGAACGACGACAATGAAAGCGCCGATGAAGAACCAGCCAAACAGCGTCAGCTGTGGCAATTGCGTCTGGCTGCTTTCAATCAAGCGCTTGTAGGCAACCTGACCTAAGCCAAAGCAAAGGTTTGCTCCTTGAACCATCAAGAAGCCTTGTATGAAGCCTTCATCAATACCTTGGTAGCGAATAGCTACCGCACCCGCTACGGCGATCAGAGCGCTGATGATAAAACCCACATTAAAGCGTCGTTCTAGTAAATCATTGATCAGAGTGATGTAGATAGGCGTCATCACTGTAAAAAGCAGCACTTCTGGTACCGATAGAAACAAGAATGATTGATAGTAAAAGCCATACATAGCCCCCAACTGGATTGCACCAATGGCCATCAGTTTTAGCGCAACAGGGCGAGGGGTTTGACGAAACTTGATGAAAGGTAAAAATACCAACATGGCGAGAGAAACTCGCATCAATACTGAAAACCAGGCATCCACTTGGCCAGCAAGGTAAACACCGATTAGGCTAAAGGAAAAAGCCCACAAGCCTGTTACGGCCAACAAAATCCACATAGTAACGACTCCTAAAAACAATGGCGGCATTATAGGGATTCGTATCTTATTTTGATAGTAAACTCATGGGTTAATGTTGGTTTACTAATGTGTGTTGTGTGAGTTTTGACAGTGGGTGTTAAAAATATTTAAAAATATTTCTGATAATCTCTTGACCCAAAAAATTTCATCCCTATAATGCACCACCATTCCAAGCGGGAGTGGTGGAATTGGTAGACACGCTGGATTTAGGTTCCAGTGCTTCACGGCGTGAGAGTTCGAGTCTCTCCTTCCGCACCAAATTTAAAAAAGCCGATCTATTTAGATCGGCTTTTTTTATGCCTGTCATATAAGAAACCAATCGCTAGGGCGTGTTTGAGCGTCACGAAAACCTGAACGAAAAAGCGCCCGAAGGCGCCTTTGTTATGCTTTATTCTCTGTTTCGTTTTCCAAGCTATTGCGGTGCAGTAGGTTAGGGAACAGATACATCCAGACCCCCACCACAGCAAGAGTTCCCACACCCCCAATCACTATGGCGGGAACGGTTCCAAAGAGCGCAGCGGTGGCGCCCGATTCAAATTCCCCTAACTGATTTGAACTTCCGATGAAAATTGAGTTAGCGGCACTGACCCGACCGCGCATATCATCTGGCGTTTCAAGCTGTACCAAGGTGGAACGAATCACCACACTGATCATGTCAGAGGCCCCTAGTACAAAAAGTGCGACCAGTGACAGGATCAAATGTTGTGACAAACCGAATACTATCGTCGCCACACCAAATATGGCGACGGCCCCGTACATGATCTTACCGACACTGTGTTTTAGGGGATGGCGGGCGAGGTAAATCGACATGAGTAATGCCCCCACCGCCGGCGCGCAGCGCAAGAGGCCCAATCCCCAAGGCCCAGTGTGTAAGATATCTTTCGCCACTATGGGTAGCAAGGCCGTTGCCCCACCTAGTAACACAGCAAACATGTCCATGGAAATGGAGCCAAGGATCAGCTTGTTGTTTTTAATGAACCGTAAGCCCCCCAAAAGATGGGCAAGATCCACAGGAGTCTTGTGTTTTACCACATAGTTATAGCGCAAGAAGAACATGATCAAGCATGACACAAGAAAACAAGTCATGCTGGTTAGGTAAAGAGTTGAGGCCCCCAAGAGGTAAATCAAGCCACCTAAGGCTGGCCCCACAATCACGGAGATTTCTCTCGCTGAGGCAATGGCACTCACGGCCCGCGACAAATATTGCGAGGGTACTAGGTTGGGTAAGATGGCCTGACTTGCTGGCATCTCAAACGCTCTGGCTGTTCCTAAAAGCACAGCGCAGGCGTAAATCATATTAGCCGAAAGGGTATCGGTGAGATTGCCAAAGGCAAGAATCCCCACCGTAGAAGCCATGGTTAAACGTGTACAGATACAGATAATGCGGCGGTTATAACGGTCTGCCACATGGCCGATGACCAAGGTTAATAACAGATGAGGTAAAAATTGAAACAAACCGACCAACCCTAGCGCTAATGCGCTGTTGGTAAGTTCATACATTTGCCAGCCAATTCCTACGGACAGCATTTGGAAGGCGAACGACGAGGCAATCTGCCCCACCCAAAAGTGAACAAAGTTACATTGCTTGAACAACGAGGTGTCGAGCGATGACATGGAATCCCTTAACGAAAGGTCTGGTGAAACCCAGTATGCGGTTAGTTAATTAAGTCAACTATACAAAGTTGCTGTCATAGAGGCCATAAAAAAGAGCCTCCAAAGAGGCTCTTCAGTTCGTTTTTGCTTAATTTACTGAGTGCTGGGCTTGTCTTGGGGTGATGCCAAAATGTTGATGGAAGCGACGGCTGAAATGGCTCAGGCTTTGATATCCCAGCTCAACACTGACTTCGGTTACAGACCGACGTTGTTTTAGTCGCTGTAACGCAATGGCCATGCGACGCTGGTGTTGATATTCATTAGGCGTGCAGCCTAGGTGGCGTTTGAATTCTTGGTAAAAACGGCTGCGGCTCATGCAAGACAAACGGCTAATCTGATCGATGTCTAAGGGTTGAGAAAGATTGTTTTCAATGTGGTTCAGCGCTTGGGTGAGGCCACTGGCATCGGGCATGGCTTTGGTAAATTGCAACAAAGCTTCTCGACCGTGATGACGCAAAATGCGTGTGACCAGTTCACTGACACCAAAATCTACCAGCAAGTCACGGTCTGGATCGTTTTGCACAAAGTCACTGACTAGCCGGTCGATGACTTGTTGCGTGGCTTGAGTATGAAGCGTATGCAGTGGCTTATTGGGATCCAGTGGTGCGATCTGTGATAACCCATTCGGATTCATCACATCGTTCATGCGATCGCAAATTTGCGCGATACGTTCTTTGGAAATCTCAACGGTCAGACAGGTAGTTGGTAGCTCTAAACGTGCCTCAGGGAAATCGATAAACACCTCTTCATCTGGGGCAAGGATGAAGGATTCATGGGGCATAAAAGGGATGTCTTCTTGGTAATGGGTATGCATTACCTTAGCGCCTTTGATCATGCCACAGTAAAGCAGAGAATCGGCTTTTAAACTGACCCGTTGGGCTTGCTCATAGGTATCGTAAATACTGAGCTCCGCATGGGGGCCAGCAAAACACACGCGGTTTTCTACCAGCTGAGTAGGCTGTCGTAGCGTGTTTAGGTTGGCTAAATTCTGAGTCATACACACCCCTATTATTTGTTGTTTTGGCGGTGATGTTTCGCGTAAAGACACTCATCATGTACCTAAGTATAGAAGCTGGTCAATAAGATATGGATTCAGAGACAACTTATTTAGACTCTCAGGCAAGTATCTTGTTTTGCATCCGTCTACATTGAAGTCATACACATGACATCCAAACAACAAAAACAATGGAGCAAACAGTATGATCTACGCTAAACCTGGTTCAGAAGGCAGTGTTGTTACCTTTAAGGAACAATACGGAAACTTCATTGGCGGCGAATGGGTCGCCCCAGTTAAAGGCCAATACTTTGACAATATTAGCCCTGTTGATGGCAAAGCATTTTGCCAAATCCCTCGTTCCACAGAAGAAGACATCAATCTTGCCCTAGATGCTGCCCATGCAGCTAAGTCCGCATGGGGTAAAACCTCCGTTCAAGCACGTTCCAAAGTACTCCTAGATATCGCTGACCGTATTGAGCAAAACCTAGAGCTACTGGCTGTAGCGGAAACCTGGGATAACGGTAAAGCCGTCCGCGAAACCTTGGCAGCAGACGTACCCTTGAGTGCTGATCACTTCCGTTACTTTGCTGGCTGTATGCGTGCCCAAGAAGGCTCCATCGGTGAAATCGATGAAAACACCGTGGCCTATCATTTCCATGAGCCATTAGGCGTGGTTGGTCAAATCATTCCTTGGAACTTCCCATTACTGATGGCTGCTTGGAAATTGGCACCTGCCTTAGCCGCTGGTAACTGTGTCGTACTTAAGCCTGCGGAACAAACTCCTGCATCGATTTTAGTGTTGGCGGATTTAATCAAAGATCTATTGCCAGCAGGGGTTCTAAACATCGTGAACGGCTATGGCGCTGAAGCCGGTCAAGCCCTAGCAACCAGCAAGCGCATTGCCAAAATTGCCTTCACTGGGTCTACGCCAGTGGGTTCACACATTTTGAAATGTGCGGCGGAAAACATCATCCCATCGACGGTCGAGTTAGGTGGTAAATCTCCGAACATTTACTTCAACGACATCATGAACGCAGAAGATGAGTTCATCAGTAAGTGTGTGGAAGGGACCGTTTTAGCGTTCTTTAACCAAGGTGAAGTATGTACTTGTCCGTCTCGACTGCTCGTGCAAGAAGATATTTACGATGACTTTATCAAGCTGGTGATTGACCGTATCGGTCAAATCAAACGTGGTAACCCATTGGATACAGACACCATGGTGGGGGCTCAAGCCTCTGAAGAGCAGTTTGATAAGATCTTAAGCTACTTGAAAATCGGCCGTGATGAAGGTGCTGAGGTGCTTATTGGTGGTGATTCGGAAGTCATTGATGGCTTCAACGATGGTTACTACATCAAGCCAACCTTGCTAAAAGGTTCCAACGACATGCGCGTGTTCCAAGAGGAGATCTTCGGTCCAGTCGTAGCGGTTACGACCTTTAAAGACGAAGCCGAAGCATTGGCGATTGCTAATGACACTGAATTCGGTCTTGGTGCGGGGGTATGGACTCGTGACACCAATCTTGCTTATCGAATGGGACGTGGTATCGAAGCGGGTCGTGTATGGATGAACTGTTATCACCAATATCCAGCCCATGCTGCATTCGGTGGTTACAAGAAATCCGGTGTAGGCCGTGAGACCCACAAGATGATGCTCGACCACTACCAGCAAACGAAAAACATGCTAGTGAGCTACGATATCAACCCACTTGGATTCTTCTAATCGTTAACTGTTCTGACACCCTCGTGAATTCCTATAATTCACCTTTAGCCCCTTCGGGGGCTTTTTTATTGTCTGATGTTAGGATATTTTAGGGCCTTTTTTAGGGAGTGCTTTGGGCTGTCGCTCCCAGCGTACCTTGATTTCAAACTGTTGTTTTTGTTCTTCTTCGCTGGCTTCTACTTTGACTTGTAGTAATCCTTCAGGCTCTATTTTTAGTGATCCTTCATGCTCGTCACTGAACTCTAGTTGGCCCTTACTCAGTCCATTTGAGAGAGCTTCTAACAAAGCACGGACATCATCTGTCGTTAACAAAGATTCGTGTTTAAATTCGGTTTTGGATTTCATTATGCTGCATACAATAGGGTGAATTGTTCGGGGTCTAGTACTTTGATACTGGGGTAATCACAACTGATTCCGACAATACCTTGTTCTTTATTAATCAAGGTGGCGCCTACGCCAGTGCCTTCTAAACCTTCTAATTGTCTTGAATTTCGATCTAGGGTGATGTCCGCCTCAATATGAATAAGGCCTTTTTTAAGGGCGAGCCGTTGGCCTTGTACGCGGTTTACGTGTCCTTGAACCACGGCTTTAACACCGGATTTATGGATGGCTTTCACGCCTTTTTCGGTTAAGGGTAGATCTGCATCTCGGTATTTAGTGCGGAAGGTGTTTGCAATGGAGCTGTAATAAAAACCAAACAAGTCGCGGCGCTTCAGATTTTTATGGAAAGCTTTATTAACGTACTTGGTGCCATTCTTTAGCAACATTTGACTCATGATGTCATCGAGTCCTGCATGTAAAAACAAGAATGAACCACGTTTGGTTACCAGTTCCATTTTGCGGAAGAACCAAGAGAATTCACCCTTTTTGCTTAGAAATAGCTTTTGGCAGTGGAGTGCGGCAGCGTAAACGTGGCGCAAGGATAACCCCGCATCCAGACAATGACGTTCAAATTTTTCGACCTTGGAGTGCATTTTTTTGACTTCACGATCAATCCCTTCAGCAGTTAGGAAGCCTGCTGCATGGAAGGGAAACTCGTTAAACCAGTGTTCATCTGGAAATAGCTTGCGGCGACAGGTGTCTTCATCTGGGATCTTTTTACCCCAATCCGTACCTTCTAGATACTGCTCAAAGACCTCTTTAAACAGTGGGACAATTTTTTTGCCCATACGCACAAATAAGTGTTGGTTACCAGCGTCCTTCTTGCGCTTCATGGAAAGTAGGCCCATTCTCAGGCGCAAGTCATGGTTGCCAGCCAGAAGCGTGATCTTGGCTTTGACCTTGTACAGGGCTTTTATGCTGCGTAGTAGGTCTAAATTGCTAGGGCCCTTGTCTAAGCAGTCGCCACCTATGATGACTTCTACGGATTTACCATAAGCTGTCAAACTGAAATCACCCAGCTGTTCCGAGGTCTTCTCGATCACTCCAGCAGCCACTAAGGACATTTCAAAGGCTTCTGCGTCAGCGTGGGGATCAGAGATAAACACCACAGGCTTCTTTGGCCATTGGCATTCTTTTTTATGCAAGGCTTTGGTCACAAGAGGCAAGTTGTTCGTGTGATCATTACGAGAGCCCTTATCTGTCGGCCAGTTTTCCCATTGGGTTGGCAAGCGTTGAATTACCTGTTGATGAAAGGGCGTATTTTCAATGGTTATAAACGTTGGTTGCATGATTTCGGACCTATTGGATTGGACGTTTCAGTCTGGTACATCATGGATTTGACGATGCTTCCAGTCGCCATACAGCTGTGCTGGTGGCTGTTGAGAATCGCTAAACTCCAAAACCACTGGGTGTCCATAGTGCATACTTAATTTTTTAATATCGCAAAATGGGATGACATTTAAGTGAAAAGCGGCGTGGCGCATGGCCGCACCATGGCCGACAAATAATTTAATCTGACCTGAGGCGTGTTGTAACTCAGCTGTTTGCCATTGTGTAATGTGCTGCGCAACACGATCTCCTGCTTGCATCAATGACTCAGCACCATCAAAAGGCAGGCAATAATGGCTATCAGATTTCCAGCCTGTAGGAGGCGCTGAAAAACGTGGATCCAACTCTAAGATACGCTCAATTTCGTCAATAGGTAGATTAGCTACTGCCCCAACACTTCGCTCACAGAGACAAGGAAGTTGAGAGAGGGTTACGTCACCCTGAAAATAAGGCGCTAACTCTTCTTTATAGATGTTAGCCGTTTGCCAAGCCCTAAGCAGGGTAGAGCAGTCAATAACAGGATGAAGTCGAAGGCCAGAGGTTTTGAGGAACTGGGCGAACTCTTGTGCTTGTCTCCGTACTTCTTGCACTCCACTGACGGTCAATCCATAGGGCTGCAGAGCACTGGGAGTATTGCTTAATTGTTCATAGGCTCCGTGACGAATTAGGGCGCATCGTTGGATCATAATTGCTCCATTAACTCATAGGCCCGATCAAAATCCACTTTCCCTGTTAGACGAAAAACCTTCACTCCTTTAAGTGCTTCATGGTATCGATCAAAGCTATCTATCTGGGTAAGATCTTCGGCAAATTGCCCATCTGAATTGAGATAAAAGGGCCCAGGGCGCTTTCGTAATCCATCAATGGCGGTCAGCTCTTCGGTGAGGTCAATTGGTTCCAAAGTGGTGTCTGATGTGCTGCTATGTGACCAATCCAGCATGATTAAGTTGGCCAGTTGTCCTTGAATCTTTACTCGCTCTGGCCCGTATTCTTGTTCAATTTGGACGTCGTATTTTTCTTCTAAATGCCAAAGTGCTTCAGAGCTTAGTTGTTCTAGTTCTGCTTGGCGATTAAGGGGTAATAGGTGTCGCAAACGAGGGGAGTTAAGTAGGGTGCCTGGATTGACGCGGGGCATTTTGGCTAAGCCAACTGCCCATGACTGGTTTGAAACTTGGTTAATCAAGATGCGGTCATTAGTAACAAAGTCTCGATCAGGGTGCTCCAGGCAGCGCAGCATTAAGGTCGATTTGCCTCCTCCAGAGCTGGCGGCTATTGCTGTTAGCTGATTACCTCGAGCAAACGCTGCAGCATGCCCCAGTGCATACCCTTGTTGTAAATAGTGGTTTAAAAATTGGTTGTTGATGAAGTTTACAATCTGAGCCACATTCTCTAAGCAGGGGCCGACAGCAAGGGGGTGGCTTAGGTTCTGTAGAAAGCACATTCCTGTCTTAAACTTGTGAATCCAGCGGCCTTTATCGGTATCTATATAGCCTTCTTTTTTACCTTGTTTTCCACCTTCTCGAGGTACGTCTAGCCAGTCGTTTGACAGACCCATGGCAGGTTGTTGCACAAGCGTCAGTGTCAGAGTTTGGGTGGGCGTTAGGCTAAAATTAAAGTAGCTGCAGTAATAGGTTTCAAGTTCGTCTAAAAGTGCTGAGGCATTGGTATATACCAATACCTCAACATGACCAAACCGAAATGATCTGGTAAAACGACATTCCGTTAACGCTGATTGAATTTGATGGCTGTTGTTCAAGTCGGAAATCATTGTGATTATTTAGTTACCTAGATTTGTTCTCTAATTGATCCACTACATATTCAGCATATTGCTTTGCAACATCAATGCCGCAGCCTTCCTTGGCACCTTTGAAACCGCCGAACGCAGACACTTCGAAGATGAAAGGTCCCTCTTCGGTAAGGGCGATATCGACAGTGGTGAAACTTAAGTCATAGCAGCCTTGAGCTCGGCGACCTAATTCGATGAGCGCCTCATCTGGCTGGTAGTTTTCATAATGTCCGCCACTATGAATAGTGGTGTTCCAAGCCCCCGCCGCGCCAACTCGAGCATAGGTACAGACGTACTCTCCGCCTAAAAAAACCATCCCTAAATCTTTGCCATTGAGCTCGATGGTTTGTTGGATGTAAAACAGCCCTTGTTCAGTTTTGAATTGCTCTAATGCTGCCAATGCTTGAGCATCGTCCCAACTATCATCAATCATCTGCATACCACGGGCTTTAGTGGAGTACAGGGGTTTCAGTATGGCGGAGCCAAATAAGCGCACCGCTTTTAAAGCTTCTTGAGTATTTTCAGTGATACGAGTATTGGGCATGGGGATCTTGCCTTGCTGAAGAGCCAAGGTGCCGCTCAGCCGATTGATCATTTGTGCAACCGTATGGGAAGGGCTAAACACCCGAACCCCTGAAGCCTCTAAGTAACTTAGGATTCGGGTTCGATCTTCTGCCTCAGGTGAATACACTTCGCTGATTTTCTTAATAATGATCCCGTCTAGTTGGCTTAGATCTAGACCTTTGTGCATGACCGTCTGAGTATCAAACGCTAGTGTTACGTCTGCCATATCAATGACGGCTCGAAACCCTGTTAACGCTTCTAGTCGGTCTGCTAGCACTTCCGTTGACCATTTGCCTGGTATGCCGACCACGGCAATTTTTAGATTAGTCAAAGTATAGCTCCTTCAGTGGGATTCTGTAGTTTTGCGCTGTGTCCGCGGTCTCGCGAGCAAGTTGGTCAAGCAAGAAACGTGATTTCAAATACATTTTTTTCGCCTGTTTTTTGTCGTAGACGAATCGGGTCGATGTGGCGAAGGAGCGGGCGAGTCCAGCGGCTAAACGCACTTCAAAGAAAGAGTCTTTCTGCTTTTGAGCAAAACGGCGACCAAACTTATAAATCTCCAAAATACAGGCCATCATCACGGCTCTGGTTTTTTTGGGGGCGCCTTGTAGGCGATAGATAGAGATCATCAATACGGATAGATCTTGTACGTAGTCAAAATGTCTTGAGCGGTGAAGGTCGATAAAATAGAACTGACTTTCCAGCTCATCAAATAGTAAATTGTCCACGTTAAAATCCCCGTGAATAAGCACTGAAAACGGGGCATTCCAGTGTCGCTCTAGTGACTCGACTTGGCTAATAAGCTGCCCAAATCCAAGGCGTTTTACTCCGCAGATTGTTTGAGTTTCATGGAAAAAGTCTGGATGAATGGATTGGCAGTCGGCAAGCCGTCCGCTTAACTGGCCCATGAAAGTTGTATTGGGGTTTTCGTAGGTCAGAGTCTTTTTCCAAATTTTTTCTAAGCTCGAAAACAAAATTTTAAAAGTTTTCTGTAAGCGTTCAGAGCTCCCTTCGAACAATATGGACTCTAGGGTGACGCCATTTAGGTGTTCAATTAAAAGCGCGGAGTTGTCTGTATCCGTTTCAATATGAGAAATAACTTTTGGGGCCATCTTTGGTGCGATACGTCGCCACTTTTCTACCCCTTGAAGCTCTTCCTCTATTTTTTGTTGCTCACCTTCTTTGAATACTGCTAACACATCACCTTCTTTGCTATCTCGATGGGAGAGAGAGGCGATGGCGCTGCCTGAGCGGGTCAGGGCTAGGCGTTTTAATGCCAACTCATCCAACGAGCTGGCTAAATTGGCACTGGAACGTTTTAAATGAGGGTAGTTTTTTACGGTAGCAACGGGCCCTACATCTGCTTGAATCAAGGCTTCCCCGACTTTTTCAATGTGCATGCAAAGGCGTTTTAGTAGGTAGTTCGTTATCCAGTACGCTTGCACATCTGATCGTGTATCTTGATTGGGTTGTTCCATGGTTGTGGACTGTATGCGCTGATGCAGATCGAGGTACTTTGCGGATCTTCGAATGAGTTTCAGGCCGGTGCGACGCTGACTATTGCTTAAGCCTATTTTCGCCAACATCAGTGCTCGCTTCAGGCGACGAACGAGTTTGGCGCAGTCCTTTTGCGCAGGGTGGGGGATTTCCTCACTAATGGAGGTTTCTCTGATGATCTCAAGGCACAGCATGCTGTATTCGCTCAGAATGACAGCTAATCCACCTAGGGCTGAGACTTCATGGAAATACTGGGTGCCAGATTTGCGTCTTTCTTTGAGGTTGGTGCATTCGTTTTCTACTTTCTCGCACAGGGTATTGGAGTAGCCTTGCCGAATCTGAATGCGCTTGAGGAGATCCGTTGGCGGCGCCTCATTAAAAAGGGTCTCAACGAGCTCGGTCTGCTTTTCGAGTTCACTCAAAAGAAAGTAGAGGTTTTCTTGTACCGATGAAAACTTAGACCCCATGTTACCTCTTGTTCATCATTTTTGAGAGCGCACTATACCGCTTATGGTTGCCATTTTTGTTACAGAACCGTTAAAAGATAAGTGTAGTGCTTTTTGATGGGGGTAATGTATCCATTTTTCCCTGAGAGAAGTGAAGTCCTCCACAAGATTACTTTTAGAGTCACTAGGCTTAGTTAAACTCGCTTGCTCAGTCGCGGTTCGACGTAAAAGGTGATTAGCTCAATGGTTGCGGCTCAATCATCAGTTCTAGCATGGGCTATCAGTCACAAACTTTATTCGGTTTTCTCAAAACTGAGAAAATGGCTAATATGAATAGGCTGTAACAATTCTGTCATCTAAATGTCTTATAAATGCCATCAAATTGAAATGTAGCTAAATGAATCGACTTGTAGGGATTCTTTTGCATTTGGGTTTTTATGGAAAAGCTCTCAGTGTAGAATGGCGCTCGTTTCAGTACGATGAACTATTTTTGACGGATTAATGAAATTTCCAGGGGTGCTGATGTCAAGGTCGGATGGCCTGTCAGACTGGTTTTGTTTAATTAATTAAGAAGACTCTTTTATGGATCTTGCAAACTACGGTACAACCGATAAAACCACTCGTGGTGGTGAAATTGTCAAAGTCTTAATCGCACTAGCATTTGTTGTGGTGGTTGGGTTTTACGCGTCTATCCATGGGGATGGCGTCTCGAATGTTTCTATTCTTGTGATCGCAGCGGCGTTTGGTGCTTATATGGCCCTAAACATTGGTGCGAACGATGTAGCGAACAACGTGGGACCTGCAGTGGGTTCTAAAGCGTTATCCATGACCGGTGCGATTTTGATCGCTGCTGTGTTTGAAGCGGGTGGTGCTTTGATTGCTGGGGGAAGTGTTGTCGGTACCATCAAAAAGGGCATCATTAATCCTAATGCAATCGGCGATGCAGAAACCTTTATTTGGGTCATGATGGCAGCTTTGCTGGCGGGTGCTTTATGGTTGAACCTAGCAACTTACCTTGGTGCGCCAGTATCGACTACTCACTCTATTGTAGGGGGAGTTATGGGTGCGGGTATCGCAGCAGGCGGCTGGGATATTGCCAACTGGGATAAAGTCAGTGCTATCGTTGCCAGCTGGGTAATCTCGCCTGTGTTGGGAGGATTGATTGCTGCGTTGTTCCTCATCTATATCAAGCGCTCGATAACCTACAAGAGCGACATGATCCAAGCGGCGAAGAAGGTTGTGCCTTTGTTGGTTGCTATGATGGTGTGGGCATTCTCGACCTACTTGATTTTGAAAGGTCTTAAGAAGCTTTGGAAGCTGGATTTCGTTACCGCTTTGTTAATCGGCTTCGCAATTGCTTTGACGGTTTATTTCCTTGTTCGACCACTGATCGACCGTGCTGCACAAGCTCTTAAAAACGAAAAAGAAGCCGTCAATAATCTATTTACGATTCCTCTGATTGTTTCTGCGGCATTGTTGAGTTTTGCGCATGGTGCTAATGATGTGGCTAACGCGATTGGACCTTTGGCTGCTATTAACGATGCTCTGTTACATGGTGGGGTATCTTCTAAAGCGTCGATTCCTCTTTGGGTGATGTTAGTAGGTGGTATTGGTATCGCTGTTGGCTTGGCCTTGTTCGGACCTAAGCTGATTCGTACCGTTGGATCTGAAATCACTGAGCTAGACAAGACGCGTGCATTCTGTGTGGCCATGGCGGCAGCGATTACAGTAATCATCGCTTCCCAGCTTGGTTTGCCAGTAAGTTCTACGCACATTGCGGTGGGTGGTATCTTCGGTGTGGGCTTCCTACGTGAGTACTTGAAACAGTCTTACGAGAAAAAGCTGAAGAAAATCATCAAGCACTCTGAGCGTGCTGGTTTCAACCTAGATGAAACACAAGCATTCGTTGATCGTTTCAAGAAGGCAGACGTGGAAGAGAAACGTGCCATTCTGCGTGAAATTAAAGAGTTGAGTGCAGCTGCGCCGATTAGTAAAGAAGAGCGTAAGAGCTTGAAAAAAGCGACTAAGCAGGAGCTGGTTAAACGTTCTGCACTGCTTAAAATCGCAGCGGCTTGGGTAATCACTGTACCTGCTTCCGCGATCCTTGCGTCTATGATCTTTTATATGCTTTTAGGCTTCTCAGTCGCATAAATGTCATTGAATTAATGAAAAGCCGCTCAGGTCTCTGGGCGGCTTTTTTTTTATTCTCGTATAATAGTATGCTGAGAAGTCGAAAATTTTAAACGGTGTTCATGTGCCCCATGATTTGATTGTGTCACTGAGTATTATCTTAGTGGTTGTCTTTGTTGCGCTGGTTGTGGCGGTGTCTTTGTTACGCTTTTTTAAATTGCGTCGTGCGCGTCAGCAGCAAGAAATTGAGGCGTTAGTTAAACGATGTCATCGCATTGATCGATTATTAAATATTGTGCCTGATCGTTATCTGCCGTTGATCACTAAAACAGTCTTAATGGAATATATGGTTTCAAGTGTTAGCTTGATTAAGAAACACAGGGAGGAACGAGAGTTGGTGGGGGCTTTGCCTCATTATTTACAGTCTTTATCTGAGTTGAAAGCTGGCCAGCAGGCCACTTTAAAAGACAGAGTTCAGACGTCCCAACAACTTGAGTTGATCCAAAATGCCCTGCAATCATTACCTCTACTGTTACGAGGGCTAGTGGGGAAAAGTGTGCTAGATAAAGCCACTGCCAAAGAGCAGGCAGCTCAAATACGTTTTGGTTACTTTCTGGCGCATCACGATCTATTAGTGCGTGAAGCGCGGCTTGATTTGGATATCGATAAAAAGGCAAGAGCGTTAGAAAAACTTCGCCTTGCTTTGGCAGAAATGGAAAAGGTGGCGGCCTACACCGCATCAGAACCTGTGATAAAACGATTGAATAAGGCGATAAAGCAGGTGGAATCGGAACTATTCGGAAAAAAGGCTAGAGTGGACTAAGTTGTTTTGCTATAAGGAATTATCAATGACATATAAATTTACTAATTAAGATGTATTGGGATCCGAATTAATGACCGCAGTTTTCGTAACATTGTTGTTATTGGTAATTGGCGGTTTTATTGCTTTTGCAATTTATCTTCAATTAAAAGAACAGGCAAGAATAGAGCGCCTGCGCAAAGTTGCGCTCCTCAATAACCAGTTGCGTCAAGAACGTAGGTTTCTAGATGAGCTTCCTGCGCAATACCAGCCAAAAGATATGCGCTTATGGCTGTTCTCAAGGTTGATTGCGACCTCAGATGAGCTGCTGAAGATTCAGCCTGATGATGCCCTGTCTCGCCGTCGCCGTTTTCTGCAAGAGGAAATGGTGCAGTTTCAAGGCAGTAAAGAAAAGCGCCGTGCGAAGCCTGTTATTGACGATGTCCAGATTCTTGAGCTGAAGCGAATGTTTGATTCGTTTGCCTCCTACATAATTAACTGCCGTTCAGATAAAAAGATTGATCCAGACTCGGCTGACCGATTTGAGTCTTTGCTCCACCTTTACAAGTATAAAGTGACTTCTGATTATCACTCATATCTTGCACGACAATTTTTCTTAACTCATAAAATGGATGAAGCCATTGCGGAGTATCGTGAAGCCATTGCTCAGCTGCAACCTATTCACGAGCAAACAGAAGCAGCAGAAACCATTACCAAGTACGAAGAAATCATCCAAGAAATTGAAGATGATCTAGCGTTGCAACAACGGGAGGCGGAAGCAGAACTGGCCAATCAAGAAGATTCTGCAGCGGAAGAAGAGCTAGAAGATGAGTGGCAGAAGTTTATGGATGATGGAGAATTTCAGCGCAAAAAACATTTTTAGAGTCATTGCTGTATCCTTATATTTTCCACTATCTGTACGTTGTTTCCCTGTCCCAATACTGGCATTTTAGCCCTTCTTTTTATTAATTGAGTTTTGGTTATGAGCTTCGGCCTGCTATCTGTTTTTGTACCGACCTTTTTCTTTGTATCGATTACACCGGGTATGTGTATGACCCTTGCCATGACCCTGGGAATGACGATTGGAGTGAAACGTTCCTTGTGGATGATGGTGGGTGAGTTGATTGGCGTCGGGCTGGTAGCCATGTTGACGGCTGTCGGTGTGGCCACCTTGTTGCTGAACTATCCTGCCGCGTTCATGGTGTTTAAATATCTTGGTGGTGTTTACCTAGCGTATTTAGGCGTTCAAATGTGGCGATCTAAAGGCAAAATGGCGATCAAAGCAGAAGGTGACGAGCGCCGTGCCAGTGCTTATGAGCTCGCTTCCCAAGGCTTCGTTACCGCTGTTGCAAATCCAAAGGGCTGGGCGTTTTTTGTGGCCTTGCTGCCTCCATTTTTAAACCCTGATACGCCGCTGTTTCAGCAGCTAGCGAGCTTGATTGCGGTGATCCTCATACTCGAATTCACCTGCTTATTGATCTATGCCACAGGCGGGCGAACGATGCGTTCTGTACTGATGAAAAGTGGTAACGTGCGCATGATGAACCGTATTGCAGGCACACTTATGATCGGTGTTGGCATCTGGTTAGCGCTTGGCTAGAGCTTGGCGCTTGGCTAGCGCTATGACTGTGCTTTAGGGCGGCGTGTTTTACCTGGGCTGGACTTTTTACGAGTGCGTTTAAAGCCGGACTTTGATCCCTTACTACTGGGTTTAGGCAGATTGGCAAAGTTACCCATTTTGCCAGTGCGGGCATGGTCAATTAAATGGCTTAGACCGCCGGTTAATTCATCCATAAAGGTCTGGTAATGCTCGGTATTCTGACTAATACCATTAAGCATAGCTTCCCATTTAGCGGTCATGTCTGGCACGCTGGTGCTTTCAGGAAGGGCTTCTATTAAGGCGCGACCGGTGGCGGTTGCGTGAATCTGCTTCCCTTGCCGCGTTAAAAAACTTCGTTTAAACAGCAACTCTATGATCCCCGCACGAGTTGCTTCTGTGCCAAGTCCATCGGTCTCTTTTAATATTGCTTTGATGCTTTTATCGCTGACAAATCGACTAATGCCTGTCATGGCTGCTAACAGGGTTGCATCGGTAAAGGCGTCTGGTGGCGTAGTGACCTTGTCCAATACTTCACCCTTGTCACAGTGCAGTGTTTGTCCTTTGTTGACCACGGGAAGCAAGGTTTCGTCTTTTTTACTGGCGGGCATTAATGCTTTCCATCCCATTTGCTGAACACTCACTCCTGTCGCTGAGAAGTGTCCTCCCTCTATCTCTAAAATAATCTTGGTCGCTAAATACTCATAGTGAGGCATGAATTGAATCAAATACTGACGTGCCACCAATTCAAAGATTTTCTTCTCATCTTGATTGAGCTTGTCGTAACCGTTTAGCTGTGTGGTTGGGATGATGGCATGGTGAGCGCCCACTTGCTTGTCGTTCCAGGCTTTTGATTTTTGACGGCTGTTGGCTTGAGTCGCCGCTTGCTGATATGGCAACGGTAGGGCTTGGAGCTTACTGACAATGTGTGGTGCTTGAGCAAACTGTTCCGTTGGTAAATAACGGCAATCAGATCTTGGGTAAGTGATCATCTGATGTCGCTCGTACAGTGACTGACAGGTATCTAGTACCTTTTGAGCCGACATGGAGAAGGCTTTGGCGGCATCGATCTGCAAGGCGCTTAGATTGTAAGGCAGTGGCGGTGCTTGTTTTTTTAGGGCGCTCTGATAGTCGCTTACCAGCGCAGGTTTATCGGTAATGCGCTGTGCCACATTCTCTGCAAGAGGGCGGCTGAGCACTCTGCCTTCACTGTCTTGGTAGGGCTGGCAAGCCTCACTGGGGAGCCATTTAGCAGTAAACGGCACAGATGCCCCTTGAATGTGGGCAAGCACTTGGTAATAGGCTGTCGGAACAAAGTTTTCCCGATCTAAATCTCGGCGCACCACGAGCCCCAATACAGGGGTTTGTACTCGGCCAACAGACAATACCCCCTGATAACCCGCTTGGCGGCCTTTTACCGTGTAAGCTCGAGTGAGATTAATGCCATACAGCCAATCTGCTCGAGAACGAGCCAAAGCGGACCGAGACAGGGGGGCAAACTCTTTGTTTGAGCGTAAGGTGTTGAGGGCTTTTTTCACCGCGCTGGTCGTCAAATCGCTTATCAAAAGGCGTTGAGTGGATTCAAGTTTGTACTTGGGCACCTTGGCATAGTGCAACACTTCGTCCACCAGCAATTGGCCTTCTCGATCTGGGTCCCCTGCGTGAACGATCTGAGTGGCCTCTTTAAGAAGCTTTCGCACCACACTGAGTTGTTTTTTTGTCCCTGATTTGGCTTTCCATTGCCATTCGCTGGGGATGATGGGGAGATGGTCTAAATTCCACTGTTTGTAACGATCTGAATAATCTTGCGGCTCCGCTAATTCCAGTAGATGGCCGATGCACCAGGTCACACAGTCACCATTTGGTAGTTGAATATAACCGTCGTGTTTTTTTTGCGGGGTAGGAAGTCCGGCAGCAATAGCACGAGCCAAACTGGGCTTTTCAGCGATGTATAAAATCATAAACAGCGAGCAAGATGGATACCGATAAAGTTATGGTTATTTATACAGTAATTGTGGTGTTTGTGTCTAATTTAAGAGCGCAGTATTGGGGAGTAAGATTGAAAAATAAGAACGCCCAAGCGAGTAGTGGCTACTTGCTCGGGCTGGGTTGTTTGAGGTTATTTCAATATTGGAACAACTAATACCGGGATTCGGCTGTGGTGAACAACTTTGTTCGCAGTGGAGCCGATGACCATTTGACCAATTTTGCTGTGGGTGCGGCTGTTCATTACGATCATGTCGGCACCGACTTTTTCCGCTGTTTTTTCAATCGCTTCCGCAGGGATCCCACTGACAACTTCCAGTTGCGGTTCGCTGCCTAGGTCACGCATGTCCTCTGGGTGTGACTGGGTGAACTCCTCTAGAAAAGCTTTCATTCGCTCACGAATAGAGTGGATTGCTTCTTCGCGCATGGTCTTCACTGTCTGCTCAGACATGTAGTTGTAGATCATATTAGAAGCTTGCGCGCTGATGGGCTCCAGAGCGTGCATGATGATCACTTTTGCTTGGTTAGCGATGGCTAGGTTCATCACCATTTCCATGGCCTGAGTTGTTTTGGGCTCTAGGTCACAGGCGTATAAGATGGTTTCAATTTTAGGTAGCATCGTGAATCTCCTTTCGGGCTTGCTATAGGTTTGACTCTAGTCCTTTTTGAATAAAACGAGCTGACCTATATCAAGCTACTGACTCGAGAGATAAGAATTCTGAATGTTTATGGCCTCATGTTGACTGGAGACAAAGCCAAACGCTGTGACGCATAAAATCACGGTGACAAATGCAAGGGTCGGCCACTTTGATGTGGATACAGGTTTGTTGGTTGGGCGAGTGAAAATCTTAGACATAATCAAAGCCTCCTATCGTTTATTTGGTTTAAATGATAATCAATATCATTTATTGAGTCTATAGTTTTGTTTTAATTGCATTGGTCGGCATAGGGGGTTGGATGTGATATTCTGTGCGCCTATTTTTAACGACACAAAGAGATTGAACTATGTCTGAATTGTCCTTCGCGACGAATGAAGCAAAAATTGCTTACGGTATCGGTCGTCAGATCGGTGATCAACTACGTGGCAGCGATCTAGGTGAGCTGTCTCTAGACCACCTTTTCGCAGCGATCAAAGATGCTCTAAATGAGCAGCCAATGGCGGTTCCAGCAGCTGAGTTGGAAGCAGCATTCGCAGAGCTTCAAGAAAAAATGGAAGCGAAATCTAAAGCTGCAGCAGCAGAAACAGTTGCCGCTGGCGAAGCTTTCCTAGCCGAAAACAAAGCTCGTGAAGGCGTTCAAGTGACTGAGTCTGGTCTTCAGTATGAAGTTTTGGAAGAAGGTACAGGCAACCAGCCAGTAGCGTCTTCTACTGTACGTGTTCATTACGAAGGTCGTCTAGTAGACGGTCAAGTATTTGACAGCTCTATTCAACGTGGCGAGCCAATTGAATTCCCTCTATCTGGCGTTATCGCTGGTTGGACTGAAGGTGTTCAATTGATGAAAGAAGGCGCGAAATACCGCTTTGCAATCCCTGCAGAGCTTGCTTACGGTGCACAAGGTGCAGGCGCTTTGATTCAGCCTCACTCTGTATTGGTATTTGATGTGGAACTTATTGCGATCCTATAATCGCTTTATGTGAAACGAAAAAAGGAGCCTGTGGGCTCCTTTTTTGTGTCGGTAACTTATGGTCTAGAAATGAATTAGACTTTGCGTGTCATTTTGATGTGAGGTTTGCCTGCCTCCATAAAGATCAGGCCATCACTCTCGAATCCGTGGGCGTGATAGAAGGGCTGAACATCTACCATGGCGTGTAAGAAGACTTCGTCTAAAGACAGTTCCCGGGCCACTTGGATAGCTTTGCGCAGCAGTAATTTACCGTAGCCTTGCTGGCGGTAGCTTGGCAGGACGGCAAGGCGACCGATTTGCCCGTCTTCAGTAAGTCGACAAACCCCCACCGGCACCGCTGTGGTACCAAAGGCCACGAAGTGGGTGGCGACGGCATCTTGATCGTCCCATTCGTCTTGCTCATCGATACCGTGTTCGATGACAAATACTTGGTGGCGTACAAAGGTCAGCTGGTCACGGCTGCTTTGCCAGTCCGATGTCAACACACTCATCATAATGTTAGTCCTCGTCTTCGTGTGGGAGCGCAACAACCGCCTGGTGTTGTAACAAGAAGTTAAACAGCAAAGGTAAGTCTGGATGCTGGTCGAGTTTTAAACCACTAAAGTCAAATTCTTCCTGATCGCAAATGGCTTCTACAAAGTCTACCAGCTCACTGGCGACAGGAATTTGTTGGCCATTGCAAAATACTAGGCAAGTGCCTTTTTCAACCTGATTATAGTAACAAATACGGGCATCTCCCGGACGGATAAAGGTATCCCCAGAGAGTGCTTGCTCAAGTGTTTCTGCCAGCTCTTCTTGATTTAGCTGAACCGCATACTCAGGGTATTTAGATTCACTCATGGTTTCGCCCAACCAGCTGGCAAGTTGTGTTGGGGAGTCAATTAGCTCAATAAGCTTTTGGCGAAGATGGTCAATGTCGCTGGTTTGAATCTGCGCGTGATGATCTCTTTCTAAGGGTTCAGGTGCTGCAAAGCGGTTTTTCTCGTTGACCTCTTCGCAGAGCTTATCGGTGAGACCTTGTAGAGCTGCTTGTGCGGATGGGGCACGAAAGCCTACGGAGAAGGTCATGCATTCGTTATCAAGGGCGCGACCATTGTGCGCGAAATTAGGCGGTAGGTACAAGATATCCCCCGCCTCCAGTTCATAATCTTGCAGAGGGTCTACGGGGAAATTATCCAAGATATGGAGCTGTACCCCTGTTAATGATGAATCCTGATATTGCTCTGGGGACAGCACTTGCCAACGGCGCTTACCCGCCATTTGTACGAGGAACACATCGTATTGATCATAATGGGGGCCCACGCTGCCGCCTTCGGTGGCATAGCTCACCATGATGTCGTCTACGCGCCAGCTAGGTAGGAAGTTGAAGCGTTCTCTTAGGGCTTGAGCCTCGGGAACCCAATGGTCCACTGCTTGCACTAGCAGGGTCCATTCTTGTTCTGGCAAAGACGCAAAGGTGTCTTCAGAGAAGGGGCCTTGAAGCAGTTCCCACGGAGTGCTGCCTTGCTCTATGACAATACGCGACTCCACTTCTTCTTCCATGGCCAAACCGGCCAATTCATCGGCGGTGATAGGGAGCTCAATGTCGCTGGCTCCGCCGCGAATGAGCAGGGGCTTTTTTTGCCAATACTCTTGGTAAAAGGTTTTGGCGCTCATGCCGCCAAGGATGGAAAGTGGCGTATCGATATTCATAGTTCTTCTCATCAAAAAAAAGAGCCGTTATAAAACGGCTCTTTGTATAAGAAACAAGGTTGCTTATTGGGTTAGCCGCGGATCGCTTTTGCTTGAGCGACAGCGTTACCAATGTAGTTTGAAGGAGTCAGGGCTTTCAACTCTTCTTTAGCTTGCTCAGGAAGTTCAAGCTTATCAACAAACTCTTGCATGATTTCTTGGTTGATCGTGCGACCACGAGTAAGCTCTTTTAGCTTCTCGTATGGCGCTTCGATGCCGTAACGACGCATAACGGTCTGAATTGGCTCAGCAAGCACTTCCCAAGAGCTGTTAAGATCTTCGTCTAGGCGAACAGCATTGATTTCTAGTTTGCTAATACCTTTTAGAGAGGCTTGGTAAGCGATCAGGCTGTGTGCAAGACCTACACCTAGATTACGTAGAACCGTAGAGTCGGTTAGGTCACGCTGCCAGCGAGAGATTGGCAATTTAGCGCTTAGGTGACCCATGATGGCGTTGGCGATGCCCAAGTTACCTTCAGAGTTTTCGAAGTCGATTGGGTTAACCTTGTGGGGCATCGTAGAAGAGCCGATTTCACCCGCAATGGTTTTTTGCTTGAAGTAACCAAGGGAGATGTAACCCCAAACGTCACGGTCGAAGTCGATCAAGATAGTGTTGAAACGGCAAATCGCATCGTACAACTCAGCGATGTAATCGTGTGGCTCGATTTGAGTTGTGTATGGGTTGAAGGTTAGACCCAAAGAGGTCACGAATTTTTCAGCGTGAGCTTGCCAATCCACTTGTGGGTACGCAGAAAGGTGAGCATTGTAGTTGCCCACAGCGCCGTTGATTTTGCCTAGGAATTCAACCGCTTCTACTTGTTTGATTTGGCGTGCAAGACGTGCTGCAACGTTCGCCATTTCTTTACCTACCGTACTTGGCGACGCTGTTTGGCCATGAGTACGAGATAAAATAGATTGCTCTGCATGTTCGATCGCCAATTCTTCGATGGCAGCCAATACGGCTTTCATCTCAGGCACAATGGCTTCAGCCAAAGCTTCGTTCAGCATCAAGGCGTGAGAAAGGTTGTTGATGTCCTCAGACGTACACGCAAAGTGTACGAATTCAGAAACCGCTGCCAGCTCAGCGTTGTCGGCAATTTTACCTTTAATGAAGTACTCAACCGCTTTTACATCGTGGTTGGTGGTTTTTTCGATGTCTTTGATCGCTTGAGCATCGGCTTCAGAGAAGTTCGCTGCCAAGTCGTCAAGAATCGCATTTGCGTCAGCACTCAGTGCTGGTACTTCGATAATTTCAGGGTGCGCTGCAAGCGCTTGAAGCCAACGTACTTCCACGATAACGCGCATACGTAGTAAGCCGTACTCACTAACAGAGCGGCGTAGCGCATTTGTCTTAGAGCCGTAACGACCGTCGATCGGGGAAATCGCATTTAAGCTGGTTAATTGCATTGAGTAAACGCCTCGAACATGGTTTTTCAGGGAGCGCACATTATAGGGGAAAGGGCGCATGATCGCCATGCCGGAGATGCTTCGTTGGCTAAAAAGTGAATAATTCCACACTGACAAAAGTCTACACGATTAAGTCTGTCATAACTGTTTGATATTACTTACTATCGTGTTCAGCCAAATAATAGAAAAATTAACGGAGCAATTCATGACGATCAGCAGACTTTTTTCGGTAGGCATTCTGGTTGCGGTCATCGCATTGGTGGGGCTTTTTAGTATCAGCACCTATGGCCTGAAACAGAACGAACAAGCCATCGAAATGGAAGTGCGTTTGGCAAATGCCATGGGGGTCATGAAAGATGCCCGTTATTACACTGTGCAAGTGCAGCAATTCCTAACGGATATGGGGGCGACCCGAGATGACGATGCGTTAGGAGAAGCCCAGTCCAGTCTAGCAGGCGCTAAAGCGAGCCTAGATGAGTTGGCCGTGATTCTACCTGAATACCGCAAAGATGTTGCCGCCCTTAAAGGCTCGGTCGATGCCCTGTATAACACTGGCTATAAGATGGCTATGGCCTATATCAATCAGGGTACAGAGGCAGGAAATAGCTTGATGAAAGGTGCTGGTGGTTTGGATGAATCTTCAGCAAATTTGTCTGATGCCCTAGAAAAGGTGGCCAGTCAAATCTCGGGACGACTGGAAGTGAGCTCTGACAAGTCAGTGGCCTATATTGCTAAAGCGGAGGCTTTGTCTTTAGCGAGTAGTTTGATTTCGGCCATTTTAATCATAGGGGTGATCTTACTGCTGCGTCACAAAACGCTTCCTGACCTACGTAAACTGGAAGCGTCTTTGCATGATATTGCCGCTGGAGCCCGTGATCTGACCGTTCGTCTTGATGACAAAGGCAACGACGAATTGGCGGATGTGGCAAAGAACTTTAACCACTTTATTGGCAATCTGAATGAGCTGATCCGAACGATTCAGGTGCAAGCCACGTCTATGTCGACGGTTGGTGAACAGATGAAAGAGGCTTCAGAGCGCACTCGTTCAGGTATGGAAGAGTTGCAAAACGAAACCCAAGGTATTGCCAGTGCCGTCGATGAGATGCAAGGCACCATCCGCTACGTGGCGGAAGGCGCTGACGAAACAGCAAAGGTTGCTAAGGAGTCAGATCAATATGCCAAAGAAGTGGAAGTGATTGTTGAGGATAACGCTCGATCTATTGGCAACTTAGCCAACGGCGTGGAGCGTGCTGCGGCCGCATTGCAAGAGCTGGAAGCGAAAACCGCCAGCGTAGGTTCCATCTTAGATGTGATTCGTGACATTGCCGATCAAACTAACTTGCTAGCATTGAACGCCGCTATTGAGGCTGCTCGGGCGGGCGAGCAAGGACGTGGTTTTGCAGTGGTCGCCGACGAAGTGCGCACTCTGGCGCAACGAACTCAAGAGTCGACGGAACAAATCCAAGACATGATTACCCAGTTACAGAGTGGTGCCCACAGTGCCGTAATGGTTATGGGTGAGAGTAAGCAACAAGCTGAGGAAACAGTGGTGAAATCTCAAGCGGCTACGGAAGCCCTTTCGAAGGTGTCTCTAGCCATTGGCGGTATGTCTGCCAAAGCCACCGAAATCGCCACCGCGATGGAACAACAGGCCGCTGTAGCGGAGAACATTGACCAGCGAATTCGCTTGATCCGTGATGAGGCCATAGCCACGTCAGCCAACGCCGAACAGTCGAATCAAGCCAGCTTGGAAGTAGGTGATAAGGCTCAGGGTCTAAGCACCTTGGTGTCTAGTTACCGCGTATAAGATTAAAATCTAATCCGCAATTTTAATGGGAGCCTTGGGCTCCCATTTTTGTATTTATTAATAATTCGTTTGCGGCAGATCCCATGTGTCGCAAACGAAGTCGGTTTTGGTAATTCCGAAGTCGTTTCCAGCCTCTTATCGTTCTTTCCTAAAACATACACTGAGTCAATCAAAGAGGACTTTCCTCTTTCTTGCCTGATTCAACTTGTTAAGCATTTGCGAAGGAATTAATGATGAACGCAGCGGAATTACATGACGAAGCGATAGTGATCGATGGTTTGATTTGCGCGAAATGGAACCGTGAATTATTTGAAGACATGGCTAAAGGCAAGTTGACCGCTGCGAACTGTACTGTGTCGTTCTGGGAAAACTTCGAAGGCACTGTGCGTAACATCGTCGAAATGAACCAGCTTATTGAAGCCAACAGCGACCTTTTGACCAAGGTGTACACCACTAAAGATATCCTACGCGCGAAACAAGAAGGCAGAACTGGCGTCATGATGGGCTTCCAAAACGCCCATGCGTTTGAAGACCAAATTGGCTACGTGCAGATCTTTAAAGACTTGGGCGTGGGCATCGTACAGATGTGTTACAACACGCAAAACCTAGTAGGCACGGGCTGTTACGAGCGTGACGGTGGCTTGTCTGGTTTTGGTCGCGAGATCGTTGCAGAGATGAACCGCGTTGGAATGTTGTGTGACCTATCACACGTAGGTCCTAACACGGCAAAAGAAGTCATCATGGAGTCAAAAAAACCTGTGGCTTACTCACACTGCCTTCCTTCTGGCTTAAAAGAACACCCACGTAACCGCTCTGACGAAGAATTGAAATTCATTGCTGACAATGGCGGCTTTGTAGGGGTGACCATGTTTACACCTTTCCTACGCGCCGGGGTTAACGCAACCGTAGACGACTATGTAGAAGCGATTCAATACGTTTACAACATCGTGGGTGAGGATGCCATCGGTATTGGTACAGACTTCACCCAAGGTCATGGTGAAGACTTCTTTGAGTACCTGACTCACGACAAAGGCTACGCACGTCGCTTAACGCGCTTTGGCGAAATCATTAACCCGAAAGGTATTCGTACTGTGGGTGAGTTCCCGAACCTGACAGAAGCCTTGCTACGTCATGGCTTCACAGAGCGTCAAGTGTGCAAAATCATGGGCGAAAACTGGGTCAATCTATTACGCGAAGTTTGGGGCGAATAAGCCAGACTTAGCACTGCATTCACGACTGGACGGGTTTTGTGGAAGAAACCAGACCAGTCACCGATCAACGAATTTATAACGATTTATTTGAGGTTTTTATGAGCTCACACGCACCTGAAATGCCGATCCAAGTGGATGATGAAACCGGTGTTTGGACAACCGATGCGTTGCCAATGTTGTACGTACCTCGCCATTTTTTCGTCAACAACCACATGGGAATTGAAGACGAGATTGGTGCAGAGCGTTACGCGGAGATTCTTTATAAAGCAGGTTACAAGTCTGCTTACTTCTGGTGTGAACAAGAAGCGGCTTGCCACGGCATCTCTGGTGCTGACGTTTGGCACCACTACCTAAAACGCCTTTCTCAGCGTGGTTGGGGCTTCTTCATTACAGAAGAGCTGGACATCGAAAAAGGCACCGCCAAAGTGCGTTTGGAAAACTCTGCGTTCGTTTATCACTACGAAAAAATCCACGGCAAAAAAGTAAATCGCAAAGTCGATTACATGTTCACGGGTTGGTTCGCGGGTGCATTGGATCAAATCGCGGAAGCGCAAGGTCTGCCAGTTCGCACTAAAGCAGAGCAAACACAATGTGCAGCCGAAGAAGGTTGCGATGTGGGTTACTTCGAAGTAACGCCGCTATAACTATTAAATAATTGTCAGTCTATCGTTTTAAAAAAGGCGGGGTTCCACTATGTCCCAGTTTGATGTGCTGTTTCAGCCACTAAATATCAATAAATTAACCATTCGCAACCGTATTGTCAGTACGGCCCATGCGGAGGTTTACGCAACTGACGGCGGTATGACAACCGATCGTTACGTGAAGTACTACGAAGAAAAAGCGAAGGGCGGTTGCGGCTTGTGTATTTGTGGTGGATCCAGTGTGGTATCCATTGACAGCCCGCAAAGCTGGTGGAGCTCTGTTAACTTATCGACAGACCGTATCATTCCTCATTTCCAAAACCTTGCTGATGCGGTGCACAAGCACGGCGGCAAGATCATGATTCAAATCTCCCACATGGGGCGTCGTTCCCGTTGGGACGGTGAAAACTGGCCGAACCTAATGTCTCCGTCTGGTATCCGCGAGCCGGTACACCGTGCTACCTGTAAAACCATCGAAGTGGAAGAAATCTGGCGTGTCATTGGTGACTTCGCACAGGCTGCTCGTCGTGCAAAAGAAGGTGGCCTTGACGGTGTGGAATTGTCTGCTGTGCACCAGCACATGATTGACCAATTCTGGTCCCCTCGTGTGAACAAGCGTACCGACGAATGGGGTGGCACGTTTGAAGGTCGTATGAAGTTCGGTCTAGAAGTAGCAAAAGCTGTCCGCGCGGAAGTGGGCCCAGATTTCGTTGTGGGGATGCGTATTACCGGCGACGAGTTCCATCCGGACGGTCTAAACCATGACGACATGAAACAAATTGCTAAGTACTACGACGACACAGGTCTGATCGACTACTTTGGTGTCGTAGGTTCTGGTTGTGACACTCACAATACGCTAGCAAACGTCATTCCAAACATGAGCTACCCACCAGAGCCATTCCTACACTTGGCAGCGGGTATCAAAGAAGTCGTTAGTGTGCCTGTGATTCACGCGCAAAATATCAAAGATCCAAACCAGGCAAAACGTATCGTTGAAGCGGGTTATGTGGACTTTGTAGGGATGACTCGTGCACACATTGCTGACCCGCATTTCATCGCTAAGATCAAGATGGATCAAGTGGATCAGATCCGTCAGTGTGTGGGAGCAAACTACTGTATCGACCGTCAATACCAAGGTCTTGATGTGTTATGTATTCAAAACGCTGCGACGTCTCGAGAATACATGGGCATGCCTCACATTATTGAAAAAACCGAAGGTCCTGTTCGCAACGTTGTGGTTGTGGGTGGTGGCCCTGGTGGTATGGAAGCGGCCCGTGTTGCCGCAGAGCGTGGTCATAAAGTGACCTTGCTGGAGCGCAATGAGGAGCTAGGTGGTCAGATTACGATTGCTTCCAAAGCCCCTCAGCGTGATCAGATCGCAGGTATTACTCGCTGGTTAGTCATGGAGTTGGATCGTCTTGGTGTAGACGTCAAAACTGGCGTCGCAGCAGACGCTTCGATCATCCGTGACTTGCAGCCAGATGTTTGTATCTTAGCCACAGGTGGCCGTCCGTTCGTTGAGCAAAATCCAGAATGGGGCGCAGAAGAAGGCCTATGTGTGTCGAGCTGGGATGTGTTGACAGGCAAAGTTGAGCCGGGCAAAAACGTTCTAATTTACGACACCATCTGTGAATTCTCAGGTATGTCTGCGGCAGATTTCTTAGCGTCAAAAGGCTCTCTTGTTGAGCTTGTGACTGATGATATCAAACCAGGTGTCGGCATCGGTGGTACGACTTTCCCGACTTACTACCGTTCTTTGTACGAAAAAGAAGTCATCATGACCTCTGATTTCCTACTGGAGAAAGTTTACCGTGAAGGTGAAAACCTCGTCGCAGTGCTTGAGAACGAGTACACAGGTCAGCGTGAAGAGCGTGTGGTCGATCAGGTGGTGATTGAGAACGGTACCCGTCCGAACGAAGAACTGTACTACGAGCTAAAAGGTGAATCACGTAACAAAGGTCAGATCGATGTGGAAGCCTTGTTCGACATCAAACCGCAGCCAGTTCTTGCTGAAAGCGGCGAAGGCATGATCTTGTGGCGTTTGGGGGACTGTGTGTCTCAGCGTAACACTCACGCAGCTATGTACGATGCTCTACGTTTGTGTAAAGACCTTTAATCGTTTAGCCATTCAAAACTAAACCAAAATACTGAACCCAAGAGGCGGCAATACGCCGCCTCTTTTCTGCTACTCGAGGGTGAAAGATGGTTATCGACTGGTTACCTTCTCTTCTTATCGTTGTTCTCTTGCTACTAGGTGTGGTGGGCATGATGCGCCGTATCAACCTATGGCGTGCAGGACAACCCGAAAAAGTTAATCTCATCGCTGGTCTTATGGCGATGCCAGGACGCTACCTTAAAGATCTGCACCACGTTGTTGAACGTGACAAATACATGTCCAGAACCCACGTCGCCACTGGCGGTGGTTTTGTTCTGTCCATGGTATTGGTGTTGGTCGTGCACGTACTTAACGTGAAGCAGCAGATTGTTGCTTGGGCGTTGCTAGGGGCCTTAGCGCTCATGCTCGTTGGGGCATTCTTTGTCTTTAAGCGTCGTTTGAACCCACCTGAGCGCCTGTCAAAAGGCCCATGGATGCGTTTGCCGAAAAGCCTCATTACCTTTGCTGTGACGTTCATTCTTTTAACATTGCCTGCGACTGGTGTGCTGCCGGAAGGCACTGGCGGTGTATTGCTTATCGCGGTTCTCAGTGTGGGCATTGTGATTGGTCTAGGCGAATTGTTATTTGGCATGGGCTGGGGCGGGCCAATGAAGCATGCGTTTGCTGGTGCTTTACATCTTGCCTTCCACCGTCGTCCAGAACGCTTTGGGGGCGGCCGCTCCACGGGCCTTAAGCCTGTGGATTTAACATCTGCTGTGATTGGCGTGGCTAAGCCAAGTGATTTTAAATGGAACCAACTTCTCGGATTTGATGCTTGTGTACAGTGTGGTAAGTGTCAGGCAATGTGTCCTGCTTTTGCTGCGGGTCAGCCTCTAAACCCGAAAAAGCTTATTCAAGATATGGTTGTCGGTCTTGCGGGTGGTACGGATGCGAATTACGCAGGCAGTCCTTACCCAGGCAAAGAAGTTGGCAACGCGAAAGGCAGTCCAGACGAGATCATTACTGCAGGTCTTGTAAGCCAAGAAACCCTTTGGTCTTGTACAACTTGTCGCGCCTGTGTGGAAGAGTGTCCGATGATGATCGAGCACGTGGATGCTATCGTCGATATGCGTCGCTTCCTAACCATGGAAAAAGGCGAGACCCCTAACAAGGGCTCTGAAATCCTAGAAAACATCATCGCAACGGACAACCCTAACGGTTACGCACCTGGTAGCCGTACTAACTGGGCAGCGGATCAAAACCTTGCGGTAATGAAAGACAAAAAAGAAGTGGACGTTCTATTCTGGGTGTCTGATGGTGCTTTTGATATGCGCAGTCAGCGTATCCTTCGTGCTTTCGTTAAGCTGATGAAGGCTGCTGACGTTGATGTGGCCATCTTGGGTGACGAAGAGCGTGACAGCGGCGATGTGGCTCGTCGTCTTGGGGATGATGCCACTTTCCAAAGCCTTGCTAAGCGCAACTTGGCAACATTAGGTCAGTACAAATTCAACAAGATTGTGACAACAGACCCTCATGCTTATCACTGTCTGCGTAACGAATACGGCGACTTTGATGATAATGGTGCGCTGAAAGATGTCGAAGTCTTGCACCATACAACCTTCTTGAATCAGTTGGTTCAGTCTGGCGTCCTCAAATTGGATGCCTTTAAGGGCGGTAAAGTGACCTACCATGATCCATGTTACCTAGGTCGTTACAATGGTGAGTATGAAGCTCCCCGTGATCTGTTGCGCGCTTTGGGAATTGATATTGCAGAAATGGAACGCTCAGGTTTCCGCTCACGTTGCTGTGGCGGTGGCGGTGGTGCACCGATTACCGATATCCCAGGTGAACGCCGTATCGCTGACATGCGTATGGAAGACGCCAGTGCCACGGGTGCAGACTTGGTCGCCGTAGGTTGTCAGCAATGTACAGCGATGTTGGAAGGTGTTGTCGAACCACGTCCAGAAGTGAAAGACATTTCTGAAATCCTAGTAGATCAATTGGTCGAGGAGGTTCACTAATGAGTGACATCATTCGTCGTGACCCCCGTGCAGAGTGGATCATTCGTAACCGTTTGCACCCACTGCATGAGCAATATGCGAATCAAGACGAGGGCGGCGAAGTACGCGGTCCGTCGGGCTTGTTACGAAAATTTCCCCATAAAGTAGGCTTCATTGGCCCGAACGGTATTAAGCGAATTGACCGATTAAAAGGCAATTCTTCAGCACCGAAAGGTAAGCGTTCTGGTGCGACCCAAGAAGTTCAGCTGCCGCTGCATACTGTTGTGAATCCAGACTATTTTGTGATGGTGGTACCAGATATGGTCGGTGGCCGTTTGACGGGGCATGACAAAGATATCTTGGGCCTAGCTCATAAACTTATTGCAGAGCAAGGTGGCAATGGTGCCGTGGTTGCGGTGTGCTTTGGTGAAGTGAAAGAAGAGCACTTTGATACGGCCGGGGTGGATCGCCTGTTACACATCGAAGGGGAAGCCTTTGAAGGTTACGCTCCAGAGGCTCGCATGCAAGCCTTGGCGAAAGTCGATGAGCTATATTCTGTGAAGCACTGGCTCTTCCCAGACAGCATTCATGGGGGGGCAGACCTTGCCTCTCGTTTGTCCGCTCGCTTAGGCGAACGCCCAGCAACCCAAGCTTGGCTCGTTAATGGGGAGCAAACGGTAAGCCGTGGCGCATCAGCAAGCTTAGACATCACGCGCCAAACACCGAAGATTCTGATGCTGCTCGAAGAGTGTGCTGAGGCGATTGACGAAACGCGTCACGAGGCGACTCCTCTTACACTAGAAGATTTCTCGGTTGCCGCAGCTACGATCCAAGATCAAGGCTTGATGGAAGTGGATCCTAATGCGATCCCAATGGCAGAAGCTGAATTTATCCTCTCAGCAGGCAACGGTATCCATAACTGGGATCAATTCCACGAGGCTGCAAAAGTACTTGGTGCAACTGAGGGCGCTAGTCGTGTGGCGGTGGACGATGGCTTTATGCCTCGTGCTCGTCAGGTCGGTGCAACGGGTACTTGGGTCACCGCTCGGGTATACGTTGCAGTGGGGATCTCCGGTGCGATCCAGCATATGCAGGGTATTGGACAAGTAGACAAGGTGGTGGCGATTAACACTGATGCGGGTTGTGACATGGTGAAACGTGCTGCCCTAAGTGTGATCGGTGACAGTGAAGAGATTCTTGCGGAATTAATGAAGCTGGTTGCCGAGCATAAAAAGACCAGCTTAGCTGGACAGGCTGAGGAGAATAGCAATGCCGCATAAAGTCATTTCTCTTATTTCAGTGGGGCGTCATCCTCAATCCGGTCGTTCTCGCCGTGCCGATCAAGATGGGCGAGCAGTGGAACTAGGACTAAAGCTGGCCGGTAAACAGCTGGATGTGGTGCATGCGGGTAACGCTGAAGAGCCTGTTTTGCGTCAATATGCCGGGATGGGGCTCGCGGAAGTCACCATTCTTGAGCAAGAAGACAGCGTGGATGCTGTGGCGTCATTGTCGGCTTACCTTTCTAAAGCAAACGCAGATATCGTGTTAACGGGTGTGCGCGCCGAAAGTGGTGAGTCTTCAGGTATGGTGCCTTATCTGTTGGCAGAGACACTAGGCTGGCCGATCGTTGCTCGCGTGGCGGATATTGTTGAGATTAAGGGAGATGAAGCTCAGGTACTGTTAGCTTTGCCCCGTGGTCAACGTCGTCAAGTATCGGTAAAACTGCCTTTTATTGCATCCATTGATAACGCGGCAGAAATTGCCCGTCAAAGTGCTTTTGGTCCAGGTATGCGCGCCACTATGGCGAAGCAAGCGGGGGCAGACAGTCTTGATATGTTGCGTGCCGACTGGCAAGAAGCCCCAGCGAAACCTCGTCCGAAACGATTGAAAGTGGTGAAAGCGAAAACCGCCGCAGATCGATTTAAAGCGGCCACTGCCAAACCTGCTGGTGGTTCTGGTAAAGTGATGAAGAACGAGACGGCAGAAGAAAAAGCAAAAGCAATTTTTGATCTGCTGATAGAGGAAAAAGTCATCCGCTAGGTGGTACCCGATTTATGATGATCGTTGATTTGATAGACGAAGTAGATTTCAAAGAAAAACTGGTAGGGATTGGTGCACCCATATCCGCCCAAGAGCCTTTGGACGATGCAAAAAACAAAGTGCTAACATGGCTAGGTGATCATCCTGACCAGAAAGCGTCTTTGGTGACAGCCATGGACGAGCTTGAAAATACAGGGGCGACGATCTTGCCCGAAGTATTGACGGTAATGAAAGCGTTGAGAGACGCCTGAGCCATTTTTCAGAGCGATGTCAGCTTCGGCTATTTAAAAGCGTGTTAATCGGATTAACACGCTTTTTTTGTGCTTTATGAATGCTAATTCACTTTCTTTGGTCTTCTTGCTAAAGGTTGTTTTTTCGAGATTTTTAGCCATTAGTTTGACCTCAAATAAACTTGGTCGTCAACGGATAGTTAGCCTCTAAATTGTTGTCGTTTTGAGTCATATCTTGAACAGGTAGTCAGCGTACTATTCAGCTGAGGGTGTGCAAAATTTACCCTCTGCCATAGTAAGTGAGGTCTGCTTTCTATGCGCCCCAATGTAGCAAATCAAACAAAGCAAGTAAGGTAGCCAACTCTCACAAAAGGAACGCTGGCTGCCTATATTTGCACTACGAGGTGGAGTTAAAGATGGATCCTAAAGTTCAAAAACGCCCTAAATCGTCGGACTATACGTCTGACTATAAGGCAGGGCAGGACAACGTTCAGATTCTAGGTATGGACGTAAACAACCCAGTGTTTACAACCAGCGCTGTGGCGATCATTGCGTTTATCGCGTTTGCATTGATTTTCCCTGCGGAAGCGAAGGAGTGGTTGAATGGTGCCAAAGGATGGGCGATTGGCTCATTTGACTGGTTGTTCATGATTGGCGGAAATATTTTCGTTTTATTCTGTTTAGCACTGATCTTTTTACCGGTTGGTAAAGTGCGTTTGGGTGGTGAAAGTGAGCGCCCTGAGTTCAGCACACTCTCTTGGTTCTCTATGTTGTTCGCAGCAGGTATGGGGATTGGCTTGATGTTCTGGAGTGTGGCAGAGCCTGTGGCTTATTTCACGGATTGGTGGGGTACTCCTCTAAACGTTCCTGCGAACACACCAGAAGCAATGGATGCTGCAATGGGCGCGACCATGTTCCATTGGGGCTTACACCCTTGGGCGATTTATGGCGTTGTGGCATTAGCACTGGCGTTTTTCTCTTTTAACAAAGGTCTACCTTTGACAATCCGTTCGGCTTTCTACCCATTATTAGGGGAGCGCTGCTGGGGACCTATTGGTCACGTGATTGATATTGTTGCGGTGATTGCGACAATCTTTGGTTTAGCAACTTCTCTTGGTCTTGGGGCAACGCAGGCTGCAGGCGGCTTGAATTTCCTGTTCGGTATTGAAAACAGCATTTCTACTCAAATTGGCATCATCATAGTCGTGACCTGTATCGCAGTGTTGTCTGTTATGCGTGGTCTGGATGGCGGTGTTAAAGTCTTAAGTAACATCAATATGATCATGGCTGGGATTTTGGTCTTGTTTGTGATCATTTTTGGTTCCATTACTGGCTTCTTCGGCCATGTTTTCAACACAACGGTATCCTATGTTGAGTACATCATCCCGTTAAGTAACTGGGTAGGACGTGATGACAATAAGTTCTACGAAGGTTGGACGGTATTCTACTGGGCTTGGTGGGTAAGCTGGTCACCATTCGTGGGTATGTTTATCGCTCGTGTGTCTAAAGGGCGTACGGTTCGTGAATTTATGATTGCTGTTTTGCTCGTACCGACCTTGGTTTCCATCATTTGGATGTCTGCATTCGGTGGTCAAGCATTAGATCAAGTGCAAGGTGGAGTAGGTGCTTTAGCAGGCGGCCTTGGGGATGTGTCTAGTGCCATGTTCCAAATGCTTGAAAACCTACCATTAGCAATGTTGACGTCTATCGTTGCTATTATGTTGGTATTGGTATTCTTCATTACCTCATCTGACTCTGGTTCTTTGGTGATCGATTCTATTACTGCTGGTGGTAAAGTGGAAACACCTGTGCCTCAGCGCATTTTCTGGGCTGCTATGGTGGGGCTCATCGCAGGCGTTCTTCTGTTTGGTGGCGGTGCTGATGCATTGAGCTCCCTGCAGGCGGGTGCTGTCACCACAGGTTTGCCTTTCACTGTTATTTTGTTACTGATGTGTATCAGTATTTACAAAGGTCTACGGTCTGAGTTACGGTAAACGTTATCGTTGTATTGGTTGATTAATCAGCCTTCAGTAAACCGCCGAAGTTTAGCTTCGGCGGTTTTTTTATGGCTAATTGATTGATCTTTAAACAGATTTTTTCATTTGAATTTATGACGTTTTTTGTCATTTTTTATTGCATGAAAAAATGCTCGCCCTATACTTTAAGGGCACACTTGGTAATCTCTAATGGAGAAGCCTGGATGCTGACAATTTAAATCAAGAATGGAATTTAAGGACTTAATGATGAAAAAGATTCTACTATCGGCAATGCTTGCTACAGCTTCTGTATCGTCTTTCGCGGCATACGGCCCAGCGGGTTGTGGTTTGGGTACAGCAGTTGTATTCCAAGATGCTAACGAGTGGCACGAGCATGTATTAGCGGCAACCACAAACGGTACTTCTGGTAACCAAACTTTTGGTATGACATCAGGTACTCTAGGTTGTGACATTCCTGACGCTCCTCTAGCGGGCGGTGTTGCTATGTTTATCGATGGAAACCTAGAGCCATTGGCAGTTGATTCTGCAAAAGGCGAAGGCGAAACTTTGAATGCTTTGGCTGATTTGATCGGTGTTGAAGCCGCTGATAAAGCCACTTTTAACCAAGAAATGCAGGCAAACTTTGATGAGATCTTTGCGTCTGCTGACGTGACGTCTCAAACTGCTTACGAAGACATCGTAACAGTGATGGAGAAATCTCCTTCTTTGTCTAAATACCTAGGCTAATACTGACTAGCCTTATGTAAAAAAGAGCGGCTTGTCCGCTCTTTTTGTTTATATGGATGTTTATGCGCAGTTTTGTTTATCGAATCGGCCTGTTATGCAGTGTCCTTCCCGTCTCTCTTTACGGGGCAACTTATTCTCCGTCTATTTCTGATCTAGCGAACAAACCTCAATGGCTCAGCTTGTTACATTACAATCAAGTGGGCGTTATTAAGCAGGACGGTAGCCAGATTGAAGACCCTAGTTTTTTCTTGTCGCCAATGGGGCAAACCTCAGCCGAAGCGGAGTTAAATGCAACCTTAGAGGCTCTGTCGGAACCAGTTTCCACTGTCTTAGATCCCAATCAGCATGCCCAATGTCGTTTTCCAGCTCGGCAGTCCTTTATTGAACATGCTTTACCTGAATTGGCTCTACCTGAGGTGGTCTGTCCTGACTTTGATGAGTGGCGAGGCCAACTTGATGCTGAAAAGGTCGTATTGGTGTTTCCAGCTGCCTATTTAAATAGCCCATCTTCTATGTATGGGCATACCCTGTTTCGAATAAAAAAAGCCGGTAATGACACCCCTTTATTGGACTACGCGGTGAATTATGCGGCCAATACGGACCCTACTGATAATCAGTTGGTGTTCAGCTATAAAGGGCTTACTGGTGGTTACCCTGGGGTGGTGTCTGTGATGCCATTTTACGAGAAGGTCAAGGAGTATAATTTCCTTGAGAACCGCGATATCTGGGAATATGAGTTGTCGTTACCCCCTGCAGAGGTGGACATGTTTGTGCGTCATGTGTGGGAAATGAAGGGCACGTCCATGCCATATTATTTCTTCTCACAAAATTGCTCGTATCAATTGTTAACCATGCTGGATGCCGCCAGTCCTCGCTTGCAACTGGCGGAACAATTTTCAATATGGGCTATCCCTGCAGATACGGTACGTGAGATCAAGCGCCAAGGTTTGATAGAAGAAGCCACTTACCGTCCTTCCACTTTGAATAAAATTGAAAACATGCTTGATCAGGTCTCCGAGGAGCAGATTGAGGTGTCGAAGAGACTGGTGGAAGACGTGACCCTTGACCCTAGTTTATTGGTAGGGTTCAGTGAAAAAGAGCAGTTACAGATTCTTGATGTGGCCTATGAGTACAGTCGCTATTTGTCTGCTCGAAAGAAGTCTTCATTAGCCCATTTAGGACGACGTTCTATTCAGTTGTTGTCTATGAGAAGTAAGCTGCCCAGTCAGCCTGTTTTTGAACCTGTTGTTGCGCCAGCTGTACGGGACGATCAAGGGCATGCTACAGCCCGCCTGAGTGTCGGTTTGGATCATCGAGATGGAACGAATTATGGGGTATTGGAGTATCGTCCGTCCTATCACGATGTGCTGGATCCTCAAGGGGGCTATTTAAGAGGTGCTGAGCTCTCTATGTTTAGTGGTGCTTTGCGTTGGAGCCAAGAGAGAGAGGTGGAAGTGGATTACTTCAACCTGGTTAATATTCATTCTATGGCACCAACGAATGCTCTTATGACACCTAAATCCTGGCATGTGAATGCAAGCTTTTTGCGAGACATTACCATGGGGGATGAGTTGGTGTTCCGCCTTCAAGGGGGCGCTGGTGTTACTTGGCCAATGGGACAATCCTTGCTGGGTGCCTTTTGGAACGGTAGTGCGTCAGTGGATGATGTGTATGACAAGGGGTATCAATTTGAGACAGGGCCTGGGGTTAAATGGCTATGGACTGGCGAAAAGACTAATTTCATGGCGCGGTATCAGTACTGGTGGGATGTGGATCAGCACAATAGCACCCAACAAGAAGCTGAGTTAGCCGTGGCGAATGAGTTTGCCCGTGATTGGCAGTGGCGTTTGAGTGTCGGTCATGTCCGTACTGAAGAGGATGATTGGGAGCTTGGGAAGGTGTCGCTATTACACTTTTTCTAGTTCTTACAAGATGTCTTCGGGTAAAAAAAAGCCAGCACAAGGTGCTGGCTTTTGGCTTTCATAGGGGAGCAAGACTACTTGCTTAGGTTTTTCTTGATGGTTTCAGAGTACCACTCAAGGAAATTCATAACGCCGAACTCATAGGTTTCAGAGTATGGACCCGGCTGATAACCGATAGAATTGATCCCTAATTGGTTTTGTTCGCCCAAAATACGGTCTTGGTCGTTAGTGGCGTCCCATACTTGGCGCAGGCGCTCAGGATCGTAATCAACCCCTTCTACTGCATCTTTATGGACGAACCATTTTGTTGTGACCATGGATTCTTGTGCGGAAATCGGTAGTACGCGGAACACAATGAAGTGGTCAGACTGCATATGGTTCCAAGAGTTAGGTAGGTGCAAAATACGCATGGAGCCAAGCTCAGGGTTTTGGATGTTCCCCATTAGCTTTTTACAACCTTCACCACCATCAATGGTCATTACCTTGACGCCTTTTTTCAATGGCATACGTACGATACGGTTGCGACGGCCTGGACCGTAGCTTTTGTGCTCGTGAGGGATGCCTTCCGCATCCCACTTTGCAGCTTGAGCGGCGTAGTGGTCTAGGAAGTCTTGTGGTGCCCGTGGGTCGTTAGTGTCGTCCCATTCTAACAGGGTGTTAAGCAGCTCAGGGTGGCTGCCCGCACAGTGGTAACACTCACGGTTGTTTTCCAGTACTAGCTTCCAGTTAGCACGCTCGTACATATTGGATTCAGCAGCCAGCTTAGTGTTTTCAACGTCGTAAGGTGCCATGTATTCATCAAGAGTTGCTAGGAACTCATCAAAGTCACCCTGTGGTGCTTCTTCTGCAAGGGAGACAAAAATAAAGCCCCCAGCATTTTTACAATGAGCTTTCTTCAAACCATGTTTTTGCTTCTCAAACGAGTCACCCATCTCGGTGCCAGCAAACAGCAAGTTGCCTTTTAGGTCGTATGTCCACTGGTGGTAAGGACACACCAGGTTAGCAACCTTGCCACGATGCTCAGTACAGATGCGTGAGCCACGGTGACGGCAAGTATTATGGAACGCGTTCACAGAACCGTCTGCATCACGAATGATCAAAACAGGGTTTTGGCCGATTTCAACCGTGATGTAATCACCGCGTTTCGGGATTTCACTGGTCATGCCGACGAACAGCCATTCTTTCTGGAAGATTTCTTCCATGTCTACGCGGAACATGTGTGGGTCGTTATAAAGCGGCGCGTCCAACGAGTAGTTAGCAGGGCGTGCTTCAAGCATTTTATACATGTCTGTGCGAGCTTCTGTGATGGTCGCATAGCGCATATTTAGCAGATCATTTTGGTTCATTTGGTGATCCTTACGTAACAAAGGCCGAGTTGATGTTGCTTCTCTCGTCGGAGCAAACAGCGTTTGATGGGATTTACCCACATCAAGATTCGTTATAGTAATGACGCTATGCTCTCCCAAGTTGCTCTTGGTGGAATGACTAAACACGACATCATCAAGTCATAAATCGACTAGTTGCTCTGCCTAAGGGCTGTACAGGGATAGGGATGGTCGCCATGAGCAACTAAATGTCGTAAACGGTTAACTGAAAACTCAAAACTAGAACGACAATGGCTCGAAAGGTGAAACGTCAACGCCATAAAGAGAGAACGAATATGACTAACCCTACTCCAGCCAACACCACGGCTGATTACTTCGCTCCGGTCAACACCCAAACATGGGTAAACGGTCGTCACAATGTTCGCTGTGTACGAGTTATCCAAGAGTCTTGGGACGTTAATACGTTCTGCTTTATGGCGCAGCAACCGGTGATGTTCTTCTTCAAGCCCGGTCAGTTTGTGACCCTAGAGCTTGAAATTAATGGTCAGCAGGTGATGCGTTCTTACACCATCTCGAGTTCTCCTTCTGTGCCGTACAGTTTTTCTATCACTGTGAAACGTGTTCCAGGTGGTTTGGTGTCCAATTGGTTGCATGACAACATGGACGTAGGCGTGGAGTTGGCGGTGCACGGCCCCGTAGGTAATTTCAACTGTATTGATTACCCTGCTGACAAGGTCTTGTTACTTTCTGGCGGTGTTGGGATTACACCTTTGATGTCTATGACACGTTGGTGGTTTGACACCAGTGCGGATGTGGACATTGCTTTTGTTCACAGTGCTCGTTCTCCCCGTGATTTGATTTACCCTCGTGAACTGGACCATATGGCGTCACGGGTTAATAACCTAAGTATTCATACTATCGTTGAGCACATGCACAACGGTCTAGCGTGGCATGGTTACCGAGGCTTTCTTGATGAAGCCAAGCTGATGATGATGGCGCCAGACTTTATGGAGCGTGAGATCTTCTGTTGTGGGCCTGCTCCATATATGAAGGCCGTCAAGGCGCTTCTGAAAGCTAGAGGCTTTGATATGAGTCGCTACCATGAAGAATCCTTCGGTGCGACGCCAGATGCTGTCGTAGAAGATGCGTTGGAAATGGCAGAAGTTGCTCAAGCAGAAGCGGAAGCGATTAGCACTGAAGACCTGATGCGCGTCGAATTTGCCAACTATGGTCGTAGTATCCAAGTGGCTCCAGGGGAGACCCTTCATAATGCCGCCGCTAAACTTGACCTGCATATTCCGAAAGCTTGTGGTATGGGGATTTGTGGTACTTGTAAGGTGCTTGTTAAAGAAGGCGAAACCACTATGGAGCATAACGGTGGTATTACTGAGGAAGATGTAGAAGCGGGTTACGTTTTGTCTTGTTGTACCGTTGCAAATTCTGATGTGGTTATCGAATACTAATTATTATCCTCACTAAGGGGCGCCCAGATGGAAGCTGAACAACTAGAAATTGCTGAGTTTCTTGGGCGCTTTCCTCCTTTCTCTTTTTTATCTGAGAAGACCTGCCAAAAAGTCGCTTGCGCAATCGAAATAGCCTATTTTCGAGAAAACAGTGACATCTTTCAATTTGGTGATGAAATCCATGACTTATGCGTAGTACGCAGTGGCGCGGTGGAAATCTATCGACGTAATGGCAATTTATACAATCGCCTAAGTGAAGGGGATGTGTTTGGGCAGTTAGGCTTGCTCATGTCTAATCGTGTACGTTTGCCAGCACGAGCAATGGAAGACTCCTTAATATATTTTGTACCAGAAGATGTATTCACAGAGCTGTGTGAGGAGTACGAGGAATTTGCTTACTATGTGGAGGTAGACGACCATCGTAAACTCAATAAGGTGGTTGATGAGCATCGGGGAAGCGATATGCTTTCCAGTGAAAAAGTGTCTTCTCTTATTGCTCGTCCGCTGGTGACAATTTCTACCGATGCCACCATTCGGCATGCGGCCATGCATATGACAGAGGAGGGCGTTTCTTCTTTGTTGATTGTAGACGAAGAAGCGCCCATAGAAGATGAAGGTCAAACCAGATTGAAACTGGTGGGGATTTTAACGGATCGAGATCTGCGAACTCGGGTTGTGTCTGAAGGGATAGATTTAAATCTTCCTGTGACTGAAGTAATGACTAAGTCCCCTAAGACTATTGATAAAGACACCTTTATTTTCGAAGCTATGTTGTTGATGTTGCGTTGTAATTTGCACCATCTGCCAGTGATGGACCATGGCGAGCCGAAAGGGGTGATCGCGATCTCCGATATCGTTCGCTACGAGTCGAAAAACAGCTTATACATCGTCAGTTTAATCCACCGCCAGCAAAATCAGGCTGAGCTGGCGCAAGTGGCGAAAGATGTGCCGGACTGCTTTGTCCGTATGGTACGCCAAGAGTCCAGTGCTCATATGATTGGCAGTGCGATGTCAGTGATTGGGCGTAGCTTCAAACAGCGCTTGCTAGAGTTGGCGGAGGAGGCGTTAGGGCCGCCGCCAGTACCGTATTGCTTCCTAGCGTTAGGGTCTATGGCTAGGGATGAACAACTGCTGATCACGGATCAAGATAATGCTTTGATCTTGTCAGATGAATTCATTTCGCATCAGCATAGCGCTTATTTCGAAGCCTTGGCGGCTTTTGTAAGTGATGGGTTAGACCAATGCGGATATCCCTACTGTACAGGGCGCATCATGGCGACCAATCCTCGCTGGCGTAAAACCCTTTCTGAATGGCGTGATTGTTTTGCAGACTGGATTGATGTGCCAAATCCAGATGCATTATTAAACAGCTCGATTTTCTTCGATTTGGAAGGCGTCTGGGGACGAACAGAGTGGGCGGATGAGCTGAATGAATTCGTGGTCCAGCGCGCGAAGAGCAGCTCTAAGTTTCTCGCTAGCTTGGCTCGTAATGCCTTACTTAGAACTCCGCCCCTGGGATTTTTCAAAGAGTTTGTAATGGAGCAAGACGGTGAGCACCGGCGAACAATCAATCTCAAGCGTCGAGGCACGGCACCGTTAGCTGACTTGATTCGCGTACACGCGTTGGCGGTGGGCTCCACCGCACGTAACTCCTTTGAACGATTAGATGACATTATTGAAGCCAATATCTTGCCTGATAAGCGCGGTATCGAGCTTAAGTATGCCTTGGAATACCTTGCTATGGTGCGTATTCAACATCAGGTTGAAGACATTGAGGAGGGCCAGGCACCGGACAACAATATTGAGCCGGACACCCTCACTGATCATGAACGTCGTAATCTCAAAGAAGCCTTTAATGTGTTAAGCAATAGTCAGCGCTTTCTTAAATATCGCTACCCATTTGGTAAGGTATCTTGAGTGATGGGGGCAAAGAAAGAGGATTTCGACTGGCATGCTTACATGGCAAGGAGAGCTCAGGATCATAACCGTCCAAGCCTCGAAAGCTTCTATCACTCACAACAATTCCCTCCTGATTTAGTCGTCGATCAAGCGGATTTTGTCGCCCTTGATTTCGAAACAACAGGACTGAATGCAAAGGAGGATGAAATTATCAGTATTGGACTGGTGCCATTCACCATGAATCGGATAAAAGTGGCCCAAGCTGGCCACTGGTTAATCCGGCCTAATCAGTCCCTTAATGATGAGTCCGTAGTGATTCATGGTATCACCCACTCAGAAGTATCAAATGCCCCAGATTTTTTAGATGTCATAGATGAGGTGTTGACTCATTTAGAGGGGAAAATAGTGGTGGTGCATTTTCGATATATTGAGCGGGAGTTTCTTTACGAATCTATCCAGTCTCGACTCAATACAGAGTTATTGTTTCCTGTCATCGACACCATGGCCATTGAAGCCATACGACATCGAAGTGGTTGGCGTTCTTTTGCCAAGCGTGTGCTAGGACAACCTCAGCCTTCTATTCGGCTAGCTGATAGCCGTCTGCGCTATGGTTTGCCCCGTTATCATTTGCACAGTGCAGTGACGGATGCCATTGCGACCGCTGAATTGTTTCAGGCTCAAATCCGACATCTTTATCATGGTGATACTCGAGTCTCTGCGCTCTGGTTGTAGTGAGTATTTTTGGGGCGTTTGTGGTTGTTTTTGGTGCATTTTTCGAGAAAATTAGAACAAATTCGCCTGTTTATCTGTGTTTGGTGGTATTTTTGAGTGTTTTTTATACAGACTAGGGTGTAAGTTGGCAAAATACTCTTTGTCGTTTTTGGCTGTTTTTTGTTTATTTTGAGTCGCTAATGGGATGTTTTTGCTCTGCACGTAAACTATCATACAGGTCTCTTTTCGAACAAATGATCTTCGGTTTGAGTGGTTCCCATTACAAGGCCAGTGTCTGAATGAATCAGCGTTGGTTAACTATAATAAAAAGTGTGGGTAATACGCTTTTGGCCTAGAAATTGCCTCAGCGTAAGTATCACAAATGAGAGGGTTTTCACATGGTTTCCACATCCCCTGCCATGACTCCCAGCGGTAAAAAGACCACCCGCGTGGGCTTCTTACTTTTAGATAATTTTACCATGATTGCCTTGGCATCAGCCCTCGAGCCCTTGCGTATGGCAAACCAGCTCTATGCAGAAGAGCTGTATACTTGGCATATGATCACTGAGACCGGTGAGGCGGCCGTTGCCAGTGATGGACTAAGCATTGCGGCGGATTGCTCCATGAGCGATTGCCCCGATTTGGATATGGTGATTGTTGCGGGTGGTTTAGATATAACCCGTGCGTACACCAACAAGCAGATGAGCTGGCTACAACAGCGTGCTCGCAAGGGTAATGTATTAGGCGGCATTTGTACGGGAGCATTCGTTTTAGCTCATGCTGGGCTGTTAGACGGTTATAACTGCAGTGTTCACTGGGAATGTATGACTGCGTTACAAGAAAGCTACCCGAAAGTACGATGTAACAACCGTTTGTTCTCTATGGATGAAGGGCGATTTACTGCTACGGGCGGTAGCGCTCCCTTAGATATGTTCCTGACTATTATCGCTCGCGACCATGGGGCGAAATTGTCCAGTGCTGTATCAGATATGTTTATTTGTGATCGTATTCGCAGTGAGTCAGACCAGCAGCGAGTGCCATTGCGCCAGTTAAACAAAGGCGGTTGTAAGCCTAAACTGGTGGATGTGATCGAACTTATGGAAAACAATCTTGAAGAGCCCATTGATTTGGATGAGCTAGCAATCTTTGTGGATGTTTCTCGACGTCAATTAGAGCGCATGTTCCATAAATATTTGGATTGCTCCCCATCACGCTACTATCTGAGATTGCGTCTTGACCGAGCACGTCAGTTGTTGAAGCAGTCGAGTATGTCGATTGTAGAGATCTCTGCCGCGTGTGGCTTTATCTCAACGCCTCACTTTAGTCGTTGTTATCGTAAGCATTTAGGCGTGTCTCCTAGGGATGAGCGTAAAGTGGCTTGGATGGGTAATCTCACGCCTATTGAGGATGGAACGAGCAGTGTTATGTATATGCCGCATTCTGCCCGAGCTTTGAATAATGCTTGCTCAGAGCCAAGTTATGGGTCTATTGTGGCGTCTTAGGATTTAACCAAACATTCTATTTTGCAAGCAAATAAAAAGGAGCTCATTGAGCTCCTTTTTTATGCTTAATTTTCTAGCTTGAAGAGTTAGCCGATGACGTATCATCGGCTGTCTCGTTGCTTACAGGGATTCTAGTGCTGCATTCAGTGTTGCACTTGGGCGCATCACTTTGAATACTTCTTCAAGATCCATGTGGTAGTAGCCTTTCAGTTCAGCAGGTTTGCCCTGAACTGCTGCAAGCTCTTCAACAATCTTAGCTTCGTTGTCTGTCAGTGTTTTCGCTAATGGCGCGAATTTCGCTGCCAACGCTGCATCGTCAGACTGTGCTGCCAATTCTTGTGCCCAGTACATTGCTAGGTAGAAGTGGCTGCCACGGTTATCGATGTCACCGATTTTACGAGAAGGAGACTTGTTGTTTTCAAGCAATTTGCCAGTCGCTTTGTCCAGTGCTTGTGCTAGGACTTTTGCTTTTGCATTGCCTTGTTTAATGCCAAGCTCTTCGAAAGAGACTGCCGTCGCTAGGAATTCGCCTAGGGAATCCCAACGTAGGTAGTTTTCTTCTTGTAGCTGCTGGACGTGCTTAGGCGCAGAACCACCTGCACCTGTTTCGTACATGCCGCCACCGTTCAACATTGGCACGATAGATAGCATTTTCGCAGATGTGCCTAGTTCCATGATTGGGAACAAGTCTGTTAGGTAGTCACGTAGCACGTTACCTGTAACAGAGATGGTGTCTTCGCCACGGATGATACGTTCCATTGAGAAACGGATCGCTTCGTTGTAAGACATTAGGCGGATATCTAGGCCTTCAAGATCGTGATCTTTTAGGTAAAGTTCTACTTTCTTACGTAGCTCATTATCGTGGGCACGTTCTTCGTCTAACCAGAATACGGCTGGCGTGTCAGAGTTGCGTGCACGAGTCACACCCAGTTTTACCCAATCTTTGATTGCTGCGTCTTTGGTTTGACACGCACGCCAAATATCGCCTTTTTCAACGTCGTGTTGCATCAAGACGTTGCCTGCAGCGTCAACTACACGCATTACGCCGTTTGCTGCCGCTTCAAAAGTCTTGTCATGGGAGCCGTATTCTTCGGCTTTCTGAGCCATCAAACCAACGTTTGGAACCGTACCCATTGTGGTTGGGTCGAACGCGCCGTTTGTTTTACAGAAGTTGATCACTTCTTGGTAAATACGTGCGTAAGTAGATTCAGGCATGACAGCTTTTGTGTCTTTAGTCTTGCCGTCACGTCCCCACATTTTGCCAGAGTTACGGATCATTGCAGGCATAGAAGCGTCAACGATTACGTCAGATGGCACGTGTAGGTTAGTGATACCACGTACAGAATCAACCATGGCGATTTCAGGACGGTGCTCGTAGCAATCGTGGATTGCTTGTAGAATTTCGTCTTGCTGAGATTGTGGAAGTGTCTTGATCTTGTCGTAAACACTGCCTAGACCGTTGTTAGGGTTAACACCGATCTCTTTGAATAGGTCACCGAATTTGTCCCACACTTCTTTGTAGAAAACGGTCACAGCGTGGCCGAATACGATTGGGTGAGAGACTTTCATCATGGTCGCTTTAACGTGAAGAGACCACATGATGCCAGCGTCTTTGGCTTCTTGAAGAGATGCTTCAAAGAATGCACGCAGTTTGCTAGCACTCATGTTCATGCTGTCTAGCACTTCGCCTTCTAGCAAAGGTAGAGTTTTCTTCACTTCTACGTTGCCAGCTTGGTCAACGAATTCAATGCGAACGTCTTGTGCCTTGTCCATGGTTACAGACTGCTCAGAAGAGAAGAAGTCCCCATCGCGCATGTAGTCTGCGTGAGTTTGAGAAGTCTTTTTCCACTCGCCCATAGAATGTGGGTGCTTGCGAGCGAAAGCTTTAACTGCTGCAGGCGCGCGGCGGTCAGAGTTACCTTGACGAAGAACAGGGTTAACCGCACTGCCTAGTAATTTAGCGTAGCGTGCTTGTACTTCTTTTTCTTCGTCGGATTTTGGTGCTTCAGGGTAGCTAGGGATGTCGTAGCCTTGTCCTTGTAGCTCTTTGATTGCTGCATTTAACTGCGGAATAGAAGCAGAAATGTTTGGCAGCTTGATGAAGTTTGCTGTTGGTTCAGCTGTCAATTCACCTAGGAACGCTAAACCGTCTTCAACGCGCTGATCTTCAGGAAGACGATCAGAGAACGCAGCAAGAATACGACCTGCTAACGAAATGTCGGTCAGTTTAAGTTCAATGTCGGCTTCTTTGGCAAAAGAGCTGAAAATTGGCAGTAGTGAAGCAGTTGCTAAAGCGGGTGCTTCATCTGTCAACGTGTAGTAAATCGTTTGTTTTGACATGTAATTCCCCTAACGTTCTGGCTAGATAGCCTTTTGGTAGAAGGTGACTTTTGGCCGCCATTCTTAATGTAATCAAATCATTTGATCGGAATTTTGGCCAATATAGTACTCTAAATCAGCTGCTTAGATACATCGACCGTAAATATACTCAAGATTGATATGAATGATTGTCTACAAAAAAGTAGAAAGAATCTGTTCAAACGGCAAGCATCTGGGGGGAATCAGGCAAAGAAAAGCCGAGCAGTGTGCTCGGCTTTGTCAGTCATCAGAACCTAGTTTTCATTAGAAGCGTGCTTCTAACTGTTTCATCAAAGCTTTACGTTTGAAGATCAGGTGCCAGCGACGGCCACCCAGTTGACGCCAAAGCATGGCTGCGCGAACGCCTGCCATCAGTAGCGCTCGGACTTGGTTGGCTGTCTGAGGCTGTTGTAAGAAGCGGCTGTCCCCATGCACTTGGATGCGAAATGACATCTTACTTAAGGTCTCTTGGTACATACCTGAGATACCTGCAATGAGATTTTCATGCATCACTGAGTCATAGTGCTCTAGTTGGCGCTCCACTTGGCCTAGATGTTGGCCTATGGCGCTCAACATGGCATCGTCTTTTTGCAGTTTGGATTCGAGGTGAATCAAACTCAATGCATAGCGAATGGTATCTGGGTTCACCGCGTTACGGTCTTTGCCCATGACTTGCTTGGCGATACGACGACCCATTGCCAGATTGCTCTGACAATCAAACTTTCCGCCATACACGTCTTCGGTGGTGGGGGCGTTGACCATCAATATGCTTTTTAGCAATGGCTCTGCATAATCTTTGTCCAGCTCGCCTTTGCGTGCTAGTTGTCCTACTAACTCAGCTGCTTGGAAAATCGCCGCAAGCGCAATGGCCTGTTCTCTTTCATCGTGTTGCATGGGGTCTCCAAGGCTTATTTGTTAAAGGCAACGTTTATGATGCCGCCACCAAGACATAGTTCATCCACATAGAAGACGACAGATTGTCCAGGTGTAATGGCACGTTGTGGCTCTTTAAAGCTTACCTCTACCCGACCGTCTGCAAGCTCACTGATGGTACATTCTTGGTCTGGTTGGCGGTAGCGGCACTTAGCCATGCAGGTGAGTGGCATGCTTGGCTTTTCTCTAGCCACCCAATCAAAGTTGTCTGCTATCAAGTGGGTTTTGTATAGGGACTCGTGTTGCCCACCTTGTGTGACCACTAACACATTGCGTTGTAGGTCTTTTTCAACCACGTACCAAGGTTCATCTGGGTAATTAGATAAACCGCCAATGCCAAGGCCTTGGCGTTGTCCTATGGTGTGATACATCAAGCCGTGGTGTTTACCAATAATGTCCCCTTCCAGCGTCTCGATGTTGCCTGGCTGTGCGGGTAGGTACTGCTCTAAGAAATCTTTAAAACGGCGTTCGCCGATAAAACAAATACCCGTGCTGTCTTTTTTGTTGTGGGTGACAAGGTCATGCTCTTCGGCAAGACGTCGTACTTCAGGCTTTTCTAGTTCTCCTACTGGGAAGAAGGTGCGCCCAATTTCATGTTTGCCCACGGCATACAAGAAATAGCTTTGGTCTTTGTTGTTATCTAGGCCTTTAAGCAATACAGGTTCGCCGTCCTGTTCACCACGACGAACATAGTGGCCTGTGGCAATGTAGTCGGCACCCAGCTCTAATGCATATTCCAAAAAGGCTTTAAACTTAATTTCTTTGTTGCAAAGGATGTCAGGATTTGGCGTTCGACCAGCTTTGTATTCCGCTAGAAAATGCTCAAATACGTTGTCCCAGTATTCTGCTGCAAAGTTGGCGGTATGAAGATGGATGCCGAGCTTTTCACATACGGCTTGGGCGTCGGCCAAGTCTTCTTTTGCGGTGCAGTATTCGGTGCCGTCGTCTTCGTCCCAGTTCTTCATGAACAGGCCTTCCACTTGGTAGCCTTGTTGCTGTAACAATAGGGCGGATACAGAGGAGTCGACGCCGCCGGACATGCCGACGATCACTTTAATAGATGCGTTTTGGTTATCTTTACTCATTTAAATTCTCTAATAGTTGGAACGGGGTAAAGGCCCGTCATTAGAAGGTGGGTGGTATTGTATCGGAACTGTTCAATCAGGTCTGCAAGTAACCTTATATGTGCGTATTTTCTATCAATTCAAGAGGGGCGTATTGGCCTTTCTCGAAGTCTTGGATGCATTGCAAAATTAACGGGCTACGCTGGGGAAGTGCGCTAATCTCATCTTTAGTGAGCCACAGTGATTCTATGATATCTGGATCCAGAGCTAGGCTCTTTTGCTCGACTGGGTCACATATAAAACACACTCGATGATAGGTGTCTGCTCCGTCAAAGGGGGTAAAGGCATAGAGACCTAAGATGGCTTTTGGTAACACTTGCCATCCAGATTCTTCTAGGGCCTCACGGATCACCGCCTGCTGCAGAGTTTCACCGTTTTCCACGTGGCCGGCTGGTTGATTCAGCACGATTTTTCCGTCCTGGTACTCTTTGATCATGAGGTACTTTCCTTGGTCCTCGATGAGTGCTGCGACGGTTAGGTGAGGCAGTTTTTCGCGCTTTTTTTCGTTCAAAATCTTGTACCTGCTGTAAAAGTGAATCGGTAATCTGGCTTTCCTGTGTTTCTCCGGGTGCAAGGCCTTCAATTGAATAAGGGCCGATGGCAGCCCGGATCAAGCGTAGTGTTGGGAAGCCAACTTTCGCTGTCATACGTCTGACTTGGCGATTCTTGCCTTCGGTAATCTGTAATTGGATCCAGCTAGTGGGGATATTTGCCCGTTCTCGTATGGGGGGAGTGCGTGGCCAGATATCGGGGGCGTCAATGGCTTGGCATTGGGCCGGTTTGGTAATGCCATCTTTTAATTCAACGCCACGGCATAGAGCATCAATGGCTTCCTGTGTGATCGCGCCTTCCACTTGTGCCCAGTAGGTTTTCGGCATCTTAAAGGCGGGGGAGGCAATCAAGTGCTGTAAAGCGCCGTTATCCGTTAACAGCAATAGGCCTTCAGAGTCATAATCAAGACGGCCAGCCGCATAAACGCCCGGTTGGGAGATATAGTTCGAGAGGGTGTCTTTGTCGTCGTCGGTGGTAAATTGGCTTAACACTTGAAAAGGTTTGTTGAGTAACAGCAGCATATACAGGATCAATTAGGTGAAAGGGTAGGCACAACAAAGCACCTTTGATACCTGAGTGTATCAAAGGTGGGAGTTGAGCGGCAGAGCAGAGATCGTTACGCTGTTTGAGTAATGCGTTCTTCTGCAACTGTCTCTGACACAGGCGTAATGTCCGTTGCATGCAAACCACGTTTGCCGGGCGTTACGTCAAATGTCACCGTTTGTCCTGCTTTAAGGGTTTTGTATCCTTCCACATTGATGGCAGAGTAGTGGATGAACAAATCTTCATCAAAACTGTCTGACACTATAAAGCCGTATCCCTTTGCGTTATTAAACCACTTAACGGATCCACGATGCATGAGTCACTCCTTCTATACTCTCTGGGCTCGATGAGTCGAACCGCAAATTAAGTGCTACGGAAAAATCGGTTCAATATACCTAGCCAAAGTCGTGGTAATATTCCCATTGTGTCTGCAATGACGACTTAGGGTTTAAATGTGCAACTTTTGACCATACAGTTGAGAGTAGAACTCTATTGGTGATTTGTAAAATTCTTATTGTTTTCGTCTTTTTGGTGTGAAAACCGATTGTGAAAGCAGTCTTTAACGTGAATATTTGTAGTTCTTAGAGGTCGAGATGTTTGCATCCAAGCAAATTAGTCTAAATTTAGAAGACGACGATCAAGGTCATTCCTCTGTTGCCATTGCGCCTGAGGATACGGAGTTGAAACCACCCTCCATGTACCAGGTGGTTCTTTTTAATGACGATTACACGCCAATGGATTTTGTCGTGTTTGTTCTTCAACGCTTTTTCAACATGGACGCAGAGAAGGCCCAGCATGTAATGATGGAAGTGCATACCAAAGGAAAAGGTGTCTGTGGCATTTATCCTTACGGTATTGCCGAAACCAAAGTAGCTATGGTGCAGCAGTTTTGTGAGCAAAACGAGCACCCCCTAATGTGCGACTTGCAACAAGTCGACTGATTTTTTGAGAGGGATAAGCGATGCTAGATAAAGAACTAGAGCAAACCTTAAACAGCGCTTTTAAAGCCGCCCGCGACAAGCGTCATGAGTTTATGACGGTTGAGCATCTACTGTTGGCTTTAATTGATAACGTTGCTGCCGCGAAAGTACTTGAAGCGTGTGGCGTCACCTTAGACGTTCTTAGTAAAGAGCTGGAAGAGTTCGTAAACAGTACTACACCCCTTATTCCCCAAGATGATGAAGAGCGTGAAGTTCAGCCGACGTTAGGCTTTCAGCGCGTGCTTCAGCGTGCTGTGTTCCATGTCCAATCATCTGGCAAGCGCGAAGTCACTGGTGCCAATGTACTCGTGGCTATTTTTAGTGAGCAGGAAAGCCAAGCGGTGTATTTGCTTCGTCGTCATAATGTGGCCCGAATTGATGTGGTGAATTTTGTTGCCCACGGTATTTCCAAATTGGGTGATGCTTCTTCTCAAGAGGACTCCATCGAGCAAGAAGACGAAGATGGTGAAGATACAGCGAAAGCACCATTGCAGAAATACGCCACTAACTTGAATGAAGAGGCGAGAGAGGGGCGTATTGATCGCTTGATCGGTCGTCAATATGAAGTGGAGCGTGTGGTTCAGACCCTGTCTCGTCGCCGTAAAAATAATCCGCTTTTAGTGGGTGAATCTGGTGTTGGTAAAACTGCCATAGCGGAAGGCTTAGCCCGCCGAATTGTGGACGGTGAAGTGCCAGATGTTATCGCTGATGGTGTGGTGTACTCCCTCGATCTTGGCGCATTGCTAGCGGGAACCAAGTACCGTGGTGATTTCGAGAAACGCTTGAAACATTTGTTAGGTGAATTAAAAAAACAACCAAACGCGATCTTATTTATTGATGAAATTCACACCATTATTGGTGCCGGCGCTGCCTCTGGCGGTGTGATGGATGCTTCTAATCTGCTGAAGCCAGCGTTGAGTTCAGGTCAGTTGCGTTGTATTGGTTCAACCACCTTCCAAGAATTCCGTGGGGTGTTTGAAAAAGACCATGCATTAGCTCGTCGTTTTCAAAAGATCGATGTTAATGAGCCCAGTGTTGATGATACCTATGAAATTCTTAAAGGCATCATTGGCTCTTTTGAAGAGCATCACAAGATCAAGTATGACGATGCCGCTTTAAAAGCTGCTTCAGAGCTGGCCCAGCGTTATGTGCCGGATCGCCATATGCCTGATAAAGCGATAGATGTGGTAGATGAGGCGGGGGCTTATCAGCGTCTTCAGCCAGAAGAGTCCCGTAAGGAAGTGATTACGGTTGAGGATATCGAAGAGATTGTCTCTAAGATCGCTCGAGTACCTGTTAAATCGGCAAGTACGGATGATAAACAAGTGTTAGCCAACCTCGAGCGCAACTTGAAAATGGTGGTATTTGGTCAAGATCAAGCGATTGAATCTTTATCCGATGCCATTAAGCTCTCTAGGGCCGGTCTAAAAGCCGATCAGAAGCCCATAGGCTCTTTCTTAATGGCTGGCCCTACCGGTGTAGGTAAAACAGAGGTAACTCGTCAGCTGGCCAAGATCCTTGGCTTAGAATTGATTCGCTTCGATATGTCTGAGTACATGGAGCGCCATGCGGTGTCTCGTTTAATCGGTGCGCCACCAGGATACGTGGGCTTTGACCAAGGGGGCTTGTTAACAGAAGCTGTGACCAAGAATCCTCACAGTGTTGTCTTACTGGATGAAATCGAAAAAGCTCATCCAGAAGTCTTCAACTTGCTGCTGCAAGTGATGGACCACGGTACCTTGACAGACAACAACGGCCGAAAAGCGGACTTCCGTAACGTTATCTTGGTTATGACATCTAATGCAGGGGCAGAGGTGTTAGCGAAGCGCTCTATTGGTTTCTCTATGCAGGATCATTCTACAGACGGTATGGAGGTTATTAACAAGACCTTTACACCAGAGTTCCGAAATCGCTTAGATGCTGTGATCCAATTCAAACAATTGGATGAGCAGGTGATCTTCAATGTTGTCGATAAGTTCCTAGTGGAGCTGCAGGCTCAGCTTGACGCCAAAGGTGTCATGATTGAAGTGTCTGATACTGCGAGAGGCTGGTTGGCTAACAAAGGCTATGACCGCCAAATGGGCGCACGTCCAATGGCTCGTGTGATTCAGGAGCATCTGAAGAAGCCATTGGCGAACATGATTCTATTTGGAGACCTGGTAGAAGGCGGTGTGGTGAATGTCTCGTTGGATGAAAACAAAGACGAGTTGGCCTTTTCTGTGAAGAAAGAAGCTATTAATTGCTAAGTTAATGGCTTACGCCCCATAAACGCAAAAGCCGCGTCAGCAATGCTGATGCGGCTTTTTTGTGCTTGCGTACTGGCTGAATTAGCGTGAACGATACACAATGCGACCTTTAGACAAATCGTAAGGCGTTAGCTCTACTTTTACTTTGTCACCGGTTAGAATTCGAATGTAATTTTTGCGCATTTTACCAGAGATGTGTGCTGTCACAACGTGACCGTTCTCTAGTTCTACACGGAACATAGTGTTAGGTAACGTATCAACGATCGTACCTTCCATTTCAATGCTATCTTCTTTTGCCACAATCAGTGTCCTGTCTTAATTAAGGTGAAGCATTTTCTCGCTGTCTGGGATTGTAGTTGGCGAGATTGCTAAAATTTCGGCCGTATTCTGCCCAAATAGTGCTTAAAAAGCAAATAATGCACGCTAAATCACGATTTTAATTGGTGCTTCATGTTGTGCTAAAGCAATTAATTTCTGGTTTTTAGTGGGCTCTGGAATGAGCTGTTTTAAATCCGCTACGAAACATTCCTTAGTGCGCATTTGTGCGCCAAGGGAAAGGATGTGGTCAGATTCAACCTGACAGTCTATTTGTTCAATGCCTAAGCTCTCACAAAGTGCACAGAACTGCATGAGGGCCACCTTTGAGCCATTTTCTTTCAATGAAAACATCGATTCACCAAAGAAGAATTTCCCCATGGCAATGCCATAAAATCCCCCAGCAAGCTCCCCGTCACAAAACACTTCTATGGAAAAACCATACTCTAACTTATTGAGCCCAGAGTAGGCTTGAATGATGTCTTCAGTGATCCAGGTGCCTTCTTTTTGTGCGCGAAGCTCGCTGCAGAGTTGTATTGTGCGCTGGAAGTTTGCATTGATCTGGTAGCTCCAAGCGTTTTTCCGTAGGGCTTTTTTTAGTGATCGACTGCAATGGAACTCGCTGGGAATCAAAGTGCATCGCTCTAACGGGTGCCACCAAAGTATCGGGTCCGCTTCGCTAAACCATGGAAAAAAGCCCCGCTGATAAAGATGGATAAGACGCTCGGGCTTAAGGTCGCCCCCAATTGCTGATAAACCCTCAGGGTCTGTTAATGCCCGAAAAGGATCCGGAGTGTCGTAGATGGATTCCGTAAGCAGTACTAATTCAGGTTCGAGATGCTTTGTTTTGTCCATTATTTGCATAATTGATTGATTTGGGTAATGATCTTCGTCATTGGGTTATCCATAGTTTATACGCTATTGGTCTAGGTTTTGAACTTGATTTACACGATCTCCATAGAAAAATAATTGAGTTGATTTAAAAGTGACCGTTTTTGTCCTTTTAGATAGTGCTTTCATGCTTTTCTTGTGATCTATGTATAAATCAAATGATAAAAATGCAAAAAAAACCGAAAAAAAGTGTTTGTAGTGCTTGACCAGTAAAGGAAAACTTGGTTTTAATCAGGTTAGTTCAGAGCGACGAGTAAAAAACTATTCGGATAACGTTTTGCGAACTAAATTTTTTTTCAGTGTTTTGACAATGTCACAAAACTGAAATTGAAGGGTTTTAGTATATCTGAGTCGTTGATTTTTCAGCGTTTTTGATGAGGTACTTGAGTCTTTCAAAAAAAGGTCTTGAGACCGAACATATAATATTAAAGGGGAATCTTGAATGAAAGCGATTAAACTTGCTTCAGTTTTTGCAGTATCTGCTGTTGCGGCTGCTGTTTCTACAACTACTTTCGCAGCTGAGCCAGTTTTCACTGGTAGCGCTGGCCTAGAATACAAAGCAACTGATGCTGACGGTGGCGATGCTGCAGGTTCTAACGGTGAAGTAAACATCATCGGTGATACTGGTCTAGTTTACTTTGACCTAGACATGGACACTGGCAACGGCAACTTCGTACTTGACGAAGCTTTTGTTAAGCAAGGCGCTGTATCTTTCGGTGACTTCGACGGCTCTCTAGCTGATGGCGCTGCATACTCTGCTGGTGTTCGTGAAGATAACGACGGCGCTAAGAAAACACTAGGTACTGATCTAGGTATTCGTTACTCTGTAATGCCTGGTCTAACTGTTGCAGCTGAAATGGCTGAAGGTTCTTCACAGTCTTCTGTAGCTGCTAGTTACTCTCAAGATCTAGGTGTGGCTACTCTTGGTCTATCTGGTGCGTTCGGTTTCGGTACTGATGCTGATAACCAAATCATGACTGCTGGTGTGTCTGTTCCTGCTGGCATGGCGACAGTTACTGGATTCTACCAAACTGGTAAAGCATCTGATGCTGATGTTACTTCTTACGGCCTAGGTCTTGATCTAGCATTGACTGAAGCGGTTTCTGCTGCAGCTCAATACTACGTAGATGATGAAGCAGACAAAGGCGGCGTTACTGAAGGTTCTCTATACTACACAGCTGGCGACATCGTATACTACGTTTCTTACGTGGACTACGAAAACGACACTTCTGATTACTCTGTAATCGGTGCTGAAGCTTCTTTCTAAGATTTCCCTATCTTAGTGAAAGCGAAAGCCAGCCCTTTGGGCTGGCTTTTTTTATGGTAAGCTATCAGCCTTAATTTTAAACCCGATACATTGGAAGGTGGCTTTTGACACAAGTAAGGAGTGAGTCGGTACGATCACCCATTTGGGGAACCTTTGCAAAACAGGCTGCGTTTATTACCGCGATTCTGTTTTTTCTTTTTTTTGCATTCGCAACCTATACCTATCATCCAGAAGATGCTGGTTGGTTTTACTCAGGGAGTAATGCTGTTACTCAGAACTCTATGGGCCCTATTGGCGCTGCATTGAGTGATGTGTTGTCGGCTTTTTTTGGCAGCTTATTTTATTCTCTGCCTGTGCTATTCATCGTAGTGACTTACATTCTTTGGCGTAATCCCCATCACCTTATTCCCCTCAACAATGCGATCCTTTGCTGTGTTGGTAGCATTTTATATCTGAGCTTTGGGTCGGCTTTATGCTTTTTACATACGGTTGGTGCTGCGGGTTTGCAGTTTGGCGCCGGAGGTATATTGGGGCAAAGCCTCGGAAAGGTTTTGTATCATTGGCTAGGTTATGATGGCGCCACCTTGGTGAGTTTGGCCTTGACTATTTTAGCATTCACCTTGATGGCGCAAATTCATTGGTCATTAGTGTTGGAATTTGTTGGGGAAAAGGCAGCTAATGCTTATGAATCCATCAGGGGCTATTTTGCCAATCGTTCTGCTAAACCCTCTCAGGAGTTGGAGTCGGTTGAAGATCTAGACGATGAATTTGATGAGCCTGCTATCTTCCGTAAAAAGTCTTTTTTAAGGAAAAAAGAAGCGGCCCCTAATACTTCTAATGACTCAGAAGAGGTTAGTGAAGCTCCTGAGGCTAAGCCATCGAAATGGTTGGGTTGGGTTGGCAAACTGCGTCAGTCAAACAATGGCAAGGCTGAAACGGAAAGCTCTGATTCAATCAGGGAGCATATCGATCCGAATTTCGATAGCTTTGATGACATCAAGATTGATGACGATAATGTTGCCTTCACGGATACTCTCTACATAGAAGAGGAGAGTGGGGATGACTCCCGTTACTCTGCGCCGCCGAAAAAGCCTGCCCCGCCAGCCCAAAGCGAGACGACAACGCTTGAGGATTCGATTGATACCCATGAGCCTGTTACCCCTGCAATGGATGTTGCGACTGAGCCAGCGGTGCAGCCACCAGCTCAACCAAGTAAAATTCCATCCCACAAGCCTGCGGTGAAGACTCTGTCTGAAGCGCGACAGTTAGAGGGACTGGGTGGACCATCTTCTGAGGTAGAGCGATCTGAAGCCGCTTACACCTTGCCAGATCGAAGTGTTTTAACGCAGCCAAAGCCTAAAAAAGGCGGTTACTCCGAGGAGGAGCTGTTGAGTCTTTCGGAGCTGCTTGAACAGCGTTTGTTAGACTTTGGTGTCAAAGCAGAAGTCGTTGAGGTGAACCCCGGCCCAGTCATTACTCGCTTTGAGATTCAGCCTGCCCCAGGTGTGAAGGTCTCTCGAATTACGAACTTGGCAAAAGATTTGGCTCGCTCATTGAGTGTCATGAGTGTGCGTGTAGTGGAAGTGATTGCTGGGAAATCAACCATTGGTATCGAAATCCCGAATCAAATTCGAGACACAGTGTACTTCTCTGAAGTGATTAATGTGGACATGTATGACAACGCCACTTCGCCACTGACGTTGTCTCTGGGGCATGACATCTCCGGGGAGCCTGTGGTGGTTGATCTGGCGAAGATGCCCCATGTATTGGTAGCAGGTACCACGGGTTCAGGTAAGTCGGTGGGTGTGAATGCCATGATTTTGAGTATGCTACTCAAGTCGACCCCAGACGAAGTGCGTATGATCATGGTTGACCCTAAGATGTTAGAGCTCTCTATTTACGAGGGAATTCCGCACCTGTTAACCCCCGTTATTACAGACATGAAAGACGCGGCCAATGGTTTGCGCTGGTCAGTGGATGAGATGGAGCGTCGCTACAAATTAATGTCTAAGCTTGGGGTACGGAATATTGCCGGCTACAACAAGAAAGTCAGGGAGGCGATTGCGGCAGGTGCTCCGATAGAGGACCCTCTTTGGCAGCCTGAGATGGCCATGTTTTCAGAAGACGGTGTAGCCCGGACCGTGCCTCATTTAGAGCCACTTCCGTACATTGTTATCATCGTCGATGAGTTTGCTGACATGATGATGATTGTCGGCAAGAAAGTCGAAGAGCTGATTGCTCGAATCGCACAAAAAGCTCGTGCGGCAGGGATTCACCTTGTCTTAGCCACCCAGCGTCCTTCTGTGGATGTTATTACTGGCTTGATAAAAGCCAATATACCGACTCGTATGGCGTTTCAAGTGTCTTCTAAAATCGATTCTAGGACGATTTTGGACCAAGGTGGTGCGGATCAGCTACTTGGGCAAGGTGACATGTTGTACTTACCTGCTGGCTTACCAACGCCTATACGGGTGCATGGTGCTTTTGTATCCGATGAAGAAGTGCATGCGGTGGTAGAAGAATGGAAAGCCAGAGGTGAACCTGAATACATAAACGATGTGGTGACCAGTCAAGAAGATATGGATACTGGCGGGAGTAGCGAGGACCAAGACCCTCTCTACGATGAGGCTGTAAAGATTGTTACGGAAACCCGTAAGGCGTCTATTTCGTCTATTCAGCGTCGTTTAAAAATTGGTTATAACCGAGCGGCAAACCTCGTTGAGGCCATGGAGTCAGCAGGCTTAGTGGGGCCAATGGGAACGAATGGTCAGCGTGACGTTCTGATTCCTGAATAAACGCAATTGTTTTGGAGTAATCATGTACCGAATTTTATTAGCCGTTTTAGTGTGCTTTTCCCCATTCCTTTGGGCACAAGAGTCCACTGCCAGCTTGTCACAATTGTTAGAAAGCAATCGTGATGTGGAAGGTGAGTTTCGCCAAGTGACCTATAACGAGCAAGGTGAACAGGTTCAGGTGAGCGAAGGGGTGTTCTTATTAGCGGCACCAAATCGCTTTGTTTGGGATACTATTTCACCTTTTCCCCAGCGTATTATTTCTGACGGTCAGCTTGTGACAATCTGGGATGTGGATTTAGAGCAGGCGACCCAAAAGCCATTTTCTTCTACAGTAGGAAACTCTCCAGCGGCATTGCTGGGTGAGTCTGCCGACAGTGTGTTGACCCATTACAAGGTAGAGCAAACCAGTGGGGCAAAATATCGTCTAACGCCCAATGAATCAGATGACTTATTTAACTCTCTGACATTGTCTTTCGATAATGGTGTGATTGATGCCATGAGCATCAAGGATGTGTTGGGGCAAATCACCGTGATTGAGTTTTCTAATGTGGAAGCCCATGAAGGGGTCTCAGATCAGAACTTCAATATAAATTTGCCTGAGTCAGTTGATCTTATTGTTGAGCAGCCATAAATGACGGACTTGTTTTCCACCAATGATCTTGATCTTTCGCAACCTTTGGCGGCGCGGATGCGCCCTAAGCGACTGGAAGACTATGTGGGCCAAGACCATTTGGTGGGAGAAGGTAAGCCCCTACGCAAAATGGTTGAGCGTCGGCAGGGGCACTCCTTTATCCTATGGGGGCCACCTGGGGTCGGTAAAACCACTTTTGCCCAGTTATTTGCTCACTCGTTAGATGCCAAATTTATTGAATTATCGGCAGTTATGTCAGGGGTGAAAGACATTCGCGCTGCGGTAGATGAGGCCAAACAGTGGCGTATGATGACGCAAAAGGCGACCTTGCTGTTTGTTGATGAAGTCCATCGTTTCAATAAATCCCAGCAAGATGCTTTTTTGCCCTACATTGAAGATGGCACCTTTCTGTTTGTTGGGGCTACTACGGAAAATCCGGCCTTCGAGCTAAATTCTGCACTCTTGTCCCGTGCCCGGGTTTATCGCTTGCAAACTCCAACCCAAGACCAACTCATGGTGGCTATGAAAAGAGCCTTAGCAGATCCAGAGCGCGGATTGGGTGAGCAGCGAATTCAAATCACTGATGAGTTGTTAGCTATCCTCGCAACGGCGGCAGATGGCGATGTGCGTCGTAGTCTGAACTTTTTGGAAATCCTATCTGATTTTTTGGAAGTGGGAGAAACCGTTACCAAAGCCCATTTGGAAGATGTGTTAGGGGGTAGCGTTAGGCGTTACGACAAAAATGGGGATGTGTTTTACGACCAAATTTCAGCCTTTCATAAGTCGGTACGTGGCTCTTCCCCCGATGGGGCTCTGTATTGGATGGCGCGTATGTTGGATGGTGGTTGTGACCCCCTTTATATTGCTCGTCGCCTTTTAGCGATTGCGTCGGAAGACATAGGCAATGCGGATCCAAGAGCGTTACAGGTTGGGTTGAATGCCTGGGATGTATTTGAGCGAGTGGGGCCCTATGAAGGAAACCGAGCTATTGCTCAGGCAGCGGTTTATATGGCCTGTGCCCCCAAAAGTAATGCCGTCTATATGGGATTTAGTCAGGCTTTGAGTGATGTGGCCAGTCATCCTAGCTACGAAGTCCCCAACCATTTGCGAAATGCTCCAACTGATCTCGCGAAAGAAATGGGACATGGTGAAGACTACCGCTATGCCCACAATGAGCCTAATGCCTATGCGGCAGGTGAGCGCTATTTGCCTCCAGAATTAGCCACAGAGCGTTACTATCAGCCAACGGATCGAGGTTTGGAAAAGAAAATAGGCGAAAAACTCGCTTGGCTTGCAGAGTTAGACAGTGTGTCTTTACAGCAACGCTATCAAGATGATGAGGATGTAACTCGATGATCTATTTTATGGTCGCATTGGGTGGGGCTTTGGGGGCTCTATGTCGATTTGGTGCTACCAAATGGATTAATAGTGCTTGGAGCTATCCATTTCCCTTGGCTACTATGTCGATCAATATAGTCGGTAGCTTCTTGATGGGGGTGGCATTTGTGGTGGTGAGTGAGCGGATGGCTTCCTTTGAAGCTTTTAGACCTCTTATTATGGTGGGCTTTTTGGGAGCTTTTACCACTTTCTCGACATTTTCCCTAGAAATCGTCTCTCTCTTGAATCAGCAGGCTTGGCTAAGTGCCATAAGCTATTTATCATTGAGCTGTGTGTTAGGTGTGTTAGCGCTGACAGCAGGCATTGGTATGGCGCGCTTATTTTAATTTGTACATCGAACAACTATTTATTCATTCATTTACATAAGGTTTTGTTGCAGCAATGTTAGACATTAAAGCTCTTCGGGCAGATCCAGAAGCGATCGCCGCGCTACTTAAGAAAAAAGGCTTTGATTTGGACGTCGCTACGTTCTCCAATTTAGAAGAACGTCGTAAGTCTATTCAGATTGAAACTGAGACGCTGCAGCAGTCCCGTAACTCTGTATCCAAGGAAATCGGCGCTGCGATGAAGGCTGGTGATAAAGCCTTGGCAGATGACTTAAAAGCGCAAACAGCTACTCTTGGGGATGACCTAGCGAAAGCTAAGGAGCAGCTGGCTGGCGTTCAGGCTGACCTAGACAGTCTGCTGGAGTCTATTCCCAATATTCCTCATAGTTCCGTGCCAGAAGGTGTGAGCGAAGACGACAACGTTGAAGTCCGCCGTTGGGGAACGCCTCGTGAGTTTGACTTTGAAGTGAAAGACCATGTGGACGTAGGTTCTGCAATTGGCATGCTGGACTTCGAATTGGCGGCAAAAATCACCGGTTCACGTTTTGCTGTGATGCGTTCTGATTTGGCTCGTCTGCATCGCGCATTGACGCAGTTTATGTTGAACACGCACATTGAGGAGCATGGCTACTCTGAAGTTTACGTACCTTACCTAGTGAATGCCGCGTCTCTAAAAGGGACAGGCCAGCTTCCTAAGTTTGAAGAAGATTTGTTTAAGGTGCCTGTAGATAAAGACAGTGGTAACAGTGACCTGTATTTGATCCCTACTGCAGAAGTGCCTGTGACCAACATTGCCCGTGATGAGATCCTTAATGACGCGGACTTGCATCACAGCTATGTCGCTCATACACCTTGTTTCCGTAGTGAAGCGGGCAGCTATGGTCGTGATACTCGCGGCATGATCCGTCAGCACCAGTTTGAAAAAGTGGAGTTGGTGCATATTTGTCGTCCAGATATTTCTGAGCAAGTGTTAGAAAGCTTAGTAGGGCATGCGGAAGTGATTTTGCAGAAGCTAAATCTGCCTTACCGCACGGTTATCCTATGCGGTGGTGACTTAGGTTTCTCTGCTCATAAGACTTACGACATTGAAGTTTGGTTACCAGGCCAGCAAAAATACCGTGAAATTTCTTCTTGTTCTAACATGGGGGATTTCCAAGCTCGTCGTATGCAGGCTCGTTGGAGAAACCCAGAGACAGGCAAGCCAGAATTGGCACACACATTGAATGGTTCTGGTTTGGCAGTGGGGCGTACTTTGGTCGCTGTATTGGAAAACTACCAGAACGAAGATGGATCTGTAACCGTTCCTGAAGTACTTGTACCGTACATGGGTGGCAAAACGAAGATCGGCTAATTTGATCTTTATGGATTCTAAAAGCCCCGCCATGGGGCTTTTTATTTGGGCAGTAAATTATGATTGGTAAAGTGTATTTAATCGGTGCTGGGCCAGGTGACCCAGATCTTCTAACTATGAAAGCGCACCGACTTTTATTGAGTGCAGATGTGGTGCTTTATGATCGCTTAGTAGGAGAGCAGATCATTGCCATGATCCCAGACAGCGCAGAAAAGCTGTATGTTGGCAAAGCCAAGTCATTGCATAGCCTACCGCAAGAAGAGATTAACTCCCTATTGGCGAAAAAAGCCAAAGAGGGCAAGGTAGTCGTGCGCTTAAAAGGAGGTGATCCTTTTATTTTCGGGCGTGGCGGTGAAGAGCTAGAAGAGCTTGTGGAAGAGCAAGTACCTTTTGAAGTTGTCCCTGGAGTGACTGCGGCAGCAGGTTGTGCAGCTTATGCAGGTATTCCACTCACTCACCGAGATTACGCTCAGTCGGTTCGTTTTTTAACGGGGCACTTAAAAGATGGCTCTACCGAGTTGCCATGGGAAGAATTAGTGCATCCAGCGCAGACTCTAGTGATCTACATGGGGTTAACGGGTCTTGAGTCCATCAGTCAATCCTTGATTCGTTTTGGTATGCGTCCCTCTATGCCTGTGGCGGTTGTAGAAAAGGGCACATCTGCAAACCAGCGTGTCTTTACCTCAACCATGAAGGACATACATCAAGTGGTTTTGGACAATGAAGTGAAATCCCCTGCCTTGTTGATCATAGGTGAAGTGGTGACATTGCAGAATAAGCTCGCTTGGTTCAACGAGTAATCAAACTAGAAAGACTTACTCTAAAAAGCAGCTCCTATGAGCTGCTTTTTTTATAGGCAATTGGCTGGTTTCGGTAACCCGGCAATTTTTGCCGCGAGCTTTGGAGGGCTGCCTGGGAAGAGTTTCATCAAATAGATACTTTTGCCTTTATCTGGACCAAGTTCCTTACTGACAGCTTTTACTAAAGGGCGCATGGCTGGGGACACTTCAAACTGCTGGTAAAAGCGTCGCAATAGCAGGATGATCTCCCAGTGGTCGGGAGTTAACTCTAAGCCTTCAGAGCGAGCGATATCGTCACCCAGTGTCTCATCCCATTTTGCAAGATCGAGTAAGTAACCTTCTTCATCAAATAATTCAGTAGGAAGCGCCATCAAATCACCAACTAATAATTTTTTCATGTGAAACGGTTTCGTTTAGCCATTCTTGATCGGTAATACATTGGCCAATCTTTGGCGAAATGCCATACGCCTTCACATCGGCCTCTCGTATTAGCAAAGTTACCCCCCGTGCAGTTAAAGCTTCTAATGGGGCTGTAGAGCCGATAGTGCGCAAGACGCCCGCTTCGATCAGGATCAGGCTGTCGCCAGAGGTTAAACTCGCTTGCCAGTCTTGTTCGATGGCATCTGGGTAGCAAGATTGATTAATTTGATATAACGGCATGATCTTGCTCCTAGAATCGGTAGATATGGCTGTGCTCTGTGAGCATTTGTGTCCAAGTAGATTCGTCCAGGGGGGTGACGCCTTCCCAAAGTACTTCTTGGTTAGTGTCCCATTCCTGCTGTTTTACATAGACATTTTCAATATCGTAGAACTCAAGGCCATCAAGTAGTTTGTATAAATGTTTGCCATGACGGGAGCTTGGGGTTTGGCCCTGACGGGCAACAACCAGTGCATCGCCTGTAATGCAGAGGCTTACATCTTGTTCAAAGGTGCCCAACACTAAAGCTAGATCTAAAGCTTCTTTCAAGGCGAGGGAGCTATAAGGTGAAGAAGATAAATATATGAGCGTTTTCATATCAACCAAACCTCACAACTCTATCGCACTCATTACTCAGACTCACCCAAGTACCTAGGCCTTCCAGTTGAAAACCTTCCGCTAGATTCGAGGCGGGGAGCTCATGTCGAGTTGCTTCTGCATCGTTGACAATGCCTCGTCGAATGGCCGCAGCAATACAAATATAAAGCGGGATATCATTGGCTTGAGCGAGCGCTGCCCATTCATCGCGAATGTTGCATTCATCTCTTGGGGGCATGGCAAACAGTGAAGCAATGTGTGTGGCTTCCTCATAAAAGAACACGCCTTTAAGGTGATGAGCTTCGCTGTCTACAATGGCTTGAGCGAAATCAAGGGCGCTGTGACAGGCTCTGGTGGCGGTAGGGCTGCCAGTAATAAATAGTGAAAAATTCATAATGGTGTCGGTTGATGCTTTCGGTGAATTTTACACACAAAAAAGGCCGCAGTCTGCGGCCCTTTTTTAGGTAAGGGGAAATTAATCGTCGCTCGCCATACCGAATAGAGACAATAGAGATAGGAACATGTTGTAGAGAGACACATACAGGTTCACGGTAGCCATAATGTAGTTTGTCTCACCGCCACGTACGATTTCACTGGTTTGCAGTAAAATTACGGCCGCAGAGAACAAGGTGAAACCAACAGAGATGAAGATCTGCAAAGCAGGAAGCTGAATAAAGAAACCAGCAATCATGGCAAACACTAGCGCGAAGAAACCGACGGTTAGGAAGCCATTTAGGAAGCTGAAATCTTTCTTAGAAACGATGGCATAAGCCGAAAGACCTAGGAATGACAAGCCAGTCATACCCAGTGCACTCATGATGATGCTGGTGCCGTTTGCCATACTGAGATAGCCGTTGAGGATTGGGCCAAGCGTTAGTCCCATAAAACCTGTCAGAGCGAACACGCAAAGCAGGCCTACAGCACTATTGCGGCACTTATAAGTAAGGAAAAGTAACCCATAAAAACCAACCAACGTTAGAATCAATCCAGGGTGTGGCAGGTTGAATGCCATACTAATCCCTGCAGTGAATGCACTAAACAACAAGGTTAAAGACAGCAAACCATAGGTGTTGCGAAGCGTTTTGTTGGCCGCTTGGGACGAATGTGTCGAAAGGGCTTCTGTGTAACGCATAATCAGGACTCTCCTTAATTAATTATACTTTTATAAGACAGACTATGCGGGTAGGAGTTCAAAACTTCAACTGATTTTAATGTCATAAACAAAAACGCCCACTAAAAAGTGGGCGTTATTCGTAATAGAAGGATTATGAGACGACTGATGCCTTATGGGTGCCTGAAGCTTGTTTGGTTTTGTGTTTATCTACTTGGCGAGCAAGTTTATCTATCATGCTATCAATGGCATGGAAAAGACGATCTTCTGACGATGAGGTGGCAAACAGCTCTTTTCCGGGTAAATGTATTCGTGCTTCTGCTTTCTGTTCTTTACTGTCTTTAATTAGGGTCACGTTCACGGATGTAATTTGATCACTAAGTTTGGCAAGTTTATTCATTTTTTCATTGATGTGATCTTTGATGGCTGGGGTGACGTCGACGTGATGACCAGTGATATTGATTGTGTACATACAACTTTCTCCTCAGTAAAGTTGGCCGACAAGTGGCGTTTGCGGGAGCAAACGTCGCGGCACATTTCCAGCATAGAAGTGGCTTTTTACTCTGTCAAATGGATTTAATGTCCTAGAAATACAATTGTCATGAAGCTATGAATCAGCAAAAAAATCCCCTTGAAGCGGATCTTAAAATAGAGTTATCGTGCTTCTACATTCACCATTTGATAGACTGACCGACTATCCATTATTTTGCTGTTAAATATGTCTGCTAACGATTTCACGCTACCCATTTCCTTTAATTTAGCCTGTGAGTTTGGGCTGGAAGAAAGTGTGCTGCTGACCTACTTGCGTCAGCGCGCTCACCATTTGCGTAGTCGTCAAATGGTGATATCCCATCGAGAATTAGCGGAATTACTGCCTTTTTGGACAACTCCTTACATAGTGCGTTTGCTGTCCAGTTTACAAATGGCAAGCCAGGTTCAATTTCGTAAAACCGATGCGGGGATAGAATTGGCATTGGAAGCTGGCAATACCAGTCAACCTGAGACGCAAAGCCACTCTTCTCAGCAGCCCTTATCAAGAGAAAGCAAGCCACAGCACTCTCCTATATCTAAAGAGGATGCTGTGGGTAAGCTGTCGCGCTTGCAAAATGAAGCGGCCCGTAAGCCTCCAGCGCAAGCAACCTTTACAAATCGCAGTCGATCGGTAGAAACCGAAAACCGCGGTGTCGCGCCTATGCCTATGCCAAGCCAAGGAGACCGACGTGGCCTTTCGGACTTTGATTTGTATCTGGAAGCTAAAGAAAGGAACCGACAGCCAGATCAATGGTTGCCAGAAGAAGCGACCTTTGAACAAATACAGCAGGCAGGGGTGGAGCGAGCCTTCGCTGAGTCGTTATTAGCGGAGTTCTTGCTTCGTATAAAGGAACAGCGTAAAAACGTTAGAACTTGGAACAGCGAATTTTTTAAATACGTAAAACGTCAATGGCAATACAAGCAATCGGATCGTCAGTCCTATGAAGGAACCTCAACCTATTCAGCAAATCCTAAATCCAATCGCGAGCAAGTTAGCAGTGCCCTCACCAACATCCACGACACAGACTGGTAGCGAACAAGCGCAGAAGTCACAAGAGTCTCAGGAAGCGGAGCAGCGTACTCGTGTATTGGTCAATATGCTGTTTGCTCGATTTAAGGCGATTTACACTCATAAGTTTGCATCGGCTTATGCCACCACGGAAGAAGTAAAACTTGCAAAGCGGGAGTGGGCGATTGCCCTTAAAGGCTTTCAAGAACCCTTGTTGGCGTTTGCGGTAGAGCGTACCAAAGAGCGTTTTGCTTGGCCGCCAACCATTTCTGAGTTTTTATCAGTGATCCATACGGCTTATAAGGCCTATGGTTTGCCAGAACCAAGACGAGCTTATGCAGAGGCGTGTCAATGTCGTAGTGATCCGCGCCAGTTTCAATGGAGTCATCCAGCGGTATTTTTTGCTGGTACTGAGACCGGCTGGTATCGCCTAAGTACTGAAGACGAGCGCGTCACTTGGCCATTGTTTGAAAAAAGCTATATTGCCTTGGTAGATCGCGTCATAAACGGAGAAAAACTGAAGATACCTTCAGTTATTATGATTGAGGATAAAAAGTCCCCCGTTGTAGATGATTTGCTAAAGAGTATTGCGCAAGAGTTGTCAATTCCTGAAACTGAGGTTGCTCAACACTTGTATTACCTGTACAAGACCAAGGGGACGAAAATTCGTGCCCAATATCGAGATCGTGCACAGCAAACTTTGGAGAAAATGGGCTTTACAGGAAGCTTACCAAATTAACGTGGATTCGCTTACAGGCGGCATGTTTAATCTGATTTTTATGTAATATTATTACAAAATGCTACCGTGTGTAAGTGTATATCCCTTTTAGCTACGAAGTGTAAACGGTACTATATCGCAATTAGGTTTAGGCCGTATGTGAGGTAAAGATGCGTAAGATTTTGATCGTCGATGACCACACCATGGTGTGTGAAGGGATCAAGCGTGTCATTGAAGACGTAGAAGGTGTCGAAGTTTATGCCACTGTGCACAGTGGTGAGGACGCCATCCGATTATTGAGAAAGGACCCTGTTGATATTGTATTAATGGATGTCCATATGCCGGGAATGGGTGGTCTTGGGGCAACTCGAGAGATTAAGCGCTTATTTCCAAATACCAAGGTCATTGCATTGTCGGCTATCGATGATGCGCCATACCCAGCCAAAATGATGGAAGCAGGGGCAAGTGGTTACGTGGCCAAGGGCTCTGACATGCCTGAATTGCTCGAAGCAATTGATGTGGTGTTAAAAGGTGAACAATACCTGTCTCGCGTGGTGGCGCAAAAAGTGGCTTTGTCTCGAACCACTAAAAATGGCTCAGAATCCCCCTTTGACGAATTGTCTGATCGTGAACTGCAAGTGGCGCAGATGATCGTTGATTGCGTTAAAACCAAAGAAATTGCCGACAAGTTAAATGTCTCCGATAAAACGGTGAGTACCTTCCGAAAGCGCATTTTTACGAAACTTGGGGTGGGAAGTGATGTAGAGCTTTGAATCGCCACTAGTTAGCTAGACACCTTTTAGTTAGATAAAATGATCTAATTGAGAGGTATTTATGAGCAAAACACGTTACCCAGAACAATTCAAAATTGAAGCGGTTAAGCAAGTGACTGAAGCAGGCTTTAGTGTTGCTGAAGTCGCTAATCGCTTAGGTACCACCACTCACAGTTTATACGCTTGGATTAAACGATATGGCCCTGAGGCAGAATCGTTTGCAGAGGCTTCTGCTGAGTCGAGCGAGATACTTCGTCTTCGGAAAGAGCTCAAGCGAGTGACGGAAGAGCGCGACCTGTTAAAAAAAGCCGCGGCGTACTTCGCAAGCCACCCAGACTAAGATACGCCTTTATCAGGGATCACAGTGCCGACTTTTCAGTAAGGCAACTATGCAATCTCTTCGATGTTCACCCTAGTGGCTATTACGTTTGGTTGAAAGAGCCAAAATCAAAACTTGCTAAGGAAAATGAACGCCTAACAGGTCTTGTCAAACAACTCTGGTTGGAATCGGGTTGTGTTTACGGCTATCGAAAGATCTATCAAGACCTGAGATCCTTGAATGAATCTTGTGGTATTAATCGAGTGCATTATCTGATGCGAAGAGCGGGACTCAAGGCTCAGGTGGGTTACCGTAAGCCTAGAGCTCGGTCAGGAGAAACACATACGATAGCCAGCAATGTGCTTGAAAGACAGTTTAATCCAGAAAGCCCGAATACAGCGTGGGTTACAGATATCACCTATATCCGAACTCATGAAGGCTGGCTGTATTTATCTGTCGTGCTTGATCTCTATTCCCGTCGAATAATAGGTTGGAGCATGGGGCCAAGAATGGTGAAGGAACTTGTTCTTGATGCACTGATGATGGCTGTGTGGAGAAGAAAGTCAAAGCAAAGGGTAATAATCCACTCAGATCAAGGCAGTCAGTTTACGAGCTATGAGTGGCATAGATTTTTGGAAGATCACAACTTACAAGCCAGCATGAGTCGACGTGGGAACTGTCATGATAATGCTGTTGCTGAAAGCTTTTTTCAGCTGTTAAAGAGAGAACGAGTGAAGCGAAAGATTTACTCGACAAGGGGCGAAGCAAAACAAGACATTTTTAATTATATAGAAATGTTTTATAACCCTGTCAGACGCCATAGTGCTAATGATATGTTGTCACCTGTTGAGTATGAGAAACTGTTCGAAAAGATGACTGAGAAGTGTCTACTGAACTAGTGGCGATTCACTTGCCCGTCTTGCTATGAGGTATAATGTACTTGGCTTAGTCTAAGTAAAAGGTAGTTGTTAGTGTCGCAAGACTTCGATCCAAAGCATTTTGTACAGAACCTTACGTCGCGCCCTGGTGTTTACCGCATGTATGGCAAAGATGAATTACTGTACGTGGGCAAAGCGAAGAACCTTAAAAATCGCGTTTCAAGTTATTTTCGAGCCACAGGGCTTACGACTAAAACCATGGCGCTGGTCAGTCGTATTGATGCCATCGAAATCACAGTCACCAAAAGTGAAACGGAGGCTCTGCTGCTCGAGCAAACGCTCATTAAACAGCACCGTCCCCCATACAACATTCTCCTGCGAGATGATAAGTCCTATCCTTATATCTTGATCTCAAATCATGAGCATCCGGCCATATTGTTTCGCCGTGGCACCAAAAGCAAAGAAGGGAAATTGTATGGGCCTTATCCGAGCGGTACAGCGGTAAAAGAAAGCATGATTACCATGCAAAAGGTCTTCAAAGTACGTCAATGTGAAGACTCTGTTTATTCCAACCGCACGCGTCCCTGTTTGCAGTACCAAATCAAACGTTGTTCTGCTCCCTGTGTCAATCTGATTACTGATTCGGAATACCAAGAAGATGTGCGCCATGCGCGCATGTTTTTAGAAGGCAAAAACCAAGAGCTAACCGCTGAAATTACACAGCAAATGACGGCAGCGGCCACAGATATGGAGTTTGAGCGGGCGGCGGCTTTGCGGGATCAAATCATCCAGCTGAAGCATGTTCAAGAAGAGCAGAATGTCTATGGCCAGACCGGTGATGCGGATGTGATCGCAGCTATCATCCAGCCGGGTGGTTTGTGTGTTCATGTAATGATGGTGCGCCAAGGTAAAGTCATAGGCAGTAAAAGCCATTATCCTAAGATGCCTATTGAAATCATCGAGTCCGAGCTTCTTTCGTCCTTTTTAGCGCAACTCTACATTGGTGGTATTAACGAGCTGCCCAAGTCGATCATCTTGAGCCATGCCCTAGATGATGAAGAGGCCATTGCTGATGCTCTATTGCAGACCACTGGCAAGAAAATCGAAATTACCCATAATGTACGAGGCCAACGGGCCCGTTGGTTGGACCTTGCCAAGCTTAACGCGGAGCAGGGACTACAGGCCCGATTATCAGATAAACGCAATCACTTTAGCCGTATTACCGCTTTGCAAAAGGTGCTGGGCTTTAAAGAGCCACCTACGCATATGGAGTGTTTTGATATTTCCCATTCCAGTGGCGAAGCGACAGTCGCCTCCTGTGTCGTGTTTGGCCCTGAAGGTCCGGACAAAAAACGTTACCGCTCTTTTAATATTGAGGGGGTGGCAGCTGGGGACGATTATGCCGCCATGCATCAAGCACTTACCCGCCGTTATAAGCGAGTGAAAGAGGGTGAACTACCACCCCCAGACGTTTTGCTAATAGACGGTGGTAAAGGGCAATTAAAGCAAGCACAAGATGTGTTGAAAGAGCTTGGGCTCGTGGATATCTTCTTATTAGGCGTGGCTAAAGGTGATACCCGCAAGCCCGGTTTAGAAACCCTCTATATTGGTTCTAAAGAAGATGAAGTGGTCTTGCCTCCTGATTCTTCAGCATTGCATTTGATTCAACATATTCGTGATGAAGCTCACCGGTTTGCTATTACGACCCACAGACGTCGACGAGACAAAAAGCGTCGTCATTCTGCCTTGGAAAACATCCCAGGTATTGGTCCCAAACGACGCAAAGAATTGCTGACAGCGTTTGGCGGTTACCAAGAATTATTGGCTGCCAGTCAAGACGACATAGCAAAAGTCAAAGGTATCGGTGGAAATAAAGCGCAAGAGATATACCTGTACCTCCATAAAAGTTAAGCTTACGCCACCACAACATTACTTTTATTTTCAAGGCAGTTATGAACATTCCAAATCTTTTGACGTCACTTCGGATCTTTTTAATCCCAGTTTTGGTTGTGATCTATTACTTACCCTGGGAAGGGCGCTTTCATTTAAGTGCAGGAATTTTTGCGGTGGCGGCTATTACAGATTGGTTAGATGGCTTTTTAGCACGTAAGTTGGATCAGGCCACTCCGTTTGGCGCTTTCTTTGACCCAGTAGCGGACAAAGTCATGGTGTCTGTAGCTTTAGTTCTTTTGGTGGCAGCCTATGATAACCCTTTAATGACCTTAGCCAGCGCCGTGATTGTTGGTCGTGAAATTGTTATTTCGGCACTACGGGAGTGGATGGCAGAAATAGGTAAGCGTGCTAGTGTGGCCGTGTCCTTTGTTGGTAAATTCAAAACCACCATGCAGATGATTGCCATCTTCATTTTATTAGGGAATGCTCCTGGCACCTTATGGGCTCATGTTGGAGAAGGGGTGCTTGTTGTGGCGGCTCTTCTTACCCTATGGTCCATGTATGTCTACCTAAAAGCAGCTTGGCCAGAGCTGAAATCGGAAAAATAGGACGATCTGTAACCACCATTGATCGAAGCTTAATCAATTTTATAAAAAGTGGCTAAGTTAGTTATTTATTTGGTTTTTTTTCTTGACGTGTGAACCAGGTTCTATAAAATACGCACCATCTTTTGAGACGCGGGAATAGCTCAGTGGTAGAGCACAACCTTGCCAAGGTTGGGGTCGCGAGTTCGAGCCTCGTTTCCCGCTCCATCTCTTAAGGTAAACTGATTGAGGCCGGATGGCAGAGTGGTCATGCAGCGGACTGCAACTCCGTGTACGCCGGTTCGATTCCGACTCCGGCCTCCATTTCAGTTTAGTTATGCCCGGGTGGCGAAATTGGTAGACGCACAAGACTTAAAATCTTGCGATAGAAATATCGTACCGGTTCGATTCCGGTCCCGGGCACCATTTGGTGATTTTTTTATGCCTGTAATTCACGGCAATATCCTAGTTTTAAAACCTCCCCAACTTTTAATCATTTCCTAAGTACTTTTTCTTTGTTGTCGATTACCTTCGTGGTTTTTATACTCAAGGCTATGTTTCATTCATATGTCTATTGTCGGGGGTGTTATGGCCAGTGGTTGGGCGCATGATGGCGCGGTACAAGATCAAATCGATGCAACGGTGAATTCTGCCGTTGAGCGAGCCCGCAGCCGTTTGTCAGTGGGGGATAGTTTGGCCCATTGTGAAGAGTGCGAGGCGGAGATCCCAGAACGTCGTCGGGTCGCCATCCCTGGGGTGCGCTTGTGTATTCAGTGCCAGTCGGAGATAGAAGATTCCGATAAGGTAAAGAGCTTATACAACCGCAGTGGAAGTAAAGACAGTCAATTACGTTGAGAACCTTTTCAGTTAGTTTCATAATGCCTTTCCCCATAATGTTGCGATAGCAGCCATTGATGTGGGGTTATGGAGATCACGCGTTTTATCGAGGGATTATGAAATTAGCTACCACCAAAAACTACATCTTGCCTGTTTGGCTGATGTGTTTGTCAGTAAGTCACACTCAAGCACAAACTCCCGATCAGTTTTATCAGTTACTAGAGCAATTGCCCCATAGCAGTTATAGCAGTGAACAACGCATGGGGCGTATCAGTGAAGGGTTTCTAGGCGCCCTTTATGTTGATGGGAACCTAGGGGAGGGCAAAGACGGCCGCTTTGATCGTGATCCTCTTTACCGCTTTGATGTGTTTGATTGCACCACCTACGTGGAAACCGTGTTGGCAGGCGCCTTATCTTCCTCTCAGGAAACCTTTGATTCCCAGATGAGGGCCATACGTTATCAAGACGGTCAGGTATCCTTTGTCACCCGTAACCACTTTGCCAGCGCTGATTGGTTGATTAACAATCAAAATATCTTGCGAGATGTCACCTTTGAGGTAGCAGGAGAGGCCACCAAGCAGGCGGTAACCACCATTAATAAGCCGGCATGGTATAAAGCGATGGGGGTTGAGCGTTTACAAGGGTTGCCCCCAGAGGTTGATAAAACTGAGCGACTCCGTGAGTTACATAGGTTGGGCTCTCAGTTGAAGGTAGAACAGGTGAGCACGGCTTATGTGCCTCTTACAGCCTTATTTAACGAACAAGGGGAGGTGAACCACGCCTTGCTCGACCGCATCCCAAGTGGCGCCGTCATTAGTGTTGTTCGTCCAAATTATGACGTAACAGAATTGATCGGGACTCATCTTAATATTACCCATCAAGCCTTAGCCTTTCGCATTCATGGCACCTTATATTTGCGTCATGCCAGTCAGACTCAGAGAGAAGTCGTTGATCAAGACTTTGTCGAATACTTTAGCCATTATTTGGAAAGTCCATCGGTGAAGGGCTTCAATGTCCAACAGCCGAGATTTTAGGTATTGAATCGTTTGCATTTCGATAAAAAAAGCCCCGCACAGGGCGGGGCTAATATACCTAGAGAGTGCTGTGACTATACAGCGTTCTGACTTAGCGAAGAGCCTTCTAGCACTTCGTTAAGGTGCAGCCAGGTCTCAACCACAGTGTCTGGGTTGAGAGAAACACTTTCGATGCCTTGGGCAGCCAACCAATCCGCAAAATCTGCGTGGTCTGATGGGCCTTGACCACAAATGCCCACGTATTTGCCTTGTGCTTTACAGGCCTCAATCGCCAGCTTGAGTAGCTTCTTAACCGCAGGGTTACGCTCATCAAATTTGTCTGCAATCAAGCCTGAGTCACGATCTAAGCCGAGAGTTAGCTGAGTCAGGTCATTGGAGCCAATAGAGAAGCCATCGAAGTATTCCAAGAACTCATCCGCCAAGAGGGCATTAGAAGGTAGCTCACACATCATGATGACTTTAAGGCCATTTTGACCACGAGCTAAGCCTTGTTCTGCCAGCAGTTCGGTCACTTGTTGTGCTTCTTCTAACGTACGAACAAAGGGGATCATGATCTGTACGTTAGTGAACCCCATGTCGTTACGAACACGGCGGATGGCCTCACACTCAAGGGCGAAACAGTCTCGGAAAGAGTCGTCCAAGTAGCGTGCGGCCCCACGGAAGCCAAGCATTGGGTTCTCTTCATCGGGCTCAAAGCGAGGGCCGCCTACCAGGTTGTGGTATTCGTTTGACTTAAAGTCAGACAAACGCACGATCACAGGCTTGTTAGAGAAGGAGCAGGCGAGGGTAGAAACACCTTCCACCAACTTTTCAACGTAGAACTCCACTGGGCCAGCGTAACCCGCAATACGATGGTTAATTTCTTCTTTAAGACCTGCGTCCATGTCATCAAAGTTCAACAGGGCTTTCGGGTGAATGCCGATCATACGGTTAATGATGAACTCTAATCGCGCGAGGCCAACCCCTGCGTTAGGCAGCATGGCGAAATCAAAAGCACGGTTAGGGTTGCCCACGTTCATCATGACTTTGACCGGTAGATCTGGCATGTTGCCCACTTCCGAGGTGATTACGTCGAACTCTAGGTTGCCTTGGTAGACAAATCCCATGTCCCCTTGTGCGCAGGATACGGTGACTGACTGATCATTTTTCAGTGATGTGGTGGCGTCCCCTGTACCAACAACCGCTGGAATACCCAGTTCGCGAGCGATGATGGCGGCATGGCAGGTGCGGCCACCACGGTTGGTAACGATAGCAGAAGCCTTTTTCATAATAGGCTCCCAATCTGGGTCAGTAATGTCGGTGACTAAAACGTCCCCTACTTCGATACGGTCCATCTCGTTAATAGAGCTGAGTACTTTCACCTTGCCAGAACCGATCTTGTGACCAATCGCACGGCCAGTCACGAGCACAGGGCCAGTTTGTTTTAGTGAGTAACGCTCCATGCTTTGTGCGTTAGCTTGGGAGCGAACGGTCTCAGGACGCGCTTGAACTATGTATAGCTTGCCATCTTCACCGTCTTTCGCCCATTCGATGTCCATTGGACGTTGGTAATGTTGCTCAATGATTTGTGCTTGGCGTGCTAGGTCTTCGATTTCTTCATTGCTGAGGGCAAAGCGATTTTGATCCGTCAGAGAGACAGGAACAATTTTTACCAGCTCGTCGCTTCCAGCATCCGCGTATTCCATTTTTTGGGATTTGCCGCCCAAGGTTTTACGAACGACTGCTGGGCGTCCCGCTGCCAAGGTTGGCTTGTGAACATGGTACTCGTCAGGGTTAACCGTACCCTGTACGACCATTTCACCCAGACCGTAAGCGGCTGTAATGAACACTACTTCGTCAAAGCCTGACTCCGTATCAAGGGTGAAGAGTACACCGGAGGCGCCAATGTCACTGCGCACCATTTTCTGGATGCCTGCGGACAATGCTACACCTTTGTGCTCAAAGCCTTGGTGAACGCGGTAGGAGATGGCGCGGTCGTTAAATAGGGAAGCAAAAACTTGCTTGATAGAGGCCTTAATGCTGTCGAGACCTACCACGTTTAGGAAGGTTTCTTGCTGACCTGCAAAGGATGCATCCGGCAGATCTTCAGCAGTAGCAGAAGAACGTACAGCGAAAGAGGCACCTGTGTTGTCTTCGGAGAGTTCGGTGTAAGCTTTTTCGATTTCTTGGTTGAACTCGTCGGAGAAGCTAGCGGTCTCGATCCAGTGGCGAATTTTCTTACCGGCTTCCGCCAGAGCTTGGACGTTGTCCACGTCTAGGGAATCAAGTAAATCGTGGATTTGTTGGTTCAAGCCGCTTTCTTGCAAGAAGGCTTGATAAGCATAAGCAGTCGTAGCGAAACCGTTTGGTACTTGGATACCCAGGTCTGAAAGATTGGAAATCATCTCCCCAAGAGATGCGTTCTTTCCGCCTACTTCGCCTACATCATCGAGGCGTAAATCGCTAAACCACTTAATAAATTTGCTCACTGTGAACTCCAAAGTTGTCACGTAAATTTTCTTATCATGGATGTCATCGTGTCTTGCCAAACCTTGATGACGGAGTTCATTGTAAAAAGAGCTCGATGAATGAATAAAATCGATTATTCGATGTTGTTTTATTTCAATCGATTTTTTAAATGTCGTTGTATAACAACAAAATAGGTGTATTAAGTGAAAATCTATTTCGTCTCGGATGGTACTGCTATTACCGCAGAAGTGTTTGGTTCGGCCATGTTGTCCTTCTTTGATGTGAACGTAGAAAAGGAGAGTGTACCGTTTTTAACGACGGTGGATCAGGCGCGAGGCTTCTGTAAACAGCTTCAAGAAGAAGATGAGCGAGGGGATAACACACTGGTATTTTTCACCATTTCAGATCCTGAGATTCGTGCCATTATCGAGTCTGGAAACAGTCACAGTTACAACTTATTTGGCGACTTATTAGCGCCGATTGAAAAGGCTCTGGGTGTGCCAGCTCAGCCCCAAGCACAGAAAGCCCATGGCATGAAGCAAGGTGTGTACGACAGTCGAATTGATGCCGTGAACTATGCCCTTGCCAATGATGACGGGGTTTCTATCAAACATTTCGATGAAGCAGAAATTATTCTGCTGGGAGTATCTCGTTCTGGCAAAACTCCCACCAGTTTGTATCTCGCCATGCAGTACGGCATCAAAACGGCCAACTACCCCTTAAACGAAGATGACTTTGCCAGTGTGGGACTGCCAGCGGTTCTGCGCCCTCATCGTGCGAAGCTCTATGGTCTAACGATCGATCCTAATCGCTTGCACGAAATTCGAACAGGGCGAATGGCGGCGAGTAAATATGCATCCCCTCGCCAGTGCCGATACGAAATTGACGAGGTAGAGGCGATTTATCGCCAAGAACGGATTCCCTTTTTGAATACCACGCACCTGTCTGTGGAAGAAATTTCCACCAAAGTCATGGCTGAGATGCATTTGCGCCGTAATCGTAGCTAGCTGAAGCACTCTAAACCTATCGAATAACTTGATGTTTTACGGATATTTGGCGCAAACTGGCAGGAAAGTGCACTTTAAAAGCACAAAAACAGTGACTATGTTGCTTGGCAAGTTGGAAGCTAAGCTACGAAAAAACGGGATTTAGGGACATTTTGTTGTGTAATTACAAACAAGCGCCCTAAAATTTCCTGAGATGATGAAGCTTTAGTGAAGATTGATGCGGCCTGTAGAGAGTATTTTTTAAGAATAACTTATACTTACCGCATAGTAAGTACATTCAAAAGAAGAGCGGAAGAATAGATCTCTTCTTAATAATAGGACGGTATCGTTTGAGTAAAAAAAATATTCAAGACCCATTTCGAGATAGGGAAGCGTCAAAATATGACAACCCTATACCAAGTCGCGAATTCATATTGGAACACATTGCCTCAGTAGGGCGACCTGTTACCCATCCAGAGTTATGTGAAGCCTTTAATCTAACCGATGAGGATTCCATCGAAGCTGCGCGTCGTCGTTTGATCGCCATGTGCCGAGATCATCAGCTAACCAGCAACGCCGATGACGCCTATTCACCTATTGCAAGCAGCGACCTTATAGAAGGTTATGTGCAAGGCAACAAAGAGGGTCATGGCTTCTTGCTACGCAAGGATGATGATGATTTATTTTTGTCCCAGCGTCAGATGCAGTCTGTGATGGACGGGGACCTAGTTGTCGTACGTTTATCCGGCAAAACCATGCGTGGCCGTCAAGACGCTGTGGTGGTGGAAGTCAAAGAGCGTAAGTACAGCCAATTAGTCGGCCGCTACTATGAAGAAAGCGGTTCGGCCTTTGTCACACCAGAAAACCCTCGTATTTCCCAAGACATTATGATCGAACAAGGTTCTGGTTTAACACCAAAGCATGGTCAATATGTGTTGGTTGAGATCGTGAGCTATGCCGAGCGCCGAGAAGCAGCCAAAGGCATTGTTAAAAAGATCCTTGGGGACTTTATGGCGCCAGGGTTAGAGATTGACGTCGCCATTCATAACTACGAGATCCCTAACGAATTTCCCAAAGCTGTGGCGCAACAGACTCGCCACCTAACCACTGAAGTAGCAGAAGAAGACAAACTGCACCGAGTGGACATGCGTGAGACGCCTTTTGTCACCATTGATGGTGAAGACGCCCGCGACTTTGACGATGCGGTGTATTGTGAAAAGACGCCCGGTGGCTGGAAGTTATTTGTCGCCATAGCCGACGTATCCCATTACGTGAAAAAGGGCACGGCATTAGACGAAGAAGCCATCTTACGGGGGAACTCGGTTTATTTCCCTGGGCGCGTAGTGCCTATGTTGCCAGAAGTACTGTCTAACGGCTTGTGTTCTTTGAACCCAGATGTGGACCGCCTTGCCATGGTGGCAGAGATCTCTTTGACCAGTCGCGGTAAGATGCGTGGCTTTAAGTTTTATGAAGGCCTGATCAACTCCCATGCTCGTCTGACCTATACCAAGGTCGCTAAGATGATCGCACCTGAGATAGACGATCAAGGGGAAGAGCTCCGTGAACGTTATCAAGGCATTGTTTCACACATTGATGACTTATACGGTTTGTACAAAGTTCTTCGTGAAGCCCGTGAAGATCGTGGAGCCATGGACTTTGATACGGTCGAAACGCGCATGGTGTTTGATGAGAACGCCAAGATTGACCAGATCGTTCCGGTAGAACGTAACGACGCCCATAAATTGATCGAAGAATGTATGCTGTGTGCCAACGTGGCCACCGCTGAGTTATTGATCAAGGCGAACTTGCCTGCGTTATTCCGTATTCACGAAGGTCCAAAAGAAGAGAAGCTAATTGCCTTGCGCACTTACTTATCTGTCTTGGGTCTGGAATTAGGCGGTGGTTCTAAGCCATCTCCAGCGGATTACGCGGATCTAGCCGAAAAGGTCCGTGATCGAGCGGATGTGCGCAGTATTCAAACCATGCTATTACGCTCCATGTCTCAGGCTGTTTATCAGCCGGATAATCTTGGGCACTTTGGTTTGAACTATGAAGCCTACACCCATTTCACATCCCCAATTCGTCGTTACCCTGATTTATTGGTTCACCGAGCGATCCGTTACCTGATTCGTGGTGAAGGGGCTCCCAAACTGCGTCAAGTTTACAAGGTGCCAGGTACCCCAATGTTGAAGGCGAATAAAATCTACGGCTACGACGATGCCGATATGGATTTGTTGGGGGAGACTTGTTCTACCACTGAGCGCCGTGCCGATGAAGCCACTCGCGACGTAGAGTCATGGTTGAAGTGCCAATACGTGGAGCAGCATTTAGGTGAGGCCTTTGATGGCATCGTGACTGCGGTCACCCCATTTGGCTTATTTGTCGAGTTAGGTGGTTTGTATGTGGACGGTCTGGTCCATGTATCCGGTTTAGGTAATGACTTTTTTGTCCATGACCCAGAACATCAAGCCATGATTGGTGAGCGTACTGGTAAGGTGTTCCGCCTTGGGGACAAGATTCGTGTATCTGTTCTAAGCGTAAACCTAGAGCAGCGCAAAATTGATCTGCAGAAACTGGATGAGCGTCCTAAGCCAGCGTCACGAATGAATCGTGATGATCTGTCTGAACTTGAAATGCAGTTGGCTCAGTTGCCTCCAATGGAGCTTGGCGGGCGTGTTAAGCCAAAATCTGCCCCTAATAAAGCAGCCGAAAAGTCAGAGAGCAAAGAGTCTGATTCTGCACCAAAACGTAAGCCGAAAAAGAAAGAAATTTCTAAAGGCAAAAAGGTGCGTTTGAAAAAGTCGAAGAAGCAGGCGGCTGCCAGTGGGGCAAAAAAGACCACTGGGACCAAAGCGAAAAAAGCGAAAGCCAAACCAAAGAAAAAAGCCAACGCTAAGCCTCGGGCCAGAGATTAAATCCTCTGGCACCTTGGCCGTTAGCGGCGAACACAGATAAAGAGATCAACAGCCACATGGCAGATTTAGATTGGGTATACGGCCTACATGCGGTGGAAAACGCGTTAGGTCAAAAAGGTAAAGTGAAAGAAGTGCGCCTACAAGAAGGGCGTGACGATAAGAAGACACAACGTATTGTGAAGCTGTGTCAGTCTCAAGGTCTGCGCATCCAAGTGGTGCCCCGCAAAGACTTGGACCAGCTGTTTAGCAAGAGCAAAGAGCGTATTGTCCATCAGGGGGTCGTAGCTTTGGCAGAAGTCACCAAAGCGGGTGATGAAAAAGACCTAGAAAACTTGGTTAAAAACCTGGATGAAGTGCCACTGATCATCATCCTTGATGGGGTAACCGATCCTCACAATCTAGGGGCCTGCCTGCGTAGTGCAGATGCTGCCGGAGCCCATGCTTTGGTGATGCCAAAAGATAAATCAGCGCCTTTAAATGCAACCGTTAGTAAGGTGGCCTGTGGTGCAGCGGAAAGCATGCCAGTGTTTACCGTCACCAACCTTGCCCGCACCATGAAAAAGCTCCAGGATCTTGGAGTTTGGATTTTCGGTACTGCTGGAGAAGCCACTGGGACGGTTTATGAGCACGACTTTACGATTCCTACTGCTATCGTAATGGGAGCAGAAGGGGATGGTATGCGCCGTCTTACCCGTGAGCAATGCGATTACTTGGTTAAGTTGCCGATGGCGGGAGTCGTGAGCAGCTTAAATGTGTCTGTGGCAACCGGTGTTTGCTTGTATGAAGTGGTTCGTCAACGGGCGGCAAAAGCAAACGGCTAAGGCATCATCTGCCTACGAGCGTTGTGAGAAATTGGAGAAACAAGTGTTAAAGACATTTAACGTGGCGCCTATCGACGGTGTGCTAGATGACCAAATCCAACACAAAATTGATATGAAAACCAAGCCGTTGGGTGCCCTTGGTGGTCTGGAGTCTATTGCGTTTCAGATCGCACGAATCCAAAACACCCTGGTGCCCAGTGTTAATAAAGCCAAAATGATTGTTTTTGCGGCAGATCATGGGGCGGTTGCTAAAGGTATTAGCGCTTTTCCACAAGAAGTGACACCACAGATGGTTGGGAATTTCTTGGCCGGTGGTGCCGCGGTGAGTGTGTTTTCTCAGCAACATAATGTGCCATTAAAAGTGGTGGATGTGGGGGTGAAGGTAGACATGCCTGATCATCCATTATTGTCTCAGCGTAAGGTCGCCTATGGCAGTAAAGACTTTTCAGAAACCGCGGCATTGACGTTAGACGAGGTCAACCGCGCCCTGGAAGCTGGCGCAGCAGAGGTCACAGACGCTGTGGATGAGGGCGTTGAGTTACTCATGTTTGGTGAAATGGGCATTGGTAACACAGGAGTCTCCTCTTGCATGCTAAGTGCCATCAGTGGTGTAGAAGCGAAGCAAACCACTGGACGTGGCACAGGGCTAGATTCAGAAGGCGTGTCTAAAAAAGCGCTGATCATTGATCAGGCCTTGCAGCGTGCTGCCAGTGAACTGAACAAGCCGGCAGGAGAATGGGCGCCTTGGGAAGTGGCGACCCAAGTGGGTGGTTTAGAGATCCTGGCTATGGCGGGAGCTATGTTACGCAGTGCAGAATTGAAAAAGCCTTATGTAGTAGATGGTTTTATTTGTACGGTGGCCCTGCTGTTTGCAAAGCAAGTTCAGGCAGAGGTTGTGGCGTACGCCATCTTTGCCCATCAGTCTAATGAGCAAGCCCATCAGGTGTTGCTAGAAGCCTTTGATGCGACACCAATTCTAAAATTGGACCTTCGTTTAGGTGAGGGCTCGGGTGCCATTCTGTCTTATCCGATTATTCAAAGCGCGGTGACCTTTTTTAATAATATGGCAAGCTTTGAGGCGGCAGGGGTTACTAATGTCTCCTAAATGGGTTGAGGATTGGCAGGGCTTTACCAGAAGCCTTGCCACTTACACTCGGTTACCCGTTAAAGTTGATTGGGACCGCACAGAAAAGCACACGCCGAGCGTGTGCTTTTTACCATGGGTCGGCCTTGTGGTGGCGTTGCTCAGTGCTTGGCCCTTGCTGTTTAGTGGTTGGTCAGCAGGGTTTCAAGGAATCCTCATGCTGCTCTCTGCAGTGCTCTTAACCGGCGCGTTCCATGAAGACGGTTTAATGGATGCCGCTGATGGTCTCGTAGGTGGTTGGACGCCAGAGCAACGTCTGACCATTATGAAAGATTCTCGAGTGGGCTCATACGGTGTATTGGCTGGCTTTTTTAGTCTCGCCCTAAAGTGGTGGCTTGTTTCCATATGGCTATCCCAGGGCTCAACGACTACTCAGCTAGCGGGATGGCTCATGGTACATCTAGGTGCCCGTTGGTTACCTTTGGTGTTAATGCAATCCCTAACCTATGTTTCAGCCGGTCAGAGTAAAGCGCAAGCCATGATTGATGAGCTGGGCAGACGTGGCTGGGTTTGGTTACTGGTTTCCTTAGTGCTGGCCTGGGCATTGGTGGGGCTTTGGGATTTGACGCAAGTTTTGTTCGCCTTGGGTGTGTTAGGTGTTGCCATCCGTCGCTATTTGAAAGCGCGTATTGGTGGATTCAATGGCGACACCCTTGGGGCTTCCGAACAGTTGGCTGAGCTTCTCATACTGTTTGTCTTGCTTGGCTGGAGTGCTTGATGAAACTGCTTTTGATTCGACACCCAAAGCCCGATGTGACCAAAGGTCTGTGTTATGGCCAGTCGGATGTGCCATTACTGGCAGGTTGGCAAAATGATGTCCAAGCCATAAAAACATGGCTTGATCATTACCATGGCGATGTGGCTTGGCAGAGTTACCACAGTCCTTTGTCTCGGGCGGCTTTGTTAGCACAGGCGGTGATGTCGGACTCACAAGAGGTAGCAGCGCTCGCGGAGCTAGACTTTGGTTCCTGGGAAAACATCTGTTGGTCGGACATTTCCCGTGCAGAAATCGAGCAATGGAGTAATGATCTGGAGAATGCGACCCCTTATGGTGGTGAATCATTGGCCATGCTGAGCCAGCGGGTACTGGACTGGCTTACCCCTACACTTAAAGCTAACCAAGACACCATTTTGTTTACTCATGCTGGGGTGATTAAGGTGTTAGTGGCCCATTTTTGTCAGATGCCCTTGGCCCAGTGCTATCGTACCAGTCCTACCTATTCGAGCATTACAGAGCTTGAGGTTGGTGAAGGATACGCTATGCTCCATCGATTAGGGGCAGGTGATTGGACAGAATAACGAGAAACAGATGCTGCTTTATATTTTAGGAATGATTGGTATTGCGGCGTTTGCCATTACGGGGGTGATCTCCTCGGGCAAACGAGATATGGATTTGTTTAGCATTGTGCTGTTGGGCATGGTGACTTCCTTAGGTGGTGGCACCATTCGTGATGTGATTTTACGGGTGGATGCTGTGTATTGGGTGCAAGACACGTCTTATCTGTGGGTGGCTTTTTTGTCATCTGTGTTTGCATTCTTTGGGGTTCGAGTAATCGAAAATCGCCAGCAAGTGTTCCATTACGCGGATTCTTTTGGACTGGCCCTGTTTACAGTGGTGGCTACAGAGCGTGTTTTGAGCTTGGGCTTTTCACCCATGATTGCCATTACCATGGGGGTGATTACTGGTGTGGCCGGTGGCATGATCCGGGATTTGTTGAGCTTTCGACCTCCCTTGGTGCTAGGGAAAGAGTTTTACGCTACGCCTGCCTTTTTAGGGGCCCTGCTGGTGGTGCTACTGGAAAGAAATGTGCCTTTTCATGAATATAACTCCATTTACGGTGCGTTACTGATCTTTATACTGAGACTCTTCGCAATTCATAAAGGCCTCTATTACCCAAGCTGGCTGTTGTATAAAAAAAGAGAGAATCATGACTACTGAGCGTACTCCGGAAGAACAAGCGCAAATCGACATGGCTAAACGCCTAAAAAAGAAAGAAGTGGTGGATCAGCGCATCGCCGCAGCGACCGAAGAGCGAGGTGTTACCATTTTGCTAACGGGCAACGGCAAGGGCAAAAGTTCCAGTGCTTTTGGCACCATGGCGCGAGCCATTGGGCATGGTCAAAAAAGTACAGTAGTGCAGTTCATTAAGGGACGTAAAGCGACAGGGGAGCAGTTGTTCTTTGGTAGCCATCCACAGGTGAGCTTCCATGTTATGGGCCATGGCTTTACTTGGGAAACCCGAAATCCTGAGTTAGAGCAGGAGGCTGCTAATCAAGCTTGGACGGTTGCGAAAGAGGCGTTAAGTGATGCCAATGTAGACTTTGTGCTGTTGGACGAAATTACTTACATGTACAAATACGGCTACCTTGATGTGGCAGAATTATTGACTGCTTTGGCCAATCGTCCAGCCCACCAAAATGTCATGATGACGGGCCGTACGGCACCCCGAGAGTTGCTGGATTCCGTCGATACTCACAGCAAAATATCAAATGAGCGTCATGCTTTTGCTGCGGGTGTCAAAGCTCAGCAAGGAATTGAATGGTAATTTGAGAATTATTCTCAACAAGTTGGACTTTCTGCTATCTTTAGATGATAATCATTTTCATTAGAAGAAAGGGAGAGTCCGATGATCTACTGGCAGCACCTCACAAGACAAGCCAACGAAGCCCAATCCAGAGCCGCTTTTGTTGATGCCCACGAGTTAAACCAAAAGGCTTTAGCCTGTGCTAAAGCCACCTTTCCATCAGACTTTGATAATGATGCTGAGTCCGCCGTATCAGCGGTTATCGTGAGTTATCTCAATCTTGCAGAAGTGTCTGTCTCCATGAAGGAATGGTCACAGGCAGATGGGTATTTTTCTCAAGGTGTGTCTTTCTTAGAGCAGGTGATTAATGCACCAAACTTGCCTTCCGATGACCGTACTTTGATTGATCGGACTGCCTCCCACATTCGTTTTGAGTGGGACCTTTTTAAACAGACTTATGGCTCTAAGGTGGAAGCGGGTAAGCGCTTAGGCAACTTTGCTCTCGCTACTTCAGCAATGGGGTAGGGAAAGGAGGCTGGATCTATGATGTTGGATGTTTTAACGGGCATTCTGCTGGTGATGTCCTGTGTGCTGGTGTTTCTATTGATTCGTCGTTAACTGTACAGAAATTTGTACACAAAATGGGGCTGGGCTATTTTTCCTATCGCCCACCCCATAGAGTGTTGTTCATCCCAAGATTAAAATAGCGTTTTATTCACCTGACTATTTTGAGGGATGCACATGTCTGCTGCCGTTTCAGATCTTCAACGACATACTTGGCTGGAAGATGCACAAGCAATCATTGCAGGGACATTAATGATCGCATTGGGCATTAATTTTTATACCCAAGTGGGGTTGTTAACAGGCGGGACAGCAGGTCTTGCTTTCTTGTTTAGTTACATTTCATCTTTTACGTTTGGCCAAGTGTTCTTTGTGATCAACTTGCCATTTTATTGGTTGGCTATCCGTCGTATTGGTTGGGATTTCACCCTTAAAACATTCGCGGCTGTGTTTCTGGTGTCTGCCTTTTCGGACATCACTCCCATGTTTTTACAGTTAGAAAACATTAACCCTTTTTATGCCACCATTGCTGGAAGCTTCTTAATTGGTGTGGGTTTTGTGATGTTGTTTCGCCATAACGCAAGCTTAGGTGGTTTGAACATTCTGGCCCGTTATTTATTCCAAACTCGCGGCGTACCTATTGGTAAGTTTATGATGACAGTAGACTGCTGTGTGGTGTTTTTATCTATTTTTATCGTTGAGCCATCCCTGATTGCCATGTCTATCTTTGGCGCTGTGTTGTTGAACTTTATGTTGGTGATGAATCACAAGCCGGGTCGCTATCTAGTCGCTCCTTAGCTTTTCCTATCATCGTTCCTTAAACGGTGTCGGTCAGGTATCATTGTCGTATCTCTGATAAATAAAGGACCGCACCGTTGGATCTATTCAAGGTTGATACCCTTACTCCGTATTTGAATGATCTTGTCGCCCTGTTAATTGACGCAGTTGATAACGGCGCAGCAATTGGTTTTCTCCCCCCTTTAAGTGAGCAAGAAGCCATTGATTACTGGCAAAGTATCAATGATGAAATGCAACAAAATGCCCGCCAAATTGTTCTCGTCCGCGAACAGGAAACTGTGGTGGGGGCGATCCAGCTAGAGCTTTCTGCAAAGGCCAATGCGTTACATCGTGCTGGTATTGAAAAATGGATGGTGCGTTCTGACTACCAAGGTCAAGGGCTAGGCAAAGCCCTGCTGCAGGGGGCAGAGAAGGTTGCTGCGTCCCTGAACACCGAATTGCTTACTTGTGATACTCGAGTGGGTGATTTAGCAGAAACCATTTTATCGCAGCAGGCATGGCAAAAAGTCGGCGAAGTCCCACAATATTCCCGCACAGTTATGGGTACTTACTATGACTGCGCAATCTACTACAAATCCATTGAGCCTACCCAAGATTTATATGTCTAAAACCTTTAATGATCCTTCTGTCCGTTTGGACTTTTATGTGTCTCACACCTTAGGTCTATCTCGAAAAGAAGCTAAAACTCTCATTAGCCGTGGGAAAATTACGGTGAATGGCAAGGAAATTAAGAAAGCCAACCATACAGTGGTGGCAAAAGATGATGTGTTTTACGGCGATGAAGCCCTTCCTTGGCCGCGAGAGAAGTATTTCGTCATGAATAAGCCTATGGGCTATGTGTGTGCCACAGAAGATGGCGAACACCCTGTAGTATTGGATTTGATTGCTCAGTCAGACCAAAAAGATCTGCGGGTGGTAGGACGTTTGGATTTAGATACAACTGGGTTACTGTTACTGTCTACGGACGGGCAATGGCTCCATCGTATTACTTCACCCCGCCATGAATGCAGCAAACAATACCGTGTGTGGACGGCTGATCCAGTCTCTGATCTGGCACTGACTGAGCTGTGTGAAGGTGTCCAGTTGAACAATGAAAATGGCAAAACTATAGCGGTTGAAGCGCTTCGTGTGGATGATAAAGAGATTCTGCTGACGATTACTGAAGGTAAATACCATCAGGTAAAACGCATGTTAGCCGCTACGGGCAACCGGGTAGTGGCTTTACATCGAGAAAAGATTGCCACCCTGACATTAGACGGTTTAGAAGAGGGCGCCTACCGCTCCTTGACCGACGCAGAAGTCGCCTTATTTTAACTTTAAAGAGTATTGAATCATGAGTGAAGAACTGTCTTTAGACCAACGTATACAACTACTAGCGTCACCTGATGATGTGCGTCTTGAGCACTTTGTTAAAACGGTAAAAGAATCGCAACAGGTGTGGAGTCTCAGTAACGAAGAAGGCTTCGTGATGGTAGAAACCGACGAAGGGGACTGCGTCATGGTATGGCCCGATGCGGATTTTGCTGCCCAATGGGCCATTGATGAGTGGGACGATTGTGAGCCCGTGGAAGTGTCCTACGAAACCTTCACCACAATGTGGTTGCCAAGCCTTGAAAAGGACAACATCACCTTAGCGGTATTTCCAAACATCGAAGACGAAGGCAAACTCACCAGCGCTGCGGACATGAAAGCCTTATTAGGAATTTAAGTGCTAAGTCGCCCACACTACATGGCGCGACTTCTTAAGAAAGATCACCTTGATCACATACGTGGATAGAGTAAGGAACCAATTTTACCATGAGTAAGCGTCAGGCCAACCGTGAAGAGATCTTCTCGCGCATTTTAGAAGCGGCTGAAATTGAATTTGGATTGAAGGGGTTTGGTGGTGCGAGTTTGCAGCACATAGCGGAGCGAGCAGGCTTACCTAAGCCCAATATCGTTTATTACTTCCAATCTAAGGCAAATCTCTACAAACAAGTATTGAATAACATTGCCGATAGTTGGAATGATTTATTTGATAAGGCGACGGTAGAGGATGATCCAGCCACTGTACTGGACAGTTTTATCCGTACTAAATTGCGTCAAAGCTTTGAAAGTGGTCGATCATCGCGAATCTTTGCTCAGGAAGTCATTCAAGGGGCGCAGCATATTGGTGATTATCTAAAAGAAGATTTACGGCCATGGTTTGAATCCCGTACTGCTGTGATTGAAGGCTGGATTGCGGCGGGTAAAATGCGCCGTGTGGACCCTGTGGCGCTGATCTTTATGATTTGGTCTACGACCCAACATTATGCAGACTTTGAGTCGCAAATCCTTGCGCTAACAGGGGCGGAAGGCTATGACGAAAGTGATTTGATTCGCGTGGGTGACACCTTAAGCGATGTGATCTTGCGGGGCTGTGGCTTACAGCCCCTTCATCGTGCTTAACGAATCCTCAAAAAGCGCAGATTCTTTTTAAGGGGGACTGCGCTTGCCAACGATATGCTGTACCAAAGCCCGTAATTTTGCGGGCTTTGCTGGTTTTGGCATGTAGGAAATATCCTCTGCTTGGCAGGTTTCTCCTAGCTCATTTGAGCGTACAGCTGTGATCAGAACCGCTGGAATGGGTTGATTGAAGCGCTGACGCAGAGCTTTAATCAGCTCAATCCCATCTTGATGATCGTCCAGTTGATAGTCCATCAGCAGCAGCTCAGGAATCTGCTCAGTTGAGGCATTCAGAGCATCTTGGTAACGACTAAAAGTCTGATAGGTACAATGCCACTTTTCTAGCAGGGTGCTCATAGCTTCTAGGTTATTAGGATCATCGTCCACACACCATACGTGGCACATGGCCAGATCTTTGTTAATAGCGGAGCGCGTTTCCTTATCTATCGGCAAGGCTGTGCTGACTTGACTGCTTGCCTTAGGCACCAAGATGGTAAAGCAGCTGCCCTTATGGGGAACCGAGCGCACCTCTGTGGTGACTCCAAGTAGTCGCTGCATTCTTCGAACTAAGCCAAGTCCCAGCCCCATGCCTGGCTCTTTGTTGTTTTCCCAGCGGTAAAAGTCTTCAAAAACCTTGGCTTGTTCTGTGGCTGGAATACCTACCCCTGTGTCCCAAACTTGAATTCGAATATGGTCTTTCACAGAGCGTACTGAGATGAGTACTCGGCCTTTTTCCGTGTACTTGACGGCATTAGAGACAAAGTTTTGAATAATGCGCCGCAAATACACCGGGTCTGAGTGGACACGACAAGGGCGAATATGGGTAGACATTTTTAGGTGTTTGCTCTGGGCAATGACACCAAATTCCGCCACGATGGGGTCGATGATTGGGCCAATGTCCACATCAACTAAAGTTGGTTTGATGGCTCCTTGGTCGAGTCGAGCGATTTCTAATAGGGTTGCGATCAGTGTTTCGGTGGACTCTAGTGAGGCGGCCAGCTTATTCAGTGTGGTACTGGAATCGTCCGGAATGTCACTCTCTTGTAGAGCGCCTAGATACAGCTTAGCGGCATTCAATGGCTGTAATATGTCGTGGCTGGCTAAGGCCAAAAACTCCGTCTTTGACGCGTTGGCGTGTTCTGCTTCCGCCTTGGCATTGATCAATTGTTGCTCCGCTTGCGCCCGTCTATCAATCTCTTGAACCAGCTCTTGGTTAATACTTTGCACTTCTTGAGTACGGGCGACTACGCGTTTTTCCAAGTCGATATTCGCGTCTTTAAGAGCTTGCTGACTTTCAATGTGCTCGGTGACATCGGTGAACGAGGTGACAAAGCCACCGTTTGGCAGGGGATTACCTACCATTTCGATGACACGGCCGTTGGCCCGACGGCGTAAAAATCTGTGACCTGTGCCTTTACGTAAATGTTCAAGTCGTTTGTTGACCAGCTCTTCCACATCGCCCACACCACATTCCCCATTTTCAGCGTTATAGCGAATCAGCTCTTCCACAGAAAGACCGATCTTGAGCATGCCTTCAGGGTAGGGGTAGAGGGCCATATAGGTTTGGTTCCATGCCACCATGCGCAGGTCCTTATCCACTACGCTGATGCCGTGATCAAGGTTATCCAAAGAGACGAAGAGTAGGTTTTGGTTAAACTGGATGGCTTGGGTGGCCTCATCTAAATAGGTCACCATTTCTTCGATTTTGATTTGTTTATCTACTAGCAGCGAGTTGACTATGGTGCGGGCAGAAGAACCTCCTAAAACCCCCCCTAATACCCGTTCACAGTAGTCCACAAAACGGCGGGAGGGCGTTTGGTTGGTTGGCAAGCTTTCGTTGTAGTTCTGTTCAAAAGTACGAATGACCTCGGCACACTTTTGCTCCCCAAGGAAGGTTTCTAATAACACAAATAAGTCGCTGTTGATGGCCTTGCTTTTGGGTTTAAAGAAGCGGTTTTCAACTTCCGAAGTGGGCGACACAAAGGCAGTTGCTTGAATACGATCTACCAATCGTTCAGTGGCCAGTAATGAACCAAAGATGTAGCCCACCGTATTGGCAATCAGGCTGATCAAAGCACCATAACTGATTAGCTCAGTACGGGAGTCATAGCCATCAAAGTTCGTTAGATCAATGCTGCCAGTGATCGGAAGCATCATCCAGAGCAACCAAAATAAGAAGCCCAACGTCAGCCCTGCGTAGACACCGTAGGCATGGCCGCGTTTCCAATAGAGACCACCTAATACGGCCGGTACCAATTGAAAGACCAAGGAGAAAGCAATCAAGCCTGTGTTGGCCAAGGATTCGCTATTGGCCATCTCTTGATAATAAAGATAAGCAAGGGCCAAGATGCCTACCATGGCAATTCGGCGTACTAACAAAATACGTCGGTTATAGGTCGGTAATCCACGGCGTTTCGTACTGCTGCGGGCGATCATCAGTGGCAAGATCACATCGTTGCTGATCATGATACTGAGGGCAAAGGTAGCTATGATCACCATGGCCGTGGTGGCTGACATGCCCCCAAGGAAAATGAGAATTTGCAATGGCAAGTTATTGGATTCTAAAGCGAACTGGATGACATAGGTATCCCCATTCACTGAGCTACCAAATAGACTTTGTCCCACCAGAGCAATAGGTGGAATCAGGACCGCAAAGATCATGAGGTAAAATGGAAACACCCAGCGGGCAGTACGAGACTGGCGACTGTTTTGATGATCCACGATGGTGACGTGGAACTGCCTTGGCAAACAAATCACCGCCGCTGCCGCCATCAAGGTCTGCATAATAAACGGGAATGAGGTGAAGGTCTCTAACTGCCAGGCAGCTAAATCAACCTCGGCAGCAAAGTCTTCAACTGAGCTGTGTTGGGCGGCGTAGATGGCTACTAGTCCTACGGCAATGATAGCGATCAGTTTAAACAAGGATTCGCTGCCTATGGCGAGCATCATACCTGAGCGGTACTCTGTGACTTCCACCTTGCGCGTGCCAAATAAGATGGCAAAGACGCCGATCAAGACAGTCGAAATGAAAACCACCAAGCTTGCGGAAGATTCGTCTTGGTTAACGAACAAAGCCAAGTTCGCCCCAATGGCTTTAAGCTGTAAGGCGATATAAGGGATGATCGCCAACATGCAGATAAGGATGACCAAAGGTGCTGTCAGGGGACGTTTACCGTAACGGGAGGAGATAAAGTCCGCCACAGAAGTGATGTTTTGGCGATGACTGACAAACATCATCTTCTTTAAAATTCGAAAGCCGAATAGATACAGCAAAATCGGGCCAAGCAAGATGGGGAGATAGCTCCACCCAGAGCGTGTGGCTTCACCAATGGCACCATAAAAGGTCCACGCGGTACAGTAAATGGCAAGGGAGAGACTGTAAACCAACGGATGACGGGTCAGTCGTTTCGCTGCTGGGCTGTCTTTATCGCCCCATGTGGCGATCCAAAAGAGGCCGAGAATATAGAGTATCGCAAGAATGATCCAAAAAGCCGTCATGTTTGCATGGGGTCCATTTGCTAGCTGAGTGTTGGAATCCGTTTAATGTAGCATAGGGCGCGACCCATGCCTTTAGACGTTAGTCGTGTTCGACGTTGAAATCTGTCGCGAACATCACATACAGGCAGGAGAAATGCTTGGATAGTATGTGCTCATTATTCGTTTTCCTATATGCAAAACACATCATATAAAGTGATTATTGACTAAATACTAAGCGATAAGTGACAAATTTCTGATAAAACGACCTATACGGTAGTCATCGGCCAATGGCTTAGTTACCATTAAACATGAATAAACTTAGGGTTCGTGATGTGGCGGTGTTACGCAAAACGATTTTGCTTTTATCAAGCACTCGTTCCCAAATCCATGTTAGGAGAAGATAATGCAAATTGCGCAAAACACAGTTGTTAGCATGCACTACACCCTGAAAGATGAAAATGGCGAAGTGCTAGATTCCTCTGCAGGTCAAGAGCCACTAGTCTTTTTAAGCGGTGCTCGTAATATCATTGAAGGTCTTGATAATGCCCTTCAAGGCAAAGCAGCTGGCGATGCAATGCAAGTTGAAGTGTCTGCAGAAGAAGGCTACGGCCCTGTACACCAAGAACTGATCCAAAAAGTGCCACGTGAAAACTTCCAAGGTGTTGACTCTATTGAAGTTGGCATGCAGTTTATGGCGCAAACACCAAACGGCCAACAACCTGTTACTGTGATCGGTGTAGAAGAAGACGGCATCTTGCTAGATGGCAACCATCCATTAGCGGGCAAATCACTAAGCTTTGAAGTTGAAGTGGTTGAAGTACGCGAAGCAAGTGCTGAAGAAATCGAGCACGGTCATGTTCATGGAGAAGGTGGTCACCACCACTAAGATCTAATGGTCTGATTGAACGCTTATGAAAGAGAGCTGCTTAGGAAACTGGGTGGCTCTTTTTTGTGCCTGAAAAAAGTATGCTTGAATAAAAATAAGCTCGGGATCTATTTAATGGTTATTAAGAGGGATGAAATTAAGTGGGATGAAATAAAATTAATGTTCGAAGAGGAGGGCAGAGAAAGAAGTAGGTTAGGTAAGCGCGTTTTTATGTTAATTCTTGCGCTCGAAACCTAAAAACCGCATTAGATTATGCGTGAGATGGTTTAGCTGAACCGATTGAGAAGCCTTTAGAAGCTACTTTTTTAACCCATGCAACGGCAGCAAATACAGAACCTACAAGAATTTCAGAAGTCTGTGCGCTAACGATGGCAGCGTTTTTCTCTTGTTCAGTAAGGTAAGACGTATCGATGTCTTCAATCATTTCCACTAATGTTTTGTTGCTCATACTATCCTCCGAGGATTTGTTCATTTGATAGGCTAATAATAGGCTTCCAAAGCCGCCTAAACAAACGATATAAATTCTCTAGATAGATGAGAAAAACTAAACTATTGGTCTTTTTCGGTGTTTGACCATTTTTCGTAATGTATGGCTTGAGAGATGTCGCGACGGGACTGCCAACCATATTTTTCCAATTCAGGAGATGGTTGGAATTCTGAGACATAGCCGATGCAAAAGTAGCCGATAATCTCCAAATGCTCTGGAATACCTAAGGCTTCGTAAAGTACGTCGTCGTGCAAAATGCTCACCCATCCCATGCCCAAGTTTTCTGCTCGGGCCGCAAGCCAAAGGTTTTGTGCTGCACACACAGCACTAAAAAGATCCATTTCAGGTTTGATGGTTTTTCCTAGCACCACATTGCCAGTGCGTTGGCGGTCACAAGTGATACAGATGCCTAAAGGGGCCTCCATAATGCCTTCGAGCTTAAGGGATTGGTATTTGGTTTTACGCTCACCGTCAAACAAATCTGCGGACTCGCGATTAGCGGTCTCAAAGCCTTCTTTGATGCGGCGTCGGGTATCAGATTGGGTGATGACAATAAAGTCCCATGGCTGCATGAAACCGACACTCGGTGCATGATGGGCTGCCTTGAGCAATCGCTGAATAACCGCTTCTGGAATGGGATCAGGTAGAAACTCACGGCGCACATCGCGGCGATTAAAAATAACCTTGTAGAGTGTTTCTCGTTCTTGCTCGGTAAAATGCATAAAAGGCCCTTATCTAAGAGCCTTCTATTTTGATCAAATGTTCAGACAGTGCAAACGCTGTTTCTGAATTTGGAATGAATGGGATTCATTATGCGGAAGGTTTTTGGCATACCGCTTTTAACAATGGATCGTCACTGGCTAGGCTTTGCCATTCAGAAGAGCTCACAGTGTCTCCTGCTGGGATGCTTAATTTATTTGTGAAATCCGCTCTAGCACCCGCGCCACAATGGACGACTTGAGGGACGCGCTTAGCAGACAAGCGACGCTCGAAAAAATACAGATCCACCAGATAGATATCATCATTGACGTTGTTTTGTGCAGCGTTGTTAATGTCGGCGGCAATGAAACGAGTGGTCTGTGGGTAAAACATGCTCCATGGACGCCATGGGGCTTCTTCTTCTACGGTTTTGACGACGACAACGCCATCAGGTAGTAAGCTTGCTTGATGAGAATACCAAGTGTATTCACTTTGAATCTGGAAGCTGAGCATGCCGATGCCAGCAAAGGCAGGGACTAGCCATTTGGGTGCTTTCTTTAACGACAGCTTACGGACGAATAGGGCGATACCCGCACCAGCAAGGCCTGCACAGATGGTCGCGATTAATTCCCAAAGCATAAAGTCACCTTCTTATTATCATCTTGTTAAATGCCTAGCCCCAAGTGGGGCTAGGCTCAGTCAGCTTAGGCTAACGATTAGTGATCGACTGCGCCGCCAGCCCCTTTAGGGTAACGAACACTTTCGACAAGTTCTTGGATCTCTTCTGGTACGTCTTCGGTCATGCTTGACACGATGAAGGCAACTGCGAAGTTAATCACCGCACCGATGGCACCGAATGACAATGGTGAAACACCAAACAACCAGTTATCAGGTGTATTCGCTAATGTGTTTGTACCTGGGATGAAGAACCAACCTAGGTAAGTAAAGATGTAAACCAGCGTACAGCCTAGGCCTGCTAGCATACCGAATACGGCACCTTTACTGTTAACACGTTTAGAGAAGATACCCATCATCAGCGCAGGGAAGATAGACGCTGCTGCAATACCGAAGGCTAATGCAACCACCTGAGCCGCGAACCCTGGTGGATTCATGCCTAGGTAGGTGGCAACAATGATGGCAAAGAACATGGAAATACGAGCCGCCAACAACTCACCTTTCTCAGTAATGTCTGGATTGATAGAACCTTTGATCAAGTCATGACTTACCGCAGAGGAAATCGCCAGTAGTAGACCTGCTGCAGTAGACAATGCTGCTGCCAAACCACCCGCTGCGATCAAACCAATTACCCAACCTGGTAGGTTCGCGATCTCTGGGTTTGCCAATACTAAGATGTCACGGTTAACCGTTAGCTCGTTGCCAGCCCAGCCACGTGCGGTTGCTTCATCAGCAAAAGCAGGGGTGTCATTGTAGAACTGGATGCGGCCGTCGCCGTTTTTATCTTCGTATTTGATTAGACCCGTTTGCTCCCAAGTTTGAATCCAATCAGGGCGCTCATCGTATTGAATGGATTCAGCTGTTGGACCTTCTGGGTAAATGGTTGTCATTAGGTTCAAGCGTGCCATAGATGCTACTGCTGGTGCAGTTAGGTAAAGCAACGCGATGAATACTAGTGCCCAACCCGCAGACCAACGTGCATCTGCTACCTTAGGTACCGTGAAGAAACGAATGATTACGTGAGGTAGACCAGCGGTACCTATCATCAAAGATAAGGTGAACAGAACCATGTTGACCTTGTTGTCTACGTCGGCTGTGTAGTCACGGAAACCAAGTTCACGTACCACTTCGTCCAGTTTCTGTAGTAAAGGCATGCCAGATTGAGTGTGTTCAGAGAACAAACCAATAGCTGGAATGAAGGTATCTGTTAGTTGCAAGGAGATGAACACGGCTGGAATGGTGTAAGCCACAATCAATACACAGTACTGTGCCACCTGAGTGTAAGTGATGCCCTTCATACCACCTAATACGGCGTAGAAGAATACCACTACAGCAGCGATGATTAAGCCAGTGTCTTTGTCTACTTCTAAGAAGCGAGAGAACGCCACCCCTGCACCTGTCATTTGACCAATTACGTAGGTTACCGACGCAATGATCAAACAGGCAACGGCCACAAGACGGGCCGATTTGGAGTAGAAACGATCACCAATGAAGTCTGGCACGGTAAATTTACCGAACTTACGTAGGTAAGGTGCCAACAGCATTGCAAGCAATACATAGCCACCCGTCCAGCCCATTAGGAAGGTAGAGTTAGCGTAACCGCCAGCAGCGATTAGGCCCGCCATCGAAATGAAGGATGCAGCAGACATCCAGTCAGCGGCCGTTGCCATACCATTCATGACAGGGTGAACACCACCGCCAGCAACGTAGAACTCTTTGGTGGAGCCGGCACGCGCCCAGATGGCGATACCAAAGTAGAGTGCGAAGGACGCCCCTACGAACAACAAGTTAATAGTAAACTGACTCATGCTGATTACTCCTCAAGCCCGAATTCTTTATCTAGCGCATTCATACGCCAAGCGTAGAAAAACACTAAAATGATGAAGCTGATGATGGAGCCCTGTTGAGCAAACCAGAATCCTAAATCTGTTCCCCCGATTTCGATGCCTGCAAGCAAAGGACGAAGCAGAATACCGCAACCGTAAGACACGAATGCCCAAACGATTAAACAGCCAAAAATCAATCTGACGTTCGCCTTCCAGTAGTTTTCTTGGTTTTGAGTATGATCCGACACAGTCGATCTCCTTTGTTATTTTTATTTGCACATTCAATGTAGCAGTGCCCGTGTAAAGAAGAATTGAGACTTTAGTCGAAGAGTCGTAAATCCCTGCGAAATACTGACCAAGTACAGAATCAATTTATTAATCTAAAATAAAAATAAACGGTATTTACGCAATTGCTGTTTGGCAAAGGATTAGACTATTCAAAAGATATTTAAAGGGAGGCGATATGCGTTCCAATCAAGTACATTTTGAAATGGCGCAGCTAGATGATGCGGACGAAATCACCACGCTTATAAATAACGCTTACCGTGGGGAAGGGGGCTGGACTGATGAGCGAGCATGGGTGGACGGGCCTCGCCTGAGTGTGGCTCAGGTGCGCTCTCAAATCAAAGACCGTCAAGGAGTTGTGTATGTGCATCGTCGTAATGACATTATTGTGGCGACCATACATGCCAGCATTGCCGCCAATGAGGCCTACATTACATCGTTAGCGGTACATCCCTATGTACAACAACAGGGAGTGGGGGATGCGGCACTAAAAAAACTAGAGCAAGATTGTCGTAACCTCTTTGGTGTGACCTTGGCGAGTATCTCTATCTTATTCCCTCGGGAAGATGTGCTCCAATACCTTATTCGGCGAGGCTATGAGCCCATGGACTACGTTGAACCTTTTCCCGAGCATATGAAAATGGGGCAACCAAAAGACGCTGCTTTACAGCTTGCCTATTTGGTTAAGCCCCTCCATTAAGCTGAACGAATACTGAGCCAGTGTCTAAGGTAGTACATCTTCCTTCGAGCGAAACAAGGATTTGAATTTGTTTATGCCGTAGGTCAAATCCTCTTTGATCATGAGCATAACCGGTATCAGTACTAAGGTTATTAAGGTAGCGAATAAAATGCCGTAGGCCAGAGACACCGCCGCGGGCACCATTACCTGAGCTTGTCGCGAGGTTTCTCCAAGAATCGGTACCAAACCTGCAAAGGTCGTGATCGACGTGAGTAGAACGGCTCGTAGACGGCTTTGACAGGCTTCAACAATCGCCCGCTTTATATGGATGGTTTCTTTACGCAGTTCGTTAAACCGTGACGTTAACAGCAAACTGTCATTTACGACCACACCCGACAAGGCAATGATGCCATTGAGGGAGAAGATCCCTAAGGCCAGATCATTGAACCAATGCCCCAATAAAGCGCCGACCACTCCAAAGGGGATCGCCATCATAATGATCAGAGGCTGACTATAGGATTTCAATGGAATCGCCAGTAAGCCATAGATGATCAACATGGCGATGGCGAACATCTGAATCATGGAAGATTGGGTTTCAGCCCTTTGTTCTGCTTCCCCTGAGTAATAAAGATCCACGGATGGAAAGCGCTGTTTCATTTCTGGCTCAATGGCGCTTTTAAGATAGGCGACCACCTCAGTGGATGACATTTGATCTTTATCCACTTCGGCAGAAAGGTAAACCGAACGCTTGCCATCAATCCGAGTAATCTTAGTTTGCGCTGTTTCCTGCGTCAGACTGGCAACGGATGCCAATGGCACTCGAGTGCCATCATCTAATGTCACTTGCGTATTGAGAATGTTAGCCGGACTTTCCTGCTGGTCACTTGGATAGCCAAGTCGGACTTCGATCTCATTGTTATCACGTTGATATTTTTGCACGACCTGACCATCAAAATTGCGTGAAATCTGGCTTGCTAACCCGCTAGTGGTCAGGCCCAGTGCGCGTCCTTGATCATTGAGGTTTAGGACCAGCCTTGACTCTGTGGCAGCATCGCTCTCTTCAATGCCACGTACCGCAGGCACGGCATTGAGTTTTTCTATAAAGGTGGTCATGGCTCCGCTGAGCACGTTGTTATCACTGCCCCGTAGTTCTACCCGTAGCGCATCTACAGATTCCCAAGCACTTCGGATTCGTAGATTGCTGACGCCTTCTGGGGAGCCGGTTAGCTTCTGCCATTCCTGTGCGAAGGCGGCCGCCGTATAGGGTGCATCGCTGTTGAGTTCTATTCGTAAGTTACCAGATTGGTCATCACTGGAGGTGATTTGGAAGTTTTCGATGCCTGAATCGGACGCACCTTTCAGCAAGTTTCGGTCTGCTTGGTGGGCTGTGTTTTCCATTAGGGACAGAACACGACTCGTCTGCCCATAACTCACATCGTTATACATGGTCACGCTGGCACGAATAGTATCCCCTGGAATATTCGGGAAAAAACTCATTCGCATAGCGCCAGTGAGTGGCATAGATACAACCAAAACAAAAAGGGCGATAAAGGCCACCAGAATGGCGTATCTGTGCTGAATGGACTGTTTGATTAAATTGAAATAAATGCGCTCATTGAACCATTGTAAGCTGGCATCAGCCCCATGTTGTATGGCGCCCCAAGCTTTAAGAAGCGGGTTGTCGGTTTTGCGACGTTGGGTATTAAGGTGACTAAGGTGGGCTGGCAAAATCAGCTTGGATTCCACAACGGAAAGCACTAAACAGATTGCGACCACCGCAGCAAATTGGGCATATAGCTGCCCTAAGCGGCCGCTAATGTTGGAGAGCGCCCAAAACGCTGCCACCGTCGTGAACACACCAAATAGCGTAGGGACCGCGACACGCATAGTCCCCTTGATGGTATTCGCTAGGGTGTCACCTTCCTTGGAGCGTACTGAGTAGACGCTCTCCCCAATGACCACGGCGTCGTCAACGACAATACCAAGGGCCATAATAAATCCAAAGGTGGTAAACATGTTTAGGGTCAGATCGATGCTCTCTAACCCCATGGCGAATAGGGTGCCAAAGAAGATAAACGGCAAGCCCATGGCGACCCAGAAAGCCACGGTGAGGTTTAAAAATACCGCCAGCATGATAAACACAAAAAGAATGCCTGTGATGGCGTTTTGAATCATTAAGGATAATCGGTCGTTTATGGATTCACTGCGATCATACCAAGTAGACAGGGATACCCCTTGAGGTAAACGTCCCGCCTCTAACCAATCGTTAACTACGCTTTTAGCACCGTTAACGGAGTTGGTGATGTCATCTTGCCCTGAAGTGATCACTTGTAAAGCGAGGCTTGATTCGCCATTGAAGCGGGACAGAACAAAGTCGTCCTCATCAAAGGCATCACGAATATTGGCAATATCCCCCAGACGCAGGCTGCCACCAGTGCTAAGGCTTAAGATCGGAATGGCCGCGAAGTCTGCTTTCACATAGGCTTGTTCTGAAGCTCGGACGTGTAGATATATGTCTTCATTTCGCAAGGTGGCAACGGTGGAAGGGCTAGACTCATTATTGATGGCGGTAGCCACTTCACTCAGGGTAAGGTTGTAGGCTTCTAGCTTGCGACGATCCACCTCTATCATAATGGTGGGGTCAAGCCAGCCACTGATGGAAACGGAATTAATGTACTGGTTTTCCAGTAAGTCGGACTCTAGTTCGGTGGCAAGGGTCTGTAGCGTACGACGATCTGTCGCCCCGTGAAGCTGAATCCAAATGGCGTGTTCTTCCCTCATGGCTTTGGAGACGACCGCAGGGTCGGCCTCATCTGGAAAAGACGTGACTTGGTCCAAATTGTCTTTTACATCGTCTAGTAGCGTATCGATATCATACCCATCCTGCATTTCGATGCTTGCAGACATACTGGAGCCCGTCGACGCTGTGGTGAGGTTTTTAATCCCTAACACACCTTGTAGTGCTTGCTCCACCGGGATGGCTACCCCTTCTTCAGTGGCTTGGGCGGAACCACTGTCGTAACTGATGGAAATCGCCACTCGGTTGGGGGTTAAACTCGGGAAGGCTTCCCGATTTAGACTGTCCATGTTGAGGACGCCTAAAGCGATCACTAGAACTAATAACAGGTTGGCTGCAACAGGGTTGTTAGCAAACCAGGGAATGATACCGCGAGCATTTTCTGGATTCATGGTGACACCACTTCTTCAGGCGTCACTAGCATGCCCTTTAGGTAGCTGTTATAGGGTTGAGTTAAGATCTTTTGAGGGGCTTGGGCAAGGTTCTCTGGTACGTCTATGTACACGTAATCTTGATCCACAAAGCGAGGTGTCGCATCGAAATTAGCGAGGCGATTGTCTGCATTCACATACCAAATTTGGCTTTTTTGACTCAGTGCTGAGTTGGGAAGCTGCCATAGGTTGTCGGTTTCCATTCCTTGAACGATCACAGATACGTAGCTACCGGGTAGCAAAGCGGGGGTTAGTTCAAGGGGGCGATCAACGGCAATGTATAAGCTACGCAAGCCTGATTCTGAATTCACATGTAATCCCACACGCTTCACATAACCTTGCCATTGTTGCTGTCCATCGATACTGCGAATGCTGGCTTGCCAGTTTTGGGCAAGCATTTGTTGACCTGTTGGTAGCTTATTCCAATCTTGTGCGCTGAGTTGCAACTCAATCGACACTTCGTCTGAGCTGTATAGGGTGGCAAGCTCTGAGTTACTGCTTAAGTATTCACCTGGAGACGCATTCTGAGCGGTGATGATGCCATCGAAGGGAGCGGTGATCTTAAGCTTCTTAACATTGTCTTGAGCCAGTGCTAGGGCAGCTTTGGCAGAGGTGAGATCGGCTTGGGCGGCGGCCAACTGTGGTGCTCTTAGAACGAGATCGGAAGCGGGTTCACCTTCTAAGCCAGCAGCACGCCATTCTGCATTGGCTTGTTCTACTTGGCGTTGTTCTTCTTTTAACGCCAGTTCTGACGTGGCCACGTCATTTTGAGCACTGGCAAGATCTGCGCTTAACTCCACGTTTCTTAAGGTCAGTAAAGTTTGCCCCTGACGCACTTGTTCTCCCACATCAAAGGAGGGTGACATAGTAATGATTTCGCCGGCGACCTGATTGGTTAGGGTGAGGTCATAGCGCGGTGACGCAAGCCCTACCGCTTGGATTTGAGCTGCATGTTTTGCTGGCGATACTGTCACTACGGTCACGTTTAAAGGGTTTTCCTTTGCCGGTGGACGGGGTTGAGCAATTCGGGAATTATTGGCCTCAATAGCATGTTGTACATAGAGATAAATGCCCACTAATAGAGCAAGGGCGATTGCTAGGGTTAGCCAAGGCAATATTCGTTTCATGGGTTTTTAACTCCTAAGCCAAGGGCTAAACCGAGATCGACGCGGTTGGTCAATTGTTCGTATTGCAGAGTATCGAGCTGTGCTTCTAGGTCGTAGACGGATTGCTGAGCACTGATTAAATCACTGAGCTCCACTAAGCCGCCCCGATACTTTTGTTCATAAAGGGAAAGATTGCTTTCGGCAGTGGTCAGTGCATCCCTAATATGCATACGTTGGGTGTTAATCACTTTCTCTTGTCCTAAGGCGTCTTCTACTTCGTTTACTGCTGTCAGTAGGGTGCTGCGGTAGTCTTGGTAGCTCTGTGCCACGTCTAATTTTGCAATTTCACTGGCAGCCTTTAGTTGTCCTCCTTGGAAGAGTGGGGCGGTCAACTGCCCCAGCAAAGACCAAACAGGAGAGACAAATAGAGCGTCTCTTAATGAAGGGCCACTGTCGCTTAATGTGGCACTGAGGCTAAGGGATGGCAGCATGTCTTTAAAGGCCACATTAGCCTCTAGGTCCGCCGCCTCAATGGCAAGGTAGGCCGCACGAATGTCCGGACGAGCAGAAAGGTCTTGGGCAGGGAGCTCGTCAAGGGAGACATACACTTCTGGATAGTCTTTTGATGGCGGCATGGGGAAGTCTTTGTTATCGCCAAGCAATAGCTTCATCGCCCGTTGGTTGCTGGCCAGTGTTTCTTGGTATTCCGCCAAGTCTGCACGGGATTGGGAGGTAGACGTTTTGGCTTCGTCCAATCCTTCTAAGGTGCCTAAGCCATTTCGAAAGCGCTGAATGATCAGTTTTTCATTGGTTTCTAACAGGATCAAACGCTGTTGTTCGATGTCGATGGCTCTTTGATTGGCGATGAGCAGCAACCAGTTCTTCATCACATTACCTACTAACGTGGCTTGGCTGGCGCGGAAGGTTTCCGCATCACTGGCGAGGGTTTTTTCCGCAGCGGAGCGACTGTCATTAAGCTTTGACCACAGATCAAGCTGCCAACTGACACTTAGGCCAGCACTATATGTGGTGTCGCTATCGCTGCTTTCTTGGGCAGATAAACTTGCGCTCGCGCTGGGTAAGCTTTCTCCGCGGAGGCTTTTAATGTTCCAAGCGCTGGCTTCTAGGGACAGGGCTGTTTTTTGGAGACTTGGGTTGCCTTGCAGTGCCTGCTTGGTCAGTTCATCTAAAAAAGGGTCATTAATAATGTCTTCAAGTAAGAGAACTTCTGAGCGTGTTTGCGGCTCGCCAAACAAGGCTGTGTTTTCTGTCGTTAAGGCTTCATGAGCGGTCTCGCTGTAATTATGCCGCTCAGGTGTGGCACTGCATCCGACCAAAATGCTGAAGCTTAATGTCAGTAAACTGGTCTTAGCTGAAAAGAAGGGTCGCGCCATTCAATTGTCCATTTGATCGTAAAGGGGCAGTGTACTGAGAAACCGCCCAAAATTAAGTAGCTAAGACAATAGCCTATATTATTTGCACAATATTTACAGTGGCTTATGAATAGGCGCCCGGATACTCAGTACGTATCAGTTCAGCCAGTATTTTAATGCCTTCTTCCCTTAGGACTGGTGTTTGGTCTGAATAGTTCAAACGACAGCAACTTCGGTATTTACCTGTGGCGGAGAATAGTGCCCCTGAAGCAATGGCCACCCCTTTATTTTGCGCTTTTTCAGTCAGTGCTACCGTGTCGATTTCGGGTGCAAATTCGACCCAGAGGACAAAGCCTCCAGCGGGGCGAGTCACCCGAGTGCTGCTGGGTAAGTGGCGCTGGATAGCCTCCAATAAATGATCGCGACTGTCCGCATAGAGTGTACGCATCTTGCGAATATGGCGATCGTAGCCACCTTGACGCATGAATTTTGCTAACGCCAGCTGGGACAAGGTAGGGCACATGGAGCTGCTAACATATTTGATGTGGGTGACTCTGTCTCGATAGCGTCCAGCTGCGATCCAGCCTACCCGCATCCCTGGTGCGACAGTTTTGGAGAATGAGGAGCAGAGTAATACCCGCCCATCATTGTCGAATGCTTTTATGGAACGGGGACGAGGAAATTCGTAGGTCAGATCACCGTAAATGTCGTCTTCTATGATGGCGATATCGTACTGTTGCGCTAACTTGTAAAGGGCCTGCTTTTTGTCTTCAGGCATCACGAAGCCAAGGGGGTTATTGGCGGTTGGCGTGACTAATATGGCTTTGATTGGCCATTGATCCAAGGCCAATTCTAAGGCTTCAAGGCTGATGCCGTGCTCTGGGTGAGTGGGAATCTCGAGCGCTTTTAAGTTGGCAGCCTTGATGGCTTGCATAGCACCATAGAAACAGGGGGATTCTATGGCGATTATGTCTCCCGGTTCCGTTACGGCTCTAAGGCAGACAGATAAGGCTTCCTGACAGCCGGAAGTGACCACTAGGTCGTCTGGGTGTAATTGGCAGCCTGACGATACCGCTAAGCGAGACAGTTGCTCCCGTAAATCAATATGACCTCGTATGTCACCGTATCCTAGTCCCCATTCAGGGCGTGATCGGTGCAGCTCAGATAGTGATTTAAGCAAGGGTTTTATAGTGTTGCCGATCATCACGGGTGCAGCGTGCTGCAGCTGGATACGTGTGTTTGCTGGTCGGTTAGACAACAGGTTTAGCACTTGCTCCCATTGGGACACTTCCAGTGGACGTTGGGGCGGTCTGGAAGTTTCCGGTAGGCGATCGTTAGTGGATTCTCGAGGAACAAAATAGCCAGATTTGGGGCGAGCTTCTACCAGGCGTTCCATTTCAAGAACACGATAGGCTTCTTGTACGGTTGAAATGCTGACCCCGTGTTCCGTTGCAAGCTGTCTTACAGAGGGGAGCTTGTCTCCACGCTTATAAAACCCATGCTCAATGTGTTCCCGCAAACGGTTAGCTAATTCCCCATACAGACTCATGAATTCCCCCTAATCTTGGTGCTAATACGCCATTATAGGCAGTCACTTGGGGATTTATTCCATACAGAATGGGCTTTTTTCGACAATACAGATGTGATTAGGGTTTTCTGTATGGAAAAAATCGTATCTGTCTGGGTCTGCAGCGGATATCAGGCAATGGCTATTCTATGGTCAGGCTTAGAAAACGTTGTCACGGAGGTGACCTATGATAGTGATTGCTTTGATCCATTCCATAAAAGAGAGTGCGAGACAGTTTAAAACCCGCCAACAGCTGCGCCATTGTTCTGACGAGACGTTAAAAGATGTGGGCATTTGCGAGTCATCAAGACAGGCGGAAACGCGTAAAGCGAATGGGGGGAATTTCCTGATCGATGTGTGTAGAAAAACACTTCGTGAGATGCGAGACTAATCAGATTCGAAATTCCTGATTGAACTGTGAGTATGACGGCAACACCTTGGTTCGTGTACATCATTAAAACTCGACTTAATACCCTTTACACTGGGGTTACCACGGATTTGACGCGCCGTTTTGATGAGCATACGCAGGGTAAAGTCAAAGGGGCTCGCTATCTAAAAGGCAAAGGGCCCCTACAATTGGTTTGGTCAGAATCTGTATTGGACAAACGTATGGCCATGCAGGTGGAGTATCGGATTAAGCAGCTTTCCCGTGTAAAAAAAGACCAGTTGGTGTCTGGGAAGCAGTCGTTACAAACCTTGTTTAAGGATGTGATGCAATCGAAGTGATTGCATGCCGTGATCGACGTTGAGGGTAGCATTGTGATTAATCGCTTTGAGCATCTTGTGTTGACGGTATTAGATGTGGAACGTGCTGTATCATTTTATCAGCGCGTGCTAGGGCTGCCTGCTGTGAGTTCTGGGCAAGCGGTGGCTTGTGGTACTCAAACCATTTATTTTCAAGTATTAGGACAAGAGATTCGCCATCATGCACTAGAAGGTGCAGGAAGCTTTTGTTTCACTAGTGATTGGAGTCTTGACCAGATTCGCACCCATCTGGCAAAAGAATCAATCATTATCCTAGATGAATCGACCCCTGAAGCAGGACTGCATTCGCTGTTTATTAATGATCCAGATAATAATTTGATTGAGATTCGTGTGTCTCATGGCGCTGATTAGCGCCATTTTCCCCATTGTCGAACCATTTCTTCTAAATCACCAACATGCTGTCGCCAAAAGTCTTCCCCGGTAAAGTGCGGGAAGATGGTAGGAAAGGCAGGGTCAGCCCAGCGTTCGGCGATCCATGCGCTATAGGCGATGTGGCGCTCAGCCATAAAAACGTCAATTAGATCCAATTCTCTGGTATCAAACGAATGATGGCTTTCGTAACCTTCAATCAATTCACTCAGTTGCTGCTGTTTGGCATCGGAATCCGATACATGCAGCCACAGGTCTTGTACCGCCATGCCCATACGGCAATCATCAAAATCTAACAGTACTAAGCCATTGTCCGTATTCAATAGGTTGCTACGATGGCAATCTCCATGAATAAAGCGAACCTTGGCAGGGCTGTTTTGCTGGGTTTTGGTCGTTAACGTCAGTACTTCCTGAATCAAGCTTTGATAACCACTGGTGAGCTTTTTGGGTAAAAAGCCGCTGTGTAGGATGAACTCACTGGATTGCTGGATGTGTCCTGAGGCTTGAATATTAGGACGGTGCTGGGTTTGCCAGGATTCGGTGGCGTGATGCAATTCGCCAATTAGCTCGCCAATAGCAAAGAGCTGGTCCAGATCACCCGCTTCTAGTGGTGTGCCCCGTTGTTTTTCCGTTAAGGAGAAAAAGAAGCCTTTGTGTTCAAACAAGGTTTGTCCATGGAAAGACAAAGGTGCCGCAACAGATACCCCTTGGTCTTTTAGCATTAACAGCACATCATGTTCTTCTTGGATCTGTTCAGAGGTCCAGCGGTTTGGCCGATAAAACTTCACAATCAAGGGGGCACTGTCTTCAATACCTACTTGATAAACGCGGTTTTCGTAGCTGTTTAGGGGGTATTGACGAAAGTCTGAAAAGAGGCCGACAGATTCCACCGCATCAATTACGGTATCTGGTGTCAAAGCCCCATAAGGGTGTTGAGCATTTTGCATGAATTCATTCTAATTAAAGAAGCCCGAGTTTTTTCTTTAATGTCATTTCTTGGGCTTGTGTTAGAGGTGAGGCACGACCTTCTTGGATCAGTCTGTGCCAGTTTTTCCAAGTTTTGACCGCTTCCCCAAGGTGATTGCGGGTGACGTATTGTTGTACTTCAATGCGGAACGAGTTAGTTACGGCGGTGGGGCTGGCTTTGCCAATAATACGAAGACGAATAAGAGAGCGTTTGAACTTCTCATTAAGAGTTTTACTTTCGTCTCCGGATGCGATCAGGTTGGTAATGGATTGTAGGTGATCATAATACATCTCTACATGTTCTTCAGCGGTTTCCCGACTTAAACGTATCACTCGTGAATAAGCTTGCTCCGCGGTATACCAATCTTTTAGCTTGGCGCTGATATCCCCTAAGCGCTTACTGCGTTCAGGAGACCGTGGAGAGACTTCAAGCACCGTTCGTAGGGCTTGTTGAGCATCACTCAGTTGGTTGAGTTCCTCATAGGCGTCCGCTAAGAGATCATAGGCAGATAAAAAATGTCGGCTAAGGTTTACCGTGGTTTCTAGATTTTTAGCTGCCCCTGCAAAGGCGCCCAAAGCCATTTCACATTGGGCAATACCAAAGTATGCCCAAGCTAAATTTTTGTGCTTCTGGGTGATGAGCATATAGTGGGTTTTAGCCGCCTTGTATTCCCCTTTAGCGTATAGGGCTTCACCGATAGCTTTGAGGCACAAGCTGCCATAGGGCTTATGGACGGTCATGACTTCTTTTGCTTGGACAATCACCTCGTCCCAGTCTTCTTTCATGCGTGCTTGATTGAGCTTTTCGAAGGATTTCTTTTGCTGGATCACACGCCCTAAACGACGCATAAAAGCTTCAGGTGGAAAGGGCTTCACCAGATAGCTATCCGGCTGGTATTCGAGAACACTGACCACTGCTTCATAAGCGGTGTCAGCGGTAATCATCATAAAAATGGTTGAATGGTCTAGGGAGTAAGTTTTGCGTGTGGTTTCAAGTATCTGTTGGCCATCTACGCTGCCACCAAGATTGTAATCAGATAGAACGATGTCATAACGACCGCTGAGAATCCGTTTAAGTCCTGCTTGTCCAGAGGGCTCAATATCTATTTTAGAGTAACCTAAACTGGTCATAAGAGACTTGAGCATAAGGCGCATTTCACCGATGTCTTCGATGATTAGAACGCGTTTGCTGGATTTTTTGTCGCTTTGCTTTTCGTTGGCTTTATCTAAATTTTTAAAATCGGGGACGCTTACTTCTGCCACAAACCTGTTCCTATTTTAAATGTGTCCTTACTACCACTATTGCTGCCTTTAGAACACGTTATTCAGTGTTTGACTTTAGCTTAAATAGCAGCACTGAGCGAGTGTCTAAAGTAATATTTTGACCTGTTAAAGTTTGCTCTCCAGTGGAATATAACAGGGTATCCAAGGTATACGGTTGAGGGCATTCAATCTGGAGCTCAAAATCCTCTCGATAGAAGACGAGCCAGAGTGCTTCGTTTGATTGGTTGTTATATAGCACTAGGGATAGATAGTCTCTTTCCGCATCCTCCCAGTCTGCTCCTGTCATGGTTTTGCCAAACTCGTTGTACCAGGTGACCTCATCTGAAATTTGGTGTTGATACAAGCCATCATCCGGCAGAATGGCCTCTGCCAAGATAGGATATTGCTTACGGATTGCCAGTAATGATTTAACGGTGTTTGTTAACTCTTGGCTGGCGGAGGTCGGGGACCAATCTAACCAAGTAATTTTATTGTCTTGGCAATAGGCATTATTGTTGCCCTGTTGGGTATGGGAGAGTTCGTCGCCCCCTAAAAAGTGCGGTGTCCCTTGGCTAAGTAGGAGAGTTGCAATAAAGCATTTTTGCTGAGTCAGACGGTCTTTTAAAACTCTTGGATCTTGGGTTTCTCCTTCGATGCCGAAGTTTTGACTGATGTTATCCGTATGGCCGTCTCGGTTGTTTTCATGGTTGGCTAGATTGTGTCGGCGATGATAAGACACCAGATCATGTAGCGTATAGCCATCGTGGTAGGTGACATAATTCACTGAGTGTAGGGCGCATTTGTAGCCTTTGTGAAATAGGTCTCTGGAGCCCATGATGCGGGTGGCGAATTCTGGCACTACGGTGGCGTCACCTCGCCAAAAGCGCCGCACCGTGTCACGATATTTATCATTACATTCAATAAAACTACGGGGGAACTGCCCCACTTGATAGCCACCAGGACCAATGTCCCAAGGCTCCATAACCAGTGTGGTGGTGCTCAGGATAGGGTCTTGCAAAATGGCTTGCAGCAGGGGAGCTTTTGGTGAGAAGTCATGATCTTCTCGTCCTAAGTCGACCCCAAGGTCAAAGCGAAAACCGTCCACTCCCATGATTTCGACCCAATAGCGCATACTGTCGCAGACTAGTCGAATGGTAGAAGGCTGATAGGTGTCCACACAATTACCACAGCCTGTGTAATTAAGATATTTGCCCCCCTCATGGCGATAATAGAGCGCATTGTCTAACCCTCGGTAGCAGGTCGTGCCATGATCCAGTTCACTTTCTGCCGTGTGGTTATATACCACGTCTATAATGACTTCGAACCCCGCCTCATGGAGGGTGGCAATCATGGTTTGACATTCCGTGACCGGGTCTTCAATAGCGTAGCGATCATCAGGGGTAAAGAAATTGATTGGGTTGTAGCCCCAGTAGTTATTGAGCTCTTTATCGAGCAGATGGACTTCGTCGGCAAAAGCAAAACAGGGCATAAGTTGAATGGTACTAATGCCAAGTTCTTTAAGATGCTTGATGGCAAGGTCACTGCAGACCCCTAAATAGGTGCCTTGTAGTACAGGATCAATCTCTAGTTGCTGGGTGAAGCCTTTGATGTGCATTTCGTATAGGCTACGGGCCGATGCCTTGGGGCGCGAGGGCTTGTTGTGTGCTTTGGGTGGCACTGAGCGGACAATGGACTTGGGGACACAATGGGCGGAGTCTTTGTGATCCGCACCGCCTGATGCATCAAAGGTGACTTGGTCTGGATGGAATACCAAACGATCACTCAGAGATTTTGCGTAAGGGTCAATGAGCAGTTTGCTCTCGTTAAATAAGTGCATCTTGTCTGGCTCAAATGGGCCACTTGCACGTAGACCATATTGCTGGCCTTCGTGCACGTCCATGACTTCCATATGCCAGATGCCGCGAGACTTGTGGGTAAAAGGCAAGCGGCTAATTTCGACACCTTCCTGGTCAAAAAGACACAGATAAAGCTGGCTTGAGTATTCGGAGAACACGGCAAAGTTCACACCGTTAGCCGTCACCGTTGCGCCTAGCGGTAAGGGGGTTCCTGATGTGGTTTGCCATTCCCGTGTCATGGTGTTCTCCAATATATGATTAACGCGTTTGTGTTACTCGACCCATTTAAAAGCAACGGCCGCCAAGGGCGGAACTTGCAAAGTCAGGCTTTGGTCACGTCCATGACTTGGGGTGTTCTGAGTGTTGTATGACGCTGCCACTGGGTAGTTGCTGCCTGTGTATGCTTCATCATCAGAGTTAAAGATGCACTCATAACGACCTGCCATAGGGGTTCCAATACAGTAGTTTTCCTGTGGTGTCGGGGTGAAGTTCACTACCACAATAATGTGTTCACAAGAGCCTTTCGCTTTACGAATGAAGGCTAATATTGAATTAGCAGAATCGTCTAAGCTGATCCACTCAAAGCCACTAGGGGAATGGTCAAGATGGAGGGCTGGCTCGTCCTTGTAGAGGTGGTTCAAGGTTTTCGTCAGTTGCTGTTGGCCTTTGTGGAAGTCCACATCAAGCAGATGCCAATCCAGAGAGCGTTCATGACTCCATTCCATACCCTGGGCCAGCTCGTTGCCCATAAAATTAAGCTTCTTACCCGGGTGGAAGTACATGTAGCTGGTAAAAGCACGCAAGTTAGCAAACTTCTGCCAAGCATCCCCCGGCATTTTAGCAATCATTGAGCCTTTCCCATGTACCACTTCATCGTGGGAAATAGGCAAAATGAATTGTTCATCGTAGGCGTAAACCATGGAGAACGTCAGCTCTCCTTGGTGGTACTGGCGGTAGATGGGGTCTTTGCTGATGTACTCTAAGGAGTCATTCATCCAGCCCATGTTCCACTTAAAGCCAAAGCCGAGACCATTCATGTAGGTCGGTTTGGACACGCCAGGGAAAGCCGTGGACTCTTCGGCAATGGTGAAGCAGCGGGGATGGTTGAGGTAGACGGTTTCGTTGAGGCGGCGTAAAAAGGCAATCGCTTCGTAGTTTTGGTTGCCGCCGTCTACGTTTGGCACCCATTCTCCGTCTTTGCGAGAGTAATCTAGGTACAACATAGAGGCGACCGCGTCGACTCGCAGTCCATCAATGTGGAATTCTTCCAGCCAGAAATTCGCGTTACTGATTAAGTAATCAATGACATGCTCTTTGCCAAAATCGTAAATCAGGGAGTTCCACTCCGTATGCCAGCCTTTCTTAGGGTCTGGGTATTCGTATTGTTTGGAACCATCGAAGTTGCCAAGGCCATGACCATCGGTGGGGAAGTGGGCGGGCACCCAATCCATAATCACGCCAACACCTGCTTGGTGGAGTGCATCCACCAAGGCTTTGAATTCATCTACTGTGCCGTAGCGGGAGGTTGGAGCAAACAATCCAACCGGCTGGTAACCCCATGAGCCATCAAATGGGTGTTCCATAACGGGTAGCATTTCAACATGGGTATAGCCCATCTCAACCACGTAGTCGACCAGTTGCTGAGTGTGTTCCGTGTAGCTTAACGACGTACCATCCATGTGTTTACGCCAAGAGCCAAGATGTATCTCATAAATGCTCATTGGGGTTTCGTAGGTGTCTTCGATAGGTCGCTCTGTCCATTGCTTATCTTGCCAAGAATAGCTGTTTGGTTTGCAGACGACACTGGCAAATGATGGGAACTGCTCGATGTACTGGGCAAATGGATCGGTTCGGTGGGGCAGGATGTCACCATTCGCGGCCCGGATTTCGAACTTGTAGCGAGCGCCGGGCTTTACATCTGGAATAAAGAGTCGCCAAACGCCATCCCCATTACTGGACATAGGATGTATGCGACCATCCCAGCCGTTGAAGTCGCCTACCACTGCTACCGAGCGGGCCGCAGGGGCGTAGACGCCAAAGCGTGTGCCATCAATATGCAGTTCTTGGGTGACTTCAGCAGAAGCTGGGATAGCGCCCTCTTTTTTGTATAACGTGGCGCTGTGATATTCGGGATCGTTGAAGGTGGTCGAAGGAAACTGATAAGGATCGACTATGGTAAAGCTACTGTCGGGATAAGTGATCCTCAAACGATAATGTTCTGTCTCGAGTGTGTTTGGCCAAGGGAGTTCGAACACACCTTTTAGGGTGGTTTCCTCCATCTCACCGATAAGGGTGTCTGAATCGATTTTAAGTACTTCTATGAGGCGAGCTTCCGGGCGCCAAACAGTAAGTGTTTTACCTTTGCCTTTAGCATTAGGCTTAACGCCTAAGCATTTGAAAGGGTCGGAACAGCGAGCGTTTACAACGTCGTTCAGAAGATCCATTAACTTCTCCAACCAATATTATTTTTTAGGTGAGGTGTGCTGCTGGCTATGCAATTTTGTCACTGCCCAACTTAGGTAGTGATTCACCTTGTTAGGCGTCAATTGGGCGAACTCATCCAATGCCATGTCATAATCGCTCACCTCAGGATGATCGTTCTTATACTGTTGTACATGATCCAATGCCGCTTTGGAAACTAAAACGGGTAAATTCACCTCATCTATAAAGTTTCCTTCTGGGTGTTGCTCGCAGAACTGGATAAAGGCATACAAGCCTTCAAATATTAGGCACTTATACCAACTTGGGGTGATGTCTGAGGTCAGGGATTCTATTAATAAGGCAAAAGTGTCTTCCCCTGGCGTCATAGAGCTAAGGGTGGCCTTGCTTTCTAACACCGTATTACTCTGCAGATCGCCGAAAACGATACGGCCGGTTTGACTTAAGCTGTCCCACAGTTTTAGCAGCATTTCCTCAGGCATTTTCGTGATCAGACCTTGGCCTGTACGCCACTCGAACCAGTCTATGTCTTTGGCTTTGCCTTCTGCACTGTCTACCCGTTGGTGATATCGCACACTGGCTACCACGTGGGTGTACTCTTTATGTTTTTTAATCAACACATCACATAAGGTCTCGTACAAGGCCATGGGTGAACAATTAGACAGTGTGTTCATAATGTCTGGAGTGTTCTGCTCTACCTCTTCATTGAGCTGATACGCACACAGGTAAGCAAGGTTCTGTAGGCGAATCGTCCGCACACCGCTGAAGTATTCAGGGTGGATCTTGAGTAGGGTTCCGGTGATGGCTAATAGTTCGTGATACACCACGTTTGTGAGGCCATCCACTGCGTGTTTCTTGAATAGGTCAAAGACTTCTTCTCGATTCAATGGGGCCGTAATACTGGATTGGTTTTTTGAGTTTTCTCCAATGATGAGAACACGCTGACGCACCGTGATTTCTGCAATATGGGTTGCCATATCCGTGGTGGGATGGATCATCAAGGAGAATAGTTTACGCACGCACTGCCAGCTTCGATGGATCAAAGCATTGGTGTATACAGAGTACAAAATGGATCGAACAGTGGTGTGAATTTCGTCTTGTACGACGCTTTTATCTAGCTCATTACGATGCCCTAGTTCTAGTAAAATCTCCGTAGCATCTTTCAAGGATGGACGGTTGGCTAGTGCGTCGACCAGTTGGTCTGTAGACAGTGTAGGAATCTCAGTCAGTGTTGCCTCTTGATCCATGCCCAGTGGCCATGGAGACTCGTAGACAGGTAACCGAGCCCCTAGCTCACTGCCATGGGGCATCTCGAATCTCATGTAACGGCGGCTTCCCGATTTGAAAGCATTTTTGGCTGACTGAGGGATCACACGAAATTCGCTAAACTCTCGATTCTGCAATTTTTTTATGAATTCGAAAAGGTGGCTCGCACCTTCCATTTCCGCCAAAGCTTCATCAATTAGAATGGCGAATACCGCATTCCCAGGGTAATACCAGTACTCAGAGAGAATCGACAGCTCATTACGTATGTGCTGCTCAAACAGAGCGGGATCAGTTTTGCGATAATCTCTGTCTTCATTTTGGAACCAGGCTAAGCAGAGGCAACGTTGATCATTCACCACGTAGGGCTGGGCAATGGCTAAGGTATGCAGTGCACGGGTGGGGCGACCACTTAGGCCTAATCCCTTTGAGGCTCCGACGTTCACATAGAGTTTGATCAATTGTTCTGAGCTGATGGTTTGAATCGGACTGATTTCATCAACGGTTTGGCACAGACAGCCTGCATCTAGAAGCTGTTGCTTTATTTTGTTGTTTTTAGCGAGCACAACCATGGAAATATTGACGTTTTTGCGGTTGTGCTGCTTACGATGGAGACCAAGGGGGTCGAGGTCGTCAGTGGTAATGAGTTCGTCATCGAGCATTCGTCCGACCAAGTAGAGACTTTGAGCCCAAACAAGGGGAAGGTTGTCGTTGGCGACTCGAGGTTGTGAGCCTGGGTTGGCTTTTTCCGCAAGGATATTGGCTTCTTCTACGTAATAAAGCTCAGGAAGCAGCATTTCTCCATCACGTTCAACCATGAGGGTCTCTAGCTTGTAGCGATAATAGTTAGCGCTTTCCCAATCCCGTGCGAACAATCGATCAATGTACAAGTAAGTGAAGAATAGGGGCCATTCGGACTCTATGTGCTCAAAATTAATCAGCTCGTCGTATTCGTAATAGATACGGCTGTGGTCTTCTAGCACGGTTTGGTGACCATCTAATAAGAAGCGTTTACAGCCATAATTTCCCCCAAGTTTGTCTAATATCTCTTGGCGAGTACGGCGTTTTAGTTTTTCGTCATTCACAGCAAAAGCGGGGAAGCCGATAATGCTTAGTAGGGCTGCATCCACTTCTTTCGATCGGGATTCTTTGGGTAATAAGGCCTCTAGAGCGGAACCTGCTCGAGTAACCGCATCCGCGAAGGAGTGCACCACAGCCCACTCAGGGCCATCCGCACCAAATAGGTTTAGGCCGTCTAATGCTTCCAGTGCGGCTTTCGCCATGCCCACGGAGCTAGCGTTGATTTCTGCTTTACCATTGTTGACCTTGTTACCCCGTTCCCAAATACCAAAGTCTGGCGTGCGGTAAGTCCGTGAAATGTAGTAGATCAGGTTTTGAATGAAGTTCATTTCGTCTTCTGAGTAAATGAGCTTGCTGCCTGATTTTGTCATTTGGGCAAGGGTGAGCAGGTATAAGCTAGTCGCGTCGATTTGCAGATGGCCCCAGGCGTCATCGGCGACCACTTCAAGGCCTGTTTTGGTGTCATATTTAGCGTGTAGAGAATCTTTAGGATCAAGGGTTTGTTTGAAGCGCTCTACTTTATGGGATTGGCGCATCATGGCAAACAATAGTCCTCGCATCATTTTGATGCAGGCGTACTCTAGCTTATGGGCCCGTTTGCCAGGATTTGATGCTCGTTTGTAAGCGAGAGAAAGAGCCCAGACAGCTTGTATAGAGTAGACGTTGTCTCGTACCCATGCATCCGTGTAGTCCCCGTGGGTATTGATACTGGTGCTCGCAGGAAAAAGCCCCGTCACTGGGTGCTGGCGGGAAAGAATTACCTTATCTATGTGTTGATAGAGGGAGTCGAGTTCGCTAGGAATATCAAGCGCCATGTAAAAGGTCCCTTTTAAAATGAGTAATAGAGTTCACATGCAAGTTTAAGGCCTTAGTTCTCACCGGATAGGATTTGTCCTACGATCTTTCAGCGGCCAGAACTATGAGTCTACTCTAATTTCCAAATGTGAACAGTGTGTGGAACTAATGGCGATTTTTTATATCCAATCCGGGGTAATTTGGTTTACACTGGATCGAGTAATCAGCGTTTTGGTAATGGATGACCTAGTTCCAATGCTGTTTAAAACTCGAGTACCAAAAACAAAGCTGTTAATTTCAGAAAAATAGATATGAAGATTCCTTTTCCATTTGGCTATGCCTCCATCAGTTTCATTATTTGTTTGATCATTTTCCTTGGCTGGCCAAATATCGATGTTGTCGTTTCTTCGTGGTTTTATAACCCTGTTACGGGCAGCTTCCCTGCTAACGATGTTCCTTTCGTTAAATTTATTTATTGGTTGTTTAAAGAAATGCCCGCTGTGATCGTGCCTGTACTTCTGTGGTTATCGATTATGACGTTGTTTAAAGCAGCACCGGATTGGAATAAGCGAAATCGCCGTAAGTGGTATTTTATGCTCGCATTTCTATTAATCGGCCCAGGTATTATTGTTCATACTGGCTTTAAGGATAACTGGGATCGGGCTCGCCCTCGTCATGTGGTTGAGTTAGGCGGTGATAAAGCTTTTACCCCTGCTTGGGTTATATCTGATCAATGCGAACGTAATTGCTCTTTTGTCAGTGGTCATGCGGCCATGGGGTTTGCTTTCATTGCGTTAGGCTGGGTGCTCCAAAGTCGGATGTGGCTGACGTTTGGACTGTTCATGGGCTTGTTTGTAGGTGGGATACGAGTGTTACAAGGAGGGCACTTCTTAAGTGATATCGTGTTCTCAGGTTACATTTGCTATGCCTCAGCATGGGTCATGGCTAAGCTTATTTTAGGCTCTGGGGATATCTCTCCAAAAGATAAAGAGCCGCTAAATCCAGAGGTTGTGAAATAAGTCTCCTAGGGGACTTTGTTTCTATGATCGACTTAATGCCTGAACTTGTCGGGCTTTTTTTCACTTCTTTTTTCGCCGCAACACTGCTCCCAGGGGGCTCCGAAGTCATTTTATTGGCCTTGGTTGCGGCGCATCCAGACGCCAGTGTGTTGGCACTCTTTACCGCAACAGTCGGCAATACTTTAGGCGGCTTGACCAATTGGTGGTTGGGGCGTTATCTACTTCAATATCAGGATCGGCGCTGGTTTCCGGTCAATCAAACAGGGCTTGAGCGGGTTCAAAGCACCTTTACGAGGTTCGGGCAATGGAGCTTATTGTTAAGCTGGCTACCGATTATTGGAGATGCCCTTTGCCTTGCGGCGGGTGTTGCCAAGTTACCCCTATTAAACTCTGCCATTTTGATTTTAATTGGAAAGGCAGCTCGCTATGCAGCATTGGTGCATGGGACAAACGCCTTTCTTTTATCGTAATATGGGCCTGTCAATTGGGAGTATTTATATGAAACGATTTCAATTATTGGCTCTTACTGGTTGTGTGGTCATGGTGGGGTGCGCGTCGCAAAAGCAAGATCCAGATGTGATGAGCAATGCCCAGCTACAGTCCGCTTTGCAAGCGCAGCAACAGGAGTGGGAGGCCATGAAGCCCCAACTTGAGCGAGTGCTGGCGCTTGAGGCAGACCTCAAATTGATAGTGGAATCTTTGGAGCCCGTACCTGAGTCACAAGACAGCTTGACCCAGCAGGCGCCGGTGGTTGCTTCTGACGATATGGAAGGTGAAAACACCTCGTCAGCACCTGTGTTGCCAAGTGCTGCACTGGCAGATATGCCAAATGGTAATGGCTCAAGCCAAGCTAAAGAGCCTGATCCCATGGCGACTCCGGAGCCATCGAACATATCGCCATTTAAGCAAGCGCCGCCAAAAGATGCTGTGACGGCGAGTTTCTATGGGGAGGAAGAAAAGAACCGTGACTTCCCATATTTTGGTGTTCAGTTAGCGGCCTATGCCAACGAAACTCTTGCCCGCCAGGGCTGGCGCAAAATGAGTCGCATGTACCCAGAAGAATTTGTTGATACGGCTCCTTTAATACACCGATCTGAGGTGAAGGGTAAAACCTATTATCAGCTTATTGTGGGTCCTTTCTTGAAAAAAGCCTATGGTGACGACTTTTGCAATATGCTGAAACAAATGCAGCAGGACTGCTTAGTGACCCGTTACAAAGGCGACCCCTTCCTAAGTTTGTAAACACAGGGCGGTGCGTTAGCGCCGTCTTATTCTCTTCACAGAGCAGTTGGCTGGATTAACTATCTCGCAAACTCTGTCGGCTGATTGTCGGTCTTTATTAAAGGCTGCATACAAGGTGTATTGTCCGTTCGAATGGGCATAAAAATGTTCGAAGTTTTGCAGCTTCGGGAATTTTTGATTGAGTACTTTCCAGTAACTGTTGAGCGTCTCAATTGATGAGAATTCACCCAGTGATGCACTGTAACCAGGTTGATTAAACGCCTTACGTAGGATGATATCTTGACCACTAATGACGTCTTTACTGGTGCCATCGATGGTGACAGGACTCGGTGTGAGCCAGTCATTCTCAATGAGGTAAGCTTGTTTTACTCGAATGCTATAATTTCCAGGTGGCAGGTTGTTGATCAGATAGTAGCCATCAAACTCTGATAGCAACTCTTTGATGGTGATGCCGAACTGATCAATGACTTCAATAGGTACATAGGCTAAAGGGGAGGAGGTATTTGCTTCTTTGAGTTCTCTTACCGTTCCCTCTATTTCAACGGATACGACAATAGGAATTTCCAGTCTTTGTATGGCTCCCGGAGAGGGGCGTACCGAGACTCCTGAGTTTCGCTGGATCATATAGGGGTCTGGTAAGGTTGTTTCGTTAATATCAATATCGGTTTGTTTGAAGGCTGCTAAGGACGGTAATATGGCAACGCCTGACCCATCTGTAGTGGCTTGTTTGATGGACGGAGTGCTAAATACTTCGACACCAGGTAGCGGCGAATCTGAGCCATCAAAGACACCATTATTATTACGATCATGGTAAACAAAAGCAGAGATACTGCCTTGATTGACGAGGGTTTGATTTGAAGCGAATACTCTATTAGAAGTGCTTCCAATACTGATCTGCCCTAATAGTCCCGCAGACCAGCCTCTGTTGTCATTAAAGTCCAGTCGAGATGTTAGGCTGAATTCATTAGGGCGCCAGCTAAAAGACAGGTTGGTGATGTTGTTATCATTGTTAAAATCTCGGGTGTAGCCGATTCGACCGCTGGTATCCTCAGAGAGGTCGCCACTTAGTTCTGTGTAGAGGCTGTCTATTTCTGTGTCAGGGTGGGCGGTATAACGATTGCCTATGCGCCAAAAATAACCATTTAGGTAGCGCTGCAGTTGCATATCCCCAGTGGTTAAGTTGTCGTTATTACTGAGCCATACCAAACGGTTGCTGAGGTAGCTGCGGCCCAGTTGAGTACCTAATTGATTAGTTAATCGATAATAGTTTTGGTCGTTATTTTGAAGGTATTCGACTGATTGCTGATAGGATAAGCCAATATTTGACAGTGCTCCGGTTATCCGCGCTTCTTGGGACTTAAAGTCATTCCATACCATGTTTTCGCTATCGTAAACGCGACTCTCACGATTGATTAAGCTGACGGATTGTCCGCTTAATAGGGTATCCAATTGATACAGGCGACGGTGCTGGTCATTTTCTTGGTCCAATAAATCAATCGATAACAAGGCTTTGCCAAACAATGCCAGCTCGGATCCAAAGGAGGTTTCATCCAGATTAGAGAACTCTGAGTTGTTGTATTGCTTGATGCCGCCATATAGGTTGAACCAATCCGTTAGACCGTAAGAAAGTTTCGCACTCAGAAGCCTATCTCGTTTTTCATCGGTGTTTTCAATGTATTTATCTAGCAGTCGAGAGCCTTCATCTACGACAGAAATATCGTATCGGAACTCACCTTGTTCACTGCTGGTGGTGCTGACGTAATAGCTTCTAAAATCCCGTTCAATTTGCCCTTGAGGGCCATAAAAGACCACTTCAATTTCGTTGTTTCCGAATACCAGCGGTAGACTGGGGAAAAAGTAATGACCGTCCTGAACATTTATCTGGCTGGCCACCAGTAACTTGTTGCGATAGATCTCCACATCCCATCCAGGCTGAATATCACCGGTAAGGTCAATGCTGTTACCCCCTTGGTAGGTTAGGGGGCTGTTGCTAATTCGCGCCCCTCGGGAAATAGGGTCGGCATTGAGCGGGCTAATCCGAGTGGCACGAATATCACCAAATTGTACTTCTGTGGCACTTAAAGGTCCTAGCAATTCCCCTTCGAGTGAGTAGCGGGAGGCTGATAGTCGTGCATCCCCTAAGTCATTTTCAGCATCAGTGGTGAAGTAGTACTGAGTATTAAAATACGCCAAATCATTAGCGCCTAAGACTGACATGGAATGGGAATCGGGGCTGTTTTCAGCTGTGCTGGCGCGAAACTGAATATCGAGCACAGGCCTGCTGATGGGAGAGTAGCCGTATTCTTGCAGTGGGTACTTAGGCTCATTACTAAATACTTGTAAGCTATCGAAGCGGCCCTGCCGAGCCAATTTTCCAGCTAGGGGAATGGGAGTATTTGGTACGACTGACACAGATAAATCCTGGTAATTCACAATCAGTGCTAGGTCGAACCAGTTTTCTAACAACTGGGTATCCACATAAATATCGCCGTCTAGGGTGATATCTGCTTGTGTTGCGGTCATTTTTTCGGTGCCAGACACTATGCTCCAACTTTGATCGTCCTCTTGAGTACTTAGAGAAAACTTAAACTCTGGAGATCTAGCCCAGCCTTGAGCGTTAGCTTGGGCAATATTAACGTCTATTGGGAAATCCAACGCCCGAGTAAAGTCAGTCAGACTGATTTGCGCGCCATCGGAGGTTTTAATGGCAAAAATATCCCCCAGACTGTGTTTTTGATAGGTCAAGTTTAGGATCAGTTCTTCACCATCGGGTATGCGAACAAATGCCAATGATGGGTCTGCTGTCAAAGGAGCAATGGGGGTTGTAACGCTAGGGAGTTCCACTCTACCTGCATCAATCTCGCGATATTTGTCACGTAATTGCTCAAGGGGGGATGCAGCAACCCCAAGGGTTGGCAAAAATAGTAAAATTAGACTCCAAAGGCGTAGCATAGGTTATTGGACTGACCTAATCATCTGGGGAGTGATGGTGAGTGTTTTAGTGCTAAAGACTTGCCCCGAGAACTCCTGTTGTCCCTCAAACCTGACAGTAAGAGTACCTGGCTCAAGCTTGAATGACTCCCAAGGAAACTGGATCTGAGCGTTTGGGGTTTCTGGGTATAGGTTGTAACCATTAAGAATGCCCACCTGTCTTTGGCTGCCACCTTTCGGTTGCCATAGGGCAATCAAGCGACCATGGGAACTAAATTTATCCCTATGGGTAAATGCCACCTTGATGTAAGTGATGCCTGAATCTTTTTGGGTAACTAAAGAAAGATTAGTGATGCTCGGGTTTACCGATAATTTGCCCTCTCGGTATAGGATCGGCAAGGTGTAACTTGTCAGCATGTTAAGTTGGAAACTGGGGCCTTGCTGCTTGGGGGCGGCCTTCTTCTCTAAAGGGGGTAGGGCTGTGAGCGTTAAATGTGAGCGGTACTCTCCATCCATCATTCCTTGTTGTTTTCGTAACAATAGTTTTACGGTTTGGCGTTGGCCGGGTTGAAGGGTAACCTGCTTTGGACTGACGCGAATAATGCGCTCAATGGAAGAAAACTGCTGTTTTTCTTGTTCAGTCAGCTCCCGATACCCACCCTGGGGTAGGGCAATGAGTTGCTTCCATCCGATCCTATAGGCACGAGTTTCATTGCCAGGATTGATCAGGGTAATTGCGGCGGACCGGTTACGTTCATCCAGTGTAATACGGGTTGGGGAGATAAGTATGTCTGCAAAGCTAGGGGCAACGGATAGACCAAGTAGCAAAACCAATGCGGCTGTTTTGATATGAAAAAAAAGAGATTGGAGCATAATTAATAATTGACCGTTATTTGAAATTGGGCGGTGTATTGCGTGTTGCTAAAGGCTGAAGAGCCACTGCCCGACGTGCTTAAGGTGCCTCCCACGTAGATAGTCGCTTCACCTGATGCATCGGTGGTGATATAGGTTGTGGTGTTCACATTGGTTAGGGAGAATTGCTCGGTCGAGGCTTGGCTGCTAGTTGAAGTAGATGAAATGACTTGTGTTGTAACCGATAAGACCTGATTCGTAGGAAAGTTAGAAAGCAAATAAACACCCCGCTGGGCGTCTTCAATAGGGTGCACATAGCTAGAGTAATATGCTCGCCCTGAGGTTGTAACGTTAATGGTCTGCACTGCAGTGTTATCGGAGACAGCAACGGTACCAAACGATAATGGCGTTAACTGGGTGATATCGGCGAATGTGTTTCCACACGACACAGCGGCGAACCAGGTTATGGCTCGTGCTGCGCCGGTTGGTATTCTCAACAACAACATTCGTTAGACTTAATAAACTACTTCCACAGAAAAAGTGCCGCTGTAGGTTTCATCAGTATAAGCCGCTACGTTAGTTGTGCTTAATGTGGCGCCTACAGCAAAAGTCGCATTGCCCGTAGAGTCTGTCGCTAAATTCGGTGAACCACTAGTGTAAGCGGTCGCTGTGCTGGTCGTGACAGTTGCTTCAAATGAGTCAACTGTGAAAGTGGCGGAGTTAGAGCCTGACAAGGTGATGGCCGAAGTTGGTAAGTTGAGCGTTAGATTTGTATTAGGGGCTACTCCGGATACAGTAAACGTTGCTGGAGCCCCCGCAGCGATTTCGACTAGGTTTGCAGTCGAGGGAGTGGTGGCTGTGAATGTTGAAGTACCGCCATCGGAAGGTATGGTTAAAGTGGCAACTGTGGTGCCAGATGTATCTGCTAAAGCGTAGACTGTGCCGAAATCAAGAATGTCGCCAGGGGTAATGGTAATGGCATTCTGTACGGTAACACTGGCTGTCTGAGTTGCTGTTTCAGCAACGCAAAAAGGTGTACTCAGAACCAGTGTAGAAATAGCCATGTATTTAAGTGAGTTTCTCATAGCGTTTCCTGTGTAAAATGTTAATCCCTCATGTTATGTCGACATTGTTTACTAAAACTTTAATCAAAGTAAATGTTTATCTAGTGGCGCTAAGTGATTATTTGTAATCCATATTACCTAGTTGTTCTGTAAGGAGTTTATTTGGGCACTATAGATGTTGTGTTATTTGACCTTGGTAATGTATTGGTCGATTTGGGCGGAAGTGAACGCTTTAGCTCTATTTTTCAGGTGAATGCAAAAGACGAGTCTGTTATGTGGGAAAAGTGGTTACATTCTCCCGCAGTGAAAGCCTTTGACCGCGGGTTAATCTCTTTAGAGCAGTTTGCAGAGGGCTTATTAGAAGAAATGCAAAGTGATCGATCTTCTAAAGAGTTTATTCAGGCGTTTATTGATTGGCCGGTTGGCTTATTTGATGGTGCTAAAGAACTCTTGCATCAAATACCACCGGTCTATCATAAAGCCGTGCTTTCCAATACTAATGATGCCCATTGGGGACGTATATTAGATGAGATGGGATTAGCGGGGCAGTTTCACAGTTATTTTGCTTCCAACCAAGAAGGCCATGTGAAACCTGATGACAAGATATTTCATCGCGTTATCGATGATCTCGGCGTTGCGCCAGAACGTATTTTGTTTCTCGATGATAATTGGCTGAACATAGAAAGTGCACGAAAATTGGGAATGCATGGAGAGCAAGTGAAAGGTGTCGAGTGCGCCAGAAAAATACTTTATAACTATAATATTATTGCTTAACTCCCCTTAAACCTGTTGTCTGAGTCCTAACCTATGCGCACGTTCGATACGTCTACTTCAGCCATCTACTCAAGAGTTCGACCAACTTATCCAGCGGAGTTGTATTTTTGGTTGAGCCGTCAGGTGCCTAATACGCAAAGAGTATGGGATTGTGCCTGTGGCACAGGACAGGCTTCTATTGATCTTGCTGCCTATTTTTCCCAGGTTGAAGCAACGGATATTTCAGAAGCTCAGATCGCAAAAGCCACGCCTCACCGGCATGTGAATTACACAGTGCAACCTGCTGAGTCGACCCACTTTCCAGATAATCATTTTGATGCCGTATGTGTTGCCCATGCGCTTCATTGGTTTGAGTTAGACGCCTTTTGGGTTGAGGTAAAACGGGTATTAAAACCGGGGGGTAAAGTCTTTATCTGGGGATACAACTGGGCTCAGTTTGAATCGGAATTAGATACAGCGGTCAGGCAACATATTTTATCAATTCTTAAACCTCACTGGCCTGAGAAAACTGCGTTATTGCGGGAGCAATATCGTGCGATTGAATTCCCGTTTGAAACAATAGAAACCCCTGAGTTTGATCTTAAATGCCGTTGGACCATGTCTCAGGCATTTGCTTTTATGCGCACTTGGTCCGCGGCACAAATTATGGTGGAAAACCATGGGGATGAACGGATTTTACAGGCAGAGTCTGCCGTGGCTGAGGTTTGGCAAAACCCTCAGAAAAAGCAAAATGTGAAACTGCCATTTTTTGTTTATGCCGGACAATTTAAAGAAGCTGACCCGAACTAACAGATCATGTGGTGACATGCGTTAGACTAAAGTGGGATAGCCTACAATTGTTCATGGCTTATAGTGGATTAAAGCATCCGATTAAAAATAACAATGGAGCCAGTCATGTCACAATCTTCCTACACAGAGCAGATGGATTACACTTATTCCAATGCGAATGTTAGCCAAGCAGAATTCGAACAACGCTACCAAGAATCCATTTCTAATCCAGAAGAGTTTTGGCGTAAAGAAGGCCAGCGAATCGATTGGATCAAGCCTTATACAAAGGTTAAAAATACCAGCTTTGCCCGTGGCAATGTGAGTATTAAATGGTTCGAAGACGGTGAGTTAAACGCCGCTTACAATTGTATTGACCGCCATTTACCTGAAAAAGCCGATAAAGTCGCATTCTATGTTGAAGGGGACGTGGAAGGCGAAGACAGTATTGTCACCTATCAAACTCTGCACGATGAAGTAGGGCGACTTGCCAACCTATTACGTAAGCAAGGGGTCCAAAAAGGTGATCGTGTTGCCATCTATATGCCGATGATCCCACAGGCAGCTTACGCTATGTTAGCGTGTGCTCGTATCGGCGCGATCCACAGCGTTATCTTTGGAGGCTTCTCTGCTTCAGCGATTGCTGATCGACTCAACGACTGTTCAGTGAAAGTGGTTTTGACCGCTGATCAGGGTAAGCGTGCGGGTAACACCGTCCCTCTTAAAAACAATGTCGATAAGGCCCTTGAAAATAATGCGTGTCCATCAGTAGAAAACGTCATCGTTTACCGCTACACCAAAGCGGATGTGAACTGGGTCGAAGGTCGAGATTTGGATTGGGCTGAACTTGCTGCACAAGAAGGCACCGAGGCGGCACCAGAGGCTATGAACGCGGAAGATCCATTGTTCATCCTTTACACTTCTGGTTCGACAGGTAAGCCAAAAGGTGTTGTGCATACAACGGGTGGTTACTTAGTGTATGCCTCGCTGACTCATGACCTTGTATTTGATATCAAGCCTGATGACATTTACTGGTGTGCGGCAGATGTGGGTTGGATTACCGGTCACAGCTACATGGTCTACGGGCCTCTGGCAAATGGCGTGACCAGTGTACTGTTTGAAGGGGTGCCAACGTACCCTGATTCTGGACGTATTGGACGAGTGGTCGACAAATTTAAAGTGACCCAACTGTATACGGCACCAACGGCCATTCGTGCCTTGATGGCTAAGGGCGATGAACCCATGGCGACCAGCTCCCGTGATTCTCTGCGCGTGCTGGGCAGTGTGGGTGAACCAATCAACCCAGAAGCCTGGGTGTGGTACCACAAAAATATTGGTAACGGTAAATGCCCGATTGTGGATACTTGGTGGCAGACTGAAACCGGTGGTTTGATGATGACCCCTCGAGTAACGGAAACCAATCCTAAGCCAGGTTCTTGTACGTCTCCTTTGTATGGGGTGCAACCTGCATTGGTTGATGCAGAGGGCAATGAAATCACTGAAATGGGTGTAGAAGTGGAAGGAGGCTTGGTTATCCTAGATTCTTGGCCAGGCCAATCCCGTACCGTTTATGGTGATCATGAGCGTTTTGAGCAGACCTACTTCAGTACGTTTGAAGGCAAATACTTCACCGGAGACGGTGCTCGACGTGATGCGGACGGTGCCTACTGGATTACCGGACGAATGGACGATGTACTGAACGTTTCGGGTCACCGTCTAGGCACGGCAGAAATTGAAAGTGCCTTGGTGGCGCATCCAGCTGTGGCAGAAGCCGCAGTGGTGGGTTACCCCCATGACCTGAAGGGTCAGGGTATCTATGTGTACATTATTCCGAATGCTGGTGTAGAACCGGATGAAGAGCTGACAAAATCTGTCAAGATGATGGTGCGCCAAGAAGTCGGTCCTATCGCGACTCCAGATCTTGTACATTGGGCGACTACTGGCCTACCTAAAACTCGTTCCGGTAAAATCATGCGTCGAATTTTGCGCAAGATTGCTGCCAACGAACACGACCAATTAGGTGACACAAGTACCTTAGCAGACCCAAGTGTGGTTGATGATTTAATCGATAATAGGTTAAATAGCTAAACCATATGTCTTTGTTAAGGAAAGCGAGTGATTTCACTTCTTATCGCGGATGACCATCCACTGTTTCGTAGCGCACTGACGGGTGCGCTACGAGATCAAATTGGTGACGTAGAGATTCAGGAGTCACAAGATCTAGAATCCACATTAGGTGCTTTAAAAGCGAATCCTGATGTGGATTTGCTTCTTTTAGATCTTAATATGCCTGGGGCAGGGGATCTTTATGGCTTAATACGTATTCGGTCAGATTTCCCAGATGTTCCGATCGCCGTTATTTCAGGCAGTGAAGAGATTGCCGTTGTTGCCAATGTTATCGAGGCGGGCGCCCTGGGTTTTATCCCGAAAACCTGTGAACCCAAGGTGTATGCTCAAGCCATATCCTCTATTTTAGAAGGAGATCTTTGGTTGCCGGATGGCATGTCGGAGCAGCTAGATAACCTTCCTGCTCCTAATCTAGATATGCAGCGCCGAGTGGCTGAATTGACACCGCAGCAATACAAGGTTTTGTGTTATCTGCATGAAGGTTTATTAAACAAGCAGATTGCCTACGAACTGAACATCTCCGAAGCGACGGTTAAGGCCCACATAACGGCTATTTTTAGAAAGCTACAAATCAATAACCGTACCCAAGCAGTACTCGTTGTCAGCGATCTGAATCTTCAGTTGATTTAGTGCCACAACCACATTGATTAGAGTGCTTGGACTTCTTTTCGGGCACTAGATCAATGCCTCCCTCATGGAATGGGTGGCAACGAGACAGCCTTTTTAATCCCATCCATGTGCCTCTAATGATACCGAATCGCTCGATTGCCTCTATCATGTATGCCGAGCAGGTGGGGTAGTAACGACAGTTATTACCCAGTATTGGACTTATCAAATACTGGTAACCCTTAACCAATTTTATAAAAATACGTCTCGATGTCTGCTTCATATAGGTGGGATCATTACTTTTATTGTCAATTTTGTGTTGAAACGTGCATAAATTTGGTACTGTTTCTTCGGTCTTAATCTCAGGTGGCGGTAGGATGAGCGACTCTTATAATATTTTGAATGTGGATCAAGTGGTAGCCTATCAAGGAGAGCCTGGGGCTTATTCCCATTTGGCGTGTAAACACTGCTTTCCAGATTGGCATATGATCCATTGCGCCAGTTTCACCCAAGCCCTTAAAAAAGTCGAAGAAGGCGTTGCCCATTATGCCATGATACCGGTGGAAAACTCGACAGCAGGGCGAGTGGAAGAAATCTACCGGGAGCTCAAGGGCACCGAACTGTATGTGGTGAAAGAGCATTTCGAGCCGGTTAACCACTGCCTCATCGGTACTTCTGGCTTGTCATTAGACGCTATTGAGCGTATTGGCAGTCACCCCCAAGCCTTGGCTCAATGTTCCAATAATATCCAATTGCTGAATGCTACCCCTGTGGCCATGTATGACACAGCGGGAGCAGCCAAATTATTGGCCCAGTCTCAAGAGCAGGGTTTAGCAGTGATATCCTCATCACTTGCAGCAGAGCTCTATGGGCTAACCATCCTCAAAGAACATTTTAATGATGTGGCGGGTAACACCACACGGTTTTTGGTGTTTTCAAAACAGCAAAAAATGCCCGTTTACGAGGAGGGACAGCGCTACATCACCTCCTTTATGTTCAAAGTTCGTAACATTCCTGCAGCGCTTTATAAGGCTATGGGAGGGTTTGCGACATACGGAATCAATATGTTGAAGCTGGAAAGCTATATGCTAGATGGCCAGTTTACAGCGACTCAGTTTTATGTGGATGTAGAAGCCCACTTTCAATCACCAAGCATGCAGGCAGCATTAGAAGAGCTTAGGTTTTTTTCTGAAGATTTGCGTATTTTAGGGACCTATTATGCAGACTCGTATCGGATTTGAGGTGATATGACTCGTAAACTATTTGGACTCTTTTTGGGTTTCATAGTGACCACTGGTACTGCTCAGGAGCTTGAAGGTCTTGATAGCCTTGATAGCTTAATTTTTGAAGATATCCCGGTAGTAGTGACCCCTGCAAAAGTGGAGCAACCTCGGGTAGAAGTGTCTTCGACCTTGTCTATTTTAGATGGAGAGTTCATTCGTCGGACGAACATCCAATATGTGGAAGACCTACTGTTTTTTGTTCCTGGTTTTTTTGTCGGCCCTTATTCTAATTCTTACGATAAGATTGCGGTGTTCCATGGTACTGAGTTAGACCGATATCGACGGATCCAAGTACTGGTTAATGGCCGCTCGGTTTACAGTTCAGCTTATGCACGTGTGGATTGGGCTGCTCTGTCTGTGAATGTTGAAGACATAGAGCGTATTGAGGTCAACCGTGGTCCTAATGCCTCCAGTTACGGTGTGAACTCCTTTCTAGCGGTCATTAACATTATTACCCGAAGCCCTCTTGAAACACTTGGTTCAAGTGTGAATATCAGTCATGGCATGGGGCAGTATTCCGCAGATGGTTTTGATTCGAGACTGTATGCCCAGCACAGTGCGATCAAGGATAACTGGAGTGTTCGAGCGTCCGGCTCAAAAGGCTATGTGGCGGGGTATGAAGAAGACTTTGATGGCAATGCGCGCCAAGACGGCCATGAGCGCAGTACCGGTAACGTGCTGGTCGTGTATGAAGATGAGAAGCAAACCATTGATTTTGACCTAGGGGTCACTCAATTGGATGCGGTGGTGGGCAAAATTCGAACCACAGGGGTGTCCTATGTGGACGATGAGCCTGAGTTAGATTATCAACGGGAGCACTTCAAGACGGCATGGGAAGGGGTGCTGTCCCCGGAACACACACTAAAAGCTCAATATTTTTATGAAAAATCTGATCAGGTAGAAACCCATGATATTGGCGTGGCTGGGATTGTCCTCAACACGCTGTTTGGGCAGAGCGTTGATAACAGTACTATTTATTATGGGGACTTGGTCACAGACTTAAAAGAAACCCGCCATGATATTGAGTTGCAAAGTACTTGGACCCCTAATCATGATTATCGGTTTGTGAATACCTTGTCTTATCGTCAGGACGAAGTGTATTCAAAGACATACTTTAACGGCGGTTATACGGAAGAGCTTCTCAGAGCTTCTTCTAACTTAAGTTATCGTGCTTTAGATCCATTGATTATCAATGGCGGTGTCATGTGGGAGCACAGTAAGTTAACGGGAGAATATGTTTCGCCGCAATTGGGTGCCACCCTTAAACTAACCCCACAGGCTTCCATTCGAGCCAATGTATCAAAAGCGTATCGTACGCCAGATTTGTATGACCAGCAGGCCCAATGGTCTTATGTATTCAATGGGATACGCTCGATACCAGCGAATGCATCAGGAGAAGAGGCGGAAGAGATTACCTCCTATGAAATTGGCTATTTTCAGCATGTACCCCGTTTGGGTTTGACCTATGATCTATCCTTCTATCGGGAAGAGCTGCGTAAGCTGGTGCCCTCCACTAAAAAATACGAAGATGCTGTGGCGGACGGTAGTTTAAGTCGTGGCTACACTTATGATGCAGACATTGAAGGGGTAGAGTTTGAGGTGGATTGGCGCCATTCCAATGGGGCCATGGTCCGAGCGACCGCTGCCTACCAAGATACCCAGACGGAAGAAGAAAAGTTATTGGTGACTGTAGCGCCATTGGTTACGACCTTGTTCATAAGTGCACCGCTACACGAAAACATTTGGTTTAATACCAGCTATATTTATGGAGAAGATATGGCGGAGTATGACTACAAGTTATTAAATACTTGGCTTGCCTATAAGGTTTCTAATGAAAAGATTGATTTCAGTGCTGGTTTAGGGGGGAGTAAACGGCTGGATGAAAATTCATATATTAGAAAAAACAATATTTCGAGTAATCGGACAAGATATTACTTGTTCGCCAATTTAAATTTTTAAATAAATCGAGAGATGATGAAACGGATTATTCTCATACTCATAAGCTGTTTAAGTTTTGCTTCAGTGCAAGGGCAAACCTACGTCTACCATGAAGGAAGAGAGACGGTTGCCCATGTGTTGGCGTTAAATTTCGAATCTAATTTCGACTTATCCGTGAGTGTTCTCAGGGATGTAAAGCGTCCCTTCGATCCGGACGATGTGGTCATGGCAGTAGGGCTCTCAAGTTTCAAAACTGTTTGCGAGCAGCCTAATATTCCCAATGTGATTGCGGTGTTTGTTGGTGAAGAGGAGTTTTACTCTGCCGCCGAATCCTGCATTGGGCAAGCCAGTGCTGTGTTTTCTGGAGCGCCGGTTGCATTGCGACTGCAGGTGCTTAATTCTTTTTGGGAAGGGCGTTCTCCGATCGCTTTTATTTACAGTAAAGCGCTACCTGTTCAGACCGAAGTCATTCGAGTGGAAGCAGAGCGTTTGGGGCGTGAAGTGAATTTTGTTGCGGTGGAAGAAGGGCGAGCAGCCTCCTTGCGATCTCTCAGTAGCGCGTTAGAAGAGTCTGATTTGGTGATGTCGGTTTATGACTCAGAGTTGTTCGACAGTCAGTTCTCAAAAGACGCCATTCGTCTAATGTTTCAAAAGAAAAAATTGTTTTCAGCCCATTCCCTTCAGTTGGTGAAAGCGGGGGCATTGTTTGCCTTATACAGCAGTACGTCACGAAAGCTTGAAGCCGTAGCGGATCAGCTTCAGAGTTTCGAACAAAGCTCCCGATTACTGCCACCCGCTTACCCAGCAGGTCTTCAAGTGGTGTTTAACCCATACCTCATTAGGATGTATGGGTTGGTGTTGCCAACGGATGCTTTCCTGCTAAGCGAGTTTGGGGTGTGCCCTGAATCAGGTTGTGAGGAACCGCTTTACTAAGCCTGCAAAAGGTACAGGTTTTTCCGCATGCAGCCAGTGACCCGTGTCGGGAATCATCTTCACACTGGCATTGGGAAAGAGTGCGAGCGTTTGCTCTTGGAACTTGGCTTGGATATAAGGGGAATGCTCTCCCTTGATGAATAGGGTGCTTGTGTCTGTTGCTTTGTCTATTTCTGGCTTGGCGAGTATGCTGTCATAGCCTTCTTTCAGTTCCTCTAAACCTAAGTGGATATAAAAGCCTTCGTCACCCCGTTGCAGGTTTTTCAGAAGAAACTGACGCACGCCCATGTTTTCTTCATGGGGCGCTAGGATTTGATCCGCTTCCTTACGGCTATGGGGGTGTTGCTCGTTAATCTCAGTCAGCCCCTTAAATATCTCTAAATGGCTGGCTTGGTAATCCACTGGTGCAATATCGGCCACAATCAGCTTTTTGATCTTCTCAGGGAAATCGTGGGTCAACTGCATGGCCACCTTACCTCCCATGGAGTGTCCAAGCAAAAAGATGTTCTCTAATGACTGTTCCTCCATCCAGCTGTTGATCTCGGCCGCCATTTTCTTGTATGACACAGGAGAGAGGTTGGAAGATTTGCCATGATTTGGCAGGTCTAAACAATATACGGTGAAATCTTCCTGCCACTTTTGCGCAAGGGAGTGCCAGTTGTCTGCATTGCCAAATAAGCCGTGGAGGACAACCAAAGCAGGTTTATCGCTGCCATATTGTTTTGCATGAATCATTAAATTTCCCTTAGAGGTAAGCAATGGTGTGACAATATGGTATCAAACTCGTCTAATAATTCGCACCGATAGATAAAGGATAGATTTCGTGTTTGATAAGTATTTAATGCCACTCACACATAAGCCATTAAGAAGGGTGGCCAACCTGTTGGTACGCTATGGTGTACGAGCAGATCAGGTGACCTTGGTAGGATTTGTTATTGGCATGATGGGAGTGCTGGCCATTAGCCTTGAGGCGTATCTATGGGCGTTGTTTGCCATTCTGTTGAATCGAGTCTTGGATGGGGTCGATGGGGCGGTAGCAAGGCTCTCAGGCACGACCGATGCGGGCGGCTATTTGGACATAGTGTTGGATTTTATTTTCTACTCTGGGGTGGTACTGGGCTTTGCCTTGGCAAATCCTGCAACCAATGCGTTGGCTGCCAGCTTTTTGATTTTCAGCTTTATGGGGACAGGTAGCAGCTTTTTGGCCTTTGCTATCATGGCGGAAAAGCACGGCATAACCACCTTGGAATACGGTAAGAAGTCTTTGTATTTTTTAGGTGGGATTACGGAAGGCGCGGAAACCATCGCGTTTTTTGTGGTCATGTGTCTATTGCCGCAATACTTTGCGTATCTTGCAATAGGCTTTGGTATTCTTTGTTTGATTACCACTGTGACCCGCATCTTGGCGGCTTATCGCACGGTTAGTCAGGCAGAACAAAAATCGCCTTAGAAAAAGGCGATTTCAATATCACTTTTAACAATGGCGCAACAGGCCAACATGTACCCACTTTGCACCCATGCAAGGGGCTCAATAGGGTAGTGTACCTTGCCCCAAAGCAACTTGATGGCGCAAGAGGAGCAATACCCTTCACGACATTGGTACTCCACTAGCACCCCAGCCCTTTCAAGCTGGGGAAGAAGCGCTTCGTCTTCGGTGACGAGAATTTGCTTCTTCCCGAGTAGTACCCGGTGTACGGGGCGATCTTCGTGTTCTGTATTAGAGGTCGAAGTCGTCAAAATCCGTCTCATCTAGATCGTTGTCGATTTGGCCGACCAAGTAAGAGCTGATTTCTGCTTCTTGTGGTGCAACTTGAACATTGTCGCTCACAAGCCATGCATTGATCCATGGGATTGGGTTGTTCTTGGTTTCAAAGTACGGCTCCAAACCAATGGCTTGCATACGAACATTGGTGATGTATTCAACATACTGACCTAGGATCTGAGCGTTTAGACCGATCATTGAACCGTTTTTGAAAAGGTAAGTTGCCCAATCTTTTTCTTGCTGTGCGGCTTCGATGAAGATCTCAGCGACTTCTTGTTGGCATTCTTGGGCAATGGTGGCCATCTCTGGATCATCACGACCTGCCGCCATAAGGTTCAGCATATGCTGGGTGCCGTTTAGGTGAAGGGCTTCGTCACGTGCAATCAGTTTAATGATTTTTGCATTACCTTCCATTAGGGTACGCTCTGCAAAGGCGAAGCTGCACGCAAAGCTCACGTAGAAGCGGATGGCTTCTAGCACGTTGACAGACGCTAGGGTCAAGTACAGTGCCTTTTTCAGGGTGTACATGGTCACTTCAACTGGGCCTTTCTCTGGTACCTCATGGGTACCTTCCCCTAAGGTGTTGTAAAGGTTCACCATCTCAATCAGGTTGTCGTAAAACTTAGACACACTGACAGCACGTTTTGCGATCTCTTCATTAACGATGATGTCGTCAAAGACTTTAGTCGGATCGTTGACGATATTACGAATGATGTGCGTGTAAGAGCGGCTGTGAATGGTTTCAGAGAAGGACCAGGTTTCGATCCAAGTTTCTAGCTCTGGTAGAGAAACAATAGGCAGTAGAGCAACGTTTGGTGAGCGGCCCTGAACACTGTCTAGTAGTGTCTGGTACTTTAGGTTGCTCAAGAAGATATGCTGCTCGTGTTCAGCAAGCTTCAGGAAGTCTTTACGGTCGTTAGAAAGGTCTACTTCTTCTGGGCGCCAAAAGAATGACAGCTGCTTTTCTATAAGCTTTTCAAAGATAGGGTGTTTTTGTTGGTCGTAACGTGCAACGTTGACGTTTTCGCCAAAAAACATGGGTTCTTGAAGGCTATCAAATTTTTTGCGATTAAAAGTAGAGTAACTCATTGATGAAAGAGGTCCTTAAAAGGCGTATTTCAAACCATTAAAAATAAAATATTCTGGGCGGAAAAATGCCCTGCGTACAAAGGTACGCAGGGCCGGGTGATTTAGATCTTACATGCGCCGCCAGCACAGTCATTCATGTCGTCTTGTTGATCGTCTGCACCATCACGTGTGTTGTGGTAGTACAGAGTTTTAACGCCTAGTTTATAAGCGGTCAACAGGTCTTTCAGAATCAGCTTCATAGGCACCTTAGTAGACTCGAATTTCTGCGGGTCATAATTGGTGTTCGCTGAGATTGCTTGGTCTACGAATTTTTGCATGATGCCAACCAATTGTAGGTAGCCATCGTTGCTTGGAATGGTCCAAAGCAATTCGTAGTTTTGTTTAAGGCGATCGAACTCAGGTACAACCTGCTTCAGGATTCCGTCTTTACTGGCTTTAACAGAAACGAAACCTCGTGGTGGCTCGATACCATTAGTGGCGTTACTGATCTGAGAAGACGTCTCAGAAGGCATAAGCGCTGTCAGTGTTGAGTTACGCAAGCCATGTGTTTTGATCTCGGTACGAAGAGTTTCCCAATCGTAGTAAAGTTCAGGAGACACAATAGCATCCAGATCTTTCTTGTATGTATCGATTGGCAGAATACCTTTGGCATAGGTTGTCTCGTCAAAACCAAGGCAAGGACCAAATTCTTTAGACAGCTTGTTAGAGGCTTTCAATAGGAAGTATTGAATCGCTTCAAACGTTTTATGGGTCAGCTCATTAGCGCTGCCATCGGAGTAGCGGACACCGTTTTTGGCAAGGTAGTAAGCGTAGTTGATAACGCCAACGCCTAATGTACGACGCTGTTCAGTGGCACGTTGCGCTGCTGGAACAGGGTAGTTCTGGTAATCCAATAGGCTGTCTAGGGCACGAACGATAAGCTCAGAAAGCTCTTCTAGTTCGTCTAGGTTCTCTAGGGCACCCAAGTTGAAAGCCGACAAAGTACATAGGGCGATTTCACCTTCTGGATCGTCGATCTTATTCAATGGCTTGGTTGGCAGAGCAATCTCAAGACACAAGTTACTTTGTTTAACCGGTGCAACCTTCGGATCGAACGGACTGTGTGTATTACAGTGGTCAACGTTCTGTAGGTATATTCGGCCAGTGCTCGCACGCTCAGAAGCAAATAGGGTGAACAGCTCAGAAGCTTTCATGGAGCGTTTGCGAATGCTGTCATCGGCTTCGTACATTTCGTACAAGCGATCGAATTCTTCTTGGTCAGCAAAGAAGGCATCGTACAAACCTGGTACATCAGATGGGCTGAACAGAGTGATGTTGCCACCTTTGATCAAGCGCTGGTACATCAGACGGTTGAACTGAACGCCATAGTCCAAATGACGGACACGGTTTTCTTCTACACCACGGTTGTTTTTCAGCACTAGAAGGCTTTCTACTTCAAGGTGCCAAATAGGGTAGAACACTGTTGCTGCGCCACCACGTACACCCCCTTGGGAACAGCTTTTCACAGCTGTCTGGAAGTGCTTGTAAAACGGGATACAGCCAGTATGGAATGCCTCACCGCCACGAATTGGGCTGCCCAGCGCACGGATGGCACCAGCATTGATACCAATACCGGCACGTTGACTGACGTATTTAACGACGGCGCTCGACGTGGCATTGATGGAGTCAAGTGAGTCGCCACATTCAATCAACACACAGCTACTGAACTGGCGAGTTGGAGTGCGGATGCCTGACATGATCGGTGTCGGCAAAGACAATTTGAATTGGGAAACCGCATCGTAGAAGCGTTTGATAAGATCTAAACGTTGGCTGCTTTCATATTCAGCGAACAAACACGCTGCTACAAGAATGTAGATAAATTGTGGGCTTTCGTAGATATCACCAGTGACACGGTTTTGAACCAGATATTTACCTTCTAGTTGTTTAACGGCCGCATAGGAGAAGTTCATATCACGGGAGTGATCGATAAAGCCATTAATAGTATCTAGCTCTTCTGTGGTGTAGTACTCCAAGATCTGGCTGTCGTAACGACCTTGTTCAACGAGATTTTGTACATGGGCCTGCAGGTGCGGTGGCTCAAATTCACCAAAGGCTTTCTTACGCAGGTGAAAAATGGCTAGGCGAGCCGCTAGGTACTGGTAATCCGGAGCGTCCTCAGAGATAAGGTCCGCAGCAGATTTGATTAATGTTTCGTGAATGTCTGTTGTGCGAATCCCTTCAAAGAATTGAATTTGAGCTTTTAGCTCAACTTGGGAAACGGAGACATTGTCTAATCCTTCAGCCGCCCAAGTGACAACCTTGTGGATTTTATCAAGGTTAATGTTCTCAGTGGTTCCGTTACGCTTTGTAACTGTAAGAGTGCTCATGCCTTAGATTCCCATTCCTGTCGTAATCCTGTGAATATACTGTATATAGTATTTAGAATCACTGCTTGATACTAGATGTAGTGTAATTTGTCATTTGATGTGACGAACAATAGTGCTGAATCCCATTAAAATCAAGAGTTGCAAAAGTTTGATTTTTTGACCTAAAGAGTGGTTGAAGTGTTCACTTACATGTCTATCCCTCTCGTTTCTGAAACGAGTCAAAAGCAAGCCTTTAGGAGATATTTTTTCTTTTTTTTTAAGTGATTTCTGGCTGTTTAAATACTGATCAGTTGCTGATCAGATGGACCCCTGCCACCAGTGGATAAAGTACCAATTGATGGGTGAGGTAGACGACTAAAGCGTGTCGTCCTAGATAACAGATCCACTTTAATTCCAGCCATTTAGGTAGCGCTAAATGTTCGACCTTATAGTATCCAAGAATCAGGCCAATCAAGACTACGCCAGTCCAAGGGAGAGGACTAATGTAGTCGAGGGTATATCTGGGGGCCCCTTGCTCGGTGAACCAAGAGCGGATGATGCTCGGGTCAAATTCTGGGGTGGCATAGGTAGCCACGACAATTCCCACCCCAAGAGTGCATCCAATGATGGGATGCACAGCAAAAGGGCGTACCAAAATAGCGGCTAAAAAGATGAAATGTAAAATGCCAAAAAAAATCCATTGATTAGGAAGTGCCAAGTAGCTGCCAATTGAAATCGCAATGGCTGACAGTCCTATTTTTGACAGGTTTAATAGAAATTTATGGGGGGCTTGGCTCCCTTGAACAGCAACATAGCTGGACCAGCCAACGGCGCTTAAAAATAAGGTTAGGATCACGTAGCGAAAAGCGACCCAAAAGGGATCTTGTAGGGAGTAGCTCATATAGCCGAAGGTTTTCAGATCCCAACAGAAATGGAACACCATCATCAGTAGCACAGCAAGTCCACGATAAGCATCTAATAGTGATGAGCGTTTCATGTCGAGGCGATGGGCTGGCAATGGGGATCCTTAGTCGATCGTTGAGATAAGGAGCTTAGCAGCCCCACATGACAAAGAGATGCAAGCCGTTGCTTCCCATCTCTTGTAAGACAGCTGAATGTTAAAGAAGCCCCTTAAGGGGCTTTGCGTGACTTCTGCCATCCGTTATCCGTTGCTTCGAATACGATACGATCATGAAGACGGCTGGGACGACCTTGCCAGAATTCAATTAAATTTGCTTTGACCGTGTACCCGCCCCAGTTTTGTGGGCAAGGCACTTCTTGGTCGGCAAAGGTTTGCTCAAGCTTGCTGAACTCTTCAGTGAGGACTGCACGGGAGTCAATGACTTTGCTTTGTCGCGAAACCGATGCCGCCAGTTGGCTCCCTTTTGGGCGAGTAGCGAAGTAGGCTTCGGAGACCGCGCGATCCACTTTCGTAGCGGTTCCTTCAATACGAACTTGGCGAGATAAAGCTGGCCAAAAAAATGTCAGCGCTACGTTTGGGTTGTTGGCAATGTCAGTGCCTTTACTGCTGTCATAGTTGGTGAAAAAGCTAAAGCCATCTCCTTGGCGCTGTTTCAGCAGCACAATGCGACTATGGGGTTTGTTGTTGCTGTCCACCGTGTTTAACATCATGGCTGTTGGATCATCTGGGCAAGCATCGATGGCGGTATCCAACCAAGTATCAAACAGTGCTAGCGGGTCATCACCCGCTGCGGCTTCGGTCAGGTCATCAAATTGGTAATCCCGGCGTAAGGATTGTAGGTCGCGATTCATAGTATTAAATCCGGTAAGTTGAGAACGTCATAACTTTCGAAATTTGGGTCATGATCTTCATTACAGGTTGTGGGAACTGGTAGCCCCCAGAATCCAATGCCATCTGGCGATGTTTTGCTTCGTCTATGTGCATTTGCTCTAAGATGGATCGAGAGCGTTGATCCTCGGCTGGGAGGGCTTCCATATGCTTATCTAGGTGAAGGCACACTTGGTCTTCTGTGGCGGCAACGAACCCAAGGCTGAGTTTATCGCTGATCAATCCAGCCCCTGCGCCGATGCAGAAGGAGGCCCCATAAAACAATGGATTTAAAACACTTGGGCGGCTTCCCAATTCATACAAACGCTGCTCACACCATACTAGGTGATCAATTTCTTCGTCTGCTGCGTGCTCCATTTCCTCACGGACAGTCTCTAGTTTTGCTGTGGTGGCTTGGCCCGCATATAAGGCCTGAGCGCACACTTCTCCCGTATGGTTGATACGCATCAAGCCTGTGGCATGCTTGGTTTGTTCAGGCGTCAGCTCGGCGTCCAACTGCGATAGGGCAGGGGAAGGCCGCGCGGATGTTGCAGCGTTTGGCACCAAGGTTTGTAACGCTCTATCTAGCTGTAAAACGGCTTTATCTAATCTGTTGAGTCGTATCATGGGTTTTCCTGTTTAGCCTGGAGGCCAAGTCATGTCGCGACCGCCCAGTACGTGCATATGAATATGGTAAACCGTTTGGCCTCCCATTTCGTTGCAGTTCATCACAACACGGTAACCGTCTTCAGCAATGCCTTTTTCTTTCGCCACCTGGGCGGCTACTAAGGGCAGTTTACCAATGACCGGAGCGTCTTCTAGGGTGATGTCGTTGAGTGTTGTAATGTGTTTTTTGGGGATCACAAGAAAATGTGTTGGCGCTTGTGGTGCGATGTCTTCGAATGCAATGACATCGTCATCTTGGTACAAAATAGTGGCGGGGATGTCGCCGTTAACAAGTTTGCAGAATAAGCAATCCATGGAATCTCCTAGTCATGTGTACATTATCGAACTGTGAAGCGCTTTTCTCAATATGGATGTCAGTATCCATTGATCTTTCGCAATGGCAAACTCACATTAACCTTTCCAGCTCGGTGATTAGTTTGGACTCTATTTGGGTGTGAGTGATGTAGCTATCAAAGCCTAATGCTCGAGCATGTTTTGACGACATTTTAATGGTATTTGAAATTAATAGGCAGTGGTCATCATCTTGCAGTTCTCTGATGAAGCTCGACAAATCCGATGCGCCAAAATTCACTTGATCATCAAACAATAGCACAAGTAGTTTAGTGTTCTTTGAGCGGTACCTAAGTAAGCTGTGAATGTCATCTACTTGGTCAATATGGGACATTACAAACAGTTTTCCTGTTAGGTATTCTTGCGTATGAGTTAAAAGCTCAGAGTCTTGCCCAACGATGACTAGGCTGACTTCTTCCGTGTGGGTTTTTTGTGTTAATTCGCTCGGGTGAATATAACGAGCATAGATAGGCAGATTAATAGACAAGGTTCGGTTTCGCCCGACTCCAGTAAGCTCTGCTTCCCCTTCTAAGGCATCAAGGACATCATTAAAATAACGCATACCTAAGCCGTTTGGGTCGTTAATTTGGACGGTGCTTGTAATAGGTCGCACGACAATATTAAGGGTTTTGCTCCCCTCTCGATCATTGCTTTGAATTGAGCTTGTCACCGTGAGAGTTTGGTCGGTGAAGTGTTTAAATTCATCCAAGATAGTAAAGTAGAGGTGGCTAATCAGAGGTGTGTTTTTGTACAGCTCCCAAGTGGTTGCATTGTGCGTGATTAGCTCGATATCAGTGCGATCTTGATCCAATTGTCTAAAGTTAGATTCTGCACGATCTATCAGCAATTGGAGGTTCAGTGAAGTATTAGTTTGCTCCGGCGAGCTTCCCAACTGTACCTGATTAAGAACTTGGATTCGCTCAGATAGGTATTCTAGGTTGCTTTGGGCGCGTTTAATATGGGCCTGGCTTTGTGGATCAGGGCTTTTTTGATGGGCATTGATCATAGAAGTCTGGCGGCGCAATCGAGCGGCAATGTCATCCAATACATCATTTTGTTGATCGACAATGGATTCGGATTTGGCATTGCCAATAAGTAAGGGCTTAAGGCGCGTAATGATGCCAACAAAATGGATTAAGGCTTCCAAAATAAAGGAGACCGTTAATCCCCATTCAAACCAGATAATGTTGGGTGACACGCCATATAGGCTGAGTATCCAAGCCGTATGGCCAACAGTAAGCGTTAATCGCGCTACCAGGTAATGCCATGCATAGGGTACTTGCTTATAAATGGCATAGAGGGACACACACAGTAGACCTGCTAACGTCATGAATGCGCACAGCGACAGTATTTTGACGCTGAGCTGCTCTGGGGCAAAGGCAAACACCACCCCAAGTCCGATGTTAAAGAACCCCAGAGCTAATAGGGCTCGATCAATTCTAGGTAAATAGGTTTTAGTTTCTAAATACAGCCTTGAGAAATAGGTGATGATGGCTGCAGCTCCCAGTGCGGAGAGGTTGTAAATGCGTTCTTGCAGGCCGACATAACTAGGAAATAACTGAAAAATTAAACCATGGAGGGCTGAGTGCAAACAGACAATACATACGAGCATTGCGCCATAGATTAGGTACATAGGGTGATGGGTTTTTACATAAAAAAAGATGTTGCTAATGAACAAGAGCAACAGCACCCCAAACATAAACCCCGTAATAAGCGTGTCGACTTGCGTGTCAACGGCAAGCCCTGACAGGGTTTTGATCTCAGCGATCAAGTTGATCGGGGAGCGTGAAGACAGTTTTAGGTAGAGGGTAAAGACCGGTGGTGCATTGACCGGTAAAGGGACAATATAATCCGGATATTGGATCATGCGATTGCTAAAAGGTAATGCTTCGCCCATTGCGCTGTAAATGATTTGGCTGCTTAGGGTGGGAGCATAAATCTCAATGGATTGCAGTCGTGGTGCTTTGATGTGTAAAACCGTAGGGTGGCCCTGAGAGACTTTTTGGGCAATGTCCACCCGTAACCACACATTACCTTCTACAACACCAAATTGTATAAAAGGGTCATTGAGAGGGATAAAGCGTTTAAGTATGGCGTCACTATCCACGTCATTCAGGGTCATGCGCCCCGTTTCATCAATATAATAGCTCCCCACATCACCAATGTTTACATGCTGATGAAGATCGTCCACCAGAGCCATCCGTGGGACCCCAAGTGCCGTATTGGTTAACATGGTCAGAGCGAGTAAAATAAGCGCAGATAAAAAGTGTCTAATCAAAAGAGCCTCCCTGAGGCCTACATTATTAACTAGTTAGGGTGACAAATGCTATATCCAATATTGGTGGAGTACTACGTCTTATGGTGCATTGCATTGCTTGTGATCACTTGGTTTACCCGAGTTCATCAGGGAAAAGTTAGGACAAATCTGCTTTACCTATACGGCATGCTGGGGGCCGTGGGCTTTTTGCTGGATTTTGAATGGATGGGGGGCGTGATATTTGGCCTAATCGTGCTTGAGGTGGGTAAAAAATTCAAAGCTTGGTTAGATAAAAAAGAAGCGGGATTAAAGAAGTAACGGCTTCGAAGACAACTTCAAATTCAATAAAAAGGGCCGCAAATAGCGGCCCTTTTGACATTTGGCTTAAATGATTTATTTCGCTTGTTCGCGGGACACAGCGCGGTGGCCGATGTCTGTACGGAAGTAAACCTTGTCCCAAGTCACTTGTTTAACCACGTCGTAAGCACCCGCTTGTGCTTCGGCAACGGTCTCACCAAGAGACACTGCACAGAGGACGCGACCACCATTGGTGACCACTTGGCCATCTTTTGAAGTGGTACCCGCATGGAATACTTTTTGGTGTTCTGGCAAAGACGCATCGTGGCCAGAGATCACATCGCCTTTGTTGTAGGCTGCTGGGTAGCCGCCTGCTGCAAGGACAACACCTAGGCTAGCACGTGGGTCCCAATCTGCTTCAACAGATTCAAGCTCGCCATTAATGGCCGCCAAACACATGCTGACCAAATCAGAACGTAGGCGCATCATAATTGGCTGAGTTTCAGGGTCACCAAAGCGACAGTTGTACTCAAGCACCTTAGGGGTACCGTCTTGGGCCACCATGACGCCTGCGTATAGGAAACCACGGTAACGGTTGCCTTCGGCGTTCATGCCTTTTACGGTTGGCATAATCACTTCATTCATGATGCGATCATGGATTTCAGGTGTTACCACAGGTGCAGGAGAGTAAGCTCCCATGCCGCCAGTGTTTGGGCCTGTATCACCATTGTCACGAGCTTTGTGGTCTTGGCTAGAGGCCATTGGCAGAACGGTTTCGCCGTCAACCATAACGATGAAGCTGGCTTCTTCGCCTACTAGGAATTCTTCAACCACTACACGAGAACCCGCATCACCAAAAGCATTGCCCGCTAGCATGTCTTCTACAGCAGCGATGGCTTCTGCTTCAGTTTGAGCAAGGATAACGCCTTTACCTGCCGCAAGACCGTCAGCTTTCACAACGATTGGTGCGCCTTTTTCTTTGATGTACGCCACGGCAGAAGGGATATCAGTAAAGTTACCGTATTCCGCGGTTGGGATCTCGTGACGTGCCAAGAAGTCTTTGGTAAACGCTTTAGAGCCTTCCAGTTGTGCTGCAGCTTGTGTTGGGCCAAAGATAGGCAGGCCTGCCGCATCAAAGGCGTCCACAACACCGATGACTAGCGGTGCTTCTGGGCCAACAATAGTAAGGCCGATCTGGTTATCCTTTGCGAATGCAACAAGCGCATCGATGTCTTCTACGCCGATGTTGACGTTTTCGGCTTTGGCTTCAAGGGCTGTGCCAGCATTACCTGGTGCGACAAAAACCGTTTCTACGTCTGCGGATTGGGCAGCCTTCCATGCTAGGGCATGTTCGCGGCCACCGTTACCTATAATAAGAACTTTCATTTCAATTCCTTCGCTAAATTAGTGGCGGAAGTGGCGCATGCCAGTAAAGACCATGGCCATACCTGCTTCGTCTGCTGCCGCAATGACTTCATCGTCACGCATAGAGCCACCAGGCTGAATCACCGCTGTGATACCTGCCGCAGCCGCCGCATCAATACCATCGCGGAATGGGAAGAAGGCATCAGATGCCATAACAGAACCTTCCACTTGAAGGTTTTCGTCAGCGGCTTTGATGCCTGCGATTTTAGCAGAGTAAACACGGCTCATTTGGCCAGCACCTACACCAATTGTTTGGCCGTTCTTAGTGTAAACAATGGCATTAGATTTCACGAATTTCGCAACTTTCCATGCAAATAGAAGATCTTTTAGTTCTTCTTCAGAAGGCTGACGCTTAGAAACCACTTTTAGATCGCCAAGTTCGATGGCACCGTCATCGCGGTCTTGAACTAATAGGCCACCATTAACGCGTTTGTAATCTAGTGCAGCGGGTTTGTCAGTTGACCACTCACCACATTCTAGAAGGCGAACGTTTTGTTTAGCGGCAACCACTTCAAGGGCCGCTGGGCTAACTTTAGGTGCGATGATAACTTCAACGAATTGACGATCAACAATCGCTTGTGCTGTTTCAGCAGTAAGCTCTTGGTTGAAGGCGATGATGCCGCCGAATGCAGAGGTCGGGTCCGTTTTGAAGGCTAGGTCGTAGGCTTCAAGCTGGTTGGCCGCTGTTGCAACACCACATGGGTTAGCGTGTTTTACGATCACACAAGCAGGCTCTTGGAAGCTCTTAACACACTCAAGGGCTGCGTCAGTGTCAGCGATGTTGTTGTAAGAAAGCGCTTTACCTTGCAGCTGTTTAGCCGTGCTGATAGAGGCTTCTTGTGGGTTAGCTTCCACGTAGAAAGCCGCTTTTTGGTGCGGGTTTTCGCCGTAACGCATTTCTTCTTGCTTGTTGAATTGCAAGTTGAATGTGCGAGGGAAGTCTTCACTGCCGCCTTCGACTTTCTTGCCTAAGAAGTTAGCGATGTTGCCATCGTAGTTAGACGTATGCTCAAACGCTTTGACAGCTAGATCAAAACGCTGGTCGTAGGTTAGGCCGCCGTTTTCTTTTAGGGAAGCTAGAATGTCTGTGTAGCTGGCAGGGTCCACAACGATTGCCACGTCTTTGTGGTTTTTCGCCGCAGAGCGAACCATGGTTGGTCCACCGATGTCGATGTTTTCAATCGCCATTGGAAGATCGCAGTCTGGGCGTGCGATGGTCGCTTCGAATGGGTAAAGGTTGACCACAACCATGTCGATTTCTTGGATGCCATGCTCTTGCATGATGGCGCCATCGATATCACGACGTCCTAGGATGCCACCGTGTACTTTTGGGTGAAGCGTCTTAACGCGACCGTCCATCATTTCAGGGAAGCCTGTGTAGTCGGAGACCTCAATCGCCGGTACCTTGCTTTCCAGCAAAAGTTTGTAAGTGCCGCCAGTAGAAAGGATCTCTACGCCTTGGCTAGCCAAGTCTCGTGCGAATTCAACAATGCCTGTTTTGTCGGATACGCTGATCAGGGCGCGTTTGATAGGGGTTGTGGTTGAGTTTGCCATTATGCTTCTCGCAATGTGATTAACGTCAATAAAATTTGGGGAACAGGTAAAACGAAAAAAGGGCGTATTCGCCCTTTTTTGTTACAGCATACCGTACTGTTTCAGTTTTTTGCGTAGGGTGCCACGGTTAAGACCTAGGATTGCCGACGCTTTGGTTTGATTGTCTTTAGTGTAGTTCATTACGGACTCTAGCAAAGGCGCCTCAACCTCTGCTAACACTAGTTGGTACAAGTCTGTTACCGGTTGGCCATCTAGATGAGCAAAGTAGTTTTGCAGCGCTTTTTCTACGTTGTCACGTAGGGTTTGCGCTTGCTCAGAAGAAGCCGTTTGAAACGTTTGAGTATGTGTTTGATCTACCACAGAATAACCTTCTATTTATAAAGCTAACCATTGTTGAATACTGATACGCAAAGCTCTCTGCGTATTGGTATTCATTTACCAGAGATGCTTCTAGATTTACTTAGAAGCAAAGAATTCGTTCAACAGATCGAGCTGTTCTTGTGCATCTTCGATGCGATTAAACTGGCTGCGAAATGGTGTTGTGTCGTCCAGTGTTTGCAGATACCAGCCTACGTGCTTGCGTGCGATACGTGTCCCCATGTGTGAGCCATAAAATTCATGCAGTGCTTGAACATGGCTAAGGACAATTGTTCTCACTGCCTCGCTCGTTGGCGCTGGTAACAATTCGTCGTGCTGTAAGTAGTGATTGATCTCTTGAAATATCCAAGGTCGCCCTTGGGCTGCACGTCCAATCATGACGGCGTCAGCTCCGGTATAGTCCAATACGTATTTGGCTTGCTTGGCATCATTAATGTCGCCATTGGCAAAAACGGGAATACCGATAGATTGTTTGATCTTAGCAATGGTGTCGTATTCGACTTCGCCTTTAAACTTGCAGGCACGAGTACGACCATGAACGGCCAATGCTTGAACACCTGATTGCTCGGCAATGCGAGCGATTTCGATGCCGTTGCGCTCATCTAATGACCAGCCAGTACGAATTTTTAATGTCACAGGAACATCAACGCTACTTACGACAGATTCGAGTATTTGTTTGACTAGAGGCTCATCTCGTAAAAGGGCTGAGCCAGCCGCTTTGTTCAAGACTTTCTTTGCTGGACAGCCCATATTGATATCAATGATTTGGGCACCAAGGGCGACGTTTTGTTGCGCTGCTTGGGCCATCATCTTAGGGTCTGAGCCGGCAATTTGTACAGAACGAGGGGATACCTCAGCATCGTGAACCAAGCGCATTTTGCTTTTTGTGGTATCCCATAAACGGACATCCGATGTGACCATTTCTGAGACCACCAAACCTGCGCCATGCTGATGGCAAAGGCGTCGAAAAGGTAAGTCTGTTACGCCTGCCATAGGGGCAAGGATAACGGGCTTTTCAATGCTGTAATTGCCAATGCTAAAGGCCATGATATGTCTAAATACCGAATCTATTGTTAAAGATCTGCTACACCGTCGAGCGGGCGTGAATAATACCTAGGGACTTCGCTTTTTTGAAGTCTTGACAACTGGGAAATTGGCTATTTTTTGTGCTTATTTTCAATGTCCGAGGGAAATGCACAATTAGTAGGAGCGAGTGTCGCTAGAGTACGCCTTAATTTGATGGGTGACGGCTCGAGCGCCAGGGTCCTGGATTGGAATCACGATATGAATCGGGGTGCTTGGGGGCATGTAGGTTATGTCTAAAAAGTCTCTATGTAGATAATTTTGGGGCGCAAATAAGCGTGCTGCCACGGGCTTACCATTGAGATCGTAGAACTCTAGGGCGAGTTTTGGCATGGGTTGCGCGTAGTGGCTGGTGTTGGTCATGATGGCATTGACCTGAAGAGTGTTTGCTTCGGTGGGATGACTTTGCACTCGTACATGCTCAATGCTAATGGCTGAAATGTCCTCGAATGCTGGTAGGGTGCAGCCTAAGTATGAACAAGCGACACGATAAACACCTCGGAACTCTGGTGATCGGCTACCTTGTTCAAAAAAAGCCATGCTGATTTGAGCAATCAGTGCTGCTATGGCAAGTAGAATGCCCATGCCCCATAACCAGCCCCAGCGGCTTTTGCTCGGTGCAGTGGCTTGGTCCGCTTCCGTTAATGAGGCGAGACTGTATTCTGCTGCCAATTGCTTGATAGATTCTTTTGAGGCGTATTCGCTATCCGATAAAGAATCCTGTTTAGAAATGTCTTGGGCAAGAGAATGTAATGCCTGCATGTAGTCAGGTTCTGGGTCTGTTTTGGATGCAGAGAATTCAGTAGCTTGGTTTTTCTCTTGCTTTGAAGGAGATTTTTCTTCGTTTTGGGGAGCTTTTAAGCGCTCGCTAAAAACGGGCTCTTGAGGTAGATTGCCAGTCGTAAACTGCTCTTCCAACTCTGCTAGTTCCAGTTCCCAGGGGGCTAGGTCACTGTCCGTTTCAGCTTCAATAACGGGCTCAGGGGCTTGTTTCTTCTGTGGTTCTTTAGGCGTCGGAGGAGTGTAGGGCTCTAGATCGCTTTCATTAAAAAGGGTGTTAAGCCAGTCCGGATCCGGTGTGCCATCGTGGTTGATTGTTTCCGTGGGAGCTGTTTGGGCTGTCGGAGCGGTTTTCTGGGCAGATGGCTGGTATGTTTGTGGCTCGGGAGCCGCAACAGGGGCTGGTTGCTCTTTGTTAATGGGTTTTGGGGTGCTTGGGAGTGGTTCTGCGGTAAAGATGTGAAAGCATTGACCACAGCGTACTTTGCCTTTGGCCATTTTTAGTACGTCTTCAGTAACTCGAAATGTGGTGGAGCATTTAGGACAACAAGTGATCATGCTTTCTGACATAGGGTGTGAACTTCCTTACAGCGTTATAGCTTCTTCGCTACAATGCGAACCCATTCTTCTTTTTCCGTGATGGATTCAATTTTAAACCAAGGTTTGTAAGCCTCGACGACAGAGTGGGCTTGGCTTTCCAATATACCAGATAATGCCAAAAGACCACCGGGTTTGACCAGTTTGGAAATGGTGCCTGAAAGCTCTGCTAAGGGGCCGGCAAGGATGTTGGCGACCACGATGTCTGCTTCCACATTGCTGTCATAAGGTGGCAATTTAACTTCATAGCGATCTGGCGTGATTTGGTTGCGCTCTGCGTTTGCTTGGGTGGCTTCTACGGCTTGTGGGTCGATGTCGATGCCAACCATATTGCTTGCTCCCAGCAAGAGTCCTGCAATCCCTAAAATGCCTGAGCCACATCCGTAATCAATAATGCTCTTATCTTGGCAGTCGATGGCGTCAAGCCACTCTAAGCACAGTGCCGTGGTAGGGTGTGTGCCGGTGCCAAACGCTAACCCTGGGTCAAGGATCAGATTAACACCATTTTCGTCTGGGACTTCGCGCCAGCTTGGGCAAACCCAAAGGCGTTTGCCAAATTGGATAGGGTGGTAGCTGTCCATCCATTCTCGAATCCAGTCTTTGTCTTCAAGAATTTCAATCTTAAGATCTATGTTCGATTGACCTAGGTGTTCGGCTTTATGGGTCACAACACTACTAATGTGTTCAAGATCTGCGTCAGCTTCGAACAGCCCGGTTACGCGGGTATGCTTCCAAAGGGGAGTGGTGTTGAGATCGGGTTCGTATACCGGATCATCGTGAACATCTTCAAAGGTCACCACTAGGGCACCGCATTCAAGGAGTGAGTCTTCAAAAGACGGAACGTGATCAGGCGTTGTATGAACGCGAATTTGCAACCAAGGCATTAGGTAATCGTCCAGTTGTGACTGTTAGAAAGTCTGATTGTACATGCAAATAAGGAGGGTACTACACCTCCGGACGGAGGTGTAGTAAGCGAACCGATTAAAGTCCGAGTTTCTTCTCTAGGTAATGGATGTTCACGCCACCGGCGATGAAGTTGCCATCCGTTACTAGGCTCTTCTGAAGATCGATGTTGGTCTTGATGCCATCAACGAAGGTCTCATCCAGTGCAACCTCTAAGCGTTTAAGAGCACCTTCACGAGTGTCCGCAAAACAGATAACTTTTGCGATCATGGAGTCGTATGTAGGTGGCACTGAATAGCCGCTGTAAAGATGAGAATCAACTCGTACACCCATACCGCCAGGGGCGTGGAAGTAGTTCACTTTACCAGGGCTTGGCATGAAGGTCTTAGGATCTTCAGCGTTGATACGTGCTTCAACAGCATGGCCTTTCAGTTTCACATCTGCTTGAGTGATGGACAATGGTAAGCCGCTTGCGATACGAAGCTGTTCTTTAACGATGTCGATACCAGTAACCATTTCTGTTACAGGGTGTTCTACCTGAACACGAGTGTTCATTTCGATAAAGTAGAAACGGCCGTCTTCGTATAGGAATTCGAAGGTACCGGCACCACGGTAACCAATCTTGATACAAGCATCCACACAGGCTTGTAGACATTGAGCGCGGGACTCTTCATCTAGTAGTGGAGCAGGGGCTTCTTCAAGAACTTTTTGGTGACGACGCTGTAGAGAGCAGTCACGGTCGTATAGGTGAACCGCATTACCTTGGCCATCAGCCAGTACCTGAACTTCAACGTGACGTGGGTTTGTTAGGAATTTCTCCATGTAAACCGTGCTGTCACCGAAGTAAGATCCCGCTTCAGATTGAGTGACGCTGATGGATTTTAGTAAGCTGGCTTCGTTGTGAACAACGCGCATACCACGACCACCCCCCCCTGCAGCGGCTTTAACGATTACTGGGTAACCGATTTCACGTGCAATACGCATACACTCATCTGGGTCAGATGGTACTGGGCCGTTTGAGCCTGGTACAGTCGGTACGTTTGCTTCACGCATTGCCTTGATCGCAGACACCTTGTCACCCATTAGGCGAATGGTTTCAGCACGAGGGCCAATGAAGGCAAAGCCAGAACGCTCAACTTGCTCAGCGAAGTCTGCGTTTTCTGCTAGGAAGCCGTAACCTGGATGGATCGCAGACGTGTCTGTCAATTCCGCTGCACTGATCAGTGCAGGAATGTTCAGGTAGCTGTCTTTTGATGGGTTTGGTCCGATACAGATGGATTCATCTGCAAGGCGAACGTGTAATAGGTCGCGGTCAATTTTGGAATGGACAGCGACAGTTTTGATACCGAGTTCTTTACAAGCGCGAAGAATACGCAGTGCAATTTCGCCTCGGTTAGCAATCAATACTTTATCTAGCATGACGAAACCTTTGGCTAAGAATTAAACGATGGTAACAAGCGGTTGATCAAATTCTACTGGCTCGCCGTCTTCTACAAGGATAGCGCCAATTGTACCAGATTTGTCAGCTTCGATTTGGTTCATCATCTTCATGGCTTCAACGATACAGATGGTATCACCAGCGTTTACTTTTTGGCCTACTTCAACAAATGATTTCGCGCCTGGTGCTGGAGACTGGTAGAAAGTACCTACCATTGGAGAGTTTACCGTATGACCAGAGATCGCTGCAGGTGCGTCAGCTTCTGCTGCTGGAGCTGCTGCCGGAGCCGCAGGTGCTGCAACAGGAGCAGGTGCTGCGTACATTTGAGGAGCTGCAACTGGTGCACCGCCACGACTGATTCGAACTGCTTCTTCGCCTTCTTTGATCTCAATCTCGTATACGTTGGATTCTTCAAGTAGCTCGATTAGTTTTTTGATTTTGCGAATGTCCATGTTGACTCTCTTTGTTGTGTCTAAATAATCAGTCTATTTCTGCAAAGGGGATGAATTCCTAAGCAGGCTGGGTGTGAATTGGGGAAAATCCATCATGGAGATTTACCCAAACACGTAAAATTCTAATTAGCGGGAAATTATCAGTAAAAAGCGCTATTTTGTCCAGTTTTGAGGGTAAAAAACCTGCAACTTGCAATTATGTTTGAAAAATGATCAGTAGTAATCCAGCGGGTGTTCTAGCGTGACAAAATGGCCTGTAAACGCTCAGATACTTCCTGCTTCGTTGGCTCCCCGATAAGTTTTAGGGATTCTACGGATTGTTGTGTTTCATCGAAAAATAACATGGAAGGAGGGCCGTAAAGGTTAAACGCCTGCAAAAAGGCCTTGCTGTCATCCGTATTATCCGTCACATCTACTTGTACAAAAGCAACTTGTTCTAGCAAGGGTAAAATGTCCGCCGCTTTAAATATCTCTTCTTCGGTTACCTTGCAGCTAATGCACCAGTCAGCGTATAGGTCAGCCACCACTGGTTTGTTGCTCTGTTCTAAGACGGCTTTGAATTCATCCAGAGAGGTGACTTTTGCGTAGTAGGGCACTTGGGTTGCTGTTTTCGTGCCGACTTCTGATAGCTGTCGTACTGCCCCCAAAGGTTTTGTTGGGTTCGTTTCGCCAAGGGTTACACCCACTAGTTCCAGCATGGCGATAATTAAGGTGAGCAAGCCAACAAACCAGCGTACCGGATGCGAGTTGCCCGAGATGGCGCGATGAAGGAAATAGGCCGCAATGGTTAGGGACAATAACCCCCAAAGGGCTAAGTGTGTGGACAACGGCAGCCAACGGGTCGCCAGCCAAATTGCCATGGCTAACATACCAAAGCCCATTAGTTTTTTGATGTCTTCCAGCCAAGGGCCGTTTTTAGGGAGAACGGTGCTGCCCAAGGCACCTACAACGAGTAAGGGAATCCCCATGCCTAACCCCATGGCAAATAATGCCAAGGCACCATACAAGGGATCAGAGTTGGAGCTAATGTAAAGCACGACTCCAGCCAGTGGTGCAGAAACACATGGGGATACGACTAGGGTTGCAACCATTCCAGTGCAGAAGATGCCAAATAGACGTGAGCGGCTTTGTTGAGTTTGTCCTGACACATGGTTGAGTTTGTCTTGAAGAGCGCTGGGTAAGCGGAGTTCAAAAACGCCAAACATGGCTAATGCTAAGACGGCAAACAGAACTGCGCTCGTCATTAAAACCACTGGGTTTTGTAAGGCTGCCTGTAGGTTTAACTGAGTACCAAACCAACCTGCTAAGGCACCGATTAGAGCATAGGTGATAGCCATCCCCAGCACATAAATAAACGAGAGGCCTAATCCAGTCCAGCCTCTTGCTTTACTACCGACGACAATAGCGCTGACAATCGGCACCATGGGCAGTACGCAGGGTGTAAAAGAAAGCAACAATCCCAAGCCCATCATAATGCTGATGGTCTTGATGACGCTTGCTTCTGACATGAGTTGGATCACTTTTTGCGCACCAGATAACGCCACCTTTGGTGTGGCTTTAGGGGCTTGCCCTTGGGCTAGGGTATTTAATGGGGCGAACTCAGCTGACATAGGGGCCAGCTCTGGGGGATAGCAAAGTCCGCGCTCTGCACACCCTTGATAGCCAATTGAAAAAGCGATTTGCGTCGCAGCGGAAAGCCCTGCAGCGTTTAAGGGAATCTCTAGTTGATCATGAAACACTTCTACTGTGCCAAAATAGGGGTCTTCTTTAACGGTGCCTGAGGGAATGTCACCGAATGATAGGGCAGGCCCTGATTCCTGTTGTATCTTAAGCTGATGTTTATAAAGGTAGTAGCCTTCGGCAATGTCCCAATGGGCAATGACCTGCCCGTTGTCTTCTCTGTCAATCGAAAGAATGAAGGCCTGGTCTACGGGTAAAAACTCTTGGCTACTGGAACCAAAAGGTGAACTAATACTGAATGCAAAGATCAGTGAGGAGTATGTCAGGATAATGAGAGCAAAAAGCTGGCGCAGCATTCATGGGCCTATTTATCATTTACAATGAAGGTTTCTTCGGCGTCGAAGGCGCTATAGACTACCAATCGAGTTAGAAGTTTCCAAACACCTAGGAGTTATCTTGTCTAAAAAAGCGTTTTTATTGCTAACTTCGTCAATGTTTTTAGTGGCATGTGCGTCAACGCCTGCACCGGTATCCGCTCCTGTTCAAGTGGAAGCTCCAGAGTCAGAGAAGCAAGTGGATCAGAAGCCAGCGACTCCAGAAGTAATAAATGATATTAAACCTGAGCCCCAGGCTCAGGTGGTATCTGCGGCCGATAAGGTGACAATGCGCTTGATCAAAATGGGTCAATACGCTTTGTCAGAGCGTCGCTTACTAACCCCTGAAGAAGACAATGCCAACATGTATTTCCAAATCGCCTTAGGTCGAGATCCTGGCAACTATGAAGCGATTTTAGGTATCTCTAATATTGTCGATACCTATTTGGATTGGGCAATAGTGTCAGCAGGTCGAGGGGACTTTAACACCGCTTATACCTACTTGAACAATGCGAGATTTGTGAATCAGGATGATCCCAATATTAGTACTGCAGCCGATCGCGTCGCTCGTATTGAGAAGCGGGCTCAAGGGACCCCTAAGGCGACTGCAACAAAGCAGGACAGGGTGCCAGACGCCTCAGAAGATGTATTTATTTTGCCAAAAGACCTATTCCAATTGAGTGAAGAGGAAATTCTTGCAAAAATGCAGCCTATTATTGACCGAATCTTGGCACTTCAGAAGCCAATTGAGATTAATTGGCCAAGTGATAAAGAAGGTCGCTTGATTTATCAAATCCTCAATAGCAGAACACCGGACTTCCGAGTACGAGCTATGATTTATCATCGTGCTCGATACACCGTTGAAATGAACGAATAAGGATAAAAATATGGCGAAAATTCTCGATAAACTCGCTGTTTTAAAACTAGGTCAGTATCGTTCTGGCTTGTTTAAAGGCGTATTGATCGGCGTTGCATTCCTATTCGTGTTGATCACAGGGTTAGGTATGTATTGGAGCAGTGAACCGGATCAGTTTGATGTGGTGTCGGCTGCGAAGGAACGAGCTGAAGCGCAAGGGTACTTGAATAACAGTAAAAAACTGGTCACGGGTTACACCACTACGAGTACGGTTTATCAGTTGGTGGATACCTTGTTAGAAAAACCAGGTGGGTTTATTAGCAATGATATCCTGCCCCCAGGGTTGTTTATGGATAACATGCCGTCTTGGGAGTTCGGGGTGTTAGTGCAGGTGCGGGACATGGCCCGAGCGCTACGGAAGGAATTTAGTCGCTCTCAGTCCCAATCTACGGAAGACCCAAATCTAAAAATTGCCGAGCCTCAGTATAACTTTGATAACAAAAGCTGGGCGTTACCTTCCAGTGAAAGTGAGTACCGCCGAGGCAATGCTGAACTAATGCAGTATTTGGATCGTTTGGCGAATAATACTGATAATGCTCAGTTCTATTCCCGCGCTGACAGCCTTGCCGAATATTTGTCCGATGTGTCTACTCGTTTGGGGAGTCTGTCCCAGCGTTTGTCCGCAAGTGTTGCAAAGGTCCGTGAAAATACCGATTTAGCAGGGGATAAAAACGCCCGTCAGTCTACCGAAGGTGTGGCCCGCCAATACGTGCAAACCTCATGGATGCAAATTGATAACGTGTTTTATGAAGCCCGTGGGGCCAGCTGGGCGTTAATTCATATTTTGAAAGCCATCGAAGTAGACTTTGTGTTCACATTGCAGGATAAAAATGCCTTGGTAAGCTTGCGTCAAATTATTCGTGAGTTAGAGGCTACCCAAGCTTCTGTCTGGTCACCCGTTATTTTAAATGGTGATGGCTTTGGTATTTTGGCGAACCATTCTTTGGTTATGGCTTCTTACATTTCACGAGCGAATGCTGCCTTGATTGACTTAAGAAGGCTGCTTGAACAGGGCTAACCCAGTGTTAGGAGAACAATTGAGGGTGCGTCCAGCAGAGCTTGAGGACGCACCTTTTATCTTATCTATCTTCTTAGAATCGGAAGCGCAAACGGACTTCAAAGGTGGGGTCACCCTTTATAGCGTCATTGATTGGATTGAAAGCTCTAGCCCTGAGCGGCCGTTTTGGGTGTTGGAGTATGCGGATACTGTAATGGGTTGGTGTGCCTTAGAGTCTTTCTATGGGCTGCCATCGTTTGCGGGGGCGGTCGAGTTAGGAATCTATATCCAAGCGGAGTATCAACGACAGAGGCTGGCGTCAGGGCTACTTGAATTCGTTGAACATCATGCACAACAAATGGACATTCATACCCTAGTGGCTTACATCTTGTCTGCCAACCTACGCAGTCAACAGTTTTTTAAATCCTGTGGCTATGAGCAATGGGGGATGCTGCCCAACATCGCGCGCAGTGGCGGTATATTGGGCGATTTGATGGTGTTTGGTAAATCTTTGTCGTGAGGCTTATATGGGTTCAAAGACAGAACCTGAGCTTGGTACGAACAAAGTTTTATACATGCGGCTAGCATAATCATCACTCATGGATGCCATGTAGTCACAGATAATCCGGTGACCATTTCCTCCGACTGCTTCAATGGCACGCCATTCTTTTGCGAGCTCTTTCGGAAGTAATCTTGCCGGATCTGCGGCAAGGGCTTCAAACATTTCTAACAGCATTTGCTGACCCTTATACACCAACATCTGTACTTCGGGACGTTGAATAATGTGGGTCATTTCAAAGTCTTTCAGTAGATCAAGGGCGTGTCGCTGTGGTGCCGGTAAGGCTGCTTGGTATCTTAATAATGGGTGATCGAACTCATTCGCTTCAGTGACTTCACAGGAGGTGATAAACCAACTGACCAGATCGCCAATGGCCTTTTTGCGCAAATGACTTTGTTTGCTGAACAGTTGTTGTTCTATACGGGTTAAGTGCTCGTTTAAAAAGGGCGTGTCAATGGCGGCTAAGGCTTGTGCCACATGAGCTTGCCACATGTCACGTGTGACCATGCCAAGCACAATCGCGTCCTCCAAGTCATGAACCCCATAGGCAATATCATCGGCCAGATCCATTATGGAAGTATCGAAGCTTGCGTGTTGGGTGCGTCCGTGGCGATTGTTCTCTTGGCGCGATACGTTCAACAGGTGACTGCGATCAGACTCATTGAAGGGGGCCAAAATCCAATCAAGTAACGGCGCTTCTTCAGCGAAAATACATTTAGGTGGGTGCCAGTCCTTTGCCCTGAATAGGCGTAAATTGGTGGGTTTGTTCGGATACTTACCTACCACATCTTCATGTAGAGCAGGGTATTTAATCACTCCCAGCATGGTGCGTCGGGACACGTCCATGCCGAATTCTTCTGAATAGGAGCCGCGCTTACCTAGGATGCGTAACGATTGGCCGTTTCCTTCAAATCCCCCATGGTCAATCATCATGAAATTCAATGCCACTTCGCCCCCATGGCCGAAAGGAGGGTGACCAATGTCATGGCTTAAACATATGGTTTCAATGAGGGATTCGCTGGCAAGCCATTTCTGAAATGAAGCGTTTTCAGGCTGAGAAGACTGCAGATGGTAAACAATACCGCCGCCAATTTGCGCCACTTCCAATGAGTGGGTTAAGCGCGTTCGGCTGTAGTCGTTTTGACGAATGGCGAGAATTTGAGTTTTAGATTGAAGGCGACGAAATGCGGCGCTGTGAATGATCCGTGCTCGGTCTCTTTGATAAACGTTGCGGTGATCGTTACTTTTTTCGGTGCGTGGCCCAGAGCGGCGCTCCATCCAGATGTCTAAATCGGCACTGTTGCTCATCATGTTCTTCTTGAGAATTTTAGTAAGAAGGGCAGTCTTTCATTAAAACACGATGTAGGTCAATGCCTGGGGCATTTGGAGTAGGCATAATGCTTTTTATTATAAGGAAACATTATGCTTAATACTCAACATCTTATTACATTTAAAACTTTGGTCGAAACAGGTAGCTTCACTCAAACTGCTCGTCAGTTGGGGTTAACTCAGCCGGCGGTGAGCCAGCATATTCAGAAGCTTGAAAAAGGGTTAGGCACCATTTTGCTAATCCGTCATGGTCGCTCAACGGAGCTCACAGGGCCTGGGCGCTTGCTCTATAATCATGTGTTGGATTTGGATCAGTGCTATGAAGACTTTATGGCGAAATGGCAGAACTATCTCGCTGCGTCAGATGTAGACATTAAAACGAGTGCCTAAGTATTCACTTAAGGCACCCGTAACAAGCGCTTGTAACGCAGGCTTAGGCTTGTTTTGTTGGAATGAGGTTGCCGATGTGTAGGCCGCATTCTTTATGTTCTGACTCTTCCCACCACCAGCGACCTTCCCGTTCATGCTGGTTCGGCAGTACTGGGCGCGTACAAGGTTCGCAGCCGATGCTGATAAAGCCCTTTTGATGCAGCTCGTTAAATGGCACTTCAAACACCTTGATGTAGTTCCAAACGTCTTCTGAAGACCAGTTTGCCAAGGGGTTAAACTTGAATAAGGTGCGCTCGTCATTGCTGAACGCTGAGTCTACTTCAGCAAATGCTAATTGATTACGTGTGCCGTGGCTTTGGTCTTTACGTTGACCTGTGATCCAAGCATTAAGAGTATTGAGTTTTTTGCGCAGGGGAGCCACTTTGCGTACGCCACAACATTCCTTATGACCGTCCTCAAAGAAACTGAAGAACCCTTTTTCTTTAGTGAAAGCTTCGAGCTTCTCTGCGTCGGGAGACATTACATCAATTTTAATGTTGTAGTGTTTGCGAACGGTATCGATGAAACGGTAAGTTTCAGGGTGCAAACGACCAGTATCCAAGGAAAATACCTGAACGTCTTTTTTGGCTTTGACGGCCATATCGATCAATACCACATCTTCTGCACCGCTGAATGAGATCGCGATGTTGTCGAATTCTGCTAGGGCGCTGTGAATAATTTTCTGCGCTTCGTCAGCTTTGTGGCTTGCCACGAAGGCGTCTAAATCAAAGTTGGACATGTTGTCTATCCTGATGTAATTCCAAGTTGGCTGTACCTTAGCAAGTTACATTACTGAGATAAAATACAAATCCAGCCTAAACTTATAATGCAAAGCCCCTACGAGCGATAATGATTTTCAATCGCTTGATAAAGACCAAAAATGATCCCTGCTGTCACGCCCCAGATACGTAAATCATGGTAGCGCACTTCGAAATACCCACGGGTGATATTGCCGATTTTACGCTCTATGTATTGGAAGTTTTGTGGGTTCAGTAAGTGGTTTAATGGCACCCAGTGGACGCATTCCACTTCCGCCTCACTTAAGCTTAGTTCGCTCATGCGAGTCATTTCAGCCACCACAGGTTTGATGCAATATCCAGAAATAGAGCAGTACTCACCCAGTTCGCCAATCAACTCGAAACAATCCGGAGCCAAGCCGACTTCCTCTAATGTTTCTCGCAAAGCAGTATACTGAATGCTGGCATCTTCAGGGTCATGCTTGCCTCCAGGGAAGGCAATTTGTCCAGGATGGTTGCGCATATTTAATGAGCGTTGGGTCAGTAGAACTTTTAGGTCGCCCGAGTCGGGGCAGGGAAAAATAGGTATCAACACCGCCGCTGCGCGGTAATCGTGAATGTAGGCTTCAGGGGCAATAAACTGATCTGGATTGTAGATTTGCTGTGGCGCTTGGGCGTCAAGAGCCGCCCGTATCTCGTCGATGGTCGGGGTGATTGGCGATGATTCTAAGAAATGAGCCACATCAATCATCTGTTCGTTACCTTAGGAATTCTGTTTCTAGAGTATGGGTCAAATTGCCCACCTTGGTAAAGGTTTCTTGATACTCAGCATCCCCATCGGAGTCCGCGACCAATCCGCCACCAGCCCAGCAATGCAGGTTTTGACCGTCTGCAACTAGGGTGCGAATTGTAATACTAGAGTCCATCTCACCATTACAGCTGAAGTATAAGATTGAGCCGCAATAGACACTTCTCTCATGGGGCTCTAATTCATCAATGATCTCCATGGAGCGTACTTTAGGGGCACCGGTAATGGAGCCACCTGGAAAACTCTCTTGAAAGACCTTAATGGCATCGCTTGGTTCAGCGACACGCCCTTCTACTGTGGACACCATATGATGCACATTGGCATAACTTTCCAATGCAAACAGCTTGGGAACCTTTACGCTACCCACAACGCAGTTGCGTCCTAGGTCATTGCGCAGCAAGTCCACAATCATAAGGTTCTCTGCGCGATCTTTTTCGGATGCTAATAATTCTTCTGCCAACGCTTGATCTTGTTCTGGGGTTTGCCCTCTAGGACGCGTCCCCTTGATTGGCTTGGATTCGACTCGACCACCATGACTCTGGATGAAACGCTCAGGGGAATGAGACAGCACCGCCCGTCCATCGGGGAGCTCAAAATACCCTGAAAAAGGCGTTGGGCAGGTGGCTTTTAATGCCAAGTAGGCATCCCAAGGGGCCCCTTGGTAGGGTGCGCTAAAACGTTGAGCTAAGTTAACCTGATAACAATCTCCAGCTTGAATATACGCTTGTACTTTGCTGAATCGTTCAGCGTAGCCTTCTGGGCTCATATTGGCTTGAAATGAGCCTTCTAATACAAAATTCCGTGGAGCGCTTGTGTGGTCACCTTCAAGTCTCGCGAGCAGGTCTGTTTCACTTAAATGGCACCAAGGGGTGATCACTAACGTGGTAGTTTGGGTTTGATGATCGCTGACAATGGCCCAACCGTACAGGCCTAATAAAATCTTCGGCATGCCCACGTCTTCGGTCACGGATCTGGGAAGATGCTCCACATATCGGCCTGCTTCGTAGCCGTAATAACCTAAAAGACCACCGTTAAAGCCTGTTGGAGTCTCTGCTGACCATGTTTGTTGGCTCATCTGTTGCACTAACTGCTCGATAAGCGTCAATGGGTTTTTGGTGGGAGCCAGCGTCATACAGGGCTCTGCATACCAAGTGAGTTCGAAGTCGTCGGAGGTTGCACTGAGTAGTGCCCTAGGGGCAGCGCTTAAAATATCATAGTGCGTATCAGGAAATTGATCGTGATTGCTGTCCAACAGTATGGGGTAGGGGAGATCGCTAACCCTTGGGAACAGCGTTGCAAGAGACGTTACATAAGGCAAACTTATGCGTCTAACTTCTGCCATAATAGTGACCATCTGAGTTTATTGCGTATTCAAAAAAGTGATTTGTGCCCATAGTAACCTGAAACGTGGGATCAAGTAGGAAGAATTAAAGTGTTTGAGACAAAAATTTTACACCTTGATGAAGTTGAGTTGGCCTATCGAGTGGTTGAAAACCCCAACAGCAAAACCGATCGCTGTTGTTTAATGCTTCACGGTGCAGGGGTGGCGGGGGAGTTAACCTGGGGGCCAATGTTAGAGTACTTGACCCAATGGCGTTGGTTCTTAGTGCCTGATCTAAATGGTATGGGGGAATCGTTTTATCAAGGAAAACAGGAAGCCCAGCTCACCGTAGAGCAATTGTCCGATGACATTGAGAAGCTGCTTGCCCATCTTAATTGGCAGACCTTCGACACGATTGGTTACTCTCTGGGCGGATTGGTGGCGCTACACCTTAATCATTCACTTACCACCAAGACTGGCAATACCCATACCATGGCCTTGCTAGAACCTGCCGGTTTAGATAGGGCTTCGCTACAAACATTGGCTGATGTGCGACAGCGCTACAAGCTTGCATCGAACACTATTCGTGAAACAGGGGACGTAGAGCAAGGTATTGCTCATTTTATGGATGGGGTGTCGCCAAATCGACGTAAGCATCCGGTGGCAGAGGCCACCACTCAAAGCCGGCTAGCACACCGTCCCATTGGCTTCAGTTATGCGCTGGACGCGGTGACTCATTATGTGGAGCGTATGTGTAATGAACCGAGCTTGCGACAAGACTTGCTTGAACATGCGGATCAAGTGCTACTGTTTTCAGGGGAGTTAAGTCACCCGCTTCTTCGGGAACATTATGATGCCTTAGCCCAGGAGCACCCTCGTTGGCAGCATCACATGATGACAGGGTGTGATCATTCTTTACCCTTTCAAAAACCACGACAAATTGCCGCGCGAATAGAAAAAATACTTTTTGTTTAAAAAATATGCTAAAGATTTTTCTCTGCTGGTCGATAAGTATACAAAATTGGGGTTTTAGCGCTCGGAGGGGATATGTCGGATTCATTGAAAGGTTTAGGCGATTTAGCGTCGACCTATCTGTCGCAAGGAAGGGCGGCAGACAGTCAGGCGAGTCAAAAGGCTGTAAAGTCATGGGGTAGCGACGGCTATAGCCCGTCAACGGGCGTGTCTCGTAGCATGAGTATTTTACAGAAGAGTGTGACAACGCAGGTTCAGTATACGTTTAGTGCTAATGCAGAAACAGGGACGACCCAGTCTTCAAATTCTACCTCCGCTAAAAATGACTACTCCCCTGAAAACGTTGCCCAGCGCATCTTGTCTCACGTAGGTAATTATTTAGAGAACCTACAGGAGAATGGTGCGGACTCCGAACGTTTATCTGAGGTACTAGAGACTGCCAAATCAGCTGTACAGAAGGGCGTCGAGGATGCAACCGAGAAACTCAAAGCACTAGGGTGGCTAAATGACCCAGTGGAGCAAGGTATTAGCGAGACTGAGACGCTGGTTGCAGACGGTTTCGATGCCTTAGAAAAACTGTTTTTAGACAGTGATACACAAGTCGAAGCTGCTCAATTGACAGCAGTCAGCAGTCAATCCTACACCCGCGAAGATTCGTCTCAGTTTGAGATTAAGACTCGAGAAGGGGACATCGTCAGCTTTAACCTGTACGCACTACAGTCTAATGGCTCTGGGCAAGCGATCAGTGTTAGTGATGATGACGTGAACTATGTTCGCTATGAAAGTCAGACTCAAGAGTTTGCATTTGATTTTTCCGTAGAGGGAGATCTTAATGAAACGGAATTAGCCGCCATTAAAGAAATGATGGCCTCAGCGGGTTCTGTTTCAGACATGTTTTTTAGTGGTGATGTAGCCGGTGCAATACAGAAAAGTTTTGATATGGGATTCGATGCTTCCACTTTAGCTTCGTTTTCGATGACACTGAGTACATCTCAGACGGCTAAATCGTCTCAAGCGGTGTCTGCATACGGTCAAAACTCAGGCATGCGTTCCGTGCAAGAGCCTTTAGTTGCCTACCGTGATGCTCTGGAATCCTTTGCTGAGAAGACGGCTGAAATTTTTGAAGATTTTCGCGATGCGGCTACGACGGCATTGGATGCCATTATGGCCATGCGCGAAGAACAGGCCTCTAAACTTGATAGCATGGATGAAATGTATCAATATCAACGAGAGATGATCGCCCGAATCACGGATTTGATCGCTTCCCAATCAGAGGCTGTTTCAGATACAGAGTCTTCAGAACCCATGAGTTCTGAACCAGCCTAGTAGGTGTTAACGCCCTGACAGGATGTTAGGGCGTCGTAAGACATAAGGAATGTGTCATGCAACGCTCCAAACAGGGCTTTACGCTTATGGAGGTGCTGGTGGTGGTGACTGTGTTGTCGCTTCTAGCATTGTCCGGCCTTTCAAAAACTCTTTACGATTATTATGCGTCTTGGCGTCAACGCGAAGTGCTGCATGATCAAGCTTTGGCCTTGATTAGCCTCATTGATCGAGCCCGTTCTCAAGCCATTCACTCTGGTCGCCCAGTGTATTTGTGTGGTGGGGAATCATGCGATGGAGGCTGGTCTAATTATGTCTATCTTTCTCCTGAGCGTTCCTCCAGCGCTGCTTATGTAGGTGGTATCTTTCTCCCGTCGGTCACGATTATTTGGCGTGGTTTCCCCGTTTACCGCAGATACATTGTATTTCTGCCAACAGGCTTATCTGCCTATCAAAATGGCTCATTTTATCTGTGTTCCAAGGGGGATCCGGCCCTAAGAATTGTGGTGAGTCAAAGCGGCCGAGCATACTTGGACCCTGATGTGTACTACTCGGAGGCTTGCCGATGAGTGGTTATAAGAGTGCCCGTCGAAGCTCAGGTTGGGTTATGTTGGAGGTGTTGTTATCGGTTTCTATTTTGGCTGTGGTAATGTCTGTTTACCAAGACAGCCGAGCGACCGTGAATCAGCGTTTAATTGCGCTAAAACAAAGCCACGACCTGGAACGACGAGAGCGTTTTCAGCAGCAAGTTAATCTACTGTTCGATATCCATTTACCCATGGAAGGAGAGTCGGCCCTAGGCCCAAGCTGCCAGTATTGCCGCGGGGCTGAGCTTAAACGCATATTGCAAAATGGTCTCTACCAATGACTCCTTCTAGAGTGCGGGGCTTTCTCATGGTGGAGGTGCTAGTGGGGCTCGCTTTGATAGCTGTTGTCTTTGGGACTCTCATTCCTCTGACTCGCGTTTTGTCTGATAGTGGCAAAACACAGGAATCTCTATTAGCCAATATGGCACTCCAGCGGGGCGTAGAGGATCAATTTTATGCCCAATGGCAGAGATTAGGCAGGTTTGGATGCTCTGATGACGGTCGCACCATCGAAATTGGTAGTAGCTTTAATCGACCAAAAGGGATTGCTGAATCCTCTTTCGAGCATCAGTCAGATTGGCTTAGGGGGGCAGATGTTGGCTCATGTGCTGCTTATGGCCAGCTAGAAGGGGATAAGCTCTCAGTTAGGTTGCCTTGTGATGGCATTAGCATTGGCCAAAGGCTGCAGGTGAGTGCTTGTTCGGGAAGCCAGCAAGCAACTGTTTTAGCGCAGGCCGATGGGGCATTTGTTGCGTCAATTAAAGGGAACCAGCAGGGGTTAAATAACACTGTGCTGGTTGGTACTTTGTCGGATTTTTATTGGTATCTTGCAAAGGGAAAACTTGAGCAAAATGCCCTTTGGCGCAAGCCTGAACGAGGGGGCAATGGGATTGAGCTCTTCCCCAATTTGCACGCTATGCGTATTTACCCAATATTAGATCGAGACCAAGATGGTCGATCGGATGAAATTGTTACCCGCTATGGTATTTATCCGGTATCAGAGATGATGGGGCTTTTGATTGAGTACCTGATTCAACTGCCTGAGTGTCAAATGAAACCAAGCTCAGAACAGACCCATCGAACATTGCGTGGTGACACTTGGCGCTTCGATGAATCCTGTCGCTCAGTTGGAAGCCTCATTGTACCTATGGGTGGTGTCTTGTGAGATTACGGCAGATGCGTGGCTGGGTGTCCTTGCCAGTGCTTCTGATTATTGCGGCAATCACATGGCAACTTCATCATCAAAGTCAGTCATTAACTCGAGAATCTATTTGGTTGAAACAGCGTCAGCTGGATGGGGGAAACAGTCAATGGCATGAAGTTCTTCAAGCCCTTGAATCAAGGCTTTCAATGGGGCAGGCTAGCATGAGTGCCTGCGTAGACTTTTGTTCCTTGAATGAATCTTCTTGGCAATCATTGGACCTTAATCGGCAAACCACCGTCTTTTATCAAGCGCACCAACACTCTAAATTGCCAGTTGAGCGTTGGTGTGCATCATTAGATAGGGTGACGGCTCGTTGTTGGTGGCGTCAGCAACAACGCACCAGTTGGAGCCATTTGTCAGTGATTTAACGGCTAGCTTCTTGTTTATGTTCGATGCAGCAGAAAGGGGTTTGGTGTTGGTCATAAATGGCATGGCTGGTTGGCACAAAGGTTCCGCAATGGGCACATTTGACCATGGCTTCTTCCTGAGTGTCCTTGTTCTTTTTGGCGGGAGTCTTATTCTTTCCCGCAATTGCTTTGGTGAATTGGCGATAAACTATCCAGCAAATAGCAAAAACCAACACAAAAAATAACAAACGTACGATCATGCCCTTTACCTTAGTTATGTAATTCCACGACAATAAAGCCCATATCATCTAACAGAGCTTTCGAGATAGCAACGAAATGACCATACGAGTAGCCATGGCCCAACTAGACATGCTAGTGGGCGATATCAAGAACAATACGGAATCTGTGATTGAGCAGTCTATAAAGGCAAGAGACGAGCAAAAAGCAGATGTGATCGTTTTCCCTGAATTAACTTTGACTGGCTACCCGCCGGAAGATCTCCTATTGCGTCCCAGTCTGGCCACTCGAATTGAATCAGCAATTAGTGACATCTTAGGCCGGGTAGATGACATTTATGTTGTGGTGGGTTACCCAAGAGTCATAGATGGGGAGCTATTTAACTGTGCTGGTGTGTTTTATCAAGGAGATATCCTAGGAGAATACGCCAAGCAGAAGCTGCCTAACTTCCAAGTGTTTGATGACAAACGCTACTTCAACGAAGGTCAGACCGCCTGTATCGTCGATATCAAGGGAGCCAAAGTTGGCTTAAGTATCTGTGAAGATATTTGGCATCCAGAGCCTATTGCCCAAGCGAAAGACGCGGGTGCTGAGTTGATCTTGAACTTGAATGCCTCCCCATTCCATATTGAAAAAATGGGCGTTCGTGAGCGTTTGCTACAACTACGGGCCAGTGAAAATGGTTTGCCAATTGTTTATGTGAACTACATGGGCGCTCAAGATGAATTGGTCTACGAAGGTGGTTCATTTGTGGTGGACGCTAAAGGCGTTAAAGTTCGCCAAGCCCCTTGGTACGAAAAAGGCCTATATACGGTGGATTTCACTGTGGCTGAAGATCGTGAGCATCGGGTGGCCCCTATGCCTGGAGAGATTTCTCCGGCGATGGAAGTTGAGGCAAGCGTTTACCAAGCCATGGTCACAGGACTACGGGACTACATTGAGAAAAACCGTTTCAAAGGCATTGTGTTGGGGTTAAGTGGTGGCATTGATTCGGCTTTGTCTTTGGCTGTGGCTGTTGATGCGATTGGTGCGGATCGTGTTCAAGCGGTGATGATGCCTTATACCTACACTTCCTCAATGAGCCTAGAGGATGCTGAAGAAGAAGCCAAATTGCTGGGGGTTGAATACAGTGTATTGCCTATTGAACCTATGGTGACGGCTTTTATGAACACCCTTGCCCCTGAATTTGAAGGGTATGGTCGAGATACCACTGAAGAGAACTTACAAGCCCGTACTCGTGGTGTGACCTTGATGGCAATCTCTAATAAAAAAGGCTACATGGTACTGACCACAGGTAATAAGAGTGAGATGGCTGTTGGCTATGCCACCTTATATGGCGACATGGTAGGTGGTTATTCGGTACTTAAAGATGTGTTTAAAACCCTTGTTTTCCGCTTGAGTTGGTACCGTAATACCCTAGGTTATGTGATTCCTGAGCGTGTTATTACCCGTCCGCCAAGTGCTGAGTTAGCCCCTGATCAGGTAGATGAGGATTCGTTACCTAGTTATGAGGTTCTGGATCAGATCTTACGCATGTATATCGAACAGGATATGAGCGCAGAGGCTATTCTAGGGAGTAACCAGTTTGATCGTGAGACTGTGTACCGTGTGTTACGTCTAGTGGACTTGAATGAATACAAGCGACGTCAAGCGCCAACGGGTGTGCGCATTACGGAACGAGGCTTTGGTAGAGATCGTCGTTACCCTATGACAAATGGCTGGCACATCGGTGAATAACCACTGAAGAGTGTTGATTATTGATCACAATTAAAAAGGCAGCCTAGGCTGCCTTTTTAATTTGGTGAGTTAGATTAACTCCAAGGATTCCATCGCGGCACGAATCGCGGCTTTGGTGCTGTCTTCCAATGGCATCATAGGTAGGCGGCATTCTTCCGAACACAAACCAAGGAGAGACATAGCGTATTTTGCGCCGGTCGGGTTTGGCTCGATAAATAGCGCTGAATGCAAGGCGAAAAGCTTGTCTTGAAGTAGTGCGGCCTCGGTGAACTTTCCTTCACGGCACAGCCTATGTAGCTCAACAACTTGGCGTGGGGCAACGTTTGCTGAAACAGAAATACAGCCATTGCCGCCGCCAACATTGTAGGCAACGCTAGAGACATCGTCGCCACTTAGGAAGCTAAAAGGTTTGTTAATCAAGGCCCGCTCGCGAATGGGGCGAGTAAGGTCCCCCGTCGCATCTTTTACGCCAACGATACGTGGCAGCTTGGCAAGCTCAGCTAGGGTGGCAACATCGACACCCACCACAGCACGTGGGGGAATATTGTAAACAACGATAGGTAGATCAGTATTGTCGTGCACATGTTTAAAATGTGCGTAGATGCCCCGTTGGTTTGGGCGGTTGTAATAGCCAGCCACATGAAGAGTGGCATCCGCTCCGGCTTCGGAAGCATAGCGCGCGTATTCAACGGCTTCGATTGGGTTATTGGAGCCCGCTCCGGCGATCACAGGAACAGCCTTATTAACCTCTTCAACCGTAATCTCGATCACTCGTTTGTGCTCGGCTGCACTGAGTGTTGGCGTTTCGCCAGTGGTTCCGACCGGTACTAAGCCATCAATGCCAGAGTCGACTTGCCAGCGTACGATTTTACGTAGGGCATCTTCATCCAGTTGGTTGTCGCGAAAGGGTGTAATAAGTGCAGTGATCGCGCCGTGAAACATACTGTTACCTCTGTTTGGTTGTTGACAGCATGTAGGCTTTGAGGAGGTCCCGAGTCAGCATACATGCTGTCGGGAATTAAAAGTTACATCCGCACGCCAGCATCGTAAAGTTTCTTAACCTTACGTTTATCGCCGTTGCGTTTTAAAGAAGTAACTAGAGACATTAAAAAATTCTTTGAAAGTTTGTTAATACACTGATGCTGACGTTTTTTTATTACGGAGTCAATCAATAAAACTATAAAAAGAGTGGAATAACATTAGAATTTCCAATTGAAATTAATTAGCATAAATGCGCCCGAATGCGTCTTGCTCGGGATTCCGCCAGCTGTTTGAGGGGATAATGCATAAAAAATTAGAAGAATTACTGCATAAGTTCTTTCCAGAGCACAGTGATCAAGACAACTTTTACGATTTTATTCAAGCGCTCGATACTCTTATTAGTGAAAAAGATGATGAGATTGTATTGTTAGAGCGTTCCGTAGATCTTGCTTCTGATGTCTTACAGGAGCGCGAAAGTTTTGCAATCTCTCACCTAGAATTATTTGAAGCGACTTTCTTTTCTGCTTCTGAAGCGTTAGTGCTGGTGGACTTTGAAAAAAATGCATTAGTCTTTAATGATGCATTTGGAGACCTTTGGCAGCTTCCTGACTCATTAGGCGGGGAGATTTCAATGTCTGGTTTTTTAGACATCTTTGGTACCTTTCTTGAAAACCCTGAGAATTTCCTACAGTTTCTTCAGCGAAGTCACGCACAAACTGAGGCTTTTTCCGGCGAGTTGCTGCTGAATGATGGTCGCTGGATTCGTTACAATGTGCGCCCTCGAAAACGTCATGGAAAACTAATCGGCCGTCTTTGGAGTCTGTTAGACATTACTGAAGAACGTCGCACTCGCCATTCTATCGAAGCCATTCAAAGTGAGTTGAGTAGTGCTCATGAGATGGCGAAAATGGGGGCTTGGCAATTTAATTTGGATGCCTCTGACTTTACCTTATCCCCTGAGTTGCTTGCACTCATAGGTCTGTCTGAGCAGGGTGCCCAATGGTCGTTTGATAAAGTGATGGCTTGGGTTGCGGTGGAGCACCGTGGAGATCTTATTAAACAGTTTTCAAAATGCCGTGCTCGGGGGACCACTATCACAGCCGAGTTGCAGTTGTATGTGAATGGGGAAAGTTACCATGTGATTTTACGTGGTGGGTTAGAGGTGGCCTCCCATGGGGAGCCAGATCGGATCGTTGGGGTACTGCAAGACATTTCAGACCTGCGAACCTCAGAGCACCTTGTGAAAGTGTCGTCTCACTTTTTCCAGTCATCCATGCAGGGAAATGTTTTGATGGATCGGCTGCGAAATATTATTGATTTTAACGAAGTGGCCAGTGATATCTTTAAACTGAGTATGGATGAATTTCCTCAGGGGATTAATGACCGGTTAAAGACGGCATGGACGCAAGATATGTCCATTAATGAAATTTGGCGTTATGTGGTTGAACATAATCATTGGGCTGGAGAAGTCTATTTTACTGCCCCTGCAATGCTTGAAAAAACCCTTTGGTTGTCTCTAGAAGCCTTACGAGATGATCAAGGCCGGATCACTAACTTCATCGCCATTTTTAATGACATTACTGAATCAAAAAATGCACAAGAAAAGCTTCATAGAATGGCTTATTTTGATTCCCAAACGGCCTTACCAAACCGTTTTCAATTCGAGCAGTTTCTTTCCCAAAAGTTATCTTCCCGAGCGATTCGTCGCAATCCACTGACCTTGTACTATTTGGACTTAGACCGATTTAAATTCGTTAATGATTCCCTAGGCCACCACGCTGGGGATCGCTTGCTTTACTTAGTCGGGGAGCGTTTAAAAGAGGTGGTGCCTCAAGCAGCTCTCATTGCCCGCCAGGGGGGCGATGAGTTTGTGGTGCTTTGGGTGGGTGTATTGTCTGATGAAGAGAAAGCGGCAATAGGTCAGGCCATTATTGACGGGTTATCCCGTGTATTTTCAGTCTTGAATACACAGGTTTATATCGGTGCCAGCATGGGGATTGTAAGTTTACCTTCTGATGCGGTCGATTTAGTCAGCGCCATGCGCTATGCGGATATTTCTCTCTATGAAGCGAAAAAATCAGGCAAGGGGTGTTTTGTATTTTGGCATCGCCAGTTTTTAGAAAATGCTACCCCGGAACGAATCCAAATTGAATCGGATTTACGTGATGCAATTACCAAGAACCAGTTGCTGGTGCATTACCAGCCGAAGGTGGAGTCTGATTCGGGCAAGGTGACTGGATTAGAAGCCTTAGTGCGCTGGCAACACCCTCGCTTGGGTTTAATTTATCCTGATCGTTTCATCTCCATTGCGGAAGAGTCTAATGTGATATTGGAGCTGGATCGCTGGGTGGTGAATTCCGTAGCGAAACAGCAGCAAACTTGGAAGGATATGGGGCTCCCCTTGTTGCCCATCTCTGTGAATATCTCTGCCGCCCATGTGACTCGTATGGAGCTAGTTAATGTGTTTGAGGACGTGTTAGGTCGCTATCCGTTTTTAGCCAATTGCATCGATATAGAGCTCACTGAAACTGCGATTATGGCGGACCCAGATAAGGCCACTGAAGTGCTCAATAAGTTGCTAAAAATGGGGGTTAAAGCGTCAGTCGATGATTTTGGTTCGGGTTATACCTCTCTTGGCTATTTGAAAAAATTGAATGCCAATACTCTAAAGATTGACCGAAGCTTTATCGATGGCATCACCGCGGATGACTATGACCGAGATGTGGCCCGTGCCATTATCGCGCTAGCCACAAGTCTATCTATGGATGTGGTGGCAGAAGGGGTTGAAACAAAAGAGCAGTGGGAGCTGTTGCGCTCTTTTGGTTGTAAGTATTTGCAGGGTTACTTCTTTGCCCGTCCATGTTCTGCCCAGGACATTGTTAAGCACTTTCTGCTGCCCCAGTAACGGACTGCTAACTAAAAGAACTGCTGGTTGAAATGAAAAAGGGCTTGGTGCGTCACACCAAGCCCTTTTGTGTTTTAGGTCAGAAAATGTTTTTAGTCTGATCCTTTAAGGCTTTACTCCATGCCTGATAGCCTTTGTCGTTAAGATGCAATCGGTCACTTTCAAACAACTTCTCGTTAATTGTCCCATCAGTGTTCAACAATAACGCATTGGTATCGATGAAATATGTGTTCGGACGAGTCTTAGCTAACTGCTTGAGCATCTTATTCGTGCTGTCCAATGTGGCACTGATGTCGGAACGAGCAGGGCTCACTTTGACACCTAAAATGGCCACTGGCGTGCCCGGTAGATGGCGATCTACTTTCTCTAGCAAGCTCACGTACATATCAATGACTTTATTGCTGTTGTGTTTATTGCTGATGTCGTTGTCACCAGCATAAAGTACTAAGGCTTTTGGTGCCCGTGGTAACACAATGCGCTCGAAGTAATACACGCAAGCTTCGATGGTGGCACCACTGAAACCTAAATTAATCGCTGAGTGGCTGCCAAATGTCGGCTCAAAGTCATTCCAAAGCTTGATGGTTGAGCTGCCATAAAATGCCACAGGGGGCTCTTTATAGAGCTTGTGAGCAAGGCGGAATTCTAACTCACGTACGTCTGATTCAAACTCGATATCCAGCTGGTTCACGCTTAGAACATTGGACTTACAGCCATTTTGGCCGCTGAGTATGGGGTATTTTTTCACTTCTTTAGCAAGATCTTCTGCTTCTTGTACCGCTTCTCTAAACTCAGCTTGATAAGATTTTAAGAAAGCATTCAATGCTTCGGAGTCGTTGACGTCCACCCGGTCAGAAATACGAAACGCTGGCTTGATGACCACGCTGTAGATGTTGTGATCAGCTCGTTTATCAAAGTTGGCAACGGCAATTGGCACGATCCATGGCTCTTGCTCAGTACCAAAGGATCCCGCTAACTCAAATACGTAAGGCAGTAACTCCCCTGGGGATTCCTGAGTAGCAAAGCTTTTGCCTTCCGGCGAAATTAATAGGGGCGTGTTATTACTAAGCGTTGCCTGACTTTCAGAAAGAAACTTATCGTAGCTTTCTGTGCCTTTCGTGAGAGAGTCCCAGCTGTCCACAAAGATATTGCCAAAGCGCTCATAGTAATCATCGCGCCAGTATTCATGCTGTTTGCTACGGCGCACAACGCGCTGGGCAGATACGCCATATTGCTTAGAGATGATCATGGAGCTGATGAACTGGGCATCTAAGGAGTAGCGGAAGCCATTTGCTAGCTGTGTGGCATGGGAGCCTAGTAGGTGATTATAAATAAACAGACTGCCTTGTTTCTTAGGTAGGTTTTCCAAGCCTTTGATCACATAAGGCACTTGAGCAAAGGCTTGTTTAAATTGTTCCGTTCCTAAGCGGCGCACATCCATAGCATTTGCATCAGGGGACATGGTGTTAACCATATCGTAAATGCTAGCCAGCTTACGATAGAAAGCATTCTCCCGTTGTAGGTCTTTAAGAATATCTAGACTCATACCTGCCACCGTACGCTCGATACGGGAGCCAAAGTGCAGGCAACGGTACAAGACACCAAAGGCCTCATCTGTGGTGACGGCATTTTTTAATAAATTACCCACCTTGTAGAGCGGTGAGCTGACGGGCAACACCGCAGCGCTTTGCTCGATCATGCTGTTTACCGCAAGTACTTCATCGCCAGCTATTTGTGATAGATAGCGCATGCGGGCAGACACTAAATGAGTGCCGATTAGCCAAATGAGACGGTACCAATACTTGATGGCCAATTTTGGCATCTGCTCAAAGACACTGAGTAAGTCGTCCCGTTTTATGAAAAGAACCGTAGTGTCTCGAGATGAAATAATCGTGGCACGATTACGCTGGCTGTCATCGGAAGTACACCAAGCCAGTACAGTGCCTTCCCGAGCAATGGTTCGGGTCGTAATGATGTCACCAGATTCAGTTTGGTAACTCACAATAGCCTTACCTTTTACAAGGAAGTACAAGCCATCTTCTTGCTGATCTTGCTGAGAAAGAATGTCACCTTGGTGAGCTAATAGGATAGAGGCATGTTTAGCTAATGCGTGAATTTCAGTTTGGGTGAAACCATCAAAAAAGGCCGTATTGGATAAAAAGGCGCTGGAGTCTTTTATGGTTTGGTTTTGTAATTCTGGATTAATCAGTGGACGTGTTTCGTCAAATGCCAGCGACTCGTTGGCAAAAAATGGACGGGTCAAGTTTTGAATGCCGGTTAATACGGGCAAAGACTCCCGGTAAACAAAAGACAGGAATGCATTGGCAAACTCTGTCTCAGTATCTAAAAGCTTTTGTAACTCCACAATGGGCCAATAAATCAACTCTGACGACTTAGTGGCTTGGAAACTGGTGGCATAACGGGATGGATGGCGAAAGGCAGACCAGCCTACCGGGGCAAGTTTTTGGTTTAGCAAACCAACGTGATAAGACTTGCCTGAGTCCTGTAAAGGAATAGAGATGGATATTTCACCCGACATAATAAAATAGAGATGGGTGCCCACTTCGAATTGTCGTGCAAGCACCTCGCCGGCGCTAAGTGTTTTAATTTGGGCCAGTTCTGTGAGGGTCTTTATAACGTTGTCAGAAGCGTCCTGAATAAAAGGGAAAGCGCTTACGTGTTTTGATAAATCCATTAGGCCACCTTAATCACGAGGTATGAGGTTATCGCAGTGAAGCGTGGCAACGCAAAGTTGAGATGGCACGGCTTTGTTATTACTGCGTAACGGAATATAGACACAATTTGCGTCCAAAGAAGAACCATTTGTTTCGTTAAATTACTACAAAATCCTAGTGTTGTGAAAGTACTAGCAAGGATTGTCTCCTGTTAGTTCATTGTCTATAGAAGCAAAAATTGGGCTCAAAATCCCCCTACGCAACATAACTATGCAAATTAATATCCTTAATCTCAAAAAACAGCATTTGAAATGCTTAGTTTTCAGGTACTTAAACGACTATCACTTTGTTTTACCGAAAGTTTATAAATGTAAATGCGCCTATTTCTTCCTTGAGTAGTCCCTAGACTGTGCTACACCTAAAGTATCTTCGCCGATTATATGGTGCTCTTTTTTAGTGAGAGTTCGGTCGATTTCTGGGTAGCCGCTGCGTTTTGCGCGAGCCCAATGACATACAAGGGGATGCCGCGATGAGTATTTTTGATCATGTTCAGTCTCGTTTTGATGCTCAAAAAGAAGAAGAAATGTCACTCGACGAGTATTTGACCCTATGTAAATCCAATCCTGACGCATACGCCTCGGCGCCTGAGAGACTCCTCAAAGCTATAGGTGAGCCAGAGATTATTGATACTTCCAAGGACTCACGAAGCAGTCGGATCTTCTCAAACAAATTGATTAAGCGTTATCCAATATTTGAATATTTTTATGGCATGGAAGATTCCATTGAAAAAATCGTGGCCTTCCTGACCCATGCTGCCCAAGGCTTGGAAGAGTCTAAACAAGTACTGTATTTATTAGGGCCTGTGGGGGGCGGTAAATCCTCTTTGGCAGAAAAGCTTAAAGAGTTGATGCAGTCCGTGCCGTTTTACGCCATTAAAGGATCTCCTGTGTTTGAGTCACCGTTATCTTTATTTGATGTCAATGAAGATGGCGATATTCTCCAAGAAGAGTACGGTATCCCTAAGCGTTACTTAAAAGGGGTCATGTCTCCTTGGGCCTCAAAACGCTTAAAAGAATATGGTGGGGACATACAACAGTTTCGTGTGGTGAAAGTGTACCCATCAGCGATCAAACAAATTGGTATTTCTAAAACCGAACCTGGCGATGAAAACAACCAAGATATTTCCGCCTTAGTAGGTAAGGTAGACATTCGTAAGTTGGAATTCTTTGAGCAAAACGATGCTGATGCTTACAGCTATTCTGGTGGTCTTTGCCGGGGTAACCGCGGGATCATGGAGTTTGTGGAAATGTTTAAAGCGCCTATTAAGGTGCTCCACCCATTATTGACGGCCACACAAGAAGGTAACTTTAACGGCACAGAAGGGCTAGGGAGCATTCCATTTGATGGCATTATCCTTGCCCACTCCAACGAATCTGAGTGGCAAGCATTTAAAAACAATAAAACCAACGAAGCCTTTATCGACCGGGTATACACGGTCAAAGTGCCTTATTGTCTTCGAGTGACAGAAGAGATGAGTATCTATCAGAAGCTGCTTGAACACTCTTCTCTTGATAAGGCTCCTTGTGCCCCTGACACCCTGAAAATGCTGGCTCAGTTTTCCGTATTGTCCCGTTTAAAAGAGCCTGAAAATTCCAGTGTGTTCTCAAAAATGCGCATTTATGACGGGGAATCTTTAAAAGACATAGACCCCAAAGCGAAGTCCCTACAAGAATATAAAGACGCTGCTGGCGTAAACGAAGGGATGGACGGCTTATCGACGCGCTTTGCCTTCAAAATCCTATCTCGAGTGTTTAACTTCGATCCCACAGAGGTGGCGGCCAACCCAGTCCACTTGATGTATGTACTGGAACAACAGATCGAGCAGGAGCAATTTGATCAAGATCGCCATGATAGATATTTGCGGGCCTTAAAAGAGTTTATCGCCCCTAGGTATGTGGAGTTCATTGGGAAAGAGATCCAAACCGCTTACCTAGAGTCTTATTCTGAATACGGTCAAAACATTTTTGATCGCTATGTCACCTACGCGGACTTCTGGATACAGGATCAGGAATATCGAGATCCAGAAACTGGGGACATTTTAAATCGTTCTTCCATCAACGATGAACTTGAGAAAATCGAGAAACCTGCAGGGATCAGTAATCCTAAAGACTTCCGTAATGAGGTGGTGAATTTTGTACTGCGGGCCCGTGCTAATAATGCTGGCCGCAACCCTAGCTGGCTCAGCTACGAGAAACTTCGAGTCGTGATTGAGCGCAAAATGTTCTCCAACACAGAGGACTTGTTGCCAGTCATCTCCTTCAGTGCCAAGTCTTCCAGTGAAGATCAGCGTAAACATAATGAGTTTGTGAAACGCATGGTGGAGCGTGGCTATACTGAAAAACAAGTACGCTTACTGTCTGAGTGGTACTTGCGTGTGCGTAAATCCCAATAGGTAGTTGTGAAGTTGTTGCCTAAAAACGGTCGAGAAAGGAGGTGCAAGCATGTCTTACATAATTGATCGCCGCCTAAATGGGAAGCACAAAAGCAGCGTCAATCGTCAGCGATTTTTGCGTCGATATCGAGCGCATATCCGTAAAGCGGTTGAAGAGGCTGTCAATCAGCGCAGTATTCAGGATTTGGATCGAGGGGAACAAATTACCATCCCTAAGCGGGACATTCATGAACCCACCTTTGGCCACGGCCAAGGGGGGACTGGTTCTATCGTTCACCCGGGGAACAAAGAGTTTGCGCCTGGGGATCGAATTAATAAACCCCAAGGAGGCCAGGGTCAGGGCAGTGGTAGCGGTGATGCGTCTAATCAAGGGGAAGGGGAGGACGATTTTGTTTTCCAGATTTCCCAAGAAGAGTTTTTGGATTTTGTTTTTGAAGACTTAGCGCTTCCTAACCTTGTGCGTAAAGATCTAAAAGAGCTAAAAGAGTTCAGTTTAAAGCATGCTGGCGTGGTGTCTGAAGGGACGCCATCTAAGCTCAATATCGTACGCTCCATGCGCAATGCTTATGCTCGCCGCATGGTGATGAGCAGTGGCTCACGGAAAAAATTAGCGGAGGTTGAGGCGGAACGCGAGCAGTTAATTGAGGAGGCAAGTTCACCCGAGCAAAAAGCCCGATTGGTATGGTTGGATGAGCAAATACTTTTGTTGAAACAAAAGATCGAGCGTACACCGTTTTTAGACACCTACGATCTACGTTACAACCATCACGTTAAAGAACCTAAACCCAGTAGCAAAGCGGTAATGTTTTGCATCATGGACGTGTCTGGCTCCATGACCCAAGAAACCAAGAATGTCGCGAAGCGCTTCTTTATCTTGTTGTACTTATTTTTAAATCGTAATTACGAAAAAATCGATGTGGTGTTTATTCGCCACCACACCAGTGCCAAAGAAGTCACGGAAGAGGAGTTTTTCTATTCCCGAGAAACGGGGGGCACGATTGTTTCCAGTGCTTTGAAGCTGATGGATAAAATTGTCAAAGACCGCTACTCACCGGAGCAATGGAATATCTATGCGGCTCAGGCATCAGATGGGGACAACTGGGACGATGATTCTAAGATCTGTAAACAAATCTTAGAAGAAGACATTATTGATTTGGTGCAGTACTTCACCTATATCGAAATTACCCCTAGGGATCATCAAAGCTTGTGGCACGTCTACGAGCAAATACAGTCAGCTCACCCAAAAAGCTTTGCCATGCGGCATATCGTCGATGTGGGGGATATTTACCCAGTTTTCCGAGATTTATTCCAAAGGAGGCAGCATGAGTCGAGCAAACACTGATATGCCGAGCCAATTGTCTCAGGGGCCAGATTGGACATTCGATTTAATTGAGCAATACGATCAAGAAATTGGCAAAATTGCCGCGGAATTCGGCCTCGATACTTACCCCAACCAGATTGAAATCATTAGCTCAGAGCAGATGATGGATGCCTATGCCTCTGTTGGTATGCCTTTGGGTTATCACCACTGGTCCTATGGTAAGCAGTTTTTAGAAGTGGAGCAGAATTATAAACGTGGCCGTATGGGGTTGGCCTATGAAATTGTCATTAACTCTTCCCCATGTATTGCTTACTTAATGGAAGAGAACAATATGATGATGCAGGCTCTGGTGATCGCCCATGCCTGCTATGGTCATAATTCCTTTTTTAAAGGGAATTATCTGTTTAAAACCTGGACCGATGCCTCGGCGATTATCGACTACTTAGTGTTCGCCAAGAAGTATATTTTGGAGTGTGAAGAGAAATACGGCATCGAAGAAGTGGAGCTGACTCTGGACTCTTGCCATGCGCTGATGAACTTTGGTGTGGATCGCTATAAGCGTCCAGTGCCACTTTCTTTATCAGAAGAAAGGGCTCGCCAAGACGAGCGGGAGCAAGTTCTGCAGCAACAAGTGAACGATTTGTGGCGAACCATTCCGGTACTAGATAAAGCAGAAGAGAAAGAGAAGCGAGAGCGGGTCTTTCCAGCGGAGCCCCAAGAGAATTTACTTTATTTTCTTGAAAAAAATGCGCCCTTGCTAAAGCCATGGCAGCGAGAACTGATTCGAATCGTGCGTAAGATGGCTCAGTACTTTTACCCTCAGCGCCAGACTCAAGTCATGAACGAAGGATGGGCATCTTTTTGGCATTACACGCTCATGAACGAGCTGTATAACCGGCACAAAGTAGGAGAGGGCTTTATCCTCGAATTTCTTCAATCCCATACCAGTGTGGTGTACCAGCCTAGTTTTGACTCCCCTTATTATTCGGGGATTAACCCCTATGCGTTAGGGTTTGCAATTTACTCTGACATTAAGCGCATGTGTGAGTCCCCCACAGAAGAAGACGCCTATTGGTTTCCTGATGTGGTCGGCAAGCCTTGGCTTGAGGTGCTGGATTTCGCCATGCGGAATTTCAAGGACGAAAGCTTCATCCTGCAGTTTTTATCCCCGAAGGTGATGCGTGATTTCCGATTCTTTGGCATCGAAAATGATGTGTTGGATCCGTTTGTGGAAGTGAAGGAGATCCATAACGAAACAGGCTTTAAGGCCCTTCGTCAGCGTTTAGCGCAGCAGTATAACTTGAGTTATCGTGAGCCGAATATTCAGGTGCAAAAGGTGAATCTCTACGGGGATCGCAGTTTAATCTTGAAACATACCATGGATCAAGGTCGCCCTCTAAATGAAGATACTAAGGAAGTGATTAAGCACTTTAAACGTCTGTGGGGGTTTGATGTGATCTTGGAGTCATGGGACGGTGATACCTTATCCCAGAGTTATCGCTGTGATGACGAACAAGTGTCAGAATAAAACAAGGCCTCTTTAGAGGCCTTGTTAGTTATAGGGTCACTCTAAGTTATTGGTGGTTTTTAATCGCTCGATGACTGACACTTCATTGTCGATGGCTACAACCTTATGACTCATGCCTTGAATGGCATCAATGCTGTTTTGCACATCCTGGCTGGCCATGTTGGAGGTGTCCCTTAAGCTACTTACTTGATTTGATAAGATGGTGGTGCTTTCAAGCAGTTTCCCCATAAAGGCATCAATCTTCTCAATGCTTTTTTCAATTGAGGTAACGGAGCCAGCAACGGCATTAATGGTTTCACCGGTCTGATCTAGGCTCTGTTGGGTATTTTGGGAAAGTTGGCGTACCTCGTCGGCGACTACGGCAAACCCTCGACCCGCTTCTCCCGCTCGAGCTGCTTCAATGGCTGCGTTTAGAGCCAATAAATTCGTTTGATCTGCAATGCCTGAGATGACTTTTAAGATACTAAGGACACGTTCGGCATTTTCCTTAAGCTCTTTGACATTGTTGATCATTTCAATTCGATCGGATTCTTGAGCTTGAATAGCGTCACTAAAAGAAGAGAATTCCCCCGTCACCTCAGTAATGACATCCTGCGTCGATTGGGAGTAGCTTGTCACACGTTCAAAACTACCCGTTACTTCCTGCAGTAAAGGACGGTATTCGGATAGATGATGGATCAAGTCTGACTGTAGTTTGTTTAGCTGTCCCTTACTGTTTAGCTGAGTTAAAACAAAATATTCACGGAAATTAGCATAGTGAATAGGGAAGTTATCGACAAAGAAGTCGTGAAAGGATTCCCCAGGTTCATGTTTGAAAAAGAATAACCCCGTTAGGGTTTGGTTCATATGAATACCAAGGATTTCCCCAAAGGTAGAGTAACCGCCAGCTTTGATATCTTTAAAAGCTTTGATGTTATTCAGGTCTGTGGTGTTATTGACACGACGTAAAATACAGTCGTTTGCGATCATTGCCACAGGTTGACTAGGTTTATTGTGCATGAAGTCTTTGTAGGCTTGCTGGGTGCTTTGCACAAAATCTTTTGCTTTAACTAATATCAGTTCATCACCAAAATCCAAATCACAGAAGAAATGGATCAAGCCTGCCGTGGTGTCAATGGCTGCTACGGAACGGATGAACAATTCATCGCGAATGCTGACCGCAAAGGTATAACCAGATAGCTTGCCCTCTAGCTCGTTTGGGGCACAATGGAAATGTTCGCACAGAAGCTCAATTATGTTTACGATCTTGCCGCTCTTCTTGGAAATGACGGTGCTGACATTTCGGCGAAGGGCATCTGCCTCCGCGATCACAAAGGATTCTGATGTACGCTCGAAGTTATGGGTCTTTAAAATACCAAAACGTGTATCGGGCTTCATTTTAACAAAGGCTACAACCGCACAGTTATGGGCGACTTTAGTACCATCATGGACCAGAGCTTCCTTAAAATCGAAGGTTCCTCCTGCGGATCCCCCAATGAAATGACATGGAAAAAGGTCTGTGGCGTACATACCCTGCATAAAGAAGTTTTCTGAGGCAGATAAACCATCGATAAATGTCAGTGCGAAGGTATCATTAAAGTGGATCGGGAAGGGGAGTTGAATGTTGCGAAACTCTTGCTCAATAGCCCGGATGCGCTCTTCCTTGGTTAACTTAATATTGCCGCTGCGCATGTCTTCGCAGTGCAGAGGGATCGTGTGTATACAGACTTGTTCGAATAAGTCTGCACTGAAGCTTTGCAGTACGATATTGTCCCAAGTGTTGCTTGCTTCTTGATACAGGTTGGCTTGACAGCTGTTTAGCTCCCCGGCAGTCATAATTCCTATGACGTGATGACAGAAGGGGGTTGCTGCTTGGATCTGCTTCACCACGTTTTCAAAATCTAAATGAGGTGAAATGAAGGCTAGTATCAGCTGTGTGCCAGTGTGGCCGAAAGATAAGGGCAATAAGTTTTCTGAATTGATTTGAGCGGAGCTGACTTGTACAAGATGAGAATACTCGCGTACGTCAAAATGCTTTTCCGATAATATCGTTCTCTTAAACCAAGACATAGACGCATCCCTATATTTTTAATAATAGAAGAATGAGTGTAATTTTTAGCGGATAGTGAACCTAGGGGCTTTATGTAAACTTAGGTGGCTTTTTGATACGCGTCAATGTTTTGTAGGGAGCATAGTTATAGATCCAACTCCGTTGTAACAGGCTTTATACCGCAATACATCAGGGTGAGGTTGCGAAACCCTAGCTCGATATCTGGGCCGTCTAGCCCTTTGATGCTTTGATCCAGTAAGGCGACGTAACTTTGCATGTAGGCAATGGTTTGAGGGTTATGACGGCTAAAAGCACTTTCATAGATAGGGATACGTTTATCCCAAATGCGCAGCTGTTGGCAGGCTTGGCGGAGACCTTGAGTCTGGGCCAGTGCGCCGAGTTGATTAAGGGTGGCCAGCTCACGGTTGTATAGCCAAAGTAAGATACTGTCTTCCACGCCTTCTGCCCTTAACTGATGTAAGCAGTGCAGGGCTTCTTTCAATTTACCGGTGAGCAGTCTGTCGCTTAAATCATAAATGGAGTATCGACTGGAGTCGGTGACACTTTCAGTGATGGTTTGAGCATCCAGCTGGGCGCCTGGGCCATGACTCAAGGCGAGCTTTTCTAACTCTTGGGATAGGGCAAAAAGATTGCCTTCTCCACGCTCACACAGGATTGCAGCAGCGTCTCGGGACAAGTGTAAATTAAGGCCTTTGGCTCGCTGTTGTACCCAGGCAGGCAGTCTGGAGCTGTCAATTGGCCAAACTTGTATAAAGGTGCCTTGCTGCTCTAACGACTGAAACCACTTCGCTCGCTGGGTGCGGCTGTCGACCTTGGGCAGAGATAGAAGGATCACGTTGTCTGGTCCCAAATGCTCCGCCACTTGGGTAAGTGCCTTGGAGTGCTTTTCTCCGAGCTTGTCTATTTGAATATCGAATAGACGGCGGGAAGAGAACAGTGACAGGGCTTGTAGTTCGTTGATGACTTCTTGCCAATCAAATTGAGCGTCCGCCACAAAGCGTAGGCGCTCTTCAATGCCATGGTGGTGAGCAGCTTTACGGATGCTGTCTGCTGCTTCTTGACACAACAGCACCTCATCCCCAGAGATAATATAAATGGGAGACAGTTGTTTCTCTAAGGCGCTGTTGAGTTGATCCGGTCGAAGTTTCATTAAAGTGGTGCGTAGCTCAAGTCATAAACCAGCTCGTCCGCAAGTTGGCCGCCAGCATTTTCCATTTGCTGGGCGTTGTAGGCAGACTTAGTGCTTTCTTCTGCGTTCTGGTTACCCAAAATAATGGAGGTGCTAACATTGCGTGGACCGTAGAGGGCTTTGCCGTCTTTGTTCCGAATGAAGTAGGTAGCGCTGAGACGTCGTTCTACTTGGGTAACGTCATTGCTAGAGTCCCGAGCCAAAATTGTATCACTGGTGCTCAATGAGTTAACGCGCAATTCATAAGTGTCGGCTGTGGCATTGAGGGCATCCACTACCGAAATATCAGCCCGTGATAGGGCATTACGCAGGTCTCGTTCGAACGCTGGTGAGCCGGTCTCTAGATTTAAGGTCAGCTGCTGTAGTGCGGCAGGAATCGGTGCTTGGCCCCGTAAGTGAAAGCCACAGGCGGTTAAGAAAAACGCTAAGAATGGTACAGCGACCCAGAGGTTGGCACGACGTTGAAGCATAGTTAATCCATCAAAAGTAAAAGGGGATGGTTAAGCCATCCCCAATTGAGTTCACATTGCCATTAGTTAGCGACAATGTTCACAAGACGTCCTGGTACTACGATCACTTTACGAACCGTCTTACCATCAATGAACTTCTGAACATTTTCATTCGCTAAGGCTAATGCCTCGATCTCTTTGTTGTCAGCTTTGGCAGAAACCGTGATTTCTGCTCGCTTCTTACCTAGTACTTGAACAACGATGGTTAATTCGTCTTTCACCAAGGCTGCTTCATCTACCGTAGGCCAAGCGGTGTCAACAACGTTATCTGTGTGACCTAGCTCGCTCCAAAGTTGGTGAGCGATGTGCGGCACAATTGGTGACAGCAATAGTACTGCAGATTCCAATGCTTCGCGCTCAACCGCTAGGCCAAGTTCAGATTGATCCTCAAACTTGCTGATCTCATTACACAACTCCATCACTGCAGCGATAGCCGTGTTGAAGGTTTGGCGACGCTCAACGTCATCGCTGACCTTGCTGATGGTTTCGTGAGTTTTACGACGCAATACTTTTTGGTCTGCTGTTAGAGCAGCTACATCCAATTGGCCAGGAGTGCCAGCATTGGTATGGCGGTAAGCCAGCGCCCATAGACGACGTAGGAAACGAGAAGCACCATCTACACCCGCGTCATTCCATTCCAAAGATTGCTCTGGTGGCGCAGTGAACATGATAAACAGGCGAACTGTATCAGCACCGTATCGCTCAATCATTTCCTGTGGGTCTACCGTGTTGCCCTTAGATTTGGACATCTTGGTACCGTCTTTATTCACCATACCTTGGGTCAAAAGACGTTTAAATGGCTCATCAGATGTCACAAGCCCTGCATCACGTAGTAGCTTGTGGAAGAAGCGCGCGTACAACAAGTGTAAGATAGCGTGTTCTACACCACCGATGTATTGGTCAACAGGTAGCCAGTAGTTGGCTTCTTCCGTCAACATTGCCTCGTCAGACTCTGGGCAGCAGTAGCGGGCGAAGTACCAAGAGGACTCCATGAAGGTGTCGAAGGTATCCGTCTCACGTTCAGCTGGCTGACCATTGTAAGTGGTGGCAGAGAACTCAGGGTTGTTCTTGATAGGTGAGTTAACCCCATCCATCACAACATCTGTCGGTAGCTCAACCGGAAGTTGGTCGTGAGGCGTCGTAACCACAGTACCATCTTCGAGGTTGATGGTTGGAATTGGTGTTCCCCAGTAGCGCTGACGGCTGACGCCCCAGTCACGTAGGCGGTAGTTTACTTTACGCTCACCAATGCCTTTTTCAGTCATGAATGCAGCAATGGCGTCAAATGCTTCAGCAAAAGCTAAGCCGTCGAATTGACCAGAGTTACAAAGGATGCCTTTTTCAGTGAAGGCTTCTTTGCTCAAATCAATGGACTCTTCGCCACTAGGCTGAACCACTTGCTTCACTGGCAAGTCGTATTTTTCAGCAAACTCAAAGTCACGCTGATCGTGAGCAGGAACAGACATCACGGCACCAGAGCCATAGTCCATTAGTACGAAGTTTGCTGCGAAAACAGGTACGGATTCACCCGTCACTGGGTGAACGGCTTTGAACCCCGTGTCCATGCCTTTTTTCTCCACGGTAGCAAGGTCTGCTTCTGTGGTAGACGTGTGTTTGCTTTCTTCTACAAACGCTGCCAAAGCGGCATTACTTTCTGCGGCTTCTAAGGCAAGTGGGTGCGTCGCGGCCACAGCAACATAGGTCACACCCATGATGGTGTCAGGGCGAGTTGTGTAAACCGATAGGCGCTCTTCTTTGCCTTCCACTGCGAAGCTGAACTCTAGGCCTTCTGAGCGACCAATCCAGTTACGCTGCATGGCTTTTACTTTTTCAGGCCAGCCATCTAGTTGATCCAGATCGTTTAATAGCTCTTCAGCGTAGTCCGTAATCTTGATGAACCACTGGGGAATGTGTTTGCGCACAACTGGTGTGCCACAACGCCAGCAACCACCGTCTTCAACTTGTTCATTAGCCAATACAGTTTGGTCTTCAGGACACCAGTTCACTGCGGAGGTTTTCTTGTAAGCTAGGCCTTTTTCTACCAGTTGTGTGAAGAACCATTGTTCCCACTTGTAGTATTCAGGTTTGCACGTGGCAATTTCACGGTCCCAGTCATAACCAAAGCCAAGCTTTTTCAGCTGACCTTTCATGTAGGCGATGTTTTCGTCGGTCCACTTTGCTGGAGCCGTCTTGTTTTTAATCGCAGCGTTTTCTGCTGGCATGCCGAATGCGTCCCAACCCATTGGTTGCAAAACATTTTTTCCAAGCATACGCTGGTAACGAGAGATCACATCACCAATGGTGTAGTTACGCACATGCCCCATGTGGAGGCGGCCACTTGGGTAAGGAAACATTGACAGGCAGTAGTATTTTTCTTTGTTGGAATCCGCTACGGCTTTAAAGACTTTGTTGTCATCCCAATAGTTTTGTGCAGCAGATTCAATTTGCTGCGGACTATATTGTTCTTGCATGTGTATCAGTCATCCCATGATAGGCGTTAAGAGTGTTTGGTGAATTGCGTCACAATTTCATAAAAAGTTTGATTTGCGACCATAGAGGTCCAAGTTCACCAACAGAAGTTAGAATTATCCGCTATTTTATATAGATGCCGCACCGATTAGAAGGCGCATAACGATGGAGTTGTAGAATCTATGAAAAAAGAAGCCAATAATGACTTAGATTTAGTCGAAGAAGCGAAGAAAACTTTAACTGGCGCGAAGAATTGGTTGTTAGAGGACGTGGAACTGATGCGTGCCTATTGGCATGACCAAATGGGCTATGTGGAAGCTTGGGTGGATGCGAATTGGCATTTGGTTAAAGACGAAAGTGAAGAGCTTCTGGAAGATTTGGATCGTCGTGAGGATGCGGCATTACTTTGGTTGGTGAATCACGCCAATAACAACCCAGTGCCCTTAGAGCGTTGTTCTGTGGCGGGTAAAGAAGCACAATCAGGACGCTATATTTGTATGGATTGTGGTCATGAGAATACCCATGAAGCGGGTGTGTTAGACACTTGCGAAGTGTGTCACTACGGCGTGCTTTATTTCCAAGGGGAATAGTAACGTAAAGTAATTTTGTTAAAGGGAGAAGCCCTTTCTCCCTTTAACTTAAATCCATCTACTCTGCAGCTGCGCTGCGCTTTCTGTTTGGGAGTAGAGCAAAGCCCCACAAAAGTCCCATTAGGGCAAACAGTATCCCATTCCCCCACATCACATAAGGCGTATTACCAGAGAAGGTCGTAATGTCTCCGGTCAGCGTCGCCCGCACAAATTGGGGCAGTTCACTGGTGATTTGGCCGTTTTCATCAATGATGGCAGTCACTCCAGTGTTGGTGGCGCGGATCATATAACGGCCCGCTTCCTTGGCTCTAAATTGGGCAATCTGCAAATGTTGCAATGGGCCAATGGAATCCCCGAACCAGCCATCATTGCTAATGGTAAGCAGTACATCACTGTCTCGTACCATGTTCCGAACTAGACTTGGATACACTACTTCGTAGCAAATAAATGGCGCTATGCTCAACTCGCCCGCTTGTAGGGTTGGCTGATTGGCTTCTCCCTTGCTGAACTGGGACATGGGCATGCCAAATAAATCAAACACTGGGCCAAACCAGCTCGCTAGAGGAATGTATTCGCCAAAAGGGACAAGCTTTTGTTTCTGGTAAAGTCCAAAGCCATTGCCTGTAGCCCAGACGCTATTATAGTAGGTGCCTTGGTTCTTATCCCAAACAGGGACGCCGGTAATCAGGGTGGTTTGACTGTCCGCCAATTCTTTAGAAAAGCTTTCTAGATAGGGTTCTACTTGGCTTAGTAAATAGGTGATGGCGGTTTCCGGCCATATCACCAGATCACTGTCCAAATGATTAACTGTCGCTTGCTGGTAGTAGGCGAGGGAAGGGCCAGCGTTCTCAGCGAGCCACTTCTCGTCTTGGGCTAAGTTACCTTGAATGAGCGTTGTTTTATGCTGCTCAACAGGTGTCACATAAGCTGGGGGAGCATAATTGAGCGCTCCGGCTCCAAGCCAAAGACTCCCTGTGACTATCAGCCAACGATACGTCGGTTGGATGAAAAAGTGTCCAAGGCTTGCGGCGCTAATTAGGCACACTGCACTGACAAACCAAATGCCCCCCACAGGCAGCAGTTCAAACAACCAGCTAGGTTCAGTGATGTATCCGGGTAATAACCATGGGAAGCCCGTAAATAACCAGCTTCGGATCCATTCAAAGCATAGAAATAGCGAACAAAACAACACGATATGGAAGCGACTTGAGAGCTTGTTTTGGCAGGCTTTGAAACTGGTACCCAGCAATCCCCAATAGATGGACATGACGGCGATCAAGCCAAAGGTGATGCCAACGGCAATGGGGATTCCCACTTGACCGAAGTTGGCAATGCTCACGTAAATCCATGAAATGCCGCTGCCAAACATGCCTAAGGCGTTAGCAAAGCCGAATTTGAAGGCTTGGCGCTTGTTAGGCGCAAATTGGAATAGAACAAATAAGTAAGCCACACTAATGAGATAGATAGGCCAAATGTAAAAGGGGGCAAAGCTCAATGTGCTTAAACCACCTAATAAAAGGCTTAATAGAGTATGGCGAATAGGGGAGTGTTGAACAGACGTTAGGAGGCGTAAACGCCACCCTGTAACGTCCAATGTGTTCAAGGTGGCATTTTGATTCATGACTAAATGGTGTCTTCTTCGCTAACTTTGGTCACTTGTAGGGTTTTAACCCGGCGTCCATCAGACTTCACAACGTTGAAATGGAAGCCTTCATAGGTCATTTCCTCGCCTCGGGTAGGTACGTGACCAAACTGCTGGACGATGATGCCGCCGATGGTGTCGAATTCTTCTTCACTAATATTAGTGCTAAAGAATTCATTGAAGTCTTCCACGGAAACCAAGGCCGGTACTAGGAAGATACCTTGTTGCTCAGTCGCTTGGATGTCTTCGTTTTCTAGACGATCCGTCTCGTCTTCGATTTCACCAACGATCTGTTCCAATACATCTTCGATGGTCACAAGGCCAGACACACTACCGTATTCATCGAGTACGATGGCCATATGGTAGCGCTTAGTTCTGAAATCATTGAGCAGAACATTTAGGCGTTTACTTTCAGGGATGAAGTTCGCAGGACGTAAACGATCTAGTATGTCTTCAAGGGTCACATCGCCGTCTTTAAACAATAAAGGCAGCAGATCTTTCGCCAGTAATACTCCCAAAATTTCATCAGAATCTTCACCGACCACCGGAAAACGGGAGTGGGAAGAGTCGATGACTTTTCGAATGGAAGTTTTTGGGTCGTCTTCGGATTTGATCACCACCATCTGAGATGGGGGAATCATAATGTCGCGAGCTTGTACTTCAGACACCTCTAAGGCGCCCTCAGCAATAGAAAAAGCATCGCGGTCGATGACTTCGGATTTAACAGCCGTTTGCAGAAGTTCAATAATGTCTTCACGGCTACGGGGCTCATCGTGGAAGGCTTGCGCTAAACGTTCAAACCAAGATTTCTGTTGATCGCTCGAACTTCCCGATCGGTCTTCGCTCATAGTGGGAGAAACTCACTCATTAACAAAATAGGGGTCAGGGATAGACATGGTGGCCAAGATTTGAGTTTCAAGTGCCTCCATTTCCTCTGCTTCATCATCCTTTATATGATCATAGCCGCGCAAATGCAACACGCCATGAACGACCATATGTGCCCAATGGTGGGCTAAGGGCTTTTGTTGCTCAACGGCTTCCCGTTCAACAACTTGACGACAGATCACTAAATCTCCCAGCAAGGGGAGTTCGATGCCATCGGGTACTTCAAATGGGAATGATAAAACGTTGGTCGGTTTATCCTTGCCACGGTATTCGTGATTAAGGGTTTGGCTTTCTGCTTCATCGACTAAACGAATGGTCATTTCGAAGTTGCCATGATCAGGCATAGCTGCCTTGGCCCAAGTGAAAAACGCCTCGTCACTTGGAAGGCCATCAAGCTGCTCACAGGCATTTTGCATGTCTAGGTCTAGCTCAGCCACTAGGAGTTACCTTCATTAGACGATTGCTCTGCTTCACGTTCAGCTTTGCGTTGTGCATCGCGCTCTTTGCGTTCTGCGTCTTGCTGCTCATCGAATTTGTCATAAGCTTCGACGATTCGCTGTACCAATGGGTGGCGAACCACGTCTGATGCGGCAAATTGAGTCATGCTGATGCCATTCACATTGTTCAAAACATGCATCGCATGAGCTAGGCCTGAATTGGTGCCACGGGGTAAGTCTACCTGGGTACGGTCACCAGTAATCACGGCAGTGGAGCCAAAACCAATACGAGTTAAGAACATTTTCATCTGCTCGCGAGTGGTGTTTTGGCTCTCATCAAGAATGATGAATGAGTTATTCAGAGTACGGCCACGCATGAATGCCAGAGGGGCAATCTCGATCACGTTTTTCTCGATTAACTTATCAACCAGTTCAAATCCCAGCATCTCGTACAAGGCATCGTACAGTGGTCGTAAATATGGGTCGATTTTTTGAGACAGGTCCCCTGGCAGGAAGCCAAGCTTTTCACCGGCTTCCACGGCAGGGCGAACCAGCATGATGCGTTCTACTCGATCTGCTTCTAGGGCTTCTACGGCACAGGCAACAGCTAAATAGGTTTTACCTGTCCCGGCTGGCCCGATACCAAAGTTGATGTCGTGTTTACGAATCTGCTGGACATAGTTTTGCTGGTTTTTGCCCTTTGGCTTGATGTAAGCCTTGCGCGTTTTAACCACAACCTGATCACGATCTGTCTTACCTTTTGATAAGGACTCGATCGCTGACTCTTGCAGGTATAAGTGAATCGCTTCTTTGGTGATTTCTTTTTGGGCGAGCGCTTCACGATAGATGCTTTCAATCAAGACTTTAGTTGCTGCCACGTGCTCGCTGTCTTCACTGGAGACTTCAAATAGCTCGCCACGGTGTTGAATCGTGACATCTAAGCGTTGCTCGATTTGCTTTAAGTGGTCGTCAAATTGACCACATAGAGCCGCTAACGCATTGGCGTCAGCTGGCTCTAAACGGAATTGTTGAGAAGTTGTTGATGTGGTGTCCAAGATTGACCTTATTTAGTTAATTCGAAATCTGCATCCAACTCTGATCCGACAAATTCGCCGACCAAGGAGTTAGGGTATGCGTCGGTAATGACCACATCGGCAAATTTACCGATTAATTGTGGGTCATCCGCTTGAAAGTTTACGATACGGTTATTCTCTGTACGCCCTTGAAGTTTACCTGGGTCACGGGGGGAGTAGCCGCTTACAAGAATACGTTCAATGTTGCCAACCATGCTTAAACTGATGTCGTAGGTTTGTTGCACAATACGACGCTGCAAGATGGCAAGGCGTTCTTTTTTCACATCTTCTGGTGTGGTGTCATCCAGTTGAGCCGCAGGAGTACCTGGGCGCTGACTGTAAACAAAACTGAAAGAGTGATCGAAGCCAATTTCTTGAATCAGATTCATGGTGTCGACGAAGTCTTCTTCTGTTTCCCCAGGGAAGCCAATGATGAAGTCCGAAGACAAGCTAATGCCAGGGCGCGCAGCTTTGATACGGTTGATTTTGTCAATGTAGTATTGACGATCATGGCCGCGCTTCATATTAGCCAACACTGCGTTGGAGCCGCTTTGAACCGGTAAGTGCAAATGGCTGACTAACTTAGGTTCGGTGCGGAAGGCTTCGATCAAGCTGTCGGTGAACTCCACTGGGTGGGAGGTAGTGAAGCGAATGCGCTCGACTCCCGCAACGCGAGCCACTGCATGAATCACATCCGCCAGGTCCATTTCCTCACCGGCGGCGTTTTCACCTCGGTAGGCGTTAACGTTTTGACCTAGAAGGTGGATCTCACGCACGCCTTGCTCAGCCAATTGAGCGACTTCTTTTAGAATGTCTTCAAAATGACGGCTGACTTCCTCGCCACGGGTATAAGGTACAACACAAAAAGTACAGTATTTGCTGCAACCTTCCATGACAGAAACGAATGCCTCTGCACCGTCCACTTTCGGGGCGGGTAAATGGTCAAACTTTTCGATTTCTGGGAAGGTGACATCCGTAATAGGAATAGCGTTAGCGGCCGCATCCACCATTTCTGGTAGCTTATGTAGTGTTTGAGGACCGAAAATCATATCTACGTGCTTGGCGCGCTTGCGAATATTATCTCCTTCTTGAGATGCAACGCAGCCACCAACACCGATCTTGAGGTTCGGGTTCTTCTCTTTTAGCTTTTTCCAGCGACCCAGTTGGTGATACACCTTATCTTGTGCTTTTTCACGAATGGAACAGGTGTTTAATAGCAGAACATCCGCTTCTTCAGCGTTGTCTGTGAGTTCCATTTCGTGGGAATCGCCAAGTAGATCTGCCATTCGTGAAGAGTCGTACTCGTTCATTTGGCAGCCGTGTGTTTGGATAAAGAGTTTTTTCGCCATGTAAAAATGTAAACCTAATAAAAAATGAGTCAGATGACTTTGGCGCACATTATATTGGGGTTTTGCCCTGATTCCCATAGGTGCCTGAGTCTCTGTGCGTGAATTCTATACAACATAGTATTTGTGCGATGACGCATGGCTTCAAAACCCTTATCATTTAAAGCTTAGTTTATGAAATGGATAGCAGATGAAATTTTTGAAAACGTCAGCGTTGCTCTGTTGTGTGGGCTTCTCAGGAGAGTTACTGGCAGAACGTGAACTGCCTAACTTTGAAATAGGCTTGGGAGGCGGCAAGGGGATTGACGTTGAGTTATTTAACTTAGATTTTACTGTGAATATTCCTATGACATCCTTTTTATCCAGCCAAATTAACTTAGACAGTAACTATGTCTTTGGTGATCCTGATTTGGGGGATTTTGCTGTATCAGAATTTAATGGTATGGGGTTTATCCGGGTCAAAGAGGGACGTATTGGCGCTGGACTGGGTACATTGCAGTTGAAATCTAAGTCAGGAGCTTATGAAACTGAGCAGGTACAAGTGGTTCGCGGTACAGCAGCGCTCTATGTAAAAGATGTGACTTTTTCCTGGGATTACGCCAAATTTGATGATGACTTTAGGGCAACCACTTCTCTTAGGGCGGGTCTTATTTGGTATCCAAGTGAGGGACAAAAGCTGGCTTTGTTCCGGGAACGTTATGATTCTACCGAAGGGTGGCGTTTAGAATCTTTTGTGCAACCCCAAAAATATCGCCAACACCTAGCTCTTGGGGTTGTGTTGCGAGGTGGTAACGCGGATATCTTTCCTTATATGGGATTGGCGCTACGCTACTACTTTGACCGTGGTATGAGTTTCAAGCAAAGAGAACGTAGCTACCACTAATTTAGAGTCGATTAGGTACTTTAATTTCTAAGACAGACATGTCCCTTTCCTTTGACTGTCCGTTTGGCTGGGAACTCTCTGGTTCAATAGGGCAGCCTCGCTTATCTACTTTGATGCCTATAGGCGTGTTTGGACATTCATCTTGGGCGTCTAATACACCGTCAAAATCACTGTCCTTTAGGGAAAAGTTATGGCTTTCTGGGTAGGGAAGGTCGCTTGCGTGCACGGGAGTCCATAAGTGCAGCAACACGCACCCACCCAATATGGGTAAGAGTCGTCCTGACATAAAACACAATCCTTGTGAAATAATGTATTGTTGGTCGCTAACTTATAGGTGCGAGGTCAGAAGGTCAAGCAGGAGTCTGTTTAAAATGTGAGCTATTTTCTCCTAAAACGTCTAGGTAGTTTTGCGCTACGGGCATCACACTTAGGCGGCTGCCTTTTTGAATTAAGCTGAAACCCTCAAGGCCAGCCATGTTTTTCATGGCACTCAAGGTGATTGGGAATGTGAACTTACTTTCATAAGTGAGCTCAACTTGATCCCAGCGGGGGGAAGATTCGGTGGACTTTGCATCATAGTATGGGCTGCTTTCATCCCAGCAAGAGGGATCCGGGTGGGCGGTTTTACTCACTCTAGAGGTACCAACGATCCCCGGCACCTTACAGCTCGAGTGGTAAAACAAAATTTGATCTCCCAAGGACATGTCGCGCATAAAGTTTCGAGCTTGATAGTTACGTACACCGTCCCAGTTTGCCTTACCTAACCGTTTTAGATCATCGATGGAGAACTCATCGGGCTCAGATTTCATTAGCCAAACAGCCATATCGCCTCACGTTTTGTTGCAGAAATATACATTCGCATTGTTCATACTGGCGTATATTGTAACTACAATTACTCCCTATAAGCACTTTAATACCGAAGTGGAAGCTGTTGGAACGATCATATGGAACAGTTTGCTTGCAAAGAGTTCTCGGCGTTAGACAAAGAATTGAAAGATGATTTGTTAGAATGTTATCTCGAAGCTCAGCAAGAAATCGAAGCGATCATTAACGACATAGAGGAAGCTGGTTTCTCCCATGAGAAGCTAGACACCTTATTTCGCTCGTTACATAGTATGAAAGGGAACTGCTCTGTCTGTTTCCTAGATCCTCTTGTGGGTGCTCTACATCGATTGGAAGAGATCGTTGATGGCATGCGCGGGGGCTATATTGGTTATGATTCCATTTTTGGTGAATTGATTAATACGGTGCTGGACCAAGTGCTTGTATTGTTAAATCAACTTCATCAACACCACGGTGCTGACAGCAAGCTGCTAACCGTATTACAAACCTACCTAGACCGAATTTACGAACAAGAAGACCAAGCCCAGCGCCGACGCTTAGCGGATGAATTGTTGAGCGAGTTGGACAGCGAGCATGTGGCACAAGAAGCGCCTGAGGAAGATCTGATTGTTCGAGTGGAATATACAGACACTCAAAAGCTTGATATCGAACAGTTTCAACAGTTTAGTGCTCGGTTGAATAAGCTGCTTGGTTATTCTCCAGAGCGGGGTGAGCGTATTCTCAAACTTTGCCAACTGATTAACTCAGAATGCGCCACGCCGGTTGATCGAGCACAGTTGGCGGCGGCGTCCTACATGCATAATATGGGCATGGCCATGATCCTAAAGTGTAAGGACGACGACGAAGCCAGGGAACGGGCCGAGCGTAATCACCCAATGGTAGGTGCACAGTTACTCAGTAAACATGATGGTTGGGAATCCGCCATTGAAATGGTCAGTGCATACCGTGAGCGGTTTGACGGTTCGGGCTATCCCGAAGGTCTAGTGGGTGGCATGATCCCTCAAGGGGCTTTTATCTTGTCCATGGCTGTTCAATTTATTGACGTGGTGTGGGGAAAGTCAGGGGATGAGTATAAAAAAAGCGCCATGCGCGCCATTCAAAAAGTGAACTCTGAAAGTGGCAAAGGCGTCCCCCCTCATCTGGTGGATGCTTTCAATCGTGCGGTACGAAAACTACTGGTTGCTAAGCGTCGATAACGTTAAGGTATCCCTTTCCACTATCGATTGACCTTTAGGCTGTTTTGAAACTACCTCTTGTATACCACCCCAATTACAGTATCCCGTTTCCAGATAGACACAGATTCCCCATGCCGAAATTTGGCTTGCTGGCGGAGCATCTTTCGTGCTTAGGGATTTTGACACAAGATAACTGTCATCAACCCGCTCCCTTGTCCCTTGAAGCCCTAATGCGCGCCCATACTGGGGACTATGTGCAGCGTTTTATCCGTGGTCAACTGACCGTACAAGAAGAGAAAGACATAGGGTTACCCTGGAGTGATTGGCTGGTGGAACGTACCTTGCGGGCCGTATCTGGCACCATGCTCACGGCTCACTTGGCGTTAGAGCATGGGCTTGCTTGTCATTTGGCAGGTGGCACCCACCATGCGTTTCCGGATCATGGTTCAGGCTTTTGTATTTTTAATGATTTAGCAGTTGCGGCAATAGATCTGATTCATACCGGAAGGGCTAAAAAGGTGATGATCATCGATTGTGATGTGCATCAGGGAGATGGCACAACGGCATTTTTTAACGATAGTTCTCACGTCATTCCCGTGTCTTTCCATTGTGAAGAAAACTACCCCCTAGAGAAACAACTCAGTGGTATTAATATTCCGATCCCTAAGCACGCGGAAGATGAGGAGTATCTGGCCATATTAGCTCAACATGTCCCTGCACTATTAGCCGAATACCAGCCGGATTTTGTGTTTTACGATGCAGGGGTGGATGTTCATAAGGACGATCGCCTTGGGTATGTGCGTTTAACGGATGCTGGGATTTTGGCTCGAGATCGATATGTGATCGAACATGCTTTGAATTCGGGAGCTTCCGTCGCTTGTGTCATTGGGGGTGGGTATGACCATGATCATAGTGTCGTGGCGGCACGTCATAGTTTAGTGCATCAAGCCGCCCACACTATTTGGTTGGAGCGTTTTGCTTCATAGCACCTAAAAGGTGCCAAAATTCAAAAAAAGCCCTGCCGAGGGCAGCGGCAGGGCTTTGGTGCTGGCGCTGATCAGTTGCCTAATTGGCTTCTGTCAGTTTTTGTCGCGCACCTAAACTTTCACGCATGCTTCCAACTTGGTCTGCAGTCACCTCAATGGCAGTGTTGCCCCAAGAATTACGCACATAGTTCAATATGTCAGCTACCTGTTGGTCGTTCATTTTCCAAGCGAAAGAAGGCATGCCCGCAGCAGTTTGAACGGTCTCAGTATGAGCTGCTCGAACCCCTTTCAGCATGGCATGAATCAAGTTTGTCGGATCATCTGCTCGGATCACATTGTTGTTGGTAAAAGCAGGGGCCATACCTTGAATCCCTTCACCCTCTAGCCCGTGACAGGCAGAGCAGTTTACTTCGTAGCTCAGTGTCATTTTTTCAGTCACAGGTAATGCTGGATGAGGTGCCTTCTCTTCAGAAGCAGGGATGCTCTTTAAGTAGGTTGCAATGGCACCTAAGTCTTCCTCTGTGAAGTATTGGGTGGAGTGTTCAATGGCTTCTGCCATTGGACCAGAAGCGACCGCAATACCGTCAGTGCCAGTTTTTAGGTAACTCATGATCTGCTCTTTAGACATATCACCAATACCCTGATGTGGGTTGGAAGTTATGTCTGGTGCGTACCATTCACCGAGGTTGCCACCTTGCATGTACAGACTGGATATCTCAGCGCCTAAGAAATTGCGAGGACCATGGCAGGCAGAACAGTGACCGCCCCCATCGACAATGTACTGGCCTCGATTCCATTCGTCACTTTGCTGAGGGTCGGGTTCTATCCCTTCATTGTCAAAGAAGAGCATGTTCCAACCCGCCAGAGACAGACGAACATTGAATGGGAAGGGCATGTCTTGGGTTTCATCGATATCATGGTTTACGGGTGCCACAGTAGAGAAGTATGCCCATAAGTCATGCATGTCTTGATCGGTGAAATTAACATAGGCCGTGTAAGGCATTGCTGGGTATAGGAATCCGTGGGAGCCTTGACCTTGACGCACAGCGTTAAAGAAATCTCGCTCTGTCATATTGCCGATGCCTACTTCTGGATCGGGTGTGATATTAGAGCTGTAAAGTGAGCCAAAAGGCGTTTTCACTTCATAGCCCCCAGCCATGTAGCCGTTACCAGAGGTGTGGCAAGCAGAGCAGTCCCCCAAGCGCATAACATACTGACCACGTTTGATGGCCTCTAAGTCATCGCTTTTAAACTGCGACAAGGTGACCGAATCGTTCGCAGCATTCGATCTGGATGTGTCCAGTGTTTGCCATAGGCGAACGCCCGCGACGACCGCCACAATCACAACTAGCCCAATAAAGACTTTTAAAATAGTGCGTTTTGTTTGAGTCATGGTTGTTTACCCCTTAACCATTGGACCAGGATTGTGAATGTAGGTCTCGTGGATCGCGCGCGCAGCCCGGACCGCAAGAGCACCTACCGTCAGCGTTGGGTTAAAGCCACCATTGTTAGGGAAGGCAGAAGCGCCCACGACAAACAAGTTGTGGGCATCCCAACTTTGCAAGTAAGGGTTTAGAGCAGATGTACTTGGGTCCGCTCCCATGACAGCACCACCGATAGTGTGGGAACTGTGCTGTTTATATGGGTTCCAGCTTTCTTCTGCTTGGTTGTCTACCATGATATCGACGGCACCTGCGCGCTTCATGATGTCGATGGCTTTGTCTGTCGCATATTTGGCCATTTTCTGATCGTTTTCATTCCAATCAAAAGTGACTCGTAATAGCGGCTGACCGTGACGGTCCTTATATTCTGGATCGAGGTCTAGATAAGCGTCTTTGTGGGGCATGGAAGTCCCCTGACAAAAGATTGAAGCGGCGTTTTGGTAGTCGCGGGCATAGGCTTTTTTCCATTCTGTGCCCCAACGACGTGTGCCTGGGCGCACGTTACCAGCGTTTTGAATCGGACGACCATTGGTGTTAAAAGCCATGATGCCTGCGCCACCAATGAAGTCCAGATCACTGTGGTCGAAGTTGTCAGCGTTGAAGTCGTCAATCTGAACACCCAGTGCTCCAGCACCGATAAAGGGGTTCATGTTTTCGTTATCAAAGAAGCCGGTAACCGATGAACAGGTTTGGTAGCTGTAGTTACGACCAATGGTGCCTTCACCCGTAGCAGGGTTATAAGGCTTGCCCACTCCGGATAACAGCATCAGGCGCACGTTATCCATTTGGTAGGCGGTAAAGATAACAATGTCTGCAGGCTGGAAACCTAGTTTGCCTTCTTTAGTGACAAAGTTAACGCCTTTTACGGTCTGACCATCTTCGTCTTTAACTGCATGCAAAACTTCTGTCTCGGTCAAGACGGAGAAGTTGTCGCGGCGCATAAGGGCCGGCAAGATACAGGCTTGGGGGGAAGATTTGGAAAAGTTACCACACCCATGAAAGTCACAGAAACCACAGTAGGTACAAGGGCCCATGGTGATACCAAGAGGGTTTACGTAAGCTTGGGATAAATTGCCAGCTGGAATGGTAAATGGATGGTAGCCCATGTCCGTAACCACTTTACGGTACTTGCTCATCCAGTGGGTGTCTTCTAAGGGTGGAGTAGGGTAGTCCCGTGTACGAGCACCTTCAAAGACGTTGCCGCCTGTGATCTTTTCACCATTAAGGTGGCCCGCTTTGCCAGAAATACCTGCAATACGTTCAAAACGATCGTAGTAGGGTTCCATCTCTTCGTAGGTAACCCCCCAGTCTTGCAGTTGTAAGCCTTCGGTCTTTTCGACGCCATAGCGTTCAATGGTCTTGCTGCGGACTTCAAAGTCCCAAGGGTTGAATCGCCATGCCATGCCAGCCCAGTGAGTCCCTGCACCGCCAACGTTCCAGCCAAACTGGTAAGCGTTCCAATCTCGAACGGGTGCCGCCTTTTGATCGGGGCGGTTTCGGAAGGTCGTGGTTTCAACGCTCATTGGCTGAGTCATTGAGCGGCGTGTTTGCCAACGTAATTCATCAGGATCGACTGCAGGAGGAAAGTCCGTTGACGTGTCTCGCCAAGCACCACGTTCAATGGCAAGTACATTTAGTCCTGCTCGGGTAAGTTCTTCCGCGATCACAGAGCCTGCCCATCCTAAGCCACAGATTACGGCGTCGACTTTTTTGCGTTCTATTGTCATGTTAAGTCTCCGTTAATCGTTTGGAATCAAGCTGACTGGGATAAGGTTCAATGCTTCCCCTCGGCGGGCAAGGTAAGGTCGGTAGTCGTAGCGGGCACCTGGAAAGCCAATCATCTTCCAGCCGGCCATGTCTTTGTTGCCACCATAAATGGGGTCGGCGAGGTAGCCTTCTCGGGCGTTTTGCAGCATGAGTTCAAACAATGCGGCGCCATCGATGTCCTTCCCTAGGTCAATAGTGTCTGCTTCTAAGGCAAGCAAGAACTCGTCGACTTGATCAGGAGAAAGGGCCGCGAAGGCAACCTTATAGTGCTTTTGAGAATAAGCTTCTAACGCTGTTAAACCCGTTAGGTAGCGCTCTTTAGGCGTGGCAAGAAATTGTGGCTTCCCAAGAAGCTTTATTTCGTTTTCGCGATCCATTGGGCCTTCTAGATATAGGGCTTTACCGCTGCCGTAATCCCCTGCTAATTGATCGTCAATGAATTCTAGACATCCCGCTTCCGTCGCAGACGGACCATACTCATCCGCCGGGATAAGACGGTCATAAACGGCGGATAGGGTGTCCCGATCAACCTGCTTGGTTAACACCCGAAAGCGACCGGTTTGTGCAGGGTTGGGAAGGTGGTCTTCGGTAAGAGCGGTTTCGTGAGGGAAACCATGTAGCTCTTTGGCGCTAATGTGAGGCGCTACGGCAAGGGAAGCGGTAGCCTGCCCGAACAGTTTGAGCACTTGTCTTCTGTTCATAAAGCAATCCTTTCAAAATTCTGGCTAATGATGAAATAGGCCTACCCATTGTCAGTACATTGCAGGATTGCGCCCACTGACTGGTATGTGGGTAATAAATAGTGCAACTACGACGCTATGGGTGTGCGAGTGAACGGTTTGTTTGAATGTGTGATTCAGATGTTGATTTTATCAATCATAAATTTGTATTGATATTGATCAAAAGATGAAACGTAAAATTTCAATTAATCTCTAACATTATGAATTTATTGTTATTTATTCTGTGCACATTGTTTCTGTTTGAGATTTATTTTGTATCATTTAATGATCTATTTTGTGTCAAAAAAGAACATGAAAATAGTTCTCAAATGCATTTGTTGTCACGGATTTGTCCTGATGAGATTTAATTAGACTGCCTCGCTAAGGCGCTTTGGATTTGTGTTGTAGAAAGGTGGGTGTGGGATAGGTTGGGGGTCGCGCAAACTATGACTCTTGATGTCATTGTTTGCGCGGTATTAAAAGGGGCAGGGGGCGACGAATTTGACCCAGGCGCCGGTAAAGGGGTGATAAAACTCGATACGGTAGGCATGGAGTAAAAGACGCGTATCTCCGTCTTGTTTCTCTGGATCGTAGAACTCATCTCCAACGATGGAGTGTCCAAGGCTTTGCATGTGCACTCGAAGTTGATGGGAGCGCCCTGTCACTGGGGTTAAGCTGACATGAGTTTGACCGTTTTCAATCCAAACTGGTTGCCATTTAGTGAGGGCGTCTTTACCCCACTGGGTGCAGATCATTTGTCTTGGGCGACGATCCCAATCACAGCGCAAGGGTTTTCGTACTTCACCTGACTTGCCCATTATTTCGCCGCGTACGGTTGCCCGGTATTCCTTTTGCACATGACGCTCTCGAAACTGGGCGTACATGCGCTTCTGGCACTCTAAGGTCCTTGCAATCAGGATTAAACCTGAGGTGGCGCAGTCCAATCGATGGATTGGATGCGCTTCCCCATAGTGGCTTTGAGCCCTTGTTAGGATGGAGTCAAATTTGTCCGGCCCACGACCAGGGACGGACAAACTGTTGGCTGGTTTGTTGATCACTACCAGCCAATCATCTTCGTATAAAATATCCAGCACGTGGGGCGCTACCCAGGTTTCGTGGTGAGTATGATGCGAATCCCATCCAAGCGAACTTGGTGCTCGTCTATGCGTCCTAAGCCTTCTGATAAGTAGCTTTCAAACAGCTCAATTTGTTCGTCCTTAATGGCGCTATTTTGCTGTTGTAGCTCTCTCAAACGGTCGATTTCCCCTTGCCATTTACGTTGGTACGCTTCTTTGGCTGCATGGACCGTTGGACGTGCTTGATCCTGTGCATTGAGCTGGTGAGCTTGCAAAATATCCAGCAATTGGCTGCGTAATGCAGCAATCCATTGTTCTGCCACGCGATTCGGCACGCCTTTCAGTTTCTCCGCCCATTTGTCTGCGGTGAATTGGTTATGTAGGAACTTACCGTTCGCATCGGAAAGCTGCCAAATGGGCGTCATTGGCAGTGTTTGGGCCAGTTTCAAGCGAGGGTGTCCACTGGTTTCGATGACAAACATACTCTCAACCAATACTGTACCTTCTGGCAGAGCAGCAATAGGTAAGATCGCAGAGGTCAGTTTGCCTGAGTCAAAGCCTTGCACTTCATCCATTAGCATGGTGATTAGCGGGTGTTCCCAGGTGGCAAAGGCCACGTCTTCACGTTGGCTGGCCTGACGGCGATCCAGCATGAGCATTTTGCCTTCTTCTTCAATGCCAGGGAGAGCTTCCAGCATCATGTCAGTGGAAGGTCGAAGGAACCACGCAGCTTGCTCTGGGGTGTCGTTGATGCACTCTGCATGAATATTAAAGGCGTGGGTGACTTGATCTATGTAGTCATGGAGGCCATGGGTCGCTTGTTCATTGATTTTATCGATCAAAACTTTAGCTTCCCCTGGGCGGCAAGAGGTCATTTCCAGTAAGCGATTACGACCTTCTTCCATCTGTTTTAACAAGGCTTCGTGGTAGACCTTGGCTTCGTCCAATAGGGCTTCATCGTCATCATTCCCAAGCAGGTACGCTTGAAGGGGTTCTTTGAAGGATGCGTTAACCTTGTCGCCCACGCCAGTGGTACGGTTAAACGCATTCAGTGCCTTGTGATACCAATGGCACAGACGCTCTTGCACGCTGTTTTCCAAGTAAGGGACGTGGATTTCAACAGTATTGCGCTGACCAAGGCGGTCAAGACGGCCGATGCGCTGTTCAAGAAGATCAGGGTGCTCCGGCAGGTCATACATGACTAAGTTATGACTAAACTGGAAGTTACGGCCTTCACTGCCGATTTCAGAACATACCAATACTTGTGCGCCTTCTGGGTCAGCAAAGTAGGCCGCTGCGCGATCCCGGTGAATCAAAGGCATTTGCTCGTGGAAGTCAGCACTGATAAAGCCTGCAAAGGTGAGTTGGTCATTCAACCAGCGAGCCATATCGGCGGTATGACAAATGACCAATACCTTGGTACGTGCGGTGTCGAGGAATTCTTTTAGCCATTCCCAACGGGGATCATGCTCCCATAGCCCATGATCTACTTGAGATTCAGGCAATACGTGGTGCTGTGCTGACTCAAAGTATTCGTTGTTTGCCAGTGGGTAAGTATTTAAATGACGCTCAGGAAAACCGCCAATGGCGGCACGGGTGTTGCGGAATACTTCACGCCCTGTGCCATGACGGTCGATTAACCAGTTTATCCCGTCCACAGCGGCTTGGTTTTGGACTGCTTTATCGGAGCTGTCTAGTTCTGCAAACCAGTCCTTTGCTTGCACATCTGTGAAGTATTGGCCAAAGGCTGCTTTCCAGTCTAAAGCCTCTAGGGTGTTGTCTGCTTCCGTAAATGGTAGCAGTTGCTCTGCTAACTCCGCCGCTTGTTTAAATTCGGCCTGCTGGGATTGGTAGGCTTCAAAGCTGTGGTAGTGCTCTTTGTCCAGAAGTTGTAGGCGTGAAAAGTGCTCCAGCTCACCGGTTTGTTCTGGGGTGGCGCTGAGTAGTAATAAAGACTCACTGGCTTCTGCCAAACGCTGTACTAGCTGATAAGCGATACTGGGTGTTTCTGGGTCCCATGACAAGTGGTGAGCCTCGTCCACAATCACCATATCCCATTCGGACGCCAGCATATGTTGAGCGGCTTTACCGTTTGAAGCGACCCAGTCGATTGGGGCGATGACAAAGGCTTGGTCATCAAATGGGTTATCGTCTCCTTCCATGTAGTCCTCATAAGCGGACTCATTGATCAAGGAGAAAGGTTGGTGGAAACGGCGTAGCATTTCAACCAACCATTGGTGTTGTAAGTTGGTTGGTGTCAGGATCAAGGCACGGCGAGAAAGGCCGTTTAGCACTCGATGATGCAAAATCAAGCCCGCTTCAAGGGTTTTACCCATGCCTACTTCATCACACAGTAGAGCTCGGGCAGCAGGGCGGTTGGCAATATCGTGTGCCAAGTAAATTTGGTGTGGCAGAAGCTCTGCTTTTAATCCCATTAAGCCACGGACTGGGCTAGCAGAATGTATGGCTTGAAATTCTAAGGTTTTGCGGCGCAGGTCGAACCACATACGACGAGCTGGGGATAGGGCGAGAATGGAGTCCAACTCGTTTTTATCGTTACGAGGAAACTCAATCTCCGACTCGTCGATCCACTCGTCACCGATGTAGTACTCCATCAGCAGATCGTATTCACGAACATCCTCTACTTGGTACGCTTCCCCTTCAAAAAACAGCTGGTCACCTTTGGTTAAAGTACGGCGAACTAGGCTGGTTTGAGAGTTGGCATAGTTACGCTCGGCTTCCGCATCGGGGAAAAATAAGACAAAGGATTTGTGTTGCTTTTCAGTGATAATGCCGATGCCAAGATCTGGCTCGTTACGGCTGCTCCATCGTTGTCCGATTTGATACATAATTACTCTTTGTCGTTTTCAATAATCGTGATGTTGCCTTGACACATATCGATCAAGGCTTGTTTGTTGTCTGGCCAGGTGCGTTCAATGACCGCGAGCTTACATTCAATGTCGTCTGAGAAAAGTTTCTCTTCAACTTCTATATCGCTGCTTTCCAGCCAATATTCCACCTTACCCAACAAAGGATAGGCTATCTTGATGGAAACGGGCTGTCGGGGATAGATGGTTTCCCATTCCAATTGATCTAAGGCGTCAACCACTGCTTGACTGTAAGCACGAACCAAGCCTCCAGCGCCAAGCTTAATGCCACCAAAATACCGCGTCACCACAACGGTGATTTCACCAAAGTTAGAGTGCTGCAGGACATTTAGCATGGGTTTGCCTGCTGTACCTTTAGGCTCCCCATCGTCACTTTGATCCCAAAGATGCACGTTGTTAGGGGCACCCGCGACAAAAGCCCAGCAGTTATGGTTGGCATCCGGATAACGCTGGTTCATTTCGTCAATAAAACCCTTGGCTTGGTCTCGGCCTTTGGTGCGACGAATGGTGGTGATGAACTGGCTATTTTTAATTTCCAGATCAAAGCGTTGTTCGTGTGTTGGGCTCTGATAGTAATCCATGTAAACTTCGTTTAGCGATTTTTCAAAAGCGCTTGTTTTTAAAGGTAAAGTGGCGGATTAACGACTATGACGGACTGGTTTCAGCAATCTGTATGGATTGCCTTAGGATTTGTAATTGGGCTCACCATAACCGCCATGATTGCGCTGGCTATTGTACAGAGAATCCAGCGTAAGTGGCAGTTTGAGCATGAAAATTCTGTGCAGTCACTGGACTCTTTGCGTATGCAGCTGGAGCGCTCTCAGCAAGAGGTGCATCAATTAGAAAAAGAGGCTTTAACCCTTGAGCAACAATTCGCCGCAGCTCAAGAAATCTGGCAGCAGAAAGAGCGTTACCTAGAGCAACAGAAGCAGCAGAACGAAGTGCAATTTAAACAGTTGGCGCAAGATATTATGCGTCAACAGGGGGCTCATTTGGCCACCGAAAATGAGCGTCAATTGAATGCTTTGCTATCCCCCTTAGGGCAGCAAATTCAGCAATTTCAACAACGGGTTGAAAAAAGCTATGACGCAGAAGCTCGTGAACGTTTCTCATTAGTGCGTGAGATCAAAAATCTACAGCAACTTAATCAACGGATCAGTGACGACGCAATGAGCTTAACCGAAGCGCTAAAAGGCCAGAACAAGGTCCAAGGCGGCTGGGGGGAAGTGATTTTAGAGCGTATTCTAGAACGCTCCGGCTTAGAAAAGGGTCGGGAGTATGAGGTTCAGGTCTCACTGAATACGGAGGAGGGCAAACGCTACCAGCCAGATGTGATTGTTCATTTGCCTGATAACAAGCAAATAGTGATCGACTCCAAAATGGTATTGGTGAGTTACTTGGCCTATGTTGAAGCCGAAACCGAGCAAGATAAACAACAGGCTTTGCGTCAGCATCTTGAAGCCATTCGTCGCCATATGAAAGAGCTGAGCGCCAAAAACTACCATGATCTCAAAGGGATTGAGTCCTTGGACTTTGTGATCATGTTTGTCCCTATTGAAGCCGCTTATGGCTTGGCGCTACAGGCAGAGAATGGCCTATTTGCTGAAGCCTTTGAGCATAATATTATTATCACGGGACCGTCTAATTTATTGGCGACCTTGCGTACCGTGCAGAACATCTGGCGCAACGAAAAACAAAGCCAGAATGCTATTGAAATCGCCCGTCAAGCAGGAGCCATGTATGACAAGTTTGCGGGCTTTGTGGAAGATATGGACGATATTGGTGGGCGTATTGATGCCCTCACTCGAAGCCATGAACAGGCGATGAAAAAGTTAGCCATGGGCCGTGGTAATTTGATGAGCCGGGCGGAACGCTTGCGACTCATGGGAGCGAAAACCAATAAACAGCTTTCACTCCCTGAAGAGGAGTCGGAAGACGACGAATAGATGCGGCTATTCGTCGAAGGACCAGAAGACTCTGTGATCCTGCCCGTAAGGCAGGCTATTTAGATCCATCAAAATGGCTTGGGACAATTGGCTAAAATTGTCCGATGGTGCCTTGTTAGCATTGGCGGTTAAATAAATGCTTAAGGTCTTATTGATATAGTGCAGTTGAATCAGGTCAAAATCGATATATGCACTGTGAGCCCGAAGAATAAAACCTAGGTCAGCCAATACTTGATGGCGGGCGGGCAGTTTCAATGCTGGGGGGCGTTGTCCCTCACGATCTTCTCCAAGGGTGTCTGATTGGATGTGATCGTTGGTGTCCACGTGCACCATGACATCTTTCACTTGTGGGTGTGCTTTTTGTACCGTGTAGCTCACGAGGTCACTCAGATAGTGGCCTTCACTCACGGTAGCGTGGGCAGGCACATGGATGTGCATATCCAAGAAAATTTTCCCAGCCATGGAGCGGGCTCTCACGTCATGGGGGGCCATAACATCTTTTAAGCTATCTGCTGTCGTTTTAATCTGTTCAATCACTTTTGGATCTGGAGACGTATCTACTAGCTCTGCTAAATTTTCCCAAATCATTTCTACGGCGATTTTACCGATGAATAAAGCGACGACAACGGACGCTACTTTATCGGCCCAAGCGTAGCCAAAATACACGCCAATGAGACCTGCTAATACGGCTACCGAAGATAATGCATCGCTGCGGCTATGCCAGGCATTGGCGACCAGAAGGCGACTGCCGATTTTTTCCCCTGCGTGTTTGGTGTAGTGGAAGATAGCTTCCTTTACTGCAATGGTGAGTAGTACTGCGCCAATGCCATACCAAGTAGCGGTGGGGGTGAGATCATTGTTAAAGGCTTCAAAGGCGATGCCTGAGGCCACTACGATTAACACGACCCCTAAAATAACGGTGGTCAGTGTTTCGAAACGCAAATGCCCATAAGGATGGTTTTTGTCTGGGGCTTGGCGGGCATTACTGGAGGCAATGTATACGAATACATCCGTCACCAAATCGGAAAGGGAGTGGATACCGTCTGCGATAAGTGCTTGGGATTGAGACAGATAGCCAACGATGATCTTGAGTATCCCCAGTAGCGCATCCCAAATAGCGCCAATAACGGTAACTCGTTGAGCTAATTGTGTTTCTTGTTGAGCTGTGGCCATGTTTAAAGGATCCGTTAATGGTGGCTACTGGATGATTTGAGGGGATAGATGGGCACAAATCGTGCCCGAATTTCGGGGCTGTTGTGAGATCAGGCTTAGCCTTGCTTCTCCCCAATGTTATCCACCCAAATTGTGGAAAAGTTTATTCTTCGTCTGCGATCTCAAACCACACTTTATAGGATTCAAAAAACTCTCGAATGGTTAACGACATGAGTGAGAAGTTAGCGTCCATATCTGACAAAGTGCCGCCCTGTGAATCATTAAACGCAGACTCTTTCAAGGTGTCGTCGAATTTTACTTTTTTCAGAGTGAGGTCGTCGTTTAGGACGAATGACAGCTTGTCGGTCCAGCGCAGGGCGAGGTTTTTAACACTCATGCCTTGTTCGAGATGGCGGGTAACGTCCTCAGATAGCGGTTCAAGAGATTTGAAGCGAATCTTGGCTTTGTCTTCTGAGCTGTCTTGGATTTCACATTCGTCCCCTGTTTCAAGGCTCGCTGGCAGCTCGTTTTTCATGAGCCAATCCGTCATTAAACTTGCGGGAGAGACTTGAGCTTGCAGGGGGACCATTGGAAAGCTGCCCAAAGTGGTTTGCAGCAGTTTAAACAGCTGTTCTGTCATACCCGCATTGGTGCTGTTAAGAACCAGTAGTTTGGCTTTCAGATCGATGTAGGCCCAAATATCACTGCGTTTGGCAAAGGCTCTCGGGCGTAGGGTAAAGACTAGCTCGTCTTTTAGGTCGCCTTTTTCTTTACGGCCAACTTTGCGGCCTTCGACCAACTCTATCTCTGCGACCTTAGCTTCCAGCTCTTCTCGAACCACTGCAGAGGGAAGTACTTTTTCTTCTTTACCGGCCCGTAGTAATAAACAACGATCGCTGACAATGGTCCATTGCTCACTGTTACGTATTAGGGGCATCCACCCAAAAGTGAATTCGTCTTGGGAGCCGCATTCTTTTAGAGGGTGTTCTGGAATGTTAGCGATCAGTGCGTTGCTGTCGAAGTTTTCCGTCTCTTTCAATTGAAAGATTTGTAGATTCTTAAACCACATAATGTTTGTTAATCCTTGATCGCTGCTTTGAAATGTTTACGACAGACAGAAATATAGCGGTCATTGCCACCGATTTCGACTTGTGTGCCTTCCCGTATTGCGTTGCCGTTTCCATCAACACGGATCACCATGGTGGCTTTACTACCACAATGGCAAATGGTTTTTAATTCGATCAGTTTATCAGACCAGGCTAGGAGCGCTTCACTGCCAGGGAAAAGCTCCCCTTTAAAATCTGTACGGATGCCAAATGCTAAAACAGGGATCTTAAGTCGATCCACCACTTCTGACAATTGATAGACCTGCTCTTTCGTTAGAAACTGGGATTCATCCACCAGTACACAGCCAATTTTTTCTTGGTTATGGTGCGTTTTAATCAGTGCTAGCAGGTCTGTTGCTTGAGTAAATAACTCCGCATCGGCTTGGATGCCAATCCGTGAGGTGATACTTCCTTGCTGATAGCGGTCATCTAGGGCGGCAGTCAGCAAGAAGGTTTTCATACCACGTTCTTCGTAGTTATAGGCTGACTGAAGCAATGTTGTGGATTTGCCTGCATTCATTGCTGAGTAGTAGTAATAAAGCTTTGCCATGGTTTGATCTCAATCCGCAATAGGTTTTTTCTTGGCTTTGTTAAAGGCCACTGCGATCTGCATGGTGAGCCAGTCTGAACGTTTAATCCCAGACATGTCGCACAGGGCATCGAGCTTTTTAACGGTGTCTTCGTCTACTACGAGTTCTACCCGTTTCATGCCCAAGGATTTTTCTTTTTGTCTTTGAACGCGTTTGTTCGCCTTCAATTGGTCTTTTCGTGTTAATGGCTGGGTACGTGGGCGGCCTCGGGATTTGCCAAATAGATCAATGGTGTTGCGGTCAGAGGAAGCTTTAGCCATAGGGTTTTAATACGTATCTTTTTCGTTTGTTAGGAGAAAAGTGCTCGTCACTTTTTGAGGCACATATTATCGGTGGTTTTCCTGTTGGATTGCCAGTCTTTACAGCAAAAAGCGCCCCGAGTGGGGCGCTTGAGTGGGTTATTTCTGGCTTTGCTGATACACCGCGATAAAGTCGAGGAGGACTTCAGCCGCTTCTTCCGCGTAGACATCGTCTTCCAGTGGCTCGATGTCATCAATGGAGTCCAGTGTGGGAAGTCCTAGGGCCGACCGTCGAGTGTTTTCTCGAGCGAGTTCTTTTTCTTCCCCCTGCTCCAATTGGCGCTTGCGGACTTTCTCGTTTAGAGAAATGTTTTTGTAGCGCTCCTGTTGGGCTTTCACATCGTCGATTTGCTCTTCTAAAGCGATGAAATTCGGGTTTTTGCTAATACGGTCATTATGGAATTGAGTGAGTTTGTCCAGATACTCGTTGAAGTCCCAGTAAACGGGGTAACGGGTTTCGTGGATTTTATCCCATGGTAGAGGGTTGTCGAGGGCGCTTTCCCCTACGGTATTTTCATCCAGCAAGGAAGGGAACTTGATGTCTGGCATCACCCCTTTATGCTGTGTGCTGACACCGGAAACACGGTAAAATTTAGCTTGGGTGATTTTAAGCTGGCCTTTGTCCATGTCCTGAAGCACTTGTACCGTGCCTTTACCAAAGGTTTGCCCCCCTAGAATCAATGCTCGGCCGTAGTCTTTTAAGGCGCCAGCGACGATTTCGGAGGCTGAGGCGCTCATGCGGTTGGTCAATACTGCCATAGGACCACTGTAGGTCACACCGCGATCTTGATCCCCAAGGATACTCACTCGACCAGAAGCATCGCGGATCTGAACCACTGGGCCAGCTGGGATGAATAGCCCAGCTAGGGAGTTGGCTTCTTGAAGAGAGCCGCCACCGTTATTACGTAAATCGAGGATGAGTGCCGTGATGTCTTCTTGGCGAAGTTCTTCGATGAGTTTTTTCGTATCACGGGTAGAGCTTTTGTAATCTCGGTCACCCCGTTGAATCGCTGCAAAATCGGAATAGAACGTCGGAAGCTCTATGACACCAATTTTGAAGGTTTCACCGCCACGTTCCACTTCAACGATTTTTTTCTTGGCTGATTGGTCTTCAAGCTTCACCTTGTCGCGCTTGATGGTGATCTTTTTAGTGGCTTGGCCAGCGCTCTTGGCCGGCAGCACTTCAAGGATGACGTTTGTGCCACGTTCACCACGAATCATGTCAACCACATCGTCAAGACGCATACCGATAACATCTACGAATGGTTCGTTTTCCTGCCCAACGGCCACAATGCGATCACCGGGTTGTAGTTCTTTTTGGGCCTCTGCTGGTCCCCCTGGAATGAGACGATCCACCTTGGTGTAGTCATCTTCCATGGTCAGAACTGCCCCAATGCCTTCTAAGGACAGGCTCATGTTGATATTGAAGGTTTCAGAAGCTCGTGGTGCAAAGTAACTAGAGTGTGGGTCTAGAACCGAAGTCACTGAGTTGGCAAAACTCTGGAACACATCGGTAGAGTTGGTTTGTTCGATTCGCTTTAGCTGGCTTTTGTAGCGGCGCACGATGGAGTCGATGATTTTCTCTTGATCATCGCCGTTGAGACGCATGGTTAGGGCGCGGTTTTTAATGCGCTTGCGCCAATAATCATTCAGCTGAGTTTCGCTGGTTGACCATTCTAGGCTGTCTGGGTCCGCGTTGAAGGATTCATCTAAGTCGTATTGAAAGCCTTTTACCATTTCTGGGGCTTGTTCAATGATCCATTGTAGACGCACTTCAGCGCGATCTAGATAGGTATTATAGATGTCGTAGGCGACCTGAGTTTCACCATTGCGTAAGGCGTCATCAAAGTCATTGCGATACTTAGATAAACTGTCGATGTCCTGTTGCAGTAAAAAGCTACGTGAAGGGTCTAGCGCATCGAGGTAATGATCAAACGCTTGTTGTGAGATTTCATCGTTGAGGGGAGTTTTGTTATAGTGGACGCTCTCCAGCATCTCGACGATTTCTTTCGCTACTTTGTCGTAATCGTGAGGCGGCTCTAGCTTTTCATAGGCTGACGCAGTACCGCTAATAAGGGCGATGCTGGGAAGCAAACATAACAATAGGCGTTTATATATCATCCGCGATCGGTTCTCTTAACTGTTTTGTCTGTGGTTCTAAAATCATATTAGACTAGTACCCACAAGACCAGTCCAGTTGTGAAAAAGTCGTTTTTTATATCATTGACTTAGCAGGAATTTATGAATCAAGCCAGTTTTAATCAATCATTATTGTCATTTCTTGATGATTCACCAACACCGTTTCATGCCGTTGTTACCATGAAGCAAAATCTGCAGTCCGCAGGGTACCAAGAGTTAAACGAGCAAGATGAGTGGGTCATAAGTGAAGGAGGGCGTTATTTTGTCACCCGTAATGATTCCTCTATTATCGCTTTTACGGCTCCGAGTTTGGATTTTGCCCATCAGGGGTTTCGGATGATTGGGGCGCACACGGATAGCCCGTGCCTAAAACTCAAGCCAAACGCCCATGTGGAACGCTTCGGTCACCATCAATTAGGTGTGGAAGTATACGGGGGCGTGTTGCTGCATACTTGGCTAGACCGAGACCTTTCTGTGGCGGGACGTGTGACCTTTAAAACGAAAGAGGGGGCGTTGAAAAGTCGCTTAATTGATTTTAAAGATCCGATTGCGGTGGTGCCAAATTTGGCCATTCATTTGAACCGAACCGTTTCTGCAGAGGGCTTTAAGGTCAATCCTCAGGAAGAAATTTTGCCAGTTTTGTGCGGCTCGGATAAGGACTTTGATTTAGATAAATGGTTAACAGAGCAAATATCCCGTCAACATGATGATGCCTCTGTGGAATCCATTTTAAGCTTTGAGTTGTCTCTTTACGACGTACAAAAAGCCGCTATTACTGGTCTCCATGGGGACTACATTTGTGGTGCTCGATTAGATAACTTGTTGAGCTGCTATGTTGGTATGCAAGCCTTGTTGTCTTCTAATGATGAGCGTCCAACGTTGCTTATTTGTACCGACCATGAAGAAGTGGGAAGTCAGTCTGCCTGCGGTGCCAACGGCCCCTTCCTTGAAGATGTGTTACGTCGCTTAACACCTTCTCCAGAGCAATACACTCAGACTATTCAACGCTCTATGTTGGTGTCGGCTGACAATGCCCACGCCTTGCACCCTAACTATGCTTCGAAACACGACCAACTGCATGCGCCATTGATTAACAAAGGGGCTGTAGTGAAGGTTAATAATAACCAACGCTACGCGACAAATAGCGAAACCACGGCGGTGTATAAGGATTTGGCGCAACAGGCTGGTTTTGACGTGCAAACCTTTGTTGTTCGTAGTGATATGGCTTGTGGTAGCACGATAGGTCCGATTACTTCCGGTGAAATTGGGGTGGCAACTTTGGATATCGGTTTGCCGACCTTCGGTATGCACTCTATTCGTGAGTTGGCGGGCAGCGAAGATGCCTTTAACTTATATCAGGTGTTAGTGAAGTTTTCCCAGTGTCCTGAGTTGATCAGCAAATAGTGATTTAGTCTCAATGACGGCCTATAAAAAAGCCCAGCATATTAATGCTGGGCTTTTTTGTGGTGCAGATGTCAGATTACATCAACCACTTGTCCAGTGCTTCGATCTTGCTTTCATCTAGGTCACCGGTAAGTTGTTCTAGGGTGATCTGCTGCAATACGAAGTTGTAGCGTAGTGATTCGTAAGTGTTCTTAGCATCAAAGAAAGTAGACTGTGCGTCCAATAGCTCAACGATGTTACGTGTGCCTACATCGTAACCTGCTTGAGTGGCTTCTAAAGCACTTTGAGAGGAACGGATCAGCTGGCGTTGTGCGTCCACTTGAGCTGCGATGGTTTTAAGGGTAAGAACCGCGTTACGAATGCTAAGCTCGATGTCTTGGATGGAGCTTTCACGAGATTCTAAAGCCGCTTCAGCTGAGGCAGTCGCTTGACGTACCGATGCGTTGATCGCGCCACCACTGTAAAGTGGGATAGACACTCCAAGGCCAATGGCAGCGGAATTCACAACACCGCTTTGCATGGAAGACGGCGCATCACTGTAATCGTTGTCTGTACGAGAAACGGAACCTGTGATGGAGACTGTTGGCGTGCGGCCATTAGACTTTTGAATATTAATGTTGTTCTGGGCTGTTTCAACAGACAGATCTAACACTTTAATACTCTTGTTATTAGTCATAGCACGCTCAATCAGGGTGTTAGCATTCAGCCCTGCTGGAACTGTGATTGGGTAATCTTCTGACAGGCTTGGGATGCTTTCGATTGTTTGGCCAGTGCGTTGGTATAGGGATTCCAAGGCGATGGTTAACTGGGCTTCAGCTTGCAAAGCCGTCACTCGAACGGAGTCATAGCCTGCTTGAGCGTCCTGAAGATCGGTAATGGATACTAAACCCACTTCGTATTGTTTCTTCACGCGGTCCAACTGACCCGCGTAGCTTTTAACCTGTGCTTGAGTGGTATCAAGAGTGGCTTGGGCGGTTAGCACGTCAAAGAAATCTGACAAGGTATTGTATGCGAGGGTCTCTTCCGCTTGTTCGAATTCGATGCCTGAGCTGGTGTAGGCAATTTCTACTGCGTCAACACCATATTCCAAAGCAGGTGAATAAATCGGGTAATCAAGATTAACTGCTAGTTGGTTTTGAACATTACTGTAGGAATCATCAAGGTAATCAGGGTCAGTTTTTGTGTAACCCAAGCTGCCACTGAATGAAATGTTTGGGTAAAGATTGCCTCGAGTGACTTCAACCTGTTCTTTGTCAGCACGGTAGGTGGCTGCAGCTGCACGTAGGCTTGGATCATGGGCCTTAGCAAGGTTATAGACTTGAACGAGGCTTTCTGAGTGGGCGGGAAGAGCAGCTGCCGCTGCTATGAACGACGCGATAATATGCTTTTTCATGGATGTCTTTCTGGCCTTAATATGAAATAAATTTATATTACCTTACAGCGTTAGTAGTGGACACTACTCTAAATGCTATATCTAGTATGACTATTGACAATATCATACAGAATTGACAAATCGAGTCTTATTATTGTGTAAAAAATGGTACTTAGTGGCCGCCCAGCTAGATTGTAGGCGGCCTTGATAAGGTCATTACTGACGTTTCTGTAGGTCAACAGTGTAGCGAATTTTATAAGTGCTGTTGGCTGCAAGATTGCCTGAAGTCATTAAGGCATTCGCTGATATTTGCTCTAGAGAGCGTAGAGACACACCTTTTATGGCTTGGTTAAATTGGTGTGATATCTCATAAGCTTGATCCTGCCGAGACATGTTTTCGAGAGTTAGCTCCCATGTTTGTGTGGTTTTATTATTGTCTTGTGTTTCCGTGATAAGCGTTAATTCCCCTTTTAAGTCGAGGCTTTTATTTAAAGTGGCAGTGACGTTTGCGCCTTCACGGGTATTTTCCAGAGTGACGGGACTGCCGCTTAAGTAATAAGGTTTCTTGTGCCAAAGCGTGCTGTATTGACCTGGAATAAGATCCTTGGGGCTTTTAAAAGCAATCTGTTGGTTAAAGTTTAGCGTTATTGCAGAGGAAGACGGATAGCTGTAGGCCAAAGCAGCATTTTTGCGCTGGTCGATGGGGGCTTTATATTGCCCTAGATCCACTAAAGTCTCTGATGTGGCAGGCAAGGTTAGAGCTGCTAACTCCAAGGTGATTTCGCTATTGGTGTATTGGGTCTCAGGTGGGGCACTTGCCAGCTCCATACGGCTGTCGCTGGCCATGGCATTTTTATACATAGGGCGTACATTGTTAGCGGATTGGCCGTAGTGTAGCAAAGCGCTATTGAGTGCCAAGGATGAGCTGGACTGGTTGCGGATGTTTGCCTGCTGGATAAGTAGGACTTGGTTGTCATCAACTACCAGTGAAAGTTCTGGGGCCCAACTAAGATCCGCGGTTTGATAGGTTAGTTGACCTTGGTAATTAAGGGTTTGACGACTGCCAATAGCAGCCAGTTTAGGTACAAGATAGAAGTCAGAGATAGGGTAACGAGCGGGTACGCGCTTGACGCTTAATGTGAAGTAATTGCCAGAAATGCTCTCTAAAGTACCCTCTAATGATAGGTCCCGTTGCTTGTGTTCTACTACAACAGGTTGCCCCAAGTGTTCCATCCAATTTTGCAGTGATGCATTAGCATATTCAGGCAGTTGGAAAGGTTTGTACCCTTTTGACATAGGAATCAAAGTGCCGTTTATCGGGGTAAAGCTAAGAGATTGTTGCGCGCTAAGTGTTTCAGTAATCTGGCTGCTTTGCTGCTCAATCACCACTGCGTCTGGTGCAGCATAGGCAGCCATGGCTGAAAGCAGTAATCCAGTAAGCAGTGGCTTATCAAGACGCTTTAATGTATCCATCGTGAGCTCCTTTAAAATGGTTAAGCTTATGTCATTAGCGTTCTCCAATTGATTACCAGAATAACGTAGAATGGTTCCTAATAAATAGAACTCTTCATGGAAGGTGATTGTGGCCAACCGGCTTTTACTCATTGATGGCTTAAACTTGATTCGCCGCTTACACGCTGCGCTAGAAAGTGAGTCAGACCCAGAACGACGTATTGAGCGTACTCAAAACCTGTGTATCGATGCCATGGTGAAGCTAATGGATCAGTTTTCACCAAGTCATGTGGCGATAGTATTTGATTCTCCTGAAAAAACATGGCGTCACCAAGTTTATCCAGAGTATAAGCTTGGTCGTGTGCCGATGGATGATAGCCTACTCGAAGCCATGCCTGATTTTGCCAAGGCCTTTCGCTTTAACGGCTGGGCTTGCATACGCTTAGCGGGTTGGGAAGCTGACGATGTGATTGCAACCTTGGCTTATAAAGCCAGTGTACATGGTGTGGGGGCTATGATTATCTCAACGGATAAAGGCTATACCCAGCTATTGAAGCACCCCAATATCCTTCAATATGACTATTTCGCTAAGCAAGGCTACGATCGCATGTGGGCGGAAAATAAATATGGGGTGTCCTGTGAAGCCTTACCTGATTATTGGGCTATGGTGGGGGACACCACCAATCATATTCCTGGTGTGAAAGGCGTTGGCCCTAAATCCGCGGCACAAATTCTCGCCCAACAGCCTGATTTGGAGAGTGTTTTTGCGGATCTATCTGTCTATCCAACAAAATTCCAAAAACTGCTAGAGGGGCAATTAGAGCACTGCGTGTTTGCCCGTTCTATGGTGACTTTGAGAACGGATGTGGACGTTGGTGTTCGCCTTTCTCAATTTGCTATCCCACCTGCTTCTAAGGCTTAGGTCTCTTTAATCTGGGCAAGTTTTAAAAGTTCAGGATCAATTTAGAAAAGATGTGTTTATCCCTTACTGATACCGACTAAGAAGCATATAATACGCGGATTCACTAACCTAATTAATGAGATAGGATATGTCTGAGGTAAGAACTCGTATTGCGCCTTCTCCAACTGGCGACCCTCACGTTGGTACTGCATACATCGCACTGTTTAACATGGCTTTTGCCAAAAAAATGGGTGGCGAATTCATTCTACGTATCGAAGATACTGATCAAACACGCAGTACGCCAGAATCGGAGAAAATGATCTTGGATGCACTGCGTTGGTTGGGCCTAGAGTGGGCAGAAGGTCCAGATGTAGGTGGGCCCCATGGACCATACCGTCAAAGCGAACGAGGCGATATTTACAAAGATTACGCATTAGAGTTAGTGGAAAAAGGCCATGCGTTCTATGCCTTTGAAACCCCAGAAGAACTAGATCAAATGCGCGCTGAGCAAAAAGAGCAAGGCCTGCCTCAAAAATACGATGGTCGAGCTCTAAAACTGACGGCAGAAGAAGTTCAAGCCAAGATCGACGCTGGCGTGCCTTATGTTATTCGTATGAAGGTGCCGGAAGAGGGTACCTGTGTCGTACAGGACATGCTGCGTGGGGAAATCGAAATTGACTGGGCGCAAATTGATCAGCAAGTGTTATTAAAAGCTGACGGTTTGCCAACCTACCACTTGGCCAACGTGGTAGATGATCACTTAATGAAAATTACCCATGTGATCCGTGGTGAAGAGTGGATTAACTCTGCGCCTAAGCACATCCTTTTATACCAATACTTCGGTTGGGATATGCCGACATTGTGCCATATGCCTTTGTTGCGTAACCCTGACAAATCTAAGTTGTCCAAGCGTAAAAACCCAACATCGATTCTGTACTACCAACGAATGGGCTTCTTACCAGAAGCTGTGATCAACTATCTTGGTCGTATGGGCTGGTCTATGCCGGATGAGCGTGAGAAATTTGCTTTGTCTGAAATGATCGAAAACTTTGATATCCAGCGCGTGTCCTTGGGTGGCCCGGTATTCGACGTGGAGAAGCTTAAGTGGCTAAACGGCGTTTGGATTCGTGAGGACTTATCGGTAGCAGACTTTGCTCAGAAATTTGCAGAATGGGGCTTAAATAGTGACTATGTGAACGCTATTTTACCATTGATCATCCCACGTATTGATACCTTCTCGGACGTAGCAGATGTGGCGGGCTTCTTCTTTAAAGGTCAGTTGAATGTGACGGCTGAGTCCTTCGCTGACATCAAAATGGAAGAGGAAACTCTACGTAAGGCGTTACAATTTGCATTGTGGAAGCTGGAAGCACTTCGTTCATGGGAAAAAGATAAGATCTTTGCTGAGATGAAGTCCCTTGCTCAAGCAATGGAGGTCAAGCCTAAAGATTTCTTCGCGCCATTGTTTGTGGCTGTGGCAGGTACAACGGCTTCTGTCTCTGTGTTCGATTCCATGACCATTCTGGGGCCAGACATGACACGTGCCCGCTTACGTCATGCTGTCAATGCGGTGGGTGGACCGTCCAAGAAAGAAGCTAAGCGTTGGGAAAAAGAGTTCGCGGCGTTGTAATCGCACTTCTAGATTAAGCTTCATATATAACAAAAAAAACCGGCTCAAGTTAATTGAGCCGGTTTTTTATTGCCCCTAAGGGTGGGGGTTTAAGGTGTTGTGAAGACGGATGTTTTATCGTCTAGGGCCGATACTTGATCGTGAATATGACGAGTATTGCCTTCAATACTGTTGATGTCGCCATTATCACGCTGTAGCTGCTGAGCTATGCGATCCATTTCTTCACTCATGTGGACGGCCGTCTTCGCTACTTCTTGAATGGAGCGTGCCATATCCGCAGATGAGGTTGAGCTGGTTTGAGCATTTTGCTCGATTTCACGAATGGCCAGTTCTGCTTTTTCACTGAATTCTTCAATCGAACGCAAGTTCTCTTGGCCACTTGCCATGGTAGTAATTGCAGACTGTGTTGAAACCTGAATGGTGCCAACAATGTCTGTAATTTTAGCGGTTGCATCGACAGTTTTCTCAGCCAAAGAGCGTACTTCGTCGGCGACGACAGAGAACCCTCGACCTGCTTCACCGGCGCGTGCGGCTTCGATTGCAGCATTAAGAGCCAGTAGGTTGGTCTGATTTGCAAGGTCATTGATCATGGCGATCACGTTGTCGATGTCTTTGGATAATTGCCCAAGGTCGTTTAACTGACGGCCTGTCTGGTTCACAACTTCAATGGTCTTACCTAAATTAGACAAAGCGCCTTTGATCGTTTCGGAGCCTAACTTCGCGGATTCATAGGTGTGCTTAGATTGCTCACTCAGTTCATCCGTTGTATGAGAAATGCTCGATATGGTGGTGGAAATTTCTTCCGTGGCGGCAGCCAATGAGTTCGTCTGTTCACTCACGGAACGGTTGCTTGAAGCAATGTTGCCTACTGCGCCGTTAAGTTTGCTCACCATATCGCTCACGTCACGTGTCGTGTGGACGACGTCACCGATAACGGAGCCAAGGCCATTGGTCATTTCATTCACCGAGCTACATAGGGAATCAAATTCATCGTTACGCTTGGTGTTAACTGGAAGTCTTGCAGTGAGATCACCGTTTTTGACCTTGCTCAGGTCACGAATGATTTGGCTAAGAGTTTGATTAACACTTCGACCAATTCCCATCATCATGAGGCCTGCTAAGACAGCAACGATGACGCTCACTACAATAACACTGATGCTGGCCTGTTGTGATTGATCTGCTGCCTGCTGGCGTGCAGCAACTACTTCAGAGCGCAATAGTTCTTGAGCTTGGTTAGTGGCTTGATTGTATTGACTACGAATCTGTGCAAACTGAGTTTCAAGGCCGCTCAGAGTGCCGATTACTTCACCGTACTGCTGCACTTTTTCATGGTACGCAACGATGAACTCACCAAATCGCTCTTCAAGACCGAAGTTAACAACCCGCTCGTAGAATTTATCATAACGTTCTTCAAAAGCTGCTTGGTTGTCAGCGGTGGGCTCGAAAATGAAGTTCTTTTCTGCTTCACGGACTGGCAGGAACTCTTGTTTCACCAAACTTAAAAACGAAACTTTTTCGACCACAACTTCCCCAAGGTTCCAGATTTCGCCTTTTAGGCCTGAGGTGGCAGTAAAGCCGATATCATGTTTTAGGGTGACTAATTCGTTAAGAATGCTGGAGTAACTTTCTAAATAACCGCTGATGTCTGCTAATACGCTTTCTGTTTCAGGGTTATCAACTAATTCAATGTCTTCATTGATGACAGTGGCAAACTGTTCAGAATTGGTTGTCAGGGTGGAAAGGTAAGACTCATATGAGTCGTCACTGAGCGTACCTAGTTGCTCGTATAATTCCATATTGGAAATTACGAGGGAGGAGAGGTCATTGCGGACCTTAGTAATAGACTCAAAACGCTCAGATGCTGATGTTTGGGCGTTCATTCCATTGAGGGCAACTACGGTTACAATTACGAAACCTAATATCGCACCACTCAAAAGAATCGTCAGTTTAGCCTTAAAGCTTAGATTTACCAGCATTAAAATCACCTGCGTAGTTATTATTGTATTTGTTATAGCTCTACTATCGTCTCTAGTAGGCAAAATTCCATAGCTAGAGTATTGGGTTTTGTCTGAGTTTTGTAAATACTTATGTGCCTATCTTTACCTATTCTTCCTAAAACCGAATGATTATAAGCACTTAGCAGATTCAGTTTGATGTAACTGAGTGACAATTAAATACGGTGAGGATCTAACTGAAGTTTAGTTTGACGTCTGCCAAGCATTTCGATTTCTCCCTTATAGCGGGTATCGCCTGCCGTACTAAAAGTGAATTTATAACGACGTAAAATTCGTAGTTGACCATCACGGTAGGTGGGGCGCCAATACACACCATAGATAGAATCATCTAGCATTTGGAGGTCGAGTGTTTTGCAGTGAAGCTTTACTAGCTTAAGGGCAGACTCTCGGGTGCTTAGGTTTTGCCATACCATGATGCCAATCAGCATAAGAGAAAAGATAACAATTAGATCGAGAAGGGTGATATTCATTAGGTCAGCTTGATTTCGTTGAGAAGACAAGCTTACAAAGCTTAGAAGAAAAAGAAAACACGCTTCCCTCAAAAGCAGGAGAGAGAGAAAAGAAGGAAGCGTGTTTTTATGCAGAAATTTATCGTAAGTTAATCATGTCATTACACGAATTTGGTCATTCGGGGCAGCGAATGAGTGGAAGCCAAATGAGTCGTGTGTAAATCCATGAGCCAGTCAGTTTTAACTTACGCGGCTGCCAGTGCCTGCTCTGCATAAAGCTGTATAACCCACTGCTCAATACGTTGATCAGTTAGGTCAAATTGTTGGTCCTCATCTATAGCCAGTCCAATAAACTGGGATTTGTCTTCGTTTGCGGCTAACGAGGCTTCAAAGTCATAGCCTTCCGTTGACCACTGTCCAATAAATGTAGCGCCAGTGTTTTTGAGCTTCTCATAGAGCCAGCCCATAGCGTCTACAAAGTAGTCGCCGTAACCAAATTGATCCCCTAGGCCGTACAAGGCGATCACCTTGTTATTTAAATCCAATTGCGACAGGGCATCGCCTACGTCTTCCCAATCGCTCTGGATACCACCGAAATCCCATGTAGGGATGCCTAAGATCAAAAAGTCATATTCCATTAACGCGGTCACGTCTACATCGGTAATATTATGCAGCTCCACCGCTTGATCTAACTCTGCAAATTGTTCCTGTATCTTTTGACCGACCATTTCCGTATTACTTGTGTCTGTACCGTAAAATAGTCCGATGCTGTTCGCTGTGCTCATAGTGTCCTCAAGGGTTATTGCATACTGCCTAGCTGATGACTCATAACGCCAAATCGCTTGACGCAGGCCTTTTCTACATCCGCTTGTGCTAACCCTGTCTCTGCGGTGATCAACTTAGCTAGATCTAAGCTGTTATCCGATGACTGCTTTGACATGGCTTTGCGGATTGCCGCCTCAATTTGGTATTCGGTTAAGGTCATGCCAGTGATAATAGGGAAGCCTATTTCTAATGCTGTACGAGTTAATCCAACATTTCTAGCGAGTGTTTTCGCTGTCAATTTAAAGTTGGCTTCCAAAAGATTTTGGCCTGAAAAAAGTTTTTTCTGGCAGTTTTCACATTGTGATAAGTGGTTGGTTACTTGAATGTGCTCAATCACTTGAAACAAGGTGCTGTAAAGTTTGCCTGTAAAAGCAAGATTGCTGCCTTGTTGAGAAAATACAGCGCTTAAGTCTTCTACTAGATCACTGGATACGGTGAGGTTAAAGGCTCCACCTGTTTCCATTGCAACCCTTTGTTTAAAGAAGTGCATGACGTTTTCTAGTTGTTCGCCAGTGATTTGGGCTAGTAACTCCCAAGTTAAATAGATTTGCGACCAATGAAAGGATTGTTTTTGAGTGACAGACCAATCGACCGTCGCGGCTTCATATACAGGTGTTACTTGTGCACTAACGATGTTGTGAGCGGTGTATGTCTCTTCATCGTGGGTAAACGTTAGATACAGACCTGGAGCCAAATTTTCTTCAATAGTGACGGCTTGTTTTACATACGTAGACTGCTGAATCAGCTGAATGCTGGCGGTAGCAGCTGCTTTTATATGACGGCTACCAGAGACGAACTTAGACCAATGGTCGGCAATGTGACCGCTGGGTTCGTATAGTGTGTCTGCTGATATTCGCATAGTGTCATCACTCTTAAGTTTTGAGAATGATTACTATTTAATACCATGGTTTTAGTTAATGCAAGTGCTTCTCATTTAAATTTACAAAAAGCTTTTACATCAACTGCAAATATCCAAGAATTGTCACGCCTAAACTGGTCGTCAGTAAAGAGAAGAGAGTGCTTAAGACAATGATGTTGGCGGCTAAAACGGCATTGCCATTCATGGCTCTCGCCATAATATAGCCAGCCGAAGCGGAAGGTGAGGAGGACAGCAAGAATAGGATACCCAATTCAATCCCTCGAAAACCGACTAGAAAGCCACCAAGTGTCAAAACCACAGGCATTAGGATCAATTTGCCAAGGGTGGAGAGCATTGCTGGGGTAAGGTCCTGCTTTAGCTCTTTAAAGCGAAGGGAGGCCCCTGCACACAAGAGTGCGAGAGGAAGTGTCATCCGGGCAAAGTAGTTGCCTGCTTGGGTGACGACATCTGGCAGTTTAAGGTTGATTTGAGTGGCAATTAAGGCCAATACGATAGCAATAATTAGCGGGTTTTTCGCAATAGCGATCAAAGAGTCTTTGATGCTTTTGTTAGCGCCCATTGAGCGGTTAATGGTGATGACCGACAGTACGTTATACAGGATCATGAGGCCGCCAATGTAGATTGAGGCGATGGCCAGCGCTTCGTCACCATAGGCATTAATACAATAGGCAAGACCAATGATGGCCATGTTAGAGCGGAACGCCCCTTGTACAATGATGCCACGGTCAGCTTTTTTGGGGATTAATCGGCTGGCAAGTACTTCCAGCACTAGGTAGGTTAGAAAGGTTGCGATAACACCGAACATCAAAAGGGACAGGTGACTGCCTGGGTTTTTTGAGTGCTCGGTAATACTGATAAAAATGAGGGCAGGCATGGTAACGTTAAAGACTAGCTTTGACGCTACATCAACGAAGTTATCGTTGATCATGCCGATGCGTTCTAGAAAAACACCCACAATCAAAACAAGGAAGATTGGGGCTGTGATAGAGATGGAAAACTCTACCACTGATAGAAAACTATCCATGTTGCCTGCCGTGCATTTAAGGTTTAGTCGTTGTTCTCGAATCGGTAACCAGCACCGTACACTGAGTGAATGACATTCAATTCAGGTGCAACAGCAGCAATTTTCTTACGCAATTTTTTGATGTGGCTATCGATCGTACGGTCACTTACCACACGGCTATCGGTGTAGATGCTCTTCATGATCAAGTCACGGCCAAATACACGTCCTGGCTCTTTGATTAATAGCTGCAGTAATTGGAACTCAACGGTTGTAAGGTCGATTAGCTCGCCCTTGTAGGTTGCACGTAAACGGTCTGCATCCAGATCGAAGCCGTCTGTTTTAGGGGCTTCAGTTTGGTCAAGCTCTACGCGGCGAAGGTTCGCTTTTACACGAGCAACAACTTCACGTGGACTAAATGGCTTACAAACATAATCGTCTGCGCCCATTTCTAGGCCAATCAAGCGGTCAATTTCTTCTGCTTTAGCGGTCACCATAATGATAGGCATGCCGCTGAACTGGCGCACTTGTTTACACACTTCAACCCCATCCAGACCGGGGAGCATCAAATCCAATAGCATCAGATCTGCTTGGTTGTTTTTTAGGTAGTCAACGACCTGATCGCCACGATCAATATGGTGGTGCTCGTAGCCTGCCTGCTCAAGATAAGCGGCCATCAATTCTGCTAATTTAGGTTCGTCTTCGACAATCAGTACTTTGCTCATAGTTCTCAAGTCCATATTAATTTAAAGGAAATTCAATACGTATTCCCAATCCTTCAGTATCAGGCTGATAGGCGGAAATAGAACCTTGGTGTCCATCGACAATGTTCGCACAGATGGCAAGGCCAAGGCCGCGCCCGCCGGTTGCACGATTGCGTGAATTTTCCACGCGGAAAAATTGTTCAAAAATGCGTTTGATATCGTCTTCGCTAACCCCTGGAGGCGTATCTTCCATTAATACAACGGCTTTCTTGCCTTCCCTAGTTAGCGTAATGGTCAATTTGCCCGGTGCGTTCGTATACTTCAACGTGTTGTTCATAAGGTTAGAAAACAACTGATGTAAACGGTCTGCATCACCCGTAATCATGATGGGCGCTTTTTTCACAATTACAAGTTCTAGTTCAATGCCCGCTTCATCAAATGGCAAATGCATCGAAGAAACGGTTTGTTCTAAAATGTCATTAAGTTCCAAATCATCCATATCATAATTTAAACTGCCCATGTCATGCATAGAGAGTTGGTTCAGGTCATCAATTAATCGAGCGATATGAACCGCTTCTTGCTGTAGGGAGTTCAAGGAGTCTGGTGTCACCTTGATAATACCATCCTGCATGGCTTCGATTTCACCTCTAAGAATTGCCACTGGGGTGCGCAATTCATGGGCCGTGTCTGCTACCCACTTTTTACGAGCTTCACGCATGTGTTCTAGGGTGCAAGCAAGGTGGTTAAAATCGCCACCCAAATCCGCTAGTTCGTCAGTGCCTTTAATCTTAATACGGGTGTCGAACTTGCCTGCAGCAAGTCGTTTCGTAGCTTGTCTAACCGTACCAATTGGACGGCTTAGCCATTGGGCGAGAGGCCAAGTTAGCAAGGCGGCAATGGTCAGCATAAATGCTGAAATTAATAAGAAGGCTTCACCTTGTTGGCGCACAAAGCGAAGCGTCTGGTCTTGTACTAGGGCACGCATTGAGCGTAAGCCCACATATCCCACTAATTCATTGTCGACCATTACCCCATGGGTTTCGGCATCCTTAAAGGGGACTTCACCAATCAAGGGTTGCTGATCTTTGTTAAACAATAAAAACCGTTGGCGGTAATATTGCGAAGGGTAGATCAAGTCCAGATTTGGGGTGCTTGGTGGTGGAATTAAATCGCGAATATTATCCAGTTTGGCGGTCTGCCACTCTTTTTCTAGGCGACTTTCTTGCACTAAGAAGTACCAGTCATCGTAATAAATATAAAGATTGGCAGTTCGGTTGGCCATCTGCTGAAGGAAGTCTCGATCACGCTCCGTGGCGTAGGTGACGAAACCGCGATCAAAACTCCATTGGAAAACCTGCCACATGGAGACGATCAAAAGTACGTTGCTCAATACAAAAACGACAAAAAGTTTGTGACGGATTTGAAAGCCTTTGGAACCAATCATAGAGTCGTTTCTGCTGTCCTGTGTGAGTTGGGTGGATCAAGTATTGAGCTGTGATGCTACTATATCGACCAAACGGTTAAGCTGGCTATCTTTACATTAGTAAATAATGAGGAATTACTATCAATGCTGAGTATTTGATAGATCCTGCGCTGCTTGGCCCCGTTCACGACGACTATTGCATTCCCAAAACACAGATTTATCACACTTTGCACATTGGTTTAAATCCATATCTCGTTCGATTTGCTCAATGGCAATCCCTTTTCCAGGGTAGACATGGGTTTTGCCAACATGTTCTATGACACCGAAGGTGTTCAAGCGGTCTAATTGCCAAAGGTAGCGAGCAACCAAGTGTACTCGGGTGCCATTCTTGCCTTGGCGAGTAGCAAGCTGTTTGAGGAAGTGCGCGCCTTGCATATCAATTGCAGATAAGCCACGGCACAAGATGACCCAGTGATCCTTGTGGGGCATTTGGGTTTCTATGTCGTGAAATTGCTTCGCCATAAAGTCCACAGAACCAAAATAAAGTGGGCCGTCTAGACGGATAAAATGTATCTGAGGGCAGGTCTCCAAATCAAAATGCATGATGTTATGGAAGTAGCGACCCTCTTGGGTTTGCATGGGAGCCAGAATGCGCACATTTGGTTTCGCTGTCTGATTCAGAAATAGCGCCAAGCTCAAGCCAACCCCGACCAAGATGCCGAACTCTAAGCTAATGCCGATCGTGCTGAGTAAAGTGACTAAGGCAATGGATAATTCACTGCGGCTAGTGTGGGCATAATGCAGTAGCTCTTTGAATTCAATCAGCCGCCAACCCACCAAAATAATAATGCCCGCCATGGCTGGGATCGGTAAATGGGAAAACAGAGGCGCGATTAGTAACAAAATAAGTAATAAGAAGACGCTGGAAAAAATAATGGCTAACGGTGTGCGAGCACCGGCTTCCACGTTGATGCCGCTTCGGGTAAAGGACCCTGAACTCATGTAATTAGAGAATAGGCTGCCGACAATATTAGACATGCCTTGTCCGACAAACTCTTTATTGGTATCGATTTCCTGTTGGGTTTTGAGGGCGATCGCTTTGGAAATAGAAGCCGCTTCCAGTAACCCGATCAGGGCAAGTACCACCGCTCCTGGAATTAATTCTCGTAACGTATCAGAAGAGAATGTAATTAATGCAAAAGGCGGGATTGCCTCTTTTAGCTCGCCCACTAGAGGAACGCCGTGTTCACCAGCCTGCATTAAATAGCCAGCAACACTACCAGCAATCAGCGCCATCAAGTAATGGGGCAGCTTGCTAGATATCTTGCGAATAATCATGGCGGATACAATAGTAATGACGCAGATACCGAGGGAATACAGGTTGGTTTGAGGTCCTACATGGGCCAGGGCATTAATAAAGCTTAAGATCGATTCTGGTCTGGGAAGCTCCGCTGTTAAAGCGTGTTGAAATTGGCTCAACATGATGAGTAAAGCTGCACCAGTAATAAAGCCAACCATCACCGCATGGGATACAAAGTTCGTCAAATTCCCCAGTTTCGCCAATCCAAGGGCGAGCTGAATCACCCCCGCCAGGAAGGTAATCGCTAAGGCGGCTTGAATAAATTCTGCCGATCCTGGCGTGTACAGCCCAGCGAGAGAAGAGAATAAAAGTGCGGAAATCGCTGTGGCGGGTCCGCAGACCATATGCCATGAAGAGCCAAAAAGAACGGCAATGATAGGTGCTACCATGGCACTGTAGAAGCCGTACTCAGCCGGTAAGCCTGCAATGGCGGCAAAGGCGATCCCCTGCGGAATCGACATGGAGGCACAGGTTAGTCCAGCAATAATGTCTGCTTTAATCGTTGATCCTGTTATCAGGTGAAGCCAAGGTAGCCAACGATGCAGAGCTGTAGACATTAGGGGTCTCCAAAGTGTTAAAGTAGTTTTTAGTTGAAAAAGATATAATTAAATAACCATTTAACGATATCTTATCATCTTGCCGTACCCCCTTGCTTGATATTTTTCCGCCGGTTAATTGTCTCAAGTATTTCAGAAGCGACAACCCGAATAATTATTCGATCAAGAATTAGAGGGGGGTTCTTCTATCATTTCATGTGTGGGGAGTTTCTTATCGTCTCGGTAAGCGGTAAAATTTATTTTTTCTAAACGATAGAACAGTAGGAATATGTAATGGGCAGAGCCTATCAAAACCGAAAAGAGTCTATGGCGAAGACCTCGGATCAAAAAGCCAAGGTTTACAGCAAATACGGACGTGAAATTTATGTGTGCGCAAAATCGGGTGGTATTGACCCTAATGGTAACCTAGCGCTACGCAGCATGATCGACCGTGCTAAGAAGGATCAAGTTCCAGCGCACGTTATCGATAAAGCCCTCGATAAAGCCAAAGGTGGCGGTGGAGAAGACTTCGACACAGCTCGTTATGAAGGTTTTGGTCCAGGCAACACCATGGTGATTGTAGACTGTCTTTCTGATAACCCAAACCGCACCTACGGTGATGTTCGAACTTGCTTTAACAAGGTAAAAAGCAAAATCGGTACTCAGGGTAGTGTGTCTCACATGTTTGACCACTCCGCTATTTTTGTTTTCAGCTCTGACGACGAAGATGGGGTTATGGAAGCCTTGTTAGAAGCGGACGTTGATGTATCTGATATCGAGTCTGATGACGAAGGCAAAGTCACTGTATTCACTCCAAACACAGAATACGGTAAAGCTCGTCAAGCCATCCTTGATGCGTTTGGTGAAATTGAGTTTGACGTAGATGAGATTCAATTTGTTCCGCAAATGACCACTGAGATTTCGGGTGAAGACGTGGAGCAATTTGAGCGTTTCCTAGACCTTTTAAACGATCTGGATGACGTTCAGCGCGTGTATCACAACGCTGAATATTAATCGCTTCGATATAGAGCTCTCACATCTTGTATAATAAGGTGTGAGAGCTTTTTTTATGGAGTCATTCCAATGAACGAAAAACCGACCCCGCCAGAAGATTGGGAATGCTGCGAAAGCCAATGCTCCCCATGTGTCTGGGACACTTACTACGAAGACCTGCGGGAATGGAATGCTCAACAAAAAGCCACACAAACCCAGGAGTCAGGACAAGATGAGTAGTTCGAAGCCAGATCAACCGGTGAAATCACCCTGCGTCAATGTCTGCTTTTTAGACGATAACGACGTCTGTCTTGGTTGCTATCGCACTGGCATGGAGATCAGTCGATGGGGAGCCATGACGAGAGAGCAGCAACTTGCGGTGATGGAAAAGGTCCGTCAACGAGAAAGTCAAAGCGCCTTTGTTAGCTAGGATCAGTTTGTCGCTCGTTTTTAAGAGTGATCCATTGTGACATGTACTGGGTGCTTTTCATGGAATGATGTCGCACCAGCTTCCCTAAAAAGTGATGCTTCCGTAACGTATCACGTAGCCTCATTTGTAAGGTGATACGTTGAATGAATCGCGCCTTCCAAATCTCACCATCATACCTCTGGCGCAATATCTCTCGACCATTGTGCTGCATTAAAGTGTAGGAGTCTTGATCCTGATAGAGGCTGACAGCTGCATTGACAAACTCTTCAGTGTCATCTGTGATAACGCCGTTCCAGGGGAGAAGGCCGTGCATGGCTTCGGCGCCGATGGCAGTGGTGATGCTCGGGGTGCCCACCTGCATTGCTTCTACTAGCTTGCCTTTTATTCCTGCCCCAAATCGTAATGGACTGACCATGATGCGGGCATTTTCTATCACGTCTAAGGCGTTTTCTGCCCAGCCTTTGATTAAGAAACCTTGCTTTTCATTGTGAAGTTGAGTGGCTTTGGGTGGCGGGTAGGCGCCAAAAATATTCAACTTGGCATCGGGTAATCGCTGGCGAATGGCTGGCCAGTAGGTGTTTTTGAGCTGTTGTACTGCATCCCAGTTTGGTGCATGGCGGAAGTTGCCGATGAAAACAAAGTCCTGACGTGCTTCGAAAGGTTTAAACGCATTCTCAACAGGAGGAAGCATGAAGGGTAAATGCATTAGATGGCTGTCTGGCACATGAAACTTCTGGCTTAAGAGGGCGGTCTCGTATTCTGAAATCATCAACGTCAGGTCGCTTCGATGAATTGCGGCAATCTCCCTGACGCCTAGATCTGAATACATATCTTGTATCTGAAACTCACGCTCTTGTTTCACTGCCTTATGACGCGCATCTCGCAACGAGTGGAGATCTTCTGTATTCAGTACTCGTAAGGCATCTGGCGCATGCTTTTCAACCCGCCAGCCAAACTGTTCTTCCATCATAAAGCGGTCAAAAATCACCAGATCCGGTGACAACTCTTTTATAAAGTGATCAAACGTGTCGCTGTTAAGTTGGATCGCCTGCTTGGTCACGCCTAGTGGCTCAAGGTCAACCATGTGTTCGGTTTGTTGGGCGGGGGAGGCAAAGGTGATTTGCCAGGTCTGTTCTGTCATGGCGCTGATAAGCTGCATCATGCGGCTGCCTGCGGCGGACGAATTTGGCTCTGGCCATACGTAACCAATTATCAAAACGTTCATGGTATCTGGGATCTTGGGGGTTAAAGAAAAGGGACAAGTAAGTTGAGGTATTGTATCATGTGCGCCAACTTTGTGTTGGTGCCCACGATGGCGTACACAGCACCCTATGGAAACATAACGTTGAGACTTAACTATGATTATTAAGCCGAAAATTCGTGGATTTATTTGTACGACGACACACCCGACGGGTTGTGAGCAAAACGTATTGGATCAAATCGCTAAAACTAAAGCTAATGGTGAGATCAAGGATGGACCAAAAAAGGTCTTGGTAATCGGTTCTTCAAGTGGTTACGGTCTGTCTTCACGTATTGCAGCAGCATTTGGTTCAGGTGCGGCGACGATTGGTGTCTTCTTTGAGAAGCCAGCCACAGAGAAAAAGCCGGGTACAGCAGGTTGGTACAATGCTGCGGCGTTTGACAAAGCTGCCCATGAAGCGGGTTTGTACGCTAAAAGCATTAACGGTGACGCCTTCTCTAACGAAGCCCGTGACAAAGTTATTGAGCTAATTAAAGAAGACTTGGGTGAGATCGATTTAGTGGTTTACTCATTGGCTTCGCCAGTTCGTAAACTGCCTGAGTCTGGCGAAGTGATTCGCTCTGTCTTGAAGCCAATTGGCGAACCTTACCGTTCAACGGCTATTGATACAAACCGTGATGTGATCATCGACGCGGAAATTGAACCAGCAACAGAAGAAGAAGTGCAGCAAACCGTCACTGTAATGGGCGGCGAAGACTGGGAACTTTGGATGTCGGCTTTGAATGAAGCGGGTGTTTTAGCTGAAGGTGCGCGTACTGTCGCATACTCTTACATTGGTTCTGACATCACTTGGCCAATCTACTGGCATGGTGCTTTGGGTAAAGCGAAAGAAGATTTGGATCGTGCATCTAAGGCTATTGATACTGAATTGGCTAAGAAAAACGGCGGTGCTAACGTCGCAGTATTGAAGTCTGTGGTAACGCAAGCGTCTTCTGCTATTCCTGTGATGCCTCTTTACCTGTCTATGGTATTCAAGGTGATGCGCGAGAAAGGTTTGCATGAAGGTTGTATGGATCAAGTTTATCGTCTGTTTGCAGAGCGTCTGTACAATGGCAATGTTCCTGCAGAGTTGGTTGATGATGCCAATCGTCTACGTGTTGATGACTGGGAATTGCGCGAAGATGTTCAGCAAGCTTGCCGTGATCTTTGGCCGCAAATCACAGATGAGAACTTATTTGCTGAGACGGACTACCAACTTTACAAAGATGAGTTCTTGAAGTTGTTTGGTTTCGGTGTTGAAGGCGTGGATTACGAAGCCGATGTGGACCCTCAGGTCGAATTTGATGTAATTACACTTTAAGATATTTCGGTTACGGTCGATAACAAAGGAGGCACATAAGCCTCCTTTTTTTTGACTTGAGGTTCCTTTAGAGTGAATTGGAATCTCGGAGTAGCAAATGTTTTTAAAAAATACCGTCGCCAGTTTATTGGTTACTTCAATGCCTATTGCACTTGCTCAGACAATTACCGTTGAGCCTGTGGATGTAATCTATGGGAATCAGGTTTACCGTGGTGAGCACCAGATTGTTCGAAGCTCCCCTGACACGGTCACCATCATTCCGGCTGAGCAGCCTAATAATCAAGATATTGTCAACATGGTAGTATCGGCGAACCCTAGTAAATCCTCCTATCTTGAGATGACTAAAGCTGCTGAACGTGAGCAGGAGATTTACGAAGAGGTGAATCGCCGGACTCGAGAGGCGCCATTTACCGTATTGTTTACTGGTAATATTCCGGAAGAGATTCAACAGCGTCGTCTGAGTATGATGCCTGAGGTGGGGATTTTTGGCGATCAGGCTGAGAAGCTTGAGCGTGACCAAGAGGCACTTAATCCTGAAGAATCCGTTGTGCCGGATGAGGGGCAATTTAGTGAAGTGACGCCTGGTAATCAGGTGTTTGGTGATCCTGAGTCAGGCGCCACGACAGAAGAGTCTCAGCAGGCTGAGTTATCAGACGAAGAGAGACTTGAACAGCTGATTGGCGGCTAATTAATCAATAATCAATGGTGTCCAGTTTTCAGTGTCTTGCCACTGGTTTGCAATGACTACTCTGGCAGATTGCTTACGCTTGATCTTGGCGTTCACAAAGTCTACAAACTCGTCTTTGGATAGGGCTTCAATGCTCGCAATCCAGTTGGCTCGATCTGCAAAGTTGTGTTCCGGCTCCACCACATGGGGCCATTCCTCTAGTGCATCTTCCCTCAAAGAAGTGGTCTTTTTGGTAAAGGCTGCCAGCACTGCCGTACGAGCTTGTTCGAACTCCGCATCGGATAAGCTGTCGCTCCAGTCTTTGTTTTCGACTATAAAGCGCTCTATTTCCTGTACTAACGTTTCGATATCTGTGTTGGGGGATTGGACCAAAAAACCAAGAGCTGGTGTTTTCTCAATGGTTTGGTTGGTGACTGCTACGATGTAGCCATATTGTTTTTCGGTGCGAAACTCATTGTAAAAGCGAGCGCCAATAAGTTGTGCCATCATCCTAACGTAGGCGCGTTCAGTGTAACTGGCGTCATTGCTGTCAGTCGCCATAAGGCTGTATAGCAAGGTGGTATCAGCGCTGCGGGTGTTAAATCGGTAGATGTAGCGATTTTTTGGTGCAAACGATTTCAATTCCACATACTGATAAGTGTGAGCGCCTAGTCGCCCCTTGAGCTTTGTCTGCAGGATCTGGGAGAGTGTTTCCGCGTTGTCTTTCTCGAAATTCCCTGTCATGTAGCCGGTAAAGTGGAATTGAGACAGATGGGTTTGGATAAAGTCATTGATCTCATCTGTTTTGATGTCTGTTAGCAGGTTTTGAAGCGTTTCAATCGAAGAGCTGCCTTTGGTCACGACTTGTGAAAAGTAATGGCGCGCTAAGGCATAGGGTGGTTGGCTATCTAGGTTATTGAAGCCTTTTAGGATTTCTTGCTTAGCGATGGTAAGGCGCTCAGGAGTCGCCTGAAAAGTCATTAGCTCACCAATCAGGTGTTCGAAAAAGGCATCTTGTTTGTCTGTGTAGCCTTGAGTGCGAAGGGTTAGCCCATTGCTGTGGGCGTAAAGAGAGTAATTTAGCCCTGCGGTATAAGGTTGATATGTTTGTTCACTCATGGCGTCGGTGAAGAGGCGTGCCCAGAGTTGCAATAGCAGTTTTTGTCTGGCATTGGCGGATTCTGAACAGCCAAAATAGCCAAAGATCATGCCGGTGGGCTTGCCGTACTGGCTGTTCTTCTTGTGCCAAAAATCAAAGCTCTCTGTGTCAGATATAGCCGTGGGGCGGCTGTCAGTCCCTTGGGTTAAGCTGAGATCTTCTGGAATGTATGGGTTGATTTTAGGTAAGCCATACATTGAATTCTGGCTCGTTTCATCGTCCTGTTGCAACCAATCCTTTTTAAAGGACGCATTAGCATAATGTCCTTGGTAAAAAGGCTCTGTTGACCATGTTAGTTCGTCTTGAGCCCATTCTGTTGGGAACTCTTTATGGTGTTGCCATTGGATTACTAGGTTGTCTGGGGTTAGTGCGTTCAATACTGGGGCTATTTCTGCTTCTGTGGCGTCTCGCTCAATTTTGAAGCTGTGCAATAAATCCATAGGAGGGATGTTTAGTGAGCGCGATGAGGCGACCTGAGCAAGTCGTACCGATGGGATGTAATCATGGTAGGCGTAATTTAGCTCGCTTAAGGTTCGGATTTCACGAAGGTAATCGGGGTTGGTTGGCGCTTGCTGTAGATTTTTGATCCCTGAGAAAACCTTTCCTATCACAGCGTTACGTTGCTTAACTCCGGCATCAGTAAGCCTAATGGTAACGGCGAAAAGTGCTTGGTTGCCGTCATCTTGGCTGATGCCAGCATGGAGCGATTGGGCCCAGCCTAGCTCTTTAAGATTTGCGAATAGGGAGTTGCTGGATTCATCTCCAAGAACATAGCTCACATATCTATATGGCTGGGAGGGGTAGTGCCGTAGTTGGCTGGGTATGGGAAACATCAACTTCAGCTGGCTTTTTTCGGTGTTGGTCTTAAAGGCCTGGAATGTCTGAGTCTGAAGAAACTTGGCAGGTAGCTCGGGTGTTATCTGGGTGGGTCTGGCTTCTATGCCTGAAAAATATGTACGAGCAAAGCTGGCAAGTGTTTCTGGTGATTTGTTTGCCACCAGTGTGAGTCTCATGTTCTCGGGGGTGTAATAATCCTCATAAAACCTCTGTAAATAGCTTTGGAGTGTTTCAGTGGGAATGTTACCGAGAGTCTCTAGATTGCCAACGGTAAAACGGCTGCCAGGGTGGTGGGGATTGAACAGGGTCTTTTGTGCTTCGTTCGTGCGGCGGCGTTCGTCATCTAACTTGGCTTTGTATTCAGAGTCTACCGCGTTGATTTCCCTTGCGATGTAGTTTGCATCCAAGGTTGGCGCCACAAAAAATTGGGCAAATCGGTCCAAAGCTTCTGGATAGGCCTCAGGTAATACATCAAAGTAAAAGTTGGTTTCTTGGCTGCTGGTGTAGGCGTTATGGGAGCCCCCATGTTCTCGTATAAAGGTTTGGTATGCGCCAGCATCTGGATATTTTTCTGTGCCTAGGAACAGCATATGTTCCAGTAGGTGGGCGATGCCAGGGTGCTCGTTCGGGTCTTGTTGGTTGCCAGCGCCAATGGCTAGTGAAGCAGCGAAGCGCTCCGCCTTTGGATCTGAGATAAGGATGACTTGTAGACCATTATCAAGGGTCAAATAATGATAATTATTGGCGTCTGAGTGGCTTTTGCCGGGGATGTTTTGCATGCTTGTGCCTAGTGAATAGGGGCTCGTGAGCACCAAGCTCACAAAGACGAGAAGATGGCGAAAAAAAGTGTTTTGTGAAAGTAAATACATCATGGGTTCAGATTATCTCGAACCCATGATGCAGTGCAACTGCTTACGCTGATGGTGAGCGGTTGGGTTGTGCGTCGAGGGATTGGCCGTTGATATCTTTACTGTCGTTGCCCATCAAATAGAGGTAAAGGGGCATAATGTCGGTAGGTGTTTTGAGTGTGTTAGGGTCTTCTGCTGGGTAGGCAAAAGCTCTCATGCTCGTTCTGGTGGCACCAGGGTTGATCGCGTTGACGCGAATGTTAGAGATGCTTTCCAGTTCGTCAGCCAGTAATTGCATCATGGCTTCCGTCGCAAATTTAGACACCGAGTAGGCACCCCAATATGCACGGGCTTTACGTCCAACACTGGAGGTGGTGAAAACAATGGATGCGCTGGGAGCTTCTTGCAGCAATGGGATCAGTGCTTGGTTTAACAAAAATTGAGCAGTCACATTCACCTTCATAACTTGGTCAAATGTGCTGGGTTCGAAGTTAGCTAAAGGCGTTCGGGCACCCAGTAAGCTGGCGTTGTGTAAAATGCCATCAAGGCGGCCAAATTCTTTTTTAATGGTGTTGGCGAGTTCCATGTAGTCGTGTTCAGCAGCCGTCTCAAGATTCAGTGGGACTATGGCTGCTTGGGGGTGGCCGCTATTGTCAATTTGGTCGTAAACCTGTTCCAGTTTTTTTGTCGTTCTACCCAAAAGCACAACGGTTGCACCGTGGGCTGCATAGGTTAGCGCGGCTTCCTTGCCAATACCATCGCCAGCGCCTGTTACTAAAATGACTTTGTCTTTTAAAAGGTCATTAGGGGCTTGGTAATCCAGCATAATTGCCTCCTAGTTCGTGTCAGGTTTTTGAGTGTGCATCATGTAGTTTACAGAAACATCTCTGTCGTTCAGTTTATAGACCTTGGTAATAGGATTATAGGTTAGGCCAGTCATATGAGTGAGTTCCAATCCGGCTTGACGGGCAAATTGGCTTAATTCAGCAGGCTGGATAAATTTCGCGTAGTCGTGGGTGCCTTTTGGCAGCATACGCAAGATGTACTCAGCACCAACAATGGCAAATAAGTAGGCCTTCGGGTTGCGGTTGATGGTAGAGAAGAATACGTGGCCGCCTGGTTTACATAGCTTCATGCAGGCACGAATAACAGAGGATGGATCGGGAACGTGCTCCAGCATTTCAAGACAGGTGACAACATCGTATTGGCCTGCTTCGCGGTCTGCGATTTCTTCTGCTGTGATGCGTTCATAATCGATGTCTAGCTTGCTTTCTTCACGGTGTAGTTTCGCAACTGCCAAAGGCGCTTCGCCCATGTCGATCCCTTTAACTTGGGCGCCCATTTGTGCTAACGCTTCCGATAAAATACCGCCGCCACAGCCCACATCGATGGCTTTTTTGCCGGCTAGGTTAGTGCGCTCGTTAATGTAATTAGCACGCAGGGGATTGATGTCGTGCAGTGGTTTGAACTCACTGTCTTTGTCCCACCAGCGGCTTGCGAGGGCTTCAAACTTCGCAACTTCATCTAGATCAACATTGGTGGCGTTAGATTGCTTGGTGGTCATGTCATCATTCCTATGTAAAACGTGTTGGCGGCGCCAAGGTGACTATGCATATATATGGTATTCGTACGCTTACCGCTATTTGGATGACTTGCATTATATAGATAATAGAATTTGCCACAAACTAAAGCAGAGTATTTAGCTTGCTTTCGCACAAACTCATGATTATCGCCAAGGGCATAGTGGTTTTGGGGGAGTGGCGACTAGGTATTTTTAGTGCTGGGTTTGTGAAAAGAAATCGGAGAATAAAAGCGCCATTGGGGAGAGGTGTTCGTGAAATGCTTGTGGTATAATGCCGCGCTTACAAAAAGATGGTCGGAGTTGCTCGGTCTGCAATGACGAGCACATGTTGCTCCTAACATAAGGAACGGTTGTATCTATGGGTGAATTAGCCAAAGAAATTATTCCCGTCAGTATCGAAAACGAGCTGAAAGGTTCTTATCTCGATTACGCCATGAGCGTAATCGTTGGACGTGCGCTTCCAGATGTTCGTGATGGTTTGAAACCGGTTCACCGTCGTGTGCTTTACGCGATGAATGAATTGAAAAACGATTGGAATAAGCCTTACAAAAAATCTGCCCGTATCGTTGGTGATGTGATCGGTAAGTATCACCCACACGGTGACTCGGCTGTATACGAAACAATCGTTCGTATGGCGCAACCATTCTCTATGCGTTACACACTTGTTGATGGTCAAGGTAACTTCGGTTCCGTGGACGGTGACAGTGCAGCCGCCATGCGTTACACGGAAATTCGTATGGCGCGTATGTCGCACCATATGCTGATGGATCTGGAAAAAGAAACCGTCGATTTTGTGCCAAACTATGATGGCACTGAGTTTATGCCTGAAGTTTTGCCTACTCGTATTCCTGGACTGTTGGTAAATGGTTCTGCGGGTATTGCCGTAGGTATGGCGACCAATATTCCGCCTCATAATTTAGGTGAGGTCATTGACGGCTGTTTGAACGTTATTGATAACCCGGAAATCACCATTGATGAATTAATGGAGTTTATTCCTGGTCCAGACTTCCCAACAGGTGCGTTCATTAATGGTCGCGCTGGCATTGTGGAGGCCTACAAAACAGGTCGTGGACGCATCTACATGCGTGCTCGCCATCATGTCGAAGACATGGATAAAGGCAATCGCCAAGCGATTGTTTTTACTGAGATTCCATACCAGCTAAACAAAGCTAAAGTGATTGAGAAAATTGCTGAGCTGGTAAAAGAGAAGAAGATTGAAGGTATTAGCGAGCTGCGTGACGAGTCTGATAAAGACGGTATGCGTATCGTGATTGAGCTGCGCCGTGGTGAAAACCCAGACGTGGTAGTGAACAATATCTTCACCCAAACTCAGCTTCAGTCTGTGTTTGGTATTAACATGGTTGCCCTTGTTGATGGCCGTCCAGAGCTACTGAACCTCAAGCAAGTGCTTGAGTGCTTTGTGAAACACCGCCGTGAAGTGGTTACCCGTCGTACCATTTACGAGCTACGTAAAGCCCGTGAGCGTGGTCACGTACTGGAAGGCCTAGCGGTTGCGCTTGCTAACATTGATCGTGTGATCGAATTGATTCGTCAGTCTCCAACCTCTGCTGAAGCGAAAGAAAAGCTGATCTCTGAAAGCTGGGAGCCAGGCAATGTTAACGCCATGCTTGAGCGTGCAGGTGCCGATGCTTGCCGCCCAGATGATTTGGATGCTGCCTACGGTTTTAATGATGGTGTTTACCGCCTGTCTCCAGAGCAAGCCCAAGCTATTCTTGATCTTCGTTTACATCGTTTAACGGGACTTGAGCACGAAAAACTATTGGGCGAGTACAAGTCGTTGATCGATTTGATTGCTGAATTGCTAAACATCTTGGGTAACCCAGATCGTTTGATGGAAGTGATTCGTGAAGAGCTAGAAGATGCTCGTGATCAGTTTGGTGATACCCGTCGTACTGAGATTTTGACCTCTAAGCAAGATTTAACCATCGCAGATTTAATCGATGAAGCGCCAATGGTGGTGACCATCTCTGATACGGGTTATGCCAAGACTCAACCTTTGGAAGAATATAAAGCACAACGACGTGGTGGCCGTGGTAAGTCTGCTTCTGGTATGAAAGATGAAGACCACATCAGTCACCTTCTCGTTACCAGCAGTCATGATACCGTTATGTTGTTCAGTAACTTCGGTAAAGTGTACTGGTTGCGTGTGTTTGAGATTCCGTTGGGAAGTCGTACATCGAAAGGTCGCCCGATTGTTAACCTATTGCCTTTGGCAGAAGGGGAGCATATTTCCGCATTGCTACCTTTGACCGCTCCAGAAAAGACCGACGCAGAAGCTGAAGTTGAATTGGAAGAAGAGGACGTTGCTGCAAGCAGCTACATCTTCATGGCGACTGCTAACGGTACCGTGAAGAAAACAGCAATGGAGCATTTTGCTCGTCCTCGTTCAAGCGGCTTGATTGCCCTGAAGTTGGATGAAACTGATGCGCTTGTAGGTGTTGCTCAGACCACCGGGTCGGATGACATTATGCTTGTTTCCAGCTCTGGCAAAACGATCCGCTTTAAAGAAACAGATGTTCGTGCCATGGGCCGAACGGCTGCAGGTGTTCGCGGTATCAAGCTGGCAGAAGACGCTAAAGTTGTGTCTTTGATTGTGCCTAGCGCAGAGCAAAATACAGCGGTACTGATGGCCTGTGAAAATGGTTACGGTAAGCGCACTATGACCGAAGAATTCCCTGTCTACGGACGTGGTGGTCAGGGGGTTATCGGTATTCAGGTATCAGAGCGTAATGGACCTGTTGTGGGTGCGACTCAAGTTGATGAAACAGATGAAGTCATCTTGATCACAGACATGGGTACCCTAGTGCGTACACGTGTTTCCGAGATTTCTTGTCAGGGTCGAAATACACAAGGTGTCACACTGATTCGTTTGTCTAATGAGGAACGTTTAGTCGGTGTTGAGCGTGTTGTTGAAGATGATGATGCTACAGCAGAGGGTGAAGTCTCTGAAATAGAAGATGTTGTCAACGACGAGCCGCAAGATCAGGCTCCTGATACGGAAGCATAAAGTTCCCCCAGGGCGCACCTCGAGTGCGCCTTCTTTTGTATAGATATACCACTTACCTTATGAGGTTTTAGGCAGAATGAGCCGAGTTTATAACTTTTGTTCTGGTCCCGCTGCGCTCCCAGAAGCGGTTTTAGAAAAAGCACAAGCAGAATTGTTGGATTGGCATGGCACAGGTGTGTCGGTAATGGAAATGAGTCACCGTAGTGATGAATTTGTTTCCATTCTTGCGTCGACCAAAGCGCGCTTGGCTCGGTTGCTGAACATTCCTGATGACTATGAAATCGTTTTTGCTCAGGGTGGCGCTTCGGCTCTGTTTGCCCAGATTCCGGCCAACCTAACTAATGGCTTTGATAGTGCTTGTTATCTAGATACAGGTGCATGGTCTACGAAAGCAATTAAAGAGGCTAAGAAGTACGCCAATGTTGTCGTATCAGGCTCTAGCAAGGCTCAGAATTACACCACAGTGCCTGACTTCTCCTCCCTTGAGTTAGACGAAAAGGCGGCTTACCTACATTTGACGCCAAATGAAACCATTGGTGGCTTAGAGTTTGATGCTTTGCCTGAAACGGATCTGCCGATTGTTGCTGATCTGTCATCAACAATTTTGTCTCGTAACATCGATGTGAGCAAATACGGTCTGATTTATGCCGGCGCACAGAAAAATGTTGGCCCTGCGGGTGTGGTGATCAATATTATTCGTAAGGATCTATTGGCGCGCAGCAACAATGATGTCTTGCCAACGGTTTGGTCATTTGAAAATCTGGCGAAAAATGATTCCATGATCAATACTCCGCCGACTTTTGCAATCTATCTAGCGGATTTGGTGTTTGAGTGGCTAGAAGCCCAAGGCGGTGTTGCTGCCATGGAGCAAATCAACATTGAAAAAGCTGCCATGCTTTACAGTGCTATTGATAATAGCGGTTTTTACTCTAACCCTATTGATGTTCGTTACCGTTCTCGTATGAATGTGCCATTTGTTCTAGCAGACGAATCCCTTGAAGCGACCTTCTTGAAAGAGTCCGATGCCGCTGGATTGCGCACCCTTGCAGGCCATCGTTCTGTAGGGGGTATGCGTGCGAGCATTTACAATGCCATGCCAAAAGCTGGGGTTGAGGCCTTGATTGAATTCATGGCGGCCTTCGAAAAACGTTACGGTTAATAGTAATAGGATACGTTCCATGTCGACAAAAAAAGATGATATTCCGACAACCCTGCCATTACTGCGTGATCGCATAGATGCTCTCGATTCGCAAATCCAGCGCCTAATCAATGAGCGTGCCATGTGCGCGGAAAAAGTCGCAGAAGTTAAAATGGCAGAGCAGGGTGTGCAGAGCGCAGTGTTTTATCGCCCTGAACGTGAAGCACAAGTTCTTCGACGCGTCATGGAGCGTAATGAAGGCCCCCTTGGTAATGAAGAAATGGCGAAGATTTTTCGTCAGATTATGTCTTCATGTTTGGCCCTGGAAAAGCCAATGCGTATTGCTTTCTTGGGACCTGTGGGGACTTTTACGCAACAGGCGGCCCTTAAGCACTTTGGTAATTCTATCGTAAGTGCCCCAATGGCTGCGATTGATGAAGTATTCCGTGAGGTAGAGTCAGGGGCAGCCAACTATGGGGTGGTGCCAGTAGAGAATTCTACCGAGGGCGTTGTTAATCATACTTTGGATAGCTTCCGTGGCTCTCGCCTTAAAATCTGTGGTGAAGTGGAAGTGCGCATCCACCATAATCTTTTGGTGGCACCCAATGTGAACCCAGATGATGTGACACACATTTATTCTCATCAGCAGTCTTTAGCTCAATGTCGTGCTTGGTTGGACCGCTATTGGCCCCATGCAGAGCGCGTGGCGGTTAGCTCCAATGCTGAGGGTGCTCGCTTGGCAGAAGAAGCAGGTAAGAATGGTAAGGCTGTCGCTGCCATTGCGGGTGATATCGCCAGCGAGCTTTACAGCTTGTCCGTTGTATCAGCGAATATTGAAGATCATCCAGATAATACGACTCGCTTCTTAATCATCGGCAATGAAAAAATTCCGCCAAGTGGCAAGGATAAAACCTCTTTGTTGGTGAGCGCAAAAAATGAGCCAGGTGCGTTGTATCGCCTGCTGGAGTCCTTTGAGCGTCACGGTGTTGACATGACTCGATTGGAAACACGTCCTTCATTAATCAGTAAGTGGGGATATGTTTTTTATATCGATTTTGTCGGTCATTGCGAAGATGCCCAGTGCCGTTCCGTCATCGAAGAGTTGCGCGAGCGTGCTTCTGAAGTGAAGGTGTTGGGATCTTACCCAGTCGCTGTTCTGTAACGCTAAAAAAGATAAATATAATGCAAGATAATAAAGAGTTCGGAAATGTCCTGATCGTCGGTTTAGGGATGATTGGTGGCTCATTTGCCAAGAGTTTAAAGCAGCAAGGCTTGGCAACTTTGTTTGGTGCAGATCGTCGTGCAGGAGAGTTAACGCTGGGTGTTTCTACCGGCGTGATTGATTATCCGGCGCAACTTGATGCTGACACCATCCAAAAGATGGACATTATTATCTTAGCAACCCCAGTGCGAGCCATGGAGTCCGTCTTAGCTGAGATTAAGCCCCATCTTCGCTCCGATACCTTGTTAACGGATGTTGGCTCCACTAAGGGGAGTGTGGTGGCTGCGGCGACGAAAGTGTTTGGTGCTGCCCCAGAGAACTTTATCCCTGGTCATCCTATCGCCGGTGCAGAAAAGAGTGGTGTACTCGCGGCTAACCCTCATTTGTTTGAAAAGCATATGGCGATAGTTACGCCACTTCCTGACTCAGATCCTGAGCTACTGGACCGTTTGCATCGTCTTTGGCGTGCTGTGGGGGCAGATGTGGTGAGCATGGATGTGGAGCATCATGACCATGTATTGGCTGCTTCAAGTCATTTGCCGCATCTATTGGCTTATACCCTAGTGGATACCTTGGCTAATGCCGATCGGAGTCAGGATATCTTCCGCTTTGCGGCGGGGGGGTTCCGTGATTTTACACGAATCGCTTCCAGTGATCCGGTTATGTGGCGAGATGTGTTTTTAGCCAATAAAGACGCAACCCTTGCGACCCTCGATTTATTTACCGATCGTCTTGCTGAAATGCGTCAGGCCATCGTTGAGGCGGATGGCGCTTCCATGTATGGCGTGTTTACTCGAGCTAAGTCTGCTCGGGATCATTTTTTGCGTCTGCTTGAGCAACGTACCATTGGCAAGCCTCAGCAAAAACAAATCTCAATGGCCGTGGCGCCAGCCTCAGCGGTAAATGGTGAAATAAAATTCACTGGTGACAAATCTTTGTCACATAGAGCCCTTATTATGGCCGCCCTGTCTGATGGGGTCAGTGAATTAGGTAATGTTGATTTAGCAGGTGATGTCAAAATCACCATGCAGGCATTACGTGATATGGGCGTAGTCATTGAAGAGTTTGGTCATGGGGCTGTACGCATTCATGGTGTGGGTCGAACTGGGTTGCGGGCACCCATTGCCCCTGTCAATGTTCATGAATCGGCTACTAGCTTGTATTTATTACTGCCTATTTTGGCGGGGCAAAATTTCCCAGTTGAAGTGATTGGTGAAGGTGCTTTATTAAATACGCCTTTTACGCATCTCCTTGAGTTGCTAACCCGTTCAGGAGCGCAAGTGACCTCTGCGCCGGCGGATTGTCTGCCCTTTAAAGTGACGCCTGCAGTGATTAAAAGTGTCTCCGGAGAGTTACCTGGTTCGCCATCTTCTCGGTTGGTCTCTAGTGCGCTTTTGTTAAGTCTATACGCAGAGCAAGACAGTGAGTTTAAAGGGCAAATAGCTATTGATGCACAGACACGGGGACTTTTTTCTGCCTTTGGTGTCTCAATGTCAGGCTCTCAATGTCTAAAAGTTATGCCTTCACCATTGGAGGGAGCGGAGATTGATTTGCCTTCGGACTTGCAACAAGTCATCTGGAGTGCCTTGCTAGCCGTATTACTGCCTGGTTCCTCGTTGCAAATCAATGAGGTGTCCACCATTGGTCGAGGGCGGCTGCTATTTGATCTGTTGCCTAAGATGGGGGTTCAGATTGATTGGCTTTCAGAGCCTCAAGGATTATTTAGCACGCGATCGTTTAAGGTGTCGTTTGCAAAACTAAAGGGTATTCATCTTTCTCCTGCGGAGGTTTATGAATACCGAGAGTTTTTGCCTTTGTTAGCGGTTGCAGCTGTTTTTGCGCAAGGAGATAGCTCATTTGAAGGGATTTCCCAATTGCCTTATTTCTACGAAGATCGTATGACGACTTTAGTAGATGGTGTGAACCACATCGGTGGTGACTGCCAGTGGCAAGGTGGGGTGTTGCATATCACAGGCAAGGTGCCTGAAGGTGGCGATTTAGACAGTGCGGGTAATGATTTAGTGGCGTTGGCATTCCTATTGCTTTCTGCCCGTTGTCGAAACGGCGCTGTCGTACGTGACTGTCAAAAAATATTAGAACAAATTCCAAATTTAGAAGAAATTGCTGTGATGCTGGGCCTAAAGGCTTCAGTACACATCTAAGGAAGAGGAACATTTATGTTAAATCAAGCCCCAGTTATTACGATTGATGGCCCAAGTGGTGCTGGTAAAGGCACGGTAAGTCAAATCGTTGCAGAGAAGCTGGGTTGGCATTTGCTTGATAGTGGTGCGTTGTATCGTTTATTGGCCCTTGCTGTGTCGCATCATGGTATGTCAGTTGAAGATGTAGAAGCGTTGAAGGTGTTAGCGGAGCATTTGGATATTCAGTTCCTGCAAACGCCAGAAGGCAAAGTTGAAATAATCCTTGAAGGTGAAGTGGTCACCCAGGCGATTCGTACTGAAACAGTGGGAAACCAGGCATCTAAGCTAGCGGCTATCCCTGAAGTCCGTGAGGGGCTGTTGGTGCGTCAGCGCGCCTTTGCGCAAACGCCTGGATTGGTGGCGGATGGACGAGATATGGGGACTGTTGTTTTCCCTGAGGCGTCTATTAAAGTCTTTCTGACTGCCAGCGCAGAAGAGCGTGCGCAACGTCGTATGCTTCAGCTACAGGACAAGGGAGATGAGGTCAATTTTGATGAGCTAGTTAAGACCATCAAAGAGCGTGATGAGCGTGATGCTAACCGTGCTGTGGCGCCACTTGTACCGGCGGCGGGTGCACTGGTGATCGATAGCACTGACCTGAGTATTGATGAAGTTGTTGAAGTTGTGCTCTCTGAGGCATCAAAAGCTTCATACATTTAAGTTTTAATCTGTTTTTGTGCTCAATTAATGTGCTAAAATAGTAGGAATAAGTCGACGGCAGGACCAGCAACCACTGGCGTCGCAATCACTGTAAATTAACCCCACATATAGCTGGTGATGTGGCAGGGAACATTTAGTTGTTCCGTATATATAGGAATCACAATGACTCAAAGCTTCGCAGAACTGTTTGAAGAAAGCCTAAAAAGCGTAGAAATGGCGCCAGGCTCGATTGTTACTGGTATCGTTGTTGACATCGACAGCGATTGGGTAACAGTTCACGCAGGTCTAAAATCTGAAGGCGTTATCCCTCGTTCTCAATTCCTAAGTGAGACCGGCGAATTCACTCTTAACATCGGCGACGAAGTTAAAGTAGCTCTAGATGCAGTTGAAGATGGTTTCGGTGAAACTAAACTTTCTCGTGAGAAAGCTAAGCGTGCTGAAACTTGGGCTGTACTTGAAAAAGCATACGAAGAAAGTGAAATCGTTAAGGGTGTTATCAACGGTAAAGTCAAAGGTGGCTTCACTGTGGATATCGCTAACATCCGTGCTTTCTTGCCAGGTTCTTTGGTAGATGTTCGTCCTATCCGTGACACATCTCACCTTGAAGGTGTTGAACTTGAGTTCAAACTTATCAAGCTTGATCAGAAACGTAACAACGTTGTTGTATCTCGTCGTGCCGTTATGGAAGCGACTAACAGCGCTGAGCGTGAAACTCTTCTTGCTAACCTTGAAGAAGGTCAAGAAGTTAAAGGTATCGTTAAGAACCTTACTGATTACGGTGCGTTCGTTGACTTGGGTGGTGTTGATGGTCTTCTACACATCACTGACATGTCTTGGAAGCGTATCAAGCACCCAAGCGAAATCATCGCTGTAGGTGATGAGATCGACGTTAAAGTTCTTAAGTTTGATCGCGAGCGTAACCGCGTATCTCTAGGTCTTAAGCAACTAGGCGAAGATCCATGGGTAGCAATCAAAGCTCGTTACCCAGAAGGTACTAAAGTTACTGCACGTGTAACTAACCTAACGGATTACGGCTGCTTCGCAGAGCTTGAAGAAGGCGTAGAAGGTCTTGTTCACGTTTCTGAAATGGATTGGACTAACAAAAACATCCACCCATCTAAAGTTGTTCAGATCGGTGATGAAGTAGAAGTTATGATCCTTGACATCGATGAAGAGCGTCGTCGTATCTCTCTAGGTATCAAGCAGTGCACTCCAAACCCATGGGAAGAGTTCGCTACTTCTTTCAACAAGAACGACAAGATCTCTGGTGCCATCAAGTCTATCACTGACTTTGGTGTATTCATCGGTCTTGACGGCGGTATCGATGGTCTTGTTCACCTATCTGACCTATCTTGGGACGAAACTGGTGAAGAAGCAGTACGTAAGTACAAGAAAGGTGATGTTCTAGAAACAGTTGTTCTTTCTATCGATGCTGAGCGTGAGCGTATCTCTCTAGGTGTTAAACAACTAGAGCAAGATCCTTTTGTTGCATTCGTTGCTGAAAACGACAAAGGTGCTATCGTAAACGGTACTGTTGCTGAAGTTGATGCGAAAGGTGCTGTTGTTACTCTAGCTGAAGGCGTAGAAGCTTACTTGAAAGTTTCTGAAATCAGCCGTGAGCGTGTAGAAGATGCTTCTTCTGTACTTAAAGAAGGTGATGCTGTTGAAGCTGCGATCGTAAACGTTGATCGTAAAGCTCGCACTATCGCTATCTCTATCAAAGCGAAAGACGCTTCTGAAGAGAAAGCAGCACTGAAATCTCACTCTGAGAAACAACAAGCTGAGACAAATGGCCCGACTACAATCGGTGACCTAATCAAAGCTCAACTTGAGAACCAAAACTAATTCGAATTAACGGATTATGTTTTTAAAAAGCGGACCTTATGGTCCGCTTTTTTTATGCTTTTTTTCAGACTTTGATTGACAAATAAACTATGCACAGAAGGTGTGGATAAATATGGGTATAGTTAAATTGTTAACGAAAAGCGGCTAATAAAGTCTTCATGTCGTCTTCACTCCAATCCTCTTTTTCGAGCAGTTCGGCGAGCTCTTTATTGTTCTGAATTTGGTGTAAATTCTTCTGAAACTTGGCAAAGTGGTACTCTTTGATCAACCTTTCATCATATTCTGATCGATAGATCTTTTTTTCCTGTGAATTGTCGCCTATTGTGGCGTCACTCTTAGGCTGTAAGTTATTCACAGTCTTGTAGGCGTTGAGCATTTTGGACTTGTTCATCTTTTACGCTCCTTGGGAACTGCACTTCGGTGACCCAAAACTGATTCGCTTTAGCGACCCATTTTATATTGGCATTCCACAGTTGGTTGCCGTGCTCTCTGCCCTCGGACCCCTTTAGATAAGAGGGGCGAGGGTCTTGGCCAATGACCTGTTCAATCAATGGTTGCAAATCTCTGTCATAGATATCTTTATAGTCTTTTAGCTGGTCTATTGCGAGTTCACTGAAGTTAACGTTAGTAAGGGGGGTGGCCAGTGGCGCGAATCCACCTTTGGCATGGGGGAGTGCGTCTGCGTAAGGTAAGTAGGGTTTGATATCGACAATCGGGGTTTTGTCGAGCAGATCTGCACCAATGATATCGATGAAAACTTGCTTACCTTCCTGACGAATGCCTTTAACTTCTACCACGGATAACCCCAAGGGATTCGGTCTATGGGTTGCCCGTGAGGCAAAGATACCGATTTTCTCTTTACCTCCAAGCCTAGGGGGGCGAATCTTGGCTTTCCATTTCTCATTCATACATTGGTGAAAAATAAAGTGTACCCAGATGTGGGAGAAACCCTCTAACCCATCCAGTGTATCAAGTCGATTGAAAGGCGGGAGTAGTTCTATGCTCGCCGTTGCTTCCGTCACTAGACCTGGTTGTCTGGGGATGCCAAATTTCTGTTGGTAGCAAGAGTGTGCGATGCCAATTTGTTGGAATTTAAAATGTTCTGACATGGGAATGGATGAATAATTACGTCAAATATTTGGGAATGAGATTCTACAAGATGTGTTAGTATAGCGCCTATCTGTTTCTATAGCGCCCGAATAGGGAAGTAAACTCGCTAATAAGCAAAAAAGAGAGAAAGCAATGTCCTTAGAATCTTACATGAACGAAGTTGGTCAAAAAGCCCGTGCCGCGTCACGACTATTGACCCGTGCGACCACCGAACAAAAGAATAATGCTTTGTTCGCCATGGCAGATGCTTTGGAAGATGCACGACCTCGATTGAAAGAAGAGAATGCTAAGGACTTAGAAAACGGCAAACAAAAGGGCTTAGATGCTGCCTTGTTGGATCGTTTGGAACTGAATGACGGACGTATTGACGGCATGATAGAAGGTCTCAAGCAGGTGGCTAGCTTGCCAGATCCTGTAGGAGAAATTACAGATATGGTGTTTCGTCCATCAGGCATCCAGCTGGGCAAAATGCGTGTGCCGTTAGGTGTGATTGGTATCATTTATGAGTCCCGCCCAAATGTAACCATTGATGCGGCGAGTCTGTGTCTTAAATCAGGTAATGCGACTATTTTACGTGGTGGCAGCGAAGCCTTTTACTCTAACCAGGCTATTGCTGAGGCCGTGCAAACAGGTTTGTTGACGGCTGGTTTACCAGCAGATGCGGTGCAAGTCATTAACACTGTTGATCGTGAAGCGGTTGGACGTTTGATTACCATGCCTGAATTTGTTGATGTCATTGTGCCTCGCGGTGGCAAGGGCTTGATCGAACGCATCAGTGCAGACGCCCGTGTGCCTGTGATTAAGCATCTGGATGGCAACTGTCATGTTTACATTGATGACGAAGCGGATTTAGAAAAAGCGTTTAAAATCGCTATGAATGCTAAAACCCGCCGCTACGGTGTGTGTAATGCCATGGAGTCCTTATTGGTTAACACCAAGGTGGCTAAAGCGATATTGCCTTGCCTAGCAGATGCATTGGCCCAGAAAGGCGTTGAACTGGTAGCGTGTGAGCAAGCCCGTGACATTATTGAGGCGGCACCTGCTACGGAAGAGGATTGGTATACTGAGTACTTAGCTCCTAAATTGTCTATCAAGTTGGTAGCAGACATGGATGAAGCTATTGCCCATATTAACCAATATGGCTCCCACCACTCTGATGCCATTGTGTCGCAGAATTACTCTAAAACCCGTGCATTTATGGCTGAAGTAGACTCTTCTTCCGTAATGGTTAATGCTTCTACCGCTTTTGCAGATGGCTTCGAATATGGGTTAGGGGCTGAAATTGGTATTTCAACCGATAAAATTCATGCCCGCGGACCTGTGGGGTTGATAGGTTTAACCAGTCAAAAATACGTCGTATTAGGGGATGGTCACACCCGTGACAATTGAGTCTTTTACCCCAATAGTCAATGAAAACAGCGGTACGGTTGTGATGGGTGGGACCTTTGATCCTATCCATCATGGTCATTTGCGTTCGGCTGTGGATATTCTGGACTTCTTTCGTTTTAAAAGCCTGCGTATGGTGCCGTGTTTTCAGCCGGTTCATAAAGATCAGCCTTCGGTAACCCCAGAGCAGCGTTTGCAAATGGTTGAGCTGGGTATTCAAGCAGACATACGGTTAGAAGTAGACCCCCGCGAGATTCTGCGCGAAGGGCCAAGCTACACCAAGGATACCTTGCAGGAGCTACGTAATGAATTAGGGGAAGAAGAACCTATCATTATGGTAGTGGGGATGGACAGCTTTTTGTCCTTGCCAACCTGGGCTGAGTGGCAAAGTTTATTAGACGTGGCGCATATTCTGGTGATCTCTCGCCCTGGCTGGGAGCCTGATTTTATCTCCACCTTGGAAGAGTTTTATGAAAAACATCGAGCCCAGAACGTAGCTGAGTTACAATGCGCGCCCGCTGGAAAGATTTGGATGGAAAGTTTTACGCCGTTAGCGATTTCCTCCAGTCAGGTAAGAAAACTATGTCGCGAGAACGCATCGATTGCGTATCTCGTGCCTGAGACAATACAGCGCTTTATTGAAGCGCATTCTTTATATAAATAGGGTTATCCAAAACTATGAGCCAAGATCAATTATCAGCTGAACAAATTCTCGAATTGGCAGTCGAAGCATTAGAGGATGTGAAAGGCGATAACATCACGGTACTAAACGTGAGTGAACTAACAGACATGATGGACTTTATGGTGATTTGTACCGGTACGTCCAAACGTCATGTGCACTCCCTTGGTCAAAACGTTGTTGAACACGCTAAAAGTAAAGGCCTCCAGCCTCTAGGTAGTGAAGGTCGCGAGATGGGAAGTGATTGGGTACTAGTGGATCTATACGATGTGGTCGTTCATGTAATGACTGAAGAGGCCCGCTCGTTCTACGACCTAGAAAAACTGTGGAATATCACACCAGAGCAGCGTTAAGGCGTTTTTGATGCGGGTTCGTTTAATTGCAGTCGGCACAAAAATGCCAAAATGGGTCACGCAAGGCTACGAAGAGTATGCTAAGCGATTGCCGAAAGATTTTGCATTAGAGCTGGTTGAGTTGCCTATGTCACCTCGAGGCAAAAATACTGATATTGCTAAAGCCATTCAAAAGGAAGGCGACGCCATGTTGGCGGCTATCCCGAATGGCGATAAAGTGATCGCCTTGGAGGTGCTGGGTAAGTCTTGGTCAACGGAGCAGTTAGCCGAACAGACTGGCCAATGGCGTATGGATGGTTACAACATTTCGCTGTTGGTGGGTGGCCCAGATGGTCTTGATCCACGCTGTACTGCGAGAGCGGATCAAGCCTGGTCGTTATCAAAGCTTACTTTGCCACATCCCATGGTTAGAATCTTGTTAGCCGAGCAGATTTATCGAGCTTGGACATTAATGAATAATCATCCGTACCATCGCTAGAGTGTTATTTTGGGCAAGCATCATCAGGTCTTCCGTAACTACCGTCAGGAACAACGTTTAACTCAGCGCCGTATTATTGTTGCTGCGTTATTTGTCCTGGTGATGGTTGGTGTGCTGATGGCTCGTTTGTTTTATTTGCAGGTGATGCAATATGACCTGTACCAAACCAAGGCCAACGAAAACCGCGTTATGTTGGTGACTGAGCCACCTCCACGTGGGCTTATCTACGATCGTAATGGCATTGTTTTGGCAGACAATCGCCCGATTCATAGTTTAACCGTGATTCCCGAGCGAGCGGGTAATCTTGACGAGCTCCAGAAGAAGCTCTCTGATGTCATTGATATCTCTCCTGAGGAATGGGAAAACTACCGTTCTAAGCTCAAAGAGTACCGCCGACCTTACCAATCCATCACTCTTAAATCCCAACTGACGGATGCGGAATGGGCAAAAGTGTCCGTAGATCTGTTTCAGTTAGATGGGGTGCAAGTAGAAGCTCAGCTAACGCGCTTCTATCCTTACGGCGAAGCATTCGCCCATGCGGTGGGCTATGTTGGTCGCATTACCTCCAAAGACCTAGAACGGGTGGACCGATTAGCTTACCAAGGGGCTTTGTTTATTGGTAAGACTGGCGTAGAAGAGTTCTACGAAGAAACCTTATTCGGCAAACCTGGTATCTCAAAGGTAGAAGTCAATGCCCGCGGGCGTATTATGTCTGAGATCGAACGACAGAATCCGACCCCTGGGCAAGATGTTCATTTATACCTGGATGCCCGGCTACAACAATATGCTTACGATCTGCTTGGCAATTATAAAGGCTCGGTCATTGCCATTGACCCAAACACCGGAGGGATCTTGGCTATGGTATCTAAGCCAGGCTATGATCCGAATCTTTTTGTACGGGGAATTTCCGTTAAAAACTATGATCGTCTTAGGGACGATAAGCGCCTGCCATTGTTTAATCGTGCCTTACGTGGAGGGTATCCGCCTGCTTCCACTATTAAGCCCTTTATGGCTCTTGCTGGGTTGGAGTACGGGTTTTCAACTTGGGATGAAAGCTACTACGCTCGAGGTTATTATCAGATAAACCCTAATGGCCGACGCTATCGAGACTGGAAACGTACAGGTCATGGTTGGATTGACCTTGAGCGCTCTATCATAGAGTCCGTGGATACTTACTATTACCAGCTGGCTCATAAGATGGGGATCACACCAATACACACCTTTTTATCTAAATTCGGTTTTGGTCAAGAGACTATCTTAGATCTTCATGGTGTCAGTAGTGGATTGTTGCCCTCCAATGAATGGAAAATGGCCCGTTATAAAGAACCATGGTACCCCGGCGACTCTGTAAACGTGGGGATAGGGCAAGGCTTTATGGTGGCCACCCCGATACAAATTGCTGCTGCAACATCTGCTTTGGCTGCGCGCGGTAAGATGTTTTATCCGCGTATGGCGGAATCCGTATCAGATCATGAGCCGGAATTTGAAGAAGGTAATCCGAACCTTCATCAAATTAAGCTGAAGGATCAACGCAACTGGGAACGCATGGTGACAGCAATGAAAAAGGTTGTGACGGATTCTAAAGGGACGGCTCGTCGTCTTCGTGGAACGGACTATGAAATAGCGGGTAAAACGGGTACAGGGCAGGTATTCAGTTTACAGGAAGACCAAGAGTACGACGCGGACAGCCTCGATAAACGACTCCATGACCATGCTCTATTCATTGGTTTTGCCCCTGCTGATAAACCTAAAATTGCCGTATTTGCGATCTTTGAAAATGGCGGTAGCAGCTCTAAACCTGCAGACCTGACGAAGGCGCTATTTGATGCTTATTTGTACGACGATTATCCATCCAGTTACGATTATTTCACTGAGGGGCGTCGATGAATAAGTCGCTTTACCAGCGTATAGTCTCCTTTACCAATGCTCGGCTCTGGCAGCTGACTCACGTTGATATTCTGTTATTGCTCGCTCTATTGTTGCTGATGACGGGAGGCTTGTTTGTACTTTATTCTGCTTCTGGTCAGGATGTGGCCATGGTAGAACGCCAAGTGCTTCGTCTCGGAATTGGTATGGCTGTGTGTTTAGGTCTGGCGCAATTGCCGCCTAAATATATGCGCCGAGCTTCACCAATACTCTTTGCTGTATTGGTCGCCATGTTGGTTGGAGTGTTGTTGTTTGGGGTGGGCGCTAAAGGGGCCCAGCGTTGGTTAGCGTTGCCAGGTGGACTGCGTTTTCAGCCCTCTGAGATCATGAAAATTGTTATGCCTATGATGGTGGCTTGGTACTTTGCTCATCGTCCTATCCCCCCTACGTTGAAAGAAATTGTGACGGTGCTGATTGTGATTGCTGTGCCGTCTATGATGATTGCTAAACAGCCTGACTTAGGGACAGCGTTGTTGGTTGGTGTGTCCGGGATTTTTGCATTATTTTTAGCGGGTCTTGGTTGGCGTTACATCCTTAGTGCGGCTGCGATAGCGCCTATTGCCGCTTACAGCTTGTGGCAGGTGATGCGGGAGTATCAAAAACAGCGGGTGTTAACCTTCTTAGACCCAGAAAGCGATCCCCTTGGTTCCGGGTGGAACATCATACAGTCTAAGACTGCGATTGGTTCAGGTGGTGTCCACGGTAAGGGTTGGCTGGAAGGCTCCCAAGCCCAGTTAAATTTCCTTCCCGAGAGTCATACGGATTTTATCATTGCTGTGTTGGCGGAAGAGTTTGGCCTAATTGGCTGCGCCTTGCTTATGTGTGCTTACCTGTTGGTTATCGCTCGGGGGCTTTACATCGCAGCGTACGCTGAAGATAACTATGCTCGCCTGTTGGCGGGCAGTATTACCTTAACCTTCTTTGTGTATATGTTTGTAAATATTGGCATGGTTTCTGGGATCTTGCCTGTAGTCGGTGTACCGTTACCGCTGGTCAGCTATGGTGGCACCTCCATTATTACCATTATGGCGACCTTTGGTATTTTGATGTCGATTCAAACGCATAAAAGGGCCCAGTAATGTCTTTACGAATTATTGCACTGAGCGTAACACTTGCTCTTACAGGATGTTCAGCTACGGTGGATTCTCAACCCACTCCAATTGTTTCAGAGCCTACACCCAAAACTTATATTTCACAGCCAGAAGTGCTTGAGTTTATTGATCATATGGTGAACAAACATCAGTATGATCGCCAACTTTTGGTTGATATATTCTCGAAAACAGAGAAACGTGTTCAAGTCATTACTAAATCCGATAATCAACCGGAAGTGATTACCCCATATTACGAGTATCGTAAACGCTTTATAGACCCTGTTAGAGTGCGGGATGGGGTTGCTTTTGCTCGGAAAAATAAGGCTTGGCTCGATAAAGCAGAGGCGGAGTTCGGAGTGCCATGGCCTGTCATTGTCGCTTTGATCGGTGTTGAGACGTCTTATGGCCGTATTACCGGAAATCGAGATGTTTTTACCTCACTGGCTACTTTGGCATTTGATTATCCTCGCCGTGGCCAGTATTTTCGCAGCGAGCTGGAGGCATACCTTATTTTGGCGCGCCAAGAAGGCTGGACGGTAGGAACCACCAAAGGCTCCTACAGTGGTGCATTAGGCATGGTTCAATTTATGCCCAGTAATTATTTAAAGTTAGCGATTGATTATGATGGAAATGATCACGTAGATCTTTGGGGCTCTAATGCTGATGCGATCGGTAGCGTTGCAAACTATATGAAACATCATGGCTGGCAAGCGGGAGCCTATACCGTGAGTACTGCCAGAGTGGATGATGAGTCAGCGGTTGATGATTTGATTAACAAAGGGCGCAAACCACTTTACACATTAAGGGAATGGTCAGAGAAAGGGGTTTGGTCCACCAGTGAATATGTGTATGGAGATGCAGGACTCATTGGTTTACAGGATAAAGAAGGTTCTAAAGCCTATTGGCTTGCCTATGAGAACTTCTTTACAATTATGGATTACAACCCCAGCCGACGTTATGCCATGGCTGTCTTGGAACTAGCAAATAGGATTGCTCAGAGTGAAGGTAGTTAAACTGTTTTTCTTGATGTGCTCGGCTGGTTTAGCTGGCTGTATGAGCACTCAACACCTTAGTGGTACCAAGGCTGGCGCATCGTCTAGCAGTATTGACTACGATAAGGCTTCTGGAGGCGGTCGTTATTCTATTCTTCAAGATCACGGCCCAACTGATGAAGTCAATGTAGACCACTTACCTGATCTGGTTCCTAAATATGAACCCAAAAGCCGCGGAGGCAATAAATCTCCATACGAGGTTTGGGGTAAAAAGTATTATGTGATGGACTCGGCGGAAGGTTATACAGCTACTGGCACAGCGTCCTGGTATGGGAATAAGTTCCATGGGCATAAAACCTCTAACGGCGAAACCTACGATATGTATGCCTTTTCTGCCGCCCATAAGTCTTTGCCTTTGCCGACCTACGTGAAGGTCACAAACTTAGACAATCAGCGCAGTGTCATTGTGCGAGTAAATGACCGGGGACCCTTCCATGGGGACCGTTTGATTGATTTGTCCTATGCCGCGGCGGCTCGCTTGGATTATCACAATAAGGGGCTTGCTCGAGTTAAGGTGGAGGCGATTACGCCGAAGCCAGGCGAAGTGGTGTCTGTGAAAACCAATAAGCAGCCGGTGGCAAGTGCCCCATCAACGCCTGTGGCGATAGAGCCTTCCCCAGTTGTCGCACCGGCGTCAGCTCCGTCAAATGACCTTCTGTTTAGTCATTTGCAATTGGCTGCGTTTTCTAAGGAATCCTCCGCGGATAATCTAAAACAGAAACTTTTTGAGCAGTTCGATACCGCCATTAACATTCAAACTCGTCAATCCGACGATGGATTGTACCGTGTGTTCGTTGGCCCCTATGACTCAAATGCTAAGTTAGAAGCTTGGCAAGCGAAACTTGAGTCAGCAGGGTTTGGTAAAAGTGTAAAAGTAGCGTTAACTCCCTAGGGGAACTTTTACGAGGCTAGAGATTCAAACCTTGCTCTAGTATTATTCTCAACCTCACGAATCAGGCTAAAACGTTGACCAGTATGAAACGACTTTTTTCACTATTTATTGTAGCAATGTCCCTCGTCGTGTCCGTAGCAAATGCGGCACCTTCTTTGATCCCAGCGCCACCTCAATTATCCGCGAAAAGTTATATTCTAATGGATGCTTATACGGGCGATATTTTGGTTGAGCATAACAGTGACGAACCATTGCCACCTGCAAGTCTGACTAAGCTGATGACTGCCTATATTGCCGAGTACGAGTTGGCGAAAGGCAATATTACCTTAGATGATAAAGTAACCATCAGTGAAAAAGCTTGGCGTATGGAGGGCTCTCGCATGTTTATTCGAGAGGGGACTCAGGTGCGCCTAGAAGATCTGATGCGTGGCATCATTATTCAATCCGGTAACGATGCCAGTGTTGCCGTAGCAGAACATGTGGCGGGCGGTGAATCTGCTTTTGCTGATCTGATGAATCAGCATGCACGATTATTAGGGATGGATAACACCCACTTTGTGAATTCAACGGGCTTCCCTGCGGAAGACCATTACTCAAGTGCCCGTGATCTTGCCTTGCTATCCCGTGCAACCATCATTCACTTCCCAGAAAACTACAAGATGTACAATGAAAAGTACTTCACGTACAACGATATCCGTCAGCCAAACCGCAACAAATTGTTATGGCGAGATAAGACAGTAGATGGTTTAAAGACCGGTCACACAGAAGCCGCGGGCTACTGTTTGGCTGCTTCAGCAGTTCGTAACGGCACTCGTTTGATTACAGTGGTTCTGGGGACTTCGTCTGATGAGGCCCGAGCTGCAGAATCACAAAAACTTTTGAACTATGGTTTCCGTTACTACGAGACTCGTAAGCTGTATAATGCAGGCCAATCCTTAAGCGATGCTAAGGTATGGGGCGGCGAAGCGGATTCTGTAAAAGTTGGTTTTACTGAAGATGTATTGGTGACAATGCCACGCCAAAACGCCGACTCTATTCCAGCCTCTCTTGAGCTGAAACAAGAAATTGAAGCGCCGATTGCTGCGGGTGATGTGCTAGGTAAAATTATTGTTGGTACGCCTGACAATATCTTGCTAGAGCGAGATGTAGTAGCATTAGAGTCAGTGGAAGAAGGCGGCTTCTTTAAACGCTTATTCGATAAAATCAAATTGTTCTTTATGAACTTGTTCTAAACGGTGATACAGCTTATATGGCTTTAATTAATAAAACAGGTGATATCGCACAGGACGCACCAGATGCGCCTAAAATCGAGTTTCCTTGTGAAAATTACCTGATTAAAGTCGTTGCAATGGATGCTGACGACACTCAAGTTAACGTTGTCGGGTGCGTGCGCAAGCATGCACCTGACTTCGATGATACAACGATCAGTTTAAACCGCTCCTCAAAAGGGCGGTTTGTTAGCTTCAGTTTTCGCATTAATGCGCAAAGTGAAGAGCAGCTTGCAAAGCTTCACGGTGACCTAATGGCTGTTGAAGCAGTTAAAATGGTCATTTAATTCATGCCGAAAACTCTTCTGTGCCGCGACCTCGGTGTGGTGCCATACGAGTCGACTTGGGAAGACATGAAAGCCTTCACCCAGACTCGAACAAAAGACGACCCAGACCAAATTTGGTTGCTCGAGCATCCGCCTGTGTTTACTCAGGGACAAGCAGGTAAAGCGGAGCATTTGCTTAATGCTGGGGATATTCCTGTCATACAGGCAGACCGAGGTGGTCAGATTACCTATCATGGCCCAGGTCAGTTGATCGCTTACATCATGATTGACCTAAAGCGTTGTGGAATAGGGGTCAGAGATCTAGTCACACTGATTGAAAATTCTATTGTGGACGTTTTGCAAGCGAACGGTATTACGTCCTACCCCAAGCCGGATGCTCCTGGTGTTTATGTGGATGAAATGAAAATTTCTTCCCTTGGCTTACGAGTACGAAGAGGGTGTTCGTTTCATGGTGTGGCATTGAATGTCGATATGGATCTCATGCCTTTTTTACGGATAAATCCGTGTGGCTACCAAGGCCTACAAATGATTGATATGAAGCGTCTACAGCCGGAAACGTCTATGGCGCAGGTGAAAGTTCAGCTGGCAAATATACTGGCTGAGCGTCTCGGATATTCTCATCCGACTATCCAACAAGGGTGAATAAGAATGACAACTCAGCAAAAGCGAGTCGTACAGGGCGAGAAACTACGTGGTGCCGACAAAATGGCACGTATCCCTGTAAAGGTTATCCCAACCGAAGAAATCCCACGTAAGCCGGACTGGCTACGAGTGCGAATGCCAGCATCACCAGAGATCGCGCGTATTAAAAGCACTCTGCGTGAACACAAATTAGCGTCAGTATGTGAAGAAGCTAACTGCCCAAACCTTGGGGAGTGTTTTTCTAACGGTACCGCTACCTTCATGATCATGGGTGACATCTGTACCCGTCGTTGTCCGTTTTGTGATGTTGCTCATGGCCGACCTAATGCATTGAGTCAAGATGAGCCAAAAGAGCTTGCTGTAGCGATACGTGACATGCGTTTGAAATACGTCGTGATCACCTCTGTGGACCGTGATGATTTGCGTGATGGTGGTGCTCAGCATTTTGTGGATTGTATTGATGAAACGCGTAAGTTGAGCCCAAGTATTGAGATTGAAACCTTGGTGCCAGACTTCCGTGGTCGTATGGATGTGGCACTGGATATTTTGCAAGTTTCTCCACCAGACGTCTTCAACCACAACCTTGAGTCGATCCCCCGTTTATACCGCCAAGTGCGTCCTGGCTCTGATTATCAATGGTCGCTTGATCTATTGAAGAAATTCAAAGAGCGTTGTCCTGATGTGCCAACCAAATCTGGTTTAATGGTGGGGATGGGTGAAACATTTGAAGAAATTGTTGAGGTGATGAAAGACCTACGTGCCCACAATGTGGATATGTTGACGATTGGTCAATATTTGCAACCGTCTAAGCATCACTTCCCAATGGATCGCTTCGTTCACCCAGAAGAGTTTGAGCGTTACGAGCAGGTAGCAAAAGAGCTAGGCTTTAAGCATGCGGCATGTGGCCCATTAGTGCGTTCCTCTTACCATGCTGACAAGCAAGCTCATGGTGAGCGAGTTTCCTAAGCCGTCTTAGGCATTACTTGAAAAAGCGAGCGACTTGAAGTCCCTCGCTTTTTTTATGTAAAAAAAACCCGCTACAGCTGTAGCGGGTTAATATACTTTCCCTAGAGGCGCAAAGGGGAGCGCCATGTAACGTGTGGGAGCGATTGAACTTCATGGAAATCTTCTAATTGCCGCTAGAACGTTTCCTAAACTGAGATAGTGCTCAAAGTCCTTAATCTCAGGTTGTATAAATTATAGACAATCAATTTTAAAGTGGGTTCATTTTTATTTGTGATGTAGAGGATTTATTTCCATGGAATTAGTGTTCGAGACCCCGTATTTTGCTGTAAGCCTTAGCACCTCTGAACTGCGTGAAGATGTCATGTTTCGTGTTATGACAGAAAAAGTCATTGAGCTGGCCCAGGGGCAACCAGGATATTTGTATTTTGAATGGCTGGCGGATGAGCGGTCTCAGTTAACAATTTACTGGCGCACAAAAGTGGAAGCTGAGGCTTGGATGAATCACACCATGCTGCGTCGAACTCTATCCATTGGTAATCAGTGTTGGTTTGATGAATATCGCTTAAAGCTCATGGAAGTGGTGCAGGAGGATGTGTCGGTGAGTAACCAAAGTTGGAAAGAGAGTGGGCGTTTTCCCGTGATTAAGACTCCTCGAGGCATTTTAAAGTTACTGGACGTTAAGGATATGCCTTTGCTACATCGCTACGTCAATGAACAAAAGGACCATTTGACCCCATGGGAGCCGCAACGGAATGATGACTACTACACAGAAGAAACCTGCTATCTGCGCATAAAGGAGATGCGTAAGGATTTTATTGAAGATCGAGGCTGTGTCTTGTGTTTACTGTCACCAGGCGAAAATGAAATGTTGGCTTACAGTAATTATTCACAGTTTGTGAGGGGAATTTCCCAGTCTTGCTTCTTAGGCTATAGCATTGCCTATGAGCACCAGGGAAAAGGCTTGATGCAAGAAGTATTGCAGGCTGGCATCCGGTACATTTCATCTGAGCTTAATATTGATCGAATTCAAGCCTGTTACATGCCCAGAAATCATCGCAGTGCCGCAGTTCTACAACGGATGAACTTTGAGAGAGAAGGGATGGCGCGCAATTACCTTAAAATCAATGGTGTTTGGGAAGATCACGTTTTGACAGCGTTAACCCTACGTTGAACGAGAGAGTTTGAGTACCCGGCTTTGTTTAGGGAAGGGAGCGGCAACACTTAAGAAAGTGATGGGCTTATCAGAGTTGTTAATCAAGCTACGAGTTTTACCTGCTGGGATTAACAGGCCGCTTGGCGTTATGCCTACTGGTTCAGAACCTGTGTATTCAATGAGGAGGTCCCGTTCAGTATTAATGGGCACAACAAATTGCTCAGAGGATTTGAGGTAGTAAAAAGGCTCTTTGTGGCCTGGTGGAAACATGTGCCATTCTATTTTTGCTGATGTCTTATCCCCTACAGTCCATTGGGTGACGCCATTTCGATTCTGCTTCTTTGCTTCCGTACCGCTGGCAAACCGTTCAAATCGTGCATTCTCTCGAGAAGTTTGACCTAAAAAGACAATGACGAAGAAGCGGGTGCTAGGGGATACTGTGACACAGCGTACCGATAAGTTATGGCGTATCCAGACGGCTTGGTTGGTCTTAAGGGAAGACTCTTCCAGAGTAGATTGAATAAACAGCTGACCATCACAAACAAATAGCATGGCATCGCTAGGGAAGACATAATTGTGCTGGGCATGGTCATTTAAGGTTAACTGTACTTCGTACACCCTGAAACGAGACGTGTTGTAAAGAATCTTTTGCCAGCCCTGATTGCCCAGAGGCGTCTGCATCATGATGCTTTGCTCCTTATTTCCTAGTATTTGCAGTCTACAACGGAAAGAAATCCAAGACTATTACTGAATTCAGACACGGCAATGGTTGCAGCTGAAATGACGCCTCATTATAGTAGTTGGCATTGTTAAGTCATCGATATACTTAGGCTTTTCGCCTCCGAGTTCATCTAGTAAAGGAAATCGCTTTTGAGTGACCTGTTAAACTTCGAAGCCAATGAAACGCTTTCGTTAAAAGATTACACCGAAAAGGCGTATCTCAATTATTCCATGTACGTGATTTTGGATCGTGCCTTGCCGCACATTGGTGATGGTCTAAAACCCGTGCAACGCCGCATTGTTTATGCCATGAGCGAACTGGGGCTTAAAGCCACAGCGAAATACAAAAAGTCTGCCCGTACCGTGGGTGATGTTTTAGGTAAGTTCCACCCCCACGGAGACAGTGCTTGTTATGAAGCTATGGTGTTAATGGCTCAGCCATTCTCTTATCGCTATCCATTAGTGGATGGGCAAGGTAACTGGGGGGCACCAGATGACCCTAAGTCTTTTGCCGCCATGCGTTACACCGAATCCCGCTTATCAAAGTATTCTGATGTTCTGCTAAAAGAAGTAAATCAAGGAACCGTGGATTGGATTCCTAACTTTGATGGCACCCTACAAGAACCATCAGTGTTGCCAGCTCGACTGCCGAACCTTTTGTTAAATGGTACAACTGGTATTGCAGTGGGTATGGCAACGGACATTCCGCCCCATAATCTTCGTGAAGTAGGGCAGGCATGTATTCACATGTTGCAAAACCCGAAGGCGGAACTGGACGACCTGATGGAGTATGTCCAAGGGCCTGATTTTCCTACGGGCGGAGAAATTATCACGCCACGTTCTGACATCCGTCGTTTATATGAAACCGGTAAGGGGCAAGTTAAAGCCCGTGCTCGATACCGCATGGAAGAAGGGGAGATCGTTGTTTATGAATTGCCCCATCAGGTTTCTGGTAGCAAAATTTTAGAGCAAATCGCCGCTCAAATGCAGGCGAAGAAATTGCCAATGGTCGTGGACTTGCGTGATGAGTCGGACCATGAGAATCTAACTCGCTTCGTCATTGTTCCGAAATCTAACCGAGTGGATGTTGAAAGTGTAATGACCCACTTGTTTGCCACCACGGATTTAGAAAAATCCTACCGGGTAAACATGAATGTGATCGGTTTGGATGGTTTGCCCCAAGTAAAACCTTTGACGGCTTTTATTAGTGAGTGGTTGCGATTCAGAATTGGGGTCGTGCGTAAGCGTTTAGAATTCCGTTTAGATAAAGTACTTAATCGTCTACATATCTTAGAGGGTTTGTTAGTTGCTTTCTTAAACATTGATGAAGTGATTGAGATTATCCGTACGGAAGATAAGCCTAAGCCTGTTTTGATGGAGCGTTTTGGCCTGACGGATACTCAAGCAGAAGCGATTCTAGAGTTAAAACTTCGCCATTTGGCCAAGCTCGAAGAAATGCGTATCCGTGGCGAACAGGATGAGTTGGAAAAAGAACGCCAGCAACTCGAGGCCTTATTAGCGTCGGATCGTAAGCTTAAAAAGCTGATCATTACTGAGATTGAAGAGGCGATCGAAGCCTTCGGTGATGAGCGTCGAACACCAATCATTGAGCGAAAAGAAGCACAAGCTTTTAGCGAAGAAGACTTGTTGTCCAACGACCCGATTACAGTGGTCTTGTCCAAACAAGGCTGGGTGCGTGCTGCAAAAGGCCACGATATTGATGAGCGTGGTTTGAGTTACAAATCCGGCGATGAATTCTTTTTATCTACTAAAGGGCGCTCAAATCAAACCTTAGTCTTGTTTGCTTCCAATGGGCGTACTTACTCAATTAAAGCGCACACTTTGCCATCGGCGCGGGGGCAGGGTGAACCCATTACCGGTCGTATTTCATTAGAAAAAGATACGCATATTGTTGCGGCTGCCTTAGATACTGATGATGCCTATTATCTAGTGTCTTCTGATGCTGGTTATGGCTTTGTCGCTAAGTTGGGTGATTTGCATGCGAAGAACAAAGCAGGCAAAGCGACACTGACTTTGCCCGTTAATGCGAAAGTGCTACCGCCGGTGAAAGTAGCAGACCCTGAGACAAGTCGTGCGGTGGTGGTATCAAATGAAGGACGCATGTTGGTGTTTAACGTGGCGTCCTTACCTCAGATGGCAAAAGGCAAAGGCAATAAGATGCTGAGTATCTCGTCTGCACGTGCGAAGGATCGAGAAGAGTGGGTGTGTGCGATGGCGTCTGTACAGCCTGAAGACCTGCTTTTGGCTCACAGTGGTAAGCGATTCATATCCTTCGCTGAGAAAGAGTTACAAGAATACATTGGTGAACGTGGGCGTCGAGGTTTGAAACTTCCCCGTGGTTTCCAGAGGATCGACACCTTAGAAGTAAAAGTGGGTGAAGGTAAACCCTCAGAGTAATAGATTAGAAAAATTTAAAATGTAAGAAATTGATGCTACTTTGAATACAGTAGTCTGAAGAGGTATTAAACATGAAAGGCAGTCAAAAAGTCATCGATAGCATGAACAAGCTATTGGAAAATGAACTCGCGGCAATTGATCAGTACTTTATCCACTCTCGCATGTATGAGGATTGGGGACTCACAAAATTATATGAGCGCCTTAACCATGAGATGGATGAAGAGAAGGATCACTCAGACTGGTTAATTAAGCGTATTTTGTTTTTAGAAGGCACTCCTTGCATGACTAAACGTCGCGACCTGTTAGTGGGTACGGACGTGCGTTCTATGATGCAAAATGATCTTACCCTCGAGCTGGAAGTGGTGGCCTGCGTACGTGATGTGATTGCTATCTGCGAGGAAGAAGGGGACTACCAAACCCGCGAAATGCTTGAGAAGTTGCTGTTTGACACGGAAGAAGATCATGTTTATTGGCTAGAGAAACAGCTTCGTCTGATGGATGTCATCGGTGAGCAAAACTACATTCAATCTCAAATGTAAGGAGCGAGTATGAAAGGTGATCGTGACGTCATTGCGAGCTTGAATAAAATACTCGCAAATGAACTGGTAGGCATTAATCAGTACTTTTTACATGCCCGTATGTTTAAAGACAAAGGCTTTGAATTACTAGATAAAGCGGATTACAAAACCTCTATCCAAAAAATGAAGAATGCTGATCGATTGATTGAGCGTATTTTGTTTTTGGAAGGGTTACCAAATCTGCAGGATCTCGGGCGTCTGCGCATTGGCGAAGATTGTGTGGAAATGATTGAATCAAATCTGGCGTTTGAGCTAGCAACACTGCCGGACCTTCAGGCAGCTGTGAAGCTGTGTGAATCAAAGAAAGACTTTATGAGTCGTGAAGTTGTTGAAAAGATTCAGGATGAGCAAGAAGAGCAGATTGATTGGCTGGAAACACAGCAGCATTTGATTGGCTCAGCTGGGTTAGAGAATTACTTACAGTCGCAAATGGGCGAATCTTCTATTGATTGATCTTTAATGAATTAAGTACCAATCAATTAAGCTACTACTGCGATAGGAAGCTCCTCTGCAAGTTTGAGGAGCTCTTCATTCAGAATACTCTTCACATCCTTACAGCACTTTCCACATTGATTGCCTAAATTATGCTCACGATAAAGATCACGCATAGAGGTTGCGCCATCGGCAATCGATTTCTTGATCGTTTTATCGGATACGGCGTTGCAAAGACAAACGTACATAAAATGAAAATCACTCTCAATACTAATTGAGAATGATTTTAGGGTTAGTGATAATTGTTATCAACAAAAAGATATTAATTTATTTTAAAATACTGATAGATTTTAAGAATAAATGCTTGCACCCCATAAATTTGTTTGTACAGCTAAAGAAAATGGCGCTTTAAGCGCCATTTTCTTTAGTGATATCCGTGAGAATTTCTGCGAAGGTCTCTGGTGGGTGAGCGCCTTGAACCAAAAACTTTTCGTTGACGATGTAAGTCGGAACAGACTGGATGTTTAAACTGGCTAGGCGTTCCATCTTTTCTTCCACCAAGAGTTCCGCTTCACGTGACAAAGCATCTTCGATGTCTTCGTCTTGAAGTCCAACATCTCTGGCTATTTTTGTGATTACAGTTTCATCACCAATGTTTTCGCCTAATGTGAAATAAGCATAAAACAAAGCAGTCATCATAGCGGTTGATAAGTTCATGCGTGATGCTTGAGCAATAAACTGATGGGCGAGTTTAGTGTTCGGTATTACGTCTTTCTCAGAAAAGTTAAATTCTAATCCCGCTTCTTGACCTACGTTTTGCAGTGCGTGGGTAACTTCGTTTAACTTTTCTTGGCTGCCAAACTTTTTACCCAAATATTCAGCGCGAGGAACACCGCTGTTAGGCACATCTGGGTGTAATTCAAAGGGAAGCCAGTGAATGTCGAAACGAAAGTCGTCTCCCAAATGCTCTATGGCGGCTTTAAGGCGTGTGTAACCTAGGTAGCACCATGGGCAAACTGGGTCTGCAACGATGTCGATAGTTAAATCGGCCATTTGATCTCCGTGGAAATAATATCAGTTAACACCAAATGCTATGCATTGGCTGATTTGACAGTAGGGGAGCCCGGATTCTTGCTGCCAATGATTAAAGGCAGCTTGTGCTGCATTTTTCGCGGCCTGTGTGTCTCTGCCTGTGGTAATGATCTCGGTGTTACGCAGGTAACCTTCAACATCACGGGTCATCAAGTAGGTGTCTTTTCCCATGATGCGTAATGTATAAGGGCCGGTATTTCCACCTAAGCGTGCCCCGTCTTTTTTCAACTGGGCCCAGAGGTCAGTGATGAAGGCCACAGGATAATTAGCCACATATTCTGAGAAACTGCCGTGTTTCCCTTGGATCTCTGAGATCATCAGGGCATTTTCACGAATGGTCATTACTTTTCCAAGGTGGCGAATGATTGCAGGGTCTTTGGCTTTTGCCTCCCACATCTCATCGTGAATCAGCAGCATTTTTTCTATATCAAAGCCAAAAAAAGCTTCTTCAAAGTTTGGCCATTTATTGCGTACTACTTGCCAGTTCATCCCAGATTGAAAAATCTTTTGGGTAAATGCAGCAAGCCAACGATCATCGGAAATTTGCGCTAATTCCGAAGGGTTTTTAGGCACAACTAACTGTTGTTTTAATACTGCTTCAGAACCAAAACGCTTAATGGCACGTTGATAAATGTCTGTAAAAGATTCGTAGTTCAAAGTGGGCTCCTAACCATTGGCGGCCATTGTAGCATAACTGTTTCGCTCCATAGGAATTCTAAGAATTAGTACTTAAAGTTAGTTGTGTCATTGGCTTATACTGATGTGGAAAATAGTTAGACTAGGACAGCTCATGACACACCTTAGCGTTAATCTGAATAAAATTGGCCTGCTGCGCAATTCTCGTGGCCGTGACTACCCAAATGTGGTTGCCATGGCAAAGCGCACATTGGATCAAGGGGCATTTGGTATCACCATACATCCTCGCCCAGATCAGCGTCATGCAACCTACAAAGATGCCTACGACATTAAGACGTTATTACAACAATACCCAGGCCGAGAGTTGAATATTGAGGGCTTTCCTGATGCAAAATTTTTGGAGGTGGTATTAGAGGTCGTGCCAGATCAATGCACCCTAGTACCGGATGACCCAAATCAGCTGACTTCCGATCATGGTTGGAATGTGGCGCGCGATCAGGATGCATTACGCCCTGTCATTGCAAAACTTCGCGATAAAGGCATTCGTGTGGTGCTCTTTATGGATCCCGTCCCTGAGAATATGACATTGGCAAAGTCTGTTGGTGCTGATCGGGTAGAGCTTTATACGGAAGCGTATGCCAATGCCTACCACACAGATCAGCAAGCATCCGTCAATGAAGAATACCAAGAGGCCGCTTTAGCCGCGAAGTCCATTGGCTTGGAGGTTAATGCAGGTCACGATCTTGACCTGGAAAATGTTGGGTTGTTATGCGCTCCCGGTCACATTACCGAAGTGTCCATTGGCCACGCTTTGACGGTCGAAGCGCTTGAGTTGGGTTGGGATAATGTCGTTAAAGCGTATTTAGATCAACTTAGCTGATGGCTGAGGCGATGGTTAATAAACGTTGTGTCTGCGAAGCCTGCAGTTACCCAGCGATACAATGTATATGTGATTTGGTACCGTCACTTTCAGGCTCCGTTAAGGTTTGGATTCTACAAGATAAAAAGGAATCCAGGCACGCTAAGAATACTGCACGTTTGTTTATCTTAGGGTATAAGCCAGCACAAATAGTGCAAGTGGATGACCCTGAAGAATGGCACACTTTCTTGCAAAGCGTTACAACTAAAAACACGGTTTTGCTTTATCCTGATGATAAAGCAAAACCACTAGAGATCCTGGCAACGGATGAGTCATCAGATTACTCAAATATTGTGTTATTAGATGGCACTTGGCGAAAGGCAAAGAAGATGCTGTATACCCATGATGTATTGGCTAGCTTTCCAATGGTGTCATTTACCATACCGCCTAAAAGTCATTATGTGATTCGTAAATCGCCCAGCGAAAATGCATTATCGACCTTTGAGGCCGCCACCTATGCTTTAGACTTGCTTTCAACTGAGTTTGACAGTCAAGCAATGACGTCGTTTTTTGCCGCAGTGGTCGAGAGACAATGGGCACAACAGCCCCAGCAACATAAACATTTATCGTGATTAAGAAGTTGTAAACATGGATAACAAAACTGAAATTGAAGCGGCGGTGTTACGCCGTTTGTTAGAGCATTTAGATTCCCGTAAAGATGTTCAAAATATTGATCTGATGAACTTGGCGGGATTTTGTCGTAATTGCCTGAGCAAATGGTATGTGGCTGCTGCAGAAGAGCAAGGTCAAGAGCTCACGTATGATGAAGCGAGAGAAATCGTTTACAAAGAGCCTTATGATCAATGGAAAGCCAAATATCAAGCAGAAGCCTCTCCAGAGCAACTGGCTCAGTTCGCTGCAAAGGGTCCTAAAGAGTAGCGTTAATGGCAGTGGGCATCCGCGGACTCATCACTTGGCTAGCACGGACGACAATGTTTCGACTGTTGTTGATCGTCTTGCCATTGATGTTCATTGCGACCTTGCTTCAGGCGGATATTTCACAGAAGTATTTGGCGCTCGCCCATAAAATCGGATTACAGCACGGAGAACGCGCTGAGCGACGCATTATCGCTTGGCGTAACATGGTTGAGGATACCCAAGGCAAAGGCGTCATAGATCAGTTAAACGCGGTAAATGACTTCTTTAACATGATGGGCTTTGTGAATGATATCGACCTGTGGGGAAAAAACGACTATTGGGCCACACCAGTAGAGTTCTTAGGGAAAGGCGCAGGGGATTGTGAAGATTTTACCATTGCCAAATATTTCGCCTTGCGCGAGCTGGGTGTTCCCGATGACAAACTTCGCTTGGTTTATGTTAAAGCGATCACATTGAATCAACATCACATGGTACTGGCTTATTATCACAAGCCTACTTCCGTACCGGTTATTTTAGATAACTTAAATAAAACCATACTGCCCGCAATTAAACGTCCAGATTTGCTGCCGATATACTCTTTTAATGCCGAGAACTTATGGCTGTCTAAGGAAAAGGGGCGAGGTGAATTGGTGGGTGGCTCATCGCGTCTGAGTTTATGGACAGACTTAAACAATCGACTTTCTGATTTGGAAAGCTAGGAGAACGAGCGTGACTCTTTTTCGACAACTTCTATTAACCATAATATTGCTGCTGTCTTTGGTGCTGATGGTGGTGTTAGCGATTAACTTCCAAAGCACGAAAGATTATTTGGTCAATCAGTTGCACTCAACGACCCAAGACTCTGCGACTACCTTGAGTATGCAGATCTCGGACTATATGGCCATGGAAGATTTTGTATCTGTGGAAAGTAGTGTGAACGCGGTATTTGATAGTGGTTATTTTTCCAATGTGCGCGTACATATCTACGAATCTGATAGCAATATTGAACGCAGTAACACCACTAAAATCATTGGGGTGCCGGCTTGGTTTACCAGCATGATCGATTTTGAAGTGCCAACAGCTCGGGCTGTCGTCTCCAATGGCTGGACGGAAATGGGACAGGTGTATGTTACTGGCAGTGCTGGCTATGGCTATTACCAGTTATGGCAAGCAACACGGGCCTTGCTGTTGTCATTTGTCGTCATCGGCTTGGTCTCTGTTGTATTAGGTGGTTTGGCACTGCGCTGGTTGTTTAAGCCTTTAGTGCAGTTGGAAAAACAGGCAGAGGCGATACAGCAGCGCCGCTTTGTTCGTATGACAGAACTTCCCAAAACCCGAGAATTAAAATCCGTTGTGGAGTCCATGAACCGAATGGCGGAGAAATTGGAAAAAGAATTCGCTGCTGAAGCGCAAACGGCTCAGTGGTTGCAAGCCAAGGCGTTTAAGGATCCTGTTAGTGGACTGGGAAATCGGAACTTTTTTGAAGGTCGAGCCAAAGCGCATTTTGATGATACGGATCGTACGTTAGATGGCCTAGTGCTGGTGAACCTCTTAGATCTCGCAAAGGTTAACAATGAGCGTGGCTATGAGGCGGCGGACAATTTTATTCGCAGTGCTGCAGACATTATTTTAAATGTTGGGCTTTCAGGATTTTCCGATGCCACAGTGGCGCGAATGAGTGGTGCTGACTTTGTGGTGCTCATTCCTAACATAGATAAAGATCGACTTGCTAAATTAGCGGACGATCTAATGGGTGAGCTAAAAGAGCTTTCAGGTTCTCGTGTGAGTTACTCGGAAGACGTGGCGAACATAGGGGCAGTGTTGATAGATAACAGTGTGACTCGCTCAAATGCCATGGCACAAACCGATGCGGCGTTGCGTGCTGCGAAGCAAGCTGGCCCGAACCAAGTTCGTCTGTTTGACAGTGAGACAGGTCACGAAATGGCCATTGGCCGTTTAGAGTGGAAGGAGATGCTGGAGTACGCCATTGAAAAGCGCAGCTTTGTATTGCGCAGCCAGATGGTGGCCAGTGTTGAAGACCTGAATAAATCGTTGCAGCATGAGCTTTACGCCAGTCTTTCTTACGAGGGTAAGCAGTATCATGCGGGTTACTTCATCGGTTTAGCTGAACAATTTGACTTGGGGGAGCAGGTCGACCAAGTAATTATTCAGCGGGTGATTGAATCCATTGAACACCCTTCTGTGAAAGGTATTTATGCCATTAACCTTTCTGCTTCAGCCTATGCAAAAATGTCCTTTGTGAGCTGGTTGGATCAATTGTTAACCAAAGTGCCGGAAGCGGTTAAAGGTAAGCTAGCCTTTGAAATCTCAGAGCAGACAGTCTTGGCATCAGAGGATCATGCCTTTTTGTTAGCTCAGACGTTGAAAGGTCATGGGGTTAAGCTGGGGATTGATAATGTGGGTAAGCACTTCTCGGCGTTCCAATACCTGCAGACCCTAATGCCAGATTATGTGAAGGTAGATCCTTCTTATACTAAGCTGGCTGTAGGTAAGGAGTCCGAATCTTTCTTTATGCACACCTTGTGTAAAATGTTTAATAGCTTGCAGATTGAAGTGATTGCTACAGGTGTTGAGACGGCTGAGCAAATCGAAATACTGAAAGGATTTGATATTAGCGGTATTCAGGGTTACGGAGTGGGGCGTCCAAGAAGTTTTGGTTAAGAAATGAATGAGATGATGCTTTAAATCAAAGCATCATCGTCTAGTTCATTTTCGATGATGAGGGCATCACTGTGGCCTTTTTGAATGCCTCGTACCCACTTACGACTTAACAGCTTTTTCTGGGCGGCTAAAGGAAGTTCCGTGAATTGAATGATGCGTTTCTCGCTCAGTAAGTCGATTAAGTCCTCTAGGACTCGCATCATATCTTGGTCGGAAGTTTCTAATAGTTCGCGGGACGAGTTCTCGTCGAGTTTGGCTTCCAGTAATTGAGCAACTACTGGATTATCCGGTGCTACAAGCAATGTATATTCGTCTGACTGTTGGGTTGCAACATCAATTATGTCGCCGTTTTCATTGACTTTTGCATAGAGCATTGTTGCATCCCTCCAATGTGGTTAAGTGAATTATAAATCGCTGATGATCGTAGTATTCTATGATTGATGGGTTTATTCTAGTCTATTATATCCTTGATTCATAAGATGTTCTGTTTAAATCAATTTTTTGGGGGTTGGCTGCATGGCAGTGTCAGGAGATAAAGGTACACCGTCCAACGCTACTGAAAGTAAAGGTGTGACCGAGAGTGAAAATGCTAAAGTGAGCGAAGCCCCCAAAAAAAATGTAAGAGAATTATTGAATGAAGATTTGTCTTTCAGTAAAAGCAATGAATCTCGTTCAGACAATATGGCCGCACCTGAGACTTCAGATAAATTGTCAAATCAGTCAGAACAACAATCGGGCCAGAAACAAAAACCAGAGACTAGTTCTAGTCAACAAACCGCTAGTTCTACTGAGCAGATTACGGAGTCTACTATCTCTCAGAATACATCGAGTTCCCAAGCAACAAAGCAAGAGTCAGAGAACCTTCAGGAAACTGGAGCACAATGGGAAATTGATCCCACTAAGATTGAATATCCTAACCCTCTTTTAGATTGTTTGGTGCTATTAAGTAAATACTTCAATAACCCTTATACAGCTGATGGCATAGCAGCAGGCTTACCTGTTAATACTGAAAGTATGGGGCCGGATTTATTTTTACGAGCGGCCCGCCGAATTGGCCTCAAAGCGCGTTTTTTGAAGCGCTCGTTAGAAAAGATTCCTGAGTTGGTCCTTCCAACCGTTCTCTTGCTAAAAGATAAGCAGGCATGTGTGCTGTTAGAAGTGGATCAAAAACAGCGTATTGCGAAAATCTTTCGTCCGGAGTCTGGCGAGGGGGAAGTGCATATGCCATTGGACGAACTAATAGAAAGCTATACCGGTTATTGCTTTTTTGTTCGTCCGCAATATCGCTTTGATAAGCGATCTCAAACTCAAGCCGGAGAGGAGCGTAAAAAAGGCCATTGGTTCTGGGGAACCATTACATCCTCATGGCGCATTTATCGAGATGTGTTTATAGCCTCCCTTTTAATAAATGTGTTTGCGGTGGCCAGTCCCTTATTCGTCATGAACGTCTATGACCGAGTGGTGCCAAATAATGCCTTTGATACCCTTTGGGTATTAGCAATTGGGGCCAGTGTTGTCTATTTGTTTGATTTCTTACTGCGCTCGTTACGAGCCTATTTTATTGATGTGGCAGGCAAAAAATCCGACATTTTAATATCTGCCACCATTTTTTCTAAAGTGAACAATATCACAATGGCCTCACGTCCTAAGTCGGTAGGGGCTTTTGCTAAAAACCTGCAAGAGTTTGAGAGCATAAGGGATTTTATTACTTCAGCCTCTATTACCACCTTGGTTGATATCCCATTTATGTTTTTGATTGTTGGGGTAATTTGGTTGATAGGTGGGCCAGTGGGCTACATTCCGCTCGTGACCATCGCTTTGATTATTATCTACTCTATGATTATCCAGGTGCCATTACGTAAATCTGTGGAAGAAGGTCAGAAAACGGCTTCGCAAAAAAATGCCGTATTGATCGAGAGTCTTTCCAATGCAGAAAGCGTGAAGCTTAACAATGCACAAGGTGTGCTACAGCAGCATTGGGAAAGTGCTGTGGGCAATATTGCTGATTGGGGCATTAAGACCCGTCAACTGGCCCAATCCTGTTCCTCATTTGCAATGGTCGCACAGCAATTAACGACTGTGATTATGGTGATCGTTGGTGTGTACCAGATCTCGGAACGAGAAATGAGTATGGGGGCTTTAATTGCTTGTGTCATGTTGACTGGGCGAGCATTGGGGCCAATGGCCCAAGTGGCAGCTTTATCAACCCGTTATAATCAAGCAAAGTCTGCTTTTGAGTCTCTCAATGAAATAATGAACTCTCCGGTAGAGCAACCAGACGAAGTGAAGTATGTTCACCGTCCTCGGTTCGATGGGCAGTTTGAATTTGATACGGTGAGTTTTGCTTACCCAGAACAAGAGCAAGCTGCTGTAAGCGATATTAGCTTCAAAATTAACCCGGGTGAAAAAGTTGCCATTATCGGTCGTATTGGTTCAGGGAAATCGACTCTTGGTAAGTTAATGACTGGGCTCTATGCGCCAATGGATGGTGCGATACGTATTGATGGGGTGGACATACGTCAAGTCAATCCCACGGACTTGCGTCGCAATGTCGGCGCCGTTTCCCAAGATGTCACCTTGTTTTACGGGTCAATTAAAGACAACATTACCCTTGGGGTGCCATACATTGAAGATGACGCTGTGCTTCGTGCTGCAGACTTATCCGGTGTTTCTGAGTTCGCTAATCGACGACCTTCAGGTTTAGACAGTGTTGTGGGTGAGCGCGGGGTGCTGCTTTCTGGTGGTCAGAGGCAGAGTGTTGCTATCGCCCGTGCCCTACTGTTCGATCCAAATATACTGATATTGGATGAGCCTACGGCCTCTATGGATAATACAACTGAAGCGCGTATGAAGCGACGCTTAGCTCAAGCAATCCAGAATAAAACTCTGGTTCTTATCACGCACAAATCCTCCATGCTAGATTTAGTAGACAGAATTATTGTGATGGATAATGGTCGGATGGTGGCTGACGGTCCTAAAGCTCAAGTATTTGAAGCCTTACGCCAAGGCAAGTTGAAGGTAAGTTAATGATGAACGAATCCAAAGAGCGCCAATCCGTTGCGCAAACGGATCTCGACTTCTTGTCTGATCGTAACGCCGCGTTTATGTTGAAAACCCCACGTGGTGGTCGAATCATTCTCTGGTCTATATTCATTTTTGTGATCGCTGCTCTAGTGTGGGCCAACTATACGTCCTTGGATGAGGTAACTGTAGGAGAAGGGAAGGTTATACCTTCCAGTCAGGTTCAAGTGATTCAAAACCTTGAAGGCGGCATTCTAAAAGAGATTAATACCCATGTAGGTCAAACGGTAGACCGCGACCAGTTGCTCATGACTATTGAGAACACAGAAGCCTTGTCTTCTTTGCGGGAACAGCAGGTAGAAGAAATGAACCTGCTTGTACGTGCGGCACGTCTGACTGCTGAAGCAGAAAACAAGCCCCCTGTGTTTACGGATCGCATGCGCAATCAATATCCAGAAATCGTCAGCCGAGAAATGGACTTGTATCGGAATCGACAAGATTCGTTGCAGGCTAATCGGTCGGTTTTTGAGCAGCAGATTGATCAGAAAAAGCAAGAGATTGTCGAGCAGGAAGCTAAGTTAAATAACCTCCAAGGAAGTGTTGAGTTAGCCCAAGAAGAGCTTTCTCTCACACGTCCTGCGTTTGAGCAGGGGGCAGTGTCTCGTGTTGAACTGTTGCAATTGGAGCGGGAAGTCAATCAGATGCAAGGGGAGTTGCAGGCAACGCAATTGGCTCTGCCTCGAGCACGATCTTCCCTAAGAGAAGCAGAAACCAAACTTCAAGAGAGCAATGCTAAATTTCGCGCGGAAGCGCAAGAGGAGCTCACTAAAGCACGATCCGAGTTAGATCGCATCAGAGAAACCAGTGTTTCGCTTGCTGATAAAGTAGAGCGTACTCAAGTTCGTTCACCGGTCCGAGGCATTGTTAAGCAGATTCAAATTAATACAGTGGGTGGTGTGATTAAGCCAGGGATGAATCTAATGGAAATTGTTCCCATTGAAGATTCTCTTTTGATTGAAGCAAAAGTTCGCCCAGAAGACATTGGTTTTATTAAACCTGACTTAGAGGCTGTGGTGAAATTAACAGCTTATGATTTTGCAATTTTTGGTGGCCTTCACGCTCGTGTAGAAAATATTTCTGCTGATACGATTGTTGATGAAGAAGGGAATAGTTTTTATCTTGTGAGGGTTCGTACCGATAATAGTCATCTTGGTACAGAGGAAGCGCCTTTGGCCATTATTCCTGGTATGCAGGCGACTGTCGATGTGATCACAGGTAAGAAAACATTACTAGATTACTTGCTCAAACCCATACTAAAAGCGAAGCAAAATGCGTTAAGAGAAAGATAGTTACAAAATTGTATTTTATGACTAATCGGTGTTACAAAACTTAACGTATATTGGTTAAGCTCCCTTATAGAATAGAGCGGGCACACTGCAGGTATGAGGCGAATTTTGAAACTATTGTGCTGGAACACAAATGAATCAGTATGGAATCACTGGACCACTATTTTAGACTCGTCTGTCGAACAAATAAGAGCCACTGATTTCGAACAAACAGTAAATCAATTGTCCAAGGGCAATTTTGACTATTGCTTTGTTTATCTTGGCGATGAAGATTTCTCAGAAAAAGTAGAAGATGTCGTAGCGCTCCGAGAAAAGTTTACGAATCTTAAATTGGTTGCTTTTCCAAACCGACGTAGTCAAGCTGCGGCGCTTAGAATGTTATCTATGGGTGTAAATGGCCAGTGTTCGCCTTTTATCGGGAAGGAGCAACTTAAGCTCGTTTTATCCGTAATCGACTCAGGGGAAATCTGGGGCGGCAAGGATTTTATTCAGCAACTTATTCAGCAAACTGCGACGGTTTCTAACGTAACTATCAATACTTCTAGCGGTTTTGAAGAGCTATCTGAGCGAGAAAAGACAGTCGCTGAGTATATTGGACAAGGGTTTAGTAATAAGCGCATTGCCACTGAAATGGAGATTACTGAGCGTACGGTTAAAGCTCATTTAACAGCTATTTATCAGAAGCTTAATGTTAAAGATCGTTTGTCGTTAGCTCTCCTTATTCAGCGGGGTGTGGTGACTCATTAAGTGGGGCGCAATAGGGGAGTTGTTTGATAATTAAGGCACCAGTTGGTTCTTTATGTTTACTTTAGAGTCTTTGATCTTGGCGGGCGGCAAAGCAACTCGCATGTCTGGCGTCGATAAAGGCCTGCAGGAATATCTTGGTCGGCCTTTGATTGAATATGCAGTGGATCTGGCTGAGCTTTACTCTGAAAAGGTTTTGATCAGTGTTAATCGAAACCAAGAAGCTTATAGAGATTATTCTGACTATCTTATCTCAGACCTTGATGAGTATTCAGATAAAGGCCCTTTAGGTGGATTGGCTTCTGCCAAAAATTCACTTTCCTCTTCCCACTTATTAGTGCTTCCATGTGATACGCCTAAGGTATCTCAACAGGCAATTAGAGCTCTTGTTAAGTGCGCTCAAAAATCGCCAAATCTGATCCATTTTATTTCCACTGAATCTGGTCATCATCCACTCCATGGCGTGGTTCCGGTCAGTTGTTTATCTCTTTTGGATGACTATTTGAAAAGTGCGGAGCGCCTTGGGGTAATGGCTTTCTATAACCATGTGGGTTGTCAGTCATATCATTGGGCAAATGATTCTGAACTGGACAACATAAACCTGCTAGAGCAATTACGCTAGAGTTCGATGACTTTTTCTAAATCAAGTATGTAGGATTCGCCTTTCTCATGGTGTTCCATGCGCACCAGTAAAAAGTCGTATTCAGGGGCAAACCAAAAGTAAGATTGCCTTTTATCTGTTAAGTTGTCGGTGCGAATAACTTTAACAACATCCAGTGTTCCCAGTTTGGTTTTGATTTGTTCTGTTTTGCCTTTTTTGAAGGTGTAATGCTTTATCTTACCGCCATCTGCCACGTCGTATTTCAAGGTTTCTTTGCCATGAATCAGGTCATAACGAACCTGAAGTTGTAGTCCCAAGCGGTCGATGGTTTTGTTGGTGATGTCCATTTTCCAAGGCTTGCTCTCTACGTCATTGAGTACCTTCATATTGTTCCAGTCGAAGGTAAGTTTGGCTTCTCGTTTCTTATTTAGCAGGCGGGATTTATAGTGATAGTTGAGCGGCCTTATGGCGTTTTTGGTGGCCCTAAATGTTACGGATTCGCTTAAACTGGCAAGTAGGGTGTCAGCAGAAAATTCAAAATGCCAAAGGTTGGGCTTTTGTTGGGTGAGGGTTTGTTTGCCTTCGACTTTAAAGCTAATGCCTTTTTCCCAGATGGTGCTGTAAGTGGCCTGAAAAGAAGGAATGAAATGAACCGGCGAAGCAGGTGTCGAGGCTAAAACGGGCATAATCTGAAAGAATAAACTGAAAAATATGACTTTCTTGATCATGCCCATGTTAGTACTTCCTGCTGCTAACTTAAATCTGGATGGTATCTCATGCCTGTTTCAGGCAATGGTTTACCATCAAGGTAAGCTAAGCCGTCTTTAAGTTCAAGTCGTCCGCAGCTGAACCACTTTACACTTAAGGGATAAATAATATGCTCTAAAGCGTGAACTTTTTGAGCTAATTTATCTGCCGTGTCGCCAGCTTCGATAAGAGTGCTTGCTTGTAGGACAACAGAGCCAGCATCGAGTTCCGCTGTGACGAAGTGAACAGAGACGCCATGTTCAGCTTCATTGGCATCGATGGCTCTTTGATGAGTATCGAGGCCTTTGAATTTAGGCAGTAAAGAAGGATGGATGTTTAGCATTCTTCCTTCATAGCGACGGGTAAAGGTTTCCGTCAGTATCCGCATAAACCCAGCCAACACAACTAGCTTGGGCTGGTAGTGATCAATAAGTCCAGCGAGCTCTGTGTCAAAAGCTTCCCGTGACTCAAAGTCTTTGTGGCTTAGGGCATGAGTTGGGATACCTGCCTTTTGTGCGCGCTCTAGTCCGTACGCCGATGCTTTGTTGCTGATGACGGCTTTGATCTCAATATCGAGATTCCCTTGCAGGCTTTGATCAATCAAAGCCTGCAAGTTGCTGCCGCTGCCAGAAATTAGAACAACGACTGGAAAGCTCACGCAGAGGCCTCTAGGTCAGAGATGACAACCTCTTTGTCGGTTTTGGTGCGGATTTCACCGATAACCCAAGCGTTTTCGCCTTCGGCAGTTAAAATAGACAGTGTCTTTTCAACGTCTGCTGCGTCAATGGCTAGAACCATACCAACACCACAGTTCAGTACACGGTACATTTCTTCTTGATCGACGTTACCTTGTTCTTGTAGCCAATCGAAAATGGCAGGACGCGTCCAGCTTGCAGCATCAATGTAAGCGGCTGCCCCTTCAGGTAGTACACGAGGGATGTTCTCTAGAAGACCGCCGCCAGTGATATGAGAAAGGGCTTTTACGTTGATTGTCTCCATAAGTTTCAGAATGGATTTGACGTAAATTTTTGTTGGAGCCATCAGTGCGTCTTTCAGGGCAACGCCATCAACTTCTTGGTCTAGCTTGGCTTCGCTTACTTCTAGAATCTTACGAATGAGTGAGTAGCCGTTGGAGTGTGGGCCAGAGGAGCCCAATGCGATCAAAGTATTACCGGCTTGGACTTTGCTGCCGTCAATGATTTCATCTTCTTCTACAACGCCGACACAGAAGCCCGCTAGGTCGTAATCACCATCATGGTACATGCCAGGCATTTCAGCGGTTTCCCCGCCAACTAGGGCGCAGCCTGATTGTAGGCAGCCTTCGCCAATGCCAGTTACTACATCTGCAGCAACATCCACATCTAGTTTGCCGGTTGCGTAATAATCAAGGAATAAAAGAGGCTCTGCACCAGCAACAACTAGATCGTTGACACACATGGCAACCAAATCAATGCCAATGGTGTCGTGTTTATTTAGATCCATTGCCAAGCGAAGTTTTGTACCCACACCGTCAGTACCAGAAACTAGGATTGGATTTTTGTATTTCTGTGGCAGGCGAGTCAATGCGCCAAAGCCGCCTAGGCCGCCTAAAACTTCTGGGCGGCGAGTTTTTTTACTAACGCCTTTGATGCGCTCAACGAGTTCGTTGCCTGCATTGATGTCTACGCCTGCGTCTTTGTAACTGATCGAGGTTTTATTCGATTCGGTCATTGCCTGTGCCTTATTACCATGGAGTGGGAAAAGCGGCATTTTAACACAGTGGAAAATAAGGGCTATGGTTCTTTGCACAGAAGACAGTAGAATAGGGTGCTCACTAAGGGAAAGGTTATGATTTTAAGACATATTTTTTTATTTGCTTGGGTACTTTTTTTCTCTGTATCAGTATCGGCTGCCAACGTCGCCAATCTTTACAAGGCTTCCGTCCAGTTGCCGGCTCGATTAAATGAGTCTGATTTGCTGAATCAGGCCTTCAATCAGGCGGTAGACAAGGTCCTTTTTCGTGTTTCTGGGCAAAAAGCTTCGATTGGCTCTGATGTGTTAGCGTCGGCCCATAAGAGTGCTCGTGGTTGGGTGGCTCAGCATAGGATTCAAGATTTGCCGGACTTGGTGGAGTTCGATGGTGAGCTGCAGACAGCTCGCCAAGTTAATGTTTCTTTTTACAGTGAATCTATCAATCGATTTCTATATGCCAACGGTTTGGCGGTTTGGGGGAGTAATCGTCCCAGTATTTTGCTGTGGTTAGTACAAGAAAAAGACGGTGTGCGTACGGTCTCTGGTGCACGTCAACCCAGTGCGGAGTTGGGGCAGATGTTTGCTTACGGTAAGGAGCTTGGTTTACCTACTTATGCACCTTTGCAGGATAGGGTAGACGCTGAAGCTCTGAGTGCTGGCGCCCTTTGGGGGTTCTTTGAAGATGAAATTTTGCAGGCCAGTGAGCGCTATCAGACGGATGTTGTATTTGCTGTGCGCATGGGTCAATACGGAAATGCTGTGAATGTGGATGGGGTACTGTTTGCACCTGGCGCTGTGCCACAGAGATTGTCAGTAAATGCACCATCTGAGGCAGTGGCTAATGAGATGATTGTTGAGCAATTAGCGGAAGCCTTGTCTAATCGTTATGCGTCGGTTCGCTCGGCCGGTTCTGGACAGTCTTTGCCTGTTAAAGTGACTGGGGTGAATACCTATCAAGCGCTACAGAATGTTAAGCAATATCTAGATAAGGTAGGTGTGGTGCGAGAAAGCCGTATTCAGCTTATAGAAGGAGACAGTGTAGAGTTGTTGCTTGAGCTTGATGGTTCGGTGGATAAATTCAGAAACAGTGTGGCCTTGAATTCTATGTTGTCACCCAAATCTCTGAGTGCGTTAGACCCTGATGCGAATCGGGTGGAAATGTTTGAATATAAAGGTAGTAACTAATGTCAGATAGTCCTGAAGAGACTCCAATTGCAAAAGACTTCTTTGCTCGCCCAGTAGAAGAGCAGGCGGATTTTTTGGCTCAAACCTGGTGTAATCAGTGTATGGAAATGGACTTGGGTATGAAGAATCCAAAAGAATATGAAACGTCTCAGCGTCTATGGATTGAAGGTGAGTGTGTTAACTGCGGAGCTCAAGTAATCACTGAAATTGTCTATGAAGATGACGAGTAACGGATGCTTTCTGCATTTGATGATGTGAAATAAAAAAGGCGTCCAATGGACGCCTTTTTTTGTGACTGGAAAATTTTATTTCTTAGTCGGGTAGTCTCGCTCTGTGTGACCAACATATAGCTGGCGAGGACGACCAATTTTATATGGGCCGCTGATCATTTCGTTCCAATGAGAAATCCAGCCAATTGTGCGGGACATGGCAAAGATTACTGTGAACATTGAAGTCGGAATGCCGATAGCCTTCATGATGATGCCTGAGTAGAAGTCTACGTTCGGGTAAAGTTTACGCTCAACGAAGTAAGGATCTTCTAATGCGATCTGCTCTAGGCGTTTCGCAATCTTAAGCATTGGGTCGTCCGACTGGCCAAGCTCTGCAAGCACTTGATCACAGGTTTCACGCATTACTTTGGCGCGAGGATCGAAGTTTTTGTAGACACGGTGACCGAAGCCCATTAGGCGGAATGGGTCGTTTTTATCTTTTGCTTTGGCAATGAATTCATCGATGTTTGCTTCATCGCCAATTTCTTCAAGCATGGTCAATACGGCTTCGTTGGCACCGCCATGAGCAGGGCCCCAAAGTGTTGCAATGCCAGCAGCGATACAGGCAAATGGGTTTGCACCAGAAGAGCCTGCAAGACGAACTGTTGAAGTGGAAGCGTTTTGTTCGTGATCCGCGTGGAGGATGAAGATGCGGTCCATTGCTTTAGCGAATACAGGGTTTACTTTGTATTCTTCGCAAGGGGTTGCGAACATCATGTGTAGGAAGTTCTCAGCATAACTTAGGTCGTTACGAGGGTACATGGTTGGTTGACCCTTAGAGTACTTGTAGCACATTGCTGCCAGTGTTGGCATCTTGGAAATTAGACGGAATGCAGCGATCTCACGGTGTTTGGAGTCGTTGATGTCCATATGGTCTTGGTAGAAAGCAGAAAGAGCGCCCACCAAGCCAACCATGATGGCCATTGGGTGTGCATCATTTCTAAAGCCGTCTAGGAATTTTTGCATCGATTCAGAAACCATCGTGTGGTTTTTAACTGTCTCTTCAAATTCAGCGGCTTGTGCTTCAGTAGGAAGCTCTCCATAAAGCAACAGGTAACAGGTTTCTAGGTAGCTTGAGTTTTCAGCTAGGTCTGCGATTTTGTAACCGCGATGTAGAAGCACACCTGCTTCACCGTCAATGTAAGTGATTGCAGATTCACATGAGCCTGTAGACATAAAGCCAGGGTCATAAGTAAAGACGCCGTTAGCACCTAGGCCACGTACGTCGATTACATCTTGTCCAGCTGTACCTGAAAGTACTGGTAGCTCGATGGTTTTATCGAGACCGTCTACTGTTAAGCGAGCTTTTTTATCAGCCATTTTTGTTCTCCTTCATACTCTGGTCCGGGGCAAAGAGTCTTGAATTAACTCTCCAGGCCCAGAAGGTGCGGAAAAAATACTGTCTTAGTGACTATAAAGTCAATGTGGCAATTTCCACGTTAGATATCATATTGCTAATATTTCTTTGTAAGAAAACTACGTAATCGATGGGGTTCTTTTACATTTAGTTTGTTGTTTTATTGTTATCTGTTTGATTTTATTGATTTATTTTCTGATTTCGTAAGTGCTGTTTTTTGTAATTTTGCACCACTATTGGTTTTGTTTATGGTTGCATTCATTTTATGAATGGTGACCATTGAAAACCCCTTGTTCTGTCTATTTGTCTTAAGTTTTTCCCCTAGTCTATAATTGCGCACCGATGATTTCATTGATTTGCCGATGTTATTTGTGCTGTTTGAGTCGAACACCCAAAGTCGTTTGCAAATCGATGGGATTTTCTTGGAGGCCTATGTAATCTGATAGTGTAGCAGCCATCGGAGAAAGTAGAACTTGGGTCTGATTGACCATTCAATCAACAAAGTGGTGTATAGAGTCGTGAACAAAAAAAGACCAGTCAATCTTGATATTTCCACAATATCAATGCCAGTAACCGCAATCGTTTCTATCCTGCATCGTGTGACAGGGATCATCCTATTCGTAGGTTTGGTGTTCTTGTTTTATGCGTTCGATAAATCTTTGTCATCTCAAGAAGGTTTTGATCAGGTTGTTGAAACATTGCAAAACAACTTCTTAGCGAAATTCATTATCTGGGGTGTGGTGTCAGCTTTGATGTATCACTTCGTAGCAGGTGTTAAACACTTGTTCATGGATATGGGGCATTTCGAAGAACTTGAAAGCGGCCGTCTAGCTGCCAAAGCGAACCTTGTGATCGCTGTTGTTCTGATTCTGTTAGTAGGGGTATGGGTATGGTAACGCAAATTACTAGTTTCGGCCGTTCAGGCCTTTATGATTGGATGATGCAGCGTATTTCGGCTGTGGTGTTGTCCTTGTACAGCATTTTTATCATCGGTTACCTATTGCTAAATCCTGACCTTACCTATGACCAGTGGAGCGCTTTATTTGAGTCCACGGCAATGCGTATCTTTAGCTTGCTGGCGCTTCTGTCTGTTGGTATCCACTCTTGGATCGGTTTGTGGTCTGTGTCAACTGATTACATTAAAGCAACAGGTGTTCGTTTCTTCTTTCAATCTCTATGTGGCCTAGTAATGTTTATCTATGTCGTATGGGGTGTTCAGGTTCTTTGGGGGCTATAGGTAATGGCTAATATTCGTACAATTTCTTTTGATGCCATTGTTGTTGGCGGCGGCGGCGCTGGTATGCGTGCTGCGCTACAGTTGACAGAGTCTGGTCTTGATACCGCTTGTATAACGAAAGTATTCCCAACTCGCTCGCACACAGTATCTGCACAAGGCGGTATTACTTGTGCAATTGCAAGTGAAGATCCGAATGATGATTGGCGCTGGCACATGTACGACACTGTAAAAGGGTCGGACTACATCGGTGACCAAGATGCAATTGAGTACATGTGTTCTGTTGGTCCTCAGGCAGTGTTTGAGCTTGAGCATATGGGCCTGCCATTTTCTCGTAAAGAGAATGGCCGTATTTACCAGCGTCCATTTGGTGGACAGTCTAAAGACTTTGGTAAAGGCGGACAGGCTGCACGTACTTGTGCAGCGGCAGACCGTACAGGTCACGCACTATTACACACGCTTTACCAAGCGAACCTTAAAGGTGGTACTACATTCTTCAATGAGTGGTACGCAACTGATTTGGTGAAAAACGCAGACGGCGCAATCGTTGGTGCGGTTGTGGTATGTGTTGAAACGGGCGAAACCGTTTACATGAAAGCGAAAGCAACCGTTCTAGCTACAGGTGGTGCTGGTCGAATTTACCAGTCTACTACTAATGCTCACATCAATACTGGTGACGGTGTTGGCATGGCATTACGTGCTGGTGTGCCGATGCAAGACATGGAAATGTGGCAGTTCCACCCAACGGGTATTTACGGTGCAGGTACGCTAGTAACCGAAGGTTGTCGTGGTGAAGGTGGTTACCTGATCAATAAAGATGGCGAGCGCTTTATGGAGCGTTACGCACCAAACGCTAAAGACCTTGCGGGTCGTGACGTGGTGGCGCGTTCGATGATTCTTGAGATCTTGGAAGGCCGTGGTTGCGGCGAGAAAGGTGACCATGTGTTGTTGAAATTGGATCACCTTGGTGAAGAAACGTTGAACAAGCGTTTGCCAGGTATCCTTGAGCTATCTCGTACCTTTGCTCACGTTGACCCGGTTAAAGAACCTATCCCAGTTGTGCCAACCTGTCACTACATGATGGGTGGTGTGCCAACTAACGTTGGTGGCCAAGCGTTGACGCAGAATGAAGCAGGTGAGGACGTTGTTGTTCCTGGTCTGTACGCATGTGGTGAGATTGCATGTGTATCTGTGCACGGTGCTAACCGTCTAGGCGGTAACTCTCTACTAGACTTGGTTGTATTTGGCCGCGCTGTGGGTCTTCAGGTGAAAAAATCTTTGGATGAAGGTTTTGATTCCATGGATGCCACAGACACAGACGTTGAACGTGCCATGGCTCGTTTGAATCGCTTGAACAACACAACAGGTGGTGAATCTGTTGCTGAGGTTCGTGATGAACTGCAAAAAGTGATGCAGCTTTACTTCGGTGTATTCCGTGAAGGCGAGTCCATGCAGAAAGGTCTGGAGCAGCTTAAACTTATCCGTAAGCGTGTAGAAAACCTACACCTTGAAGATAAGAGCCAGGCATTTAACACAGCCCGCATCGAAGCTCTTGAACTTGAGAATTTATTAGAAGTGGCTGAAGCGACAGCGGTTCCTGCGGAATTCCGTAAAGAAAGCCGTGGTGCTCATGCCCGTAATGACTTTACTGAACGTGATGATGAAAACTGGTTGAAGCACTCTTTGTATCATCCAGCTGATAAGAAAGTGACCAAGCGTGATGTGAACTTCGCGCCTAAAACAATGGAAGCTTTCCCACCTAAAGTCCGTTCATACTAAGGAGTTATGTCAATGTTAGTGAGTATCTATCGTTACAATCCTGAGAAGGACGACGCGCCTTACATGCAGGATTATGAAATCGAGCTGCCAGCAGGAAAAGACCTGATGGTGCTTGATGTGCTTAATTTATTGAAAGCACAAGACCCAAGTATTTCTTACCGCCGCTCATGTCGTGAAGGTGTATGTGGTTCTGATGGTATGAACATGTCTGGCAAAAATGGTCTAGCATGTATTACGCCAGTATCCGCTGCAGCGAAAAACAACAAGCTGGTTCTTCGCCCGCTACCGGGTCTTCCAGTAGTGCGTGACCTTGTTGTTGATATGGGACAGTTCTACAAGCAGTATGAAAAGATCAAGCCTTTCTTGATCAACGATACGCCTGCGCCAGCAATCGAGCGTCTTCAGAGCCCTGAAGAGCGTGAGAAACTTGATGGTCTTTATGAGTGTATCTTGTGTGCTTGTTGTTCTACGGCATGTCCATCTTTCTGGTGGAACCCTGACAAGTTTGTCGGCCCATCTGGTCTGTTGCAGGCTTACCGCTTTTTGGCGGACAGCCGCGATACCGCGACTCAGGAGCGTTTGAGTGATCTTGATGATCCATTTAGCGTATTCCGTTGTCACGGTATCATGAACTGTGTGAATGTTTGTCCAAAAGGGTTGAACCCGACTAAGGCAATCGGCAGCATTCGTTCTATGTTGTTGCAGCGCGCGACCTAATAAGTGAGTCGATAGCATTACTCAAGCTATCGCTTGGGTTAATGTGGAAAATGGCGACTCTGATGTATCTGATCATTGTCGCCGTTTTTGCGTTATTTGATGCACGAGTGAAAATCAAAAAAATAATAGAAATGTGCAGGATTTAATATTTTGCAGTTGAAATTACTCAGACTGCGAAAAAAATACCAAATAGTACTGTTTTGCACTAAAAGGGAAGCTTCTAGTGTTTTAGAATAGGGCTGTTTGTGTATGGTAAAAAGCAAATAATAATCTGGCGTATCTGTATAAGGTGTAGCCAGTACGACAAAACATGAGTTATCACGTTTTGTGATAGCTAGCTCGAACATAAAAGGGTGATCGAGAATGCACGAAAGTTTGATGGAGTTGCTATGGAGCACTTCTCACTTTTCAGGGGGTAACCTTGAATATGTTGAGGGGCTGTTTGAAAGCTACTTAGTTGACCCCAACTCAGTATCCGAAGAATGGCGGAAATGTTTTGATCAGTTGCCTAGAATCAGTGAAGCACAGTCGACCGATCTACCACACTCCGTTATTCAACAACAATTCTTAGAGCTTGGTAAAAACAAGTTCCGCAATATGCCTGTTACTTCAGGTGTCGCTGCTAGCTCTGAACACGAGCAAAAGCAAATCAATGTCCTTCAGCTAATCAATGCCTACCGAGTTCGAGGCCATCAGCACTCGACTTTGGATCCTCTTGGTCTACAAAAGCGCGATAAAGTTGCAGACTTGGATCTAGGTTACCATCAGCTTACCGGTGCAGATTTTGACACCCCATTTAAAACAGGTTCACTGTTCTTTAATCAAGAGTCGATGCCTCTTAAAGACATCGTCACTGAGCTAGAGAAGACCTACTGTGGCTCGATCGGCTACGAATTCATGCACATCGTTGACACCCAAGAAAAAGCTTGGTTGCAGCAGCGTGTAGAATCCGTGCGTTCTCGCCCTGAGTACTCTGCCGACACGCGCAAAGCCTTGCTTGAGCGTCTGACTGCAGCAGAAGGTCTGGAAAAATATCTAGCCAGCCGCTACCCAGGTGCCAAGCGTTTTGGTCTTGAGGGTGGTGAAAGCTTGATTCCTATGGTGAATGAGCTGATTCAACGATCTGGTGCCCTGGGTGCTAAAGAGGTTGTAATCGGTATGGCTCACCGTGGTCGCCTAAACGTACTTGTGAACACTTTGGGTAAAAACCCACAAGATTTGTTCGATGAGTTCGAAGGTAAGAAACTGGTGAATACGTCTGGTGACGTGAAATACCACCAAGGTTTCTCATCTAATGTGATGACTGCGGGTGGCGAAGTACATACGGTACTTGCTTTTAACCCATCTCACCTAGAGATCGTCTCTCCAGTGGTAGAAGGCTCTGTTCGTGCACGCCAAGACCGTCGTCAAGACAAGACGGGTAAAACGGTAGTGCCGATTTCCATTCACGGTGATGCGGCGTTTGCTGGTCAGGGTGTGGTAATGGAAACCTTCCAGATGTCTCAGACACGTGCTTACCGTACTGGTGGTACGGTACACATCGTTGTGAACAACCAAGTGGGTTTCACCACAAACCGTCAAGAAGACTCTCGCTCTACTGAATACGCAACGGATGTTGCGAAGATGATTCAAGCGCCGATCTTCCACGTAAACGGTGATGATCCAGAAGCTGTGTTATTTGTGACTCAGCTAGCGCTGGATTACCGTTACGAATTCGGTCGTGATGTCGTGATTGATATGGTGTGTTACCGCCGCCGTGGTCACAACGAAACGGATGAGCCGTCTGGTACTCAGCCATTGATGTACAAGATCATTAGCAAACTGAAAACTACTCGCACTCAATACGCTGAGCGCTTGATCAGTGAAGGTGTTGTGAGTGAAGCGGAAGCGGATCAGCTTGTTAATGAAAACCGTGCTGATTTGGATAACGGTCGTCATGTGGCGAAAAGTTTGGTGCTTGAGCCAAATTCAGAGTTGTTTGTCGATTGGAAGCCTTACCTTGGGGTAGAGTGGACTGATGCGGGGGATACCTCGTATCCACTTGCTCAACTTCAAGAAGTGGCTAAAAAGCTGACAACAGTTCCTGATGGTGTTGTCGTTCAGCGTCAAGTTATGAAGATCTATGAAGATCGTAACAAAATGACTGCTGGGGCGATGCCGCTAAACTGGGGTTATGCTGAAACTTTGGCTTTCGGTACGTTGCTAGAGCAGGGTTATCCTATCCGTATCACGGGTCAAGACTCTGGTCGTGGTACCTTCTCACACCGTCATGCCGTGATTCACAGTCAGAAAGATGGCAGCACTTATGTGCCATTGAAACACTTGTCTGATGATCAGCCTACCTTAGATCTGTACGACTCGTACTTGTCTGAAGAAGCGGTGCTTGCGTTTGAGTACGGTTACTCAACAACTTCTCCTAAAGGTCTAGTGATCTGGGAAGCGCAGTTCGGTGACTTTGCTAACGGTGCACAAGTAGTAATCGACCAATTCATTACCAGTGGTGAGCATAAGTGGGGCCGCCTATGTGGTCTGACAATGCTATTGCCACATGGCTATGAAGGTCAGGGCCCTGAGCACTCGTCTGCACGTCTAGAGCGATTCATGCAATTGTGTGCTGAGTACAACATCCAAGTATGTGTGCCAACAACACCTTCGCAGATTTTCCACATCCTTCGTCGTCAGGCGATTCGTCCGATGCGTCGTCCTTTGATCATCATGTCACCAAAGAGTTTGCTACGTCATAAGCAAGCGATTTCGACTCTTGAAGATCTATCAGAGGGCAGCTTCAAAACGGTTCTTCCAGAAACGTCAGAAGCTGTTAAGCCTGAGAATGTGAAACGCATCGTTATTTGTAGCGGTAAGGTCTACTACGATCTATTTAACCGTCGCGAAGAATTGGCGAAAGAGGACGTGGCGATCATTCGTCTTGAGCAGTTGTACCCATTCCCATACGCTGACTTCGAAGCAGCGTTGGCTCCGTACAAAAATGTTGAAGAGCTTGTTTGGTGTCAAGAAGAGCCTAAGAACCAAGGCGCATGGCATGCCAACCGTCACCGTATGAATCGTGTGTTAGAAGAGTTGTTCCCGAAATTGAAGATCCGCTTTGCTGGTCGTATTTCTTCTGCTGCTCCGGCAGCGGGTTACATGTCTGTACACGTTGAAGAACAAGAAGCGCTGGTTAACGACGCGATTGTCGGCTAGCACCATTGCCTGTCAGAGATAAGGGTAAAAAATGAGTATTGAAATTAAAGCACCTACTTTTCCAGAATCAGTAGCGGATGGCACAGTCGCTACTTGGCATAAACAACCAGGCGAAGCGTGTAAGCGTGACGAGCACATTGTCGACATTGAAACTGACAAAGTTGTTCTAGAAGTCGTTGCACCTGCTGATGGCGTTTTGAAAGAAATCAAGAAAGCAGAAGGTGATATCGTACTAAGCGAAGAAGTGCTTGCGGTATTCGACTCTGGCGCTGCAGCGACTGATGCACCAGCAGCTAAATCAGAAGCTCCTAAAGAAGACTCTGCAGCACCTGCGGCAGCAGCGTCTTCTGCAAAAGAAACTGTTCAAATTAAAGCACCTACGTTCCCAGAGTCCGTTGCCGACGGTACTGTAGCAGCTTGGCACAAACAGCCAGGTGAAGCGTGTAAGCGTGATGAGCACATCGTTGATATCGAAACAGATAAAGTTGTGCTTGAAGTCGTTGCCCCTGCTGACGGTGTGATTGCTGACATTGTTAAAGCTGAAGGCGATACAGTATTAAGTGAAGAAGTTCTTGCTAACTTCTCTGCTGGCGCTTCTGCTGATGCAGCACCGGCTGCGGCACCAGCCGCTGAAGCGACTTCCGCTACAGAAGAGTCTGGCGATGAAGATGGTATTGCTGGCCCTGCTGCACGTAAAGCACTAGCAGAAGCAGGTTTGTCTGCTTCTCAAGTAAAAGGCACTGGCAAAGGTGGTCGTATCACGAAAGAAGATGTTGAAGCAGCAGCTAAAAACAAAGCAGCAGCTCCTGCACCTGCGGCAGCGGCACCAGCAGCAATGCCTGCATTGGGCGCTGATGGTCGCGTAGAAAAACGTGTACCAATGACGCGTTTGCGTGCAACCATTGCTAAGCGTCTAGTTGAAGCCCAGCAAACCGCTGCCATGCTTACAACTTACAACGAAGTAAACATGGGTCCTGTCATGGAGCTTCGTAGCAAGTACAAAGACTTGTTCCAGAAGACTCACAACGGTACTAAGCTTGGCTTCATGTCTTTCTTCGTTAAAGCTGCAACGGAAGCGCTTAAACGCTACCCGGCCGTAAACGCTTCAATCGACGGTAACGACATGGTTTACCATGGTTACCAAGACATCGGTGTTGCTGTATCAACAAACCGTGGTTTGATGGTACCTGTACTACGTAACACTGAAGCAATGGGCCTTGCAGACATTGAATCTAACATCATGGACTTCGCAGTTCGTGGTCGTGACGGTAAGCTAGGTATGGAAGATATGCAGGGTGGTACATTCACTATCACTAACGGCGGTATCTTCGGTTCTCTAATGTCTACTCCTATCTTGAACCCACCTCAAACAGCAATCTTGGGTATGCACAAAATCCAAGAACGTCCAATGGCGGTAAATGGTCAAGTAGTCATCCAACCAATGATGTACCTAGCTCTTTCATACGATCACCGTATGATTGATGGTAAAGAAGCGGTGCAGTTCCTTGTAACAATCAAGGAGCTATTAGAAGATCCAGCTCGTTTGCTGCTTGAAATCTAATGAATTGCACCCACTTTGGTGTATGAGTGAAACTTATCGGGGCGCATAACGCCCCGATAAACAACAATGGATAAATCTATGTCTAATAAATTTGATGTTATCGTAATCGGTGGTGGCCCAGGTGGTTATGTTGCCGCAATCCGCGCAGCGCAATTGGGTCTTAAAGTAGCATGTATCGAAAAATGGTTGGACAAAAACGACAAGCCTCGCCTTGGTGGTACGTGTCTAAACGTAGGTTGTATCCCATCTAAAGCATTGTTGGATTCTTCTCACAAGTATCATGATGCAAAAGACGAATTCTCTGTTCACGGTATTGGCGTAGGCGAAGTGTCTATGGATGTGAACGCGATGGTTGATCGTAAAGACAACATCGTTAACCAATTGACTGGCGGTATCGCTGGTTTGTTCAAAGCCAATGGTGTGACCAGCTTTGAAGGTTTCGGTAAGTTGCTAGCTAATAAAAAAGTTGAGTTCACTGCCCATGACGGCAAAGTAGAAACTTTTGAGGCGGACAACGTAATCCTTGCAACAGGTTCTGTACCTGTAAACATCCCACCAGCGCCGCGCACAGGTGACATCATCGTTGATAACGAAGGTGCTCTAGACTTCCGTGAAGTACCTAAGCGTCTAGGTGTAATCGGTGCTGGTGTTATCGGTCTTGAGCTGGGTTCTGTATGGAAGCGCCTAGGTTCTGAAGTGGTTGTATTAGAAGCACAAGACCAGTTCCTGAGCCTATGTGACCAAGATCTAGCAAAAGAAGCGGCTAAAATCTTCAAGAAACAAGGTCTAGACATCCGCGTCGGTGCACGAGTAACAGGCAGCGAAGTGAAAGGCGAAGAAGTGGAAGTGACTTACCTTGATGCTCAAGGTGCAGAACAGAAGCAAACTTTCGACAAGCTTATTGTCGCTGTTGGTCGTAAGCCATTTACTGATGGCTGTCTAGCGGGTGACTCTGGCGTTAACCTAGACGAGCGTGGCTTCGTGTTTGTTGATGATCAGTGCCGTACAAACGTACCGGGTGTGTTCGCCATTGGTGACATCGTTCGTGGCCCAATGCTAGCGCACAAAGCCTCTGAAGAAGGTGTAATGGTTGCAGACATCATTGCGGGTCACAAAGCGCAAATGAACTACGACTGCATTCCTTCTGTTATCTACACCCACCCAGAACTTGCATGGGTAGGTAAGAACGAACAGCAACTAAAAGCAGAAGGCGTGAAATACAAAGTGGGTAAATTCCCATTTGCTGCGTCTGGTCGTGCTATGGCTGCAAACGATACTGATGGTTTCGTTAAAATGCTTGCATGTGAAGAAACAGACCGTATCCTAGGCTGCCACATCATCGGTGGTCACGCTGCGGATCTGATCGCGCAAGCAGTTATTGCTATGGAATTCGGTTCTACAGCTGAAGACATTGCTTTGACTGTATTCGCTCACCCAACAGTAAGTGAAGCGGTACATGAAGCTGCTCTAGCAGTAGATGGACATGCGATCCACGTAGCAAACCGTAAACGCAAATAAAAATTCGATTTGCCGGCTGATTCAGTCGGCATTTCTGTCTTCGGACAGAGCTTATGTCAATCATTAAGATGAGCGGAATAATCAAATGAACCTACATGAATATCAGGCTAAACAGCTTTTTGCTGAATACGGCCTGCCAGTATCTAAAGGGTACGCAGTAGACACGCCAGAAGAGGCAGTGGAAGCAGCGAAGAAAATTGGCGGTGACAAGTGGGTTGTTAAAGCTCAAGTGCATGCTGGTGGTCGTGGTAAAGCAGGCGGTGTTAAGCTTGTTGATTCTTACGAAGAAGTTTCTGCTTTTGCAGCAAACTGGTTAGGTAAGAACCTTGTAACGTACCAAACAGACGAAAATGGTCAGCCTGTTGCTAAGATCCTAGTTGAGTCTTGCACAGACATAGCCAACGAATTGTACCTTGGTGCAGTTGTAGACCGTTCTTCACGTCGTGTTGTATTCATGGCGTCGACTGAAGGTGGTGTTGAGATCGAGAAAGTTGCTGAGGAAACTCCTGAACTGATTCACAAAGCTGAAATCGATCCATTAGTAGGTGCTCAGCCATACCAAGCGCGCGAAATGGCGTTCAAAATGGGCTTGAACCCAACTCAAATCAAGCAGTTCACTAAGATCTTCCTTGGTTTGTCTCAAATGTTCCATGACAATGACTTCGCACTACTAGAGATCAACCCTCTAGTTATCACTGACGAAGGCAACCTTCACTGTCTAGACGGCAAAATCAACATCGACAGCAACGCTGTATACCGTCAGAAGAAAATGCAAGAGTTCCACGATCCGTCTCAAGAAGACGAGCGCGAAGCTCATGCAGCACAGTGGGAACTTAACTACGTTGCACTAGACGGTAACGTTGGCTGTATGGTTAACGGTGCAGGCCTAGCAATGGGTACTATGGACATCGTAAACCTACACGGCGGCAAGCCAGCTAACTTCCTAGACGTAGGTGGCGGCGCGACGAAAGAGCGTGTAGCAGAAGCATTCAAAATCATCCTTTCTGACAGCAATGTTAAAGCGGTATTGGTTAACATCTTCGGTGGTATCGTTCGTTGTGACATGATCGCAGAAGGTATTATCGGTGCTGTTGAGCAAGTAGGCGTTGAAGTGCCTGTGGTTGTACGTCTTGAAGGTACAAACGCAGAAAAAGGCCGTGAAGTTCTTGCTAACTCAGGTCTAGCTATCATCGCTGCAACAAGTCTGAAAGACGCAGCAGAGCAAGTTGTTAAAGCTGCGGAGGGCAAATAATGTCTGTTTTAATTAACAAAGATACTAAAGTAATCTGTCAGGGTTTCACTGGCGGCCAAGGTACTTTCCACTCTGAGCAAGCGATTGCTTACGGTACGAAAATGGTTGGCGGTGTTACACCAGGTAAAGGTGGTCAAACTCACCTTGGTTTGCCTGTATTCAACACAGTGAAAGAAGCAGTAGAAACAACAGGCGCTGAAGCATCTGTAATCTACGTTCCAGCACCATTCGTTAAGGATTCTATCCTTGAAGCGGCTAACGCTGGTATCAAACTAATCGTTTGTATCACTGAAGGTGTTCCAACACTGGACATGCTTGACTGTAAAGTTAAGTGTGACGAGCTAGGTGTACGTCTAATCGGCCCTAACTGTCCAGGTGTTATCACTCCTGGAGAGTGTAAAATCGGTATCATGCCTGGCCACATCCACATGCCAGGTAAAGTAGGTATCGTTTCTCGTTCTGGTACTTTGACTTACGAAGCAGTTAAGCAAACAACTGACGCTGGCTACGGTCAATCTACTTGTGTTGGTATCGGTGGTGATCCAATCCCAGGTACTAACTTCATCGACGTTCTAGAAATGTTCCAAAACGATCCTCAAACTGAAGCGATCGTTATGATCGGTGAGATCGGTGGTACTGCAGAAGAAGAAGCGGCTGCTTACATCAAAGCAAACGTAACTAAGCCTGTTGTATCTTACATCGCTGGTGTAACGGCTCCTGCTGGTAAGCGTATGGGTCACGCTGGTGCGATCATTTCTGGCGGTAAAGGTACTGCTGATGAGAAATTCGCAGCACTACAAGACGCAGGCGTTAAGACTGTACGCTCTCTAGCGGACATCGGCGCTGGTCTAAAAGAAATCACTGGCTGGTAAGCACTGCTTACATTAGCTAAATAAAATCCTCGCTTCGGCGAGGATTTTTTTTGCGCAAAAGTTATGTTTTGAGTGTCAGACTTTAGCAAAGCTGCGTGCAATTTCTAACCAACTGCTCGATACTTTCCTGAAATAAAGGAAGGATTTTAAGATGAGATTAATCTCTATAGTAACGGTTGCAGCAGCGCTGGATGTTACCAAATGGACCTGGGTGTTTTGTCAGTTTCAATGTTAGTCATGTCCTATTGAACCATAGGTTCACTTTGGGGATTCAGGGATCTCTTACAGAGCATCACAGATTTCTTGCAGAAAAGAAGACACGGCTTGAATGCGTTTGGAACGATATAGTCTACTTGGGTAGACTAGGTTCAGTTGAGCCGCTTCAGTCGCTAACTTAAAATCACGATATATTTCTACTAGTTCCCCTTTCTCTATATGCTCTGAGCAATACTGTTCTGGCAACATACTGATGCCATAGCCTCTAAGAATCGCCTCTCTTACCACCAAAGGGTCGTTACAGCAATTTTTGTCGTCTAACCGCAAGTAGTAGGTCTTGTTATGTCCATACACAGCCAGCTTGTTCACGCTGTAGCGAGTTTCACAATACTGGATGTGGGCTTCTAGATCATTTGGGGTTACACAAGTGCCCATGGTGTCTCGGTAATTCGGTGTCGTGACCCATTTCAAAGAGCCCTTATACAAGGTTTTTGCGATCAATTCAGAATGATCCATAGTCCCAACAATCACAGCCATATCAATTTCATCACGAAGTACATCCATTGGGTGAGCACTGGTCTGAATACGTAATTTTATGTCTGGATACTCTTGGTGAAAACGTATCAAACTCGGCGCTAGGATTTCTCTGCTGAAGGCCAGAGGGGCTGCCAGTTGTACGCTACCCTGGGGAGAGGACTTCATCCCTTGTAAGGTGTGGTCGGCTTCATCAGCTAGGGCTATGACACGCTCGGCGTACTCTAATAATTTATGACCCTCACTGGTGAGGCGCACATTGCGGGAGTTACGTTCAAATAAACGAACCCGATAGCGGTCTTCTAATCGAGTGATGGTTTTGCTAATAGTCGCTTTCGACACATCGAGCTTCTCAGCAGCTTGGGAGATGCTATGGGTTTTCGCGACCCAATAGAAACTTGGTAGATCTCTAAGGGAGTTTGCATTGTTCATAATAGGAAACAGTTTGTTAATATTTTGAGTATTGTTTCGAATATTTTAGCATCTATCATGGTGCCATATAATAAAAACTCACTGGAAAAATTCTATGGCTCGAATCGTTGGTGGAATAGGGGCGTCTCATTCCCCTACCATTGCTTTTGCAAAAGACACGAATAAGCAAAATGACCCTATTTGGTCGCCAATATTTGAAGGGTTTGATCAGCTCAAATCATGGGTAGCTGAAAAAGAAGTGGATGTTTTGTTTTTCATTTTTAACGATCATGTGACGTCATTCTTTTTTGATCACTATTCACCGTTTGTTTTAGGGATAGACGATCAATATTGCACAGCAGATGAAGGGGGTGGTGCTCGAGATTTTCCGCCAGCCAAAGCCCATCAAGAACTCTCTCGCCATATTGCCCACAGTATGGCGGCACAAGAGTTTGATATTTCTACTTTTCAGAAAAAACCTCTCGATCATGGATTTTTTTCACCTTTCTCAATGATGGTGCCAGGAGAAGTTGGAGAGTGGCAAGGCAAGGTTGTACCTCTTCAAGTAGGGGTGCTGCAATTCCCTGCACCGACGGCCAAACGTTGTTTCAACTTTGGTAAAGCGCTTCGCAAGGCTATTTTAAGCTTTCCGGAAGACTTGAACGTTGCCATCGTTGCTACTGGGGGCTTGTCTCACCAAGTGCATGGGGAGCGTTGTGGTTTTAATGATGAGCAGTGGGACCAGGAGTTTCTTTCTTTGTTAGAAACGGACCCAAATAAACTCACTGAATTAACCCATGCAGACTATGCCATTAAAGGGGGTATGGAAGGGGCTGAGGTGATTATGTGGCTCATTATGCGTGGTGCTTTGTCTAACGACATCAAATGTGTCCATAAGACCAGCTATTGTCCATCCATGACCAATATTGCAACGGTTGTGTTTGAAGAGCAGCAGTCGACAGAGGCGGTCAATCATGATCCATTTGAGCAGCTTCACGGGCTAGACACTTTATCAGGCACTTATCCCTTTACGGTAGAGACAAGTCATAGGGCGTATCGTTTAAATGGGTTTCTGAGACGCCTTATTGAGCCGGAGCATCGCCAGCGCTTTGTGACGGACCAGCGGGCTTTGATGGAAGAATATGAATTGTCCGATGAAGAAAAAAACCTAGTATCAGAAAGAAATTGGATTGGTTTGATTCGTTATGGAGTGATCTTTTTCTGTCTTGAGAAAATGGCGGCAGTCCTTGGGCTGTCTAATCCTGAAGTCTATGCTGCCATGCGTGGTCAAACTATGGAGCAATTTCAGGCTTCCCGAAAAGTCTCCATGACCTATTCTGTGTCAGCAAAGTAATATCCTCAAAGAAAATAGGCCGAGACTAAAGTATCAGGCCTATTTTCCCCTTCAATCATAGGATCCTAATGCCTTCGCTCTTATACTTAATCTAAACAATAGTATAAATGATGGAGCAGATATGGATCAGCAGGCATCCAAACAGTTCGACGTGGTAGTCATTGGTGGTGGCATCGTTGGTTTATCAACCGCTTGGCAGATGCAGCAAAAATACCCCACTTGGCGAATCGCGATTGTGGAAAAGGAATCGCAAGTTGCCCATCACCAAACAGGTCACAATTCGGGTGTGATTCATGCGGGTGTTTACTACGCTCCGGGGAGTTTAAAAGCGCAATTTTGTAAGGAAGGTGCGGCGGCAACAAAGGCATTTTGTCAGCTACACGATATTCCATTTGATGAATGCGGCAAACTGCTTGTGGCCACGAATAACATTGAGCTAGAGCGAATGGATGCTCTGTTTGAGCGTTGCCAGACTAATGATCTAGAAGTGCATAAACTCTCTAAAGAGGAGTTGCTTAAAAGGGAACCTAATATCGTGGGTGAAGGGGCGCTTTTTGTGCCTTCTACAGGGATCGTTAATTATCGACAGGTGTGTGACAAACTGGCTCAGATTTTTGAAGAGCAGGGTGGGGAATTGTTACTTCAGACTTGCGTAGAGCACATGGTTGAGAGAGAAGAGGGTATAGAAGTGACGACCAACAAAGGGAACTTGGAAGCACGCTATTTGGTCTCTTGTGCTGGTTTGATGGCGGACCGAGTGACGAAAATGCTGGGCATTAAGACCGACTTTCAAATTGTTCCTTTCCGGGGAGAATATTACCAATTGCCATCTCATCATAATCAAGTGGTTAATCATTTGATTTACCCCATTCCTGATCCTGACTTGCCCTTTCTTGGGGTTCATTTAACCCGCATGATTGATGGCTCAGTTACTGTAGGCCCTAACGCAGTACAAGGCTGGAAGCGGGAAGGCTACGGCAAGATTAATATCAGTATGTCTGATATGGCGACCATGCTGAGTTTTGCCGGCTACTGGCGGCTTATTAAGGGCTATTGGAAGATTGGTTTAAAGGAAACCTACAATTCCTGGTTTAAGTCTGGCTACTTAAAAGAAGTGCAGAAGTATTGCCCGAGTGTCCAGCGCTCGGATCTAACGCCATATCCTGCTGGTATCCGTGCCCAGGCGGTGATGTCAGATGGTTCCTTGGTTCATGATTTTCTGTTCGCACAGAGCAAGCGTAGTCTGCATGTTTGCAATGCCCCGTCACCGGCGGCAACCAGTGCTTTTCCTATTGGAAAATACATTACTGAAAAGTTAGATGTAGTTATGACGAGTGTTTAAGCGTAAGAAAAATACTTAGATCTCTAACTAATGTGTTAGAAAGATGGAACAAATAGCGATGATCCCCCGTTTACTTGCACTCTCTCTAATAAGCGGTCAAATTGTAAAGAAACACAGCAATGGAGAGAGAAGATGCAGATCACGACTAAAGGCGTTACCAAACTGGTTATTGGATCATTTGTTGTTTCCCAGCTCGCAGCATGTGGTACCTTAATTTACCCAGAGCGAAATGGTCAAAAGGGCGGTAAGCTCGATTTAGGGGTCGTTGCGCTGGATGCGGTAGGTTTGTTGTTGTGGTTTGTACCGGGTGTCATCGCCTTCGGTGTTGATTTTGTAACGGGCGCAATTTACCTACCAGGGGGCAGTGTTGCCCAGTTGTCTGATGAGGACATGCAGAAGCTAAAAACACCGGATGGCCAGCTTGACCAAGTTGCCCTGCAAGATTGGTTGATTTCAAATGACTACCTAGATAGCTCTGAAATTGAAGGCCAGCAGTTAATGACTCAGGCTTATCAAACCCCAGATGAACTTAAGCGTGCCGTGGGTATGGCGTCCACTGAGCGTTACGCAAAACTGAGTACATTGAACTAAGGTGGCGCTGGCATTGACCTAGTGTTTACTTTCCAGGTCCCCAAGCCATTTACCCAGAAGGTTCCCTAATACCTCATGCTCCTCGGCGGTTAGACTGTCGAGGAGTTTTTTTTGATTGGTCACATGGGCGTTGACAGCAGGGTCGATGATTTCTTTTCCTAGTTGGGTCAAAGCCACTCGACAACTACGACGATCTGTCTCGTTGTGTAGCCGTTCTACCCATCCTTGAGTCACCAGTTTATCCAGTTTCACAGACACGGCACCGGAGGAAAGTAGGGTGGCTTTATACAGCTCTGTGGGAGTCAGTGGTGTGTCTGAGCGTCTTAACGTCGCCATCAAATCGAATTCAATGCGACTCATATTGTGATCACTAATGACTTTTTCTATTTCCGGAGACAGGAACTTCTCTAGCCGTCCAACTCTGCCAATGATGCCCATGGGAGTGCAATCAAGGTCAGGGCGCACGTTTGCCCATTGGTTGAGAATTTTAGTCACGTGATCGCTCATGGTGCTCTCTTATATAAAAGTATCTTTTTAAAAAGATACTTGATTGTTAGGTGTTAATACAATATCTTTCTCGAAAGTATCTTTTGTGAAAGATAAATTCAAAGAGAGAAGATTTATGTATGCATACTGGTTGGCAGCGGTCGCGCCCATTTTATGGGGCAGTACTTATGCGGCGGTGGGGTTATTTCTAACAGATATGCCAGTCCTTTGGGTGGCGGTTTGGCGGGCCTTAGGTGCAGGCGTCTTTTTGCTACTGTTTGTACGTCGCTTGCCGCGCATGAACCTGCAAAAAGTGTTTGTATTGGGCTTTTTCAATATAGCGGTGTTTTTTGTTCTATTGATGGTGGCGGCATTTCGTCTACCCGGGGGAGTTGCAGGTACTCTAGGAGCTACTTTGCCAATATTGCTAATCCTGATTCAGTGGGGAGTATTGCGTCAATCACCGACTTTAAAAGCCATTTTATCTGCCCTCATAGGCTTGGTGGGGGTGATGTTGCTTCTGAATCCATCAGCTCAGTTAGACGGTATAGGGGTTGCTTGTGCGTTGGGGGCGACTTTGATGATAGCAATTGCCACTCTTTTAACGAAGCATTGGCAGGTGACGGATATTCTAGGCGTGGCGACTTGGCAGCTATTGTTTTCTGGGGCGTTGCTGTTTCCAGTGGCTTGGTGGTTTCAGGGGGCTCCGCCTATGCCTGAAGCTCATCATATTCCGGGACTGCTTTGGTTGGTGATTCTAAATACCGCCATTGGTTATTTGATTGCGGTGAATGCCATTAAGCAAGTTGGCCCGAATGCCTTTGGTATGTTGTGCTTGTTGAACCCTATTGTCGCTGTCTTGTTGGGAATGACCCTTTTGTCTGAGGCGCTGGGTTGGTTGCAGTGGGGCGGAATTGCTTTGGTTATTGGGTCATTGTTGGTGGCGAATGTACGCTTCAAAGGTCGATCAAAGTCTGCCCCTTATGAAGCGACCACATGATACAGCTGTTTAGGGCGCCCGCCGGTATTGTAGTTAAGGCTCATGCTGACCATTCCTTGTTCCTCTAAGTACTCAAGGTAACGTCGTGCGGTAATGCGGCTTAGCTCTAGGTCATTGCCGATTTCTTGGGCCGAAAAAGGCTCCGTACGGGATTTGATATGCTCCATCATGGTGGCTAGGGTTTTGCTATCAATTCCTTTCGGTGTTTTTCGAGTGCGGTTTTGGGTGGTATTTTTGCGCATTAGCTCATCGATCTGAAGTTGATCAACCGACTCCGCACTGTCTAGTTTACTTTGGAACGCAGCAAAATCATTCAGTGCTTGATGTACTCGAGATAAACGTAATGGTTTAACCAGGTAATCTACCACACCGTGTTGAATGGCTTGGGCAACGGTGCTGGACTCCCGCTCGGCGGTTGTCATGATCACGGAGGTAGTAATGTCTGTTTGGCGGATTTCTCTTAGAAGCGACATGCCGCTGCCATCAGGTAGAGTGATGTCTAGCAGAACCAGATCTGGTCGATGGGCTAAATGCATAGTCGCTTCAGCAAGACTTTCAGCGGCAGCAATCACATTAAAAAGCGGGTGCTGATTAATGGCTTGTTCAAGTGTGTAACTTGCTTGTGGATCGTCTTCCACGATTAAAACAGAGTATTGGGTCATTTTTTGAGCTCTCGTTTATCAAGGTACACACTGAATACTGTTGTACTGTCTTCACTGCGTTCCCAATCTAGGCTGCCATTGTAATGCTTTACCACACGATTAACGAGGTATAACCCCATTCCGTGTTGTGCTGCATCCTCTTTAGTACTGACGCCCATGTCTAGAACCCGGTCAGCGAGCGCTTTATCAATACCTGCCCCTGAGTCTTCTACGGTGACCATTAGATGGTTCGTGCGATCACTAATAAAAAGCGTGACGTCAGCTTGCTCATTAGATTTATTGTTCAACACCGCGTAGAAGGCGTTTTCAATGAGATTTCCAATGAGTGTAATGAGGTCGTCATTCACTGATTGATCATAATTTTTGAGCTGGCTGTCTTCATCTAGTGTAAAGGTGATTTGATGTTCATTAGCATAGTGGTATTTAGCCAGTAGCATGCCTGCCACGGGGCTGTTCTCTATGCTTTTAACTAGGTTTCCTAGCATGTGCTGATGAGCATCGCTTTCCCGCTGTAAATAGTTGATTGCTTCACTGGTTTTATTTGCCTGTAATAGGCCAGAAATGACATTAAGCTTGTTGTTGTATTCATGGGTGCGGGCACGAAGCTGGTTAGCATAGGCCGTCGTCCGTGTAAGCTCACGTTCTAGTTCTGACATTTCTTGTTCGTGGTTGAGAACAATTAAATAGCCTGAATGGTTAGAGTCGCCGGTTAATGGGTAAAGCGTCACAGCGAATTCGTGTTGTCCTAAGGTGACAGAACATTTATGGCGATTAGTCAGTGCTTCGACAATCAGCAGAGATAGGGTATTTGAGAGGTTGTTTAAAGGGCTGCCCACTAGCTCATGGGTTTGATGGTCTGATGTGAGCCAGCCAGCGGCTGCACCATTGATGGCGGTGATTCGATGCTGTCGATCAATGGCAATGATGCCTTCACGAATGCTATCTAGGAGTAAGCTGTGCTCTTTAAAGCGTTGTACAATTTCTTCTGGCTCAAAGCGCAAAAAGGTACGTTTTAATTTGCTGATAATCGCCAGCGTGATAGCGATGGCGATTATATATATAAGCGCCAACCAAAGAGTGGCGCCAAGATAATAGTCAAACAGTAATTCCGCGACTGACTGTTCCAGGTAACCAATACTAATGGCTCCAATAACTTGATTGTCGTATTCAATGGGCGCGAAATTTCGTATGGCTCGACCCAGTGAGCCAACGGCAACCGTGGTTTGAACTCGACCTTCTTCCAATGTAGGAAGTATGTCGTCTCCAATAAATGTCTTGCCCACTCGGTCTGAATTAGGGTGACTCAGACGGATGCCATTTTGGTTAGTAACAACTATGTAGGAGGCGTCAGTTTCAGCGCGAATGGGTTCGATATAGCCCTGTAGCGTGGTAGCAGTACCTTGATTAGAGGTGAGGACTCCTTGAATAATTCGTGCGTCACGAGCTAGGACTTTGGCAAGTTCCATCCCCCGTTGGCTGACACCGTCGATATAGGTTTGCTTGGTCACAAATACCAGCAACGCCCCTGAAATTAAAATGGTCAGGGTGATGGTCGCTAAGATAATAGCGCTAAGGTAGGACTTTAGGGTCATGGGATGCGATGTTTGTTCAAAGTGTCCCATAGTATAAAGAAGCTAAGAGGGCTCTCATAGAGAGCCCAGGTGTAAAGTTTAACCGAGAAGTTGAATGGCAAATGTCGCTAGGATAAGCATGAAGGCACCACCAATTCGGGACGATATTTGAGCAAATGGCATGAGTTGCATGCGTCGGCTGGCGGCTAATACCGCAACATCGCCGGTTCCGCCCATGTTCGCCATACACAGTCCACCAGTGATGGCTGATTCGATTGGGAAGAAGCCCATCAAGCGACCGACTAGACCTGCACCAATCGCCGCACCGAGAACAGTGGCGAAGACTAGAGCGAAGTACATAGGTGATAGGGCATCGATAATTTGGTTCAAGTCAGTGTAAGCCACACCGATACCCACCAACAAAGCGGGTGTTAGGTTACCGACTACAAAGGTGTACCAAGCATGAGCTGCTTTCTCTAGCTGTTCTGGCATGATGCCAGACACTTTAATCAAGGCAATCGAAAGAATCATCAGTGCGTAGGTGTGCATGCTAATCACGTTTGATAACAGAGTGCCTAAGAAAAACATGCTGATCGCGATCAAAGCACCTAGGCCAAGCTTGGCTACATCTAGAGGTTCTTTTTTCTCGTTATCAACGATAGCAGTTGCATCTCCGCGGATTAGCTCGCCGTTACCTGTCCAAGTAGGGCGTATTTGGCCAATTTTGTTTAGTAAACCTGCGATCACGATGGCGATGGCATTACCGATAGCAAGAGCGGGCACCATTTGAGACATTAAATCTGAAGCGTCCATTCCGGTACGGCCAGACATGATTTCTACCAAAGGTACGGCACCGGCGCCCATGCCGCCACCCATAATAGGCAAGGCAATCAGCATTAAGGATTCAAATAAGTTCTTACCGAATAACAAGCCGATCAAACCTGCAAACAAGAAAGAAATGGCCACAGCGCCCAAGATAACAGGGATGTATTTAAGAGCTGCTTTCTTAAGGGTTGCAGTGCTCATCCCTAGGATAGAGCCAGTGACTAGGCTGGCAACGTAAAATGACAAGAAACCGCCGCCTTTGGTAAAGGTTGTGATTTGTTGTTCGATATCGCCAGATATCCATTCACTGTGGAATAGGTAAGAAGAACCAAAGATAACGACAATCGCGCCGCCACCGAAGAACTGGTTAATAATAGGAGTTCGGTCACCGATGTAATTCAGTACAAAACCGACAATAGCCATTGCGCCTAATGCGCCAATCATGCCGCCTGGCAACTCGTTAAAGTATGTGGCTAAAAGAATGATAAACGCCGCAACAAAAAGGGTTGCCTTAACGGCGCGCTGGTCATTTGAAGGAATAGCTTCGCTAGTATTCATGAAGGACACTCTCTGTTTGTGATTATTATGGGGGCGAAGTCTACCAATCTATTTCACAGACAGAAGTCCACCTTTACTATTGAAAGTAAAAGGTGGATTTGAAACTTTTGTAATCGAGATTTTACTTAGAACAATAAAACAGCTGGCGTTTTGTGTTTTCACTTTTCAAGACGCACTGCCAAGTTTTTGAAATAACAGACAAAGCTTGTGACGTTTTCGGCTGTATGAAAAAGAACGGCTGAAGTTGTTTTCCCGCCCACGCTTGAACATTGCCAGTAATGGATTCCACGATACCGCGACTGTAGTACTGTGATGAAAAAGACTTCTCGCCAACATAATACAATTGGGCTTGCTTATGTTCAGGTGTGTTTAGCCAACTAGCCGCCAGTTGTTTATCGGACAGCTTGTCTACGGTTGAGGTATTCAAAACGATGACTACCAATATTAAAAGTGCTGGAGTTATAGCCCCAATACCATACCAAACTTTGCGAATAGGGCGTTTAAGCTGCAAGTATGTAATCAAGAGTGCGGCGGCAGGTAAAGCCGGCATCACATAACTCATCAGGATATTTCCAGCCATGGTAAACAACAACAAAGGTGCGAGCATCCAACAGATTAAATAGGAAAGCACCCCCGAATATTCGTCATTCTGTATGGAGGAGTGACGCCAAATGCGTCCTAATTGAGCCATTAAAATCGGCGTCCAAGGCATCAAGGCAATCAACCCAAGAAGCCAGATCATTCCCCTAGGCTGTGTATGAGCTGAACCATATAAATCACCTTCCCAGCCACTCACAAGAAACCGCTTAATATGTTCGCCGACGATAAAATAGTCTAAAAACCCTGGGGTTCTGAGCTCAGCTAAAACATACCAAGGGATTGCAATGATGAGCATTAGCAGGGTGCCTGTGATCCAAGGAAGTCGTCCCCAAAGAAGAGACCACTGGCGGTTAATGGATAGCCATAGGAAGAGACTGATGCCTACCAGCACGATCGCTAATGGCCCTTTGGACAATAGGCCAAACGCCAAGCCAATAAAGAACAGATATCCCCACTTTTTTTCGCCTGTGACCCATGCCATCCAAAAGCCAACCATGGCCATGGTAATAGAAAAAGTCAGGGCTGTATCTGTCATCACTGAGCCAGAGAAGATTAGGAAGGCCGCCGTGGATGTCAGAATGACACAGGCAAATAAGCCACTTCGTGCAGACTTAAAGGTGAAGGTGGCAAAAGGATAGATCAGTAATAATATGCCAGCACCCACAAGCAAATGTGGTGCTCTGGCACCGAACTCATTCACACCAAAAACACTGTATCCAAGAGCACTAAGCCAAGTGAACATCGGAGGCTTACCCCAAAATGGTACCCCATAATCGAACATTGGGGTCACCCAGTTTTGGGTTTCCAGCATGATGCGAGCCATTTCGCCATATCGCGCTTCTGTGGTGTCCATTAATGGGTAAAGCGCGAGAGAAAAAAAGCGAAGTAGTAACAGTCCACTAATGGCGATAATAATCGATTTATTCGCCGGAAAGTGCTTTTCCATTTCTAATATCCTGGTGGGCGTTAATGTGAGAAATGTTTGATTCATTGGCTTGGGGGGAATCCTTGGATTCTTTAAAAATTTCTTCCATGACTACGTAAAGAGGGCGCTGCTTAGATTCGATAAAAAGACGCCCCACATATTCCCCCAGTAATCCGATGGAGAGCAGTTGAACTCCCCCTATAAGTAGAACAACAATTAGCAACGAGGGATAACCTGCCACGGGATCTCCCCAAATGACGGTCTTTGTGAGCACAATTATGGAATAGATAAATGCGATTAACGATGTCGTTACACCAGCAAACGTTGCGAGTCTGAGAGGCTTCGTACTAAAAGAAGTAATGCCTTCAAAGGCAAGTTTGAATAACTTGAAGTAATTCCACTTGGAAGTGCCTGCATGTCTGGGAGCTCGTTGAAAAGTTAGAACCTTGCGTTTAAAACCAGGCCAAGATAGTAGCCCCTTCATAAAACGATTACGCTCAGGCATGCTATTGATCACTTGAACGACTTTGCGATCTAGTAGACGAAAATCCCCAACATTTTCGTTAATGTCAGAGTCTGAAAGGGCGGAAAGGGTTTTATAAAAGAGTTTAGCGGACAGTTTTTTGCAAAAAGTTTCCCCTAAGCGTTCGGTCCTTTGCATTTCAATAATATCGTAACCAGACTCCCATTCTTCAACCATCTGGAATATGCATTCCGGCGGGTCTTGGAGATCTGCATCAAATGGAATCACCGCGCTACCTGAAGCTTTTAGTAATCCCGCGCTCAATGCGCATTCTTTACCAAAATTTCGGCTTAAACGAATAACGCGTAACGAATGGCGGCCGGAGTGCAATGAGCAAGCTACCAACCAACTGTCGTCAGTACTGCCATCATCTATGTAAACAATTTCAGAATGATGTGGCAGTTTATCTAATACCTGTAACAAGGCATGGTGGCACTTCGCTAGGTTTTCAGACTCATTTAAAAACGGCACGATGATAGACAGGTAGGGGGTCGTTGATTCGTTTTTATCAGAAGAGTTAGACATCATTTCTCACACATTAATTGGAATTTTGAGTATCCACTAGAAACATTAAGCGAGTCTTAATGCTCCAGTTACCTATCACTCTGACTTAGGCCTTTGCAGTGAAACCTATCCTAAATCCACCCCAGTGCTTGCCTTTCACATAAATGGGGATCGATAGATCATGAAGCACATCTCCTGTATCACGTTTGTAAGTTTGGAGTAGAAAGGCATCTGTATGGCTACCACAACGTCTTCCTGTGGGATCATCAAAGATACGTTTGGTGCGGTTGTTTAGTAGATCCACATCATAATCACCGGTTAAGGGTTTGCTGTAGCGTTTGTTGTGAGTGGGGAAGTAGCCTTTTCTATTGACGGCACCTGCATAGAGTATGTGCTTTTGGCGCTCAAGGATTGGCTCCTGAATATCAGGCAAATACTGATCTGTGAGACGGTCATAAGCTGTCGAAAACTTAGTGGGATTAGTATTAGGAATCGGCTGGTATTGGTCACCAAATAATGCCGCCTCCGAAACGTCACCTTTTTCAATAAGAGAGTCCAATATTTTGCCAATAGCGCTGGCCGCCGCCCTACCTTCGGCCAAGGTCTCTTTGAAGAAGCTTTCGTATTCTATTCCGTCCAAGTTCAAGAAGATGGATTCCGCGCCCTCGCTTAAAGTACTGGCTTGCTTGGACAGTGTCATGCCGCGATTTGAGAGGCTCGTAAGTGATTGGCTAATATCACCAATGGATCCGTTAATCTGTAAGCTCGTGGTCTGGAAGTCACTGCTGGATTGCTTAATTTCTTCCATGGAAAGGGAGACATTTTGAACATCTTGAGTGATGTGTATGAAGGTGTCTGTAATGCTGATTAGTTCATCTTTAAGGGTGTCGCTTTGGCTAGTGACTTTACTCATGTTATCCCGAGTTTTTTGACTGTTCTGTCGCACCTCATTCAGCATGTCAGCGATTTTTTGTGATGCTTCGGCGCTTTTTCCGGCGAGGGTTCGTACTTCGTCTGCCACCACGGCAAAGCCTCGGCCTTGCTCACCAGCTCGAGCCGCCTCTATCGCAGCATTAAGGGCGAGTAGGTTGGTTTGCTCAGAAACCCCCTTGATTACATCGGTGATGGATTCAATTTCATCAGCACTCTGGTTGAGTCGCTCAATTTGGTGGGCAGCCTCTTCAACGGAGCGAGATAGCTCTACCACCCTTTCTGCCCCGAGCTTGAGTTGTTGCTCGGAGGTGGTGGCCGATGCAGCTGTCTTTTCCATAGTTTGGTTAATGGATGTTATGTGTTGCGACAGTTGCTCGCCGCTGCTGCTCAAAACTAAGGTTGCTTCACTGATCTGCTGACTATGAGTTTCGACTTGTTGGATATGCTTGGTTAAACCGTCCACTGCATGGGACACTTCAGCGGAACCGATGGCCATTTTTGAAGCAGTGATAGAAACTTTTTGCGCTATTTGCTCTGGAGATGTTTCTGCTTTCAATGGCTGATGATGTGATTTAAGCGGTTTTTTCTTAGCTAGAATGTATGCCGTTACGATATTCCCTGAGGCCATTACAACTAAAGTGAATCCATATAATGTTGAAACATCTGGCAAAACAATACCGATTACACCGGTTAACGCAATAACTAGTGAAAATCCCCAATTCTGGCCCATATAACATATCCCTAAAACGCAATTATTTACACAATGTTTATAAACTAAGGATAGGACAATGGAAAGTGAATATAGATTCTACTTAAGTATTACTTCAACTTTTTAAATCAAACCCATCAAACCCTTCGATTTGAAGCTAACAAAAAGTAAGTAAGCATGATTTGGTGTCTCGCCAGCACCGTTTTCATAGGATACCCTTACAAAATCTTTAATACTCTTGGGAGAGATTATGTCCTCGCATATTAAACAGCGCTTGGCCTTGGAAATGTTTTGGCCAACGTTTGATCCATTTTTATTTTGTGCTTTTCACGATGACCGCTTTCCAAAAGGAAATGGAAAATTAGGCCCTGATGCGTCGCTTTCGGGGCGTCATATTGGCCAAGATTTTCAAGGTAAAGACGGCTGGCGTATGTATCACGGTAGCAAGGTGCCAGGTTTTCCAGCTCATCCACACCGAGGTTTTGAGACAGTAACCATAGTCAATGAAGGCTTTGTGGATCATGCGGACTCCATGGGCGCAGCTGGTCGTTATGGGGAAGGGGATACTCAATGGATGACGGCAGGCAAAGGTGTCCAGCACTCTGAGATGTTCCCTTTAGTTCATGATGATCAGCCAAACCCTCTAGAATTGTTTCAGATCTGGTTAAATCTGCCAGCGAAAAACAAGATGGTTGAGCCTCATTTCGCCATGCTATGGAATGAACAAACTCCCATAGTTAAAGTGCCAGATGCGGCAGGACATGAGGTCCATATCAAGGTCGTTGCGGGGGCATACACGTCACCAACAGGTACGATTGCTGAACCTGTTGCGCCACCGCCAGATTCTTGGGCGGCTGATAACGAGAATGATGTGGCAATCTGGATCATTGATCTTGATGAAGAGGCAAGTTGGACCTTGCCTGCGGCAAGCAAAGGTTTAACTCGTGCTTTGTACTTTTTTGAAGGGGACTCGGCTCAAGTGGATGGGACGGAGGTATCGATCAGAGAGGCTTTGGTGCTCGACAGCGATGCGGACATCACTATGAAGAACACTGGCAGTAAGAGTCGCTTTCTATTGTTACAAGGTCGTCCAATTGGTGAGCCAGTACAGCAACATGGTCCATTCGTGATGAATACTCGTCAAGAATTGCAACAAGCATTTTATGATTACCAGCGTACCCAATTTGGAGGATGGCCGTGGGAGCAAAGCGATCAAACCCATGGTTTAGAGAAACGTCGTTTTGCTCGTCACTCCGCTAAGGGCGAAATCGAAACCCCGTAATTAGGTGGTCGAATTCAGGAATCAAAGCTTAGGTCAGAGAGCCTAGGCTTTGAATACCCAAATTTTTGACAAAGAAAAGTTAATTATCATGCCTGCTAAAATGCCAGGTATTAAGGCAGCATACGGATAAATAGGCCAGTTGCTGATACTTAACTGACTACCCCATTCCATTAGTAAGACAAACAGTCCCCAATTCGGAATAAATCCAATCAAAGAGGCGCAGAAGAATCGCCCCCACTGATGGTGAGCCCTTTCATCTCGTCTGGCTTCTTTAAACGTAAAGATCCGATTGAACCACCAATTTGATGTGACGGCCGCCCAAAAAGACAAGGCTCGGGCTACTTCGTAAGGGAGCCAGTGGGACAATATCCAAAGCACGCTGGCATCTACGATAAAGCCTAAAGCGCCAACACTGCCAAATTGTAGAAATTGTCGAGTCATGATGTGTCTTAGGATTTACTTATATGGATAAAGTCAGTGTTAAAGGTTGTTTGATTGTAATGATTCAATCGTTAAGGATTCCTTAAAGGAATGAAATCAATTCTAAATATTCTTTTTACAAATATATAGCAAGGTCACATGCTTAGCTTGTTTTAAAGTAATGGATGTTCGTTTTTATGTGGGTTTTTGTCACCTTATTCGCCGCCGCATGCCAATCCATGCGTACCGCTTATCAAAAGACCTTGTCACAAGAGCAGGGTTTTCTTCACGCAACTATGGCTCGATCTCTCTACGGATTGCCTCTGGTTACCCTTTACCTCTGTATCGTTTGGTGGGCCTTAGGGGGCGTTTCTGCATCAGGTTATGGGCCTTTTTTGTTTTATGGGACAGTCTGTGCCATCGCTCAGATACTGGCGACCTATTTGATGTTGCGGGTGTTCCAATCTGGCAGCTTTGCATTAGGTACCTTGTTGGCTAAGACTGAGGCGGTGTTGGCGGCCTTGATCGGCATTCCGTTGTTACATTATTCGTTAAATGGTATGGCCTGGAGTGGCATCATTCTTGGCGTATTAGGGGCTTTGGTTATGAGCATTAAGCTGCAAAACCTTAGGCATGCCCATAAGGATATGTCCCTGATTGCGGGTCTTGGTAGCGGCTTGTGTTTTGCCGTGACCTCGGTAACCGCCTCCATGGCGAGTCATTCATTAGACGGTTCTATTATTACCAGTGCAGGGGTAACGCTTTGGTACGTTTTGGCACTGCAATCGATTTTGTTATGTGCCATTCAGATCTATAAAGCCCGTGATTTTTTGGCCCCAGTGAATCGATCGGTCGGATTGAGCATAAAAGTAGGTGTGCTCAGCTCACTGGGCTCTATCGGTTGGTTTACGGGCTTTGCTTTAGTGAATCCAGCTCTGGTGAAAACCTTAGGGCAAGCTGAGATTATTGGTACGCTATACTTTTCCAAACGTCGCTTTAACGAGCGAGTCACACCACAACAGTGGGCAGGTGGCGCTATGATCGTGGTGAGTGTTGTGTTGGTGACCGCGGCAGCTTTATAAGGGTGACTTGAATTGGTCGTAAACGTTATAAATTAGAAAGGGTCGGTCTTATGGAATCCAATAAAATAAATTATGTAGAACTGCCTGCTCGAGATCTTGAGGCCAATAAGGCTTTTTTCAGTCAAACCTTTGGTTGGACATTCGTTGACTATGGTCCTGATTACAGTGCCTTTTTCGACTCAGGGTTGGACGGAGGCTTCTTTCGTGCGGAGTTTTGCTCCCGACCTCAGACTGGGGCAGCGTTAGTGGTGCTGTATGCTGAGGATTTGGAGTCAACTTTGGCTCGTGTTGAGAGCAACGGCGGCACCATAGAGCAGACTATTTTCGAGTTTCCCGGTGGACGCCGTTTTCACTTCCTTGATCCATGTGGCAATGAATGGGCGGTTTGGTCGAAGCCATTAGAGGATTAACGCTTTAGCTTGCGCTTAAAATCCACTTTAAAGTTTTTCAAATGGACGTCTAGGGCATCGCAGGAAATGTTAATTTCTCGAACGGATAAATACAGGGAATAGAGCAAACACACTAAACTGGCGGCAAAAATATAGCCGCCTACTTCTTCGTATTGCCAATACAAAGCCATCATGGAGAGGACGCATAGGAAAAAGCTGATCACGCCGGCCTCTTGCATGCGGCGGATTAAATAGATGCGCTTACGCAGGTTGGTGATTTGTTGTTGCGTACTTTCCGTGCTGTGTTCAGGATCAAAGTTACGGATGATAGAAGCAAGGGTAACGAAGCGGTTGGTGTAGGCCAGCAAAAGCAATGAAACTGCAGGGAAGAGCATGGCAGGTGTCGTTAGGGATATGATCATAGGTCGCTCGTTAAATGTAAAACCGAATCCATCAAAATCATCCCCTAACCGTGATTCTGAATCAACAGGCCGAATGGAATTTCGGCCTGTGTGACCGCTTTTGAAACTAATTATTAAGCTTCACTAGAGGTCATCTCATCGATCAGGGCTTGGGGCCATTGCTGTTGGATCTGCTCATAACTGTAGGATTGAGCCAATAGCCAATGTAGCTTGGCGAAAGCCGCTTCCAAAGTAATATCTTTACCATCTAGGATCCCCAGCTTACAGAGTAAAGAACCCGATGCATAGGCACCTTGTGCGGTACCGCTATGGGCACACTGGGTGACATTGATGACGGGTTTTTGTGCTTGCTGCATCTTACTTAAGAAGTCCACAAAACCTGTGTTTTGATCCGCTATATTCCCTGCGCCATAGGTCTGGATAATCACTGCACGGCACTCCGGGTCCTTCAAAAAGCCTTCGTAAGCATAATCAGACATGCCTGGATGGAGCACAAGGATGCCCACGCCATTATTATCAAACTCATAGTGACGCTTTGCCGGTGCTTGGAGAGCGCTTGGGTTCAATGCTGTACCAGCAAACTGTTTATGGATAGAAAGTTTCGCTAAAGGCTCAGCGTTAAAAGATTGAAACGCTGAAAAGTCATGGCTACTGAACTTAGTAACTCGACTACCTTGCATAAGAGTGTGGTGGAATAACACGGACACCATGCCAAAGCTTGGCTCGACGGCCAAGGCCATCGCGGATTCTAAGTTGCTGTTTGCATCACTACGACCCATGCCTAGTGGGATTTGAGAGCCTGTGATGATGACGTTTTTATTGCAGGTGCCCAGCATGAAGGACAGGGCGCCAGCAGTGTAAGCCAGTGTGTCGGTACCATGTAGGACAATAAAACCAGCATACTCATGCCAATGTTGCTGAAGGGCATCATAAATCTGGCTCCAGTTAGAGGGTGTAATATTGGAGCTATCGATGAGCGGGTTTAACTCGATCAAATCGAACTCAGGTAAGTCATCCAGACTTTCCCCAAGTGTGTCATGGATTCGAGCCTGCAGGCCAGAAGAGGGAGCCAGCCCGTCGTCTGTTTGCACCATACCAATGGTGCCGCCTGTGTATAGAATAAGTAGTTTAGAGGTCACGTTGTCTCCTTGGTGATCAGCTCGACAATTTCGTTGGAGCAATCATTTTTTCTGGCTTCAGTAGCTCGTTAAGCTGGTCTTCCGTTAGCAATCCTTCGAGCAGTATTAATGATTTCACCGTGGCGCCGGTGAGTAACGCTTCTCGTGCAATTCGAGAAGCATTGCTGTAGCCGATGTGTGGAACTAATGCAGTGATGATGCCAATACTGTTTTCCACATGGGCCAAGCACGTGGCTTCATTTGCTTGAATGCCCTGAATACATTTTTGATTGAGCATGTCACAGGCTTCACGCAGCATTTTTAACGAGTTTAATACGTTGTAAATGATCATGGGTTCCATGGCATTCAGCTGTAATTGACCTGCTTCTGCAGCAAGGGTGACCGCTAAATCTGACGCAATCACCTGATAAGCTGTTTGGTTCATGGCTTCTGGGATAACAGGGTTTACCTTGCCCGGCATAATCGAAGAGCCAGGTTGCATCTCAGGTAGCTTTATTTCACCAAGGCCTGTGCGCGGCCCACTCGATAGAAGCCTTAAATCATTACTCATCTTGCTTAACTTGATTGCCAAGCGCTTTAGAATACCAGAGAAGAAGACAAAAGCCCCCATATCGGATGTGGCTTCTACCAAGTTACTGGCTGGGGTTAGAGGCTTTTTAGAAATAATAGCGAGCTTTTCTATGGCCTTTTGTGAGTACCCTTCAGGGGTGTTGATTCCCGTACCGATAGCGGTACCGCCTAAGTTTACTTCACAGAGTAGGGCGCAGGCGTCCTGAATGCGGTCAATGTCTTCCCCAAGTGTGGTTGCAAATGCGTTGAACTCTTGACCCAGTGTCATGGGCACCGCGTCTTGTAACTGAGTGCGCCCCATTTTCAGTACGGAGGCGAACATTTGGCCTTTGGCTTCCAATGCTTCCTTCAGTTGAGCTAAAGCTGGTAGAAAGTTGTCCGCAGCAAACTGGATGCCCAGGCGCGCCGCCGTCGGATAGGCGTCATTGGTGGACTGGGATTTGTTGACATGGTCATTTGGATGCAGGTGTTGGTAATCACCAAGACCAAAGCCAAGTTTGCTTAAACCTATGTTGGCAATGACTTCGTTCGCGTTCATGTTAGTTGACGTTCCGGCCCCGCCTTGAATCACATCTACGATAAATTGATCGTGATATTGGCCGTTTATAAGATCCTGACAGGCATAGACAATGGCATCAGTTTTTGTGTCATCCAGCAGTCCAAACTCTTGGTTAGTGCGTGCCGCAGCGGCTTTGACCATGGCAAGGGCCTTGATCAGCTCAGGGAAGTGTCCAATAGGCACCCCTGTTATCTTAAAGTTTTGCGAGGCTCGCAGGGTTTGAATGCCATAATAAGCTTGCGCAGGAACATCCAAAGTTCCCAGAAGGTCGTATTCAGAACGTGTATCCATTTTATTACCTGACTTAGCATGTAAGGGAACAAGGAAATTGAGAGTCTGCTTAATGATGAAGCAAAGCGACACTCAGCGCCAAAGCTCTTCATGGGCACATCTTTTTAAATTTAGTGCCGATGTGTCATTATTGAAACGAATTTATCGTCAAATGTGGAGTTCGTATACTGATCTGTATTGTTGCTGATTGGTACTTTTTTGACGTCAAATAGCATCAACTTTTAGGTTTAACTACCTTCTTGGAAGCGTTAGTATGCTAGTAGTTCAGGAGGCCCCCAATGAATGAAAATTTCCCCGAAAATCTGCGGCTACTTTGCAGTTACTACAAGTCCATCGCAGATGTCTGCCGTCGATTAGCCGTAAACCGTCCGCAGTTTAACCGTTATCTAAGTGGAACCACCTTTCCTTCCAACAGCACCTTGCGTCGAATTTGTGACTTCTTTGGGGTGGAGGAGCATGAGATCTTGCTTCCACACAGCCAATTTAGACGTTTGTTGCAAGTGCGCCCCGTGACGGAACAAGAGCCGGTGGCGGCAACCCCTGAACAGCAATACTTTGACAAGCTTAACAGTGTTGGCCAAAGCGGCATTGAAAAGTACGTGGGGTACTATTTTGAATATTATTTATCCATGGCATACCCAGGTAAGGTGCTGAGAACTTTGGTGTGTATTGAGCGCCAAGGCAATAAAACCTATTACCAGCGGACTGAGCGTCTCAACCCACGTAAATCCGGTAAACCTTTTCATGGACTGTACAAAGGGGTCGTGCAGTTCTTGGGAGACCGAATCTTTTTGCACGATTATGAGACGCTTACCAACTTGGAAATGACTCAAACCGTGCTTTATCCCACGTTTAAAAATCGTGTGGACCGCTTAACTGGCTTGCGTCTCGGTGTTTCTGGCAGTGGCGAGCGCATGCCTTGCTGTACCCGAGTTATGCTGGAGTTCATTGGTAAAGAAATTAAGCGCAACAAGGTTATGCCCATGTTGGGATTGTATGATTACGATGACGAAGCTTTAGATGATGACATTCGTTTGTCTATTAAAAATGACATTGCAATCGGCGAATGGCACTTTCGAGCACGATTCTAGTCCAAGTGTTAGCGGTTTAAGTTTTCGAGAGACAGGGTGGTATGGATATGAGCGCAACATTTCCTTGGCGAAACAGAGGCCTAGCAAGTCATTTGGAATCGCTCCAAGAGCGCATTGAGCAAGCGGATAACTCGATATTTATTGATGTATTTGATCTGGAATCACTTCCTTCCCACGAGGGAGAGCTATCTGGCGCTCTGGTGTCTATTAAGTCCACATTTGATGTATTGGGATATCCTACTACCGGCGGAACAAAGATACTCAATCAAGGCATTGCTCAAGCGAATGCAGAGGTGGTTACCCGTTTAATCAGTGCTGGTGCCAAGTTGGTGGGCCATACCAATATGACCGAATTAGCGTACTCTGGATTGGGTTTAAATCCTCATTATGGCACCCCTGACAACCCCTTGTTACCCGGTCGTATTCCTGGCGGCTCCACCAGTGGTGGCGCCGTATCGGTGGCACTCAACTTAGCTGACATTGCTTTGGGCACGGATACCGGGGGCTCCCTGCGCATTCCAGCGGCATTTTGTGGTTTAACTGGGTTTAAACCTACTCAGGATTCAGTGTCGCGACAAGGTTGCTTGCCTCTGTCCAATGAACTGGACAGTGTGGGGCCTATCGCAAGAGATGTGGCAACCTGTCGACAGGCTTGGGAAGTGTTATCTGGCAAGCAGGCCGATGAAACTCAAGATCCCATTTATCTTGTAGTGCCCACCAACTTTGGGTTTGACGATCTTGATCCTATTGTTAAAGAAGGATTTGAGCAAGCGCTTGCCAACATAGAATCCTTAGGGATTATTGTCGAGCGGCGACATATTCCTCAGTTGGATGACTACAAAGAACTTCCTGTTTGGCAGTTTTCTGCAGTGGAAAGTCGCCGAGCCTACCAATCACTTTTTGATCTAAGCAGTGATCAGCTTGATCCGCGGGTGCGAAAACGAATGGCTCGGGGGACGGAAGTGTCAGATGAAGACTTTATGCAAACCTGCGTCTTAAGAGATCGAATCAAAGGCGATTATCAAGCTGCAGAGCGGAATACTTTTTTGCTTATGCCTACGGTGGCTTGCCTTCCACCAACCTTTGAGTCTCTTGAAGATGACGGGGTATTTGATCAGATGAACCTGCTTTGTCTGCGCAACACCACCCTTGCAAACGTACTGGATGGCTGCAGCATTTCGTTACCCTATCAATCGCAAGGTATGCCTATTGGTATCATGTTGACCGCTTGTCATGGTCGAGATGCGGATCTGTTAGCGGTAGCAGAGAAGCTGGAAACTGTTTTTTCTTAGACCTGAGGGTCTTCTGCCTAAATTAAGGCTGAATTAATCTTACCAGCTTATGTTTGTCTCACCTTAATTTGGATGAGGCTTGCGTAATGCGCCACTCAATAATCATTTGGGATCCTGTTGTCAGGGTTTTTCACTGGACGGTGGCAGCCGCTTTTCTGCTAAACGCTCTCATACTTGAAGAGGGCAGTGAGTTGCATGAATGGGCAGGCTATTATGTCTTAAGCATGCTTGTCATACGTGTAGTATGGGGGCTAATAGGCACCCATAATGCCCGCTTCGCAAACTTCTTTCCTAGTAAATTAGCCATACGCACTCATATTCAAGAGTTAATCTCAGGGAATATACCTGAAGATAATGGTCACAACCCTCTCGGAGCCATAATGATCTTTGCACTGCTCATAGGGCTGGCCTTAACAGGATTAAGTGGTTGGGCGATTGAAGGAGTGTTTAGTGGTGCTCACTTGGCGGAGGAGGTTCACGGATTCTTTGCTAATTCCACACTGGTGATGGTGTTTATGCATGTGTTAGCGGTAGTTGTATTTACGCTCAAAGGACCAAGGAATCTCATTGCTCAAATGATTACGGGTCGAGTGACAAGGCGCTAACAAGCATTCTTGGAAACGCCTTTTTAGTATTAATGTCTTCGGGTTGTCCGGTTATGTAGCAGCAGCAAGATAAAATATAGGCCGCCGACAATCGACACAATTGTCCCTGCAGCGATTTGAGCAGGGTACAGAATGACCTGTCCGAACCAATCAGCCCACAGCAATAACGTCGCCCCCAGCAAGCCAGCACAACCAATTTGTGCGCGAGCTTTCGTGGCACCTAGCATGATTGCCATATGAGGTGCGATTAAACCGATAAACGAAATAGGTCCTAAGGTGGCGGTAATAGTGGCACACAAAAGCGCCACTAATGAAAGTAGGGTAAGACTTGCCCATTGAACGGGGACTCCTCGTGCCGCTGCGAATCCACGTCCAATTGATAGCTGCGTCAACCAGCGAGAGCAGAGCAAAGCCCCAAAGGACATAACGCCCATACTGACCGCTAACAAGACACTCTGACTTGGGCTTACGCGATAAGTGGAGCCGGCCAACCAAAGTAATATGCGGTAACTGTCAGAAGTACCTCGAGATAAAAAGAATTGAATGGCGGCATCCAGTAAGGCAGTCACCGCAATCCCCGTAAGTATCAAGCTAGAAGGGGCGAACTGGTGTCGTTTACCTAACAATAGCAATAACCCTAAAACCGATAGGCTACCGACAATAGCAGTTGTCCAATGGGTCGATAGGGCGCTACTACCGAAGGCTAACGTGGTCACCACAATGGCAAATGTGGCACCGGCTGACACCCCTAAAATGTCCGGGCTGGCAAGAGGATTGTAGATCAGTCGTTGTAGCAGCACGCCTGCGATGGCAAGACCCATACCAGCCGCTATGGCACTGAGCATTCTGGGCCAACGAACCATCCATTGATACTCTGAAGGAAGCTGCCAAGTCCAAATGCCACTATCAAGCTGGATAGTGGTCGTCAGTATTAGGCCAAGCAAAAAGGCCGCCCCTAAGATAGGTAAGGTAAAGGGGCTAAGGTTAGATTTACCTTTGGGTAATATCAGAGCAAGGCTGTCCTGCGCCCTAAGCTTGCGCCGACAAAACCAAATCAGGGCGGGCGCGCCGACCAGAGCAGTGGTGACGCCGCTTGCAATGACAGTTGAGGTCATCTGGCTTAGAAAAAATGCAGCTCGATCCGTCAGCAGTAGAAAGATGGCACCCAGTACCATACTGGCCAGCAACTCTTGCCGCGGTGTTCTAGCCCCCATAGCGCGAGCGCAGTTAGGGGCAATTAAGCCGATGAAGCCAATGACGCCTACTATGGTAATGGTGCTGGAAGTGAGCCATATGGAAGCCCCAATCAGTGCTAAGAATGTCGGCAAGACGGCGAGGCCGCGAGCGGTGGCATTGTCTTGACCAAGACGCATTAACATTAGAATCCGTGGCGCAAAAATAAGCAGGGGGATGATTAGAAGCAGCTTTGGTAGTAACCAGAGAATGTCTTCCCAGCCATTTTGTGCAAGATCCCCAGCTCCCCACATGAAAATATTTTGCGCAAATTGCTCATTAAGCAGCATGATGCCAGTGGCAATGGCCCCCAGCAGAATATTCACAACCATACCCGCTACGACAACAGGCAGCCCTGTCATATTCTCGATGCCGACGATGGCGAGAATGAGAAAAAACGCTGCGAAAGAGCCCGCCATGGCAGCGTATACCGCGTAATCGCCCACCCATTGGGTAAACCATACATTCAGTATGATCAGTGCTAGCCAGGCGCCAGAAGACGTACCTAACGTAAGAGGTGAGGTGAGGGGGTTTTGGGTGAGTTGCTGCATTAAGCTGCCAACTAAGCCAAAAGTTGCGCCAACGATTAGTGCCATTGTTAATCGTGGCAAATGCCCAAAAAGATAACTGAAATCGGCAAAGCTCTCTGGTGACGTGGACTGAGTGATCAGATGCCATTGTTGATTAAAGGGCAAATTTGTTCCCAACAAGATACAAGCAATCAGAGCGCAAACCATTAATGGGATGGAGACTTTAGTAATCTGGCGTTCCATGGAAATTATTCCGCGAGTTCAAGCAAGCTTTGGGTATAACCCTCTGCCAAATATTTCAACGACATGGCTCCACCATAGCTCCACACGGGGTCTGCGGAATTGATTCTCTGCTCCCGAACAAATGGCATCGCTTTCCAAAGATATGAACGATTTAATTTATCCCAGTAGGGGAAGGGTAAAATGTTTAGAACATAGCCATTCGTGACATCTTTAAGTACGTCAATGCGCTTTTGAGTGACGCCCCATTGGGCCGCTGGTAAGGGAATGGGGTTGGTTAATCCGAGTCGTTTGAGAACATAGTCCGAGGTGGAGTTTTCGGTAAATAAGAATACCGAGCTTTCATCACTGAGTCTCACAGGCAATACGTTAGGTAAGTCTGATCCGAAGGCCTCTGTCAATTGAGCCTTTAATCTCGTGAACTCATTATCGAGTTCGGCGATTTTTTGATTAGCCAACTCTGATTGACCAAACAATTTGCCAAGCAACACAAACTGTTGGATAGCCACCTCGCCAGCGTTCACATCGGCGGTATAGTTTTCTAGATAGACAACTGGCGCTATTTTCTCAAGAGCGGGAATGATGTCTGCTTGAGTGGCTGTGGCAAGAATGACATCGGGAGTCAGGGCAGCAATGCGCTCTAAATTAGGCTCAGCACGAGTGCCCACATCAGGGACTTGATCTGGGATTGGAGGTTGCATCACCCACTCATTGTAAGACTGAATTTCTGTGGCACCCACTGGAATAATTCCTAGCTCAATGACTTGTTCCGTTAAATCCCAGTTGAGCGATACCACGCGCTTCGGAGTATGGTTAAACGTATGAGTAGTACGATTGTCTTCAAGGGTGAAGGCTAAGGCTGAACTGCTTATGAACAGCGCCATAATCGATGACACAATGGCCTTTAATGAAGCGCTGATATTAGGCATGGGCAAGTTCCTCAGGACAGACAACAGCCAGCTTGTTGGCACTGACAGGGTGGTCGATTAATTTTATTGAGGTGTTGTAAAGCGCTGAAAGTCGTTCCTCGTCCAATAAAAGCTCTTTATTACCTTCAAATGCGATCTTTCCTTTTGCAAGAGCGACAATGTGATCGGCGTAAAGTAGTGCCAAGTTAAGGTCATGAAGGATTACGATCATGCCTCTAGCAGCATCTTGGGTAATGTGAGCCAGTAGCGCCATTAGATGATATTGGTGTTGGATATCCAGTGCTGACGTAGGTTCGTCCAAAATCAAGACGGGCGACTGCTGTGCTAATAGCATGGCCACCCATGCTCGCTGTCTCTCCCCGCCGGACAGGTTGTCAGCAAGATGGTGCGAAAACTCTGTGACCTTGGTTTGTGCCATGGCCGCGTCTACCAATTGCTCATCTTCTTTGGACCAGCGGCCCAGCAGTCCACGCCACGGAAATCTTCCCAGTCTGACGACTTCGCGCACGGTTAAGCCTGCGGAGGCGGGCAGCTTCTGAGGTAAAAAGGCCACCTCTTTTGCTAACGCTTTAGCGTTAAATTGCGCCATGGGTTTGCCGTTTAGCGTGACTAGGCCTTGGTCTGGGGCTTGTTGTCCTGCTAGCAAGCTAACAAGAGTAGACTTGCCTGAGCCATTGTGGCCAAGCACAACAGTGAGTTTGTCGGTCGGGATCGTGAGTGTTGGAATGTCTAGAATACAACGATCGTCGCGAGTCATAAGAACGTCGGATAACTGATACATGTGAGATGGAAACTCCGATTCGGTTCTTTCAAAGAAATGATTGAGCGCGCCATAATACAAAACTCGTTGAAATATTGCGAATCATTTGCATTATCGTTTCATTTGGTTCACCAAACTGTCATGCAAACATCATGTAACTGACATCTCTCGTAGGCTAAATGTTTTGGTCTTTATTTTTCGGGCCTGCTTTGTGGAAGGGTAGGTACCGCAACAAAACTAAAATATTCGATTGAGGGAATTGCGATGTCAGTTAAGCAAGATCAAGTGCTAGGGTTTGATGAGCACGATGAAATGGTCCGTCCGGCGATGGAAGTGGTTGAGTTTGAAGAAACGGCAAAAGCCATGGTCTCTCGCCGTGGTTTCCTCTCTGGCGGTGCCGCAGTCGGCGCAACAGCGTTCGTAATGGGATCTACAACACTTGCGGCAGGTAAAGCGCTCGCTGGTGAAGAGATGAAAATGTCTCGCCTAGCGTTTGAAATGGTGAAAGCAAATGCCCATGACACAGTGACAGTGCCGAAAGGTTACAAGTGGGAAGTGTTGGCGTCTTGGGGTGAGCCTTTGTTCTCAAACGCACCTGCTTTTGATCCTAAAACGGGTGGTACCGGTGCATCGCAAGAAATGGCCTTTGGGGACCACAACGACGGTATGGCACTGTTTGTTCATAACGGTCGTCAAATCCTATGTGTAAACAACGAATACACTAACCTTAATACACTTCATGCTAACCGTGCCGACGGCAAGCCAACGACTGCGGATGACATTCGTAAAAGTAAAGCCGCTCACGGTGTGTCAGTGGTTGAAATTGCTCGTACTGGTGGTAATTGGGGGATTGTTAAGGACTCCGAATTTAACCGCCGTATTACTGCGGATACCGAAATGGACATTACCGGTCCAGCCCGCGGTCATGACTTGCTTAAAACCAAAGCGGACCCTCGCGGTGTCGTGGCGAAAGGAACTTGGAATAACTGTGGTAATGGACAAACCCCATGGGGCACTTACTTAACCTGTGAAGAAAACTTCAATGGTTACTTCTCTTCTTCAAATAAAGAATTCCCACTGACATCTCAAATGAAGCGTTACGGCATCAGTCATGATGATTGGGGTTACAGCTGGGCCATGGCAGACGAGCGTTTTGACCTATCTAAAGAGCCACAAGAGCCAAACCGCTTTGGTTACATCGTTGAAATTGATCCAATGAATCCTACTGCGCGACCTAAAAAGCGTACCGCTCTAGGTCGCTTCAAGCATGAAAACGCGGAAGTAGAAGTGGCTGCCAATGGTCATGTGGTCGTGTACTTAGGAGACGATGAGCGTGGTGAGTTCTTATACCGCTTTGTGTCTAAGAATAAGTACGTTTCCGGTGGTGATAATTCAAACCTTCTTGAAGAAGGTACTTTGTACGTCGCTAAGTTCAATGAAAACAATACTGGTCATTGGATGGCTCTAACGCCAGAATCGACGGGTATGACGGAAGCAGAAATTGCTATTTACACCCGTCTTGCTGCTTCTAAATTAGGGGCAACCACAATGGATCGCCCTGAGTGGGTGGCGTCTAATCCAAACAAAGCAGAAGTTTTCTGTGCTTTAACCAACAACAAAAACCGTGGTGTTAAGCCAAACGCGGGTGGCGATGCCACCCCTGCAGTAGGTCCGAACCCACGTGTGAAAAATAACTTCGGCCAGATCGTACGCTGGGTGCCTGCTAATCAGGACCACACTGCAGAGAAATTCACTTGGGATCTGTTTGTTCTAGCGGGTAACCCTGCTGTGTACGATGATGCTAATGCTGGCTCTAAGAACGTTAACAAAGACAATATGTTTAACTCTCCAGATGGTCTTCGTTTTGACAAAAAAGGCCTACTGTGGATTCAAACAGACGGTAACTACTCAAATGAAGGGGGCTTTGCAGGTCAAGGCAATAACCAAATGCTAGTGGGTGATCCTGAAACAGGTGAAATTAAGCGTTTCTTAGTGGGGCCAAAAGAGTGTGAAATCACTGGTGCCGCATGGAGTGCTGACCGTACAACTATGTTTGTTAGTGTTCAGCATCCAGGTGAGAAGGGCGATTCGGTTTGGCCAAATGGAGGCATGCCACGATCAAGTGTGATTGCCATTTCCCGTGAAGACGGCGCCATTATCGGTTAATACAGCCTTAGTAGGAAAAACGGCGCCTAGTGCGCCGTTTTTTTGTTGGCGGTTAAAGGCGCTGCTGAATGAGTGGTTTTTGAGCGCTTTGGAAAGACTTTAGAGACTGCATACAAGAGATTTGCAATAACTTGGTAGTTGGTTTCTAAGGTCTTGCATACACTTCTCTCTATCGAGCGGATCTGCTTTTGTGATCCATGCTCTACGTAAATGAGGAGAGGTATCATGGCAATTAAATCAAAGCGCGTCATTGAAGTTACGGCTCTGTCTGCTGTGTTGGCTTTGAGTGGTGTTCCCGCCGCCTATGCAGACGATCTAGAGAATCAAGTTGGCTTCAGTTTAAATAGCAGTGATAAGCACTTATTGTTGCATCAGGATGAGTCTGGCAGCTATATATCTGACAATCGTGGCGTTATTGAGCGCACGGCACACAGTAATGCATCTGATCAGGGAAGAGCGTCTCGCAGTGCTGGCTCCAATAATGGTGGCGGTAAAGGTGGGAATAAGAAATAGGGCTTTCGGTTCTATTTCCCCTAAGAACGAAAAAAGCCCCAAGCATTTGCTTGGGGCTTTTCGCATCTAAAAGATGGTACCAGTGGCCGGACTCGAACCGGCACGCTTTATAGGCAATGGATTTTGAATCCATCGTGTCTACCAATTCCACCACACTGGCCTTGAAAAAGGTGGTGCGTATTATCTAGGTTTCTCCGATAGAGTCAATACTTAAATTGAAAAAGTTTAAAACACTTGTGGCTTGGTTAAACCCTGAACAGTTGCTGTCTCATAACGCATAATAAAGCATCAGATAAAAAGGGAAATCCTGAGTTAACGTACCCAACTGGTCAGAAATTCGATAAAATGCCGCATCAATTTTATAGGTACTAGAAATAACTCATTATGCGCGTGTCTGATTATCGCTTTGAGCTGCCTGAGGAGCTCATCGCACGCTACCCTATGCCGGAGCGTACCGCTAGCCGTTTGCTCAAGCTAGATGGCCCGAGTGGTGCTTTGTCTCACAATACATTCACTGATGTACTGGATTTTGTTGAAGCGGGTGATTTGATGGTGTTTAACAACACCCGTGTAATTCCTGCCCGATTGTTTGGTCAAAAAGAGTCAGGCGGCAAGCTAGAGCTTCTCGTTGAGCGCCTTCTGTCAGAACATGAAATTTTGGCTCACGTCCGTTGCAGTAAGTCTCCTAAAGTAGGTAATCGCTTAGAGCTAGGTACCGACAGAGGTGCATCCCATGGAGCTACCATGGTGGGGCGTGATGATACTTTATTTCACTTGAAGTTTGATGAGCCGGTTTTGTCAGTGTTGGAAGCGGTGGGTCACATGCCATTGCCGCCATATATTGAGCGCCCTGATGATGAGAGTGACCAAGAGCGCTATCAGACGGTGTACAACAAAACCCCTGGTGCGGTAGCCGCACCCACAGCGGGACTTCATTTTGATGATGCGCTGTTGGAAAAGTTGAAGGCGAAAGGCGTAAAGGTTGCCTTTGTTACACTGCATGTTGGCGCGGGAACCTTCCAGCCAGTCCGTGTGGATGATGTGAAAGACCATATCATGCACTCTGAGTATGCTGAGGTATCTGAAGAAGTGGTAGAGCAGGTGCGGGCCACGAAAGCCAATGGCAAGCGTGTCATTGCCGTGGGTACCACCAGTGTGCGTTCTTTAGAGTCTGCCAGTCAATCAGGTGTGATTGAGCCTATGGCCAACGACACGAGCATTTTTATCTATCCGGGCTATGAGTTTAAAACGGTTGATGCCTTGGTAACGAATTTCCATTTGCCAGAGTCCACCTTGATCATGTTGATCAGTGCCTTTGCTGGCTATGATCATGTGATGAATGCTTATCGGGTAGCCGTAGAAGAAAAGTACCGATTTTTCAGTTATGGCGATGCCATGTTTATTACCCGCAACCCAGAGGTTGTCGGGACGAAAGTTGAGGAATAAGACGAATGTCAGATAAACGTCCAGAATGTTTTATGGACTTTGAGGTGTTTAAAACCTCAGGTAAGGCTCGCCGTGCGCGCTTGAGCTTTCCACGGGGCGATGTAGAAACCCCAGCTTTTATGCCCGTGGGCACCTATGGCACAGTTAAAAGTATGCTGACTCGTGATATTGAAGAGATCGGTGCAGACATTATCTTGGGTAATACTTTCCATCTTTGGTTGCGCCCCGGAACGGATGTAATCAAAGCTCATGGTGACTTGCACGACTTCACCCAATGGAAAAAGCCAATCCTGACGGATTCTGGTGGTTTCCAAGTATTTTCTTTGGGGGCCATGCGTAAAATCACCGAAGAGGGCGTAAGTTTTCGCTCCCCTGTAAATGGTGACAAGGTGTTCTTAAGCCCAGAGATCTCGATGCAAGTACAGCGGGATCTTGGTTCGGACATTGTGATGATCTTCGATGAGTGTACGCCTTATCCAGCCACGGAAGACCAAGCCGCTAAATCTATGCGTATGAGTCTGCGTTGGGCCCAGCGTTCCAAAGAGGCTCATGGTGACAGTCCTTCTGCTTTATTTGGTATCATTCAGGGCAGTATGTATGAGCAGCTTCGGGATGAATCCCTTGAAGGGCTGACGAATATCGGCTTCGATGGCTATGCCATTGGAGGCTTGTCAGTAGGCGAGCCAAAAGAAGACATGGTGCGCATTCTTGATCATCTGGCCCATAAAATGCCCGAAGATAAGCCCCGTTATTTAATGGGGGTCGGCAAGCCAGAGGACTTGGTGGAAGGTGTCCGCCGAGGTGTCGACATGTTTGACTGTGTGATGCCAACCCGCAACGCCCGTAACGGTCATTTGTTCACTTCGGAAGGGATTGTGCGTATTCGTAATGCGTTTCACCGCCATGATGCCAATCCGTTAGATAAAGAATGTGACTGTTACACTTGTAAAAACTTTTCTCGGTCATATTTACATCATCTTGATAAGTGTCAAGAAATGGTAGGAGCTCAGCTTAATACCATTCATAACTTACGCTACTACCAGAACTTAATGGCGGGATTGCGTAAGGCGCTTGATGAAGGTAGATTTGACGCCTTTGTTGATGAATTTTACGCAAAACGTGGTATGGAAACCCCACCGCTGAGCGAATAATGATCAAAAAAGTGTTTTTGTTTGTCTTTTGAACAAAAGTGCAACCGTTTTATTAACCATTGGAGAGTAATCACCATGATCGCTTTGATCTCACCAGCTTACGCTGAAGGTGGCGCTCCGGCAGACGCAGGTATTTTTAACCTAGTTCTGTTGGTAGGTTTCGTCATCATTTTCTACTTCTTGATGTGGCGCCCACAATCAAAACGTGCCAAAGAGCATAAAAACTTGTTGGCTTCCTTAGCAAAAGGTACTGAAGTGGTAACAAGCGGTGGTGTTCTAGGTAAAGTAACAAAAGTTGATGATAACTATGTTGTACTAGACGTTGCTGAAAACATTGAGATGAAATTCCAGAAGTCCGCTATTGCTGCGGTATTGCCAAAAGGCACTCTGAAATCAATCTAATGTCTATGGAAAAGCGCCTTACGGCGCTTTTCTATTTTCTTGGTTATTTTTTTCTCTAGTTCCAAGGACTATCCATGCTTAACAAGTACCCCTTGTGGAAGTATTTGCTTATTTTGCTGGTCATCGTATTCGGTGTTATTTACGCATTGCCTAATCTTTATCCAGATGACCCAGCACTACAACTATCCACTCAAAAAGCCACAACTGTGGTTGATCAGCGTTCATTGAATCAAGCTGCTCAGGCTTTGGAAGAAGCCGGAATTGAATTAAAGCAAGCAGAGTTAACGTCTGCTGGCGGTACCTTACGTTTTAATAACGGTGAGGACCAACTAGCGGCCCAGCCGGTTGTCGCTTCGGCACTTGGGGACAACTTCGTTGTTGCATTAAACCTAGTACCAACCACACCAGATTGGTTGGCGGCAATTGGTGCAGGCCCGGCTAAGTTAGGCTTGGACCTTCGTGGAGGCGTTCATTTCTTATTGGAAGTGGATACGCCGGCGGCTTTGAAACAGCGTTTGGATGTGGCCGCAAGTGAGATGAAGACCTCCCTTCGTCAAGAGCGTATTCGTTACCGTAGTGTAGACATTACTGATGGGGTTATGTCGATTCGCTTCTTACAGGAAGGTGACCAGTCTCAAGCTGAGAACTTATTAGAAGATGCTTTCCCTGAATACATCTACAGCACTCGTGACGAGGGCGACGATTACTACGTTGATGTGAGCTTTACAGAAGCGGCTACCCGTGAGATCGAAGCTTATGCATTGCAGCAGAACTTAACCACCCTTCGTAATCGTGTGAACGAGCTAGGTGTGGCAGAGCCATTGGTTCAGCGCCAAGGCAGCAATCGCATCGTGGTGGAGTTGCCGGGTGTTCAAGATACGGCCGCTGCAAAACGTATTATTGGTGCAACGGCAAACTTGGAATTTCGTCTTGAAGCGGGTCTTGACGCCAATGCTGCAGACACTGATACCTTAACGTTCCGTGATGGCAGTGGTCGAACCGCGCGTTTGGATCGTGATGTGATCATTACAGGTGACAGCGTATCGGATGCTAACTCGTCCTTTGATGAGAATGGTCGTCCACAGGTAAACATCAGCCTAGATGGTCGCGGTGGTTCGGCCATGGCGCGAGTCACTCGTACCGCAGTGGGCCGCAATATGGCGGTTGTGTTTATTGAGCACAAGAGCCGTACTCGTTTTGTGACTGACGAAAACGGTGAAGTGAACGAGGTGCGTCGAAGTTACAGCGAGAAAGGCATTATCTCTCTTGCAACGATTCAGACGACTTTGGGTAACTCCTTCCGTATTACCGGGCTTGATAGCCCACGTGAATCCTCTGAACTTGCTTTGTTATTGCGTGCAGGGGCGTTGGCTGCGCCAATTTATTTTGTGGAAGAACGTACCATTGGTCCTAGCCTAGGTGCAGAAAACATTCGTTTAGGTGTTTTGTCTGCGCAAATTGGTTTGCTGGTGGTCATGGCCTTCATGTTGGTTTACTACAAGGTGTTTGGTGTGTTTGCCAACATCTCATTGGCATTGAACATTGTCTTGTTGATGGCCTGTATGTCGCTACTATCTGCCACACTTACCTTGCCGGGTATTGCGGGTATCGTACTGACAATGGGGATGGCAGTGGACGCCAATGTCTTGATCTTCTCCCGGATAAGGGAGGAACTCAGAGCTGGGTTGCCGACTCAGCAGGCGATCCATTCTGGTTTCAATCGTGCTTTCACGACCATTTTAGATGCCAACATTACGACCTTGCTGGTGGCGGTTATCCTATTTGCGGTCGGTACTGGTCCGGTTAAAGGTTTTGCGGTGACCTTATCTCTCGGGATCATCACGTCCATGTTTACGGCGATCCTTGTGACGCGTGCCCAAATTAATTTGGTGTACGGCGGCCGTAAAAACAAACGTCTGTTTATTTAAGGAGGGCATTGAATTATGAATATTCCATTTATGGCAATGCGCAAAATCGTTGCGATGTTCTCCATTGCTATGGTGTTGATTTCTCTTGGCTCGTTAGCGGTTAAGGGTTTGCAGTTTGGTTTGGACTTTACGGGTGGTACCCTGATTGAGGTGCAGTACAGTCAGGCGCCTGCCCTTGATGATGTGCGTCAGCTTTTGGCTGATGGGGATTACAGTGATGTCACCGTGCAAAACTTCGGCTCTCCCACTGACGTGGTCGTTCGTATGGGGAATGCCTTTACACCGACCCTAGGTGATGAAGTGTTGTCTGTACTGCGTGCTGATGGAAGCGTTAGTGTTGAGCTAATGCGTTCTGAGTACGTGGGTGGTCAAGTAGGCGAAGAGCTGCGTGAGCAGGGCGGACTAGGTATGCTGCTGGCACTGGCCATCGTCATGATCTATGTGGCAGTGCGTTTCCAGTTCAAATTCTCGGTTGCTTCTGTGGTGGCCTTGGCTCACGACGTGATCATCACGTTAGGTATTTTCTCCCTGTTTGAGTTTGAATTTGACCTAACGGTGTTGGCCGCGTTATTGGCGGTCATCGGTTACTCTTTGAACGATACCATCGTTGTTTGCGACCGGATTCGTGAGAACTTTCGAATCATGCGTGACACCACCCCTTACGATTTGATTAATGAGTCCATCAACCAAACGCTAGATCGAACCATCATTACGTCTATGACCACCTTGTTTGTGTTGGTCGTGCTGTTCTTCTTTGGTGGTGAGAGTATTCACAACTTCTCATTGGCATTGCTGATTGGTATTTTGATTGGTACTTATTCATCTATCTTCGTGGCGGCGAACTTACTGCTTGCCCAGAAAGTGACCCGTGAGGATTTGGTGCCGACTCCAAAAGAAGAGTTAGAAGACGAAATGCCTTAAAGGTATTTCGAGAGGAAATAAAAAAGCGACCATTCGGTCGCTTTTTTTGTGCATTCAATAAATGGCAACTTAGTTCACAAGCGTACCAAATGGCATGCCCATTTTAGTTGGGGTTTCTGCCGCCAGTGTTTCGTCCCAATTAACCGCGTCTTTGCCAAACAATACGATAGCGGTGGAGCCAAGTTTAAAGCGGCCCATTTCTGCACCTTTTTCAAGGGTGATGTCAGAGAGTTTTTGGTAATCCCAGGTTTGCACCTGCTTGCTAAAAGGTGTTACTTGGCCAGTCCACACTGTTTCAATGCTGGCAACAATCATGGCGCCAACTAGGATAACGGCCATGGGGCCAGCTTCTGTCTCAAAGAGGCAAACGGTCCGCTCGTTGCGGGCGAAGACATTAGGGATTTGCTCGGCCGTGACTTTGTTCACGGAGAATAATTTGCCTGGCACATGGATGGTTTTGACCAGTTTGCCGGTGAGGGGCATATGGACGCGGTGGTAGTCCCGAGGTGATAGATAAACGGTGGCGAATTTGCCGCCAAGGAACTGGTTTGAGAGCTCGGCATCCCCACCGATGAGTTCGGTTAAGCTGTAGGTATGGCCTTTTGCTTGGTAGATGGTGCCATACTCAATGTCACCCAATTGGCTGATGGCGCCATCGGCAGGGCAGGCAATGGTATTGTCTCCCTCTACGATAGGACGCAGCTCGGGCTTAATAGCACGGGTGAAAAAATCGTTAAAGTTTCGGTAGCTGAATGGGTCTTCGTTGACCGCTTCGCTCATGTCGACATTGTATTTTTTTACGAACTGTCCAATGAAGGTGTCTTTTACCCAGGAATTCTGGCACTGCGCGATGCGTCCCACAAAACGAGATAAACACTTTTGTGGTGTGATGTGTTGTGCGAATGCAAATAATTGGTCTTTGTTCACGGTCTTAAGTCCATTAGTCAGCGAGTTTTATCACTCGTTTAAAGGTGTCGAATTGCTCTTGGCTTAGGGCTGTTTGGCCGGCAAGCCAGTAAATGTAGGTTTCTTGCTCTGATACAGGAGAAGAGGCTAAGAATAGGTGCTGCTTTTCATGAAACAGCTTGTCGGCATTCTCAGGCATTTGCCTTAGCATGCTTGCAAGTTTGCTGTCGTTAAAGTGAACGGCCACACGCTTGCTGGTTAATTTGCTGATAACAGGCGTGGAAGCGTCCCATTTCACTTGTTTAATTTGGCTGACGTCATAACCAAATTGAAGCATGGGAGATAACTTGCCTGTGGCTGTATCGTGGCGCAAAATCAAAATCTGATCACAGCTGCCTTTAAATAGGCTAAGCAAAGCTTTCATGGCCGTAGCAGTGCGCTGCTTAGGCTCGCTCAGGGTTTTTAACTTTTGCTCTAAGGCTGCCATGGGTGAGACTTTAACTCGTTTAGTGACAGGTGCTTTGCTTGCAGAGGTTCGTGTGTAGAGTAAAGGAGACAGTAGTTGTGCCGCTAGGCTCTGTTTGGCATCAATGGTGAACTCTTGGGCTGCCTCTCGTGTGGCATAGTGAGTTAGCTGAATCGCATCCCCGAGTTTGATGTGAATAATGGCGGAAATGACCCGATAGTAAAAAGGTAAGTTTTTACTGCCCCAGCCCATGACATTAGCCTCTTGGGAGATGCGGCTTGCACAGTAGGCTAAGATCAATGGACCGTTCATTAACAGTGTGACACGTTTGTCTTCTGCGAAGCCCGGTAGTTGATCGGGGGTATGGGTTAGGCGTGCGATAGATTGGAGCTCTTCCGCCGTCGGTATTTGATCTGTTAGGAAAGAGTCGATGATGATCTGGGGCACTTTCCATTCTTTGAAAAGTGCGACAGTTAATTCGTCAATTCGACAGCCCAGTAGGGCTTGCTCACTGCTTTCAGAGGCATCCCCTTTTCTAACACGGGTAGTAAGCTCTTGCATGATGTCGTGGGCATGGAACCAAAGTAGCCAGCGAACGGCATCTCGGAAAAATGTAATCCAGTAGACATCATCTATTCGGCTTATTTTCTTTTCCAGGGCCCATTGTTTCGCTATGGCAGCCGCTTCGTAGCTGGTTTGAACTTCTCGCCAAAATGCCGCATGGGCTGGATTCTTTCTGGAGTATTGGTAGGGTTCTAGGCTATCGAATATGGTTGCAATGCCTTTCATGCCGATCATGGATGCGGCGTGAATAGGGCTTTTTATGTCATTGCGTTTGTATTCCACTATCATGTTGGCACGATTCAAAATCGCAAAAGCTAACATGGGTTCTGATGCAATGTTGCTCTGCATCCGATCCAGTGTTTCATCAGGTGTCTTGATTTGCTTCCTGAGTTTAGCAATGTTGTCAGAGCCAACTGGAAGTTTTCGGTCTTGCAGATAAAGTAGCCATTCGGTGAGGCCAGAGGGTGACTTGTTCTTCATAGCTCGTTACATTTAAGGCTCAAGACAAAGGTAAGTAGTTAATGCACCAATGATTTGTAAAGTGCATGATTAGTTTAATCATACTTTATATTATTGGGTGAGCATACACCGTCGAAATATAGGAATGAATTATGTTTGTGTTAGCAGGGATACTCTTAGTATTAGTAAGTGTTGTGACGGGGTATTTGGCTTCCCATGGGGAACTGCTAGCACTCTGGCAGCCATTCGAAGTGGTGATTATCCTTGGTGCCGCTTTAGGTGCATTTATGATCGCTAACCCTTTTTCACTACAAAGACAGACGTTGAAGTTGCTCCCCCAAGTATTTTTGGGTAGCCGTCATAATTCTGCTTTTCAAGCACAGTTACTAGGGTGTGTGTACTCTGTTTTTCAGCGTAGTCGCCAAGAAGGTTTTTTAGCTGTAGAGCAGGATATCGAGGCACCTTTTGAAAGTGAGTTGTTTTCGCGCTTTCCCGATGTGGTTCGTGATCATGCTTTGGTGGAATTTTTTACTGATAATTACCGTATTTTTACCCTGACAGGCCTGCCTTCCCATGAGCTAGAAGCCATGATGGAGGGGGAGCTAGAGCTTATTCAAGAGGAGTTGAAGGCTCCCAGCCATGCAGTGACCCGGGTGGCAGAGGCGTTACCAGGTTTTGGTATCGTGGCTGCGGTACTTGGGATTGTGATTACCATGGGCTCTATTGGTGGCCCGATGGAAGAAATTGGTGCCCATGTTGCCGCTGCTCTGGTGGGCACTTTCTTAGGGATATTTTTTGCTTACGGCTTTGTAGGTCCAATGGCTTCCCATATGGAGCATCTTGGCGAGCAAGAGTTTCAATCTTATTTATGTTTGAAATCTTGTTTAGGGGCCATGTCTTCAGGTCATCCGCCAACCGTATGTGTTGAGGCTGGGCGGAAGATGCTACCCGTTCATATGCGTCCAAGTTTCGTTGAATTAAACGAGATGGTTAAGCAGTACCGCTAGGGGGCTTTGTGAAAAATTCTGGGTTGGTAATACGGCGAGTCAGGAAAATCAAAAGGGGCGGGCATCATGGCGGGGCTTGGAAGATAGCCTTGGCAGACTTTGCTTTGGCGATGATGGCATTTTTCTTGGTGCTGTGGATTATTAATGTTGCTTCTCCAGAAGAATTAGCCGCCATTGAGGGGTACTTTAATGACCCAAAAGGAATGTCTACGGCAGGTTACAGCAATAAACCCATTGATTTGGGCGGCAGTCCAGCGAAAAGTGTTGAACAGAAGCTGGATTTAGACTTGCCCGAGCCGGGCAGTACTTCTGAGCTGACTGATGAGACTGAAATGCGCTTAGGCAACGATGGGGAGGAGTTGGAGCGTATGAATGCCATGATGGAAGAAGAGTTGCAAAATATCGAGTTCTTCCAGTCAGAGGACAATAATATGCGCATCGAAATCACCCCTGAAGGTGTTCGCATTACTCTGTTAGATGACCCAGACAAGCCCATGTTTGAGTCGGGAAGCAGTCAATTGGTCCCAGACATGGAGACCACATTGGTTTCCATGGCATCCGTGTTTGCGAAAACGGACAATCCAATTGTTGTGACGGGACACACGGATGCGACGGCATTTCAGGGAAGTGATTTTGAAGACAATTGGGATCTTTCAAGTGCTCGCGCTAATGCGGCTAAAGTGGCGCTTCTGGAAGGAGGGTTGAACCCAGGGCGAGTTGCTCAAGTCATTGGCTTGGCTGATACGGTGCCTTATAACCGGTGGGATCCTGCTAGCTCTGAAAATCGCCGTATTACGCTTACTTTGTTAACGGATGAAGCGTATCGACGTTTGTTATCTCAAAATAGGCGTCGTTTTGGTGGAGAGCCAGTGGAACTGGCTCCCGGCTTGACCCCTGAAGGAGTGTTTTAAAAGGCATCGTTGTCACGGATGGATTGACGAATACGTAGATAGCTCTCGAAGCGGTGAGCTGTGATTTCACCGTTTTCAAGGGCCTCACGGATGGCGCACCCCGGTTCTTGTTCGTGAGCACAGTCTCGAAATTTGCAGTATCCCAAGTGTGGACGAAACTCGATAAAGCCTTCTAATAGCTCGTCTTCGCTAATGTGCCACAAGCCAAATTCACGGATCCCAGGAGAGTCAATTAGATCTCCTCCGATAGGCATATGGAAAAGCCGTGCCGTGGTAGTGGTATGGGTGCCTTTTTTACGCTTTTGAGACAACTCTCCCACACTGATTTCGATGTCCGGAAGTAAGGTTCCGATCAATGATGATTTGCCGACCCCAGATTGCCCTACGAAAACGCTGATTTTGTCTTTTAGGAACTCATAAAGCTCTGACATGGATGCATCGTTTTTAGTGGAGGTGCGAATCACTCGGTAGCCCAGATCTGTGTAGGTCTGTAGGAGTGAGTCGAGGGCTTCTTTGTTAGTGTCGTCGATGAGGTCACATTTGTTTAACAAGATAACAGGAGGGATGTCGACGGTTTCTGCTGCCACTAAATAGCGGTCGATAAGGTTAGCGTGGGGGACAGGTTCCGCTGCGATTACAACAACAATGAAGTCTATATTGGCTGCAACAGGCTTTAAGCGACCATGCATATCAGGTCGTTGCAATAGGGTGTCTCGATCAGCACGTGCGACCACCACGCCACCTTCTGTGTGTTTAGGGCGCCATACCACTTTATCACCGGTAACAAGCTGTCCTAGGTTCGCGCGCATATTACAGCGTGTGCTGATGCCTTCGTAGGGTACTTGAGTGCCTTCTACTTCTACTTGAGTACCAAAGTGAGAAATGATTATGCCCTCGGTTTCAGGGCCAAGATCAGACGATTGTAGAGTTTCTTCGGCTTTGTCTGCTCGCTTTTGCGTACGTTCCATACGCTCTTTGTGGATGCGCTCAATGCGCCAAGCTTGCTGTTTGGTGAGCTTTCTTTTCGACATGCTTTCAGGTGGGTCGTTAATTTAAACGCATAGAGTATAATGGCTGGCATCTAAAATACAGGATTGAGTGATATGAGTTACAGCGAAGACAATTTAATTTGGATTGATTTGGAAATGACGGGCTTGGAGCCTGAGACTGATACCATTATCGAGATCGCAACGATTGTCACAGACAAAGATCTTAATGTTCTTGGGAAAGGGCCGAATTTGGCAATTCATCAAGAAAAAGCTGTGATGGATGCCATGGATGAGTGGTGTACTGAGCACCATGGCGCATCCGGATTAACAGAGCGTGTATTGAACTCTCCTATTTCTATGGAAGAGGCCGAAGCGCAGACGATTGCATTTTTGGAGCAGTATATTCCGGCGGGTAAGTCACCGATTTGCGGAAACAGTGTCGGGCAGGATCGTCGATTTTTGTACAAATACATGCCTAAGTTAGAAGCCTATTTTCACTACCGTTACTTGGATGTCAGCACGTTAAAAGAACTGGCAAAACGATGGAAGCCTGAAGCGCTGGAAGGCTTTGAGAAAACTGGGGCTCACTTAGCCTTAGATGACATTATTGAATCCATTGAAGAGCTGAAACACTACCGCAAAACAATATTTAACCTGTAGCTCTCACATAGGGAGCGGTTAAATTAGGCCGCTTCCTCCATCCCATAACAGCTTCACCCCCGTTACCATTAATAGTGCATACATAAGCTTGAAAAAAAGTTTAGTGTTGATGTGATAATGAAGCCAGGCACCAACTTGTACTCCCACAAAGGCAATGGGTGCAAAACACACTGAATACAAAAGCAGATCTGTATTAAGTTGGCCAAGCCAAGCGTAAGGGATCAGCTTTACGTAGTTTATGGCGGCAAATATTAAAGCGGCGGAGGCGACAAAACGGGTTTTATCCAAGTTTAGGCGTAACAGGAAAACGCTGATTGGAGGGCCTCCAGCATGGGAAATGAAGCTGGTAAACCCACCCAATGCGCACCAAAAACCTGCAGCTAATTTTCCGAGAGGGCCCTTTGGAGCTTTTCTTCTGGCTGCCAGCCAAGTGTTGATGACGAAGCCAATGGCCACTAAACCTATGATGATTTTGAGTAGGGGCTCCGAGACGAAAGAGGCCATCAAGGTGCCAATGATAATACCTAGGATGGCTGATGGAATACTTTGTTTGACGGCATCGGCATCCCATTTTTTCCAGAACTTCTGTACCGTAAATATGTCCATGATACATAAGACGGGTAACATTATGGCTGCGGCTTTAATGGGGGAGACATGCAGGGATATCATGGGGACCGCGATAATACCAAAGGCACCGGAGAAACCGCCTTTTGAGATGCCAGTGATAAGCACTGCAATCGAGACTAGGATTAAAAGAGTAATGTCCATTTATCGCCTTTAGTAAGAGAAGCACAATGTTGACTAGAATCCCTGAGCGTTATTTAGTCCCACTGTACCGGGTAGAAGATGTTCGTCGTCGAGAACAGGCCAGCTTTGCGCAGGAGGGCGAGAGCTATGCCATGATGCACCGGGCGGGTGAAGCCTTGTATCGTCACATATTACATCACAATGCCTCTTTGAAGCACCTATCTGTTGTGGTGGGCGGTGGAAATAATGGGGGCGATGGGTTGGTTGTGGCAGCTTTGGCTGCTCAAGATGGTATCGAAGTGACCGTTTATGATTGTTCCTCTAAGCCCCGCACTGGGGATGCTGAATATGCAGAAAAGGTTGCTTTTGGGTATGACACTATTCAAATAACTCGGAACATAGAGGCGCTTAACCAAGATCCTGGGCAGGTGGTGGTTGATGGTCTACTGGGGATAGGCTTTCATCCACCTATAAGTGAGGATCTAGCCAATGCTATCGCCGCAATTAATCAAAAGCGCGCTCAAGGTGCCTGGGTTGTCAGTGTCGATTGTCCCAGTGGACTTGATGTTGAGACGGGGCGAGGGGCGTTGCTGGTAGAAGCTGATTTAGTGGTGACTTTTATTGCCGATAAGCTTGGGCATTATTTGCTGGATGGTGCGGTCGCCTGCCATCAAATCGTCATGGAAAGCTTACAGGCTGTTGACTTGCTTAATCGCCCAACCGCATACTTCCTGACTCCCGCCGTGTTGGAAAATTACCCTCCCTGCTTGCGATTGCCTAATTCCCATAAGGGAACCTATGGGCATGTGACGGTATTGGGTGGAGACTTGGGGTTTGGTGGGGCGGCTATCATGGCCAGTGAAGCCGCCGCAAAAAGTGGCGTCGGTACAGTGACTTTGATGACTCAGTCTCGGCATTTGTCGGCATCATTGATGCGTAATCCCAATGTAATGTGTGTGTCGCCGGAGGATATTGGCTTGGGTGACACTCTTCGTTCATCTGAGTCTGTATTAGTCATTGGTCCAGGGCTTGGGCGAACTGAATGGTCTGAGCGGAACTGGCAGGCTTTTTTGGCAACGGAAGGTCCTGCAGTAGTTGATGCGGATGCGCTGTATTGGTTAGGGGTGTATGGCCAGCCAATGGGGCGTCCTGCTGTATTAACGCCCCACCCAGGTGAAGCAGCGAGGCTTCTACAATGCTCTACAGCAGATATTCTCGAAGACTTAGTGGGATCTGCTCAGCAGATAGCGACAAGGTTTCAGTCGGTGGTTATTTTAAAAGGTGCCACCAGTGTGGTGGTAAATCAAAATGGTGATGTTGTAATTCTGGGACAGCCATGCCCTGCCTTGGCCAAAGGCGGGTCTGGAGACGTCTTGAGTGGTATGGTGGGAGCTTGTCTTGCCTATTATCACGAGCCATTTGAAGCGGCTGTGATAGCTGCTGCTTGGCATAATATGGCAGCAAATAAGGCGTCTTTAGTCATCGGTCAAATCTCGATGCAGCCTTATCAATTGTTGGACTATTTGGAATAAAAGGTGCGCGCACAGGTGTGTGTAGATAAGTGAGTAGATAAAAGATGATAGAACGAGAAATATTTGGCGAAGAAGCCATGGAGCTGTTTGGTGAGCAGTTAGCGACGTCACTCAAAAGTGGTGGAGTGGTGTACTTAGATGGCAATTTGGGAATGGGGAAAACCACCTTAGTACGAGGCCTGTTACGTGGTCTTGGTAATAAAGGTCCAGTTAAGAGTCCAACGTATACAATTGTTGAACCATATGAGTTAGATGGGGTCGAAGCATTTCACTTTGACTTGTACCGTATCAATGATGCGGAAGAGCTCGAATACATGGGAATTCGCGATTATTTTCGCGATGGGACCTTGTGCTTAGTCGAATGGGCTGAAATGGGTAAGGGAGTCTTGCCTGAACCAGATTTAATTGTACATCTGGATCTTGTTCGTTCTGGGCGTTCGGTGTCCATAGAGCCTAAAACTCTTTACGGTGAGTCAGCGGTGCAGGAAATACTCCAACAACTCGCCAATTAAAAGGAAGTAGAGGAGGCTGAGGCCTCCTTTTTTGTGTCAACAAATGGATTCGTTGAGATCATTAGCTCCAACGGTTATAGTGTGTCCATATACTAGCTAGCTGTCTGATATGTATAAAAAAATCTTTTCAATTTCTTGGTTGTTGCCTGTCTTTTTGTTGATCTTTAGTAGCCTGTTAAATGCTGCTCAAGTAAAAGACATTCGTGTGGCACAACAGCAAGGGGTCACACGTTTGGTGTTTGAGCTGGATGGTGCAACAAAGCACCGTATGTTTTCATTGAGCCAGCCGGACCGCGTTGTCTTGGATTTAACCAATGCAGAGATCTCCCAAGGTGTCGTGGACAACTTATCTGCCTTGTCGTCGGATGCTTTGTTGCGAGTGCGCTACGCAAGACACAATAGCGGCATGCGCTTTGTGCTCGACGTGAGTCAGAAGGTGAAGGCCAAAACTTCTGAATTATCCGCAGCTGGAGATTACGGTCCACGGATTATGGTGGAGCTTGAATATGGTCAACCGAAAAGCGCGAAAGTAGTTAAAAGCTTAGCCTCTATATCCAACGACAAACGGGATATTGTGGTGGTTATTGATCCCGGCCATGGGGGCAAAGACCCTGGAGCAATTGGCCATAACGGCATTTTTGAAAAAGATGTCGTGTTGTCCATCGCTAAAGAGCTCGCAAAACGTTTGAATAATGTTCAAGGCTTTAAAGCAGTACTGACTCGTTCAACGGATGTTTACCTGCAATTACGGGATCGCTCTAAAGTGGCCCGGGAAGCGAATGCTGATTTAATGATTTCAGTCCATGCGGATGCTTTTACCAAGCCTTCAGCTCGAGGTGCCTCTGTGTGGGCTTTGTCTTTAAGTGGAAAAACGTCTGAAATGGGTCGCTGGCTTGCACAGCAGGAGCAATCAGCTGATCTGGTGGGGGGGATTTCTCTTGACGACAAAGATCGCTTGTTAGCAGAAGTGCTGCTAGACATGTCTATGAACTCAACAATCCAAATGAGTCTAGATATTGGTAAAGAAGTACTTGGGCAAATGGGTAATATGGCGAAATTGCATCAAGATTTCGTTCAGCAAGCAGGTTTTGTGGTGCTGAAATCTCCTGATATTCCATCAATTTTGGTGGAGACGGGGTTTCTTTCTAATCCTACGGAAGCTAAAAACCTTTCCAGTGCCACCTATCGACGAAAACTTGCAGCCTCCATTGCCAAGGGTGTAGAAGATGCATTCAACGCAAATCCACCTGATGGCTCTTACATTGCTTGGCGTCAGAAGCAAAAAGGTGGTTTCACCTATACCGTTTCCCGTGGCGATACCTTATCTGAAATTGCCCGTAAGAATGGGGTTTCTTTAGGGGCGCTTCGTTCAGCAAATACCTTGAAAAACGATGTTATTTGGGTTGGGCAAAAGCTTTCCATCCCAGCCAGTTAGTTCCCCAATTTATTGAAGGAATTTCATGTCTAGAATTCACTTGCTCTCACCTCGACTTGCCAACCAGATAGCAGCAGGTGAGGTGGTTGAGCGTCCTGCCTCAGTTGTTAAAGAGTTGCTTGAAAACAGTCTTGATGCTGGCGCTACACAGTTAGATATTGATGTAGAGCAGGGCGGTGTCCGCTGTATCAAAATCCGTGACAATGGTTCGGGGATTCAGAAAGATGACTTGTCCCTGGCGTTAAGTCGTCACGCTACCAGTAAAATTGTCACCTTGGATGACCTAGAAGCGGTCTGTACTCTTGGGTTCCGAGGGGAAGCCTTGGCTAGTATTAGCTCCGTGTCTCGGTTGCATCTAACATCTCAAGCAGAAGGTGAAATGGCCGCTTGGCGTGTGGAAGCAGAGGGTAAAGACATGGTGACTTCCGTGAAACCTGCTTCCCATCCTCAGGGGACAACCATTGAAGCCCGTGATTTGTTTTTCAACACGCCCGCGAGACGTAAGTTTTTGCGTACGGAAAAAACCGAGTTTAACCATTTGGAAGAAGTGGTTAAGCGACTGGCTTTAAGTCGTTATGATGTGGGATTTCGATTAAATCACAACGGAAAACAGGTCTATGATCTTCGCCCTGTGGCGGATCAGTTGCACGCGGAGCACCGTCTTGGCACCTTGTTAGGCCGTAAGTTTATCGAAAATGCTTTGACCATTGATGTGGAAGCGGCAGGTTTACGCTTATGGGGATGGATTGGCTTGCCAACCTTCTCACGCTCCCAGGCGGACTTACAGTACTTCTTTGTGAATGGTCGTGTGGTGCGCGATAAGTTGGTGGCCCATGCCGTCCGTCAGGCGTATCGTGACGTACTGTATAACGGGCGTCATCCAACCTTTGTGTTGTATCTGGAATTGGATCCTGCGACCGTAGATGTGAACGTTCATCCGACGAAACATGAAGTGCGTTTTCGTGACGGCCGTTTGGTGCATGATTTTCTCTTTAGTCGCATTCATAAAGTCTTGGCTGATGTGCGTCCAGAATCTGGCGCATCTGGGAGCGCAGAAAACCCTATACAACAGGGTGAGCCTCAAATTAGCGAACAAGAGAATCTTGGGTTAGGTCAGCCTTCTCAAGGGCGAGATTTGTCTTGGATGACCAGTCGAGCAACAAATAATCCTTCACCATCGGATGTGTCTGGTCAGTTAGGGGCTGTTTCGCAGATGGCCAATTACGCCCGTGACTTCGATATGAGTCATGTAGACCCAGAAACAGGCGAGATTAAAGCGCCAAGTTCCCCTGATCAGGTGAGCGCAGAAAGTAGTGCGCCAACAGAATATCGGGTGCGAGTAGCAGAGCCGTTGCCAAGTCATTCGATGACGCCCCCTCTTGGTTATGCCGTCGCTCAGATTCATGGCATCTATATTTTGTCAGAAACTGACAATGGCATGATTATTGTGGATATGCATGCTGCTCACGAGCGAATTGTCTACGAGCGCATGAAGACTGCGTTTTATTCAAAAGATGTAGCTTCTCAACCTTTATTGGTTCCCATTAACGTGGCTATTTCCCAAGCTGAAGCGGATCTTGTGGAAGATCATGTGGCGGTGTTTGGCCAATTTGGTTTTGTTCTGGAACGTTCTGGTCTAGAAAGTGTGATGGTTCGTGAAGTGCCGATTATACTAATTAATGGTGACATCGAGAGTTTGGTTCGAGATGTGATAAGTGACTTGGCGGTTAATGGAGCAACGGACTTATTACAGGCTCGGGCAAATGAGCTAATGGCGACTATGGCCTGCCATGGTGCAGTGCGAGCGAATCGTAAACTGACTATTGCTGAAATGAATAGCCTTTTACGTGATATGGAAGTGACCGAGCGAAGTGGTCAATGTAACCATGGACGCCCTACTTGGACCCAGCTATCCATGTCTGATTTAGATAAATTATTTTTGCGAGGCCGGTAATAATGAGTAAGCCAAATGTCGTTTGCTTAATGGGGCCAACGGCTTCAGGTAAAACGGGACTGGCAGTGGAAATGGCCAGCCAGCATGGTTATGAGATTGTCAGTGTGGATTCGGCCTTGGTTTACCGAGGAATGGATATCGGCACAGCAAAGCCTGATGCCCAAACTTTGGCTAAGGCACCTCATCGACTGATCGATATTATAGATCCTATTGAAAGTTATTCTGCTGCAGACTTTTTAAAAGACGTTGCCGTTGAGATTGATGACATTGTGGCCCAAGGTAAGACGCCTCTTTTGGTGGGGGGGACCATGATGTATTTTAACGCGTTGCAAAAAGGACTGGCTGAAATGCCGTCTGCGGATGCAGGGTTACGTGCTGAGTTGGATGCCTACATAGCGCAGCATGGTCTGGTTAGTCTTCATGAGGAGTTGCAGAGGATTGACCCAGATTCGGCAGCACGTATCAACCCAAATGATCCCCAGCGCTTGCAGCGAGCGGTAGAAGTGTATCGTCTGACGGGTAAAACCATGACGCAGTTTTGGGCGGAGCAAGAGAAGCAAGTTTCCCCTTATCACTTGATTAATATGGCTGTGATGCCAGAAGACCGTTCAACCTTGCATAAACGCATTGAACAGCGCTTTGAAATCATGATGGAAGAGGGGTTTTTGGCGGAAGTCGAGGCACTCTATCAGCGTGGTGACTTGACCATAGAAATGCCATCAATTCGTTGTGTTGGTTATCGCCAATTGTGGCAATATCTGGCAGGGGAAGATGCCTTAGACGATGCTGTTTATAAAGGGGTTGTCGCCACTCGACAGTTGGCTAAACGTCAGCTTACTTGGCTGCGCGGATGGGATGAATTAGCCGTTTTTGATAGCTTGCAACCGGATCTTTTAGCACAAACCTTGAAATACGTCGAAAGCAGGCTTATATAAGGGGAATTCGCAAAAGAATTGGTGTATTATCTAGTGTATTGTTTTTCCAATATTTTAATTATGAGTTTGCTTGCTTAAGGAGAGTCCGATGTCAAAAGGGCAGTCACTACAAGACCCTTACCTAAACGTACTTCGCAAAGAAAGAGTGCCTGTGTCTATCTTTCTTGTGAATGGTATTAAACTACAGGGACAAATCGAGTCATTTGATCAGTTCGTGATTTTGTTAAAAAACACCGTTAGCCAAATGGTGTACAAACACGCAATCTCGACAGTTGTTCCTTCTCGTACTATTCGTCTGCCGTCCCCTGATCAGGCGGAAGACGCAGCAGAATAAATTTGTCCTAACTAGGACAAATTAGAGGTTATATAACTTGTTTTTCGAACGCCCTGAAAGTGGTGAAATTGCTGTCCTGGTTCACATCGATTTTCATGATCAAGACGAGAATCATGGGCCAGAAGAGTTCGTCGAACTCGCTATCTCTGCTGGTGCAGACCCTGTTGCTGTTGTAACAGGGTCTCGTCATAAGCCAGACTCCAAATTTTTTGTCGGCACCGGCAAACTCGATGAAATAAAAGATATTGTCATGAGAGAGGAAGCGCAGGTTGTGCTTTTTGATCATGCGTTGACTCCTTCTCAGGAGCGTAATCTTGAAAGCGTCTTGCATTGTCGTGTACTTGACCGTACCGGACTCATCTTGGATATTTTTGCTCAGCGAGCCCGAACTCACGAAGGTAAACTTCAGGTAGAGTTGGCCCAGTTGCAGCATATGACCACACGATTAATTCGTGGCTGGACCCACCTTGAACGCCAGAAAGGCGGTATTGGTATGCGTGGTCCAGGTGAAACTCAGCTTGAAACTGACCGACGACTCCTACGCGAGCGCATCAAATCTATCCAGAAGCGATTGGATAAGGTGAATTCTCAGCGTGATCAAAGTCGCCGAGCACGAAACCGATCAGATGTTCCGACCGTATCTTTAGTAGGGTACACCAACGCTGGTAAGTCCACTTTGTTTAACCGTATTACGGGGGCAGAGGTTTTTGCGGCAGATCAGCTGTTTGCGACCCTAGATCCGACCCTGAGAAGATTGGATCTTGAGCAGGTGGGCCCGGTTGTATTAGCGGACACGGTAGGTTTTATTCGTAAGCTTCCTCACCGATTAGTGAAAGCATTCCAAGCGACTCTAAAAGAGTCTGCGGAGGCGGATCTACTATTGCATGTGGTGGATGCGGCTGACGTGAATCGTGATGATAATATTGAATCCGTTGAAACGGTTTTGAAAGAGATTGGTGCCGATGAGTTGCCAACGCTCCGTGTATTTAACAAAATTGATGCTATGCCCACCGGCGAGCCTAGAATTGATCGTGATGATCAGGGGAACCCTATTAGGGTTTGGGTGTCTGCTCGTGATGGGATTGGTATCGAGCTGTTAGAGCAAGCCATTGCAGAATTACTGTCAGAAGACATTGTTAATGAAACTATTTTGGTGCCTGCGCACCAAGGGCGTTTCCGAGCGATGCTTTTTGAACAGGGAGCAGTGAGAGCGGAGCATTATGATGAGCAAGGTTGCTCAGTATTAGAATTGCGCTTGCCCCGTAAAGATTACTTACAGATCTTGGCGCGGGTCGGCATGTCTGAAGAGCAAATTCAGGCAGCCTAAACAACTGGATTATCATTATAAGAAAGTGGAGATGTAGTATGGCCTGGAATGAACCGGGTAATAACGACAACGACCCATGGAACACGGATAAAAACCGCAATTCCAATGGGGGGCGTGAGCAAGAGCCTAACAACAGTAACGACCCATGGGGTCGTCAATCTGGTGGTAAGGATCAAGGGCCACCGGACTTAGACGAAGCATTCAACAAGTTAATGGGAATGCTTGGTGTTAAGAAGAAGCGTTCTTCTGGTGGTGGCTCTGGTTCTAATGGTGGTCCTGGTTTTAGCGGTAAAATCGGTGGCGGCTTGATTGGCATCATTGTTATTGGCTTATTTGCCTTGTGGGCATCAACGGGTATTTATCAGGTTGATCAGCAGGAGCGTGGTGTTGTATTGCGCTTAGGTAAGTACAGCGACACTGTTATGCCAGGTCTACACTGGAATCCGCCATTGATCGATACAGTAACAAAAGTAAATGTGACCAAAGTTCGTTCTTTGGATCATAAAGCGCTGATGTTGACTGTGGATGAAGCCATTGTTGAGGTGGGTGTTTCGGTTCAATACTCCATTGAAAATCCACGCGATTTCGTGATTAACGTTCGTTCGCCTGAAGAATCTTTATCTCAAGCGGTTGAGAGTTCTTTGCGTCATGTGGTGGGTACCACGGAAATGGACCAAATCCTAACGGAAGGTCGTGAGGTGTTGGCGGCAGAAGTAAAAGAACGTCTGCAGTCTTATATTAACAATTACGGTACAGGTCTGTTGATCTCTAAGGTAAACGTTGAGAACACTCAAGCGCCAAATCAAGTGCAAGAAGCATTTGATGACGTAATTAAAGCGAAAGAAGATGAGCAGCGTGTTCGTAACGAAGCGGAGTCTTACGCCAACGGTATCATTCCTGAAGCTCGTGGTCGTGCTCAGCGTATTCGTGAAGAAGCGGAAGCTTACCGCTCTGAAATTGTTGCTCGTGCACAAGGTCAGGCGGATCGTTTTGATCGTTTATACCAAGAGTATGCGAAAGCACCAGAAGTTACTAAAAAGCGTCTTTACATTGAGACAATTGAGTCGATCTATAAAGATGTGAATAAAGTGGTCATTGATGCGGATGGTAACAACAGCATGATGTATTTGCCGCTTGAGCAGATTATGAAGCAAAGAGCCGCTACAGGTGGCTTAAATAGATTGGATTCTTCCTCTATTAGTACTTTGACAGACCAGGTTATTGAAGAAATTCGTAATCGTCAAAGCTCCACGAGCGTTAACCGTCAAGGGAGAAACTAATGAAAAATCTATCTTTTTCTATCCTATTTCTACTGTTGATTGCCTTACTGGTTGGCTCTCAGACCCTGTATGTTGTGAAAGAAACCGAGAGAGCAGTTGTGCTTAAGTTCGGTGAGATCGTTCAGGACGATGTTCAACCTGGTTTGCATTTCAAGATTCCAGTTATGAACGAAGTTAAGAAGTTCGATGCGCGAATTCTAACTATGGATTCACGTCCGCAACGTTACTTAACGCTTGAGAAGAAAGCGGTAATTGTTGATTCTTACGTGAAGTGGAAAATTGAGAACGTATCGCGTTTTTATCAGGCCACTTCTGGTGATGAGTTTGTAGCGAACCGAGTATTGTCTTCTCGTGTTGATACGGGGCTGCGTAACCAATTTGGTGAGCGAACCATGCACGAAGTGGTATCCGGTGAACGTGAAGAGTTGATGACAGAATTGCGCGATCGAATCGATACGGTAGCGAAAAATGAGCTAGGTATTACGATCGTTGATATTCGTGTTAAGCGTATCGACTTGCCACCTGACGTAAGTGAGTCTGTTTACCAGCGTATGCGGACAGAGCGTGAACGTGAGGCTCGTGAGCACCGTTCTAAAGGTCTAGAACTTGCAGAAGGTATTCGTGCGGACGCTGATCGTCAGCAAGTCGTGCTTGAGGCAGAAGCCCAGCGTGACGCGGAAATGATTCGCGGTGACGGCGATGCGCAAGCAGCTGCTATCTACGCAGACGCTTACACTCAGGATCCAGATTTCTACGAGTTTTACCGTAGCTTACAAGCATACCGTGAGAGCTTCTCTGGTAATGGTGACTTATTTGTATTGAAGCCTGATAGCGAGTTCTTCCAGTACTTCAAACAAACTAATTAATCGTAATTATTTTGGTCGGGTTACATGGCTTTAGCCTGTAAGTCGGCCATATAATCGTGATAGAATCTACAAAACCGGGTTAAGCCCGGTTTTTTAATGGTCAAAATATAGAGAGTCTATGCAGGAATTGTTGCATTCGCTGCTGGTTGGCGTCAGTTTACTTCTGATTGCCGAAGGCGTTTTGCCGTTTCTTAAGCCGAATTTATGGCGGGAAATTATGGCAAAGGCGATCGCGAGTTCAAATACGAATTTGCGAGTGCTTGGGGCGGTGAGTATGTTTCTGGGATTAATACTCCTATTACTGGCCCGAAGCTAAGAGGATAAACATTAATGACGCTAGCAGATCGCTGGTTGCTTCCAGACGGTGTAGATGAGGCTTTGCCAAAACAAGCGGCGAAGATCGAGCACCTAAGAAGAACACTGCTTAATCTCCACGAAAATTGGGGTTACAAATTAGTCATACCCCCTCTATTAGAATATCTCGACTCCCTCCTTATCGGCGCAGGCTCAGACTTAGACTTAGAAACCTTCAAAGTAATTGATCAGCTTTCAGGTCGTTTGATGGGGATTCGTGCGGACTTTACTTCTCAAGTTGCTCGAATTGATGCCCATTGTTTGAAGCAAGATGGTGTTCAGCGTTTGAGCTACTGCGGCAGTGTATTACGCACAACCCCAGCCGGGCTTGATGGAACCCGTAGCCCGATTCAATTAGGCGCTGAGCTGTATGGCCATAGTGGCATAGAAAGTGATTTGGAAATCCTTTCTCTAATGCTGGATACCTTAACAACGACAGGGCTTAACAAGCTGGTGTTGGATGTGGGCCATATTGATGTGGTTCGTGGTGTGATGGCTGCATCAGGTGTAAATGGCGAGCAAGAAAGCAAATTGACTGACCTTTACCGTGCCAAAGGCTTACCTGAGCTTGAAGCGTATGTCTCTACTTTAACCATTGATGGGCAAGCGAAACAATGGTTGTTGGCGTTGCCGCGTTTATGCGGTGGTGTAGAGGTGTTAGAGCAAGCGGAAGCGGCTTTAAGTGGCGTGAGTGAGTCTGTTACTAATGCTCTGAAACAGATTCGTGCCGTGTCTGAAGTTGTGTCTCAGCGCTTTGAGTCCGTAGGCTTGCACTTTGACTTATCTGATATGGAGTCATACAGCTACCATACTGGTTTGGTGTTTGCTGCCTATGTTCCTGGTCATGGTAATGCTGTCGCCCGTGGTGGTCGATACGATTACATTGGTGAAGTCTTTGGCCGCTCTCGTCCAGCCACGGGTTTTAGTACCGATGTAAAAGCTTTGGTGGCGTTAGCTGATGTAGTGGTTGCAGAGCCGCAGAAGGTGTTAGCACCTTTAGCCACAACCGCAGCACTTTGGCAGCAAGTTCAATCCCTTCGCAGCGAAGGTTACAAAGTTATTGAGCAGCTAGAGCCAAGTCTTGATGGGGCAGATTTTGATTTCCAATTGGTAGGCGAAGGCGACCAATGGAAACTCGTTTCAATTAAATAACCGATTTTCTGTATAGAACAATCTTAAGTGAGACCATAAAAATGGGTAAGAACGTTGTTATTCTAGGCACTCAATGGGGTGACGAAGGTAAAGGTAAGGTCGTTGACCTACTAACAGAAGAAGTGGCTGCGGTAGTACGCTTCCAAGGTGGTCACAATGCGGGTCACACGCTAGTGATTGACGGTAAAAAAACCGTGTTGCATTTGATTCCATCTGGCATTTTGCGTGAAGGCGTTCAATGTGTCATTGGCAACGGTGTTGTATTGTCTCCGGCTGCATTGCTTAAAGAAGTTGAAGAGCTTCAGGAGCAAGGTATCCCAGCGGTAGAGCGCTTGAAAGTGAGCCCAGCATGTCCTTTGATCCTGCCTTACCATATTGCTATGGATCAGGCGCGCGAGATTGCAAAAGGCGATAAGAAAATCGGTACAACAGGTCGTGGTATCGGTCCTGCTTACGAAGACAAGGTTGCCCGCCGTGCGATCCGTGTAGCAGACATTCTGGATAAAGATCGTTTCGCTGAGAAGCTAAAAGAAGTTTTGGCCTACTACAACTTCATGCTAGAAAGCTTCTACAAAGTGGAGCCAGTTGCATTTGAAGACGTTTATGAAGAAGGTCTGAAGATGGCTGAGTTCTTGCGTCCGATGGTGACCGACACAATCAGCTTGTTACACGATCTACGTAAATCTGGCGCGAACATTATGTTCGAAGGTGCGCAGGGTTCATTGCTGGATGTGGATCACGGTACTTACCCATACGTAACGTCTTCCAACACGACGGCTGGTGGTGCTCCTGCAGGCACTGGCTTCGGTCCTTTGTATCTAGACTATGTTTTGGGTATTACTAAAGCTTACACGACCCGTGTTGGTTCAGGCCCATTCCCAACAGAGTTGTCCTGTGAAAACGGTCAGCGTCTAGGGGAGCGTGGTCATGAGTTTGGTGCGACAACTGGTCGTCAGCGTCGCTGTGGTTGGTTTGATGCCATGGTGCTTCGCCACGCAGTTCAAATTAACTCTATCTCTGGTATTTGCTTAACTAAGTTAGACGTACTAGATGGTTTTGAGACAATTCAGGTTTGTGTAGGCTATCAGGATGCTAATGGTAATCCTGTGTCTGGCTCGCTTGTGGACTCTGAAGGCTACGATCAGGCTATTCCTGTTTACGAAGAGCTTCCTGGCTGGTCCGAGTCAACTGTGGGCGCTCCAAGCTTTGAAGCTTTGCCTGCTAATGCTCAGGCTTATATCAAGTTTATCGAAGAGAAAATTGGTGTGCCAGTGGATATCATTTCAACTGGTCCAGATCGTAACGAAACGATCGTATTGCGCGACCCATTCAAAGCATAAGCTTTTGTAAGACTGCAAAAAAGCCGAGACAGTAAATGTCTCGGCTTTTTTCGTTATGGGGTTTAGGTATTGGTTTAGAAGATGAATAGTTTGGGAGTAAAACAGGTCTATCTTAAAATAAGTCTATTTCGCCAGCGTTAACCTGGCTTTCTACGGCCAGTCCTTCTGCTACGACTTGGTCGAAGAAGGTAATTTGATTGCGGCCGTGCTGCTTACTGTAATACAAGGCTTGGTCTGCGCGATCCATTAAGGTGATATGGAATACGTCATCATTAAACTCACATACGCCAATACTAACTGTAATGGCATCTATATTTGGAAGTTTGATATTTTGGACATTCTGTCGCAGTGCTTCTAAAACTCTTTCGCAATCCTTGCGTCCGCGATTTTTCATTAAAATAACGAATTCTTCACCGCCAAAGCGGAACAGTAAATCATCATGGCGAAATGTCTGTTGCATCACACGAGAAACATGGATCAGAACTTCATCACCATATAGGTGGCCAAAATTATCGTTAATATTTTTAAAGTGGTCCAAGTCTATAATCGCAATCCAATTAGATTGTTCTGTATGCTCATCGTCTTCTACGTCGAATTTTTGATAGAGCTTTACGATGGATTCTTCAAAAGTCTTGCGATTCATTAACCCTGTGAGTTCATCTGTTTGGGCTTCGATTAACAGGGAGCTGAAGTTGCTGTAAATGCTCAGCATACCTTTAATGATGTAGTTTTCAGATTTGCTTGGTTTTTTATCCAGCGTAATTACTAGGTATTGAGCGTTCTGTCGACTTTGTTTGAGTAAGTGAAAGGATACGTGTTGATGATCGTATGCATCGACAAATTCATCTAGCTGCCAAGAGTTCATGTACTCAATAGATTTTTTAATTTCAGGTGGCAGGTGGATGTTTTTATGATTAAAGCGGCATTTGTCGCTACTTGCTAGTGTGATCTCCATGGTTGGCTCATCCTTGCTATTAAGCGTAAGAATAGAGGCCTTAACTGGGGTCAATATGTTACGGATACTTTTTAATAAACTGAAAGCAAGCAGTTCCTTATCACGTTGGGCAGTGAAATTCTCAATGTGATGAAGAATATTATTGGAAATGCTCAAGCTTTAGTCCTCCGTAACGAGCGTCGAAGTTATTGATAGACATTAGACAACCATTATAAACCTATTATGAGTAGTGGGACAGCAGATAACGTGCTTTCTTGGCTTTACGCTGACGGGGGACAATGACTGTGGTACAGTCCACGGCTTTTTTAGATTTGGAGGCAATAAGATGTTTTGTGGATTTGATTATGGTACCTCCAATTGTGCTTTAGGCGTTATGAAATCTGGGGTGCCTGAGTTGCTACGATTAGAGGGTGAGCACAAATACTTGCCTTCTACAGTGTACGCGATGCACCGTGATCTGATCACTGAGGCCGTTGCATTGGGCTTATCAGCAGATCAACGAGAGGCCTATCTTCAAGCGCGACAAGCAATCTTGACTCGAGCGCGTAGATTTCGTGTTGGGGAAGGTTATGAGTCTGATGATACGGTTGTGTTTTATGGGCGAGAGGCTTTTTCAGAGTACTACCAGTTCCCTGAAGATGGTTATTTTGTAAAGTCCCCTAAGTCATTTCTTGGTGGTTCAGGGCTAAGGGCTGAGCATATAGCCTTTTTTGAAGACATTGTTGCTTTGATGATGCTGAATGTTAAGCGCCGTTCTGAAGTGTCAACAGGGCAAGAACTAACTCATACAGTGATTGGTCGGCCAGTCAATTTTCAGGGCTTGGATGCGCAAGAAAGTAATGCTCAGGCGCTGGATGTCTTGTCTGTTGCGGCGAAGCGTGCAGGTTTTAAAAGCGTTGAGTTTCAGTATGAGCCAATTGCTGCGGGATTGGATTTTGAGCGGAATTTGTCCAAAGATCAGACGGTGCTTGTGGTTGATATCGGTGGTGGTACCAGTGATTGTGCAATGGTGCGAATGGGGCCTAGCTACCGGGATAAACTTGATCGCTCTGAGGATTTCTTGGCTTATACCGGGGAGCGGGTAGGTGGGAATGATCTTGATATTCAACTTGCTGGTCGTGAGTTGATGCCGGTATTTGGTATGGGGGCTGAGTTAAAAACGGGTCTACCGATGCCGACCCAGTTGTATTGGAATGCTGTGACAACCAATGATGTGTCTGCACAAGGGATATTTGCCAGTCTAGATAGTAAGGTTCAGATGGAGCAGCTTCGCATGGATATGGTTCATCCTAAGCTGATGGACCGTTTTATCTTGATGCGTGAACATAAGCATAATTTTCATGTGGTTCGTAATGCGGAAGAAGCCAAAATTGGGTTGTCAGAGCAAATGTCCTACCAAGTAAAGTTGGATTATATCGAGCCAGAATTAAATGTAACGATTGAACGTGATGCGTTTACCCGCGCAGTGGAGTCTCCTTTAGGGAAGATGGTTAGGCTCATGAAAAGCGCCATTGCAGAAGCCGGGGAGCGTCCAGATGTTATTTATATAACGGGGGGCTCTGCAAAATCTCCTGCAGTACAGTCGGCGATACGGGCAGAAATCGGTGATATCCCCGTTTTAGATGGCGATCACTTTGGTAGTGTGGCCAGCGGCTTAACGGTATGGGCGCAACGATTGTTTGGATAGTAGCGTTAATATAAGTGGCGAAGGCGTTATTGTGAGCTTTCCAAGAAGCGTTAGGCTTGCACGGCACCCTGTTGGTTAACGGGTGCCGAGTAAGCTCTTGGGGATTTGTTTGCGTCTATGATCGCTTTTTTAGGGCCGTAGCAAGCTCAGCTAATCGTTTGCCTTGGGCAACACATAATTCGATTTCATCATCTGATAATCCTGTATCAGAGGTATGAGACGCTAAATGAGTAACACCGTAAGGAGTGCCTCCTGCTTTGGTATTGATCAAAGCCTTGTTTTTGTAGGGTAAGCCAGCCCAAACCATGCCGTGGTGTAGTAGGGGGATCATCATAGATTGCAGTGTCATCTCGTGTCCGCCGTGCATGGAGCTGGCACTGGCAAAGGCACAGGCGGGTTTGTCGATCAACTGTCCGCTCATCCAAAGGGTGCTGGTTTGATCCAGAAATAACTTTACTGGGGCTGCCATGCTGCCAAAGTAGGATGGGGAGCCAATGGCTAGGCCATCGCATTCTGCTAGGTCGTCTAATTCACAATATGGGTAGCCGGACTCAGGAATAGGGTCGCTGGTTTGTTCTGTGGTGAAGGAAGCGTCAGGTAGTTGGCGTATGACCACATGAGTGTTGGCGACTTGTTGAGCACCACGGGCGATATGTTTTGCCATAGTCGCCACAGAGCCGTGGCGACTGTAATACAGAATCAGTAGGTTGATATTCATTAAAATAGCTCAAGCACCGATTCTGGTGGGCGACCAACTTTCGCTTTGCCCCCGTGAACGACGATAGGGCGCTCGATCAGTTTAGGGTGGTTGATCATGGCGTCTATTAGCGTTTCTTCGTCACTTTCTGATTTTAGATTTAAGGTCTTATAGTCCTCTTCTTTCTTGCGCATCAGTTCTTGGGCGGAAGTCATTCCAAGCTTATTTAGTAACTCTTTCAATTCTTCCTTTGTTGGAGGTGTTTGCAAATAAAGCTTCACCTCAGGAATGATGTTGTTGTCTTCTAAAAGTTGAAGTGTTTCACGGGATTTGGAGCAACGAGGGTTATGGTAAATAACTGTCATAATGGTTTCTTAATAGTTGTATCCGATGGAAATGTGGGCAAAGTTTACGCCGTTATTTTCTTCGTAGATGTTGTTGTTGGAGTAGTGTTGGTAGTGGACCGAGGCTTCCCAGTTATCGTCTTCCCCGAAGCGCCAACCGATTCCAAGGTAGTTGTTAAACTGCAATGGCCCGCCAAACTTTCGGCCCGCTAATTCATCACTGCTAAAGATTGAGAGCCCAACGCCGGTATCAATAAAATCGACTAGTGGAAGGGCTGAGCCTTCCCAGCGAAATACCGGTAGCAGATCGATAACATTGTTGGTGGCGGATGAGCTGGAGTCTTTTGCGCTCTGCCACTTAGAATAGCCTGCCTGCAGCGATGGTGTGATGGTTAAGCCGTTGCTAAACGTGGTGGAGGTATCTGAGTACCAGCGTGCGGAGTAGCGCGCAAAGTAAATGTCATTGCCTGTGCCCAGTTCCAAAAGCATGGTGTCTGAACCTAGTGCATTAGTTAATGCTGTGGCAATAACGGTTGCGCCCATAGCGCTTCGCCAGATAGTTGCATCTGCTGCGTGAGCAGCCTGAGTGCCAACGGCACTCAGGCTGATTACCAGCAGTGTGGGTTTGGCGCTAGGCCAATTTCTCCAAGATGAACGAAACGGCACTGCTTTGATTAACATCTTCGCCTTCTCCTGTTTTGCGGCTCTTGTATTCTAAAGTGCCATTTGCAAGTCCTTTGTCACCCACCACTAAGCGATGAGGGATGCCGAGTAGTTCGCAATCTGCGAATTTTACACCCGGGCGTTCTTTGCGATCATCTAGGATCACATCGATTCCTTTCTCTTGAAGGTCTTTGTATAGGGTTTCACAAGCATCGCGAACAGCTTCTGATTTTTCGTAATTCATGGCAACGATGGCCACTTGAAACGGTGCAATGGATTCTGGCCAGATAATGCCTCGATCATCGAAGTTTTGTTCAATGGCAGCCGCTACGATGCGAGACACGCCAATGCCGTAACAGCCCATCCACATGGTTTGTGCTTTACCGTTTTCATCTAGAACGGTCGCTTTCATGGACTCAGAGTAAGTTTGTCCAAGTTGGAAAATATGACCGACTTCAATGCCGCGTTTGATGACGATTTTGCCTTGACCATCTGGAGATGGATCCCCTTCAACCACGTTACGAATGTCTGCGATTTCGAACTCGGCGCAATCACGGGCCCAATTAAGGCCGATGAAGTGGTAGTCATCTTTGTTGGCACCAGCACAGAAGTCGGACAGGACGGCAGCGGAGCGATCGACAATGACGCGAACGCCTGCTTCTTTAAGGCCTTTAGGTCCGATAGAGCCTGGTTGGCAGCCCACTTTAGCAATGATGTCGGCTTCGGTTGCGAACTCAAATGGCACTACTGCACCTTTGATTTTCTCAACTTTAATCTCGTTGATTGCATGGTCACCACGTAATACCAAAGCAATGATAGAAGGTTCGCCTTCTTCGTCTGTGGCTTTGATCAGCATGGTTTTAACGGTTTTCTCAACCGGTAACTTTAAGAATTCAGCCACCGCAGCAATGGTTTTGCAGTTTGGTGTGAAGACTTCTTCCAGGGCTTGTGTGGCAGCATCTGCTTCAGTTTTTGCGCAGATGGCTTCAGCCAATTCAACGTTGGCTGCAAAGTCAGACGAGTCGCTGAAAGCGATATCATCTTCGCCAGAGTCGGCAAGCACATGGAATTCGTGAGAATAAGCACCACCGATAGAGCCTGAATCCGCTTGTACTGGACGATAATCTAGGCCAATTCGGTCAAATACGTTGCAGTAGGCTTGATGCATCACATCGTAAGTCTCTTGCAGAGATTCTTGTGATATGTGGAAAGAATATGCGTCCTTCATCACGAATTCGCGAGAACGCATGACGCCAAAGCGAGGGCGCACTTCGTCACGGAATTTGGTCTGAATTTGGAACATGTTAAGCGGCAACTGCTTGTAACTTGTGAGTTCGTTGCGGGCAAGGTCCGTTATGACTTCTTCATGGGTTGGGCCCACACAGTAGTCGCGGTCATGACGATCTTTTAGGCGCAGAAGCTCTGGGCCATATTTTTGCCAACGGCCAGTTTCTTGCCATAGCTCTGCTGGCTGTACACCAGGCATCATCACTTCAAGGGAGCCTGCTTTTTGCATTTCCTCGCGGACGATGTTTTCAACCTTTTTAAATGTCTTGATGCCAGTGGGTAGCCAAGTGTACAAGCCTTTAGATACTTGGCGGATCATGCCTGCGCGTATCATCAGTTGATGGCTTGTGACCACAGCATCAGAAGGTGCGTCACGTAAGGTAGAAAATAGGTAGTTGCTTGCACGCATAGTGTTATTCGTCTTTCTAAAATTTAGTCTTCAATTAACCCGCAAAGCGGAATTCAGTCTGACCTTGAGTGTCAGTGTCTAGCGCAAAAATTCCCCCAGCGTTGGGGAAACTTTTAAGTTCTTCTTCTGTTTGAGCGCCACGGCAAGTGGAGACAAATAGAGTCTTCATGTCTTTGCCGCCGAAAGCGACCATGGTTGGATAAGTGGCAGGGACAGGGTATTCCGCCAAAATGTCCCCTTCAGGACTAATTTTGACCACCCGTTGGCCTTGGTAAAGAGCGGACCAATAGTTGCCTTCAGCGTCGACAGCGGCGCCGTCGGGGCGGCCGTTGCCACGAGGGAATTCAATAAATGTCCGCTTGTTTGTGGCTTTTCCCGTCTCTACGTCGTAATCAAATTGATAGACAATATGGTTGGGGGTATCCGAATAGTACATAGTTTTGTGGTCTGGAGAGAAGGCCAACCCATTAGATGTCCAAGCCGCTTGATCGAGCAAAAGTTGCTGACCATTTTCGAATTGGTAAAGGCCGCCAAGGAAAGCGTCTTTAGGGGAGTACATGGTGCCTGCTAAGAAGCGACCTTTAGGGTCACAGCGGCCATCATTAAAACGGGTGGTTTTTTGATCGTAGTCCGCTAGCCAATAAGGGATTAATGGCGCATTGAAGTCTGCAAAGGTATAGACACCAGAGCGAAATGCAGCAATGAAGCCGCCATTTTGGGTGAGTGAAAAACAGCCGATTTCTTCGTCAAACGTTCGCTTTGCGTGATCGCCAGTATCGAGATGGAAGGCGTGTAACTCAAAGGAGTCAATATCCACAAAATAAAGAGTATTGGTTTGCTCATCCCAGCGAGGGCATTCGGCGAGTTTGGCTTGTGCGTCAAGGACACAACGCATTTCCGTCATGGGGACTCCAAGTCATTGGCAACATTTTAAATTAGAGTGCTATAGTGCGCATCTAGCGCGGTAATGTAAATAGGAAGTCATGGACATGTTTGAATTAGATACGGTTTTAGAAAAAGACTCTGTCTGGGTTGGAGATTTCCCCTTGAGTCAGTTGCGGTTAATAAACAACAGTCATGTGCCTTGGTTTATACTTGTACCACGTCGAGAGGAGGTAGAAGAACTTCATCATTTGCAGCCGGAAGATCGTATGCAGGTGATGGCAGAAAGTTGCCTCTTGGCGGAAATGATGCAGGATGTATTTGCCCCTGATAAGTTAAATGTGGCTGCAATTGGTAATAAAGTGCGTCAATTGCATCTTCACCATGTGGCGCGGAATGTAGATGATCCCTGCTGGCCTGAGCCTGTATGGGGGCAAATTCCAGCTTTGGGTTATACTGAAGAAGAGTTGGCGAGCATTTTGCTAAAGGTTAGGGGATTGTTAGCAGAAGATCTTACTTTTTAGTTGATAAGCCAATGAGATGATGTATGGCGTGTTGTTTGTTGATTGATTAAGTATTGGTTGCAGAGTCAAAAAGCACAAAGGCGGCAAATAATGAGTCTGAGACGGAAAAAGAAAGCGATCGGGAAAGTTGTAAAGCTACTAAATCTCGCAACTTCGACCAACTCAAGCGAGTCCAGTATGGCATTTAGGCATGCTGAAGCCATCATTCTCCAGAATGGCTTAAATCAAGGGGATATCCCCATGTATCAGCTGTGTGATCGAACCACATTGTTCAAAGTGAGCTGGAGCGGGCCGCCACGCCATGCTAAGACAGCAACCAATACTGTCAGTACTTCAGAGCATGTGTCTCAGCGTCGTTTTTCTGAGAAACCGGTAGATCCTCAGAAAGCCTACGCTAATGCGAAGACTATTCTTGATGATGATTCAGTGGATTTTGAATCAGAAGTCGATTTTTCTAATCAATCAGAATGTAATGCCCAGCAAGCGGCTGCCAGTGAGGACTCGGTTACTGAGTCGTCCAAGTCTCAAGATTCGGGAGATGAATCTGCAGCTGAGCAGGTAGCGGCCGAGCCAGAGCTAGAATCTGTGGATGACCCAGTGGATTCGGTAGAACCCGCAGAAGAATTAAACGAAGATGTTATTTGTGAAGAAGTAGAAATGGAAGCCAGTAAAGATCCCGACGACATACATGCAGAGCCCGCCGTGGCGGAAGATCGTTTTGCCACTCATGATAATGTGATTGATGCGGCCCAAGCATTTCGTCCTTCTGGGGAAGCCTTCAAGGAAACTCTTCGTAATCAATACGCATCTAGCAATCCTGACGTGCCTTTTGAGCAAGATGGCTATTGGTCGAAGGTTCATGATCGTTTGATGGACTTTGATGAATCCACTATTCAGTCTGAGATTCAAGGGTTGGAAAGCCAGCTTATTCTTGCGCAAGAGTCTTTGTCTGCTCGACGAGCCCAACGTGCTGCCATTGAGTTAGAAGAGCAGAAAGAGCGTTCTGAACGTGCTCGCATCGAGCAAAGCTTTGAAGAGGCTATTGAAAGAGCTTTCCAAGCTCGGGCTCGTGCTTACGAAGCATGGGAGACTGAGCGTTCAGAATTGCGGATAAGCTCTTTGCGTGCTGAGCAAGATGCCCAACAAGGTTTTGAAGAGCTCAATGCTAAGCTGGAAGGTTGTAAAGAGCAGTACACCCAACACGTGCAGATGAAAGAAGACTATCGCGCTGCGAAGATCATGCATGAGTTGCGTCGTCATCTGTCCCTAGCAGCCAAGGGAAATGATTCAGCTAAAGAGTCTTACGATGCTGTGATCACCATCATGACAGAAAGCGGTTTAACTCTGCGGGATCTTGAGTTTTCGGACATTCAAAACAAGAGTTTATTTATCCGTTTGCTAGAGCGTGAAAGCGCGCAAGTTTCCGATGTACATGAGCGTGAAGTGTATACTGAAGAAATGCTGGATAAGTTCTTGATGGCAAGCCGTTCAAAAGCGGAGCCGAAAGTGTCTGAAAACCCAGTGGAGCGGGTTCAGCGTATGCTGAAGAGTATCGAAGGTGTCAGTCAGTTTGAAAGTCAAAAAGTCATCGAGCAAGTGTTACGCCTAATGGAGGCGCATCAAATCAGTGTCCGTGATTTGAACTATGGTTGCATCAATAAATATTCTGTTTTCGTGAGCTTGATTAATTGGGAGGCGGAGCAGATTCCATCATTGACAGAGCGCGAGAATTTTACTTCGTCCATTCTTGAAGAGTATGTGCAGTATTCCGTGCGACATCCTCATTCGTCTCAGAAAGCCTGATTCAGCCTTGAGTATAAAAAAGCCTCCTGCATACGGAGGCTTTTTTGTTGGTTGGGAATTAATATTGATTTTGTGAATGGCTGGTATATTTGCTGAAAATTTTAGTAAAACCTTTTAATGCGTCAGCGCATCTTTTAACATTCTGCTTCCTCATAAAAGCATAATACTCAGCAGGAGAGTCGCATGAGCATTATTAAAGAAGATGATCTGATTTCCAGCGTGGCCGACGCACTTCAGTTTATCTCTTACTACCACCCTCTAGATTTTGTTAAAGCCGTCCATGAAGCCTACGAGCGAGAAGAAAGCCAAGCAGCAAAAGATGCGATGGCTCAGATTCTAATTAACTCTCGTATGTGTGCCGAAGGTAAGCGTCCGATCTGTCAAGACACAGGCATCGTGACAGTATTTGTAAAGGTCGGTATGAATGTTCAGTGGGAAAGCGCTATGAGCGTCACTGACATGATTAACGAAGGTGTGCGCCGTGCTTACTTGCACCCGGATAACGTACTGCGTGCGTCCATTCTGGATGATCCTGCTGGTGCCCGTAAAAACACCAAAGACAATACTCCTGCTGTTATTCATATGGAAGTGGTTCCTGGTGACACAGTTGAAGTGCATGTTGCTGCGAAAGGCGGTGGCTCTGAGAACAAATCTAAAATGGCAATGTTGAACCCATCTGACTCAATTGTTGAGTGGGTTAAGAAGACAGTACCTACGATGGGCGCGGGCTGGTGTCCTCCAGGTATGTTGGGTATTGGTATTGGTGGTACGGCTGAAAAAGCCATGTTGATGGCGAAAGAGTCCTTGATGGAACCCATCGATATCCATGAATTGAAAGCTCGTGGCCCACAAAACCGTGCAGAAGAATTGCGTTTAGAGATCTTTGAAGCGGTTAACAATCTAGGTATTGGCGCACAAGGTCTTGGTGGCCTAACGACAGTACTAGATGTCAAAATTATGGATTACCCAACCCATGCCGCGTCTTTGCCTGTTGCTATGATTCCAAACTGTGCGGCAACTCGTCATGCGCACTTCGTACTGGATGGCTCAGGTCCTGCGGATCTAGTTCCACCTTCTTTAGATGATTGGCCAGATATCACTTGGGAAGTGGGTGACAGTGTTCGCCGTGTGAACTTGGATGAAATCACCCCTGAAATGGTGAAAGAGTGGAAGCCAGGTGAAACCATCCTATTAAACGGTAAAATGTTGACGGGCCGCGACGCTGCTCACAAGAAAATGGTTGAGATGATTGCTAATGGCGAAGAATTGCCAGTAGATCTCAAAGGGCGCTTTATTTACTACGTTGGGCCTGTGGATCCAGTAAAAGACGAAGCGGTAGGTCCAGCAGGTCCAACCACGTCGACACGTATGGATAAATTCACCCATACCATGCTTGAGAAGACAGGTTTACTTGGCATGATTGGTAAAGCAGAACGTGGTCCTGTGGCAATCGAAGCGATCAAAGAGTTTGGTGCTGTCTATCTGATGGCGGTCGGCGGTGCTGCATACTTGGTGTCTAAAGCCATTAAGAAAGCGGATGTAGTAGCCTTCCCTGAAATGGGGATGGAAGCCATTTATGAGTTCGATGTGGTGGATATGCCGGTGACTGTTGCGGTGGACGCGGCAGGTACTTCCGTTCATTTGACTGGTCCAGCCGAATGGAAAGCACGCATTGAAGAGCAAGTGATCGAAGTGAAATAACGCCTCCTTCAATTGTAAAGACGCCCCTATGAGTGGATCTCAGGGGGCGTTTTTGTTTTTTTAGGGGGCAATACGTCAGTCGATTAGTAAAAAGTGTCAGCACATTGAAAAGAGGGATTTAATTGTGCGCTTACTACCATACTATCTAAGAGTCAAACGACTTTACATTTAAAAGGGTTGATTATGGTTAAGATGCTTTTAGCAGACGACGATGCTCGTCTTTCAGACTTAGTAAAAGAGTACTTTGATGGAGAGGGTTACGAAGTAACTCATGCGTGGAACGGACAAGAAGCATTAGACTACATGGAACAGGATCGCCCTGATATCGTGATTCTAGATGTGATGATGCCGGTACTTGATGGCTTTGAGACTTTGAAGCAGATACGTAACAAGAGCTCTATCCCCGTCATTATGTTGACCGCGAAAGGCGATGATATTGATCGCATTCTAGGTCTTGAAATGGGGGCAGATGACTACTTGTCTAAGCCGTTTAATCCGCGTGAGCTGTTGGCCCGTATCAAGGCAATCTTGCGTCGTTCTTCCCAAGAGAAAGAAGACGATCCAATGTCTGACTTGGAGCTATCTGACGTATTGCTTCGTCGTCGCGACCGTACCGTTTACTTGTACGAAGAAGCGATTGAGCTGACCACATCTGAGTATGCTTTGCTTGAGTGTATGATGATGGTGCCTGGGCAGGTGATGACTAAACAGGAATTGTCAGAAAAAGCGCTAGGTCGTAAATTGACTATGTACGACCGCAGTTTGGATATGCACATCAGTAACTTGCGTAAGAAGGTCGGAAACTTCGATAATGGTGAGCCGCGTATTAAAACGGTTCGTGGCGTAGGTTACATTTTTGTAGATGGTGCTGAGGGTTAAAATTGAGATGGTTGCCTGATTATATGAAGAACACTTTTCTCCGTGTTTTTTTAGTTGTTCTATTTTCCAATATTGTGGTCGTGGCCATTGGTCTTGGAGTAGTAGACTTTATTGAAGATAGAAATCAGGTATCCGCAGATGTCTTGGGGGATATAGGTGTCACTCTCGTTTCTGTATATGAAGAAGAGGGGGCTGATGCTTTAACAGATCAGGCCCAGCGCTTCGAAAAGAGACTAGATGGCAGCATCTATATCTACCAAGAGAATGGTAAACCGCTGTTGCGTCCTTTACCGAAAAATTTCAATAATAACTCCGGATTAGATTCTTCCTTAGAAGATGGCGCCCCTTCGCCTTCCGCTGATTTTCGCCGCAGCCAGTTTATTCAAGTGGTGGGGTCGAAGAATACTCAATATTTGCTGGTGTTTCGCCCTAATCCCACAGCAGACTTTGTTGGTCCTTGGGGGATAGCGTTTTTATCCCTGCTGGGCTTGTTAGTGTCCAGTGGTATCTTGGCCTATTGGTTATTGGGGCCTTTGCTAAAACTGCAGAAAATTACACGTCAATTTGGTCAAGGTGAGATGTCTGCCCGTGTGGATGGTCGCTTAGTGCGTCGTCAAGATGCCATTGGTAACTTGGCTCGTGAGTTTAATGAGATGGCGGAGCGTCTCGGTACCTTGTTGGACTCAAAAGAGCGGCTTTTGCGGGATGTGTCCCATGAGCTCCGTACGCCATTAGCGCGTATCGAAGTGGCTTTAACGATTGCCGAAGATAAGCAAGGTCAGCCCGCTCAACAAAACTACCTTGATCGTATTCGCAATGAATTGCATGAGTTGGATGAGCTCATTGGTGAGGTGTTGACCTTATCTCGGTTAGAGGCTGCTTCGTTAGAGAAAAAGCAGATTGAACTTCAGCCTTGGTTGGATGAGATTGTTTCAGACGTGCAGTTTGAGTCTCAGCTCAGAGGTATTTCTATCAGTCGTGTCGGGGCAACACCAAAACACTTGAATGGTGATGCGGTGCAATTGCGACATGCAGTAGAAAACGTACTGCGAAACGCGTGTTTTTACGCAGGCGATGGCGGTGTGGTTGAAGTGGAGTCCAGTGTGGTTGATAACCGAGCCGTTATTTCCATAAAAGATAATGGCCCTGGTGTGCCGGATGAGATGCTAGATAAGATTTTCCATGCTTTCTTTCGCTCCTCGTCCGCTCGGGAGGCCAACAGTGGTGGCTTTGGTGTCGGGTTAACAATTGCTATGCGTATTGCCCATACTCATAACGGTGAAATACAGGCACTTAATCGTCCAGAAGGTGGCTTAGAAGTGCGCTTTTGCTTTCCCTTATAAACTTCTTTTCATTTCTACTTGCAATTACAGCGTCAGACTGTAGTATCCCCATCCGCAAGTTGGCCAGGCAGTCGCCGCCCAGTCTCTGGGGGGAGGAAAGTCCGGGCTTCGCAGGGTAAAGTGCCAGGTAACGCCTGGGGGGCGAGAGCCTACGGAAAGTGCAGCAGAAAATATACCGCCTAAGCAGTTTACTGCCGGTAAGGTTGAAATGGTGCGGTAAGAGCGCACCGCGCGACTGGCAACAGTTCGTGGCATGGTAAACCCCACTTGAAGCAAGACCAAATAGGAACTCATCGGTGTGACCCGCACTGAGTTCGGGTAGGTTGCTCGAGCTATGTAGCGATGCATAGCCTAGATGAATGGCTGTCCACGACAGAACCCGGCTTATCGGCCAACTTGCATTCTTCTCTCCTTTTGTATGTCTATATTTTTCCCAGTGCTTATTTCTTTTCTCATACAAGTTTTGCCCCATTTTTTATCCACAAACGCCTAAAACTCAAAAACTCCGTGTATTCAAAGTGTAAGTTTTCCCCTTTGGAGCAGTTTTTTTGGGTTTTTTTTTACCATTTGGAAAAATTAGTGTTAAATTGTGGGTTATGGTGTCGATAAGTGGGTAATGGGCGTGTTTAGAGGAATTCATCAGGTCAGCGTGGATGCAAAGGGGCGAATGGCGCTCCCGGCACGCTTACGCGATGAGTTTCTTCAATACGATGAGCCCAGTGTGGTAGTGACGATCGATCCAGCGTCTAGGTGTTTGCTGCTATATCCGGTGCAGGAATGGGAGCAAATTCAGCAAAAGTTGGATAAGTTGCCGTCTTTTCAGCCTCAAGCGAGACGTTTACAGCGCTTGTTGGTGGGGCATGCGACAGATTTGGACCTGGACAGCGCAGGACGGATCTTGCTTCCAGGGCCGTTACGGGACTTCGCTAAGATTGCACGCAAGTCCACCTTGTTAGGGCAAGGTAAAAAGCTCGAGATTTGGGCTCAGGAAGAGTGGGATGCTCAGCGTGAAGAATACTTGTCGGAAACGAATTTAGAAAATTTAGAACTTGATAGCATGATGGATATATCTCTATGACAGATAGCACCCCAGAACATATTAGTGTGATGCTGAATGAGTCGGTCGACATGCTGGTGACAGATGACGCCGGTTTTTATGTTGATGGCACCTTTGGCCGAGGTGGTCACACGCGACTTGTGCTGTCCCGTCTATCCAATGGGCGAATGCTTGGGTTCGACAAGGATCCTGTGGCTATTGGTCATGGCAAAGCTCTCGAAGCAGAAGATGACCGTTTTACCATTGTTCAAGACAGTTTTGCCAACATGGCTGAACATATCCCTGATGTTTTTGGTGTCGAGAAAGTGGACGGTATCATGATGGATCTGGGGGTGTCCTCTCCGCAGCTGGATGATGCTTCCCGTGGCTTTAGTTTTATGAATGATGGTCCCCTTGATATGCGCATGAATCCTGATGCAGGCATGAGTGCTGCTGAGTGGATTGCAGTTGCTCCAGAAAAAGAAATTGCTGATGTCATGTACCAATACGGTGAGGAAAGATTTTCCCGTCGTATTGCAAAGGCCATTGTTAATTATCGCACCGATACTCCAATAACTACGACCAAGCAATTAGCCAAAATTGTGGCAGAAGCTCATCCAGCTTGGGAAAAAGGTAAAAACCCAGCCACTCGTGCTTTCCAGGGTATCCGCATACATATCAATAATGAGCTTGGGGATCTAGAGCAAGGGCTTGAAGCGGCCGCGGCGGCTTTAAAAGTGGGTGGACGTCTAGTAGTGATTAGCTTCCATTCCTTGGAAGACCGAATTGTTAAGCAGTTTATGAAGAGGATGTGTAAAGGGCCGGATTTGCCTCGTCATTTGCCGATCCAAAATGCTCACTTAGATATCCATTTTAAGACGGTTGGTAAGGCGCTTAAGCCCTCTAAAAATGAAGTGGGTGACAATGTGCGATCTCGCAGTGCGGTATTGCGAGTTATGGAACGGATAAGTGAATAATCCGAACGTCAAGCCGCTGTCATTTCTTGTTTCCTTGCTGGCGATGGGAGTGATGGCGATTGTGTTAGTGGTGCAGGTTTATGACTTCCGCAAGGATTTCGCTTACCTGCAAAAGCTAAAGAAAGATGAAGTGAATTATGAAGTGGTGTGGGGGCAGCTCTTGCTGGAACAAAGTGCTTTAACCCAGCCAAGCCGTCTAGAGCAGGCGGCTATTCGAGATTTAAATATGCATGCCCCGAGTCAGGATGAATTGGTCATAGTGAAGCCATGAGTACAAACGAGATTAATAACCAACCAACGAAGTGGCGGATTTACCTAGTCTACTTCCTCGCATTTGTTCTGTTCTCAGTGGCGGCAGGGCGTTTGTTTTATTTGACGGTTCTAGATAAGGAATTCTTAAAGAACCAAGGTGAAATACGGGCGGTGCGTACGGAATCTATTCCAGCGACTCGCGGTATGATCCTTGATCGAAATGGTGAGCCCTTAGCCGTCAGTACTCCTACTTGGACAGTGATTGCCGATCCCCGTTCTTTATGGGCGCTCGATACTGTGCCTGCTGGAGCGCTTGATCCCACTAAAGAGCGTAAAACAGCGAAACAAGAAATAGCGCGCCTAGCAGAAGTAATGGGGGTGGGCCGAGCTTGGTTGGAAGAGCGTTTTGAGACCAACCGTAACAAAGGGTTTATGTACCTTAAACGTCAAATTCCGCCCCATGAAGCCCAAGCAATCCTTGAGGCAGGTGTTGTAGGTGTTAGTAAGATTAAGGAATACAAACGCTTTTATCCGGCTGGGGAAGTGGCTGCTCAAGTCGTCGGCTTTACCAATATTGATGACAAAGGTCAGGAAGGTATTGAGTTGGCCTACGATAAAGCCTTGCAAGGAAAGCCCGGTAAATTGTCTTATGTTAAGGACCTTAAAGGTAATATCATCAGTGTGCTTGGCCAAGAAGTACCCGAACGAGCAGGGGAAAATATTGAGTTAAGCATCGATATGCGATTGCAGTACCTAGCCTATCGAGAACTCAAAGCAGCGGTCACCGAGCAGCGAGCAACCTCGGCTTCGGCCGTCATTTTGGATGTGCGTACCGGCGAAATTTTGGCAATGGTGAATCAGCCCTCCTATAACCCTAATGATCGTTCTGATTTAGAGTATGATCAGCTGCGTAACCGAGCTGTTATCGATTTGTTTGAGCCGGGGTCTACCATGAAGCCGTTTTCTGTGACGGCGGCCATGCGTTCTGGTCAATACACAACAGAGTCCATTATTGATACCTCTCCAGGCTATATTCGCTTTGGGCGTTACACCATTCGAGATTTGGGCAACTATGGCAAAATCAATTTGGAGAAGCTTCTGGTTAAGTCCAGTAACGTGGCAACCTCCAAGATCGCATTGTCTTTGCCTCAAGACACTATTTGGAACATGTTTTACGAACTGGGTATTGGTACGCCAGTGGGGATTGGTTTCCCCGGTGAAGCAACGGGCGTATTGCCAATGCACCCTAAGTGGCACCCCTCTGAAATTGCAACACTGTCCTATGGATACGGCCTTTCAGTGTCTACTCTTCAGCTAGCACAGGCATATATGGTGTTAGCAAATGGTGGTTACAAAGTGCCAGTCACTATTTTTAAACAAGACTTGCCGCCTGATGGGGAGCAAGTGGTACCAGCTAACATCGCCCATGATGTAGTAGGGATGTTGCAGCAAGTGGTTGCCCAAGGGGCCAAAAAAGCTCAGATTCCTGGCTATAATGTCGCGGGCAAAACCGGTACGGTGCACAAAGTGGGAGCTTCTGGCTACCAGTATGATCAGTACGTCTCATTGTTTGCCGGTGTAGTGCCTGCGACAGATCCACGCCTAGCTATGGTGGTCATGGTCAATGATCCGAAAGGGCAAGAGTATTACGGCGGTGAAGTGTCTGCGCCTGTTTTTTCTCGGGTCATGGAGGGGGCGCTGACTGTGCTGAATATCCCGCCAGACAGACCTGAAGGGTTGCGCGAGGTTCGTCTCGAAACGAAAACCCCATATCGCATCGTGCAGGGGAATTGATATGTTCTCAAGTGCGCAGCTATCCCATTGGTTAGAGCTTCCACTTCCTAACACATTAGAGCAGATAGAGTATCGGTCCTTAGAGACCGATTCTCGTTTAGTGGATCAGTATTCCGTCTTTATTGCCTTACCTGGCGTGACCTCAAATGGTTGGGACTACCTAGAGCAGGTGGCAGAGAAAGGTTGTACCTTAGCTTTGGTGCCTCAGGGTCTCCAGATTGTTCACGATAAAATTTCCATCATTGAAGTGGCAGGGCTGGAAGAGGTCTTGGGCGCGTTAGTGCGTCAAGTATATGGGCCAGCACCTGAGCATATTGTTGCCGTGACGGGGACCAATGGTAAATCGAGCACTTGTTTTTATATTGCTCAATTAGCCAATCAGATTGGTTTTAACAGTGCCATGGTGGGGACTTTCGGCATTGGTCCACTGGACCAATTGGAAGAAGCTAAACAAACTACTCCAGACCTTCTTACGTTACATAAGTTGCTATCAAAATTCGCTCAGCAAGGGATCGATTTTGTTGCCTTTGAGGCCTCATCCCATGCTCTAGATCAAAAGCGCCTTGCCGGTGTGCCTGTTACTACCGCAGTTTTCACAAATTTGACGCGGGACCATCTCGACTATCATGGCTCCATGGAGCAGTATGCGATGGCCAAAAGTAAGCTCTTTGGCTTTTCTGGGTTGCAGCGTTCCGTGATCTGTATTGACTCGGATTACGGGCAATATATGGCTGAAAAGAGTGTGGCTCCTGTGTGGACGTATTCCCAAGGGGCTGGTGCTGATTTCAGTGTTGTTAGTAAAAACTACCTGCAAACAGGGGTTCAGCTTGAGCTGTTGTTGTGTGGTGTCACTTATGAGGTTTTCTTGCCCTTGTTGGGTGGATTTAATGTTCAAAATGCTTTGGCGGCTTTGGCCTCGGTATGGCGTGTTGCGCCAAGTAAAGGGGAGCTGGTTGCTGCATTAGCGAATCTCAATGGCGCCCCAGGTAGAATGGAGCCAGTAAAAGTCACTAGCGCCCCTTTGGTGCTAGTGGATTATGCTCATACGTCGGATGCCCTTGATATGGCATTGTCTGCGGTGCGCGCCCATGTCCCAGGTCGTTTGATTTGTGTGTTTGGTTGCGGTGGTGATCGCGATAAAGGGAAGCGGCCTATGATGTTGCAGGCTGCCCAGCAATATGCAGATGAAGTTTGGGTAACCTCGGATAACCCTCGCTCAGAATCCCCCAAAGCAATTATTGATGAAGTGCTGAGTGGGCAAAATTTAGCTCTTTCTAAGCAGCTACATGTGGTTGTTGATCGCAGTGACGCGATCACTAAGGCAGTTGCAACTGCTCAACCTGAAGACATAGTTTTGATTGCTGGAAAGGGACATGAAACCTATCAGGAAGTGATGGGGGTTCGACATCATTTTGATGACAGAGAGGAAGCGCTTAAGGCGCTGAATGCTTATGTTAAACAGTCTTAAATTATCAGACATTGCTGCTCGTGCTGGTGGACGATTAGTCGGCCAAGATCAGCTTGTCACATCCGTTTCTACGGACACTCGGGAGGCGTTAGCGGGGGCTTTATTTGTAGCGCTAGTAGGTGACCGATTTAATGGCCATGCATTTATCGATCAGGCCGTTAAGCAAGGTGCTCTCGCGGTGTTGGTCAGTGAGCCATGCACAGTAGAACCGCGCATCGAGGTTCAAAACACCACTGAGGCTTATGGTGAGATTGGGCGTTTAAGTCGAGATGGTTTCACCTGTCCTGTTGTTGCTATCACTGGCAGTAACGGTAAAACCAGTGTGAAAGATTGGTTGGCTGATGTGTTATCAAACGAGGCTAAAGTACTCAAAACATTTAGTAATCTCAATAATCAGATTGGTGTGCCTAAGACTTTATTGAGTGCGTCTTCTGACGACAAGTTTGCCATCATTGAAGCGGGAACAAGTTTTCCAGGTGAGATTGAGCGATTAGGGCATGCCATCCATGGGGATGTGGTGGTGCTGACTAATGCCAGCGGAAGTCATTTACAGGGATTTGGGTCAATCCAAGGGATTGCCATTGAGAAAGGTAAGCTGATCGAGACGGCCAAGCCTGATGGGGTCATTATTCTGAATCTAGATGATGCGTCCTACCCATATTGGGAGTCTATCTTAGACGGGCGTGAATGCCTGACGTTTTCCGTTGAAAATACGGCTGCCACCCTTTATGCAAAATCAATTAAGGTATCTGCTGTAGGGTCTGAATTTGAGCTGGTATTCAAAGGGGCCAGTTACCCGATGAAATTAGACCGTCCCGGTCGCCATCATATTGCCAATGCTATGGCCGTGGCCCTTGCTATGGTTGGGCTGGGATACGATTTTTCTGATGTGGTTCAACGTATCGAGCATCCTGCTCAGGTCCCTGGTCGTATGGAGCAAATTGTAACAAAAAGTAAAGCTCTCATGATTAATGATTGTTACAATGCGAGCCCAAAATCTGTCGAGGCTGCCATTGATGTGGTGGCGCTGTTTGCTGACCAGCAAAAGTGGGTTGTTTTAGGAGCTTTAGGAGAATTGGGTGAGTTGGAGTCTTCCATTCATACCGGTCTTGGCAACTATGCAGCGGCAGCAGGTATTGACCGATTAATAACCATTGGCCCGATTGCTGAATTGGCAGCAAACGGGTTTGAACAGCACGGTGGGGCAGGTGTTGCCCATCGGTGTGAGACAAAGAGCGAGGCAACAGAGTTGTTGGCTTCGTTAAATTCAGACCATGTGATTTTGGTGAAGGGTTCACGCTCGGCCAAAATGGAAGACATTGTTAACGCGTTGAAAGACTAGGAACCCATTTAACCATGTTACTGCTCTTAACTGCCTATTTAAGTAAGTACGTTACTTTTTTTACAGTTTTTAATTATCTGTCGTTACGTGCCATTTTGGGTGTGCTGACGGCCTTGTTTATTTCGTTGATTGTTGGCGGAAAAGTGATTCGTCTGCTGCAGCGTCTGCAGATTGGTCAAGCTGTGCGAGATGATGGTCCTCAATCTCATCTTAGCAAAGCGGGGACTCCCACTATGGGGGGGGTCCTGATTATCTTTTCGATCACCATCAGTACTTTGCTTTGGGGCGATTTAACCAATGAATACGTATGGGTGACCTTATTAACTTTGGTGTCCTTTGGTGCCATTGGTTGGGTAGATGATTATCGCAAGGTGGTGGAGAAAAACTCTAAAGGCCTGCCTGCCAAGTGGAAGTACTTTTGGCAAAGTGTGTTTGGTCTGTCTGCTGCCTTGTATTTGTATGTAAGTGCTTCGACGCCTGCTGAAACAGAGCTGTTGATTCCGTTATTTAAAGATGCGGCCATTCCACTGGGTGTGTTTTTTGTGGTGCTAACCTACTTCGTTATTGTTGGTACCAGTAATGCGGTGAACTTGACTGACGGGTTGGATGGTTTGGCGATTTTGCCAACTGTGCTTGTTGGTGGTGCCCTAGGTTTATTTGCCTACCTCACAGGTAACGTTCGTTTTGCTGAGTACCTTTTGATCCCTTACGTGCAGGGTACCGGTGAGCTCATTGTCTTCTGTTCCGCATTAGTTGGGGCTGGGCTGGGCTTCCTTTGGTTCAACACTTATCCCGCTCAAGTGTTTATGGGTGATGTGGGTGCTTTGGCGCTGGGTGCTGCATTGGGTGTCATAGCGGTGATTGTGCGTCAAGAGTTGGTGTTGTTTATTATGGGGGGCGTCTTTGTAATGGAGACGGTGTCGGTCATTCTGCAGGTGGCTTCTTATAAACTCACGAAGCGACGAATCTTCCGTATGGCGCCAATCCATCACCATTTTGAGTTAAAAGGTTGGGCTGAGCCAAAAGTGATTGTCCGTTTCTGGATCATTACCGTGTGCTTGGTGTTGATTGGTATTGCGACCTTGAAGGTGAGATAAGAAATTATGTCTTTGATTTCGACCGATCGAGTACGTGCTGTCGTTGGACTTGGCCTGACCGGAGTGTCGACGGCTCGATTTCTGGCGCAACAAGGTTTGGATTTTTATGTGATCGACTCCCGTGACAATCCGCCGGGGTTAGATCAGGTGAAGCAATATTGTCCCAGTGATCGGATTTACACGGGGAGTCTCGAGGCACTTTTAACTCTCGGTGTAACTGAGTTATTTGTCAGCCCAGGCATCGCTTTGGCAACACCTATTTTGCAGCAGCTGGCTCAAGCGGGTGTGAAAATGCGTGGAGATGTTGACCTGTTTCGTGACTATGCAAATGGCAAGATCATTGCAATCACAGGATCTAATGCTAAGAGCACCGTGACGACCTTAGTAAATGAGTTGTTGTTGGCTCTAGGGAAGCGCTCTGTTGCGGGTGGCAATTTGGGTTTACCGGCTTTGGATCTGATTTCTGAAGAGGTGGATTATTATGTCCTTGAGTTGTCCAGTTTTCAGTTAGAAACCACCCATGCTTTAAAGGCGGATGTGGCTTGTCTGTTGAATGTCTCCGAAGATCATATGGATCGTTATGACGACTTGTATGCTTACCAACGTGCCAAACAGCGTATTTATCGTGGTTGTGAAGCGGCTGTGTGCAATAAGCAGGATATTCTGACCGCTCCTTTATTGGCTCAAAATACTCCCGTTCGTGCTTTTACCAAGGGTGTGCCGGATCTTAAAGAATTTGGTTTGCTTCGTGACAGCGACGGTATCTGGTTGAGTAAAGGGGTTAAACGTCTATTCAATGCTCAGGATGTAAAGCTAAAAGGCGAACACAATTATGCCAATATCTTGGCATCCTTGGCGATTTTGGATGTGCTTGGCTTGGACATTGAGGATGTTCGTGTACAGGGTGTATTGCGTGATTTTGGTGGCTTGCCTCATCGTTGTGAAACCGTTCGTGAGTTAAAGGATGTGGTGTACATCAATGACTCCAAAGGCACGAATGTAGGAGCGACGCTGGCAGCGTTAGAGGGGCTTGGCTCACCTCGAACACCAACCATTCATTTGATTGCTGGTGGCGTGGGAAAAGGGGCTGACTTCTCCCCATTGGCACCAGCCTTAGCAAAGTTTGTCAGTCATCTTTATGTTTTTGGTAAAGATGCCCAACACATCATCGACATCGTTCCTGAGGGCACTGCATACTCTCACCATGATAATTTGGAACAATGCATGGAAGCTCTGAAAAGCTATGTAAAACAAGGGGATGTGGTGCTTTTCTCACCTGCTTGTGCAAGTTTTGATCAGTATAAGAGTTTTGAGCATCGGGGCGATCATTTTAAAAAGTTGGTGGCAGCCCTATGAATTTGAAAGCGTTCTTTGAGCCTGTCTCTCTGAGTGAACTGCGTCATATCGATAACGTCTTTTTGGGGGCGGTGGCGTGTGTGATGATGCTTGGAATTGTTATGGTGTCGAGCGCTTCGGTTTTTTTGTCAGAAAGTAATTATGGGCATCCTTATTACTTTATGACCAGGCAGATTGTGTATTTGTTCATTGGCTTGGTGTTTGGCTATGTGATGCTCTCAGTGCCAACAGAGCGTTTGCAGCAATACAGTGTTTGGCTGATGGCCTTTTCTTTGTTGTTACTGGTACTGGTGCTGGTGCCGGGAATTGGTAAAACGGTAAACGGTAGTCGTCGTTGGATTAACTTGGTGGTATTTAACCTGCAGGCGTCAGAAGTGGCTAAGGTCTGTATGGTGGTATATGTCTCTGGTTATTTGGTGCGACGAGCAGATCGAGTAAGAGAAAAGTTAATTGGCTCAGGCATGCCAATGGTGGTGTCTTTCTTGTTTTTGGTATTCCTTTTGTTGGAGCCGGATTTTGGGGCATCGGTAGTGCTGGTAGGGACAGTGATAGCTCTTTTGTTTATTGCTGGAGCGCCGATTTATCAATTCATAGGTTTGGTTATTGCGGTAGTTGCGGCTTTGGGTTTGGTTGCTGTCTCCGAGAGTTACCGAATCAAGCGTCTGATGAACTTTGTCGACCCGTGGGCGGACCCATTTAATGATGGGTATCAGCTTTCCCAAGCATTAATTGCTTATGGGCGTGGTGAGTGGTTTGGACTTGGCTTGGGAAATAGTGTGCAGAAACTTGCCTATTTACCTGAAGCCCATACGGATTTTGTGTTCTCGGTTTGGGTTGAAGAAACGGGACTTCTTGGTGGTTTTTTGTTGCTGGCGGTGTTTGGCGTGCTAGTGAGTCGAGCCTTTAAAATCGGTCAGCGAGCCATGGGGCTTGGACGCTTTTTTCAAGGCTACATGAGTTTTGGCTTGGCAATTCTGATTTTGGCTCAAGTGATTATCAATGTTGGTGTGAATACAGGTTTTCTGCCAACTAAAGGCTTGACCTTGCCTTTGATTAGTTATGGCGGCAGTAGCCTCATTATTACCTTGGGCAGTCTGTTTGTTATCGCCCGGGTAGATATCGAGAATAGGCGTCTTGCCCAGGCAAAGCCGGAAGATAAAAAGCGTACAACTGCATCGGAAAAATTTGAGGAAATGAGCAGTGTCTAAACCTAAAAAAGTGATGCTAATGGCCGGTGGGACAGGTGGGCATATTTACCCTGCATTGGCTTGTGCTGAAAAATTTTTAGAGAAGGGAATGGACGTTGAATGGATCGGTTCTGCGGGCGGAATGGAAGAACGTATTGTTCCGCAGCATGATATTCCTTTGCACACTCTTTCAATCAAAGGTGTCCGTGGTAAAGGTCTGATGGGACTCGCATTGGCACCATTACGTATTGCCCATTCCGTTGGACAGGCTTTAGCAATATTACGCCGTTCAAAACCAGATTTAGTGTTAGGCATGGGGGGCTTTGTTGCCGGTCCCGGCGGTGTGGCAGCAAAACTTTTGCGTATCCCAGTGGTGGTTCATGAGCAAAATGCTGTCGGTGGCACTACTAATACCTTATTAAGTAAGGTGGCAAATGTCACCTTGCAAGCCTTTGATGGGGCTTTACCTAATGGGCTGACTGTCGGTAATCCAGTGCGCGGTGCCATTTTGAAACAAATGACGCGCAAGCCCCGGGAAGATAATGCTCGTCCACTGAGGTTGCTTGTGGTTGGTGGTAGTTTGGGGGCAAAAGCCATTAATGATCTGGTGCCTGAATTACTCGCAAATTGGTCAATGGATATACGTTTAGATGTGTGGCATCAAACGGGAGCCCGTAATATCGAAGCAGTTCAGGCAAGTTATTCTGCCTTGCATGTGGAAGCAAGAGTTGATGCTTACATCGAAGATATGAATCAGGCTTATTACTGGGCGGATGTGGTGTTGTGTCGCGCTGGTGCGATGACGGTGAGTGAGCTCGCGATTGCAGGGCTACCGTCTATTTTGGTGCCTTATCCCCATGCTATTGATGATCACCAAACAAAGAATGCTCAAGTGTTAGAGAGCGTAGGAGCAGCGTTTCTTGTGCCTCAACCGAAGCTGACTTTAAACGAATTAACGAATATTTTGACGTCTTGTGTGACTGAGCAAGACAAACTTATGAAGATGGCAGAGCAGGCGAAGACGGTTGCTCAGCCTGAGGCAACTCAAACCGTTGTCTCTCACTGTATAAGGTTAATGAAAAATGATTGAAGCCAAGTTTCAGTATGACATCCCTACCATGCGTCGAATTCAGAATATCCACTTTATTGGTGTGGGTGGTGTGGGTATGTCCGGTATCGCAGAAGTACTTAATAACCAAGGCTACTCGGTGAGTGGGTCAGACCTAAAAGGTTCTGCTGTCACGGAGCGCTTATCAGGCTTGGGTATTGAAATCTTTATTGGCCACCGAGAAGAGAATGTTAAAAACGCCCACGTTATTGTGGTGTCTAGTGCGATCAATGAAGAAAACCCCGAGATCAAATGGGGTAAAGAGCATCGTATTCCTATTGTGCGTCGTGCCGAAATGCTTGCTGAGTTGATGCGATACCGCCATGGCATAGCGGTCGCTGGGACCCATGGTAAGACCACTACAACCAGTTTGATGGCTTCTATTTTGGCTGCCACCGATGAGTCTCCTACATTTGTTATTGGTGGTCGCTTAACCAGTGCTGGGGCCAATGCCCAATTGGGTAGCAGTAAGTATTTGGTGGCAGAGGCAGACGAAAGTGATGCTTCGTTTCTGCATTTGCAGCCGCAAACTGTCATTGTTACCAATATTGACGAAGACCATATGGATACCTACAAGGGCGACTTTGAACAAGTAAAGCGTACCTTTGTTGAGTTTATTCATAACCTGCCGTTTTATGGCTTGGCAGTGTTGTGTGTTGATGATGAAAATGTTCGCTCTATTATGCCGGAGCTTAGTCGCCCTGTTTTAACCTATGGTATTGAGCAAGAAGCTGATTTCTACGCAACGGATATTAAGCAAACAGGTCGCTACTGTGAGTTTGTGGCGCATCTTCCTGAAGGTGAGAGTTTACCTATTCGATTACCCATGCCTGGGCGTCATAATGTGTTAAATGCGCTGGCTACTATCGCCGTTGCAACGGATTTAGGTGTATCTCCTCAAGCAATACAAGCCGGTCTAATGGGCTTTGAAGGCGTTGGTCGCCGCTTCCAAGAGCAGGGAGATTTGACTCTTCCTGAGGGTGGTAAGGTGATGTTTGTGGATGATTACGGTCATCACCCGAGTGAGGTAAGGGCAACCATTAAAGCGATTCGCGATGGATGGCCAGAGAAGCGTTTGGTGATGGTGTATCAGCCCCATCGTTACTCCCGCACACGGGACCTATACGAAGACTTCGTTAAGGTACTTTCTGATGTGGATGTGCTCTTGTTGCTGGATGTGTACTCTGCAGGTGAAACACCTATTAATGGCGCTGACAGTAAATCTATGTGCGGCAGCATTCGACAGCGTGGGACGATTGATCCTGTGCATGTGAGCAGTGAGGATGATTTACATAGTATTTTAGCCAATGTATTGCGCCCTGATGATCTTTTGATTACGCAAGGTGCGGGTGACATCGGGTCTATCTCGAAAAAGCTTGCGGCGGAGGGAATCTAACGTGTCTCTGTTAAAAGACCAAAAGATTGCTGTGATATATGGTGGCCGTTCTGCTGAGCGTGAAGTGTCTTTAGAGAGTGGTGCGCGAGTGGTGCAGGCTTTAAAGAATAAAGGCTACCAAGTAGAAGCGGTAGATTTATACCATGAAGGCCCTGACCAAGATGTGATTAAGCAGCTGCAAGCGGTAGCGTTTGATTTTGCTTTTATTGCCCTTCACGGTGGAGAGGGTGAAGACGGTCGTCTGCAAGCATTGCTGGATTTGATGGATAAGCCCTATACGGGAAGTCAGCCTTTAGCGTCCGGTTTTGCTATGGACAAAGCCTTAACTAAGCGCTACTGGCAGGGGATCGGAATCCCAACGCCAAAATACTTATGCTTTAGTCATAAACCGGATGTGGCGCAGATCAATAAAGAGATGACGTATCCCTTGATCATTAAGCCTTCCCGTGAAGGCTCAACCATTGGTATCAGCAAGGTAGATGGCCCAGAAGGCCTAGCTGAGGCTCTGCAAGACGCCCAGCGTTACGATTCTGATATTTTGGTCGAAGAGTTTGTTACCGGACCAGAATTTACGATTGCTGTGATCGGTGATCGTGCTTGGGCGCCGATTGGTTTGAAGCCTTCAGAAGAGCATGTTTTGTATGATTACAATGCTAAGTACGTGGCGAATGACACCCAGTATCTGTTGCCTTGTGGTTTGCCTTTTGAGCGGGAAGAAGAGTTAAAAGACCTAGCTTTGAAAGCTTATCAATCTTTGAATTGCGAAGATTGGGGGCGGGTAGATGTCATGATGACAGATTCTGGGGATTTTATGGTGTTAGAAGTGAACACTTCGCCTGGAATGACGTCTCATAGTCTGGTGCCAATGGCTGCGGCCCACGAGGGTGTCGACTATGACGAGTTGGTTGAGATGATAGCCCAGCTAGGTTGGCGTAGAGCCCAAGGGGTTAAATAAGTCGATGCGGATCGCTGCGTTAATAGGGGCTGTGTTGTTAATAGTGTTTGCCTTGTTTCAGGGGGACCCTGATCAAGTGGCAGCAGATGATCCCATGTTTGATGTACGTGTGGTCGAAATTGCTGGGGATCTGAAATACGCAGATCCGATAGCACTGCAGCAGTATTATGACCAGCTGTTAGGGGATGGTTTGTTCGACCGTTCTATGGCAGAGCTGACTCAGTTTGCCCAGCAACCAGAGTGGGTGGACAGGGCTAAGATTCGACGAGTTTGGCCCCACAGTATTCGTATTGAAGTGACCGAGCATCGGCCACTGGCTTTTTGGAATGAGAGGCAAGTTCTTACCGCTGAAGGGAAAGTGATTGCGCCAAAGAATCTGCCTGATTTGCCGCTTACGAGTCTAGTTGGTCCGGCAGACACAGAAACGGTAGTACTGGATCAATTTAGTTTGATCAGTCAAATGTTATCAACCTCTTCTCTAAAGGTTGTCAAGCTTGAATTAGAGGATCGTGGGGCTTGGGATATTTGGTTTGACAATGGGATTGGCGTAAAGCTCGGCAGAAACGATGTTTTGGATCGTTTAGGGCGGTTTGTAGCCGTGTATAAAAGCGATTTATCGGGTAGAATAGATCAAATTTCGTCTGTGGATGCAAGGTATCCCCATGGCGTTGCGGTCAAATGGAAATTGGAAGAGTAAGAGTTGGTCTGATTGTTGCTTTTTTAATCAGGCTTTTATTTGCAGTAAAAGGGGATAGGGTATCTCATGATTGTTGGATTGGACGTTGGCACATCGAAAGTCACCTGTATTGTAGGTGAGGTAGGTGTTGACGGTGGCATTGAAATAGTTGGGATCGGCACGCACTCTGCCAAGGGAATGAAGCGTGGTGTTGTGATCAATATTGAGTCTACAGTTCAGTCTATTCAACGCGCCGTGGAAGAAGCAGAGCTGATGGCTGGATGTAATATTCATTCTGTGTATGTGAGTGTGGCAGGAAGCCATATTCGCAGCCAAAATTCCCATGGCATTGTGGCAATCAAAGATGGTGAAGTGCAGGTGGAAGATGTAGATCGAGTGATCGATGCCGCCCAAGCTGTTCCTATTTCTTCTGATCAGCGTTTATTGCATGTGTTACCCCAAGAGTTTCATATAGATTCTCAGGAAGGTATTCGTGACCCATTAGGCATGTCTGGTGTCCGATTAGAGGCCAATGTGCATCTGATTTCTGGGGCTGCAAACGCAGTGATGAACGTAGAAAAATGTATCCGTCGATGTGGTTTAGGCGTTGACGGAGTGATTCTTTCTCAATTGGCATCAAGTCATGTGTGTCTGAGCGAAGATGAAAAAGATTTGGGTGTTTGCATTGTGGATATCGGTGCAGGCACATCTGATCTGGCTGTTTGGATTGATGGGGCTTTGCATCATACTGCAGTGGTTCCTGTTGCTGGCGACCAGGTCACCAATGATATCTCCATGGCGTTGCGCACGCCGACCGTTCATGCGGAGGAGATTAAGGTAAAATACGCTTGTGCAATGTCTAATCTGGCGTCATCGGATCAGATTATTGAAGTGCCAAGTGTGGGAGATCGCCAACCTCGTTCTATTTCTCGTCATGCTTTGGCGGAAGTGGTTGAGGCGCGATACGAAGAGATCTACCAAATGGTGCGTGATGAGCTGAACCGCAGTGGATTCGCCGAAAGAATTCCAGCGGGTATTGTCATTACTGGCGGTACGTCTCTGATGGAAGGTGCGGAGGCGTTGGCGGAGCGTATCTTTGATATGCCAGTTAGACTTGCAGCACCGATGCAGACTAAAGGGATTAGCGAAGTGGTCGATAATCCAAGTTATGCAACGAGTGTTGGGTTGTTGATGCATGCAGGTATGGATATGCCAGTACCTGAAGCAGCAGCACCAACTGCCCAAGTTAAGAAAACGCCAAAGAAAAAGTATTTGCCCGAGGTGGCGCAAGGTGAGGCCAAGCCTGCTTTCAGTCCAACGAAAGCGTGGCACAAGGTAAAAGATTGGTTTCAGAGTTATATTTAAGTCAGGAATGACAGCAGAGTTATAGGAGCTTGTAGCCCATGTCTATGAACGTATTTGATTTAGCCGAAGAAAATTTATCTGAAAATGCTGTCATCAAAGTAGTTGGTGTCGGTGGTGGTGGCGGTAACGCTGTCAAGCACATGCTGGAAAGCAATCTGGACGGCGTCGAGTTTATCTGTGCAAACACAGACTCGAAAGCACTGATTGGCTTGGACACAGGTATTACTTTGCAGTTGGGTACCACTGTCACTAAAGGCTTAGGTGCTGGTGCTAATCCAAGTGTAGGACGAGATTCTGCACTGGAAGATCAGGAGAAGATTACTGAGCTTTTGACTGGCGCAGATATGGTCTTCATTACCGCTGGTATGGGTGGCGGCACGGGCACAGGTGCAGCGCCTGTGATCGCAAAAGTTGCTCGCGAACTTGGTATCTTGACGGTCGCTGTGGTAACTAAGCCATTCCCATTCGAAGGGCGTCGTCGTGCTAAAGTGGCCGAAGAGGGTATTAAAGAGTTACGTGATAACGTGGACTCTCTGATCACAGTGCCAAACGAGCGTTTGCTTCCTGTATTAGGTAAAAACATTTCGTTATTGAAGGCTTTTGGTGAAGCGAACAACGTTTTGCTGAATGCGGTTCAAGGTATTACCGATTTGATCATGCGTCCAGGCCTGATCAACGTCGACTTTGCTGACGTACAAACGGTGATGAAAGAAATGGGTATGGCCATGATGGGATCTGGTTACGCAACGGGTGAAGATCGTGCTCGTGTAGCGGCGGAAGCGGCTATTCATAACCCATTGCTAGAAGATATTAACCTTAAAGGTGCCCGTGGTGTCTTGGTTAACATTACCGCGAACGATGAAGTGGGATTATCTGAGTTTAGTGAAGTGGGTAATATCATCGAGGAATACGCTTCTGAAGATGCGACTGTGGTGATTGGTTGTGCCATTGATCCGAACGTGGGTGATGAGATGCGTGTTACTGTGGTTGCAACTGGTTTGGAAGGTAAAGGTTCGTCTTCTCAAATGCAGTCCGCTGTGGGTTCTGGTGTGGTAAGCAGCTCTACTACAGTTCAACCTTCTGCACCTGTGGCAAAGCCAGAGGAAACACAGCAGGAGCGTGTTGCAATCAATGTTGTTCCTAAAGAAGAGCAAAAACCTGTTGTGGAGCAAAACGTGAGCCCAAAAGCGGCAGCGGAACCAGCGAAATCAGCTGAGTCTCAGGCGTCTGGGTCACAAAATAGTGAAGATAAATTGTCTTATTTGGACATTCCGGCCTTTTTACGCCGCCAAGCAGACTAATTTGAGTAAAAAATGCGCAGCTTTAGGGTTGGTTAATTGTAACTGAAGATGCGTATTGGTATTATTTATACATAATTTAACTGTCATCATATTGTAGGAAAGTAATGGTACGTCAGCGCACACTCAAGAACATTATTCGCGCTACCGGAGTAGGTTTGCACTCTGGCGAGAAAGTTTATCTTACGCTTAAACCAGCGCCTGTTAACACAGGTATTGTTTTTGTGCGTACAGATTTAGAACCTCATGTTGAAATTCATGGTGACGCTCGTGCAGTAGGCTCGACAAACTTTGCGACGGCCTTGTGCAATGGTGACGTGAAAGTAAGCACAGTTGAACATTTAATGTCTGCTATGGCGGGCTTAGGTGTTGATAATGCTTATGTTGAAGTTAGCTCAAGCGAAGTTCCGCTGATGGATGGCAGTGCGAGTCCTTTCGTATTCCTGCTGCAATCAGCTGGCATTGAAGAGCAAAATGCTCCGAAAAAATTCATTCGAATCAAAAAGCCGATTCGCGTTGAAGAAGAAGACAAATACGCCTCTTTAGAGCCGTTTTCTGGATTCCGTTTGTCTTTTACTATCGACTTTCAGCACCCTGCAATTGATGAAGATGTTCAGTTTACATCGGTTGATTTTTCTACAACGACTTTCGTTAAGGAAATCAGCCGAGCACGTACTTTTGGTTTTATGAAAGACCTTGAGTACTTCAAGAACAACAATCTTGCACGTGGTGCAAACATGGAAAACGCGGTGGTTCTTGACGACTACCGCGTTATGAACGACGAAGGTCTTCGTTACCGTGATGAGCTAGTACGCCATAAGGTATTGGATGCTATTGGTGATTTATACCTTCTTGGGCACAGTGTAATCGGTGAATACAAGGCGTATAAGTCTGGACACGGCTTGAATAACAAGTTGTTGTTGGAATTACTGCAAAACCAAGATGCTTGGGAATATGTCACATTTGAAGAAGATTCAGCCTTGAATCCTATCTCGTACGCAGAGTCTGCAGCCACTGCATAGACTTTGATCAATATTCCTAAAAAGCCAGACTATGTCTGGCTTTTTTCGTTTTTAAGACTTGATAACTCATGTTTTGTCGCAATCTACCATGATAGACTCTAATCACTCAAAAATTCTAAGTTGTGTATAAAAGATGCTAGGAACAGTCATTAAGAAAATCGTCGGTACTAAGAACGACCGCGAAGTGAAGCGTTACAGAAAAGCTGTCACGCAAATCAATAAGTTAGAAGAAAGTTTTATTCAGCTGTCAGATGACGACTTGATGGCTAAATCCAATGAGTTTCGGGAGCGTCTCGCTAAGGGCGAGTCACTAGACTCTCTTTTGCCAGAAGCTTTTGCAACAGTCCGTGAAGCCAGTAAGCGTGTCATGGGGATGCGTCATTTTGACGTGCAAATGATCGGCGGTATGGTGCTTCACGAAGGTCGAATCGCAGAGATGCGTACCGGTGAAGGTAAGACCCTAGTGGCGACCCTAGCGGTATATTTGAACGCCTTGGCGGGTAAAGGGGTTCACGTTGTAACGGTGAACGATTACTTGGCTACCCGTGACGCCAACTGGATGCGTCCATTGTACGAATACCTCGATATGAGTGTAGGCGTAGTGCATGCGGGCCAAGAGCGTGAGGCAAAACGCGCGGCTTATCTGTCTGATATCACTTATGGTACGAACAACGAATTTGGTTTTGACTACCTTCGAGACAACATGGTGTTCCGCTTGGAAGACCGTATGCAGCGTGAGCCAGCTTTTGCGGTAGTCGATGAGGTGGATTCCATCTTAATTGATGAAGCCCGTACACCACTGATTATTTCTGGTGCTGTTGAAGACAGTTCAGAGCAATACCGTAAGATCAATAAATTGGCTCCTTTACTTGTAAAACAAGAGGAAGAAGGCGAAGACGTTGGTCATTACACTTACGATGAGGCCCAAAAGAACGTTGAGTTAACTGAGAATGGGCACCAGTTCGTTGAGGCTTGGTTGGTAGAGCAAGGTATGCTGGAAGAGGGCGATAGTTTATACGCCGCCGGTAACTTGCAGTTATTGCATCATGTATACGCTTGTATGCGTGCGCACATTGTTTTCCAGAAGAACGTTGATTACGTTGTTCAGGGTGGTCAAGTGGTCATCGTAGATGAGCACACAGGTCGTACTATGGCCGGTCGACGTTGGTCTGAAGGTATTCACCAAGCGGTTGAGGCGAAAGAAGGTGTCGACATTCAAGCTGAGAGTCAGACTCTTGCTTCAACCACCTTCCAGAATTACTTCCGTTTGTATGAAAAACTGTCTGGTATGACGGGGACCGCCGATACGGAAGCCTTCGAATTCCAGCAGATTTACGGCTTAACTGTTGTGGTTATCCCAACCAATAATCCTGTTCAGCGTAAGGATTATAACGACCTTATTTTTATGTCTACGGCGGAAAAATTTGAGGCCATCGTAAAAGATATTGAAGATGTGGTGGCAGCAGGGCGTCCTGTGTTGGTGGGTACTGCGTCCATTGAATACTCGGAGATGTTGTCGAACTTCTTAGAGCAAAAAGGCGTTAAGCATAACGTTTTGAATGCTAAGCACCATGAGCGCGAAGCGGAAATCATTGCAGAAGCAGGTAGCGCCGGTGCGGTGACTATTGCAACCAACATGGCTGGTCGTGGTACAGACATAGTGCTAGGTGGTAACCAGGGTGTTGAGATTGCCAAGTTGGGCGAGAACGCTACACAAGAACAGATTGATGCAGTGAAAGCAGAGTGGCAGAAGCGCCATGAAGCCGTACTGGCTGCAGGCGGTTTGCATATCATTGGTACAGAGCGTCACGAATCTCGACGAATTGATAATCAGTTGCGTGGTCGTGCGGGTCGTCAAGGGGATGTGGGTTCTTCTCGCTTTTACTTATCTCTTGAAGACAACCTAATGCGTATCTTCATGTCTGAGCGTATCAAAAAGATGATGCAGGCTCTGGGTATGGAGAAAGGCGAAGCCATTGAGCACAAGATGGTGTCTAACGCGATCGAGAAAGCCCAGCGTAAAGTGGAAGGCCGTAACTTCGATATTCGTAAGCAGTTGCTCGAATACGATGATGTGGCTAACGATCAGCGTCAAGTTATCTACCGTCAGCGTTACGATATGATGGTGTCCGATGACTTGTCTGCGGCCGTGCAATCCATGCGTGAAGAAGTGGTGTCAGGTGTTATTGATGAATACATTCCACCGCAAAGTATCTTTGATATGTGGGATCTTGAGGGGCTAGAAGAGCGTATTCGTAACGACTTTGGTCTTGAAATTCCAGTTAAGGCTTGGGTAGAGGAAGACAAGAAACTTTACGAAGAGCCATTACGCGAGAAAATCTTGCAATTCTTTATTGACGACTATGTTGCTAAAGAAGCCGTAGCAGGTTCCGCTGCACTTCGTAACTTTGAAAAACAAGTGTTGTTGCAAGTGCTAGATACCCTTTGGAAAGAGCACCTGCAAACAATGGATATGTTGCGTCAAGGTATTCATTTGCGTGGTTATGCGCAAAAGAACCCGAAACAAGAATACAAGCGTGAAGCCTTTGAGTTGTTCCAAAACTTGCTAGAGCAAATTAAGTTTGACGTGATTCAAGTTATCACGCGAGTGAAGGTTCAATCTGAAGACGAAGCGAAGAAAATTGAAGAAGCCCGCCGTGAGCAAGAAGCAAAGACTCGTGTGACAACTAATGTTGCTGACGAGAATGCGGACAATGCTGCGCAAGGTGAGTCAGTGCCTCGAGTCGGTCGTAACGAGCCTTGTCCTTGTGGTTCTGGCAAAAAATACAAACAATGTCACGGTAGTTTAGTTTAAGAATTGGAGAGGCCGAGATGGCAGTAGGATTGAATGCTTTCCCTGAGATTCCTGAAATCAAAGGAATTCGTTTTGCCGCAATGGAAGCTGGAGTCAAAAAGCCAAATAAAAAAGACGTTGTGGTCTTTGAGTTGGCGGAAGGTTCTAGTGTTGCGGGTGTGTTTACACAAAATCAATTTTGCGCGGCGCCGGTTCGAGTGTGCCGAGAGCATCTAGGGAAGGCTTCTCCAAGATACTTGGTGATTAATACTGGTAATGCCAACGCTGGCACAGGTAAATCTGGTTATGGGAAGGCGATCCAGACGTGTGAAATCCTTGCTGAAAAAGCGGGGGTGACCACTGAGCAGGTGCTGCCATTCTCTACTGGCGTTATTGGTGAGCCCTTACCAGTTGAGAAAATCGTCGCTGTCTTGCCTGCTGCTCTGGAGTCATTGACGTCATCAAATTGGCGCAACACTGGTGTCGGCATTATGACCACAGATACTCTGCCTAAAGGTGCCTATCGCCAGATTACCCTTGGGGGTAAAACAGTGACCATTGGTGGTATTTCCAAAGGTGCCGGTATGATCCGACCTAACATGGCGACCATGTTGGGGTATGTGTTCACGGATGCGGCGGTTGACCAATCAGTGCTGCAAGCCTTGCTGAAAAGTACAACGAATAAGAGCTTTAATCGCATCACTATCGACAGTGATACTTCTACCAATGATTCCTGTATCGCTGTTGCGACAGGACAATCCGGCGCGCCTTTGATCTCTGATATTAATAGCGAAGCCGGTGCAGCCTTTGCGGAAGCCTTCTTGGCTGTCATGCAGGAATTGGCCCACGCTATTGTGCGTGATGGTGAGGGGGCAACCAAGTTTGTAACGGTTGAGGTGACAGGTGCAGCGGTGCAGTCTGATGCGACTAAGACAGCATTTGAAATTGCTCACTCTCCTTTGGTGAAGACAGCGCTTTTTGCTTCAGATCCAAACTGGGGTCGTATTCTTGCAGTAGTAGGCCGTGCTGGTGTCGAGACGTTGGATGTAGACCGTGTTTCTATACACATTAATGGCTGTGAAATTGTCCGTGATGGAGGTCGTTCTCCTGACTACACTGAAGAGGCTGGCCAAGCGGCCATGAATCCAGAGGAAATTCATATTCTTGTGGATCTTGGTGCAGGAGCTGAAGCTGATACGGTTTGGACTACAGACTTCTCCCATGACTATGTCACTATTAATGCTGAGTACCGTACCTAATGGTTATTAAAGTGGCGGCTGGGATTATTCTGCGAAGCGATCAGATATTCGTCGCGCTACGTTCTTCTAAGCAGCATCAGGGAGGCTGCTGGGAATTTCCTGGCGGTAAATGTGAGCCTGATGAAGAGCCAAGCTTAGCTTTGGCTCGAGAGCTTCAAGAAGAGTGTGGTATTGAGGTGGTGAAGGCATCACCTTTTCGGGTGATTCGCCATGATTACACTGATAAATCCGTCGAACTGCATTTTTATGAAGTGACCGATTTTATTGGTGAACCTTCCGGTAAAGAAGGTCAGGAGGTCGCTTGGGTCTCTTATGCTGGTCTATCAGACTTAACCTTTCCAGAGGCTAATGTACCCATTGTCGATGCTTTGTTGCAGAGACATCTAGGATAAGAAATAAAAAGGCAGCCAATTGGCTGCCTTTTTATTGGTCAATCTAGGATGTTGTGAAGTAAGCGCCTCAAGGTTTCTGGTTCAAATACCTTGTCGCAAATCGCATCGACCCCTTCTTGGGTGATATTCGCTAGCTGTGGCTGATCGGCGTTAGAGGCCACCATTAAAATGGGGATGTGCGCCAGATGTTCTGCGTGGCGAATGGTGTTAGCGAGCTCCTTACCGTCCATTTCTGGCATATTGTAGTCTGTAATGATCAGATCATACTCCCCATCATTAAGAAGCATGATGGCATCTTCCCCATTGGCCGCCACATCGATATTGATGATGCCCATGGTTTCAAGCACCCGAGTGATGTGTTTTTGTGCTAGTTTGCTGTCATCCACTAATAGCACTTGCATCTCGTGAGGGTCCAGCAGCTCTAGCTCAATCTCTTGTTCGATCGTTAAATCCAGCGTGGCATTGATTGCTCGTCTCAGGTCACGCATGCTGAAAGGTTTGGGAAGCATGGCAATGACGCCTGCTTGGCGAAGGGTCTCTAGTTGCGCGCGATTGCGTTCACTGGAAACCAGCATAAACTGGATGTGCTCGGTTTCAGGGTGTTGCTTTATGAGAGTGATCAGTTTCTCAGCGGTGCCATCTGGTAGGTACATGGCAGAGACAATCAAATCAGGGGCATTTTCTTTTATGGAATAAAGTGCGGATTTGATGGAGTCAGCGAAATAGAGATGGCGAATGCCGGCTTCTTCTAACGCGATACGGATGATCTTTTGTTGTGTCGAAGAAGGCTCCACTAATAATAGGGACAGCTCTTCTGAAGACGGCATTAGTTCCATACTACCCTCGAATGCTAAACAAGTTATACTTACCCAAATGTAACACAGGATTTTCCATGTGTGTTTATAACAAATAGATTCAGAGGTTTATTATGGCCACAGCAAGTGCTTGCCACATTTTAGTGAAAACCAAAGGCGAGGCTGAGCAGCTGAAAGAGAAACTTGATAAAGGGGCAGACTTTCATCAACTTGCGAAAAAGCATTCCACGTGCCCATCTGGTAAAAAGGGTGGTGATTTAGGGGAGTTTCGCAAAGGGGATATGGTTGCTGCCTTTGATAAGGCTGTCTTTACGGGGCCGTTATTAAAAATTCAAGGGCCAGTGAAAACCAAGTTTGGCTTTCACCTGATTAAAGTACTTTATCGATCGTAATTAGGATTTAGGATTATGACAATTACAGCGTTAACTGAAAGCTACAGTGTGTCTCCGCAAATCACTCTTCAAGACATTGATATGTTGAAGTCTCAGGGAGTGGAAGTGGTGATCAATAATCGCCCTGATGGTGAAACGGAAGATCAACCAACCAGTGCGCAGATGAAAGAAGCCGTTGAGGCGGCAGGTCTGGAATATGTTTTCAATCCTGTTGATTTGAAAGCTCTGTCGGAAAAAGAGGTTCAAGCTCAAGCGGCACAGATTGATTCAGGAAAACAGGTGTTTTCATACTGTCGAACAGGTACTCGTTCTTCTGTCCTTTGGGTGCTAGCGAATCAGGGGCATCTTGCATCTTTTGATGAGTTGGTCGACCAGGTTCAAGCCAAAGGGTTTGATCTAGGACGTTGCATGCCGGCAATGGCCCCTTTGAAACGTTAATTCCATATGAAAGTTTTCAAATGCCCGCCCTGTGCGGGCTTTTTTGTTGTTAAAGCGACGCTTGTGTCCAGTTATGGTAGGTCAGGGGAGTTTATTTTAGTAAACTTAGGGAGCGTATAGGAGAACTCTACATGGTAAGTCGACCCTCATTGGAAACCGCGACAGCTTCCGATCCTGATAAGTTTGTTGAACCGCTTGAGCTTGGTAAGCGAGTTAAAGAGATTCGTTTAACGAAAGGTTGGACATTAGAAGAAGTGAGCAAGCGCACAGGAATTGCTCGTTCTACTCTTTCGAAAATAGAAAACGATCAAGTATCACCAAGTTTTGCTATTGTGCAGAAATTGATTCATGGCTTGGAAATGGATTTGCCGCAATTGTTTGTGGAAACGAAAGAGCATTCCATAGCGGGGCGTAGAGATGTCACCAAAGCTGGTGAGGGTGAGCCTCATCCCACTGCCACGTATGAGCATGAGTTACTCAGTTTCTCCATCAGCCGTAAAAAAATGGTGCCCTTTAAAACCATTGTTAGAGCCAGAAACTTTAACGAATTTAAAGAATGGGTTCGTCACGATGGGGAAGAGTTCTTATTGGTGTTATCAGGATCGGTAATTTTTTATTCTGAATTTTATGAGCCTGTCGATCTAAATGAAGGGGATAGTGTGTATTATGATGCAGCCATGGGTCACGCTGTGATTTCTACTTCATCTGAAGATGCCCAAATTTTATGGGTGGTCGCACGCTAGAACCTAAGGGAAATGCTAAAAGTATAGAGAGGATATATGTCGAATTCATGGGACATTAAGAGTTGGCGTCATAAGCCAGCTTTACAACAGCCTGAATACCCTGATCAGAATGCGTTAGCGGGAGTCGAAAGTGTATTAGGGCAAATGCCTCCACTTGTTTTCGCTGGTGAAGCACGTCAGTTGCGTGCTGACCTCGCTGAGGTGGCAAAAGGCAAAGCATTTTTGTTGCAAGGTGGCGATTGTGCAGAGAGCTTCGCTGAGTTTTCAGCCAACAATATTCGCGACACCTTTAAGGTAATGTTGCAGATGGCGGCTGTTATGACTTATGCCGCTAAGTGTCCAGTGGTTAAAGTTGGGCGCATGGCGGGACAGTTTGCTAAGCCTCGTTCCGCTGGTACGGAAATCATTGATGGTGTTGAGTTGCCAAGTTATCGCGGCGATATCATCAATGGTATCGAATTTGAAACCGGTGCTCGGGTGCCAGATCCAGAGCGATTGGTGCGCGTATACAATCAAAGTGCCGCAACCATGAACTTGCTTCGAGCATTTGCCCAAGGTGGTTTTGCAGACCTCCATCAGGTGCATAAATGGAACTTGGATTTCATTCAAAGTAGTCCGGCAGGTGAGCGTTACCACGCGATTGCAAACCGCATTGACGATGCGCTTCAGTTTATGGAGGCCTGTGGCATTGGTGCCAGTGCTTCTCAATTGCGTGAGACCTCATTTTACACCTCTCATGAAGCTCTTTTGTTGCCCTATGAAGAAGCTTTGACCCGTCAGGATAGTTTGACGGGAGGCTGGTATGACTGTTCTGCTCATATGTTATGGATTGGTGACCGAACCCGCCAACTAGACGGTGCTCATGTGGAGTTTTTGCGTGGGGTTAATAACCCTATTGGTGTAAAAGCTGGGCCTTCTATGGATCCTGAGGATCTAGTGCGTTTGTGTGATGTGCTGAACCCGAAAAACGAAGAAGGGCGGTTAAACGTCATTGTTCGTATGGGGGCTGACAAGGTTGCGGACGGTATGCCTAAATTGATCCAAGCGGTTGAGCGCGAAGGTAAGAAGGTGGTCTGGAGCAGTGACCCAATGCATGGCAATACTGTGAAAGCCAGTACTGGCTATAAAACTCGCAAAGTAGACGATGTTTTGCGCGAAGTGCAGCAATTCTTTGAAGTGCATAAGTCTGAAGGTACCTATGCTGGCGGCGTGCATTTCGAGATGACAGGTCAAAATGTGACAGAGTGTGTCGGGGGAGCCTTCCAAGTGACAGAGGCGGATCTTGCTGATCGTTACCACACCCATTGTGATCCTCGTTTGAATGCAGATCAATCTCTTGAGTTGGCCTTTATGATTTCTGAGACATTGCGCAAAGCAGCTCAGTAATATGCGGTCCGTCTAACCTAGACGTAATAAAAAAGCCCTGTCCAATGCAATTGGACAGGGCTTTTTAGATGGGGCGTGTGCCTAGCCTTTACGGCGGCGGAACGCTGAGTTTACAGATTTAGAGGTTACGTCTAATTTGGCCATGATAAGGGCCATTTCATCTGCTTGCTCTTGCTGTGCTGCTTTTAGCTTCTCAGCGCGCTCCTGTTTAGCTTGTTTTTCAGCTTCTCGTAGCATTTTCTGGATGCTGCTTTGGCTGCGTGTGGTGCGCTTTACAGAAGAAGGTTTGGTTGGATCTTCCATTTTAGATGCCGCAGGGCTATCTAGGCGATCTTCGCCAATAAGTTCACCAAAAAACGATGAAGCAGTAGGCTTTGGTTCATCTTTCTTTGGTAAAGCAACTTGATGTACTTCTGTTTTCTTTGTTGCAGCTTTACGACCAGGTGTTTTCTTTGGTTGCTCAGCAGTGGACACGCCATTGGTGTCAAACATTGCTTTTTTGCCAAAGTTTAGTTGGCTCGCTTTGTTGGCGGTTTGGCCAATCTTGTAACCACGTAAGCTTTCTGCGTTGTAGATTGAAATGTAATCTTGCTCTAGCTCATACAATTCTTCTTTATCGCGGGTTTCGTACAGTTCTTCTACTGAAAATGCATCAACACCGTGGGCACGGATTTCTTCATACAGCGGGTAGTCAAGGTTTTCATTGGCAGCTTCGACGTATTGTTCGAAGCGCTGAAAGCCGCTGTTAAATGATGTGCCGACGTAGTGTTTTCCAGTGACATTATTTGTGATTTTAAAAACGACCAAAATCGCTGCCTCTTGAATTTCTTACAGTCAAAAACATAGCGCCGCCACCGCCATTATTTGGCAGTGCCGACGCTAGTGAATACATTAGTTTTAAAGTTTGATTACGAGATTTAGCCCGTCTCGTACATGAAGGTGGACATTTTCCACTCTCGGGTCTGTTGCGATGCGTTTATTCATTGCATCCACTGCAACATCGCTGTTCTCTTCAGGAGAGAGAACTCGTCCCTGCCAAATTGAGTTGTCGATTACGATCAGGCCGCCGCTGCGAACGAGTGGTACGACTGCTTCGTAATAATTTAGATAGTTGCGCTTATCGGCATCGATAAACACAAAATCTAGAGGCCCTTCTAAAGACTCGATTGTCTCTAGTGCAGGACCAAAAATAGGTGTGATCTTATGTCCGAACGGACTGCGATCAAAAAAGGATTGCGCAAATTCAATTGCGCGGGGGTTGGTTTCACAGCAAGTTAAACTGCCGTCCTCAGGCATGCCTTCTGCAATCGAGAGGGCTGAATAACCTGTAAACATACCTATCTCTAGAGCACGTTTAGGTTGGTGGATCTTAGTCAACAGTTTTAGAGTGCGACCGATTGTGCGTCCTGACAATTTATTTGGGTAACCCATATCAGAGTACGTCTTCTCGACGAGTTCCAATAATAAGTCGGGTTCTGCTTGAGTAGTCTCAACACAGTAATTGTCAATTGCTTCGTGATCCATAAGGCCTTTGGTATCGAACAGTTTTGTTGTGAAACGGCGGCTATTTTAACGTGCTAGATTTTAATGTCTATGGCAGAAATGCATAAAAAAAGGTTGATTTTTGTGAGTCCGAAAAAATCTCTTTTCCAACCGAGGAATATGTGTGCATTGGGTCGCAAAGTAGTCAAAGAAATGTTAGGTTATCCGCCTTAAATTTACATGTGCTCTGGCGTATGGAGCACCACTGACTCCGATAGGGGAACAAAAATGCCAGTAATTACTTTACCAGATGGAAGCCAACGCTCATTTCCTGAAGCAGTAACTTTAATGCAAGTCGCAGAAGACATTGGTCCGGGCTTGGCGAAAGCCACCGTAGCCGGAAAGATCAATGGTCAACTGGTTGATGCTTGCGAATTGATTACCGAAGACTCTGATGTAAGTTTGGTAACCGGACGTGATGATGAAGGTTTAGAAATCATTCGTCACTCCTTTGCCCATTTGGTAGGCCATGCCGTTAAACAGTTATTTCCAACGGCAAAAATGGCCATCGGCCCAGTTATTGATGAAGGTTTTTATTACGATATTGCCTACGAACGCCCATTCACTCCGGATGATATGGCAGCGATTGAAAAGCGTATCGGTGAACTCATCAAGAAAGATTACGATGTCATCAAGAAGATGACGCCTGTCGATCAAGCCCGAGCTCAGTTTGTAGAGCGTGGTGAAGATTATAAGGTTCAGCTAATTGACGATATGGACGACTCTGTAAAAGAGGTTGGCTTATATCATCATGAAGAATATATGGATATGTGTCGTGGTCCTCACGTGCCAAATACCCGTGTGCTTCGTCACTTTAAATTGATGAAACTGGCGGGAGCTTACTGGCGTGGTGACTCTAACAATGAGCAGTTGCAGCGTATTTATGGTACCGCTTGGTCCGATAAAAAGGATCTAAAAGCCTATTTGACTCGTATCGAAGAAGCTGAAAAGCGTGACCACCGTAAGTTAGGTAAAAAGCTTGACCTGTTCCATGTGCAAGAAGAAGCCCCAGGTATGGTGTTTTGGCATCCTAAAGGATGGTCTCTCTACCAAATCGTAGAGCAGTACATGCGTCAGAAGCAGCGTCAAAACGGTTATCAAGAAGTTAAGACACCACAAATCGTTGATCGCGTATTGTGGGAAAAGTCTGGGCACTGGGGTAAATACCACGAAAACATGTTCACCACTCATTCGGAAAACCGTGATTACGCGGTGAAACCAATGAACTGCCCATGTCATGTTCAGGTATACAACCAAGGTTTGAAGAGTTACCGTGATTTGCCATTCCGTATGGCGGAGTTTGGTTCTTGTCACCGTAACGAGCCGTCCGGTGCGCTACACGGTATTATGCGTGTACGTAACTTTGTTCAGGATGACGGTCATATCTTTGTGACAGAAGATCAAATTCAGTCTGAAGTGTCTGAATTTATCGACTTGCTCCATGAAGTGTATGCAGATTTTGGTTTTGACCAAATTATCTACCGACTGTCTACTCGACCAGAACAGCGTGTTGGATCGGATGAAGTTTGGGATAAAGCTGAAAAAGCACTGGCCGATGCCTTGAACTCCGCTCAATTAGAGTGGGAAGAATTGCCAGGAGAAGGGGCTTTTTATGGCCCTAAAATCGAGTTCTCATTGAAAGATGCAATCGGCCGTGTATGGCAATGTGGCACAATCCAAGTGGATTTCTCAATGCCAAATCGCTTGAACGCCCAATATGTTTCAGAAGATGGCTCACGTCAAACACCTGTCATGTTGCACCGTGCTATTGTCGGTTCACTTGAGCGTTTCATTGGTATTTTGATTGAGGAAACGGAAGGGGCTTTCCCAGCTTGGCTGGCGCCTGAGCAAGTTGTAATCATGAATATTACGGATCGTCAGGCAGAATATTGCCAGAATTTAGAGAAAACTCTTAATTCTAATGGCTTCCGAGCAAAACTTGACTTGAGAAACGAGAAGATCGGGTTTAAAATCCGCGAGCATACTCTACAAAGAGTGCCATATTTGATCGTTGTCGGTGATAAAGAAGTCGAAAATCAGCAGGTTGCTGTTCGTACTCGCTCTGGCGAAGATCTTGGTGTGATGAGTATCAAAGATTTTGAAGACTTGCTTCAAAACGAAGTCTCACGCCGTAGTCGTAAATAAAAAATGGAGATAGAGCTATAAAAGGTAATATGAATCGTGGACGCGCTAACGCGAAACAACGTCCTCAAATCAACGAAAACATTCGAGCTACCGAAGTGCGCTTAATTGGCGCTGAAGGTGATCAAATTGGTGTTGTTTCGATTGAAGAAGCACTAGAAGCGTCTCAAGCTGCAGGCTTAGACCTAGTGCAGATTGCTGATTCAGATCCGATTGTTTGCAAAATCATGGACTACGGTAAGCATGTGTTCGAGCAGAAAAAGGCGAAAGCCGCTCAACGCAAGAATGCGAAGCAAATCCAAGTTAAAGAAATGAAATTCCGTCCAGGGACGGAGGAAGGGGATTATCAGGTAAAACTCCGCAACCTGATACGTTTCCTTGAAGGAGGGGATAAGGCCAAGGTTTCGTTACGTTACCGCGGTCGTGAAATGGCCCATCAGGAGCTTGGCATGCAACTTATGAATCGAGTCGCTCAAGACTTAGATGAACATGGTGTAGTAGAGCAAGCTGCGAAAATGGAAGGTCGTCAATTGACTATGGTGCTGGCCCCTAAAAAGAAGAAGTAATAAAGGCGGCTAAGTCTTGGACTTAGCCCTTGTTATTACATTTAACATTAACGAATGCGAGAGTGGTTTTACCATGCCAAAAATTAAATCTAACAGTAGTGCTCTAAAGCGCTTCAAACGTACCGCAAACGGTTTTAAACATAAGCAGTCTTTCACTAGTCACATTCTGACTAAAAAGTCTACTAAGCGTAAGCGTCAACTTCGTTCAATGCAGCAGATCAAATCTTGCGATAAGCCATTGATCGTTCGAATGCTTCCATACGCTTAATCGATATTTTCAGTCAACAACTAGTTAAAGGGTTTATATTATGCCTCGCGTAAAACGTGGTGTTCAGGCTCGTCGCCGTCACAAAAAGATTTTAAAGCAAGCTAAAGGTTACTACGGTGCTCGTAGCCGTGTATTTCGTGTAGCGAAACAAGCGGTTATCAAAGCAGGTCAATACGCTTACCGTGACCGTCGTCAACGTAAACGTCAATTCCGTGCTCTATGGATTGCGCGTATCAACGCTGCGGCTCGTCTAAACGGTCTATCTTACAGCCGCTTCATTGCTGGCCTTAAGAAAGCTTCTATTGAAATCGACCGTAAAGTATTGGCTGACTTGGCAGTTTACGAAAAAGAAGTTTTTGCTGCGATCGTTGAAAAAGCGAAAGCAAGCTTGGCTTAATTCAGACGTAGTGCCTAGAGTGAATTTACACCTCGTGTGTCCTCACTCAAGCAGTCTTTGATAGGGGAAGAGCCAACGCTCTTCCCCTATTTTATTTTTTGGAGTATGAAATGGAGAACCTAAACCAGATTCTTGCTGACGCATTAGCTGCGGTGGCTGCATCTGATAATGAGGCCGGTCTGGATGCAGTACGTGTACAGTATCTAGGTAAAAAAGGCGCTCTAACATCGCTGTTAAAACAGCTTGGTAACGTGGCACCAGAAGATCGTCCAAAGTTTGGTCAATTGGTGAACGAAGCCAAACAGCAAGTACAAGAGAAAATGAATGAGCGTAAGACTGCCTTAGCAGCCGCTGCATTGAATGCAAAACTTGCTAACGAAACCATTGATATTACCTTGTCTGGTAAAGGTCAAGAAATCGGTGGTTTGCACCCAGTTACTCGTACTATGGAACGAATCGAAAACTTCTTCCGTGGTATTGGTTTTGATGTGGCATCTGGGCCTGAAATCGAAGATGACTACCATAACTTCGAAGCCCTAAACATTCCGGCGCATCACCCCGCCCGTGCCATGCAAGACACGTTTTATTTTAATCCGAATACGGTGTTGCGGACCCATACTTCTCCTGTACAAGTGCGTACGATGGAAAATAATCAGCCACCGATTCGTATTATCTGTCCAGGCCGTGTATACCGAAGCGATTCGGATCAGACACACACACCTATGTTCCATCAAGTTGAAGGCTTGTTGATCGACGAAAACATTTCCTTCGCTGATTTGAAGGGCATTTTGCAACAGTTCCTAAATGTCTTCTTTGAAGATGATTTGAAAGTGCGTTTCCGTCCTAGTTACTTCCCATTTACTGAGCCATCCATTGAAGTGGATATCATGCGTACGAACAGCAAGGGCGAAGAATCCTGGTTGGAAGTATTAGGCTGTGGCATGGTGCATCCAAAAGTCCTTGAAATGTCTGGGATTGATCCTGAGAAATACACTGGCTTTGCCTTTGGTATGGGTGTCGAGCGTTTCGCCATGCTGCGTTACAAAGTTGACGACCTACGTATGTTCTTCGAAAACGATCTTCGTTTCCTAACGCAATTCAAGTAAGGACCAAGGCTAACTATGAAATTCAGTGAAAATTGGCTAAGAGAGTGGGTCAATCCTAACGTCACTACGGATGAGCTGGTGGCTCAAGTGACATTGGCTGGTCTAGAAGTAGACGAAGTGGAAGCCGCTGCCGGGGAGTTTACCGGTGTTGTCGTGGGTGAAATCCTTGCGGCAGAACAACACCCAAATGCTGACAAACTACAAGTTTGTACTGTGTCGGATGGCACAGAGCAATTCCAAGTAGTGTGTGGTGCACCCAATGCTCGCCCAGGTATCAAGATTCCATTTGCTAAAATCGGTGCGGTTCTTGGCGGTGATTTCAAAATCAAAAAAGCGAAATTGCGTCAGGTAGAATCCTTCGGCATGTTGTGTTCTGCGTCAGAGCTTAAGATCAGTGATGATCATGATGGTATTCTTGAGCTGGCAGCCGATGCCCCAGTGGGTGCTGATATCCGTGAATACTTAAGCTTAGATGACAGCATTATTGACGTTGACTTAACGCCAAACCGTGCGGACTGCCTAAGCATCGCAGGTTTAGCTCGCGAAGTGGGTGTTATCAACAAAGTGGACCTGACGCCTGTCGCAATCGAAACTCAAGCGGTAAGCATCGATGAGACATTCCCTGTGCGCGTCGAAGCAACAGAAGGCTGTCCTCGTTACCTTGGTCGTGTGATCAAGGGTGTTAACGTCAAGGCTGAAACACCTTTGTGGATGGTTGAGAAACTACGTCGTAGCGGTATTCGTTCGATTGACCCGATTGTGGACATTACTAACTATGTAATGATCGAATTAGGTCAACCGATGCATGCGTTTGATTTAAACAATTTGTCTGGCTCTGTTGTTGTGCGTATGGCAGAAGAGGGCGAAAAGCTACTTCTACTTGACGGACAAGAGATCGCACTTCGTTCTGATACTATGGTGATTGCCGATGAGCAGAAGCCTTTAGCGATGGCTGGCATCATGGGTGGTGAGCATTCAGGTGTGAACGAGCAAACTCAAACGATCTTCCTTGAAAGTGCGTTCTTTGCACCACTGGCTTTGGCTGGTAAAGCTCGTTCGTACGGTTTGCACACGGACTCTTCCCATCGTTTTGAGCGTGGCGTGGATGCGACTTTAGCGCCTAAAGCTATGGAGCGAGCTACCCAGTTGATCCTTGAGATTGCTGGCGGTGAAGTGGGCCCAGTGAATGAGGCGGTTACAGAGGCGAACCTGCCAAAAGCCAATCAAGTGACCTTGCGTCGTAAGAAGCTAGATCAATACTTGGCCACCTCGCTAGATAAAGATCTGGTGACAGATATCTTGACCCGCCTTGATCTAGAAATGGTTGAAGTGACGGATGAAGCATGGGTGACCGTTGCACCGTCCCATCGTTTTGATATCGAGATTGAAGCGGACTTGATCGAAGAGGTAGCACGTATCTACGGGTACGATAATCTGCCTTCGTCTATGCCAACAGCAGCGGTGGATTTCACGCCGTCTTCTGAGAGCAAAACACCGATTCAGGCGTTGCGTGCCACACTCGTGTCTCAAGGTTATCAAGAAGCCGTCACTTACAGCTTTATTGATCCTGCTGTAAGCAAGCAATTCTTCCCTGAGATCGATCCTGTGCCCCTTGAAAACCCTATCTCGGGTGATATGGGTGTGATGCGCCCAAGTCTATTACCAGGCTTGGTGAAAGTGTATCTACACAACCAAAACCGTCAGCAGTCTCGAGTTCGTATCTTTGAAACAGGCAGCCGTTTTGTTGGGGATGTGAACAAGCTAGACGAGTTGGATCAAAAGCATCAAGTTGCTGGTCTGATTGCCGGTTCGCGTTACCCTGAAGGTTGGTATCACAACAGTGAAAAAGTGGACTTCTACGATCTAAAAGCACACGTTGAAGCGATTTTTGCGTTGAACCAAGGTCCTAAGCCTGAGTTTGAGCGTGCGGACGAAGTGTACTTACACCCAGGCCGTTCCGCTTACGTGCTTGTCAATGGTGAGCGTGTAGGTGTGATTGGTGAGTTGCATCCACAATTGGCGAAGCAATTGGGCACGAACCAAGCCGTGTATGTTTTTGAGATCGACCTTGTCACGGTATTAGGAGCTAAGCTGCCTGAATACCAGCGTATTTCTAAGTTCCCAGAAGTGCGTCGCGATCTAGCTTTATTGGTTAAGCGTGAAACGCCAGTGAAAGCATTGGAATCTGTGATTGCTGAGTTCGCTGGTGAAGCCTTCAAAAAAGTCACTGTTTTCGACATTTATCAGGGCCAAGGCATTGATGAATCAGAAAAAAGTGTCGCTCTAGGCTTGACGTGGCAGCATCCTTCACACACTCTTAGTGATGAAGAAGTGAACAGCGCTGTGGAAGCAGTGACTGGTGCGCTTGCAGATAAGCTAGGAGCGGTAATTCGGGGGTAATAGTATGGCGTCCTTGACGAAAGCAGACATTGCAGAAAATTTAGTCGATTCCATGGGAATGAGTAAAAAAGATGCGAAAGACCTCGTAGAGAGCTTCTTTGACACGGTCAGAGAAACCTTAGTGGAGGGGGAGCAGGTCAAGTTATCAGGTTTTGGTAACTTTGAAGTGCGCGAAAAGAGCCAACGTCCAGGACGTAACCCGAAAACAGGTGAGGAGATTCCTATTACGGCTCGTACCGTAGTGACCTTCAAGCCTGGCCAGAAGCTCAAGTCTAAAGTCGAAAGCTACATGAAAGAGTAGCTGACGCTGAACTTAAAAAGCCGCTAGTGATCTAGCGGCTTTTTTTATGGTCAAAATGTAAGCGGTGTTTGATTGAGTTTAGAAAAGCTCAATATTGCTGCTGCCAGCTTTAGAATCCGTGAACACACTTGATTTTGGTGTGTCCACTTCTTCGCCTCCCAAAGCGGCTTGGTGGCGAGCACGTTGCTCCTCCATCTTATATTCCTTATGCAGTAGCTCTAAATCCAAAGGTTCGAGATTTCTCAGCTCCGTTTTTTCCATGGCGGAGTTGTCCAAGTTAGTAAAATAGTCATCAATGGTCTTGTGGGCCGAAATCACTTGCTCAAGTCGCTGGCGGGTAATGTCTTGGAACTGCGCCCCAGCAAAAATTTCTGCAATGGTGTTAATGAGGTTGGCTGAGGTGGAATCCACTTTGTCTCTGACCGACTCCTGTAACTCACTCAAATGCTCTAGCTCTTTGATGGCATCTAAAAACGCGTCTGCAAACTCGTGTAGAGAGTCATGGGTGTCTTCATTGGACTCATGCTCATAGAAGCCTTGTAAGCTATCATGGACCTCTTTGATGACGCTCGTGATGGCTGAATCGATCCGCGTTGCCACATCCAGAGATTGGTTCGATAAGGTGCGTACTTCGTTAGCGACCACCGCAAAGCCTCGACCAGCATCGCCTGCTCGCGCGGCTTCGATGGCAGCGTTCAGGGCTAATAGGTTGGTTTGCTCGGCAATGTTTTTTACTAAATCAGTGAGTTCCGAAAGCTTGTCCAACTGTCCCAGTGCTTTCTCAACGGATTTGGCTCTGTCTTGATTGGCGGTGACCTGAGTGGTTAGGAAGTTACTCAGCTCGTAGGCGTTAGTGGTTTTTTGCGCCAGTTTTTCACTATAGCGATTAGTTGTGTGTGACGTATTAGCAATGGCCTCCAATATCTCCTGTAGCGCATTGGTGGCCTCGTTTTCTGCCGTGTGGATCTTAGTCATGAGGTTCATGGCCGCATCATCTGTCAGTTCAATGATGCCATTAAGCTGTTGGTCGAGAATGCGATTGCATTGTTTAACGGTGCCATTGGACTCTTTATAACGACTGATGCAGTCCAGCATGTGCTCTTGATCCAATAGATCGGACTCCATCAGATACATACAGCCTAAGTCCACAAAAGCAATTTTGATCTTTTGCTTTCTCAAGTAAAAACGATAGCAGATGCCACACAAATAACCGCCTACTAAACCGAGCAGCAGTATACCGCTCACAACAGCCCATAGTGGCATGTTAAAACTTTGTGATTGTAAGAAAGCCTCAGCCCCAGCAATGGCAAGAGCCGTTAGCAGAGCAGTGGTGATCGTCAACTTGAGAATCTCTTTTCGTGACGATCGTTGTTCAGATAAGTTAGGGGTTACGTCAGACATGCCGCCTCCTCATACAAAATGCTTATCCGGCTGGATTATGCGCCGGGCAGCACTTTTTTGATTACGTCCGTTAGGTCTGTAGGGGAAACTGGCTTCACCAGCCAGCCTGTTGCTCCAGCAGCTTTAGCTTCCACTTTTTTCGATTGTTGGGACTCTGTGGTCAGCATCAAAATTGGTTTAAAGCGCATGTTGGGCAGCTTCTTAAGTTCTTTAATCAGACTGATGCCGTCCATGTTTGGCATGTTTAAATCGGTGATCACAAGGTCAGGAGAATACTGAGGGACAAGTGTTAGTGCGCTGGCACCATCGGTAACTGTTTTCACGTCAAAGCCTGCTCGCTTTAAAACGCCTTCCATGCTCATTAACATGGTGAGCGAGTCGTCGACCAGTAGTATTTTTTTCATAATCGGCTCCTAATTGATCATCAAATCCAGTTCGTGGGCGAGCATGTGATAATCCAAAGCCCCTCGACTTTTGGGGGCGTAGTCTTGAATCGGTGAGCCCGCCTCAAATGCTTCCGCTAAAGCGATATTTGTTCTGATACCTCTTAAAAGTTTGCTCGAACCAAAGCGGTTTGACAGTGTGTTTATTACTCGCTTTTGTAAGCGTATGTGACGGTCTTCCATGATGGGTAAAAGTCCAATGAGCTTTAGTGATGGGTTGTGTGAAAGGGCCACATCTTTAAACAATTCGCTCAATTGCATAACGCCCATTAAAGCCAGTGAATGGGGAATAAAGGGCACTAATACCCAATTAGAACAAGCCAATGCAGAGAGAAGGGCGTTACTGAGTGATGGGGGAGTATCTATGATGACTAGATCAAAACCTGAATCTGAGAGCTGTTCAAGTTTCACTTTCAAGATGGCGATGTCAGGTGGCAGGCTGGATTCGTTAAAGTTCAGGTCTGCGGGAATCACAGCGAGCCCCTCGTAATGCGTCTGGATCACGGTGTGGCCAATAGGTAAGTCATGGGAGAGTACCTTGTGAATGCCTGGACTTTTTGCCAGCATGGCATCGTGGCCGATGAGCCCCAAGGTAGCATGTCCCTGGGAATCCAAATCAATGACAAGCACACGTTTACCTTGTGCTGCCCAGTGGCGTGAGAGGTTTACCACTGTAGTGGATTTGCCCATGCCTCCTTTACGATTGCACACCGTCATCACATCCATTGTTATGGCTCCATTACACTAGCAAAGCTGGTCTGCCATAGTTTGAGCATGTCAGGGTCTTCTGGTGTCATGCTGACCGCCGGTTGTTTACACAGAATGATTTGTGTCAGGGCCGTATGGATATGGGTGACAGATTTTAGGTTTAGTTTGCCTTTAGGGTGATCTAGCAACCATTGCAACAGTTCGTCACCTTCTTCAATACTGCATACATCTTTGAACACCGCTACATTCGTTTTGTATGTTATTGGCATGACAGTAGCTCCTTAATATTGAGGATTAATAAAACTCGACCGTCTCCCAATAGAGCGGATCCTGCATAGTAGTTATATTGCGCCATCAAGCCTGCAAGGGGTTTTTGGACGATATCAATGCCTTCATGGAATTGATCCACTTTCAGCGCCACGTCTTCACCATTCAGGTTCATGATTAATAATGGACACTCTTCCAGAGGTTCCACATAGGGCAACCCCAATAAATCATGAAGGGAGATCACGGGAATCACTTTGTCTCGCAAAATGATGGCTTCCCCTTGCTTGATACGTTTTAGGCGACTGTGGGGGACCTTGACGGTTTCGACGATGTTTTCCATGGAGATGCCGAAGCATTGTTCCTGAACTTCAATCATCATGACTCGGCTGACGGCCATGGTCAGTGGTAAGAACAAACGAATGGTGGTGCCTTTACCCAATTCGCTTTGAATGGTTACGCGGCCACCTGCTTGCTGTATCAAGCCGTTGACCACATCCATTCCCACGCCTCGACCAGACAAGTCTGATACTTGTTCCGCGGTTGAGAATCCCGGAGCGAAGATCAAGTACAGGGCCTCTTGATCCGTCATAGACTCTAATTTTGCTTCATCTATGATGCCCTTGTTGTAGGCGTTGTACTTGAGTTTTTGAGGGTCCATACCGCGGCCGTCGTCGGACACTTCGATAATGACTTGGTCGTCCTTGGGAATGGCGCGAAGACATAGTGTGCCTTGGCTTGGTTTACCGGTAGATTGGCGTTCGTCTGCGGTTTCAAAGCCATGATCAAGACTGTTGCGCACCAGGTGGATCAAAGGATCGGCTAGGTTCTCCACCACATTTTTATCGGCTTCGCTTTGCTCTCCTTCTAACACCAGTTGTATGTCTTTATTGAGTTTACGAGAGAGGTCGCGTACTAACCGAGGGAAGCGCTGGAAGATGGTAGAAACAGGCACCATACGGATCTGCATCATGGTGCTTTGCATGGCTTCCGCTAAGCGATTAATGACGGCGTATTGGCTTTTAATTTCTTTTGCCAAAGCACGTACGTTAAATTCATCTTCTGCTTTCTTAGCAAGGTATGGCAGGCTATTTTTTGCCACCACCAGCTCTCCCACAAGATCCATAAGTAGGTCAATGCGTTGTTGGTCAACCTTGAGAACTTGAGGAGGCTTTTGGGTTTCGGCTTTCTCTGCCTTTGTTGGCGCTTGCGTGACTTCTGATTGACGTTGAGAGGGAGCTTGGGAAACGAGCACTTCAGATACATGCTGTGGTTGGTCTCCCGTTTCCATAGCAAGAGCGTCATCACTTCGTTGTGATTGTTCTTGTCGCACGATGGCAGCCATATCCAGTTCGTCGTCAGGATCTTGAATCGAATCAGAAGCTTCAGGAGCCTTTTCAAGGGTAGGCTCGTTTTGAGTGACCTGGGTTATAAAGTTAATGAGTGCCTCAGGGCTGTTAGCCGCAGCGATGCCTTCAAGTTTAGCCAGTAGGCTGCTTTCTTTCAGGATGTTACCCAGGATGTGCACCACCGATTGCACTCGGCTGGCTGCGTCAGAGTCTGTCGCATGATCTAGCATCTGAATTTGAGCATTGAGCAGAGTAATGTGTACGTCTGTTAAGGCGGTGCTGGTATTAGGGGTTGCTTGTTCTGGTTCATTTGCTTCTGAGTCAGAGACTTCTGACTCAATTGTCATTGAGCTAGCGGGTGCGCAGGATTCAAACTCACCGGTTAAGTAAGCCCGATGCAATTGCTCCATGAGTTCAGGTTCGGCTGCGTCCTTTTGACTAACGGCGCACATCCAGCGTAAGCAAGAGGCTTGATAGGTGTCTGGATTAGCTAATGAAAGAGAAGGCCCTAAAAGCTTCGAGATATCACTCCAATCCTGGTTTTCAATGGCCTCTGCCAGTAGCGGTTCAAGGTCTTGGAAAAGTGATGTGTCATCAGACCACTCACCCTTAGGGATGACCAAATCAGATAGGTCAATTTCGGCATAGGTTATGTCGTCTTCCACATAGCGATAATGATCTAACACAGCTTCTAGATCGGCAGTGGAAAGTACGGTGAATTGCACGTTGCACTGATAAGGGTCCAGCTCGCAGAGTTCGTTCCATGGCATGAGGGCTGACATGGCGAGGTGCTCGCAGGCGGGCGTATTACGCGCGGTGAAAAGTGGGTCATCTCCAGCAAAGAAACAATCTTGTTTTGGCACATAATGAACCATTACAGCGCTGTCATGTTCAGTGAAAACGCGATAACGATCTGCCTCAGGTAGGTTGGCCACATGCTCAGACAAATTTTCAAGGGACTGCTCATTGACCAGTGTGGCCTTGGAGCTCTCTTGGATTATAGCCGTATCGCTTGAAGCGGGGCGGATGGCTTCCAACGCGGCAATGTGAGGTTGAGCAACCTGCTCCGCATCGCTACCAAGCTCGCCGGTGGCCTCCAGCTCATCGATCCAAGCCGTGATCTGATCCATAGCGTCTAATAAGATATCTATGTGGGAAGAGGTCAATGACAACTGCCCGCCACGGGACAGATCGAGGATGTCTTCTGCCACGTGCATTAAGCTGGTAAAAGGCCCTAACTCAAATAACCCAGAAGAACCTTTAATGGTATGCATGGCCCGAAACAAGTTCTGCATGGTGGTATCGTCATCAGGGTTCCGCTCCAATGCTAAGAAGCATTGGCTTGCTTCCTCTAAGTTATCGCGAGATTCGGAAATGAAGGACTCGAGCATCTTGTTCATTGGGCACCTCCTGTTAGGCAGTCTGCGTAAGCGTGCAGCGTATCCAAACGAACCGGCTTAACCAGATAAAAATTAGCGCCAGCGGCATAAGCACGTTCACTATCGTGGTCAGCTTCTTCGGTGCTGATCATGATGATCGGAGTGGACTGAAAAGTTGTTGAGTGACGGATTTCCTTCACGAGAGTGTAGCCATCCATCTTCGGCATGTTGATGTCGATCAGAAAGAGATCAAAGGTCTGATCTGACGCTCGCTCAAGCGCTTCGATGCCATTTTCGGCTTCTTCAACCTCATAACCTAGGCTTTCCATGAGTTGTCGGTGATACATGCGTACAGTGGTTGCGTCGTCGACAATGAGTATTTTTTTCATGGACTGTGTCTCCTATACACTCGGCTTTTGATAAGCAAGCGCATGGTGGAACTTGCGAATCTTAAATAATGAAGAAATGCGGCTCATAGACTCAGAGTGGCCTAGGAAAATAAAGCCACCTGGCGCTAGGGTGTCATACAGAGATTCTGCAGCGCTGCGACGTGAGCTATCATCGAAATAGATCAATACATTTCGGCAAAAGATCAAGTCGATATCCCGATATCGCTTCATTTGTAATTGGTCGTTTAAATTGACCTGAGAGAAATGCACGCAACTACGCAAATCATCACAGGCCTGATACATGCCATCTTCTCTTTTGGTGAAGTATTTTTTCAGTAGTACCTTATCCAAATACTGAACGGATCGTTCGCTAAATAATCCTGCTTTGGCCTTATTAATAACGGCTGAGTCAATGTCAGAAGACATGAGCTCCACGTCAATGTGTTGGATAGAGGGCCAGCGTTCCATTAGGTAAATGGCGATGGAATAGGGCTCTTCCCCTGTACTTGATGGGATTGACCAAATCTTGAGTTCCCGTTTGCCTTGTACTTTGACAATTTCGTCCAGTAACTCCTGCACCATGCAGTCGAATTGATGAGACTCTCGGAAAAAGTAGGTCTCGTTCACCGTCATGGTGTTGATCAGCTGTTGTAATTCTTCACCTGATGCTTGGAAGCGCATGTGAGTGAAGTAATCTCGGAAGGTCGACGCTTGGGTCTGACGCATTCTTTCAACTAAACGTTTGTCTACGAAGTAGCGTTTGCTGTCTTCAAAACGAATACCGGTCTTACGATAAAAAAAGTCACGGAAGCGTTCAAAGTCTGCGGTTGAGATTTTTAAATTGGCGTCTTGTTTAGTCAGAGTCATGAGCTATCCGCCTTTTAAACGTTGAAGAGCCAAATCGACAATGAAACTAATATAAGGCTCATTTGGGAAGCGGACTTTTACTTGCTCAATAGCAGGCAAATGCTCTGGGTTACCGACTTCAATAAGGCGGTCAATGGCGGTCGCCACCACATTCACGTGTTCATCATTTTTGATGACATCCATAAGCCACAGGGGCGTGTCAGGGTGGGCTAGGGTTTGTAAGATGTCGATGGCAAAGATGCGCACGTCTGAGTCATCATCATGCAGCAGTGAGGAAATGTGTTTACTGACTTCCTCAGGCATGCCTTGCAAGATTTCAATGATGCCATTACGAAGTCCCACGTCTTCTGAGCGAAGAAACGGGACTAGGCCTTCAAATACTCGCGCTCCGCCTATGTACTGTAAGCTGACCAGAATGGCGCCCTTGACGCGCACATTTGGCTCACGCGCTAGTGCATTAATTAATGCTGGAGCGGCGACGCTGAATTCTTTCAGTTCCCGAGCAGCTAATCGTCGTGCGGCAGGGTCTTGGCTTTCTAGTGTTTCTAACCATTCCCGCAGGCCTTTGCCGTCGTAGGGATGCTCCGGCGCATTTTCTAGGGACATTGCGGAGGCTTTCTTAAGCACCATGAGATCACTCCTATTCTTAATTCATCACCCATTGGATAAGCTGCTGAGCCACCTTATGGGACGGCATAATGCAGCTTGCGCCATTGAGTTTGATTAATTCTTTTGGCATACCAAACACCACTGCGGTTTCTTCCGACTCGGCGATGGTGAGAGCCCCCCGTTGTTTGGCTGAGGCCATTTCCTGTGCACCGTCGTTGCCCATCCCTGTCAGCTGAACACACACCATGCGTTTAGGTGAGCAGGCTCGGTTCGCTGATTCCACCATTCTGGAGACACTCGGATGCCACAAGAATTGCTCCGATGCGGGAGCAGGTTGGGCGATAAAGCGTTTGTTGCGGCGCTGGATGATGAGATCTGCTTCCCCGCGAGCGATATACACATTCCCCGGTTTTAACTCGGTAACTGTTTCCACGTGGGTCACATTGATTGGGACCAAAGCATTGAGACGCTTGCTGAGGTTTTTGGTAAAAGAGGCGGGCATGTGTTGGGCGATCACAATGGGAGCGCTGAAGTCTTGGGGTAGCTGAGTCAAGACATCTTCTAAGGTGCTTGGCCCCCCGGTAGATACGCCAATCAAGACCAAATCAATCTTTTCTGAAGGGACGGTGGACAATGGCGCAGATTGACTGGGGGCTTTTACATGGACTGGCGGTCTTGATGTGACCTGCTGGTTGCGATAAGCAATGGGAGCAGGTTTACGTTTTGCTTTAAGGCGTGCCTTTAATGCCACTTCAATCTTAGTGATCAGCTCTGGGAAGGTGTTTTCAATGTTGAGGGAAACGGTGCCCCCTGGCTTGCAGACATAGTCCACGGCCCCCAGTTGGATGGCTTCAATGGTGGACATGGCACCACGCTTGGTTAATGATGACAGCATGATGGTTGGGCAGGGCTGCTTTTCCATAATATGGCTCAAGCAGGTTAAGCCATCCATCACGGGCATGTTTATGTCCAAAGTAATGGCATCTGGTGATAGGCGTTCTAATTTATCTAGGCACTCTTCTCCATTGCGAGCAATCTCCACACGAAAGCCGCTAGAGCGCAAAAACTCGCCAATGTGTTTGCGCATTAATGCGGAGTCATCCACCACTAGAATCAATTCATTCATGAAAATTACCCCATTTGACTGGCGATCATTTCTTGTTCGTTAGAATTCAATAGCTCTCGAGCGGACAATATCTGAATGATACGGTTACGATCCGCAAGATTTACAACTTGTCCGAGCATACGGTTTTGGTCGTCTGAGAGAGATGGCGAACTTTCGATCTGACTTTTCGACAGGCGAAGTACCTCTGATACGGAGTCCACTACAAAACCTGTTTTTACGTTGTCGATATTTACGACAAGGATGCGTTGGCGATCATTGTTCTCAATACGGCTCATGTCGAATCGGGAACGCATGTCGACCACGGGTAGAATAGTGCCCCTAAGGTTGACCATGCCGTCTATAAAGCTAGCGGTCTTTGGAACTTTGTCGAGTTTATCTGGCTGACGGGTAATTTCTTGTACGTCTTCGATGCTGATGCCGTACTCCTGATCTGCGAGTTTGAACACCACCATTTGCTCGCTATTGCTGTCGGTGTCCTCGTCTTGAATCGAAATAGAGTGGTCCATCTGACTATCCTCTTGCTGTACTTCTTCAAACGCTTTCTGAATGCTTTGGTTTTGCAGCAGGCTGCTGGGCTTTAACACCGACACAAGTCGTTTACCTTGGTCTAAACGACAAATCTTTTCGATGTCTTCACTGCTGCTGGCATCGAGTAGTTTGGGGACATCATCTTGCTGAGCCGTCGGTATGCGGAGCACTTCTTTGACCCCATCTACCACTAGGCCGACACAGGCGCTTTTCTTGCCGAACTCATTCAAATCCACAACTAGGATGCGTTGATCTTCGGATGCGCCCACGTCCGTCATACCAAATAGTGAGCGCAGGCTGATTAAAGGCAATATGCGCTGGCGCAGGTTGATTAAGCCTAATACGTGATGATCGACCCGAGGCACCTGAGAGATGTGTTCTGGTAAACGCACAATTTCTTGAACACTGCTTAGGTGGAAGGCATATTCCTGTTGCTCAATGTCAAAGCTGACCAGCATGTCTATGTCTTCTTCCTCTTCCGGTGCGGAGTCATGCACAGGCTCAACATAGTTCCCATCGGATGTTCCGTGGGATTGTACGTTTGATGTGAAGTGAGAAAACTCCAGTTCAATACATTGTCTAGGGACCAGTATTTGAATAAAGGCATCAGCGTCATTCGTGGCGATGACGCCTTGTAGAAGCTCGGCATCAATGGTGCTCTGTATGCTCTTAGCATTTTGGATATCGTTAGGTTGTACATTAATGACTCGAGACACGCGATCTACGATTAAGCCAATGTTGGCTCCGACATTCACAACCAGTACTCGAGAGCTGTCTGTATTGTCTTGGGTTTCGAAGGACAGAATGGTTCGTAAGTCCAGCACAGGTAAAACGTGGCCTCGAAGGTTCGCCAAGCCGACTAGGGCAGGCGAGGTGAGGGGGACGTCCACCATCTTAGGAATCCGAATGATCTCAACCACCTCCTGCATAGGAAACGCATAGCGCTCCTTGCCAATATAAAAGGTGACGTATTGATTCAAGGATTCATCCTGATCGTCATGCAGTGGCTCTGCTAACATAGAATTCGTCATAAGGTTCTCCGCCGAAATCGGTATTTAGGCGCTTATGCGCTTTGCAATTCGTCCGCTACAGAGGCGATCTCCTCAATCGAGATTGAGAGCTCTTCTGTACTTTGGGATTGTTGCTGGGCGGCTGTGGCACATTCTTCTGCAGCGGTACTGGCTTGTTCTGCTGCTGCGGCAATTTGTTCCATGCCTTTTTTGCCTTGGTTTACCGCAGAGGCGATCTCAAGGGCGGCTCGTTGAATCTCTTTGCTGTTGTCTTGTACTAGGACAATTTCAGTTTCGATCAGGGTTAGGTCATTCGTGGAGCGGGCTGCCTTTTCGACTTCACGTTGAGCGCTATCAGAGGTTTCTGTTAGATCCACTCTTACACGGATGGTTTGGTCACGAATGGCTTTGACTAGGTCTTTGATCTGATCGACGTTTTCTGCGGCTTCATCAGCTAAGTTTTGAATGTCTCCAGAGACCACCGCAAATCCTTTACCGTATTCCCCAGCGCGTGCTGCTTCGACGGCACCATTAACGGCCAACATGCTAGTTTTAATAGAGACTGTGGTAATGGTGTCGATGACTTTATCAATGGCACCCACCATTTGTTCCATGGACGCGATAGCATTGACGTTGGCTCTAGCGGTACCCAGTGAGTCATTAATGCCTATTATCATTTCATCCACGCTGGTTTTGTTTTCGCGAAGGAGTGTTTGGATCTTATCGACTAGCTCAAGACTCATGTTGGCCCGGTCGGATGCGAGGTCTGTCCCTTTTTCAAGCTGGTTTAGGGCGGCGGCAGATTCTTCAGCGGCAGCGGCGGCTTGTTCTGCTCCACGGCTAATTTGGCCAATTGCAGCACTGATCTCAGTGGCAGCACGGTTGATTTCTTCAATGGAGGCCGAAAGCTCTTCAGAAGATGCAGCCACTTCTTCTGCGCTCTTAGAAATGTCTGAGCTGTTTTTGAGTTCGTCAGCAATGCTTTCTAGCTCTTGTGAGGCTTGTTCTGCCCCCGTAAGTGCGATGCCTTGTTGCTCGATGGTTTTAACCACTTGCTCGGCCGCGGCGGATTGCTCCTCCGCAGCGGAGGCGATTTCTTCTGAACCTTTTAAAATGTCTTTGCCTGCCGCAAACATTTCGTTTGAGCCAGTGGCCAGCTCTTCTGCTCCTGAGCTGATCACTCCGATATCTTGCAGGATTTGGTTAAGCTGCTCGGTGACAAGCTTTCCTTTATTAACTTCTTCTAAAGCGGTTTCGGCTGAAGACTGCACCGAGTCGCTGACGCTACGGGACTGTTGCTGAATTTGGGTAATTTGATCGGCGATGTCTAAGGCGCTTTTCTCAGATACTTCTGCTAGAGATCGCACTGTGTCGGCGACGACAGCAAAGCCTTTACCGTGTTGGCCTGCTCGGCCTGCTTCGATGGCGGCATTTAGGGCCAGAAGGTTGGTTTGATCCGCTATGCGAGTAACTTGTTTAACGGTTTCGCCAATATTGGTTGCCAGTTGTTCAAGTTCAGACATCATGCTGACGGATTGAGTTTGGCGCTGACTCGCGGTACTGATGTTTTCCACTAGGTTAGAGATCTCTGTACTCACGTGCTTAATGAGTTCTTGTAGCTCATCAGATTTGGATTTTGAAGCGGAGATTAAATCTTGTTGAATGACCAGAGAGGAGTTGACCTGATTGATGGCTGCCAAACTCTCTTGGCAGGCGCTGCTGCTTTGTTCCGCGCCAGCGGCAATGCTGGTAGCAGCGCGGGTCAGTTGTTCCCGTGCGGCGCTTGCCTCGGTAATGGCACTGGCAAGCTCTGCTGAGGAGGCAGCGATGCGCTCTGCAGCTTGTTGTTGCTTAGCAACGGTGCGGGCGTGTTTTCTTTGCATATCTGCACGCCTTGCTGAAGCGGCGCTTGCGTCTTGGTTGATTGGGGCAGGTGTGCTGTCAACAGAGGATTTTTTCAGGGCCATGGCTCGATCTCCAGAAGCGTTCAACGCATACAATGTTATTTTTACTTTGGGTTGATCCCGTCTACGTGTAAAAAGCATAGAGCGTGAGGCGGTTAGAACTAGTTGACTCCTGTTTTGATCTTGTGAAGAAATTATGGCTACTGTGTAGGGTTATGTAACTCTTGCCTAGCTTATGATGAGGGTAGGGCGATCTAAGCCGCTTTTGTTAACTTAGGTTTCTGTATGTGTATAAATCACTTACGTAAAAGCCATAGAAAACGCCGATCAGAATTCTTTTAAATTTTTTTGAAAAAAATCTTCCCTTTTCAGTTTGTTATAGTAATATACGCACCCGCTGACAGGGGCAGCGCCCCAATCAGAATTCGGGGCGTAGCGCAGCCTGGTAGCGCACTAGCATGGGGTGCTAGTGGTCGCAGGTTCAAATCCTGCCGTCCCGACCAGTAAAGGTTATTTTGCCGCTATAGCTCAGTTGGTAGAGCATCTGACTTGTAATCAGAGGGTCCCGAGTTCGACTCTTGGTGGCGGCACCATACTTCTACTGGTTTTGACAGTTGTAACTGTTAAGCCGCTATAGCTCAGTTGGTAGAGCATCTGACTTGTAATCAGAGGGTCCCGAGTTCGACTCTTGGTGGCGGCACCATTAGCAGATTACAAACATTGCCGGTATAGCTCAGTTGGTAGAGCACCTGACTTGTAATCAGGGGGTCCCGAGTTCGACTCTTGGTGCCGGCACCATGAAATTGATGATTTGAGCCGCTATAGCTCAGTTGGTAGAGCATCTGACTTGTAATCAGAGGGTCCCGAGTTCGACTCTTGGTGGCGGCACCATCAATCATCAGTAGCATGGGCGTGTAGCTCAGTTGGGAGAGCGTCGCCCTTACAAGGCGAATGTCGGGAGTTCGAACCTCTCCACGCCCACCACTTTATAAGCAGTGGTAAAAGAACTTATGACAACGGAGTGGTAGTTCAGTTGGTTAGAATACCTGCCTGTCACGCAGGGGGTCGCGGGTTCGAGTCCCGTCCATTCCGCCACTTACTTCTAAAGTAAGTTGGTAAAAGAACCATCTTTTCCAAGATGTAAAACTATGAGCGGGCGTGTAGCTCAGTTGGGAGAGCGTCGCCCTTACAAGGCGAATGTCGGGAGTTCGAACCTCTCCACGCCCACCACTTTATAAGCAGTGGTAAAACAACTTATGACAACGGAGTGGTAGTTCAGTTGGTTAGAATACCTGCCTGTCACGCAGGGGGTCGCGGGTTCGAGTCCCGTCCATTCCGCCACTTACTTCTAAAGTAAGTTGGAACAAGAACCATCTTTCCCAAGATGTAAAACTATGAGCGGGCGTGTAGCTCAGTTGGGAGAGCGTCGCCCTTACAAGGCGAATGTCGGGAGTTCGAACCTCTCCACGCCCACCACTTTATAAGCAGTGGTAAAAGAACTTATGACAACGGAGTGGTAGTTCAGTTGGTTAGAATACCTGCCTGTCACGCAGGGGGTCGCGGGTTCGAGTCCCGTCCATTCCGCCACTTACTTCTAAAGTAAGTTGGTAAAAGAACCATCTTTTCCAAGATGTAAAACTATGAGCGGGCGTGTAGCTCAGTTGGGAGAGCGTCGCCCTTACAAGGCGAATGTCGGGAGTTCGAACCTCTCCACGCCCACCACTTTATAAGCAGTGGTAAAACAACTTATGACAACGGAGTGGTAGTTCAGTTGGTTAGAATACCTGCCTGTCACGCAGGGGGTCGCGGGTTCGAGTCCCGTCCATTCCGCCACTTACTTCTAAAGTAAGTTGGTAAAAGAACCATCTTTCCCAAGATGTAAAACTATGAGCGGGCGTGTAGCTCAGTTGGGAGAGCGTCGCCCTTACAAGGCGAATGTCGGGAGTTCGAACCTCTCCACGCCCACCATGTTTTTCTCGTTACCTTTTTTGATCGTTTCTGATCCCTCATTACATTTTATTTAAATACTTCTCATACACGAATTTTTAGATCTGCTAACTCTAGCGCTTGAGATCGATCGCGTAGGTGGCCTACCAGTGATGCTTTACAACTACCCAGATCGTATGGGCGTTAACATGGAACCAGAATTCTTTGAATTGGTTAAAGGTGCTAAAAACATCTGCGGTATCAAAGAGAGCTCTGGTGATATCAACCGTTTACACATGTTGATGAACGATTTCCCACACATACAAGTGACTTGTGGCATGGACGATCAAGCGTTGGAGTTCTTCGCTTGGGGTGCTAAAGGTTGGGTGTGTGCTGGCTCTAACTTCCTACCAAAAGAGCACGTTGCGCTGTATCAAGCATGTGTTGTTGAAAACGACTTCAACAAAGGCCGCAAGATCATGGCAGTGATGATGCCATTGATGAGTGTTCTTGAGCAGGGCGGTAAATTCATCCAAAGCGTTAAGCATGGCGTGACTTTCGATGGCCATGATGCGGGTGTCGTTCGTTCCCCATTAATGGGATTGGATGACGCAGAAAAAACGGAATTGGAACAAGTGATTACTGCTCTCGTAAGAATATTATGGAGGTGGCCCTGTCCAGTGGGTTTATTAGCTCGAGCCACTTTAGTAACTGTTTCAAGGAATACTATGGCCTGTCGCCACGAGTATTTCGTCAGCAGGCCGCTGGTTCGTAATTTCGATGGCGCCGAATCCGAGGATGTAAGTTGGACAAGGCGCTATTTCTTAGACGCTCACAACAGCTGAATACGAAGGGCAAAGCGCTCCACCTGCTGCCAATCGGTAAACTCATAGGCCTGTGGCCCCAATGCCTCACCCCCCATACGGAAGATGAGTTTAATCATAAAACGATCAAACCAACCATACTGACTAAGGTGGATTTTACCGGCAAAGACCGCCTCAAGTTTGGCCTTTACTTGCGTCTTTTGAATGAGTTTTGTGAAGTACACATTGGATTCAGGAGTATTCTTTCCTGCTTTTCTAGCCGTTGCATTAACACTGAAGAGCGCTGTTTTTTGTGTGTTGAGCAGGGTCTTATGCTGCGTCAAAAACGCCTCCATGGACTCATGATGTCGGCCATAACGCACGCTGCCACCAATAATCACCTTATCGAATGTCGATAGGTCAATATCCTTGTTTTGGGCAAGATCTCCTAAGGTTATGTCATGATCCTCTGATAAATGGTTTGCGAGATACTCGCAGATTTTCTTAGTTTGACCATCTATCGAGGCGTATAAAATCAAAGTCTTAATCATGGGAAGAAGTTCCAAATATCGATTCAACGGCAAATCGGCGCTGATTTCCCCCAAGGGGCAGCGCCGACTGGCTATAGGGGTTATAGCGCCCCGTTAATCAGTAAACGTAGACCATAGGCTAAGATGCTTATGCCAATGAGTCCACCCAGATACAATAAAACAAACCACTGCCATGACTTCAGTCGTATTGATGGTTTCATTAGTAGCCCTCCTGATAATCTTCTACCTTGCCCGCAAATACTCGATAGCCCCAAAGGGTATAAGCAAGAATCAGAGGCACAAAGATCACAATGCCCACCAGCAAAAAGCTTAGGCTGGTATCCGGTGATGCCGCATCCCAGATGGTGAGTTGATTAGGTAACAGGTAAGGGAACAGACTGACCACTAACCCTGAAAATCCTAATAAGAAGATGGCCGCTGCAAACCAAAATGGGCGAGCTTCATGATCCGTATTGTGTAAACCACGCCATGCAAACCAAGCAAATAGGGCAGACAGAATAGGCAGTGGGCTCAGGTATATAAAGTTCATGCCACTAAACCAACGCTCTCGAATGTCGTCAGAAGACATCACCGTCCAAAGACTTACCGTCACCATGGCGAGCATCACCAATACGATCAAGCGCTTGGCCAGATGTGCCGCATGCTGTTGTATGCGATCTCGGCTTTTCATATACAAGTAGCATGACCCAAGTAGAGCGTATCCGGCCATCACACTAAAACCGGTCAAAATGGCGAAAGGCGACAGCCAATACCAGCTCACGTCCGCGATCTGCTCGGCATTGACCCCTTGTACAATGGAGCCCAAGATCAATCCCTGACAAAACGCCGCCGTGGCAGAGCCCGCGCTGAACGCCAGATCCCAGTAGGGGCGAGAGCGGTGTGCCTTAAAGCGGTATTCAAATGCAACACCGCGGAAGATCAGGGCAAACAACATCAAAATGATCGGCAGATAAAAGGTAGATAAGATGCCCGCATAGGCTGCAGGAAAGGCGGCAAACAGCACTACGCCACCAAACACCAGCCAAGTCTCATTCCCGTCCCAGACGTGGGAGATAGAGCGCATCAGATGATCACGCTCTCCCTCTCGATCAAACCATGGGTAGAGAATCCCCACCCCTAGGTCAAAACCGTCCAGAAGCACATACATGAGCACGGCAAAACCAAGTAGCAAGAAATAAAACAGTATCAGATCCATTACTTTTCTCCGTCTTCATGTTTCAGGTTTTTGACCCAAGCAAGGGCGTAGCCAGGGGCTTTCATGCCGACTAATTGTTGCTCAAGGTTGGCCATAGATGGGGGGCCTTTTTTAATCAACTTACGCATAAAGTAGAGATAAACCCCAAACAGTAAACTGTAGATCACCACAAAGCCGATGAGGGTAAAGAGCACCCGCTCCGCGGGCAGAGGGGAAACCACTTCACTGGTGCGTACCAGGTTATAGACCAGCCAAGGTTGGCGGCCAATTTCCACCACATACCAGCCCGCGAGGACCGATATCACCCCAGACGGAGTAAAGAGCATTAAGGACGTTAAAAAGAACTTGTTTTGGAACAGGGTGCCACGCTTACGTAACCAAAGCGCAAGCACCGCTAAGCCAATCATGCCTACTCCTAGGCCAACCATGACTCGAAAGGACCAAAACACCATGGGCACATTAGGTCGGTCTTCTGGGGGCACGGCCTTTAAGCCTTGTACTGCACCGTCCATAGAATGGGTAAGGATCAAGCTGCCAAGGTGAGGAATACCCACTTCGTAGTCGTTAGACTCGGTTTCCATGTTTGGCATGGCAAATAGCAGCAGGGGCACATTTTCTTCTTGTGCAGGCCAAATACCTTCCATCGCTGCAAGCTTAGTGGGTTGGTACTCTTTGACGGCTAAACCATGTTGATCACCGATAAAAGCTTGTAGTGGGGTTAACACCAGCGCGATCCACATGGTCATAGACAGACCTTTTTTGGCGAAATCCACATGTTGTTTTTTGCGTAGATAATAGGCACAGACACCGGCCACAACAAAGGTCGCTGTGATAAAGGACGCCAACAGCATGTGGGTGAAGCGATAGGGCATGGAGGGATTAAAAATCACCTCAAACCAATCCGCCACGTGGAACTGCCCATCCACAATGGTGTAGCCCTGAGGGGTCTGCATCCAAGAGTTCGCCACAATGATCCAAAACGCAGAAATCCAAGTACCAATGGCAACGATCACGGTTGAGAAAAAATGTACCTTACGGCCTACGCGCTGCCAGCCAAATAACATGACGCCTAAAAAGCCAGCTTCCAGAAAGAAAGCGGTTAATACTTCATAGGCCATTAAAGGGCCGAGCACTGGTCCGACAATATCGGAGAATTTAGAGAAGTTGGTGCCGAATTCATAGGACAAAACAATGCCTGACACCACGCCCATACCGAAGGTGATGGCAAAAGGTTTTATCCAGAACTTAGCCAGTTGTAAGTATCTTGGGTTATGGGTTTTGAGCCATAGACCTTCCCAGATGGCGATCAAGGTCGCTAAGCCAATGGTGATGCTGGGAAAAATAATATGGAAGCTCACCGTAAACGCAAATTGCATTCGGGAGAGCAGGGCTGTATCGAGTTCCATAAGGGTATCCGTATAAAACGTTATAGGGGCATGTCCCCTGAAAATGATTGAACGATTGCTTATTACTGGCCTCGGTCTATCCGTTACGCACCTTGATGGCTCCTAGCCAGCGGCGAAATGCCAATGGCGTGATGGCTAAGGCAATGATGCTGAACAATACGGCGGCATCGATTAAAAAATGGCTGACTAGCATAGGGTGTCCCTCTAAGGTTTTTTGATATAGGTCACTTTGATTGACCTATAGCAACCCATGTGCCAGAAAATAATAAAATTTAAGTGTTTGATTTTATTGGTTTTTAAATAATATTTGATCGGGGTGTAAACTAAGTTTACGATTGTTGGACGAATTGTGGTGTAAACGAGGTTTACGTTTTGACGTTATTTATTGCGTTTGAGATAGCCATCTGGGTCACCAGTGTTTGTGGTGTTTTGGTGGGGGCGTGGTTGGTCTGGCGCGGGCGAAAGCAAGGAGATCTAAAAGCGCTGGCGGGTTTTGCTGTGATGATGGCCCTTTGGTGTTTTGGACATTTAGCTCTGTTTCATAACTTACAAACCCTAGGCATGGTGTTACTGCTGGCGAATCCACTGATGCCTACTTTTTTCCTGCATTTCGCTATTTTGTTCGTCAATGAAGGGGCCGCATGGCGGCCTTGGCTGTCCATTATCGCCCGTAATATGGGATGGATTTATGCCACCAGTGTCTTGATCGTACTCTTAAGTATTTGGGGCGGAGCCGGTGATACGGTGGCCTTGATGGGCGGTCGCCCTTTCTTTGTCTTTAATGAATTAGGGGCGGTCAACCTAGGCTACACCATTTTCATTGGTGTACTGGGACATGGGGTTTTGTTGCTGGGGTGGCGCCAGCATACGGGGAATAAAAAACGCTCGATTTTGGCTATGTTTGGGGTGGCGGCTTGGGGGTTGCTGCTTGCGACCAGCTTTGTGTTTCCTTCGTTTGGTATCAATGTTTTCCCTTACCCCATGTTATTACTCCCAAGCTACCTGCTGTTGTTGGTTTATGGGGTAGTGCGTTATCAGATCCTAGATGTGAACCGATTTGCTAACCGTGCCTTGCTTGCCCTTGCCATGATGTTGGTGATCTTGTGTGTGATCGCTGTATTTGGCACTTTGTCTGGCCGATTTGGTTTGCAGGCGCTGACCACTGTGCCTGTTTGGCAACTGTGGCTATATTCCTTGGTGGTGTTGCTGGTTGCGGCCACGGTTTATCCCTGGTTGCGTCGTGTGACTGAGCGTTTGGTGTTTCCTGGTGCGGTCTTGAACGAAAGTGTTCTAGAGAGCTGGAACCTTGAGTTAAACAAAGCGGAATCTTGGTCCGACTTATTGAACCAAGGGGGGCAATTGTTAGCTCACCATTTGCGTCAGCCAGTCGGTATCTATATGCAAGATTCAGACGCTTCAGAACCCCTCTACTTGTCAGTCGAAAAGACGGCTAATGGCTGGTATGTGCAGCCAAGCCAAACGGAAGACCTGAGTCCCGGTATGCGTCTCACCTTAGAGGTGTTCAGTTCTATTTTTGCGACTAAGTGTGCCGCTTTAGAACGCTCTTTAGCCCTAGCGGAAGCAGAACGTAAGCGCTTAGACGAGCAGCATTTAGTTGAGTTGGGCAGTTTGTCTGCAGCCATGGCCCACGAATTACGTAATCCACTGAATATTATTTCTATGGCGTCATATAACTCGCCACCAGAGACTAAGCGTCACATTCAAGAGCAGCTTACTCGAGCCGATCGCCTTGTCAGTGACATGCTGGTGTATTCTGGCAAGTTGACCCTGCAATATCAGTCGGTCGCCATTAAATCCTTGGTAACAAATGTGCTAAGTGTCTTGAATATGGAGTCGGTACTTATCACGGTGCAAATCCCACCAGAGCTAGAGGTTCAAGGGGATATCCATCGGTTACAGCAGGTGTTTATTAACTTGATTGATAACGCTTTGGCCTATGTGCGTAATCAAGAGGGCGGTTCTGTGTGCATTGAAGCCCATATGGAGCAGGACGCCTGTGTCTGCCGTATCCACAATAATGGTCCTGCATTGGATGCCAGCATAAAACAAGACGATTTATTTCGACCTTTCGTGAGTAAACGTCCCGGTGGTAGTGGCTTAGGGCTGGCGATAGTACGTCGCATCATGGATGCCCACCATGGGATCATTAGTCATCGAGAAGACCTAGGTTGGCCAGTCACCTTTGAATGCCGCCTCCCCAAATCCCCACAGCAAGCGTCAGGAGAAACCTCCCATGTCTAATAATGGCTACATTTTACTCGTGGATGACGAGCCTGCGTTCCGTGAATTAGCGGGTGGCTGGCTGACTCAGCAAGGTTTTAAGGTTAAGACTGTTGGTTCGATTCATGAAGCAATTGAAGCAAAAAAGGTACAAGGTGCACCGGATCTTGTGCTGCTAGATTTGTCCTTACCTCCATACTTTGATCCTCAGAAAACCCTATTAGCCATGCCTGAATTTGATGGCAGTCCGGTGATTATTATTACCGGACATGCAGAGCGAGAGTTGTCCTTGCAAGCCATTTCTCAAGGGGCATGGGACTTTATCGCCAAGCCGATTGACCCTGATATGTTAGCGGTGGTGGTGCGTCGTGCTTTGGCTAAAACCCGTTTGGAGCGGGAAGTTGAACGTCTACAACAAAGTGCTCCACAGCAAGGCGCAGAGTCCTATCTTGGTATTTCTCCTAGCGCTCAACGGATAAGAGCTCTGATTGAACGGATCGCTCCGACGGATGTAAGGGTATTGGTTACTGGGCCTTCGGGAACAGGTAAAGAAGTGATTTCTAAAGCATTGCATGACTTGAGTGCTCGTAAAAAGTCACCCTTCATATCCGTGCATTGTGGTGCTATTCCGGCGGAATTGTTAGAGAGCGAGTTGTTTGGCCATGTGAAAGGGGCATTTACCGGAGCTGAAAAAGACAAACAAGGGTTACTTAAATTGGCCGATGGGGGCACCTTATTTTTGGATGAAATAGGGGAAATGCCAGCCCCCATGCAAGTTAAGCTGTTGCGAGTGCTGCAAGAGGGCAGTTTTTATCCTGTGGGGGGACGCCAGTTAGAAACCATAGACGTAAGAGTGATCTCCGCCACCAATGCAGATCTAACTAAGTTAGTGGAACAGGGAACCTTTCGTGAAGACCTGTATTATCGAATCAAGGGCGTGGCGATTGAAACCCAAGGCTTAAACGAGCGTCTAGAGGACGTTCCTACCTTGTTGCAAAGTTTTCTAATGGCCTTGGAAGCAAAGCAAGGAAAGCGTTTACAGCTGTCTAATGAGGCCTTGCAGTGGTTTCGACAATGCTCTTGGCCTGGGAATGTGCGGGAATTGAAAAACACACTGGAGAGTGTGGCGGCCATCAGTGTGGCTGGGCAAATCACCTTGGCGGAAATCGAGCTACTGAACTTTGCTGGCGATCAAAGTTTCCAGTCTCCTGTGGCAGATGAACATGCCATCAATGAACCCACTTTGGATCGTACCCTTGAAGAACAGGTACAGGCCTTAGAAGTCACCTTGATTCGCTCCGCGTTAGAGAAAACCGAACAGAATAAGACTCAAGCGGCCAAACTTTTGGGGCTATCGCGACAAGGATTAATCAAAAAAATAGAGCGCTACCAGTTAGGTGAGGGGAGTATTTAGCTTCTTACAGGACAGATATTGGGTTGGAAAAGGACGTAGCAGCGGTTGCTGAAACGTCCTTTTTTTATGGGGTTTAAGACTTTTTGCCGCCACGTCCCTGTACTGCTTTGAATCTAGGGTTAGATTTACAAATGACAAATAGACGACCACGTCGCTTTACCACTTGGCAATCAGGATGGCGTTTTTTGGCTGTTTTTAACGAAGCTAATACCTGCATTATCGAGATCCTTTTAATTGTCGAGAGCCAAAGCGGCGCTTGAAGTTTTGTACTCGACCTTCTAATTGAGTAGCGCGCTGTTCACCCGTGTATACAGGGTGGGAAGCGGATGAGATATCAATGGTGTGATACGGGTAGGTGTTACCGTCTTTCCACTCAATGGTTTGGTTGGTTTGCAGGGTGGTTTTAATTAAAAAATACGTGTCTACGCTGGTGTCATGGAAAACCACTGTTCTGTATTCCGGATGTATGTTGTTGCGCATTATGGGTACCTCCTGTTAATTGTGTTATATCATAACATTTTATTTATTTAAGTAAATGATAATTATTACCATTAATGGCTTTGGAATTATTTTTTGATATACAGGCGGGGAGAGAAGGAGGATCCGCTCGCCACCTGAGGCGACGAGCAGAAAGGTTTTGCAGGAACTTAGAAAGAAACCGTCACATCGATACCGAAATTGCGTCCGGCGCGGGTATAGCGATTAAGATTGGTGCTGGTATCTGATAGATTTCGCACGTCATTCCAGACCACATATTTTTCATCAAAGGCGTTAAAAATGCCGGCGTTAATGGTGACATTCTCTAAAGGCTTCACATAGGCCGTTAGGTCAACCAGAGAATAACTTGATGTCTCTAGCCATTGATCTGATTCTGCTAAGTCTGAGCTGCTTTTCTTTGCTACCCAAGTGAGGTTAAGTTGGCCACCCCAGACTTCTGAAGGCGCATCGTAACCCAAGCCAGCCACAAGGCTAAATGGCGCAATAGAGGCGAGAGGCTCGTTATTTTCCTTGTCTTCACCTTCAGCGTAGGCCATGGCGCCCATGGCAGACCACCCTTGGCCTAAGGTGCTATCTAGATTTAGATGGCCTTTGGCTTCTACCCCTTTGATCACTACATCGCTTAAGTTGGCGGTGGTGTATTCGCCCCAAGGATTGCTTGCGGTGGCACCAAGGGAGTAATTACTCTCGATGAAATTAGTGTAATCGTTATAGAAGGCAACCACTTCAGCGCTACCTGCTTGACCTTCCACTCGGATACCTAGCTCTGTGAAGGTGCTTTCTTCTGGTTTAAGGTCTGGGTTAGGGATGATGGCGTAGCCACGACCACTGTTGTAGTAGTAATACAATTCGTCCAATTTGGGCGCTCTAAAGCCTGTTCCATACTTCCCAAATAAGCTGGTTCGTTCCGTCAGCGCGAACTCTGCTGCCAGTTGTCCTGTGAGTTTTTCAGTATTACTGTCGGCATAATCGTCGGATAAATCGTCCCCATCGGTTGAATAACCGTAACTGTCGTATCTCGCTCCAGGCACTAACGTGAGTCGGTCTGTGATCTTCCAGGTGTCCTCTAGGTAGATGCCTGCCATGTTAACGTCCGCTTTCGGAGAAAAACGAGAGGTAGAGTTACTGGTATCTTCACTTAGATTATCAAGAGATTTATTGGCTAGGTTAAAGCCGTAGCCGAGGCGGTGATTACCGATGTTCTTAACTAAGTCTGTGGATAACGAAAGTGCCTTTTCTTCGTAGTATCGATCCACTTCTCGTAACGATGTGGTCTCGATATCGGTACGGTTGGTGGTTTTAGTGACCTGATAATCCAATTGCCAAGTGAGTTTGTCGCTTATTGGAGTGGCTTGTTCATAGTCTTGGAAAATCCCGAAGCGCTGACGTTCTCTGTCGTCATCGGCACGGCGCATTGCGCTGTCTGAGCTCTCTGAGTAAAGGTCGGCGTTGAAGCTTTGGTGGTAATGTTCTGCGACAACACCAATCCGGTTGGCTGGATTAATGTTGTAAATGCTTTTTACTAAGATGTTATCGCTGTCTTGTTCACTCGGATCCACTGACTGTCGTGTGGCACCCGTGGTTTGATCAGACCCAGCATCACCGTAGTAGTTTTCCCCTTCATTGCCATCCCTTCTGGTGTACACCAATAAAGACTCTAATTTGCCAGTGCGGTTGGCAGCCGTAACGGTTTTACTCAGCTCATTTGAAGCGCTTTTATAACCGAGTTTGAAGGCCCCATAGGTGTCATTGCCTTCAGGATTTAAATAGTTGTCCGGATCTTTGGTCTCATAACGGACTGAGCCACCAAAGGCACCGCTACCTGCAGTGACGTTGCCACCTTTTTCGATCTGTACTGCCTGAAGGGCATCAATGTCGAGGGTATTGCGCCCAGTGCGTAAATAAGTGCTTGTTGGAGCGTAACCATCCGCTTGATCTACGCCATCGACACTGATCTTAACGCGGTTACCATCAAGGCCTCGGATCGTCACACCACTGATGCCAAAACGTGAGTCTTGGGAGGCGTCTACCCCAGGCTCGTAGCGCAATAGGTCATCAAGGTCTCGAGCGAGCTGAGCATCGATCTGACTTGCCTCAATTTCCTTTTGAGAACTGCCTAGATTTGTTTGTTCAGTGGTTTGTTCGGCTTCAACAGTGATCGGTTGAAGTTGTGTGGAAGCCCCTTCGGAAGCCGCATTAACATAATTAGACACAAGTACAGCGGCCGCAATTATTGAAAGGGAAAAGCAATTATCCTTCATGGCGATTGATCTCTTTAAATTAAATGCAAATGTTAAGAAGATGTCAGTATAAAGAAATACTAACGAAAATGATAATGGTTATTGTTTGCGTAAGTGGTATGGCTTAAATATTAAGTGTTCAAAAACTGTGAAGGTGCTTTCTGAGGAGGTGCTTTTCTGAAGAGGTACTTTTCTTAGGAGAGACGAAATAAAGCCCAGAGTGGGCTTTATTTTTGGTTAATCATCGAATAGCAGATTGATAGCGACACCAAAGAGAACCAGACCAAAGATAGGGCTAAGTACGCCTTGGGGAGCCCGTTCAATGTAAGGTAAGTTTTCGGCAATCATAAGCCCCCATTCAGGCGCGGGTGGCTTAGCGCCTAGTCCGATAAAGCTTAATGCCGTCAAGCTCAGGGTCGTGACAGGCAAACGCAGCAATGCATGGCGCAGTAAGGGCGGTAGTATGTATGGCAATAGGTAATGGCGTAAGACTCTCCATTGGCTGGCCCCCCAAACTGGGGCTAGGTGTGTATAGGGTTGCGCTTTGGCTTCCATGATTAAGCTAGAACAATGGGCTGCTAGTGGCGCCCAAGAGACCAATACAATGGCGATCAAAGCACTATAAGGGGTCATGCCAAAGAGTCCAGCGATCAATAGACCGGCAATGATATAGGGAATGGCTTTAGTGACTTCAATAAAGCCTTGGGTATAGCGTGCGAAAAAGCCCATTACTAGCCCCACAAGCAAACTTAGTGCTGTTGCTAAGATCCCCGCCTGGAAGGTCGAGATCATACCAGCCCCTAAACGGGCTAATAAATCGCGACCGAGTCCGTCGCCACCAATGGGCGCTGCTAGGCTAGGTGCGGCCAAACGCGAAAACTGGGACAGGTAAGGGTCACGAAACGTTGACCAGATCACGATTCCAATCAGGCAAACGAGTATTCCTATTCCTGTGTTGCGCTTGATTTTACTTTGGGTGAAGCGAAAGCTGGAAGGGCTGCTGATAAGCTTTCCTGCTTTTAAGCTTTTTCCCAAAATAAGTTGCTGAATGAAAAGTCCGGTACAACTGATAGCAATAGAAATCGTTAGCAGAATGAGCAAGCCCCCTTGGAGCATAGGCAAATCCTGAGCCTTGGTCGCCCCTAAAATCAGACGACCCACCCCTGGGATCGAAAAGATCTGCTCTACTGCCACGGCCCCTCCGGTGAGGCCGATAATGATCATGGTGATTTGTGGGATCAAACTGCTGATGGCTTTCTTAAGTGCCCCTCGAATGATCAAGCTTGGCGCGACGTTGGCGCTTAGCCAGGTAATGACCCAAGGCTCTTTGAGGACGCGTCTTAAACTGTCCCCAAGTAATCGACTGAAGAGACCTGTAGCCGGTAGGGCAAGGGCAAGGCTTGGCAGCCAGATGTTTTCCAAGCCCTGCCATCCGTAGGGCGGAAACCAGCCGAACCACACCGCAAAGACCAGTATTAAGACGGTTGCGACCACGTACTCAGGTAATGAAATGAGTACAGTGCTTAGACTGTTATGGTTAGCGGTGTTAGATCCCTTGCGCCACACCAACATACGCTGCAAAACGGCCAAACCACATAGCACAAAGGTAAGCGCTAGGGTGCTAGACATTAACAGCAAAGAAGTGGACATAGCGTGTAGAAGCCCTTCTGCCACAGGGGAGTTATCGATCCAGGATCGCCCAAGATCTCCCTGTAATGCATGGCTGGCCCAGTCCCATAAACGCTCGCTGGCAGTGCGATCCAGCTGGAGATCTGCTCGCACCGCTGCCAAGGCTTCAGGTGTCATCAGTTGTGATTGACCTGCCCGAGCACGCAAAATGGTCTGGCTGGGGTCAATGCCCGCGATATCTGGCATGAGACCTAGGATAATCACCACAATCACAAGTGCTGCGATGCGAGATAGCCAAGGGGTTAGCGCAGACATGGCTGGAAATAGGGCTTCTACAGAACGCATCGGTTAATTAATTTCCGTAAATTGGTTAATCAAACGACGTTCACTTGGGTCACGTACCACGTTGGAAACACGGCTAGTTTCCCCTTGGATCACTCGCTCATGCAGCATAGGGATGGCTGCATAGTCATTCAAAATCGCTTGTTCCGCTGCAATAATGGCTTGATTACGTGGCGCACCAAGCGGTTGTAGGTCCGCGTGTTTTAGAGCTTGGTCTACTTGTTCTGAGCAATACTGACCAATGTTAAACGAGCCAGCACAGCTGAAGTCACTCATCATATAAGCAACTGGATCCCCTGAATCCAATACCGTGGCGCGGGACAAGATAAAGGCATCAAACTTACCTGCAAGGGCATCATTTTCGATTTGTGCGTACTCACGAATATCCAACTCTACGGCAAACCCAACGGCTTCCAGCTGTTGCTTGAGGAGTGCTGCCACTTCGGGTAACTCGGCTCGGTCGGTGAAGGTGCCAATGACAATGGATTCTCCATTCGCTTTTAAGCCCTCTGTCAGTTGAGGACGCTCAGGTCGGATAGGCGCAGCCCAGGCGAGGGCAGGTCCTAATAAACCCTCTGCAATGTCCGCATGGCCTTCGTAAACGGTATTCACGATCTGCTCACGATCAATGGCTGCCGCAGCGGTTTTGCGCATCTTAATGTCATCAAATACGCCAGATTGGCTGTTTAGGTATAGGGTGTTGGTACGGGGCATGGCTACTTCTGTTAGCAATGCTGGATCTATGGTGGCGATTTGAGCCACGGGCACGGCTTCTACCACGTCTGCTGTCCCTGTTTTTAAAGCCGCTGCTCGGGCAAAACCATCTGGTACGTATTCAGCAAGAATGGTTTCAATTTTGGCTTTTTCACCCCAGTAATTGTCGTTTCGCTCTAATTTGGCGCTTGTGGTGCCATTGATTTCTAGCAGTTCAAAGGGACCCGTACCGGCACTGATTGGTACTACTCGGCCGTCTTCCTGATAGGCGCTGGGAGCCAAGATCGCCAGTTGCGGACTGGACAAACGACTTGGTAATAGGGGGTCAACGAATTGGGTTTTGACTTCCACTTGATAGTCACCTAATGCTCTGACTTCAAGGTCGATGCCATCTAAAATGCGAGGCTTAGGAGCGGCATCAATGGCTGCTTGCAGTGAGTTCACCACATCTTTTGCTGTTAATGGTGCGCCATTGTGGAAGCTTACGCCTTCACGAATGGTGAAGTGCCAGACCAAGGGCTCTACTTGTTCCCAGGCTGTCGCCAGCATTGGCAGTGCTTCCGATTCCGGGGAGAGGTTGACTAAAGTCTCGGCAGTGCTCCAACGAGACAGCTTAAACGCATCATCTGACAAGGGTGACAGCCCTGTGCGCGGAGGCTGCATCATTGCAACCCGAATTTGGGAGCTTTTGCCCGCGGCTGTGCTGCTGGTTTCTTCAGCGGTTTCTGGTGAGTCAAAGCAGCCCGCAAGAGGCAATGCTAGAGCCATAGCAAACGCTAGTTTATAAGTGGTGCCCATGAATTGATCCTTCGTTAAATGGTTGGTAGGGGGTGATGTTTGAGAGATAAGCAAGGTTGCGCAGCAATCAGTGCCTGAGTTGTGGTATGACTCGGTTGCTGCATGACCTTGGTTGTTTGATTGTGTTCAATGACTTTGCCGTGACTGAGTACCAGCATTTCATCGCATAAGGCTTGTGCTGCGGTAAGGTCATGAGTCACTAGCAATAGCTTCATATTGCGGCGTTCTTTTAGTGAATTGAGCAGGTCGATGAGTCGTTGACGACTGACTGGGTCAAGGCTGCTGGTGGGCTCATCTGCTACAAGAATTTGTGGCTCAAGCACTAATGCCCGCGCTATGGCCACCCGCTGGGCTTGGCCCGTGGATAGCTGCCCAGCATTAAAGTCGAGCAGTGTTTGGGAAAGCCCAACATCTTCTAGGGCACCATGGATGAGGCTCTCATGGTCGCCGCCGATCCCCATATTGTTAAGGGGCTCTGCTAAGATCTGGCGGACACTATAAAATGGATTCAAGCTGGTATGAGGTTCTTGGGGAACCAAGCTCATGGCTCGGCAAATGGCCCGTTGATGACACTTAGACGTTAACGGCAAAGTCTGACCAAATGCGGTGACACGTCCACTGGAGGGTTTCTTCGAGCCAAAGAGTAGGTCGATCAAAGTGGATTTGCCTGCTCCGGAAGGACCAACAACCGCTAGGCTGTTTTGCCCAAAGTTGAGGGTAATCTTATCTAGGGCTTTGTACTCTTTGCCACCAAGCCATTTTGGGCGATTGTAAAAAGAAACGCAGACGTCATCGAACTGAATTCCTTTACCGTCGAGCATGAGTGTATTAGGTACCTTCATGAAATGAGATCCCTTAGTGAACAGCAAAACTGATGGGTACTACCCGCCAGTGCTTCTTTTGGCGGCCCAAATGCCAGCATCTGTCCATCGTCTATCAGCAGTAACTTGTCACACTCCAAGGCGGTATGAAGATCATGGGTGATGAGCAGTCCAGCTAGTTGGTTATCTTTCACGCTTTGGCTGAGCAAACGCAAAATCTCTCGCTCTGTAATAGGGTCTAATGCGCTAGTGGGTTCATCTGCCACAAGTAGGTTGGTGCTGCTGAGGAGTCCAACGGCGATACAAATACGCTGCCGTTGCCCCCCTGACAGCTCACTGGGAAGCTTACCTAGAGTGTCCTTTGGTGATTCAAACCCTAGTTGTTCTAAAAGAGACACAATGGTTTGTTTTTGAGCTTTATTAGGACGGGTCCGGCTAGATGTAAGTGCCAGTGTCAGTTGGCCTCCTACACTGACTAATGGGTTAAGTGCTTGCAGGGCATCTTGGAATATAAACGCTGGGCGCTGGCTAGCTGCCCGTTGAATCAAAGGTACATTGGCCACTTCTGAGCCATTGATGCGAATACTTCCTTGAGCCGTTAAAGCGCTGGGTAAAAAGCCTGCAATGGCCCGTGTGAGCATGGATTTACCAATGCCAGAAGGCCCCATAATGGCAATCAATTCTCCCGCATGAGCGGAAAAAGAGATGTCTTGAAACAGGTTTTTTTCTTGGGATGAAATGGTCAAACCTTGGACCGCTAAGAGCGCAGGTATCACAGGAAATGCAGCCGTTTTGATATGTTATAATGTAACGGCGAAATTTATCACTTTTTACCAAGTGGCAGAAGACCTAATAACGCAAATCTAAGAAATAAATATGGATTTAAAAAAGAGAAGAGAGGCCGCCTCTGGCGGCCAAGTGAAGGAGGTTACTGTTGACTGTAATGAGTCTTAATTGTCTGAATGCGTTGTTTGGCCCTTGAGGGAAGTGACTTTGGGGCTTGGATGGCAGGTAAATCCTTTTTACCCACTTGAATCACCATGACCATTCCCATGGCCATATGAGGCGTACACTCGATACCGTAAATACCAGCTTTATCAAAGGTCATTTCAATTTCTTCGTTGATATTGCCACGGTATTGCTTGGCATCCGCTGGCCACATACTGACGATGGCGGCAGCATTGTGTCCAGGGGCCGTACGTATGAACTTTACCGTGTCCCCCGGCTGGATGTTTAAATAGCTGGGCTCGTACGACATGGCACCTAGGGCATTACGATTCACCATCTGAACCTCGTAATGAGCGGCCTGAAGGCTGTTTATAGCAAACATAAGTAGTAGGGCTGTAAAAAGGTTCCGCATATTTTTTAACCTATTTAAGACAATAATTGAATATGAGGTGGATGCCCCTCGGAGCGGATAATTCGAGATCGCACTTCGAATACATCTTGGATAAAGGCTTCGCTGATGAGCTCATCCGGTGTGCCTTGAGCAACGAGGCAGCCTTCTTTCATGGCAATAATACGATCAAAGCGCATGGCGTGGTTCAGATCATGGACCGCCACTAATAGGGTTCGCTCGATGTGCTCAATCAAGCCTAAAACCACCAACTGCTGTTTAATGTCCAAATGGTTAGTGGGTTCATCCATGACGATAAAAGGTGTGCTCTGGGCCAAAGCTCTGGCAATGTGCAAGCGTTGTTGCTCTCCGCCAGATAAAGTGTGCCAATACTGGGAGCGCTTATGGCGCATTCCTACTTGTTTGAGGGCTTTATCAACATGGGCTTGGTGGTTGTCGCCCCATCTCTCAAAGGCTCTGATCCAAGGGGTTCGGCCTAAGGCGACGGCATCCTCTGCTTTGACTAATTCTTCTGTGCTGGATTTTTGTTGTACATAAGCTAAGCGCTGAGCCAAGCTGCGTCTGGGGTAGGCGTGCACTGCTTTATCATCCAGTAAAATCTCCCCGGAACTGGGTTTGTTTAAACCGCAAATCAACCGCAAAAGCGTAGACTTACCACAGCCGTTGGGGCCGATTAAAGCCACTCGTTCACCCGTTTTTAGATGGAAAGAGACATCCTTAATAAGGGATTTCTTACCCACATGGAAATGGGCATTGGTCACCGTTAGGTTCATTGTTTTTGCCCTCGAATAAGAATCAAAGCGAAGCAGGGAGCGCCGATTAATGCGGTCACAACCCCTATCGGAAGCACCTGACCCGGGATAACAATTCGAGAACCAATATCACAGAAAATCATAAACAGGGCGCCGATGATGGCGCAGGCTGGTACCAATATTAGATGTGAGGTGCCAAATAAGAAACGGGCCGCATGGGGAATGACCAGACCCACAAAGCCAATAGCACCCACCATAGAGACCATCACAGCTGTCATCATAGCGGTGCAAAAGATTAACACCACTTGTACTCTGCGAACTGGGATACCGATGGAAGCAGCCGCATCCGTGCCAAACAGAAAGGCATCTAGCGCTCTAGCGTGCCAAATAACAATGGCAAAACCGGTGATCAAAACAGGGAACGCAAGGGTGACTACAGGCCACCTAGCACCTGATAGGTTGCCCAAAAGCCAGAACATAATGCCTCGTGCCTGCTCCGCATTTGCAGACTTGGCGATGACAAAGGCCGTCATGGCGTTAAACAACTGTGAGCCAGCAATACCTGCCAAAATAATATGTGTTGAAATCTGTCCCATACGCCGGCGTGATGCTAATAGAGATAACAGAACCACGAAGCCAAACGCCAGAATCGCACCCAAAAGTGCACCGAGAGACATGCTGATGACCCCAATGCCAACGCCAGCAATGGTCACTACCACAGCTCCGGTAGAGGCGCCGGCGGATATGCCAAGTAGGTAAGGATCGGCAAGGGCGTTGCGTAGCAGAGATTGTAAAACTAACCCAGTTAGGGCAAGACCAGCACCACAGCAAGCTGCTACAAGTGTGCGAGTCAGGCGATAGTTCCAGATCACGCCTTGATCAATTGGGTGGATAGGATAATCCATTTGCAGCATACCATTGCCCACTGCTTGGATAACCGTGGTGAAAGGGATATTGGTTTCACCTATGACTACTCCCGCGGTGATCGCGCACAACAGCATGGCGAGACTGACAGATATAAACAGCAGAGGGTGATGAAACATCACCCTGGTAATAAAGCGAACTGGCATGATTAAAGCTGTTCAATCCCTTTAGTGAGTTTTTCGAGCCCATCGATTATGCGAATTGTCGCATCCATTTCTAAGGCATCCATAATCACTATGTGGTTGTTTTTTACGGCATCCATTTCTTTGGTCACTGGGTCGCTGCGCAAAAACTCAAGTTTTTTTTCAACATCGTCAGCGGGGAAACGGCGGCGGTTCATTTCAGCGAGGACTAGAATATCTGGATTAGCTTTGGCAATGGTTTCCCAGCCCACTGTAGGCCATTCTTCATCGGACTGGACGATGTTTTCTAAGCCTAGGATTTTCATCTGGTAGCCTGCTGCGCCTTTTTGCCCAGCAACGTATGGGTCTATGTCCATGGCAGCACTGGAAAACCAATAGAGGGCGGTTTTACCTTGACTGCCTGCAGCTTTCGCTCGCGCAATGGCGTCGGATTCACGATCTTGAAGTGATGCAACTAACCCATCACCTCGTTCAGATACGTCAAAAATATCCGCTAACTGGTCAATAGACTTATACAAGGAAGCAGTAGAGAACTGATCTAATCGGGTACCATCCAGCCCGACAGAGTTATCCTTAGCGTCGCAATCCGTCGGTAGAATGTAGGTTGGCACATTCACATCGTGGAACATTTCTCGCGTGGCAACAATGCCCTGTGGACCCACGTGCCATTCATACTGCACGGTGACGAGTTCTGGTCGTTTCGCTAGTACCGACTCAAAGCTTGGGTCATTATCTGCTAGGCGTGGAATGTTGGCATTAATGTCTTGGTATTTAGGCTGGACTTCGTTAAACCAAACCGAGGTGCCTTTGACCTTGTCTTCCAACTTTAGGGCGTAGAGTATTTCTGTTGCGGCTTGGCCAATGGTCACCGTGCTGGCTGGAGCTTGCTGATAAGTGTGTGTATAGCCGCAGTTTTCAATGGTGAGCGGGTAATCAGTGGCCGACACATTGGTGGTAACGAGTAATGCGGCGCTAAGCCATGAGAGAGAAAAAAAATGTTTCATTTAACCGTTGTCCTTAGGTTTAATAATCCTAAAATCGAGGCGAATGTTAGAACGATTCTTATTTAAAGTCTCATCAAAACATTCACTTTAAAGTGAAACCTGATCACACGATCAGGTTTATATCTTGTGTCTTGAAAGAAAGTGGCATCGCCTGTGGCCGTTTTATTAACTGGCCATTTTGCATCACTACCTCCCCTGAAATAACGGTGGCAATGGGCCAGCCCGTGACGGTATCCCCGTGGTAGGGCGTCCAACCGGATTGCGAGGCAATCTGCTGGTCATCAATGGTGTGCTGTTTTTCTAGGTCTACTAATACAAAGTCTGCGTCGTAGCCAACTTGGATGCGGCCCTTGTTTTGAATGCCTAAGACTCGGCAGGGACCTTCACATACTAGGTCGACCAGTTTATCTAGAGTCAATTTGCCTAGATGGACTTGATTGAGTAGTACGGGCAGCAAGGTTTGAACCCCCGGCATGCCGCTTGGGGAAGTAGGGTAGGCTTGCTGCTTTTCATGGAGAGTATGGGGAGCATGGTCTGTGGCCATCACATCCACTGTGCCGTCATGGATGGCATCCCATATGGCATCTTGGTGATAGCGTTCGCGAATGGGGGGATTCATTTGTACTCGGGTTCCCCGCTCGATGTAGCAGGAGGGGGCGTGAAAATGCAGGTATTGCGGTAAGGTCTCTACCGTTACTTGGTGTTCGGGTAGGCGGCGCTTTTGTTCCCTTAGATAGCTCATTTCCTCTGCACTCGAAATATGCAATAGATGTAATTTTGCGCCTGTGTCTGCGGCGATAGAAACCACTTTTTGAGTGGCAATTAAGGCGCTTTCCACATCCCGCCATTCTGGGTGGGATAATACGATGCCACTGGCCTCGGCTATGTGTTTGCGTTCCTTTAATCGGGCTTCATCTTCTGCATGCACCGCAATGCGGCGTTTACAGGTCGATAGGGTGTTGCGCAGCACTTGATCATCGTCCACCAGTAGTGAGCCAAAGGAGCTCCCCATAAAGACTTTAATGCCAGCACATCCAGGGGTCGCCTCCAGTGTCGGTAGCAGTGCTGTGTTATCTGCACTGGCCCCCGCGTAGAACCCATAGTGACACCAAGCGGTTTGCTCGGCGATGGCGAGCTTTTGTTGTAGCGCCTCAACTGAGGTGGTCGGAGGCGCTGTATTGGGCATTTCAATGATGCTGGTGACGCCACCTAATACTGCTCCCCGTGTGCCAGCTTCGATGGTCTCTTTATGCTCTAGACCGGGCTCCCGAAAGTGCACTTGGGAATCAATAATACCGGGTAACAATACCTTACCTTGCCCATCCAGTACTTCTTTTGCGGTTATGTCTTCTACTTCCGTATTGATGGCGACAATTTTGCCCCTATGACAAATGATATGGGCGTTTGTAAGGCCTGTAGGGAGAAAAACGGAGACATTCTTAATCAGTAAATCCATGTTTGTCATGCTGGGGCAACCTCCTGAGGAAAAGTGGAATGGGCCACAGCATCGTGGCCGTGCAGGCTTTCGAAATGGGACACACTTAAAGATCCTTGATAGCCGTGGGCGCTTAGAACTTCCATCAGGCGGCGTGTGGCATCTTCAACAAACATTGGGTTTTGGCCATTGTTAATGGCGAACTGTTGTTCATCTTTACGCTTTACATAGGTTTGAACTGGGGTACCAAGGGTGGTTTCACAGAGGTCTATGAGTGCTTCGATTTCTAAATTGTCTTGATCTGCCACAACCGTCACCACGGCGTGACTTCTCTGGCTATGGGGAATAGCTAAGGTACCTTGCTGGTCAAGCCAAGCGGCAAGCTGCTGTTTATCCAATTTGTTGGGGGCGTAATGGAATTGATCCAGAAAGGCTTCCTTTAACGCTGATCTTGATAAAGCGGCAGAGGCAGGACAGCTGGATGAATAGGTGATGGTCACGGACAGTTCTAACTTGAACCCTTGGCTTGGATTGTAGTTGGCAGTGAGCTGGATTGGATATGAGTTCCAGCCAAATTGATCCGTATGCAGGGCATGTCGAATTCTCAGTACTTTAGACTCTAGGGTCATGTGGATATCCGATGAGGCCACCTCTCGCTGTTGCTGCAAAGCTTCAATGAGACAGGTCTTAATATTCCTTGGAGTGAGGGGCGTCTGTACTAATCCTTGGAGGGATTGGTACATGCGCGACATGTGTAAGCCTTTTTGATCGTTCACAACATTCGCTTGAATGCTAACAGAGGCGGGACAGCTAAGTGTCTGTTTGTCTATTTCAAGGAGAATCGGGATGGAAATATTAGCCATACCGACTTGATCAATAGGCAAGTGAGTGGTGCTGTTACTGGCCACATCTGGTAGTGGAGTTGGGATGGTCATAACAAGGGGTAAATCCTGATCGGGGTTACGGGTGGCTTTACTCAAAAATCGATAGGTATGGTTCTATTTTCAATGATCTTGATACTATCTGTTATGTTATAACATAACCTCAATAAATAAAAAGACTAAGGATTAAGAAGTTTATGTCCAATCCAAAAACAGCATTGGTTGTGAGTGCCCATTCCGCAGATTTTGTTTGGCGAGCTGGGGGTGCCATTGCCAGCCATGTGCAACAAGGTTGGCAAGTGAAAGTGATTTGCTTGTCCTATGGGGAGCGAGGAGAGTCCGCGAAATTGTGGCGCCAGCCTAATATGACCTTAGACAAGGTCAAAGCCGTTCGTGAAGAAGAAGCCCGTGCCGCAGGGGAGATTCTTGGTGCAGATATGGAGTTTTGGGATATTGGGGATTACCCCATGCGCATCTCAGATGACATTTTGTTCAAGCTGGTGGATGTCTATCGCCGTTTGCAGCCAGAGTTTGTATTAAGCCACTCAGAGCGAGATCCCTATAATTTTGATCATCCATTGGCCATGCGGGCAGCCCAAGAAGCACGCATCATTGCTCAGGCAGAGGGGCATAACCCTGGAGAACAGATCCTTGGTGCACCACCTGTCTACGCCTTTGAACCTCATCAAACGGAACAGTGCCATTGGGAGCCGAATACTTTCCTCGATATTACCGATGTTTGGGATACGAAGTTAAAAGCCATTCAGTGTATGGCAGGTCAGGAGCACCTTTGGGAATATTACACGCGTGTGGCCCTGCAGCGTGGTGTTCAAGCAAAGCGCAATATTGGTATTACGGCTAAGCGAACTATTCAGTACGCGGAAGGGTATATGAAGCTAACTCCTACCGTGGTGGATACCTTGTAGTGAAAGGTATGGGTTAGATTCATAAAGCGTAAAAAGCCGGTTCAAGCCTATTGAACCGGCTTTTTTTGTGAATATTTGCCTCGATTCGGTGATTGGTGTTCTCAATCTGCTAGATCGAATCAGACAAAAAACGCTATGATGAAGGGCGGTGTTCAAAGGATCACCCGTTATTGTGCTTAATTTGGGAATGGAGTGTTTTGTGTCAGATGTAATGTCGTCAGCCTTGACGGAACTTTTAGATGATTTGCCAGAAACGTCTCAACCCATCTATGCCAAGCTCAAACACGCCATTACGGTAAAAGTACGCTCTGGTGAGTGGCAAGCTAATCAGCGTGTGCCCTCAGAGGCAGAGATTGTAAAAGCCTTGTCTGTTAGTCGCATGACAGTCAACCGTGCCCTGCGTGAACTAACGGCAGAAGGATTACTGGTTCGTCATCAAGGGCTGGGTACTTTTGTGGCGGAGAAAAAATCTCACTCCGCGCTGTTTGAAGTTCACAATATTGCAGAAGAAGTCGCCGCCCGTGGCCATCAACATCGCTCTCAGCTATTAATCTTAGAGCCAGCGAAAGCCACCGTAGAAGAAGCCATGATGCTAGGGGTGAGAACCAATCACAGCATATTTCGATCCGTGGTACTGCACTATGAAAACGAGCTGCCGATCCAGATCGAAGAGCGCATCGTCAACGCAAAACTGGCACCTGACTACGCCCAGCAAGATTTCGATAAACATACCCCATATGAATACCTAACCAGCGTTGCTCCTATGACCGAAGGTGAACATCTGGTGGAGGCCGTACTGCCTACCCCTGAAGAGTGCCAGCGCTTAGCTATAGAGTCCTCGGAACCTTGTTTGCAAATTAAACGTCGGACTTGGGCAGGTGACGACATTGTCACCGCCGCCCGTTTGTTGCACCCGGGTTCCCGCTTCCAACTGTTCGGTCATTTCGGCCGCTAGTGGAGATCTGATCATCCTTGTGGGGGGTGATCGTCTGCTTATTTGATAAAACGCCGTAGTCTTTACTACGGCGTTTTTATTTGTCACTTAAAAGTCCAATCCAGTCGTTACCATACTTATCTGTCTATACAATCAAATTTCTTAAATGCGTCATTAATAACGGTTTATTCCTTTTATTTAAGCCATTCAAAAGAATTTATTAGATAAATGGCTTGCATCTTGGTGAGTTAGGTTTTATTTTAAATTTAAGTTGTATATACATTTAAAGACAAAGTAATTCTAACTAATTCTTTTTTACGTAGGTGAAGACGATGACTAAGCAAGCCCACACTCCAAATCGTTACCGTCCAGGTGTCGTGAAAGCCGCCACCGGCACACAACTCTCAGCAAAATCTTGGCTGACTGAAGCGCCTATGCGCATGTTGATGAACAACCTTGATCCAGATGTGGCGGAAAACCCTGAAGAATTGGTGGTGTATGGTGGTATTGGTCGTGCCGCCCGTGACTGGGAAAGCTATGACAAAATCGTTGAATCCCTAAAAGCTCTAGAAGAAGACGAAACCCTATTAGTGCAATCGGGCAAGCCCGTGGGCGTGTTCAAAACCCACAGCAATGCTCCCCGTGTTTTAATTGCCAACTCAAACTTAGTGCCCCATTGGGCAAACTGGGAACACTTCAACGAGTTAGATGCCAAAGGTCTGGCCATGTACGGTCAAATGACCGCGGGGTCTTGGATCTACATTGGTAGCCAAGGTATCGTGCAAGGAACCTACGAGACCTTCGTGGAAGCAGGTCGCCAACATTATGATGGCAAACTAACGGGTCGTTGGGTGCTTACCGCAGGTCTAGGTGGTATGGGCGGTGCTCAACCATTGGCAGCCACTCTTGCGGGGGCCTGTTCTTTAAACATCGAATGTCAGCAAAGTCGTATCGATTTCCGTTTGCGTACCCGTTATGTGGATGAGCAAGCCACAGACCTTGATGATGCCATGGAGCGAATTAAGAAATACACCGCGGAAGGCAAAGCTGTTTCGATCGCATTGTGTGGCAATGCCGCCGAAATTCTTCCTGAAATGGTCAAACGTGGCATTCGTCCAGACATGGTGACTGATCAAACCTCTGCCCATGACCCATTAAATGGTTACTTGCCCCTTGGTATGAGTTGGGAAGAGTACCGGGACAAAGGGCAAACGGAGCCCCAAGCCATTGTCAAAGCTGCGAAGCAGTCCATGGCGAAGCACGTTGAAGCCATGTTGGCGTTCCAGCAAATGGGCATTCCAACGTTTGACTATGGTAACAACATTCGACAAATGGCAATGGAAGAGGGGGTCGAAAACGCTTTTGACTTCCCAGGCTTTGTGCCTGCTTACATTCGTCCTTTGTTCTGTCGTGGTATTGGTCCATTCCGTTGGGCGGCTTTATCTGGTGATCCAGAGGACATCTACAAAACCGATGCAAAAGTGAAAGAGTTGATTCCTGATGATGAGCATTTGCACCATTGGTTAGACATGGCTCGAGAGCGTATTCAATTCCAAGGTTTGCCAGCACGTATTTTTTGGGTGGGTCTTGGTCAACGGGCCAAGCTTGGCCTAGCCTTTAATGAAATGGTGCGCAGTGGTGAATTGTCTGCCCCAATCGTGATTGGTCGTGACCACCTAGACTCGGGTTCAGTGTCCAGTCCAAACCGTGAAACGGAAGGTATGCAAGACGGCTCGGATGCGGTATCCGATTGGCCACTGCTAAACGCCTTATTGAACACTGCCTCAGGCGCAACTTGGGTCTCTCTACATCACGGTGGTGGTGTGGGTATGGGCTTCTCCCAGCACTCCGGTATGGTGATCGTGTGTGATGGAACCGATGCCGCGGCAGAGCGTATTGCTCGCGTTCTTCATAACGATCCAGCAACAGGCGTGATGCGCCATGCGGATGCGGGTTACGATATTGCTATTGATTGTGCGAAAGAGCAGGGGCTTAACTTGCCAATGATTACGGGTGGTCAAGGTAAATAACTTAAACCCCTCCCTAACCCTCCCCTTAAATAAGGGGAGGGAACTTGGGGGAGGTTGGGTGGTATCACCGCAGAACATCGCAACTTTTTAGAGAGACACATTATGTTTGAATTAGCTATTAAACCGGGGCAATTAACCCTGAATCAATTGCGTCAGATTAGCCGTCGCAAAGTAAATTTAAGCCTTGATGAGAGCGCTATTCCAGCGATCCAAGCGAGTACTCAGGTAGTGAATGATGTGATTGCTGAGAACCGCACCGTATACGGTATTAATACGGGCTTTGGCTTGTTGGCGAATACTCGCATCGCACCAGAGGACTTAGATGAGCTACAGCGTAGTATCGTGTTGTCCCATGCGGCGGGTATTGGTGAGTTAATGGATGACAAAACCGTTAAGTTGATCATGGCTCTCAAGGTAAACAGCTTAGCGCGAGGCTTCTCAGGCATTCGTTTAGAAGTCATCGAAGCACTGCTGACGCTGATTAATAAAGAAGTCTACCCATGCATTCCGAAAAAAGGCTCTGTTGGTGCGTCCGGTGACTTGGCGCCTTTAGCTCATATGAGCACGATTCTCTTGGGTGAAGGTAAAGCTCGCTTCCGTGGGGAAGTGATTTCAGGACAAGCGGCCTTATCCATTGCAGGATTGGAGCCCATTTCTTTGGCACCGAAAGAAGGTCTAGCCCTACTGAACGGTACTCAGGCATCCACTGCGTTTGCATTAGAAGGCTTGTTTGAGGCGGAGGATTTGTTTGCCTCAGCCACCGTATGCGGAGCCTTGTCCGTAGAGGCTGCATTGGGTAGCCGTAGTCCATTTGATGCTCGTATTCACGAAGTTCGCGGACATAAGACTCAAATCGATGCCGCGGCGGCATACCGTCATTTATTGGGCGAAACATCAGAGTTGGGCGACTCTCACCAAGGGTGTGAAAAAGTACAAGACCCATACTCGTTACGTTGTCAGCCACAGGTAATGGGAGCCTGTTTAGAGCAGATTCGCAGTGCTTCGAGCGTGCTGTGTGTGGAAGCCAACTCGGTTTCTGATAACCCCCTAGTGTTTGCAGAACAGGGCGATATCATCTCTGGTGGTAACTTTCACGCCGAGCCTGTGGCCATGGCGGCGGATAATTTAGCCCTGGCGATTGCTGAAATTGGCAGCTTGTCAGAACGTCGTATGGCCTTATTAATCGACAGCAACTTGAGCAAATTGCCACCTTTCTTGGTGGATAACGGCGGTGTGAACTCGGGCTTTATGATCGCGCAGGTGACGGCTGCGGCCTTGGCCAGTGAAAACAAGAGCCACGCCCATCCTGCGTCCGTGGACAGTCTACCGACATCTGCTAACCAAGAAGACCACGTGTCCATGGCAACTTATGCTGCACGTCGTCTAAAAGACATGTCAGAGAATACCCGAGGCATATTGGCCGTCGAAATTTTGTCTGCCGTGCAAGGGTTGGATTTCCGTGCGCCCCTTAAATCCACTAAGGCGTTGGAGCATGCTCGTGCGGAGTTACGTGCCCGAGTGCCGTTTTATGACAAAGACCGCTACTTTGCACCCGATATCGAAAAAGCCAATGAGCTGCTAGCAGAAGCGGTTCACAATAGCGCAATGCCTGTAGGCTTGTTGCCGAGCTTAGGAGCCTGATCTAATGACCCTTGATTCGCCGGTACAGTTTGACAGTCTCTGGCGCGGTGCACAGGTCGCGACCATGGTAAATGGTCAATATAACACCATCGAAGACGCCGCCATCGGTGTCCTAGGTGGGCGTATTGCTTGGCTTGGTAAAGCCGCGGATTTGCCTGCTTATGAGGCTCTTCGGGAGCACGACCTCGGTGGCGGTTGGGTAACGCCGGGGCTGATCGATTGCCACACGCACTTGGTGTTCGGTGGCAATCGTGCGGGAGAGTTTGAGCAGCGTTTAAACGGTGTCAGTTACCAAGAAATTGCCCAGCAGGGTGGAGGGATTGCCTTTTCCGTAAAGGCGACCCGTGAAGCCAGTGAAGCGGATCTGGTCGCCAGTGCTGCCCGTCGCTTAAAAAGCCTCATGGCGGATGGGGTCACTACGGTGGAGATCAAATCCGGCTATGGCTTGAGTCTAGAGGACGAGCTGAAAATGCTGCGGGTGGCGTCTATTTTAGAAAACCAATTTCCCGTCAGTATTAAGCGAACCTGTTTGGCTGCCCATGCCATGCCTCCCGAGTACGACGACAAAGACGCCTATATTGATTACCTGTGTGACACCGTACTGCCCAAGGTAGCGGCTTTAGGTTTGGCGGACGCGGTGGATGCGTTTTGCGAAGGCATTGCCTTCAGTACCGAGCAAGTAGAGCGCTACTTTAAAACTGCCCAAGCACTTGGGCTACCAGTGAAGATCCATGCGGAGCAGCTTTCGTCTTTAGGGGGCACTCGCATGGCAGCTTCCTTCAAAGCCCTGTCCGCTGATCACATTGAATTCATTGAAGAAGCGGATGTGAAAGCCATGGCGGAATCCGGCACGGTGGCGGTGTTACTCCCCGGGGCATTTTTCACCCTAAAAGAAACACAAAAGCCGCCTATTGATTGGTTGCGCCAATACAAGGTGCCCATGGCGATCGCGACAGATGCGAATCCGGGAACCTCTCCTGCCTTGTCATTGCGTTTGATGATGAATATGGCCTGTACTTTGTTTGGACTAACACCGGAAGAAGCCTTGGCGGGAGCGACAGTCCATGGGGCAAAAGCATTAGGAATGGAAGATTCCCATGGCACTTTAGAAGTGGGTAAAGTGGCGGATTTTGTGTGTTGGGACGTAGAAAGCCCCGGTGAACTAAGTTATTGGTTAGGTGGTCAGTTAATTAAACAACGCATTTACCAAGGGGTAGAGGAGGTCGTATGACTGCCAATGAATTAATTTTACCGGCGTTTGAGTTTAGCCAAGGACGTGTGCCCATGTTGGTGAGCATGCCCCATTCCGGTTTGGCGTTAACACCTGAAGTGCAAGCTGGCTTGACGGATCAAGCGGCCAAGTTGCCGGATACGGATTGGTACATTCCTGAATTATACGACTTCTTGCCCACATTAGGGGTAGGGATGATCAAGGCAAATTACTCCCGTTATGTGATTGATTTGAATCGTCCCTATGACGACAAGCCTTTGTACAACACTAAAACAACGGGATTGTTTCCTGACATCTTATTTGAAGACTCGCCCATTTTTAAAACTGGCCAGATGCCTTCTGATGCCCATAAGACGTTTTGTAAAGAGCATATCTGGCGGCCTTATCATGAGGCCATTGCTTCAGAATTAGCTCGCATGAAAGCGGAGTTTGGTTACGCTATTTTGTTTGATGCCCACAGTATTGCGGCTCAAGTTCCCATGCTGTTTGAAGGAACCCTGCCGAACTTTAATTGGGGAACGAACAACGGCGACGCCTGCCATGGAGCACTGACGCAAGCGGTAAGTGATGTGATTGCACCAGAGTATTCTCAGGTCACAAATGGCCGCTTCAAAGGGGGCTACATTACTCGCTATTTTGGTCAGCCAAACCAAGGCATACATGGGATTCAGCTTGAGCTGTCCCAAGCGACCTATCTTGATGATGACTTGGCAAAGCAGTCTATCTATCAGTTGGATAAGGATAAGTTGCCTAATATCAAACAGCAGCTACAAAAGGTGATCGAAGCCTGTTTGCGTACTTCTCTTTAACCCGAACAGTTCTTTAGGTCATAAAAAGCCAGCATGGTATTCATACTGGCTTTTTGTTTGTCAAAATGATGGGATTACCTAACTTTTGAGAAATCGTTAGATTCATTGCTGTAGAGTGTAAACCGAAGCGAAACGACGATTATCTGGTTGTATTTTAACCTACTGTTTATTAACGATTTATTTTTAATAAAATTGTTGCGTTCGAGAAAAGTTTCCCTATAATACGCTCCATCTTCTGACGCAGACGATTGTTTGTGTTGAGGTTAGGAGCGGTAGTTCAGTTGGTTAGAATACCTGCCTGTCACGCAGGGGGTCGCGGGTTCGAGTCCCGTCCGTTCCGCCACTTACTTTCTTCAGTAAAGTAAGTAGCCATCTTCAAGATGGGTGTGTAGCTCAGTTGGGAGAGCGTCGCCCTTACAAGGCGAATGTCGGGAGTTCGAACCTCTCCACGCCCACCACTCATAAATCTTTCTCAGTTTCCCCTAACTTCATGATTTTAAAGTTTTTTAATTAAAACTCTTTACTCGTAATTCGTAATCACATTTCCACCAAGACTTTTCACTTTTTCCGTTGTGACCCAGGTGTGACCAACCTGTGACCAAGTCAGCGATTCGCATTTTTTATGATTTGAAATATCTGCCATTTTTCTAGCGTTTTTGCATTTCGCTTTAAAACGCCACATTTTCTCTGATTTCGCTATTTCATGTACCTTGATTTACCTTATTGTGACTCTTCTTTCTCGATTATTTTTAATATGTTTGCCGTGTTAGTTGTCGTCTGTTCTAGTGTAAAAGTTTTTCTATTCGAACTGATGTGTCTCGATAGAGGGGGGGAATTGGCTTTCATTTGAGCTGTGATGCTCTTAGGTTGCGAAAAATGACAAGCTATAGGTCAACCGAGGCACTCTTTAGACTAGAATCTGCTCTGAATATACGATGAGAGTCAGAAATGGATTCTATAATTAGATATATCAGCATACTTGAGCTGATACCTATCGGGCCAGACAATGCTGTTTCAACAACAGGAATACTTAAGGCTCTACGCGAAAAAGGGTTTTCAATCTCTTCGCGCAAGCTTCAGCGCGATTTAACGAGCTTATCAATGTATTACCCAATTGAATGTAATGATAAGTCTCGACCTTACCGGTGGAGCTTTGAATTTGGGTATAAAGGTAGCTTTGTTGCTATGGATCCAGCCACTGCAGTGAATGCCATTCTTGCACATGAATACCTTGCTGGGGTTGTGCCTGCACCACTTTTGTCTCAACTTACACCGCAGCTAAATCGAGCAAGGGATTTTATGCAGTCTCACTCCGATGGTGTGTACTTGAATTGGTTGGATAAAGTTGCGGTTGTTCCCGAAGGGAAGGTGCTTAGACCAGCTGCAATCGACCCAGATTTCTGGAAGAGTGTCTGTGAGGCAATTATGTCAAACAAGGCATTAGATGTTGTGTATGAAAGCCATTCTAAAGATGAACCCCAGAAGTTCGTTCTTCATCCATACGGAGTGATGGTTCGCAAGAGCGCCACTTATATTTTGGGCTCTTACAATAATTATGATGATGTAAGGCAGTATGCTCTTCACCGGTTCACGTCCTTAAAGATATCCTCTGGGGGCTTTCGACCTCGTCCAGAATTCACCATTCAGAAATACATAGATGCTGGTGAACCGGGGGTTAAATACTCCGATGAGCCTATTCAACTAGAAGCTCTGATTAGCAAAGACTTAGCAAAAAGACTAAGCGAAACAAAATTAAGTGACTCTCAAATTATTTTGGAAACTGATGATGAGAAGTGGCGGCTCCTTAGGGCTGTCATTCCAGATGATAGGGATACAAGATCTTGGTTGCTAAGTAGGGGAGCTGAGCTCATCGTGCGAGAGCCTATTTCATTAAAAAGCTCATTGCTTGAAGAGGTTGCGTCTATAAAAGAGTTGTCAGACAGCTTGGGAGGGCTGAAAGCAAAGATGGAATAGGATTGTTACAAAATGTAATTTTTATGATGGTTATTGTGTTTGTGGTACATTCTTTGACGCACTTATTTTGATTATCATTTTTTTCTGTGTAAATTCTAATCAGGAACAACGAGTTATCGTATCTGCGGTTCTTAAATCATGATTGGAGTTTGAATGAGAGAGAGCGTTTTTGAAATCGGAATAGGGCTTCGCGGGATTGCCGTTGACGAAGAAACAAAGGCCATTCATATCACTGAATTTGCTCAGAGTGGTAACCCCTCGCTCAAAGCATTAGCGAAGCTGTTTAAAATATCTGCAAAGGTGGCGAATGCTAAAGGCTCTGCAGATAAAGCAGAAAAGAAAAAAGGCTTTAAACTGAAAGCTAAAAAATTCTCTGCTTATGCGTTACCTAATAGTATTCAAGTGCTCTATGATTTTGAGGATGATACCTCTGATTTGCTTGATTCAAGAATGGACGTATTGCGTGATGTTTTAGATCGCCAATTTGCTGGAATCGAGACCTCTGCTTTCGAACTTAATACGAAGAAGCAGCCAGTAAATCGCTCATATGAAGCATCGGGGTTTTCTAATCCAAAAGATGCGTATGAAATGATGAGGGTTTTTGACGATCTTATTGTCCGAGAGGGCCTTGATGAAGTTCCTATTAAGTTTCCAGGGCTGGATAAAACTCGAAAAATCAATTTTCAGGTTACGCCTGGCAGGCCTGAATTTGAACCAGATGATCGGGATTTGTACTGGGAACGCTATGAAATAATAGGGGGACTTAATAAAGATCGTAGTATTCTTGTTGTTTCTGAATCAGGCAAAGGCGAGAAGAAAATAGTCTTGACTGCGGAACAGTTTGCTTTTTTTTGCGATAGGTGTTTTTCATTCAGAGCTTACGAGCTTTACAATTTTACTGTCACGCAGATTAAGCCAAAGCTGTTTAAACTGCTTGATGTAAAAAGCGCTAGTGCTCAGACAGGTTTTGATATTTGAGTTTGTTGTTTGAGGGGCGTTTACAAGAACGTTGGGCAAAGGAGCGCTCGACGCTATTGTTGCGTAGTGATGGTCTAGGGCTGTTGCTTTTTAACCTTTTTAGAGCTAATGACCTCGAGCTGGATGTTCTTCACCACTATCAGCCATTACACAATGAAGAACTGTATATACTCAAAGACCGTGTTCAATATAGCTGTCATAAGAGCCTTTCACAGTATCCTTTACTTTCTCTTTTATCTTATGATGCAACGCTACATGGAGAGTCAGAGCAGCTCGTCGTTCAAAAACTGAAGTCTTCAATGTACTTTGCATTGGTCTGTGAAGATTCCACCTTCAATTTTACTTCTGTTACGGAGGCTGCTAAGGAAATTCGGCTAATATTGTCGAGCACTGCATACGTATCTAAAATTAAGTCTATCCCTAAGCATCTTTCAACGGTCGAAACATTAAGTTATCTATGCAATGAAATTACAGGACGATACACGATCTCTCAGGTCTATTTAAAAATGGTCCGTAATGGCTGGAACGTTTGTTCAAATTTCAAAGATGAACAGCCTTTAATCAAAAAACCAAGAATCCAGAAGCGACGCCCTAACCCCAAAGTTAAATCACCTATCCAAGTTGAGCCATTTCCCTTTGACGGCAACGATTTAGATATCGAAGACGTTCCCGACGTCAATGCGGTCGAGCTGGATCCTAGCGCAATTAGTCCAACAATAAGGGCAGAGCGTGAGATCTTTCGAAATCAAATTCTCACATCTAAAGAGCAATTTGGTCTTCAATATGTCACTTATCGTCTAACACCTTCAGAGCTGAGAAAAGTTATTCAGTGGATTAATAGTGCATCTCCTTCGCACGGTTCTGCACTGGCCTTTCTAACAATGCTGACCGCTTTGAAGTTACATGAGGTGCTCGGTTTACACATAGCATTGTCAGACAGTGATCAAGATGCATTTAAGCAACTAGATGATAGCTATGGTGTTATTAACCTAAAGTCAGGCGTGTATTGGCGTAAAGAGCTAGATATCAGTGATCGTTATCAGCCGACTGATTCAGATGAGCGGTGGTTAAGCCCTCATTCTAATTGGCTTAAGTTACCCATACCAAAACCGTTTCTGTGCCTGTTCAGGGCTTACTTTAATTCATTTGAGGCTGGTTTGGTTGAGCAGATATTGCCTTCAGAGGTTGTTGGGAATGCATTCGCCTTATTGACGACGGTTTGTCGTGAGATTGTTCATTCCCATGATTTTAATAGGCGCCTGACCCATAAAGCGCTTCGTTATTTGCTATATGGGTGTGTGGTATCCAAGTACGGAAGACATAAAGCTGCTCTCATGTTTGCCAATAACGAATTTGGGTTGTCAACTTGGCATTATTACATGACATCTAAAGTGTGTGATTTGCAGGCGGCGTTTATTGACACCTGTGCGCAAGAGTTGAGATTCGAATTTGAAAGCGATGTTTTCGACTCGAATCGAGACCTTGTGGTGGGAACAAGATTAGCCTTATGTAGGGAGACTTTTTCTCAGCAGTTGGCTGAGCGCGTAAGTCTTCTAAAAGCGTCGTTAGAAAAAGTATCGAAAAGTCGTTCTATAAGTACGTTACGAGAAACCTATAATCAGCTCGTTTCTTATACGGTATTAATGTTTTCCATTGTAACCAGTCACCGACGCAGTAAGAGCATGTTCATTGAGCATTACTGCTGGAATGACGATTATACGTGTGTGCTTGTGGCCGACAAAATACACTTTGGTGAAAGCGCAACGCGAATTATTCCAGTGCCTGAGCTTATGACTAGGCAGATTCTCAACACTTTGGGCTGGATTGAGAAAACTGTTAAGCGTCTTCGTTTGTTGGATACGGAAATGGCAAAGAAGCTTAGTGCATCCATTCTTCGTGATGGCAATTCCCCGTTTTTAGGTTTATGGCAAAGTGATGGCTCGTTGGACACGCCCAGTACGTCCCAGATCGAGGTATTTATGGGGGAGGGATGGAGCTTGCCACAGAATGTCATGCGCCACCTTTCGTATCATACATTATTTGGCTACAGAGAAGCTGTGCCGTACTTAGATCATCAAATGGGACATATTTCTTCTGAGATGCATTCATTTCAAAATACATCTGTGATGCTTCGAAATAGTTCCGAATTTGATACTCACCGAAATGTAATTTCTAAATGCCTTGAAGAATTGGAGTTCGAGGTGCTTGGACGAATGAGTTCTTCTAACTCTGGAAAGCGCAATAACGGTCAGTTTGTCCCCTGTTCCATAAGATCAAAAACTACTCTCAAGTCAAAGAATATAGTGCAGACGTTGCAGGCTGACTTAAGGGCTTTGATTGATAAAGCGATTAAATCAAATAAAGATTTCTACGAATTGCTGTCTGAGTTTTACTGTGATGATCCTTATCTGCATGAGCAAGTGCTGGAGTTAGTTAATAAAGCAGGTAGCAACAGCTCTGATAGTCAGGAAGTGGTCAGTATTGATGATTTAAAGTCAGCGTTGGTAGGTAGTTTCAAGAAGCCTCCCGTTACTACCGCAATTTTGCCATATAACGCTATGCTTTCAGAGCGGCATTACCACGACTTAACAGCCTTGTTTTATGAGTTCGTGCAAACGCTGTTAGCACATCAAAAGAAAGTGTCTAAAGAGACATTGGGCAGTGCGTTACTCTTTTCTATGGTGCTTGATGGTACGGGGGATCTATCTCCTCAGACATTAAAGAAACAAGTGGCGATTAACTCTGCCCAATATATTAACGGTTACATGAATGCTGAAATGGATGATGGCGGTACAACTTTTTTCGGTGGTTTGTCTGCGATTCTTTTGGCTATGCTGGTTAAAAGGGAAGACTCTCAAACGATTACATTGAATCCGAAAGGCCTGGCGGCGTTGATGAGTGGTCAGTGTCAGGAAGACAAAGTAGATAAATCAATAGCGAATAGCTATAAAAAGTTTTCTGCGTGGTTCGCGAGAGTGCATAACAAGGCAATGACGTTCAGTATGCTTTTTAGACTTATTGAACATGCACCTAGGCGATTTGAATCTGGGAGTCTATACGGTCTACGTCAAGGCACGTTACGGGTGAAAGGGTTATCAAATCATACGCTCATACGTATGCTAGATCGTAAGCATCGTTATGTTATGCCTTCTAATACAGAGACGGCAATGCAGATTGTTCCTGAACGCACATTCTTCAAAAAATCACGGCACTCGAATGAGTACTACAAAAAGTTTATGGCGGATTTTCGTCAGAAGTTTGAGCGTTACTCTGGAACATCAAATGAAAAAATTGTTAGGTTTTGGCAGGATCTAATCGCCAATGAAAGCGCAAAGAAGCTCGCTGATTTAGTAAAAGCATCTCACGAACTACCTGAAATTCTGTTGCTGATCCTTACTTGGCTGTATAGGGCGTCAGGCAGAAAAGGGCAGCGAGCGGGCGGTTTGGCCCCTTCGTCGATTCAGACCTATTTTTCTAAAATAGCGCCAAGCTTGTGTGAGTTTGCTGCGAACGAATCATTGACGACATTTGATTACGAAGATTTCTTGGATCTTTATCAGGATGTCATTGATTCGGGAGATGCGTCTAGCCGCTCAGAAAGGGCTAAGATATTGGCTGATTTCCATACTCAAATTCATGAGGTTTTTGGTGTTGTTCATTTGGACTTTCGAGATCTGGATGTAGGAAGTCATGAAACAAGAACGACGGGAAGAGTGGTCATGCCTTGGGAGTATGAGCAAGCCCTGACCATGTTGTTGACTGACAAAGATGCTAATTTGCATGAGCAGTATATTAATGCAGCAATATTAATATTCTGTTGCCGTTTGGGCCTTAGGCGGCAAGAAGTGAGGCGCTTAAAGTTGAGAGATTTCTCGCTTGAAGATCAGGTGCTCCACATAAGGACTCATCGTATTTCAAACGAAACGGTTCGAGTTAAGTCAAAAAGCGGCAATCGTCGCGTTCCTTACTTTTTGTTCCTTAATGACACAGAAATGCGGTTACTTAGTTGGTGCATGGAGCAGGCGGAAGCTCAGAATAAACAATCCACACCATTATTTTTTGACTCGATGAATCCGAGCGAAATTCGCTATATGGATAGCCACTTTAGCCGAGTTATTGAGGCGTTGAAGCTTATTACTGGTGACCCAAGCATGCGTCTTCATGATGGGCGTCATACTTTTATCAGCTTTACTGCTACGTCCCTTGTTCTCGAAGATCAACAGAAGGACCCAATATCTAAAGTTGTTAAAGAATGGATGCGAGTTGATTCGTTTACAGACTTTCGAGATCGTTTTGCTGATACATGTGTGGCGGCGCCGTCGACACGTCATGCTTTACTCCCTGCATTGGCTCTTATGGTGGGGCATTCTAATGCGACCACTACGTTGTCCTCATACACACACTTAATGGAGTATTGGCGTTTGTTATCAGTTGAGGCTGAATTTAAAAAGATCAAAAACCTGGATGGAGTTTTATCAGAATTATCTTCAATACCACGTAAGCGACTCACCGAAATGAAAAGCGAATGGGGTTTGTCCGCAAGCTTTGCTGTATTAAAGAGACTAAAAAAGAACATGTTGCCCGAGGTCATTGGTTACCAAGTCGAAGACAGTGATGTTGCGCCTCGTCTAAGTTTGAAAGAGAAAGACAATATCACTCCAGTTATCAGCGAAATTCAAAAGATTGAAAAAGCTCTTCGCTACCATGAAGACATAGAAAAGCAGCTTTGTATTGATTCAGATTCCACACCTATATCGCCTTCAAGCGTCCAATATGGGCTGACACAGTCTTATGTGGAGAGTGTTAGAAATGTATACCAGGCTGTTCTCTCTAACCATGTTTCCTACAGGGCTTATAAGATTCCTTCTAATGAGCAAGGGGTAGCGTTCATTGGACAGCCTCGTCTATATGAAGCAAGAAACTATTTCAAAGAATCGGCTTTCTATAGTCTGCTCGCACACTTGATAAAATGCAGAGAATCCAATGAGGAAGCATTTATGGCGCTAGCACAGCAATGGGCGCATGGATGGTACGACGCAAAGAAGAAGCTTTATATCGCATCAAATCAAGTGCAAGAGGCCAAATCTGCATTTGCAAATTGTCTACTCGCATTTGAGACAGGCAAAGAAGGGATTAATAGACGCTCAGGAGGAGTGGTTCGTGATTCGTTACCGGTTGAGCAACTGAGTATTAAGAGGGCTCCCATATCCATTCCGCAATTTAGTCATGCGTTGTTCTTGTTAACGCTACAGCGTAAATTATGAATTGTAGGTGTTTGGCGTAGAGGTTGTGTTTCAAATCAGGTAATGTAAGCCTTCAGTAAAGAAGCTATCAGTCTGAAGATTAACGGATTTTTGAATAAGGATCATTCATGGGTGCTAAGCACGACACCTTATTTCGCACGCTCTCGATGCTGCAAATCATTCCAAAAGAGCCTGGTTACAAAGCCACCTCAACAATTCATGCCGCATTAGAAGAAAAAGGTTTTCAGGTGTCTTTGCGGACCGTTCAGCGTGATCTGAATGCGATGGAATCACACTTGCCTTTGATATGCCTTGAAGGCGATGGAGAGCGTCGCTGGAGTCTGTCGGCAAGTTTTAATGATTCTAAATTGGGATTGGATACACCTACCGCGCTGACTTTAGTGTTGGCTCACGAATATCTTTCTGACCTATTGCCTCAAATCGCCGTTGATCAGATCTCGTCTCAATTCAAAGCGGCGCAGCAGTATCTGAATGCTTTACCTTCCAATCATTATTCCGGTTGGGCCAACCGTGTCAAAGCGATACCCAATGGTAAAACCCTAATACCAGCACAAATCAAAGCGGGCATTTGGGAAGCGGTATCGGAGGCAGCGCTAGAAGAATATGCCATTGAAGTGACGTATCTAAGCCGAAAGCATAATGAGCCCAAAAGCTACACACTTCACCCATAAGCCAGCGTTGTTCGCCATAGCGTCAGCTACCTTTTGGCAACCGTAAAAGACTACGACGACATACTCCAATTTGCGTTACATAGAATTCAAACTGTTGAGCGTTCGGATAAACAGTTCCGACCGCTTAAAGGGTTTGATCTAACCGAATACATCGAACAGGGCGGCTTTAGCTATCGCCAATCCTCAGGGCTAGTTGTGCTTAAAGCGCGGGTGAAAGCTGAGATCGCTTGGCTGCTGTCCGAAACGCCTTTAAGCGAAGATCAAGAATTAAAGCCGGACGACGAAGGCTGGTTTCAACTGACTGCCACGGTACCAAATGACCAAGAAACACTATGGTGGATACAAGGTTATGGCTCAGCGATTGATGTGCATGAACCACAAAAATGGCGCGAGCATATTCATCAACAGGCGAGGGAAGTGTTGGGGCTGACGTCTTGATAGATAGTCGTCATTTTAAGTTTTATCATTCTTTTTTGGCTAAGGTGCAACATGGATTTGAAAGCTAACACGACCTTGTATTACAACACGTACGCTGAAGATTTTGCACAGAGTACATTGTCAGTCGATATGTCTGATTTGTATCAGCGTTTTCTCCCTCTTATTTCTCCAAGCGGTCATCTTCTCGATGCGGGTTGTGGCAGTGGTCGCGACGCGAAATATTTTCAATCACTAGGGTATGAAGTATCGGCTTTTGATGCGAGCTCTGAACTTGCTCAGATGGCATCGAATTATCTGAATATCAACGTCGATGTGCTCACCTTTCAAACATTTAATGAGTCCGATATGTATGATGGCATCTGGTGCTGTGCGAGTTTATTGCATGTCCCCAAAGTTGAGCTTATGGATGCGATTTCTCGATTACGTAGGGCGCTCAAACAGCATGGCGTTTTGTATATGTCGTTCAAGTATGGTGATGAAGAGCGTATCAAAGAAGGGCGCTTTTTTTGTGACCAAAATGAACAAACGATCAACCAGTATTTGGCAGGCTTCGACGTCAAAGATATGTGGATCACAGGTGATCAGAGAGAAGGTCGCTCGTCCGAACTGTGGCTCAATGTAATCGTTGAGAAACAAGAGTAGCCTATCGATGAAAACGGCCATCGAGTTTATTGCTTACATTCAACGGATGTTGGTAGAAGGCGATTTTACCGCGACGTACAAGTATGCGTTACTACATGCGATTGCGGATGTATGTGTGGAAAGTTCCAGTGTGACCGGCAACAGTAAACTCCCTATCCAGTTAGATGTTTTAGCGGACAAAATGCTTCGTTTGTATTGGAATCAGGCCCGACCGTTTGGTGGTTCTAGCCAAACAATGCAATTGCATCAAAACAGTGATTCTCAAAAGCAAATCGCTATTATCACGGCGGTGCAAAGCATCCAGCAAACAGGTTTGTACAACATCAATCAGCTATATAAAAGCCCACACTATAAAACTGTGCATAGAGTAGCCAAGACAGCCCTCAAAAATGGTCCGTTGTGGCGCTTGCAGATTTTGGCAAAAAAAGAAGAATGCTTTTTATATCCGCATGATAAAAGCCAGAACCATATCGAGTTGAATGCTGGCATCGCGGGCTATTTTCGTGAGTTTTATCACCTGATCACCTATCTTGCACGGGCCGCTTGGATCGACAAAATCATTTCTTTTAAGCACAACCAATACCTCGTGGGTGCACAAGCGAACTTACCGGAATTTCTGTTTGGCCAAGACCGTAAGGCCTTAGCCTATGCCAAGCCACTACTTCAAGAGATACAGAAAAATACCTGCTTCTACTGTGGCAAAAAGCTCGACCAACATGCCGAAGTGGATCACTTTATCCCATTTGCCAAATACGCATTCGACCTTGGCCACAACTTTGTGTTGGCGGATCGTACCTGCAACAACAGTAAACGAGATTACCTCGCCAGTTATGAACACAAATATAAATGGGAGGAAAACAACCTTGCCAACCACGCCAACATGATCTTTGAGGAACTTGCCAGCTACGTTGAATGCGATAAAGATAAATCCATGGCTGTAGCGGATTGGGCGTATCAGATAGCACGTAATAGTGCTGCAAATTTATGGCATAGCAAGAGCGAGTTTAGATTGGCGTAAGACGTTGTAGAGGAGTTTTGTAAACTTAACCCTCTAGTCTTCAATTATGAAGTGAGTTTCAGAGGCTTTAAAGAATATAGTTGATGTAAAAAGCTACAATCCAACATTTTTTGGTGGTGTTATTTAATTAAGCTAATGATTTGTACCTTTTAAATTTCTATTTCTAGTAGAAATAGTGGTAATAATATTTTTTCAATGAGCAAGATGTACAAAATAGTTAGATGAATTTTGGGGGAGATCGAATAAAACATGGAATGGGGATTATTGGGGCCAGATAAAATAGAGTCTCAAAGACGAAGACGAACACTAGGTCTGAATCCAGTTGCTCGTGAATTTGATAACTTTGCTGTGCGTAAGCGTCACTAAATCCGCCTCTAGCCTTCGTACTTAGTCCCTTACACACTGTGCTTCGTCCCAATAAATAATCGACGAGGTAATCAACATGAGCACAAACACTGCATTAAACCAAGCTTGGGCTGCCCATATCGAAAAGTGGCGGTCATCTGGATTATCCGCCAAAACGTTCTGTGAACAAGAAGGCTTGGTGTATCACCAGTTCGGCTATTGGCGGCAGAAATTTTCTCCTGCCGGTGACTCGCCAAACGGATCGAAATTAGTATCGGTAGTACTGGCACCGCCTTCCAAGCAGGCTAGTGATTTAGAAATCAAGCTCCCCAATGGTGTGCTCATACGTGGCATTGATTCGGATAATATTTCATTAGTGGCTCGCTTCGTCGCTGCTTTATGAAACCCCGTTATCTGCGTCCTGCTTTAAATCTACCCCAGATATTTTTGTACCGAGACCCTGTGGATTTTAGAAAGCAGGCTCATGGGTTAGCGGTGTTGATTGAACAAGAACTTGGACATAACCCATTTTCTGGGGCCTTGTATGCCTTTACTAATCGGCATCGTAATAAGATCAAGTGCGTGATGTGGGAAGACAATGGCTTCGTGCTTTATTACAAAGGTTTGGCAGAAGAAAAGTTTAAATGGCCCAAAGCATCGGATGAGTTGCTATCTCTCACCGGCGAACAGATTAACTGGCTGTTAGATGGCTACGATCTTGGCTTAATGAAAGGCCATAAAACCTTGCACTATGAGGCCCTCTGCTGAGGATTTATCATATTTTTTTAACAAAAAGGTTCGACCGTACCGAAACAGGGAAGCGGTTACACTTCAGCTCTGCGATGACTCAACTAGAGTACTTTGATGGCCAGGATGAAGGGGCAAGTTACTTAGAGTTGGCTGAGTTTTTGATCCAACACGGCTCGAATACTCAGGCAGATCTTGAACAACTTTGGACCAGAATACTGTTTAATATTATGGTATCTAATTGTGATGATCATCTTAGAAATCATGGATTCATTCTGGAGCCCTCTGGTTGGCGGCTATCTCCTGCTTACGATATCAATCCTATGTTATACGCTACTGGTCTACACCTTAATATTGATGACGTAAGCAACGCGCTTTCGATTGACTTAGCATTTGACGTTGCAGCGTATTTTCACGTTACTGAAAGTAAAGCCAAGGCCATCCACCAAAGATTGTTAAAAGCCGTTTCTCAATGGGAAGCCCTTGCTCAACAAGCGGGCATCAGCAAAGAAGAAAGGGAGCTATTGAGGGACTGCTTTATACTCGCATAAAAGTGTGCAATGCGAGTTGAGTACTCCTCTATACGTTTTACCGAACGGGGAAATTCAGCAGTTATAGGTCTACACAAAGTGACTTCACAGGTAACAGTTTGTAGACCTTGATGCGGCGCTTTAGGTGCGGCTTGAACTTGCGTATTCGGTTGCAAGGTAAAAAGCGATAAATTACCAAACTGCTGCAAATAGCCGTCTGCATACTGGAAAAAACACCTTGCCGATTCTGCGCCAGACCCCTACAGCAACCTGCTCACCTGAGCTTAAGGTGCGAGTTACGGCGAGTTTTTGAATGGGTTTAAAACTCATCTTTTAGCACCTCATCAATACTCATGGGCATAGCAGCGCGTTCTTTGCTAGGTTGTGTGAGCTGATAAAGTCTATCTAGCGAATCAAGGGTTTGCCATAGCAAAAGCAATTGGCGAAATGAAATTTGCGCGGTCAGCTCAGATTTCTTAATGGTGGCCGCAGGTACGCAGCTTCGCTCAGCAAGCGCCGCTCGTGACAGTTTTGCCTGCTTGCGTAACTCACGTAAATAAGCCACATAAGCTTGGCTTACATCGGTATCATCAAGTAAGGTAAAATTCATCCGAAAAGACCAAGTGGTGGACAGCCTCTATTGACACCCCAGCCATATTTCAGAACACTTGTTGAACCGTAAATTCAAAGGCGTTGAAGGGCTTACTATCGTTATATCTACCTTGAAGAAATGTAGCCCTGTAAGCCACTTATATTTCTCATAAATATATAATGTACAACAACTTGGCAACGTGTATATGCTGAAGGTTATAATTGCCAACTACTGTTGGCTGAGACGCAAAGTCTGGAGATAATTTTGAGAAATATGGCGGCTCATTCCGATAAAGTTCAATTAGAACAGCTAGGCTTCAAGTTTGGCATGAGTGGTGCGCACTCTGCGCGAAGCATGATGATTACAGAACTCAACGAACTGTTAACTTTGCACCCTCATGGTTCGCCTTTGCAAACGATTAAAGATGACATCATTCACTGTAACGTGTTGCATAAAAGTACCGCGAATAGCCGTAAACTAACGTATCGACACTTAGTGGATTTATACAGCCTGAAAACGGACGTTTGTCTGTACCGCAACTTTCTAGCCCTGTGGGAGCAGACAGACGCACAAAAACGGCCTATATTGGCGTTGCAGCTGGCTTTTTGCCGCGACCCCCTACTTCGTCTAGCGCTACCGATGTTGAGCTCAATCTCCGCTGGTGAGCCTTACAGCAAAGAACATACTATAGAGTTGCTAGAGCAACATAATCCAGGTGGCTATAGTCCATCATCGCTGAGTTCGTTTGCCCAAAACATCAACGGCAGCCTGACCCAAGCTGGTTTTCTACAAGGCCGTACTAAGAAGGTGAGGAGTCAGCCAAGCGTTGGTGCTTCTAATGTGGCTTTTGCTCTGTTCATCGCTCATTTGAATGGTGAGGATGGTAGCATCGCGTTGAAGAGTCAGTGGGTGAAGCTGCTTGGCCTAAATCAAGATGAGATCGTCGCACAGGCACATAATGCACATAGCCGCGGACTGATTAAATTCACCCATGCAGGGGAAGTTGTTGAGATACGTTTCCCAAATTGGTTAAACGAACACGAAAAGGAAATTCTGAATGGCTGATCGCATCAGCAACCTTCTCAAAGAGTATGAGAGTCACATTAGTCTCAGCTGGCCCGTAGTTGCCTCCGGTGAGGAGCGCTCTATTTTTGCCATTTACAAACCGGAAGATGAACTAAAACTGCGCGCTCGTGTTGAAGCCTTTGAACAGGCCACCACCTGGCATGGCTACCAGTGGCTGTTACTCGATATAACCCATTCATTTGAAAAATGGCTGACTGAGCAAGACTACGCTGAGGCCTATTACGAAAATCCAGAATACCTGGAAGCAAACTACGAATTCTTCGCTGAAGACCTGGTGAAGGAATTACGTCAAAAAATTCAAGCAAACAATGAAAGTGACGCCAGCAAAACCGCAGTGGCACTACTGGGTTGTGGCACCTTGTTTGGTATTACTTCTGTCTCCGATTTGGTTCGCCAGTTAGCTGACGTTATTCAAGGTCGCTTGTTGGTCTTCTTCCCAGGAGAAAAAGACGGCAACACCTATCGACTACTCGATGCAAAAAACGGCTGGGGCTATCTGGCAACTGCATTAAAAGGATAAGGACTTCTCATGTTAAACAAAGACATCTACCAAAACGATCCGACCACTCACCTGTTGAAAAACCAGGGGGTCGCTAAAGTTGGTGATAGCCGTGATGCAGAATCCCTGGCAACACTGGAATACGAGCTAAAAACCTTCGTTTGTGATGGCCGTTACCAGGAAGGCGTTGAAGATATACTGTCGCAGTTCATTAGCTGCTTTAAAGGCCGAGAAGAACAGCAAGGGGTATGGATCTCGGGCTTCTTCGGTTCGGGTAAATCACATCTGGCGAAAATGCTTGCGGCCCTTTGGTCCAATGAGAATATTGCTGACCAAAGCGCACGATCACTGGCAGATCTACCCTACAGTACTATCGAGCTTTTTAACGAGCTGGATAGCATCGCAGTACAAACGCCAGGCAAACATCATGCATCTGGTACCATCGGTAGCGCAGGAACCAAAAACGTTCGTTTGGCTGTACTCGCTATTTTGTTTCGCTCATTGGGGATGCCTGAGCAATACCACCTTGCACGTTTTTGCATCTGGCTGAAACAGCAAGGTCTGTTAAACACCATTAAACAAGAGCTGGGTGAGCAGCAATGGACCAAAGCTCTACGTAATTTATATGTGGCCCCAGACCTCCATAAAATACTGCTTAAACACATCCCGGACTTGGCAGAATCTCCGGTTGCTGTTGGTAAGCTCCTCGCAAGTCAGTTCCAAAAAACGGAAGAAATCAGCGACGCTGAGCTGCAGCAAACCTTCTTTGATGTGTTGGAAGAAAACGGTGAAATACCACTGACTCTTATTGTGCTGGATGAAGTTCAGCAGTTTATTGGTAACGAAGTAGACCGCGCTCACGATGTACAGCACGTGGTTGAGAAGCTTTGTTCCTCCTCTTTGCTAAAGTCACGAGTAATTTTTGTCGCAACCGGTCAGAGCGCGTTGAGCAGTAACGAAAACCTGCAGCGCCTGATGGGGCGTTTCCAGCTGAAAGTACAGTTGGAAGATACCGACGTGGATTCGGTAATCCGTAAAGTGATCCTGCAGAAGAAAGAATCTGCCCGCGCAGAGATTCAGGCTGAGTTGAACAGCCATCTGGGCGAAATATCCCGCCACTTACATGGCTCTGTCATTGAACACAGTGCGGTTGATGAAAAGAACATGGTGGCCGATTATCCACTGCTGCCAGTTCGCCGTCGCTTCTGGGACCGTGTTCTACACGCCCTGGATGCCACCGGTACCGTTTCCCAGCTGCGCACCCAACTAAGAATTGTGCACGATGCCTGTAAAAGCACCGCAGACAAGGCGCTCGGTAACATACTGCCTGCAGACTTCATCTATGACCAGTTGAAAACCCAGCTGGTTCAAGCACAGGTCATCTCGAAAGACATTCACGAGACTATCAGCCGCAAAGCAGACGGTGATTCAACTGAGCAACAGCAGGCCCGTGTGCTGGCACTGGTGTTGTTGATTGGTAAGCTTCCAACCGACGTTGACCACGGCATTGTTGCGACAGCTGACTACCTTGCCGATTTGATGATCGAAGATCTGGCGGGCGAGAAAAACAGCATGCGTCAACAGGTGCCAGCTTTGCTGGATGAGCTGGTGAAAGAAGGTCTGTTGATGACCTTCCAGAACAAGCACGGTCACAACGAATATCGCCTGCAAACGCCTGAAAGTGCCCAGTGGTACGACCACTTTAAATCAGAACAAAACCAGCTGAATGGCAACCTGAATCGCATTGAAAACATGCGTTTGGAGATGGTGCAAACTCACATTCGCCGAATGGTCGGTCAAACTCGCCTGACTCAAGGCCAGTGTGCCGAACCGCGCCCACTGAGTACCTGCTTCGAATCGACTTTGCCAGCCGATGCGAAAGACAAGCTCTATGTTTGGGTTCACAACGATTCAGAGAAAAATTTCCTTCACACCGCTCGAGGAGCCACTTCTGATCAGGCGACTATTCTGCTGTATGTGCCGAATCTGCATAAGAGCGATCTGGTTGACGCCATGATCGAGCTGAAAGCTGCAGAGCAGACCCTAAGCAATAAAGGTACACCTAAAACCGAAGCGGGACGTGATGCCAAAGCTGCCATGGAGCACCGTATGGCGGTCGCCCAAGGCCGAATCGATGTCATCAACAAAGAAATCTTTGCTGGCATTCAAATCAAGATGGCCGGTGGCAGCGATGTTGATGGCGATACCACCGCCGAACAACTGACAAGTGCTGGTCGTAAAGCGATTGAGCGTTTGTACACGGACTTTGATAAAGCGGACGATCCAAAGTGGGCTCAGGTCTACAACGCTGCCCGTAAAACCGGAGGCGAAACTGCTCTCGATTTATTAAGCGGCAGTAAGGGTAATAGTCACCCGGTAACAGAAGCGATCAGCCGTTATCTGGGGGTTGGCAAAACCGGCAAGGAAATTCAACAGAACTTCTTGGGTGAACCTTACGGCTGGCCATCTGATGCCATTGACGGTGCCCTGGTCGCGATGCTGGCCAGCAGCCAGTTGAACGCCAATATCAATGGTCAGGCAGTAGATGCCAAAAACCTGGAACGCCGTGATATTGCCAAAGCCAACTTTAAGCCAGAAAAGGTACAGCTGACCAATATGCAGCTGATCAAGGTGAAGGGCGTATTGCAGGTGCTAGGGCAGCAAGTGCAGCCTGGCGAAGAAGCCAGTGCCGCAATGCCTGCTTTGCAGGCAGCCAAGGCCATTGCCCGACAGGCGGGGGGGGATGCACCACTGCCAGCGAGTCCGGTGCCGAGTTACCTGGATGACATCATGCAGTACTCAGGTAACGAGTTGCTGCTAGAAATCTGCATTAATCAGGAAAAGATCAAAGCGGATGTGGAAGAGTGGCAAGGCAAAATTGAGCTGATTAAAGAACGCCAAAAGGATTGGAGTGAATTCCTTAGCCTGATGCCACTGTGCCGGGATATGGCCTTTTATGTCGATCTGCAAAAAGAACAACAGGCCATTATCAGTAACCGCAGCCTATTGGCTGATCCTAACCCGGTTAAGCCGCTGATTCGCGATGCCATTTCGAAACTGCGTGATGCCATTGTTCATCACCAGAGCGAGTATCAGAAAGAATATGACCGCTGCTTACTGCAGCTGGAATCGGATGAACAGTGGCAAAAATTACAGGCCAACGAGCAGCAAGAGGTGCTGCAGCAGTTCAGTGTTTCTACCATGCCACCATTGGATCTGAGCAGTAACGACAAGGTGCTGACCAGTCTGGAGCGTTGCTCCCTGGGGCAATGGCAAGACCGCACCGCCTCGCTGATTTCCAAATTTGATCGCGCACGGGCCGAGGCCGTCCGTCGTCTGCAGCCACGTGTACAGTCCCTGCATGCGCCACGCAAAGTGATCAGTAACGAAGATGAGCTGAAACAATGGTTGGCAGAGTCTGAAGCCAGCATTCGCGCCAAGCTCTCCAATGGCCCAGTCTCCGTTATTTAACGGCAGTGAGTAGGAATCAACAGGTAATCACATGACAACAACTCATATGCGCCAACCACTGAACAAAACCCTGCGTGGCCAGCTGGAAAAAACCGTTGGTCAGGCCCGTGCGCTGGTCGAAAAAGCGGCACGCGAAGAAATCGAACGCCTGGGTGTTGGCGAAGGCAGTGCGCCCAGTTATTTGCAGCCCAAAGATGCCAAACTGCGTGTCCAGCTGCGTGCCCATGGCCGCACTTTGGGTGATATTAAAAACAGTGACGACAGCCAGCAAATTGAGCATCTGGTGGGCGAAGTCGCTTACGAACACTGGCACCGCATGTTGTTCGCCTATTTTTTGGCACAAAACAACCTGCTGATATGTGAAGGGTATGCCGTCACAATGGAAGAATGTGACGAGCTGGCTTCTGAACTGGACGCTCGTAATGGCTGGGAAGCGGCTGGTGTACTGGCGGCTCAAATGCTGCCGCAGGTATTCCGTGCTAGCTCACCTGCGCTCAAAATCGTGCTGCCCATCGATGCGGTACGTCAGTTGGAACAGCTGATTGTTAATCTGCACCCGGACACCTTTCAGGCCCAGGATGCTCTGGGCTGGCTGTATCAGTTTTGGCAGAGCGAACGCAAAAACGCCGTGAACGCCTCGGGCGTCAAAATCGGAGCTGAAGAACTGAGCCCGGTGACTCAGCTGTTTACCGAGCCCTATATGGTGAGCTTTCTGCTCGACAACGCTTTGGGTGCCTGGTGGGCTAATCGCAAGCTCACGCAAAACGATATCACCACCACCACCACCGAAGCCGAACTGCGCCAAGCCGCCAGTTTACCGGGTGTACCGCTGCAGTATCTGCGCTTTGTAAAACCCAACGCCGACCAGCCACCGAGCGAAAACAACGCCTGGGCACCCGCCGCAGGCACGTTTGAACAGTGGCCAGAGCAGCTGCCAGACCTCACGGTGATCGACCCTTGTTGTGGTTCGGGGCACTTCTTGGTGGCCGCCTTCTTGATGTTGGTACCTCTGCGTATGGCCGACGAAGGCCTGAGTGCCAAAGAGGCAGTAAACAAGGTACTGAGCCAGAACCTGCACGGTTTGGAGCTGGATCAGCGTTGTGTGGAACTGGCCGCCTTCGCCATCGCCCTGGAAGCCTGGCGCTACCCGGATGAAACCGGTAAGCCACTGGGCTATCGCAAACTGCCCGAGCTACAACTGGCCTGCAGTGGCACCGCTATTGGTTCAGCTAAAGGTGAATGGAAGCAACTGGCAAAAGAAATTGCCGCTCAAAGTACAGCCATCGCAGACAGCGCCGAGCAGAAAAAGAACAATCTCAGTATTGCCCTCGACTGGTTACAAATAACCTTCGAGCACGCGCCGGTGTTGGGTAGCCTGATTAACCCACGCCGCAGCGACGCCGCGAAAATTGTCGACTGGCCAACCCTGCAGCAAGCGTTAACCCAGGCGCTGGATAGCAGCAGCGATGCAACTACCTTTGAAGCCCAGGTCGCCGCTCAGGGCCTGACCAAGGCCGCGCAATTACTTAGCCAGCAATACAGCTGGGTAATTACCAATGTGCCGTATTTAAAGAGTGGTAAGCAGAACGAGATACTTAAAAACTTCTCGGAAACATTTCATTCAGGTGCCAAGGCAGATTTAGCTACGGTGTTCCTTGATCGTTGTCTTCAAATGAATACCCAGGGAGGCCATACCAGTGTGGTGCTGCCACAAAACTGGCTATTTTTAACTAGCTATAAAAAATTCCGCGAACAGCTACTGACCCAGGATACCTGGAATATGGTGGCGCGTATGGGGAGTGGTGCGTTTGAAACTATTTCTGGCGAAGTAGTGAAGGCCATCTTGTTGGGAATTACCCGTGGCCAAAAAGAGCCAGCGCTGTCGCTCGGCAATACTGACGAGAAAAACACCCATAAACTGCGTGGCTTAGATGTTGCTGATTACAAAACAGCTTCGGATAAAGCCGAGGCCTTGCTGGTAGAGGAAGTGAAGTCGGTTAGTCAGGCTGTACAGCTGGAAAACCCAGATTTCAGAGTGAGTTTTGATTTATCTAGAGGGGAAGCGTTGCTTTCAGAATGTGTAATTGATAGATCAGGCTGTTTAACAAGTGATAGTGAGCGTTTTTATAGGTTTTTTTGGGAGCAAATTCTTACTCAAGAGAACTGGGAGTTTCTACAATCGACAGTATCCCAAACTCAGCACTTTGCAGGATTGCAACAAGTCATATTTTGGCAAAAGGGCAAGGGAGCTCTTTACTCTCTTGCTGAAGAAATGAAGGGTACGAATCACGCCGTCCAAAACTGGAAACGCGGTCAGGATGTTTGGGGGCACCCTGGATTGGCTGTCAGCAGTATGGGAGATCTCCCTGTAGCTATTTACTCTGGATGTCGTTTTGATAACAACACCGCAGTATTAATTCCTGATGACTCTCTAAGCATGGAAGCTATATGGTGTTTTTGTGCTTCAGAGCTTTTCAACGACTCGGTTCGTGAAATTGATCAATCTTTAAAAGTGACAAATTCAACATTAGTAAAAATTGTTTATGACAAACAGCGATGGGAAAAAGTAGCCGAAGAAGAATACCCCAACGGTCTCCCGCAACCCTACACCAACGATCCCACTCAATGGATTTTTCATGGCCACCCTTGTGGCTCAGTAATCTGGAGCGACGAATCCAAATGGATTGAGGAAGGTGAACTGCGTATCGACGATTCGGTGTTGCAAATCGCTACCGCACGCTTATTAGGTTACCGCTGGCCTGCGGAGCTGGACCCAGAGATGGAGCTGGTAGAAGAACAACGCGCCTGGGTAAATCGCTGCGATGAATTATTGGGTGATTTGGTTGATGACGATGGCATCGTCTGTTTGCCTGCGCTGCGTGGTGAAGCAACCGCAGCCCATCGTCTGGAGCTGATGTTGGAAGCCGCTTATGGCGATGCCTGGTCAAACACTGTGCGTGAGCAGTTATTGGCCAGCGTCGGGGCCAAGTCTCTGGAAGTATGGTTGCGCGATAAGTTCTTTGAGCAGCACTGCAAACTATTCCAACATCGCCCATTTATCTGGCAGGTTTGGGATGGCTTAAAAGACGGTTTCAGTGCGTTGGTAAACTACCATCAGCTTGATGCCAATAACCTCGACCGCTTGATTTATACCTACCTGAACGACTGGATTGGCCAGCAAGCCGAAGGGGTTAAACAGGGTGTGGATGGGGCGGACATTCGGTTAAGCGCCGCCCAGGCCCTGAAAACCGAGTTGGAAGCCATCAAACAGGGTGAGGCCACCAATGATGGTGCTGGCGGTTACGATATTTTCGTTCGCTGGAAGCCATTACACGAACAACCGATCGGTTGGCAGCCAGACCTGAATGACGGTGTACGCCTGAATATTCGCCCCTTTATGACCGCCAAAGACGTGGCTAAAAAAGGCGCGGGTATTCTGCGTGCCAAACCCAATATCCACTGGAAAAAAGACCGGGGCTCGGATGTGCCAAGTGCCCCCTGGTATTACCTTGGCCTCGAATACGGTGGTAAAGAGGGTGACCGCATTAATGACCACCACCTGACCCGAGCCGAAAAGCAGGCAGCGCGTGAAGCCTATGCCAAAGCCCAGGCTGAAAAGGCCAAAGCCGCTGGTGTTGATGCAGGTGCTGACACACTTGAGCTGGAAGGCGGCAACAACGCATGAAGATTATTGACGCCTTGATCAAACATATTCGCAGGCTCGGGGATAAGGCCGATTTACTGGCCTTGCCTCCGGCGGCGATTTTATGGACGGATAAAGACGCGGCCTGGCAACCCGCCATGCCGCTGCTAAAAAGCGCCATGCCCGAGCTGCTGGAACTGGGCGACTACAACCCGGAGCAGCGTACCGGCCCGGCAGTGTGGCTTAAGTGCGTGATTGCAGGTCTTGCTAGCCCGCTTGAAACAGACAAAGTGCCTGTGATTTATCTGCCTGGTATTTCTCGCAGTGAGCTTCGCGCCATTGAATCCTGCCCTGGCCATTTAGCCATGCTGGCCGAGCTGCAATATCGCTCCCGCTGGTGGTCCACCCCCAACAATAATCGTGACTGGACGGTCTCCGGCTTTTTGGCCAATAACACCATTGGCCTGGAACTGGATATCGCCAAAGACAAAGTGACCCAGGAGACACTGTCACAGGTATTGGAGCCCTTGCTGGAAGCCGAGGTGAATACGCTGCAAGGCAAGCGCATTACCTCTGCCGAATTGGGTGCGCTGGTGGTAGAAGACCCGCTTCGTGATCTGTTGCATTGGTTGGATAACCCAGCCAATGCAGATAGCTGGTCGCCCATGCGCCAAACCATGCTGCAGCAATACTGCCAGCGTGAATATGGCCTGAATGCCGATACCAACAATCGCAGCACGTTTTTAGCCAACCTGTGTGAACAGCCTCAGCCAGTTTGGTCGGCACTGTGGGCGCGCTTCGAGGATATGGCTGAACGACTGCCAGGGTTGCTCAAACAGCTGGAAACAGTTGAGCCGCTGGCGTTGGCACTCAATTCCGAATGCTATTTGTCGCTCGCTTTGAAAGAGGAGCAGGTGCTGGCCAAAACTTTTGCAGATATGGCCAACAAGAGTGATCTGGAAATTGAGCCTGAGATTACTCGATTGCAGTCAGAACACGCAGGTAGAAACGAAAGCCTGTGGTCTCGTTTGGGTTACACCCCTTATGCCTGCGCGTTGCCGCATTTTGACAAACTGGTTGAACTGAAAAACAAACCTTTTGGCGGGCCCGATATTGATATTATGGCCAGTGCCTATGAACGTGAGTTTTGGCAACTGGACTACGCGGCTTTGCAAGCCATGGCCTGCGCTCAACACGACAGCCATCGTCAGGCGATCGAAGGTGTACTGAAGGTGATTTACACGCCTTGGTTGGAAAGCCGCGCCGAATATTTCCAGAAACTAATCAAAGAGAATGGATACAACAGCAGCGACTATCAAATCAGGGAATGCGCTACAGCTTCTTACCAGACCGCCAGTCAGGTGGTGTTTTTCGTCGACGGGCTGCGTTTTGATGTGGCGCGGGAATTTGCCAAAAGCCTGGAAGTGGATTATTCCGTAGCGGTGTCAACGCAGTGGTCAGCCTTGCCTTCGCTGACTGCCACTGCCAAAGCAGCGGTGATGCCGATCAAGGCCTTGCTTGATGGCGATGTCGATAGCAGCAACTTTATCCCTCGGGTCAAAAGCAGTGGTAGTGATCTGTCGCCCACCAGCTTTAAAAAGTTGCTGGAGCAGGAAGGCTGGCAATATCTGGATGGAGTTGAAACCGGTGATCCTAGTGGCCTTGCCTGGGTGCAAACCGGTGATCTGGATAAGGCGGGGCATAAAGAGCAGCTGCGCTTACCAAGCCGCATCGCAGATATCCTCGATGAAGTCATCGCCCGCGTTCACGGTTTGAAGCAGGCAGGCTGGCAACATATTCGTATTGTCACCGACCATGGCTGGTTATGGGTTCCCGGTGGCATGCCAAAAGCCACGTTAAACAAAAACGCCACCATCGATAAAACGTTGCGTTGCGCTATGATGAAAAGTGCCGCGAGCAGTGAACATATTACGGCGCCCTGGTACTGGAACAACCATGTTAATATTGCCTTTGCTCCAGGCATCAAAGCCTTCCGAGCAGGTTCCCATTACGACCACGGTGGCCTGAGTTTGCAGGAGTGTCTAACGCCTGTGATTGATATTCGCTGAGAGCGCTTTGAATTTCGGTAGTGGCTTGTCAGTTGTAAAATAGCCACTACCGACGTTTTCAATCAGTCGAAGACGGAGCTGCCCGATTGGCGTGACTGAGCTGTTGTAGTTGGTTTTGTATCCTGGGAGCTGGTGGCTGATTTACCGCGTTCAAACAAAATCACCACACTGTCATCGCTTGATAAATCAAGCTCACGGCACAGGTCGTCCATCTCGTATTGGTCAATTGCTCGCTTGAATTTGTCGACCTGAGCCGACAGGTTATAAACGCTGAAAATCACCGCATACACGCTTTTTTCTTCAACACTCTCACCACCGCCTAGATTCACCAGGGTTTCGTAGTCGACGCTGGCACCGTCTTTCAGTTCTCTCAGATAGTGCAAGGCTCGAAAGCGAGCAGAGCTCATGCTGTTACTGTAGTCATCAAAAGTGACACCATTCACCCACTGTGCTTTGATCCAGTTCTTGTCACTACCACGTAAAGCACGATTAGGTTTAATCACAGGCCCTTCATCATCTAGCAAAGTATCTCGAATCAGCTCCGCTGCTCGTTGCAGCTGGGCGTTGGGTGTGAACAGATTCGGGCAGAATGAGTCTGCGTGAAGCTGCAGGGGCACCACCGCAAAGTCACCGGCTTCGTAGCTCTGCTGTATAACGGGTTTATCGTTTTTCTGCGGGCTGATCGGATCAGGAATATCCGTTAAACCGCGATCAAAGCCCTGGATGTCGTAACGCTCGCAAATGCTTTCGAATGTGCTGCGAATTGCCAGCAGGTCGGGTTCGGTATTCGCCATTTCCAGGTGAGCCAGGATCTCACTGTAGGCGCTGATGGCATCAAGGTTAGTAAAATGGATGGCTTGGGTGTTGTGGTGGTAACCACAGGCACGACCAATGTTTGCCTGAACAACGGCGGCGATATTGGCAACCGTGCTGTCCCAGGTTGCCAGCAAGTGCGCCTTCAGATCCTGGCCAAAGTTGATACCGGCACGAAAGCTGGCGACCGTGATGGCAATGACTTTATCGTCAAACTCAATGGCCGCTTCACACTCGCGCTTGAATTCCGTCAGCGAGGTTAATTCGTTTTCGTCTACCCCTTTCAGGCTCTGACCAATGATAAAAACCTGATCGGCGGAGTATCCGGCCTTGATGCAGATTTGTTTGGCTTCGTTGGCGTTGTTGGGTGGCACACGAATCAGGGCCCAGCCTGGGCCATCGAAGTCTTCCAGGTGCTGGAAAAGCTGCCGCCGCATCAGGGAGTCATTGCAGAAGTTGCGCTGATCGGCCGCGATTTTGGTGATTTGGCGGTCCCGGTGCATTTGCCTAATACCACGGTACTCGGCACTGGCTTTATGAAACACAATAGAGGTGTTGAAGTTATGCTTCAGAATCGAGTCTTCACCACTGGAAAACAGCGCACTGAACGGTGTTGCCGATACAAACACCACCTTACCTTGCAGGTTTTCTTGTTCCAGGTAGTTGAAGATTTCCCGGTAACGAATCGCCGATTTGGCTGAACCGTAGTGACATTCATCAATGATGATCAGTTTTGGTGGGTGCTTTTTAAAATCCCGTGCGATAGCAGAACGGAAGTGTATGAAGTTACTGACTACGGCATTGCGTGCAGGCAACAGGTCTTCCTGGGCCTGATCGAGCAGGGCAGTATCGGCCATGGTAACCAGGTACAACACGTCTTTCAGCAGTTGCTTGTCGCATATTTGCTCATCGCTTAGGCTGTTGCGTTGTAAGCAGGCCAGCGCCAGTGCAATGCCTGACTTACCGGATTGCATCTCGGCTGCCAGTACCACCGCTCTTGAACCGGTATTGAGTTTTTCAAACGTTCTCTCAGCTGCTTGGCGCTGATGTTCAAAGGTATGCTCCGTCAGCGCTTCGAGAACGCGCTGACGGTGTTTGCTCACTTGCTCGACAATTAGCTCTGCCATTAAAACACTACATCCGGAATGCCACTGAACTGGCTTTCATCATTTACTGTTCCTTCTGACTCAGGAAGCTGGTTGTGATTGATTTTGGCCTGAGTGGTTTTAGCATCGAACTCACCTTGTGCATACAAGACCACGATCGTATTGTCTTGTGGTACATCAAGCAGGTCTGCAATTTCTTGCAAGTCACTGTTACTCATTTGAGTTTTTGTGACATTCCTACGAGATTGGTTGTAGCGACTGAATATGGTTGCGGTAACCGATTTTGCAGCAGAGGATTCACCATTACCTGGAGCAACAATCTGGTTGTACTCAACTCGTTCGTTGTTCTCCAACCTATTGATAAACTTCAAGGTTCGCTCTTTCATTGTACCCAAGCGACCAGCCTTCTCTGGGTTATCATAACTATCGCCGTTAACCCATTGAGCTTTAAGCCAATTCTTCTGTTTCCCACGCATGGCACGATGACCTTTAGGGCGTGGGCCTGAATCCTTAAGATATTCTTCAGTAATCAGTTCCAGTGCTCTAATGAAATCTTGGTTTTTCGTATACAGTGAGTAGTCTGGCTTCTCAGTAAAAAGCTGTAATGGAACGACTGCATATTCTCCCGTATGATAGGTGTCCACGTCGCCAATCGGACGACGTTTTTTTCGTTTGACTGTCAGTCCAACATCCAACCCTTGGACGTTGTATTCATCGCACAACTCATCAAAAAACTCGCGTAAACCCTCGAAATTCGACGCCCCCAACTCGTTAGTATTGTCTTCTAAAAAGTCGAGTGATTCGGCATAGGCTTTAACAGCTGGAAGGTTGGTAAAGTGCAAGGCTTCATGGTTGCTGTGATAACCGCAGCCACGACCAATATTAGCCTGGACGACAGCCGCAACACTGGCAACCGTACTATCCCAAGTAGAGATCAGAGTGTTTTTCATACCACCGAAGTTGATACCGGCACGACAGCCTGCAACAGTGATGGCGATGAATTTTTCATCAAAGCCTTCTGCATTTTCGTACTCACGCTTGAATCGCTCGATTTCGGTTTGATCGTCTTTTGGAATCCCTTGGAGGGACTTACCAATAATAAAAATGTTATCTGGTGAAACACCCTGCTCCAGAAAGAATGATTTAGCGTCATTTACGGTACCAGCAGGAACACGGACCAAAGCCCAACCATCTCCTTCATAGGCGTTAAATTTCTCCATGAAACGATCGCGAGCTGAAGATTGTGTGGAGAAGTTTCGTTCTTCATCAACTAACGGATGAACCAGGTCTGCAGACAGCATCTCGCGAACACCAAAGTACTCATCACTGGTACGATGAAAAACTAGCTTTGTGCCAAAGCTTCTGCGCAGAATCGAGTTCTGTGCCGCTCTTTCGGCCAGTTGTTGCGCCTCCTGGGCTACTTCCACATCGCCATCCAAATCGGCTTCTTCTGCGATTTCTATGGCTTCATCGTAGGCTTGTTCTGCTGCGTAGAGCGCACCAAATGGCGTTGCAGAAATGAAGACTATTTTGCAGTCGGTGTGTTCTTCCAGGTAATCAAATACTCGGTTGTAGCGCACCGCGCTTATGTTGGAACCATAGTGACACTCATCAATAATGATCAACTTGGGCGGACAACCTTTGAAGTTGGATTCAATATCGTTTTCAAATCGGTTGAAGTTGGTGACAACAGCATTTTTAGCGGACTTGAGATCATCCTCAGCTTGCTGTAGAAGTGCTGTATCAACCATAGTCAGCATATACAGAGTATCTTTTAACTGGGATCGATCTGTAATGGCCTCATCTGACAGACTAAGGCGTTGTTGGCAGGCTAAAGCTACTGATATACCCGACTTACCCGCTTGCATCTCAGCAGCGAGGACTACAGCTCGAGTATTGCCATCAAACGCATTGAATGTTTTTTTAGCCGCTTCACGCTGGTGTTCATGCATTCCGCTTGAATTTAGCGTGTCATGCACTTTAGATCGCATCTTCTCAGCACGAGCCTCGATAGAAGACATACTGAACTCCTTTTCCTTTAAAACTAAATGGTTTCTTGATCTTCTCCCACACACCGTGATCAGTCGCCAGGAGAGTGCTCTAATTACTTAACCTTTGATTCTACACTTTTCCTTATGCCTGAAAAGCTACTGAAGCGTACTCGACATCTAACATTCATTTTCTTCGCATTTCATTATCAACCCCTTCCAAGGGGAAGATTCCTCAGTAGCACTCAAGTACGACATTATAAGTGGACAATCTATTTAAATCAGATATAAAAACCATTAAGTGATTTATTGAACTTTAATACTTATTTAATAAATTGATATTCACTCATACATTAAACGCAACCAGCTTTAGAAGTTGCTCCCTGTGACTAATATCTTGCTGGCTACAGCCTCCCACCGCACCCAACACTTCATCATAAATGCGGGTAGCCTCTGTCGCAGATAAACGAAAGTACTCAGCGACTTCAAATGCTAAGGCGTAATCCAACGCGAAAGATCGAAGATATTAAGATTAAGACCATTTTTACCTGTAATGGGGTTTAGGTCATGTCTACTTTTGGTTTTGTAATATTCACCACAAGAAGAGCAACTCCTGCTAGTGGTCAATTTTGACGATCTTCCAGAGCGTCTTACTGCCATGTTTAGTGCGACAGGTCAGCCACTTCCAGCACCTCCAATCATCCATTAGGTCACTCAAGAGAATTGGGAGTGTCTTACCAGTAGGCACTCTCAATGCTTATTCAAAGCCCCTCAATTGGTTACACTCAGGCATCACCTATGGACAACTGTGAGCGCCACTCAATGCAATTCATGAAGACACTGCTAACATCACTCATCCTTTTATGCCTCTTCCAACCTGCTTGGGCAGACCAACCAGTAAAGAAGTCAGTCTTCTATCTGCCACAGGCCTAACACTGAGTATTACTTTCGAACAAAGAATTTCACTGCGTATGAGACGATTGAAGCCTGTCTTGCCAGCGGGGGGAGATTACCTAAAGGCCAGTCTTTAAGCCCTTCTCAGAGCCCTGCAAAAGACACAACATCAAGTTCTTCAAAAGCAACTACGTACAGTCGAGATCAGTTCGGACATGGCTGGGATGATGAGAACAAAGACTGTCAGAACACACGCCAAGAAGTTCTAATCTCTATGTCTACAAACCCTGTGCCATTCGCAGATGACAGACAATGCCGTGTTACTTTTGGTCGTTGGATCTCGATGATAGAACCATGATGCCGTATGGTGATACCCAGCACACAGAGGCCGAGCTGTTTTATATCATTGAAACCTTATTGTCCAAGATCGTGAATCATCCGGTCGGTAAAATCAGTGTACAGTCACTTAAGTTCCAGTTGCATCAAACGGAAGAGGAAAAAACTCAGCCGTTACAAGCGATACCGACTACTTCAGACGAATGGGTGCATAAACAACGGATTAACCGTAGCGTTTCCCGTAAGCCCAAGAAATAAGACGGTGGAATATGGCGATCTTACGTGAACACATCACATAGCACCCTGTGACAAGCGATTAGCAGAGCTTGTCGCAAAGCAAGCTCATGTTTACTCAAACTTGATTTTTTGGTGGTTGCTCTGTTGGTACTGAGTCAATCTAGAACACTTGGTAATGAGGGTCTCGACACCACTTTATTCTGTTGCCTTGTAGCTCGAAGAAGTCACGAATAGCTGATTTACTGCCATCGTTGAAGAGCGTTCTATCCTTATACACCATGGCTGTTTTGCTATGCTGGTTGTAAAGGACTCTCCCTTTCGGTATGGACTGATATTCCAAATGCCTAAGTTCATTTGGCAGTTGGATGATATCGGGGGCGTGTTCCCATAGGTTGACATGATTATCCGGTGTGTCCCACAGGCCTGGTAGGCTGCATTCTCCTTCCTGAAAAGGTCGGCTACGACCAATGATCTTTCCATTGAAATACCAAAATATTCCGATATTGGGCATATAGATTCTCTTTGCTTGCAGCTGTGTTGCCGCTAAGTCCCTTTAGCGCATTTTATAACCCTGCCACTGTCCGAATTTCATGCGCTAAACCTTTATTTTGAGGGGAGGATTGTAGGTATTTATAGTCTCGTCTGGCTAAGTTCTAGCGTCAAAAATGGTGCCGTTTTTAGTTGACGTTTATTGAGTTAGGCGGTGTGTTATGGTTACGGTTTTAGTTAAACTTTTCCTTTAAAATCAATGATATATATCGATTTATTCTGTCGCTTGGTAGTGTTAAAGTAGTCCTTGTTGAACGACAGACATAAGGACACTTTCTATGATTATTCATTCTCGCAATTTACGATTTTTTCCGGATTCAAACCCAGTTCACAATATGGGTAAGATTGAGCCGGATTTCTATATTCCCCGTGTGAAGTATGTGTATGAGTTTGACTTGTACACCTTTGATGAGCGCAATGATCACGCTAATTATTTAATGGGCAGTGCGGCGCAGCGCCTTAAAAAAGCCATAGTCGATGCTTTGGAAGAACGCGTCTATAACGACGCTAACTTGGCGGCGACGTTCTGGGTATCGCGTCAGCGTGTCTTGGATTCCTTCGCGACAGATCCTATTTACATTGCTTCGGTGGAGGACCTTGAAGAGTGGATCGACTTTGAGGAGCTAGCAGAGGACTTCGAGGAGTACTTCGAACTTGAGGAATTAATCAATGAGACGGGATTCCTACGTGCGGTCGATGTGCGTACTTGGCGAGAAGGTACCTCGAAGGTAGAGCCTTGGTTTCATGTGGAGAGCAGCCAAATTTGGTATCCAGATCAACAGCAGAAGTGGTTCCTATGGGATAACGGCGAAAGTGTTGAGTGCGGTAGCTTTGGTTGTTTCGATGAGAAAGATGGCAAGGTAAAACTTTCTCGTAAGAACATCTTGAAAGATGGCGATCGTACCATGGTGGCGTACGGTGATGAGCAGCACGCACAAGCCGAGCTTTATGAGATATTAGAACACATGCTGGCTAAGATCGTTGGTCATCGCTCGGATTGTCTTAGCGTTAAATCGATTACGTTTGAACTGCACGATAAACCAGGCGAAAAGAAAGCGCCGCTAAAGGCTGTGCCACGATCGTCTGACGAGTGGGTGCCCCGCAAAATCAACCGTAATGGATCACGTAAGTCGAAGAAGTAAGGAGCACTGATATGGCGATCTTACGTGAACACATAGAAACCCGTGACAAGCGATTATCAGAGCTCGTCGCTTTGCAAGCTCACGATGAGGCCTTCTACTTAGAGAGCTCAGCACTGGTTTGGGAGATTACCTACCCAATCAAAGAGAGGCTACTGATTCAACCCTATCTACCGATTCACGAAGGCATAGTCATTAAGCGCAGTAAGCTTAATGACGACCGCTGGCAGGAGATCGAGCAGGACGCGGGTTTGCCATTGCTGACTTGGGCACAAACGTGCCCAATCTTGGCTGAAGTAGTGCGCTTCTTACCTGATGACGTAAAAAAGATAGCTCTGTCGGTTCGGTATTTACAGATCTCGATGCTCAATATGTGCCATCAATCTGATGCGTTTAAACAACTGTGTGAGTCAGATTTTAATTTGGCCTGGCTGTTCTTGGACCATGCCCAGCAAGCGCAGTTGGCAAAGGATGATGTCGAGCATTGGTTAACACGCCCGCGTGTAGATTTATTAGAGCTTGTGGCAGGACATCGTAAGAAATGGATGCTCAAGTGGCTACGAAAAGTGAGCGCCAATGTAGGTGATGTGCATGATTGGCAACGACTGCAAAAATGGTTACGTGATCCGCAGCACGTCGCTTATCTAAATGGTTTCGGGCAAGCGAGTGTGTCTTTCTTACAAATTCAGACTTTGTTTGATTTGCCGGTGGATATTCGCCAATGGAAAGAAGACTTAGAAGAGGTCAAATCGCTCTCAGGCAAAGATATTCGCAGTTGGCTGTGGGAAGTGAAGAATATTGCTGTAGATACTCAGCGTATTGGTAAGGCACTAGGCATTCCTGCTTGCAGCCACTTTGATCGCTTGTGTTCGTTTGCTGGGCTTAAAAAGCGTCATGATAAATGGACAGAACGCTTGATTAAGGCGCTACCCAACGAAGCAGGGTTGTATAGTGTCTTTCCTAAACCGCCTTTAGAGGGTTCTGAGTTGATTAAGCCGATCCGTACAGGGTTCGCCCTAATCGAAGAGAGTGAGCGGATGAAGCATTGTGTGGCCAGTTACAGTGACGCAATCAAACAATGTGAATGTTATATCTATCAGTATTTGGGCGAACAGCGTGCAACGGTAGAGCTGACTTGTTTGAACGGTGTCTGGAATCTAGGGCAGATCAAAGGCCGTGAAAATGCCGAGGCGACACCGGAAACGTTAAAGGCGGTACAGGATTGGTTTGATCAATATGAAGGTTCTTTGGCGACTTATCAAAAGCGTCGTCGAGCTCTAATTGCAAAGCCTAATGATGTGTTCTTTCCACTGCCACCGTACGAGTCAGATGGACGTATGACAGCCATCGAAACGGAGGGCATGTTTCATAACGAGCAACGTTATATGAATGGGCATATTCAAAGCACTATTGAGCAGATTCGAAATGGTGAGCGTTATGTCTATCGAGTGGACGAACCAGGTAAAGAACGCGTGATTGAATTTGAGTGTTTGGGCGATGGTCGTTGGGAAGTGATTAATGCCGTCCGTCGTGATGGGACTCGACGTCAATATGATACAGATTTTTTGGAATGGTGGCTTGCAGTAGCCAATGGAGAGCAGGATTGGATGATATTAGAGCAAGGAGAGGGGTTATGAGTAAAAGCCAATCCGAAATGATGTTTGCGCTGGCCGAAGATCGAGTACCTAATATTCTATTGGTGGGGATTGGAGGCTGTGGATGCAGTGCAGTGGAAATAATGATGCATTCTGCCATAGCTGAAAAGGTGACTTTGGCTGCAATCAATACAGACCAACGAGAGCTCAAGTTAACAAAAGCCCCAGTACAGATCCCAATAGGAGAGGTACTTACGAAAGGCCTTGGAGCCGGCTCGATGCCTCATGTTGGCGAGCAGTCTGCTCGTGAGTCAATCCAGGGTCTCGAAGCACTGATTCAAGGCGCAGACTTAGTCATCACTGTTAGCGCAGGTGGTGGCGGGACTGGTACGGGGGCTACGTCAGTATTACTAGAAGTATGTGAACAGCTTCGTGTGCCGACCATTGCATTTATCGTGCGCCCTTTCAGCTTTGAAGGTAAGCGACGTTTAGTCTTAGCTGATACGTTAATTGAGCGTTGTCGCAATCTAGCGGGAACGACCTTTGTTCTAGAAAATGCCAAGCTACAGCAGGCGTTAGGTGCGGACGTCAGGCTCGACGATGCTTTGGAAGCCGCAAACCACTATATCAATGAACTGGTCTCGGGATTGTTGGCAACCATTGATAGTGAGGCGATTGCACGGATTGATTTTGCTCACTTGCTATCGGTTTTGTCGGGTCATGGAGTAGGGAGAGGCAGCGTTATCGAAGCCGAGGACTCTGAATCCATCATTGAGAAGATTACTGACTTTCCATTGCTACAAGACGCCCAATCTTTAGAAGATGACGATAGTATCACCAAGATTCTGATGCATATTTGGGCGCCTGAGTCTTTCACTCTCGCTGATTATGCAGAGATCAATGAAGCGCTTCATGAACAGTTATCAAGCTATGCAGATTTGACCAGCGGGTTTAGTGTTTGGGATACCCCCAGCTTTCGTGTTGTGCTTTTTGTTAATCAAATATCGAAGTGATTCATAGCGTGTTAATGCTCAATCAGAGGGTAGGCGGCATCGCCCCATACTTGATGCTGTCCTGCCATCATAAGTTCGATAAAGAGCGGAACGATATCAAACATCAATGCCGAACAGTCCGCCAGTTGCTGACGGTTGGCACCACTACCGTAAGTCGCTCCACCGTGCATGATTTGGTTTCTTAGAACATAGAGGCGAGACAAGATGATAGACAGCACGGTTGTCGTGTCATTATGTGCTAAAGCGGTGTGCGCGGCTTTCATTGCTTTGTTTTTTGCTTCAATCCAAGCGTTTTCTTTGATGTCTCCAGACTGGAATCGCCAATAATCAGCAAGAATAAATTGATTGTTAAGTATAGAGCGAATGTTACTGGAGTATTGGCTCCAAACTAGATTGTAGAGCTTTTTCTCAGAGTCCAATGAGACCAAACGCTCGATGAAAGCGATGTAACGTTCTCGTTCAGTATCGTAGTGCTTTTGACCTGATTCTTGTGCATACGCAGAGTTGAAAGCAATCCACAGAAAGATAAATTTTGAGTCATCATCCTCCACTTGTTCGGCTTTATTGAGCCAGCTAAGTGCTCGATGAAGTCTCAAGGATAATGCGTTTGACGCGTAGTTCTCGCGTTCCGAACGGTGGCGTGCTTTTAACTCCGTGTAATTCATATTGCGTCCTAGCATTCATTTAGAGGTAATGGCTTGAATGATAAAACTATATGGATGATTGCAGAAGCGCAATGAAAGATTATAGTAATGAGTACTATGAAGACTCTAAATCACGAGAGCTAACAAAGCTCCAAGAAACGAGGTGAGTAATAATGTTTATTGAAATCGCTATATTTGTGGCAGTAACTATCACGTCAATAATAACGTACTGTATCTGCAAGTATCGCTAGTGATATTTTGAAAATGATCTAGTGGGTAACGTAAACATCACTCGCTGAGATCTGGCTGGTGGTTACATACGTGATCCAAAATAATTTCTGACAAGAAATAAATTTTCGATAGAGGGGTCGTCTAGCAGCAATTCCTTCGCTGTACGCCCGTCGAATGGTGAAGCCTTGCTTGCTCTATTAAAAAAAGTATATTCCTGTCCCGATGGAGCTGTTGAAGCCAATGCCTTGTGAACACCTGCTAATACACTGGCTCGCATCAGAGTGTTTTCATCGAGCTTGAAGTCTACTTCGTCAGCTGCAAGCTCTAACCATGCTTGATATTGTTCTATTGAAGTGGCTAATAAAATGCACATTTCATCTGTTGTAAGATTCCACCTATCTTCGGAGCGCATTGTTTCCAACCATTCGATTGCGGTTCTTTCGATACCTGTCATGTCATTATCGAGCATTGCATTACCTTCTATCAGCGGGGATTAGAGCATTTCAAATGAAAATATACTCGTTAGGTCGCTGCTTTGGAAATTCAAACAGCGACCTAATTCGTTAGAAACCAAGTACCCGATGCTCCCAGATTTCATAAGGGCGCATATTAATAAGCTGACTCAATAGTTCGCCAGTCGCACCGACATCATCATTCTGCTTATTCACATGATAAGCAAGTTCTAGAATGAACGTGTCATCATCAAGTGTGTGTAATTGCTCGGATAAGCATTTCATCACGTCTGTTGAAGTCTCATGACTGAGATTGCTCAATACATTAAAACAAAATGACTGTTCAGATTGTGACGGTAAAAATTGTATGCGTTGCCTAATGGCTTGTAGGAAGCGTTCGCGATCTGTTTTGGAGTTAGCCGTAGCTTGACCTAACGCCTTTGGTGTCGTTAGAGGTTCAACAACGGGCTCGTACCATGCTAAATAATAGAAGTGGCCATTTCGAAAGCGTTTAATTGCTGCTTCCAGTTGGACGTAATCCCCAATGAAGTGATTAATCGCTAAAAAATGATTGCCGAGTAAACGTAGCTCTAAGGTGTTGTGATCCTGTACATCTTTAATCGTCGCTATGCGAACGGGCCAGCCTGATGCTGTGATTTTCATTTGTACGGACGCTAGCAAATAACAGCCTTTGAAGCGTTGGTGAGTCATGGCTTCTGATAGGTTAGGTTGAGCATTCAAGCTATGCATATTTCGCCCCCAGTTTGCTTTGTAATAACTTTTCAATGGCTGAGCCGTCCATACGTGTTAGGTTTGGAACGTATCGTGAGTAGACTCGAAAGAGCATTGATGTATTGGCATGGCCCATCTGACGAGCAATCCACTCAGGGGATTCGCCGGAAGCAAGCCATAAAGTCGCTGCGGTGTGACGCGTTTGGTAAGGGCGACGCTTCTCTAGACCTAGACGTTTTAGTAGTGGATACCAGATACGCTGCGTTACATTGTTATGATTGATCGCTTCACCATGACGATTACAGAACACAAATTTCTCAAAATGCTCTGAGTGTTTTCTCTGGCGGAGTAGGGCGTTATAGACTGGAGTACTCATGTGAATGTCGCGGACTGACGATTCAGTTTTGGTAATATCTTCTTCACCTGCAACAATGGTCTCACGAATTTTTATGACTCGATGTGAAAAATCGACATACTTCCATTTCAAGCCATCTATCTCGCCAGTACGCATACCGGTAAAAAACCGAATTAGAAAGTAGTCTCGATAGTCTGGTCGAACGGTATCAAGAATGAGGTTTACTTCTTCGAGTGTAAATGGGAATGCATCAGTTTTAGGGCTCTTCAAAGGCTTGATACGAATGTATGGCGTGGTAAAGTTGTACTCGTCGGCGGCGTCCTCAAATATGCGTTTTAATGGATTAATGATCTTGTTTATGCGTGTGTTGGCTAGGCTTTCTTTACCATTTCGACCCGGAACTTTGGCGAGTGAGGTTCGAAATTTAAGAATGTCATTACGGGTGATGTCGTCGACCTTTAGCTTTCCAAAGAAAGGCAAGTAGTATTTCTTGACGATGCTCTCGATGTTCACAATATGTGATCTGCGCCATGAGATCTTATTGCGATCAATCCAGCCTTCAATGAATACTTCAAAAGTGGGTATTTCACCTTGGTTTTTAAGAGCTTTCCACTCTTCAGGGCTATGGATTTGTAGCTCAAGTTCCGTGAACTGCTCCGCAACTTTGCTGCTTGGAAAGTAAGTCTTGTAGCGAAAAGTCCCTGAGATCATCTCGGACTCAATTTGCACTAGAGTGCGCTCGAGTTTTTTACGATTCGCCAGAGTGGGTTTCAAAGTTGTTTGTTCTCGACAACGTTTTCCCATGTAGCGAAAGTCAAGATATAGCGTATTGGTTTCCTTTCGGATACTGACACTAGCCATGTTAAGCCTCCTCTGTAAATGCCAAAGCTAGAGAATCATCTTGGCTCACCATATCTGCTTCGATGTTCTCCCAGATGAAAAGGATTTTGCGGCGGTTGAATGGACGGATGTAATGGCGTCCCTCGAATAAACATGAATCCAAAAGCTCATTGCGGATCGTGCGTGGAGTGTAATGGATTCTCTCTGACAACTGTTCTGTGCTAAGGTAAGTGCTCATATATAGATCCTTTAGTATTTATGCTTGTTCAAATGTTAAAATAATTTAACATTTAGAATTAGCTTAATAGGCATTAAAGTACCTGTCAAGATATTAATGTTAAATTATTTATACATATGTATGGTGTAAGGTTTGTTAAGATTCAAGCTTAAAGAGATGCTGGCAGAAAAGTCGTTCCAAGAAGGGCGCCGTATTACGATGGTTGAGGTTGCTGAGAAGACAGGGATAAGCCGTATTACCTTGTCAAAAATGGCAAATCAAAAAGGCTACAGCACTGTCACAGACAACCTTGATAAATTATGTGCTTATTTTGGGTGTACATTGTCTGAAATTGCTGAATATTTGCCTGAAGAAAAGTAGGGCGCTCTAAATGGGGGTTATTACTATGTTTGAAATTGAGTCTACCCCTGAGCTAGGAACTGAACTTCTGGAGAGATGGGCTGAGGCGTTTCCAACTTCTGTTGATTTGGTCGCGCAGCATGTCGGCCTACCATTAAATCCTTTGAAGTCGCTAGATAGTAAAAGCCTTGAGCTCACTCATACTCGATTGCTCGATATCCATAAATTACTGTGTCGAGTTCGGCCATGGTTTAACTCTGATAAAGCAACATGGGAATGGTTCATCAATGAACCATTGGCGCCGTTCAATGGTTTGACCCCTTCTGACGTTGTTAAGTCGTACCATAATGGAGGAATCGAAGCCCTTCACGAGTGGGTGGATGGTCGAGAGTTGGGAGGATTTCAATGAGGGCTTCTTTTCAGACTTTCAACTGATGTTATGGTGCTATGACAAAGTGTCTAGGAGTGAAAATGTTTTATGTAGGGGTTGTGTATTATTTCGCCACAGGTGAGGGCGCAACACTTTTTGTCGCTAGTGGTAGTGAAGAATCAATTCGGGAATTTATTCCTGAATACTTCCAACAAGGGCTAACTCTTTTAACTCCTTCTGAGTGGCTTAAAGCGGCAGACGGAAATTGTGACGACGATTACCACCAATCGCATGCGGAAATTCTCAAAGCTTACTTGCCGCTCTTATGGAAACAGATCGAAGAATTAGCTTTAGGTCGAGGGTGCCATCTGAAATTTTCCTTGGAGCATCATTTTAATTACGGCTGATATTGAGGAAGGCTAACCAGAATAAGCTCAAGCTAAGTTGAGAGGAGCATACTAATGACTTCAAAGGCATTGAATAAACAGATCAGGCTAACGGCAAAGGGAATGGATCGTTTCGTGGCAGCGCTTGAATCTCCGCCGAAAATAACTGGTCTTGATGAAGCATATTTGCGTTGGAGAGCAGCTTATAACGGAGAAAAGAGATTTCGTCGAAGAAATAAGGTTTAAGCTAATTTAATCGCCAATTACGTTCGTCCTTCCAAGATGGCCATTTTGCAAGCATTGCAATGCTGAACAATAGCTACGACAGGGGATACAATGGAAGTGACGAAGGCGTGAATGAAATAATTCTTCAAGCTGACCGTGAGGCAATCGAAGACTCAAAACAATAAAGAGAGTTATTGAGATCATAAAAAAGGCTTTCAACCGAAAGCCTTTTTTAAGCTGCCTTATTGTTGGCTATCGAGGACCAAAGTCAAAACTTAAGTCGCTGTAGATATTATGGTCAGAATCAAAAGCTCCCCTATTTCGCTTATTTAATACCGCTTCACCAGCGTCACTTTCAGACGAAACCGAAACATTTGGCGTTGCTTTGTAGTGACTCCATTCCTCTGATTTAATCCTTGCTTTGCTTTTAGCATAATTAGGATGAAGCTTTCCATAAGCTTTTTCTTGGTTTGCTATCCTCATCCAAGACAATGCGATCGAAAAGCTGAAAGGGCAGATGATACCTAGAACAGGAGTTAAAAATAGAGCAATTACCCCCCATAGAGTCGCACCAGTTGCTGTAGATGAAGGCACAAAAGACACAAACACCTTTGAAATCACCCCTAGAACCATTGCAACAAACAGCGCCCCAACAATAGCAAGAGTGTTATCGATTTCCAAAGCTGCCAGAAGAAAACTAAGAACCAGAACTAAAAATGCGTTACCAATGAACCCTATCTTACCAACCAGTTTAGAAAGCCCACTAGTCGGGGTGTAAACACGAAATAAGCCAAAACCTGCGTATAGGACTACAGCAGCATTGAAGGTATTAGCTCCTACAAACAAAGTAAGGTATCCCCCCCAAAGTAGCATTCCCGCATACGCGCTAGTTGCTGTTGAAGCGCTATTTAGTTTGTTATTAAATCCTTTCAAGCTTTTTAACATTCCCATTTTGAGTTCGCTTAAATTTATTAGTAGATAGGGATATTCTGGATTCAACGGCGGCTACCAATTAGTAGCAGCCGTTACTATTGTTTATAGATCGCGATTACGATAACGATAATGCATGTTATGTGAATACATCGAATAAGAGGGGTCTACATACTCATCCTTCAATCGTGTTGCTTGATCATCTTTATAGTGGTTATCAAATCGAAACGTTAGCACTGTTTTGGGATTATTAGCGTATAAACCAATCTTTTCTCCAATCCCTACCATAACACTTGCATACGCTGTGAAAATGAATGTCACACCGAAGTAATCCTCTCCCCCGAACAGCGCAAGCACAGCCTGTATTGATGCTATAGCGATGAAGCCTGATACACTCTTGCATTTCATAAGAGCAATTGAAAACTTCATACCCACTTTCAATACAATAGTTACAAGCACTAAAGCGAACACGAAGCCAGCCAAGTCAAATGATTCAAGAGTTTGACTAACAGAGTTGGCCCCCAATTCTTGAGCGACTTTTTTGAGGCTTACGAATACAACAACCATCGCTAGAACAGCCCCAATATGACCACCAAACAATTTTTTGGAGCTTAGGTTGGTGTTTGGATACGCACAGATAAAGATGTGAGACATAGCAGAAATAATAAAAGCTACGATATATTCCAGAGGTATTCCACCTGCTAAATACGCAGCCACACCGCCAGTAAGAGCGATGGTTAAAACAAGCGTTAGAGCCACTAAGACTTTGCTTTTTTCTATTGCATGCTGGATATGTGGTTCGTCAGAGTTTCGATGTGACTTTTTCGCACTTGAAAGGTTTGCGCTTCCATCCTTCCACGGGTCAACATTTACTGATTTCATCCCTGTAACTCCCTCTAAAACTAATTTCTGATACGCCACATATTAATTAAGATTATTTTCGCTCAAAAATCATACAAATACCAACTGAATAAGAAAAAAGAGTTGTATATTTACCTACATATTACGGATCTCAGCGTATTTTCGGCTTTGGGCCAGCGAACCTTCGAACGGTTCAATTACACTATTGTTTGTGATGTGATGAAGTGGACTTACAGCTATCCATTGCCATATGTATTAAACGGCACCTCAATGGGGGAGACCATTGAGGTGCTTGAGAGCGCTTAGGAAGGGAGGTTTAATTCGCTCATAAGTTGTTGGTGAATTTCATAAGCGTATACCACGGTATGCTTTTGAACTTCATGACCCTGTATGAATAGTTCACCGTAGATGGTTTCATCTGGGTACTCTGTAATGAGTTGCAAAGGAATATCTGTTTCTTTGCTCTCAGAGATGAGGCATGGAAAACCATTGATCAGTTCGAAGTTAGTTATACCAGCATGCTGGTTATACAGGTCCACTTGCTTTTGGTTAAGCTCGGATACTCCAGGAATGCTCATGAGCTTTTCGGTTAAACGCTCGGTGAACTTGAGTGTGTATTCTCTCCAAAAGTCAGTAGGGTGATGGCGCAATATTAAGAAAAACCCTTTAGGGATAGTCCACATATCAAACCCTAATGGAACATAGCCTGAAAAGGGTCTAACCCACTCATGAGAAGGGTAGCCATGAAGGTTAATATGGAGTTCAGCCTGACTTATTTCTCTTGCTTTAAAGCGAATCTCTTTCTCATACATCGGTCCTTTTTTACGATATTCGAGGTCGTCTCCTAACGCGGTATACCTTGCAGCATGATGCATATGGAAAGGGTTATCTTTGATGAGTGTCTGATGAAGACTATAGCCATCAGGGTTTTCTAATGGAGAAATGACAAAGTTAGAATTTTGCTTTTTAGACAACTCTAAGGCGCCACGAAGTGCTCCGATGACTCCTGTCGTTTCATTTGCGTGTTGGCCCCCACTGATCATGACAGGGATGTCCGAGCCATGATGATAACGAGCGGCTACCTTTCTTCCTGAGATAGAGTGAGCGTCAAGCTCTGTGCCCGAGATTTGCGCCAGCTCCTGAGCAATTTGGTGGGTACTCAGTGGCTTGGTGGCAGAGTCGATTGGCTGTAAATGCCCACTCTCTGACATATTGTAGGGCTGAGTGCGCATTTTCAGGGTTAACTCATCTGCATGTGAGTGAATGACTGAAGGGACAATTTGCCCAGGCTGTCCTTCACGGTCTTTGGGCTGGTAGCCCGCTTTGACCTTAAACCATTCTTGCAAAGAGAAGTACAAATCTTCATGAAGGGCCTCTGTAAGGCTAATGTTTTCTTGTTCGTAACCGATTGGCTGGTCTGGCCACGGCAGTTCGACGTCAATGCTCAACGTTTCAAAAAATGGCTCTTGACCTGTCCAATTATGCTCAGTAACGACTTCTAACACGCAGTTGAATAATTGTTCGTAGTCTGTTTCGAGTCGTTCATCAGTCTCGAGTTCGCCATTTTCGTCGTGTACTTTTAACCAGCCAGTAGGGGATAGATGCTCTTGATTTATTACATCAGTGTGAGTGTGATTTGGCGCAAATACTTTATGTTCAGTGTACATTCCAGACCGGGAGTGAAGTATCACTCGGTACTGATGGTCACTGCTGTTATCTGGATGAAATGCGATTTCTGCTTTTCCTGTTAGAGCAGCAAGCGGGTAGGCTTCTAGAAGAAACCTATTATCCGATGCTTTTTGATGAACAGGATAAAACACTTCCACTTTTTTTAAGTTGCTGTCATTGAGGTTTAAGTCCTCAAGCATAAAGTGCAGCAGTGGCTTGTAAGCACTGCGCACCTTGGCTTTGATGCCTGCGTTTAGAAGGCTTCTTTCGATACTTTGGCGCTTCTCTCTGTCAGCAAAGATCCAAGCCTCAATGAGTCGTCCTTTGCTGGCTTCAGTTGAGAATCGCTCAATAAGATGATTTCCAGTAGATTGAAACGTTTTTGTGAAAGTAATACTCATTTTGCGGTCCTACCTGTTGGGTCTAAGCTGTCTCGAAGCCAATCACCGAGTAGATTTAAGCCAAGTACAGTTAGAAGAATTGCCAGTCCTGGGAAAACGCTCACCCACCACGCGGTTTGTATATAAGTACGCCCATCAGCGAGCATGCCACCCCAGCTAGGGGTCAAGGGGTCAACGCCCAAGCCCAAGAATGTAAGGCTGCTCTCAAGCAAAATGTTGTTGGCGACGTTCAGTGTCATTAACACAATCACCGGACCGATCAGGTTCGGCAGGAGGTGACGAAATAGAATATTTAAATGACTCACACCAATCGCTTCTGCGGATTGAATGAACTCTCTATCACGAAGAGACAGGACCGAGCCTCGAACCAATCGTGCGTACTGCACCCATTGGGAAATGATCAGCAGAATGATCATATTAGTGAGCCCGCCGCCTATGATGGCGATGAATGTGATGGCAAGCAGGATAAAGGGCATCGCCAGCTGGACATCGGCGAAGCGCATCACAATAACATCCCAAAAACCTCGGTAATAGCCAGAGATCAAGCCCATGATGACACCAAGAACGACAGCGCCTGCAACCGATAAAAACCCTACCTGTAGAGAGATTTTTCCGCCTGAAATAACCCGTGCCATAATGTCTCTGCCCAGAGGATCTGTGCCAAGCAGGTAGTCTGGGTTACTAAACGGCTCTAACAGGCGCGCGCTCAGATTGATCTTGTCTCCACCTTGGAAAATAAAATCGGAAAGAAGCACGAGTAGACAGATAGAGCCAGTAAGTAGGAACCCCAGTATGAACTCTAAGCTTTTATAATTTGATAAGTTGCTGCTGAAACGGTTAAACAACATGTTAAGACTCCGTGCGAATTCGAGGGTCGATAAGGCCGTAAGCAATATCCACTAACAGGTTTACTCCGACGATGAGCATGGACAGTACGGTAATCACGGCTTGGAGAACGGGGTAATCCCTTGAGCCAACGGCATCAAACGCCAAGGTGCCAAGGCCAGGCCAGTTGAACACTCGCTCGATGACAACGATGCCGCCTAAGAGACCACCAAATTGAAGGCCAAAATACGTAATCAAAGGAATGGCGCAGTTGCGCAATGCATGTTTGTAGAGGACTTTGTTTTCACTTAGGCCTTTTGCGCGCGCGACCATGATGTACTGAGACTGCAAGGTTTCTAACATTGACGAGCGAACCAAGCGCACATTGGTTGCGGTGAGTATGATCGCCATAGTGAACGCCGGCATGATGAAGCTTGTGAAGTCTGTCATGCCGCTAGGTGGAAGCCACTGTAGCCAAATTGAGAACACTAAGACCAGCATTAGCGCTAGCCAGAAGTTCGGAAATGATAAGCCAATGAGAGACACGATACGGATGACTTGGTCAGCCCATTTGCCTTTTGATACTGCTGCTTTAATGCCTAATGGAATTGAGATGGCAATTGAAACAAACATTACGCAGGTAGCAAGTGCAAGTGTTGCAGGAAGAGATTGAGCTATGAGGGTGGATACAGGGGTACCGCCTAAAAAGCTGCGTCCAAAATCCAAAACAAGCAAGCTTTGCAAAAATTCTAAATACTGAGCCACAAAGGGCTTATTGATGCCAAGTGATTCGCGAATCATTTGTAAATCCGCCTCAGTAACGCTCCCTGCGCCTTGTGTCAGCATTAATGCTGGGTCGCCCGTTAGGCGTATTGCGTAAGCGACAATTAGAGTAATAGCAAGCAGTACAAAGACTGCTTGAAATAGGCGCTTTAATAAAAAGCTTCCCATACTTAATCCTTTTAACAGTGATGACTCAAGCGAGTGATGCTTGATGGCGTTCTTTTTAAAAGTTGTCTACGGCATTCTTCGTGTACTAATGCCGTAGACAAGGTGGTATTTAATCGACGTAGACCTCATTTAGGCGAAGTCGATTATCTGGGACTGGTGTAAAGTCTTTAACTTTCTTCGAAATACCGAAGATGGCATCTTGACTGTAAAGCGGCATCTCAAGCGCTCGATCAGCAGTGTATCGAGCGATCGACTGTAAGATCTCTTCACGTTTTGACATATCGGTAATGGAGCGTTGCGACTCCAGCATTTCGTCTAGTGCGCTATCGCTGTCGTATGGATTCCACTTTTCGCCAGTGTGGTACATGAAGTACGCTGTGTTGTCATAATCAAGCGTCCAGCCGCCCCATTTTTGTTGGAACATTGCACCGGTTTTACCAGACGGAATGATGTCATTTAACAGCACATTGGTTTCGTATGGCTTAATCGTTGCGTTAATGCCTACGATTTGCAGGTAACTTGCGACGGCTTGAGCCACTTCGCTGAACGTTGCGTCATTGCCACGAATGTCGATTTGCAGTTTTGTGCCGGGTTTAACGCCAGCCTCTTTCAATAGCTGCATTGCTTTATTCGGGTCATAAGGAAGAGGCGCCATGTCCGGGTCATTACCAAAGGAAATATCACTCTGGAAGCTGGAAATTTGAGCCGCTTGACCGCCTAGGATGGAATCAATAATTGCTTGTCGGTCGACCCCATAAATTAACGCTTTACGTACGCGTTCGTCTTTCGTGATTCCATCACGAGTGTTAAAGCGTAGAGCAAATACAGTTGGACTTGCTGTAGTTACAACGTCTAGCTTTGGATCGTCTTCGATGGTGCTAATCATGCCGATCGGGATAGTCGGTGGAATCACCAAATCAACACGTCCAGATTGCAATTCGGCGACTGCAGTAGAAGGCTCACTGATAAAACGGTAGTTCAAGTGATCAAGCTTTGGAGCACCGCCCCAGTGATTCTCGTAAGCACTTAGATCGATGCGCACTTTTGGCTCGTAGGTCTCAAATTTAAATGGACCAGTACCAACAGGATGCGTGTTGAAAAACTCTTCGCCGTACTCTTTTATGTAGTTCGGCGGCACAATCATCGCACCGTAGCCTGCCAATTTAGTTAATAAAACAGGATCAGGGGCGTTTAGATGAAAATCAACCGTTAGAGGGTCGATCACTTCAACAGACTGGATCGCAGCATAGTTAGAACGTTGAGGTCCCTTTTTACCTTCTTCGCCCATAAGCCGATCAAAAGTAAATTTAACGGATTCTGCGTTAAATGATTCGCCGTTATGGAAGGTTACATTTTCACGCAGGTGAAAGCGGATTCTGCTGCCTTCATCCAATTGCTCCCATGACGTTGCTAGTCCAGGTTGTAGCGTCAGGTCAGGGGCGCGGTAGGTGAGACCGTCATAGATGTTGGTCGCTACCGAAGACCAGTTTACCAAGAAGGTGTCTACTGGGTCCCAGCTGCCTGGATCTTGCGGTGATGAAACTGTCAGCGTGCTTGCTAAAGCGGGTAGCGCTAAGGCGAAGCTTCCGCTCAGTAACATCGCTTTTAAAGATGCTTTGTACATAAGATATTCTCCGTTCTTTTGTGATGAGTGTTGTTGTTTTATGACTGGGCAATAAAGTGCCCTGGAGCGATTTCCAGCTGAGTCAAGATCATTGGTTCATCACCAACCATCCGAACAGGGCTGGGGATTTCGCCCTCAATCTTGCTAAAGTCGCGCTGCACAAATGGATCGGCGACCGGTACAGCGCTTAGAAGTCGCTTGGTGTAAGGATGAGATGGCGTTTCCAGTACTTGCTGGCGAGAACCAAGCTCTGCTACTTGTCCGAGATATAAGACAGCGACGCGGTGACTCATCTTTTCAACTACTGCCATGTCATGGCTAATGAAGAGATAAGAAATCCCGTGTTCTTCTTGCAGTTCCATGAATAGATTGATGATTTGTGCTTGGATGGAGACATCCAGTGCAGACAACGCTTCATCTGCAATGATTAATTTGGGGTTTGAGGCCAGTGCTCGGGCGATACAAATCCTTTGGCGCTGGCCACCCGAGAACTGATGCGGATAGCGATTTGCGTGGTCTTTTGTTAATCCCACTCGTTCAAGAAGCTCCGTTACGCGCTTTTGAATGTTACCTTCCCCTTGAATAAGGTTATGTGTTCTGATCGGTTCAGCGATGGAAAAGCCAATGGTTTTTCTAGGATCAAGAGAGGCTAATGGGTCTTGGAAAATGTACTGAATTTCTTGGCGAAGCTTCTTGCGCTCGCTTTTAGATAGCTTGTCAAATGACTTGCCATTAAAGCTGATATCACCGCTTGTGGCTTTCTGAAGTTGTTGAATGGTGCGTCCAATCGTGGATTTTCCAGATCCTGATTCGCCCACCAATGCTAGGGTTTCGCCTTTGAAGATATCGAAGCTTACTTGCTCAACAGCGTGGACTCGATGAGTTGCTTTACCAAAAAAGTTCTTTTTAGTGTCGAATCTAGTAACAAGATTGCGCACAGACAATAAAGGTTCTGATTCATAATCAGCAGTATTCTGAATACACTCTTCGCCAATCACAGTTGGTTCGTTATTTTCAACGATAGTTATGGGGAAGCGCTTAGGGTAGGGTTGCCCTTCCATGGTGCCGAGTTTTGGCACAGCAGAAAGCAAAGCTCGAGTGTAGGGGTGCTTTGACTCAGTGAAAATCGTTGTTACAGGGCCTTGCTCGACTTTCTTACCTTGCCACATAACCACAACGTCATCTGCTACCTCTGCAACCACGCCCATATCATGAGTTATGAAAATCACGGCCATATTGAGCTCTTTTTGAAGCTCTTTCAGAATCGCCAAAATCTGAGCTTGAATCGTGACATCTAATGCAGTGGTCGGCTCGTCAGCAATCAGTATTTTTGGGCGACATGCTAGCGCCATAGCAATCATGACACGCTGCCTCATACCGCCTGATAATTGATGCGGGTAACGATCAAGCATTTCACTGGCGTCGGGCAGTCGCACCATTTTTAAGAGCTCGACAGCCTCTTTACGTGCAACATCTTGGCTGATTTGCTTATGTAACGTTAATGATTCACAAATCTGATCACCGATGGTGTATACCGGGTTTAGGGATGTCATCGGCTCCTGAAAGATCATGGCGATGTCTTTTCCGCGCACTTTGCGAATAGTGTTTAATGGTGCTTGGAGTAAATCGATGGTGCCGAAGCTCTCGGACTCAAACCAAATATGGCCGCTTGGGTAGTGAGCGCCAACGCCTTCAGCTAGGCGCATTATGGATTGAGAGGTAACCGATTTACCCGATCCAGACTCACCAACAATAGCAAGCGTTTTTCCTGCTTCGACGGTGAAGCTTAAATCTTCGATTACGCGATGACCGTCAAACTCTACTGACAAATTATCCACGCTCAGAATTGGCGTATTGGCAGTCTCTGGCACGATGTGTTCCTTATAGCCTTGGTGTGATTGCTGTGAAGTGTTAAGCAATAGCAAAGTACTCCTTGTGATCATTCTTATTCTTTACTGATTTCTATAATGTGTATTAAATTAAATGACATCCACTTATATTAATGCATAGTCGATAACTGAATGTTATTGAAAAGGGTTGAGAATGAAATTTAGGCAAATAGAAGCGTTTCGATTCATCATGCTACGAGGAACAACCGCCGCTGCCGCAGCAGAAATGCATATTTCTCAACCAGCTGTGAGTAGGTTGCTAGCAGATTTGGAAGATCATTTGGGTTTTCGACTTTTTGAAAGGAAAAAAGGGCGTTTACTGCCTACTTTAGAGGCCACAGACTTTTTTCGTTCCGTTGAAGAAAGCTTTCTAGGGCTTGAAAAACTGGAAGTTGTGGCAGGAAAAATACGTGCGAAGGCGCCTACTGAGTTAAAAATTGCCAGTACATCGGCCATTGCCACGACCTTACTGCCTATGGCGCTTAAAGAACATCTAAAATATTACCCGGTCGAACGGATTACTATTCACACCGATGGTATGTCTGAATTGGTGGCAAAACTGCAAAGTAATCAGGTCGATGCCGCGGTAGGGCTGGAGCTTCCATCACTAACGGGGATCGATAGGCGATCTATCGGCAAAGTTCGTTTTGTTTTTGCTGCGCGATATGATCATCCATTGGCAAAGAAAAAGGTTATCTGTGCGGAAGACTTAATTGGAGAGTCTGTTCTTAAGGTTGTAGACAGCTCACCAGTTTACTGGAGTGAGTTGGGTGGGGTACTGAGCTCGGTAAAAGATAAGCTCAACCAAGCGATTATGATTGACACTTCTCATACAGGATATTCGATGATTGCTGCAGGTCTTGCGGTCGCAGTAGTCGAGCCGTTTGCAGCAAATGTATGGAAGGCTAATGGCGTAATCACCCGACCATTTGAGCCAGCAATTTACTACCCTTATGGAATATCGTATCCAACAAATACTAGACCCCATGCGTCACTTTCACGATTTACTGAGTCAATATTACATGCTGCGCAAGAAATGCCTGAGTTTGGTTTAGTAGAGAGTGAAACCAAAAAATGATAACCAAGCACTTCTGTCGAAGAAATATATAAGTAGTAATACGCTACTTTAATTAACTGTATTTTTAATTAGCAAGCATTCTAAATTGAATACTGTTTAAATTGGCTAGCTAAAATGTAGCGGTTCGATACCGTATCTATATAGTCCCGGTGATTTCTTATTACTGAAGCTTGTGATAGGTTTTATTGGTTATTGGATTGTTGGTAGTTGCAGGGAAAAACTTAAAGTGGGGTGTATGGAAGCAGTTTTACTAACCTGGGTAGGTAAGCGTGACCTTGAAGCAATTACCTGTACTGATCAAGGCCCAGTTCTAAGTACCCTGAAGGCCTTCCAGTTTAGCAGGGTCGTTCTTTTAAGTTCTTATTCATCGAGTGAACTTCGAAAGTATAAGTCCTGGCTAGTTGAACGTTTAAGGGACTCTGCACCTTCGATTGAATCTCACCATGAGCCGCTCAATTCGCCAATAGATTTTACCAGCATTTACCAAGTGGCTGACCGACATCTCCAGCGTCTTCACTCTGACCAATCAAATCTCTCGATTTTACTTTCGCCTGGCACGCCAGCAATGCAGGCGGTATGGATATTACTAGGTAAAACTAAGTACCCGGTGACCTTTTATCAATCTAGTCGTGAGCAAGGGGTTGAGCAGGTCGAGATTCCGTTCAATATTGCTGCTGAATACATTCCTAGTGCGGTGTCAGTGAATGACCAACATTTAGCGAATCTGATCAATGACCAAGCACTCGTTCATGCTGCATTTGATGACATCATCACACAAGACCCTAATATGTTGCGCCTTAAGAAACAGGCGCAGATTTTGGCAGAACGTGAAGTGCCAGTCTTGATTCAAGGTGAAACGGGTACCGGCAAAGAGCTATTTGCCAGAGCTATACATAACGTTAGTCGGCGTGCTAATCAGCCCTTTATCGCATTGAACTGCGGAGCAATACCGCCAGAATTAATCGATACGACGCTTTTCGGCCATAAAAAAGGAGCGTTTACGGGGGCAGCCTCAGATAGAGCGGGTGTTTTTCAGCAAGCCCATGGTGGTACGTTATTCTTGGATGAATTTGGTGAATTAACAACAGCTGCTCAAGTGCGTTTACTTCGCGCGATACAAGAGGGCTTAGTCACGCCAGTAGGCTCTCAAAAAGAAGAATCCGTTGATGTCAGAATTATTACTGCGACACATCGAAATCTTATCGAAGACATCGCCAATGGGGGGTTTCGAGAAGACTTATTTTATCGTGTAGCGGTTGGCGTGCTAACACTGCCTCCTTTACGAAGTCGTGAAGGAGATCTACTGCATCTCTCTGAAACGCTGCTTGCAGGCCTAGCAAAACAAGATAAAGCGCTCGAAGATAAAAAACTTTCTGTTGATGCAAAAAATCTTATCCTACTGCATCTCTGGCCTGGCAACATTCGCGAACTACGCTCTACGATACTACGAGCATCACTATGGAGTAGTGATGAACTCATTAGTGGTGAGGAAATGCAGCAAGCATTTTTCCATCGGCCACAAAAACAAGATGGCCTGCTAGATAGGGATGTGTCTCAAGGTGTTGATATACAAGATATTATTTCGGAGTTGGTAGGTCACTATGTGCCGAGAGCACTGTTAGCATCCCAAGGCAATAAGTCCGATGCAGCTAAGCTTTTGGGCCTAAAAAACTATCAAACATTAAATAATTGGATTGAAAAACATAGGGTGAAAATAGATAACTAAGAATCTTGGCATGGATATAGCTAACCTCTCCGTATATTAAGTTATTAGGTGAATTAATTTAGATAACTTTCTTATCGAGACGCTACTGTTTTAATTTAAGACAAGGATAGAAAAACTATGGCTCATAGCCTAAAACAATTCCAAACTCAGACTGCCCGCCCTTTACCTGTAATTGTAATGGCTGATACCAGTGGAAGCATGTCCGTTAATGGAAAAATTGAAGCGCTTAATTCTGCGCTGAAAGACATGATTAGTACATTTTCTGGTGAAAGTCGTTTGCGTGCCGAGTTGCAGGTTTCCTTAATAACATTTGGTGGTAACGCAGAAGTTCACCTTCCTCTTATAGCTGCTCATAAAATAGAGTCTTTCGAGCCTTTACCTGCAATGGGGGGGACTCCGATGGGCGCAGCTTTTGAATTGGTATCAAAACTAATTGAAGATATCGATAAAATTCCTTCTCGTGCCTATAAACCAGTGATTATTTTAGTATCTGATGGTCATCCTACAGATGATATTAAAGCTCCATTTGAACAATTACTGAGCGGAGAGCGCTCAAGTAAAGCAACCCGTTTTGCTATGGGCATTGGTGCTGATGCAGATATTTCATTATTAAACGATTTTGCTAATGACATTGAAGCACCAGTTTTCAAAGCAGAAAATGCACGGGATATTCATCGCTTCTTTAAGGCTGTCACTATGAGTGTAACTACGAGAAGTCGTTCAACCACGCCGAATCAAGTTACCCCTCTAGTGATTCCAGCGACTTCTGTCAGCTTGGAAAACGAAGATGATGAATACGAAGAGCTAGACTTCTGATGAAACTGGCTGCAACCGGTAGCTCAGTAATCGGCCCGGCTCACCTCTTCGAACACATTCCTAACCAGGATGCCGTGCTCGTGCGCGGCATCCAAAAGGGCTGGTGTATTTCTGTTGCCGACGGACTGGGCAGTCGACCACTGAGCTACATAGGCTCCCGTTACTGCGTCCAGAGTGTTCAACGCTCGCTAGAGCTGCAGGCTGGTTTCAATTCAACACCGTTGCAGATCAGCCAACAGATACAGCAATTCTGGCTAAGCCACTTTGGCGATAGTCACTCAGCGTTTGAGACCACTTGCCTCTGGGCCTCTGTCACTCCAGCTGGAAGTGGCATGGCCGCCCAGGTGGGGGATGGATTACTGCTTATCAAGAGCCAGGGGCAGCTCAGAGTGGTTACCTCCTTGAGAGATGGCTTTGGCAATCAGACACAAACACTCTCCAAGGCCAAAGATCATGACTGGACGAGCGTTGAGTTCACTCTGGCCCAGCCTGGTGACGGCGTACTGCTGATGACTGATGGCATATCAGATGACTTGATTCCAGAGCACCTGGAAGGTTTTTTTGATGCGATTTTTCAGCAGTTAAAGCGCAGTAACAAACGCCGCTGCAAACGCTGGCTGACCAAAGAGCTGAACGAATGGACCACCCCAAGACACGGGGATGACAAAAGCATTGCAGGCATATTCAGGACTGAATAGATCATGAGTAACCCAGGCAGTAAAAAGAAGAAGCTACCGCCACTGGAAGATGTGCGGGGCATGAAGTACGAGCTCAAAGAAAAACTGGCTGAAGGCGGTCAGGGTGTGGTTTTCACCACCGACCGGCCTCAAGTACTCATCAAAGGCTTCACAAATAAAGATGAGACTGCGAAGAAGAAATGGCGCGGCCATATTGAATGGCTGATACGACAGGACATCGCCGATCTGAAACTGGCGCGGCCTTTGACATTGATGAAAGAGCCGCGCATGGCCTACGCCATGGAGTTGATGGATGGTCTGGTCCCATTAAAATCCATCCTTGATAGCTTTATCCAGGCCAATGATAACGCAACGGAAGAGAACCCGGCCCCTCATATTCAGAACTATCTGGATCAGGGCGGCTTACGTCGTCGCATTCGTATCCTTTGCCAACTGGCCCGGACTCTTAACCAACTGCATAGCCGTGGCATGCTGTACGGTGATATTTCTCCCGATAATATCTTTGTTTCAGACGACCCGAACCATGCCGAAACCTGGCTGATTGACTGCGACAACATCAGCTATGAATCCCACTCGAGTTTAACCGTACATACGCCGGATTACGGTGCCCCGGAAGTCGTTCGTGGCGAGGCCATGCTATCCAGCCTGACAGACTGCTGGAGCTTTGCAGTCATTGCTTATCAGTTGCTCACCCATAACCATCCGTTAAAGGGCGAAATGATCAACGACGGCGAACCCGAGATAGAAGACGAAGCGCTTCGTGGTAAGCATCCCTGGATCAATGATCCAGACAACCCGGATAACGAGTGCTTCACCAATCTGCCGATTCAACTGATCGACAACAGCAAACTGCCGGAGTTATTCCAACAAACCTTCGGCGTAGGTAAAGAAACCCCGTTGTCACGCCCATCCATGGCGGAATGGCTGGAAGCATTGACAGAAGTCGATGAGCACTTGTTTAAGTGCAAGGAGTGCAACGGCCAAACGATACTGCCTTCTGACACTGAGTGTATGGATGACGTCTGCTGTTTCTTCTGTGACTCACCGGTCGACCCGAAACTGGTATTGTTCGAGGAGTTCATCAGGGTTTCAGAAACCGAAAAGCAGGATAAATACCCGGAGCTGGATGGTAACCAGATTGCCACAGGAAGGAGGGTTTGCCTGCAACCCGGTGACCAGAAAGAACTGAAACGCCTGATGCCGTCTTTCAGTTACGACAGAGTTCCCAGCGACCATATTCAGATTGAATATTCAGAAACGAAGCTGGTTATCACGCCTGTTGATCCTCTACACATTTCCCGTGGTGACGACAACATGAAAGAGTTCAGAAAAAAGATCCCTCTGAAATCAGAAACCCGTGGAAAGAACCAGGAGCCTTACTGCATTCACCTGGACAGCCCGGCAGAAACCCACGTTTTTTGGCAATTTCGGTGGTGATTTATGCAATTACATGAATTCCCTTATTTTGCCAGTGATCTGATTAATCTGCGCTCAAGCGAAGACCTTTCCGGGCTTCGGGAAAACCAGCCTGTCAGCCTGATGCCCTACAACGATGGCTGGATGCTCCAACAGGAGATGGAACATATTCAGGTATCCTGCTCCGCTCAGGACTGGCCATTTTTAACCAGCCTGACACTGCGCGATCAGACTCGCTGGATGCTGGCCCAAGTAGAAAAAAACACATTGCAGTTGCAGTATCTGGCACCCGTCGAGGTCACTGCACTGGATCTGCAATTGGGTGTCGACGGCCTGATCTCCGATGATTTGTTCACCAAACAGGAAATCAAAGAAAACGACATTGAATTGGCGGGTCAGTGGCTGCAAGAGCACTTTGTGGTAACAAGCCAGTCTCCCGAGGCGACTGAAGAACACTGGCTGGCCATAGCCCGCTTCAGCAACTCTGGTTCAGGAAAGGGTTTCCAACTGCTGGGCAAAGGCTGGCGTGCTGACGTAGAAGCCGAAAAAGACGGGCGTCATTTGATCCGTCGTATTACCCGACATCCTCGTCGCGATAATGGCTTTTCTCTGCTCTCGGGCAGTTTCTCTTTTCAGGATGCTAGCGCTACAGCTGCATTGAATAGCGCAACCCACAAAGCAACTCTGGACGCAGCCCTGCGAGACAACGGCAGCTATCTGGAGCTCTGGAATCTGTACAACGACAAGGAGTGGGCCATTGCCCTGAAACAGGCAGAGACCCTGAAAGCGTTACGCTTTACCCATGCAGAAGCCTTTGAAGATGGTCGTACCAACCGCTGGCGGATCTGGCCCAAGTCCAGTGATGCATTCAAAGAGTTCCAGGAACGCTGGCGATCACTCGACATTGGAAAATCCGAGCAAGTGGATTTATCACATCAAGCCCCCGATTGGGCTGAAGAGCTGAGAACCGAAAATAAAGCCGAACCGCAGCAAGAAAATGCTCGTGGTGAAATACGGTTTGAAGAGGATCATCTGGTATTTACACCGGCATTAGACCGCAAAAAAGATATTCCCCGCTTTGACCTGCCACAAAAGTTAGCCGATAAAAACGACAAGCCCAAAGACGGCTGGCTTTATCTCTCCCTAGCGGGTCAGTGCACCATTGCCAAGCGTCGTATGATTGCGCGCCAGGCGATCGATTCTGGCAAACGCATGCCGCAACTCAAATCGTTACTGGAAGGTGTATCGATCCCTTCGGATCGTCGCCGCAAAATCCAAGGGCTGACGTCCTACGCCAAAGAAACGTTCAAGGGTGGCAAGCCTACCGACAAGCAACTGCTTGCCCTGGAAACCGCTCTGAACACACCGGATGTCGCGATCATTATTGGCCCACCTGGCACAGGGAAAACCCAGGTAATCGCCGCGCTTCAACGCCGACTGGCAGAAGAGTTTGAGGAACAAAACCTCAGCGGTCAGGTGCTGGTCAGCAGCTTTCAACACGATGCTGTCGATAACGCCTTGGATCGAAGCCAGGTCTTTAACCTGCCCGCAACACGAGTTGGTGGTAAAAAAGGCAGTGCCGAAGAAGAAAGCGGTTTTGGTCGCTGGGTCGATGCTCAGGCTCAATACCTGAATGAGCAAATTGACCAGCAATACCAACAACAGCCGTTGCTAAAGCAACTGGATGAACTCAACGCCAATCTGGCGCTGTTGCGGGTAAGCCAGTATTCACCTGCTCAATATGTCAGGCAACTGAGCCTGCTACTTAAGCAGCTACAGCAACTGGAGCAGCATCGAGTCAGATTGCCATCCCGGCTGATCAGTGAATTTGAAGACTATGTTGCAGAGCAAAAAAGAAAAGCCCCAAAAACCAGCAATATCGAACATAACCAAAACACGCTGCGGTTTATCCGAGGGTTGCGAATTACGCCCACCAGCTTTGCTGATGATGGATCGTTGCGTGCCGATGACCTGTTGCGAGAACTGAAGCGTCAGCTCTACCGCTTCCAGCACGAAGACCAAGCGGTACTGGAGCAAGCTGCTCAAACTCAACAGGCAGACGACGGCTTACTGAAATTACTCGAAGATTTGCAAAACCGATTACTAGATCAGCATCTGCCCGACTACCGCCCACCGGAGCTGAAACAGTCTCTGGATGACGCTGGGCTAAAGCTGATCGACCAGATCGAAAGCGCTCTTGATCAACAGATGCAGCAACACAAACAAGGCGTTGCCTGGGCGTTACAGGAACTGGCGAACAGTATCGAAACAGATCGCCAGGCCGCGCTGACGACAACAGAAGAATACGCCATGGTCGTCGGCGCAACCTGCCAGCAGGCCGCAGGCAACAAGATGGCAAGCTTGAAGTCCGTGGCTGGGCTGGACAGCTCAGAAATCGACTTTGATACCGTCGTTATCGACGAAGCCGCTCGCGCCAATCCTCTGGACCTGTTCATCCCTATGTCTATGGCGAAGCGCCGAATCATTCTGGTCGGGGATGATCGCCAGCTTCCACATATGCTGGAACCTGATATCGAGGGCCAGCTTCAGGAAGAGCACCAGCTGACAGAACAGCAACTCGAGGCTTATCGCACCAGCATGTTCGAGCGTATGCGTTCCTTACTGAGCAAACTGCAGCAACAGGATGAAACCAAGCGTGTGGTGATGCTCGATACGCAGTTCCGTATGCATCCGATACTGGGGGATTTTGTCAGCCAGCAGTTCTACGAATCCATTGGTATGGACAAGGTGAAATCCGGTCGCCCGGAAAGTTACTTTGCCTTTAAGCCCGAGTTTCTGAAAGCCCTTGGCAATCGCAAATCCAGCTACGAGAACAAGGTTTGCCAATGGATTGATGTACCAGCATCAGAGGGTAAATCGACCAAACGAGGCACCAGCCGGATTCGCGAGGCAGAAGCCGAGCGAATTGCTGAAGAAGTGAAGGTGTTATTTGAAGCCGCAGGAAACAATCTCTCAATTGGTGTGATTACCTTCTATGCTCCCCAGCGCGAGCTGATCATGGAAAAGCTCGCTCGTACCCGTATCAACGACATACCTTTGATGAAAAAAGTGAATGGCCAATATGAGCCTTCAGCGGAGTTTGCAACGACATCCAAAGGCGAGGAAGGACTGCGCGTTGGTTCCGTCGATGCCTTCCAGGGCAAAGAATTCGACGTTGTACTGCTCTCCTGTGTACGCACCTGGCACAAACCCAAACCAGCAAAACATCCCAATAATAACGAATCAGAGAAGTCGGCAGAGGAAAGCCACGAAACCCAACTCAACCGTATGTTTGGCTTCCTGCGCTTGCCTAACCGTATGAACGTGGCCATGAGCCGTCAACGTCAGATGCTGATCTGTGTGGGCGACGCTCAATTAGCCACCAATCCGGATGCCGAAGAAGGTGTTCCTGCTCTGCAGGCCTTCTATCAACTGTGTGGAGGTGATCATGGCAGCCTTCGTTGATTCCTCAACCTACCTGAAATATGGGCGTCGTCCGCCCGGCAAGCACGATAAAGTGCAAGCCGTGTTATGGCCAGTTATGGTTCACCGAGTGCTGTACCCAGAGGTAAAACAGCCCACGATGAACCTGTTTCAGAAAGCCGTGCTGCGCCTGATTCGGGCCAAAAACCACGACGCCGAAGACATTGCACAGCTGACTGGCCTACACACCAACTTGATCAAGCTGATTCAGGCTCAGCTAGTAAGTCGTGGCTGGATTAATGATCAAGCAACCGAACTTACTGATAACGGCATCAAAGCCATCACTGAGGAAGACAATCAAAGTGAGCAGCTGGCCAGCGGTTATTTGTTTCAGGATGCCGTTACCGGCAAACTATGGCCACGGATTGATAACAAACTCAAGGTGATGGAAGCCAGTAATCCCCAATCCAAATACCCCGAATTTGTTCAGGATCGTAAGACCGGATATACCCTGAAACCCTTTAAGCCAGCTCCCCCAAAATCAGACTGCTCACAGCCAGATACCAAAGGCGCACTGAATGCCTGGCAGGATTACCGGGCTGATTACCGGGCAGCCAAACAGCTACATTCCGGTAGCGGTATTCCAAAGCAGATCAAATTATCAGGTATCCGTTTTCAAACTGAACAACCGGAGTCTGCCTGGATTCTGGTTTGGGTGACCCCCAGCCATGATTCAAATCTTTGGAGCATCAAAGACCCATTCGATATTCGCGACGAAGCCTGGTGGCTGAAGGATACCCTTCCCCAATTGCTGGAAAACAATAACCACCTGCTTAAACAGCTCGCGAAGCTGATTGGGCAAGCCGAGCCAGATACACAAACAGTCGCCGAATGGCTACAGAGCTTGAAGGAGCAATCTCAGTTGCATGTTCTAGTGAACTATCCATGGGCACAAAAAGAACCAGACATTGCTGCGGCCATTGCGGTGCTGCTCACCCGTAAAGAAACACTCGAGCAAGGCCAGGATCACAAAAATGACCTGGAAACGGCGGTTACCGAGAGCCAGAAACTGCTGGAGGTTTTGATGCAATGGTTGATCAAAACCTTTCCTGCCAACACAGGCTCATTACCTAAGCAGAGTAAAAACAATCACGAGCTGAATAAAAAGCTCCTGACCGCATTGGCCTTGCCTGCTTTTACCGATCAGGTAATCGAGCCTTTGTCACGACAAAGCCTGAAGGTGGCCATCAGTACCTTACGAACACCATCCAGCTCTTTAAAAGGCCTGGTATTCGCCGCTGCCTTAGGTTCACTCGGCCACGACAATCACCCGTTTAAACAGCTCACCAACCAACGGCTACAACTTCGCAAACTGCTCGATCTGGCGGATTTACGCAATCAGACCAGCCATGGTAATAGCCGTTATACCGGCAAACAGTACACAGAAATAACACTGGAAATTGCGCAGCAACATATCGACTACGCGCTGCAATTTACCGAACACTTCAAGGAATGGATTAATGGCTAAGAAACAAAATCGTCCAACCCCTCCGCCACAGGGAAGTACAGCAGCAGCCCTGAAGCCAACGCCTGCTATGAACCTCGAAAAACAGGTGCCCATGTGGACGGCATCTTTTGAGAGCGCCAGCAAGATCTATCAAAGCACCAATAACTCACTGAACATTAATGTTGATCAGCAATATCTGAAAGCGCTGATCAACGCCATTCCCGCCGATAAGGCAAATGAGTTCGGAAAATGGATTCAAAGGTTTGCGGACGTCTGCAAGGAGATTGGCAGGTACCAGCAAAACCTGGAGCAGGAATACAGTGCTCGCTGGGATACCTGCAATCAAAAATGGCAAGAAGCCGAAAGCAAAGAACGCGAGCAAGCAAAGCTCTCTCAGGAACTTGCTGATGCCCAAGCTGAGTTTTCAGAACAACAAGAAGAACTTCAACAACAACAAACCCTACAAGCCAAACTACAAGGTGAATTGACCAAACGCGAGCGAGAAATCAGTGCACGCGAATTAAATGCTGAAGCCGATTTTGAACAGCAAAACCGTAAGGCGTTGGAAAAGCTGAAGCAGCAGCATCAAGATGAAAAAGCGACTTTTAAGACGGCTCTTGCAGAGCTGCAAAAACAGAAATACGAATTGGAACTGGCGATTCAGAAGGCCCAAATAGAACTGACGGCGGCAGAACAAGAACGTAAACGAGCCTTGGATGAACGTGACTTACAGCTGGAGCAAAGTAGCGTTCAACTTGCAACTGAACAGGCCAAATTTGCCAAAGAAAAAGCCTTGCTTGAAAACGCCAGGCAAGCGCTGAAACAGGATAAACAGACCTACAAACTGGATCTGGACCTTGGCAACGAATTTACCCAACAACGTATCGAAAACGACCGACAGCAAATTGAGTTCACACTGTCTGTTGAACGTCAAAAAATCGATGCCGAATGGGAGGATCTTCGTCAAGCCAAAGAAAACCTTGATGCATTGGTAGACGAAGCTATGGAGCGTGAGCGCGAGTCACACTCAATTGCGCTGGACAAGCTAAACGCCAAGTTAGATGACAACTGGGGAAAAATCGACGACCTTAAAGACCAGCTATCCAGCTTTAGAGATCTGGAAAACGCGCTTGGCTCCCAAACAGCAGAAGAGTTTTTGCAGCAGCTGGACAACCTGAAAGATCAAAATCGCCAGTTAGAACGTCAGCTGAATGAATCCGACACTGCCGAACTGCAAGAAACCAACGAGTTCCTGCGTAGTCGTGTGTCTGATCTGGAAACAGAACTTTCCCAGCTGCGCCCCCAGCTCTTACAAGCGCAAACAGAAGCGGCTCATAAACGAATTGCAGCAACCGAGCTTTACAGTAAAGAGCAGGAAAACCGACTTCTGACCCAGCATAAAAATACCTTGCAGGTTCATATCGATGACCTTGAAAGCCGTATCAGCCAGCTGACCGATGCTCACAAGACCCAGACACCATTCCCAGCAATGTCTGGTATGGATACTGGCAAGGATTTCCAGGCCACTATGGAATTGGAAGATATCCCGGATCTGTCCACCTTTGCCGAAGAGCTCCAACACCGCATTGCCCTGGCCGAGCGTGTAAAACTCTACTATCCAATCGAGGATATCCGCACACTGCTCGGTGGCCTGGCCATGAGTCAGTTACACGTATTCCAGGGCATCAGTGGCACAGGTAAAACCAGCCTAGCCAAGGCTTTCGCCAAAGCTATGGGCGGTTTCTGTACCGATATTGCTGTTCAGGCTGGTTGGCGCGATCGTGATGATCTGCTGGGTCATTACAACGCCTTTGAGCGCAAGTTTTACGAAAAGGACTGCCTGCAAGCCCTGTATCAGGCGCAGACTCCACGCTGGAGTGATACCTGCAACGTGATTCTGCTCGATGAGATGAACCTTTCACGTCCGGAACAGTATTTCTCTGAGTTTTTATCAGCACTGGAGAAAAACGACCGCAAGGAACGATTAATCAGTCTGGCCGAAACCGCGCTGCCCAATGCGCCTAAAGGATTGAAAGAAGGCCGCCAGATTTTGGTGCCAAGTAACGTCTGGTTTATCGGCACCGCCAACCACGACGAAACCACCAACGAGCTAGCCGACAAGACCTACGACCGCGCCCATGTGATGACGCTGCCGAAGCAGGACAATCGATTCAAAATCACCAAGTACGATTCAGCAAGCTTTTCATTCACATCCTTACAGAGAGCTTTTCAACAAGCTAGCCAACAGCACACGCCGCAAGTGCAAGAGCTTCTCAAGCAATTGGCAGATCACGACATCACCACTCAACTTGCTGAGACCTTTGACCTTGGCTGGGGCAACCGTTTTGAGCGTCAGGCCAAGCGCTTTATTCCAGTCATGCTGGCCTGTGGAGCCACAGAAGGTGAAGCACTCGACCACCTGCTGTCTACCCGAGTGATGCGTAATGGCAAGGTGACTGGCCGCTACGATGTTACCGCCGAGGATGTGGGTAAGCTCAGCGATGCATTGCAGGATTTCTGGAGCAAAACCGACCTTAAGGGCGATCCAGACAAGTCCCTGCAACTGCTGGAAACAGACCGTCAACGCAAGGAGCGCGGTGGCTAATGTGGTTTGATCGATTCACCAATACCAAATGCTTCGATCTGCCAATGCAGATCGATTCCGGGCGTTATGTCTGGGAAGGAAAGCATGCCGAGTGTCTGAACGGGCACTCCGATATTTATCCAGGGGAGATACTGGTCAGCGATGGCTCAGAGCGCTGCAGCCTGAATCAGACAAACCATCAGTTTTTGATGCCAGACAAAAACCGACAGCAGGACATCAGCCTGTTTGAAAACGCTATTGCCACCATTGGCAGACAACTGGAGCATGATAGCAAACTAATGTCCCCCATGCTGCCTTCTGCAGTCGTTGATGCTGATTCTCACCTGTTGCCATTGGAAAAAAAACTGCAGATTATTCTTGAAAAAGGCCACCTGCATCAGATATCTCATCGGCCTCGTTTGGATATTCGCTATGAAGAAGAAATCACCGATGTAGCCCGCGCCAAACGACTGGCCAAAGGTGCGCTGGTACACCTAGCATCCCACTCAGAGTGCTGGCAACGCCAAACCCTGAGTGGCGTCGTTCCCAAAAAAGTAAAAGCCCGTTTTAGTGAAGATGACTTCCACATCTACGAGAACCGGGTGTATGCACGCCTGCTAGATAAGCTTGATACTCATTTAACCCAGCGTATCCGCACTGTTGAGCAACTGAACGACACACTGGACAAGGCACTCAGGTTTTACGACAACCGTGATATTCACCATCGTTTGTCCTACAAAGTATGTGATCTTTGGGGACAAACTTTTGATGAAGAAGCCACACTGGAAACACTGACGTTACTGGAAGAAACCCTTACCACGTTGCGGGCCATGCATCACAGCATTTGTAACCTCAAACAAAGCGGTCTGTATCTATTGATCAACCGTAACACGCAAATCGGTGGTGCACTACACCGTACCAACATCCTTAATCACGATGCTCACTATCGGTATTTATCAATACTTTGGGAAATGCTAAGTAAAAACCAACAGAGATTAAAGAGTTCACCTGCAGAACAATTTGTCCGTAACCAAGAGTTATCAGAATACTATTGTCGTTATGTTGGGCTCCATTTTCAGCATGCATTGAAACCCTATAGTGCTGAGGTTGAGTGTAAATATGAATCACAAGAGAAGGTGTTTGTTTGGGCTGGACGAGAGTTTAAGTTAACCAGAGAAGGTTTTGACTGGACATTAGTAGAAAATAGAGAGCAGGTTGATGTGCTGCGGATCAAAACATGGCTAGGTTTTCATGACCATAATTATGAAAAATCAAACTCGCTGATTGCCTTCTCATCAATAGACCAAGAGCTAAAGCCTTCTATTGATCGTGACAATGCAATACCTCTATCACCAATGGATTTGTACGGTGTAGAGAGGTTGGGGTGGTTTGTTGATCGCACCATGACCCAATTTTTAGTTGCAAACTACGGTGAGCCGATACAGAAACTCCCCCAGGAATTATTAGACTTTTTAAGTGCATCAAATAGTAAACATAAAAAGTCATTGAAGTTAACTGGAGATATTCCGCCAAGTTTATGTGTTCTTGAGGATGTTTCTAATGATTTTTCCTCAGCGTTGATAAAACTATTAAGAGAAAATAACGCTCATGAACAAGCTGATTCTTTAATATTACGAATAGAAGAGATTAAAGTACTGCAACAATGCCCAGTGTGTGATTCAAGAAATATACCACTAAAAAGCCAAGCTAATAGTACATTTAGTTTACATTGTGATAGCTGTAGAACTAATCGTTACTTGATAAAAAACCGCCTGGGTGAGAGAGATCTTCTACTTAAGGTAAATAATGAAGTCTCTGACTCATTCTCTTCATTGGGGAGGTGGTTTAGCGGTAGCAACTAGTTCTCCCAAAATAATTTACTCTACTTTATTAACAACGAGTTAGTTTTTTCAAAAATTTGTTATTCAAAGCTAGTTATAAAAATTCAATGTTGTATCACCTGCGCTCGTTGTTGAGCGAAGCTCATAAACTGGTGTAAACTCTGATAATTGGTATGCCTAGATTTGTGACCAATTTTTTTAAAAAAATTGGTCACAATCAGCAATGAGCAGTCTTTTCTATTTCGGTTTTAACCAATAAGTTATTTTATAAGTTGTTGATTTGTAATCTGATTTACTTGAAATTCCCCAAAGTGTTGGTTGAGATAAGTTAAAGTTCTTTTGATTTTTCGCCCTTACAAGGCGAATGTCGGGAGTTCGAACCTCTCCACACCCACCACTTTCTGGTCATTCTTCTCTTTTACTTTGAAAATCTAATTTTAAATAGATTCCTTATTGCCCTATTGTTCTTCTCGTTATTGGTAATTCTTCTTCGCTTTAGTGACCTTTTCTAAATAGTATCGAGATTCAGATCTTTGGTGGTCGTAGCGCAGCTTACGGTACACATCCGTGAAGGCATTTGTCATGAATATAGTGATATTTCTGAATATGGATGCAGGGGACTCAGTGAACGACTCATTTGTCCCAACGGGCAAATGGGCCGTTCACTAGTCAGTATTTAAAAAGGATAGTGCTGATTGGGGTCTTCAATGGTGATCCAGCGGATATCCGTAAATTCACTGATGCCCGCTTTACCGCCGAATCGACCATAACCAGAATCACCAACACCTCCGAAAGGCATGTGGGGTTCATCGGCAAGGGTCGAGCCATTAATATGGCAGATGCCGCTGTTTATCGCATTGGCGCATTTGATGGCTCGGTTGATGTCTTGTGAGAAGACCGCAGAGGATAAACCATACTCGCTGTCATTGGCGACACGAATGGCTTCTTCTTCATTGTCGACTCGAATAATGGACTTCACTGGGCCAAAGCTTTCCTCCCTATAGATTCGCATGGAGCTGTCGACACCATCTAATAACGTCGGGGCAAAGCAGGTGCCACGATTTTCGCCGCCACAGAGAAGCGTCGCTCCTTTGCTGGTAGCGTCCTGAATGAGCTCATGCATTTTTTCGGCGACGTCTGGGTTAACTAAAGACCCCAGCACGACCTGATCACGCGGGTCCCCCCAAGGTAATTTAGACGCTTTGCTTGCCATACGCTCAACGAATTCATCTGCAATCGAGCGTTCAACAATGACTCGTTCTGTGGACATACAGATTTGTCCCTGATTCATAAAGGCGCCAAAGACCGCGGCATTGACCGCCCCCTCTAGGTCCGCATCGGACAACACCACTAAGGGGGCTTTGCCACCCAGTTCCAGTAACGCTGGCTTCAGGTTTTCACCTGCTAAACGACCAATAATACGACCGACTGGACTGGAGCCAGTGAAGTTGACGTGTCGCACCTGAGGCGCTTCGATTAAGGCTTTGACGATCTCTGGGGCATCACTTGGATCATTTGAAATAAGATTCACAGTACCCGATGGGAAGCCGGCTTCTAAGAAACAATCAATGATAAGACGGTGCGTTAATGGGCAAAACTCAGAGCTTTTAAGAATGACGGTGTTGCCGCAGGCTAAGGGTGTTGCAATGGCGCGGGAGCCTAAAATGATTGGCGCATTCCAAGGTGCCATCGCCAGACAAACCCCTTTGGGAGTATTCACTGACATAGCCAGTGTGCCAGGTTTGTTGGAAGGGAGTACCTCGCCCCCCACGTGCGTGGTGAGCGCTGCCGCCTCCCGAATATGGCCTGCTGCAAGCATCACATTAAATTGCGCCCAGGGTTTGGTTGCACCTGTTTCCGTGATCATGGCTTGGATAAAGTCTGCTTGCTTGGTCTCCATAATGTCCGCAGCACGATTCAATAACGTGCGGCGCTCAGCAGGTAAACTTTTAGCCCAATGGCCAAAGGCAGATTGAGCGGCTTCGGTGACGGCTTTAATATCGTCTAGGGTTGCTGCGGCACAGGTAGAAGCAGTTTTACCTGTTACCGGGTCAGTGCGCTCATAGACGTTATGATTACTAGCGGAGCAATCCTGCCCCCCAATGCTTAATAGTACGGTCATGATTTTATGTCCTTTTTATTTTACAAGTTTAACGGTGACTGAGGCTTCAAGCCCTTCGTTACGATGAGGGTTTTTCCGAGTGGCGGCATAGGGTTTCCTTAGGTGAGGGCTTTGCTATTTGTGAGGTTGGAGAGGTCACTTGATAGCCAACGGGGATCAGCTGGATGCCGAGGCGTTGCTCGATGAAACCCCACAAGCCTTTTGGTAAAAATAGCGAGCACAACATAGCCACAGCTCCTAACCCAACCAGATACCAGACCCCTGTGGCTGCAAACCAAGTCTCTACGACGAAGAACAATAAGGCGCCTAAAATTGCCCCTTCAAAACGTCCAATGCCGCCCACCAACACCATAAAGATCATGTAGGCTGTCCACTGCACAGAGAAATAGGCTTTAGGTTGAAAAGTGGACGCTTGGGCCAGCCACAAGGCGCCCGCTAAAGCGGTGCCAAAGGCTGCAAATAGGAAGAACCAGCGTTTTACCTTTTCGGGATCGACGCCAATGGAATCCGCTGCTTCTTCGTTATCGCGGATGGCTTGCATGGCAATCCCTGCTCGGGAACGCAATAGGCAGAATAGCCCTAACAGCAGCCCCAGCATGCCAATTAATGCGGACCAGTAAATAAGCGTACGACGGGTTTCAATTGGGTATTGATTCAACGCGATCAGGGATATCCCGGTTTCCCCTTGAATCAGCGGATCAAGGTTCACTAATAAGTGACCAATGGACGCAAGTACCCACATGCCGATGGCAAACTCACCAGCTCGCAAGCGCAACATGAAGCGGGAGATAGGCCAACTTAACAGTCCTACAATAAGAGCGCTTAACACTAAGGCCACGAAGGGAGTAACGCCAAGGTCTGAAAGTCTAATGGTGGCATAGGCACCTAAGCCAAAAAACAGCTGTTGCCCAATGGAGATGAGTCCGCCAAAGCCAGCCAAGGTGTTCCACATGGCCGCGAGGGTAATATAAATAAAGAGCACAGTAAGGCGCTCAATGGCGTTATTAGAGACCCATAAGGGTAGGACTGTCATGAGTAGAGTGATGACCACGACACTCAAGATGACACCCCTAGAATACACATTTGAACGAGTCACCTTCATAGGACACCTCCTTTAGCAAAGCACTTACTGAGCCAGTGTTTAAACAGCAATGCATGATTGCCAAGATAAATACGTGCAAAGAGAAAGACGAGAAACACGAAATGGCCGCCTAATAAGAACCCTTGAGGGTGAATAAGCGCTCCAAGACTTTGCGCCATGGCAAGAATGATTCCGCCAATGAACACCCCCCATAGGGAGCTTGCGCCGCCAATGATGGTTGCTTCAAAGGCAAACAGTAATTGCGGCCCGCCAGCATAGGCGTCAAATGTCCCTCGTAACCCCAGCGCCGTACCGGATATGGCAACAGTCATCATGGCAATGGCAGCGGAGATGCCTGCTACTTTTCTGGCATCAATGCCCACCAAGCCCGCGGTATCTGGATCAAAAGCCGTGGCTCGGATTTGACGCCCCAGTGGCGTAAAGCGCAGAACAAGATCCAATCCGCCAATGACAACCACCGCCGTGAGCAAAACTATGATCGGTAGCTTGCCAATCCATAGTCCCATGATTTCATAGGATTCCCAGCTTAAATCACCCAAGTACGGGGAGAGGGAGCGGGTATTGGCACCAAATTGTTGGAACAACAAGTTATCGATCACAATGGCTAGGCCAAAGGTGGTCAGTACCGGGAGCAATTCGCCACCTTTTGCGGCGCGTTCAAGAATGATGCGCTGCAAAATCAGCCCGATGATAGCCATGATGGGCAGCACCATAAGTACTGAAATAAACGGCGATAAGCCTAATAGATCAGTGATCTCCCATACGATGTAGGCACTTAGTATCGCCAAGGAACCATGGGCCAAGTTAATAATGCGCATCACTTGAAACATAAAGGCTAATCCACAGGCGACCAGTGCATAGTAGCCCCCAAGCAGTATGGCTTGAATTAAGCTATTGATCATATGGCCTCCTGAGTCTGTGATGGATCGAGACCAAAATAGGCTTGAGTGATTTCATCACGGTTTGTTTCTGCGCAGGGTTTATCAAGCACTATGCGACCTTCGAGCATGCATACGGCGCGGTTTGAAAAAGCAATGGCGCGAGCTAGATCTTGCTCCACAAGCACAATGGTGGTTCCAGTCTGGCGAAGCTTTTCGATGGAGTCATAGACCTGATCGACCACTAATGGTGAAAGACCCAGGCTGACTTCATCTAAAATCAACAGCTCAGGGTTGGACATGAGGGCTCTGCCAATTGCTGTGGCTTGCTGCTCCCCACCAGAGAGATTGCCGGCTTTTGCGGTACGACGTTTGACCAAATTTGGGAAGGTCTCAAAGATGCGCTCAAGGGTCCATTCCCCGTCACGATTGGTGGTTTTTCCCAATAACAAGTTCTCTTCCACCGTCATGTCACTGAATAGGCGACGCCCTTCTGGAACCAGTGCTAAACCACGTTGAACCCGGTGACTGGCAGAACTTAAGGTGATATTTTCATCTTTAAAGGTGATGCGTCCCTGATGACAGGGAAGTGCCCCCGCGATGGCCCTAAGAAAGGTAGATTTTCCCGCACCATTCGCTCCAATGAGAGACACTGTTTCCCCTTTTATAATCGATAAAGACACACCCTGAACCGCTCTAAATTGACCATATCGAACATCCAAATCAGAGATATTAAGCATGCTGAGAACCTCCCATGTAGGCGCGCATCACCTCTTCGTTGGCCATAACGTGGCTGGGCAGGCCTTGGGCGAGTATCCGGCCGTTGTCCATACAGATGAGTGTTTTTGCCACCCGAAGCAGTATATGGACGATGTGCTCAATCCATACGATGCCAATCCCTCGGGCGCGCAGTGTGAGAATCGTGTCGACCAGTTGGAGCGCTTCGCCATCGGTTAAGCCGCCACCAATTTCATCCAAAAATAACAGGTTTGGTTGGGTGGCGAGCGCTCTGGCTAACTCCAAGCGTTTACGATCTAACAAGCCAATGCTGTCTGCTTCACGATTTGCAATGTGCATCATGCCGCACAGTTCCAGTGACTCTAAGGCGATGTCATAAGCTTCGCTACGGTTTGGGGTCGCAGAATGGATCGCGGCGACAAAGACGTTCTCAAACACACTAATACCCGAAAATGGTTTAGGGATTTGATGGGTCCTGACCAGCCCTTGTTTTGCTCTATGGCGGGCGGGCAGTTGGGTGATGTCTTGATCGTTAAGGTGGATTCGTCCTTTTGATGGTGGTTGAGCACCTGATAGCACACTCAAGAGTGTTGATTTTCCTGCACCATTGGGTCCAACGATGCCAATGGCATCGCTGGTATCCATGGTGAAATCAATCCCATTGAGCACTTGAACGTGCCCAAAGGACTTATGAATCCCCGTTGCTTTTAATTGTGAATAGGGCGTTTTTTGCACAATAGGGTCCTGTTAGCGGTTATAAGGTTGCAGGGTGTGAGACACTTCGACATTCGGATCGGTGACGTTTTCTGTTACCACATAGTCCAGCTTGTGTTTGCCGGTTCCCTTGATCCATTGGGTGCCGATAATAGGGCCAGAGGCAACGTTTGGAACGGGGCCTGAGGTGAAGTCCACTTTGCCGGCAATGGTGGTGACATTGAGACTTGCGATGGCATCACGAATGGCATCATGGGATTTGGGGTTGTTTGAGTGCTTAAGTGCTTCCGTCCCCGCATCCAAAAGGGATAGGGTGGCTCCCAACTGTTGCGTCCACTGTTCACCGGTTTCCGCTTCCCACATGTCCGTTAGCTGCTCACCGTTCAAGCCCGTAAGTGGCGAGGTGTAAGGGAAGGTTTTATGCCAATAGGCGGCAGATGCGATCTTAGGTCCAAGGGAACCCAGTACCTCGATGTCCGATGGGAATAATCCGGTCTTCGCGATTTGAATGATTTTGATTTGACGATGTAGTCCTTGTTGCGCTGCTTGACGCCAAAATGCTGCGAAATCTGGCGGAATAGGGAAGGAGTTAATGATATCGACCCCTTCGGCTTTAAACAGAGCGATTTGACTAGAGAAGTCAGATGTACCTGTTTCATAAGCGCCGGGATCAATGACTGTGTAACCCGCTTCGGCTATGCGTGGCGCTAATACGGCGCGGATCGCATTTCCGTCAGCATCATTGGGGTACATGACCCCCACTTTTTTATTGGTATCAAGCAAGGACCATTGGGACAAATAGGTCTGATAGAACTCGTTTGTGCCGAACCCAAAATGGTAGGTCCAGTTAAAGGGGCTAGGTTCTCCAGGCTTGGCGCCTCGGCCGTAGTACCAAGCTTCCCAAGGCATCACCGTGGATAGACAAGGAATCCCTGCTGCTTCGCTGGCATCAGCCACTGGGTTGATCACCTCAGGTGTCGAAATAGCAAGCATCAAATCTATGTCTTGGTTAATCAGCTCTTTGGCCAGTTGTGCAGCCCGAGCGGGATCAGATTGCGTATCCCGGTCTAGAATTTCCACCTGATAGTGCTTGCCATCGATTGTCAGACCCTTTGCGAGAGACTTGCGCGCTTGTTCCAAGACAAAACCATCTGTTTTACCGAAACTCGCGAGTGGGCCTGTTCTGGGGCTGATAAAGCCAATTCGAATGGTGTCCTCATCTGCGGCGACAATATTGGCTGACCACAACATGCCGGTTGCAGTTGCCGCGCAGAGCAAGGTTTTTCCCAAATTTTGGGCGAACGGGGCTATTAGACGTGCTTTCATAAGAACCTCTTGGCGTTATTTTTGTTTTAGAAATGTCTTAAACGGAGAGCTTTACGAGGGTGGAGCGCAAGTAATCCAACGAATTTCGGTGAATTCGTCGACACATGCATCGCTACCGAAACGGCCATAGCCGCTCGATTTGAGCCCGCCAAATGGCATGGCAGGATTATCTTTGACAGTGGTTGAGTTGATGTGACAAATGCCCGACTCAATCTGGTTGGCCAGTTGTCTAGCTAGGGTCAGGTCGCGGGTAAAAATCGCAGCGGCTAAGCCATATTCGCAATTGTTCGCAACCGTAATGGCTTCTTCTGGTGAATCTACTCGATAGATTCCGGCGATGGGGCCAAAGCATTCCTCTGAGTAGATACGCATCATGGGGGTCACGTGATCCAATAAAGTGGCATCGATGAATTGTCCTCGACGGGGCGTGCCAGAGACTAGGGTTGCTCCTTTATCCAGTGCATCTTCGATCAGAGCGGACAGTCTTGAAGCAATGGAGGGGCTTGCGACAGGTCCTAATTTTACCCCTTCGTGTCGTGGGTCACCGGCGATCAATGTTTCTGCCAAGTGTTTTAAAATACCAATAAATTCATCGGCTACTGCTTGCTCAACAATGATCCGATCCGTTGCCATACAAATTTGACCTTGATTTAAAAAGGCTCCATAGATGGCTTCTTTTGCCGCCAGTTGAAGGTCCGCATCCTTGAGTACGATGAGTGGTGACTTCCCCCCAAGCTCAAGCAAGCACCGCTTGAGGTGCTGTGCGCCCAACCCCGCAATCACGCGGCCAATTCGTGTGGAGCCAGTAAAGTTGATACGACGTATGGAAGGGTGCGCAATCAGGGTCGCAACCACTTCTTCGGAATGCTCTGGCGCATTGGTCATGATGGACAGAACACCATTCGGTAACTCCGCTTCTTGCATGACTTCGGCGATCAATGAATGGGTGGCAGGCGACAGTTCGGATGCTTTTAAAATGACGCTGTTACCAAACGCCAGCGGAAAGGCAATGGCTCTTACCGCTAATACAATAGGGGCGTTCCAAGGGGCAATAGCCAAGCAAACTCCCGCTGGGTGACGGGTGATAAAAGAGTGTTCGTTCTCGTTGTCGTTGGGTGCGGTTGGGTATTTGAGGGCTAGATCCACAGCGGCTTCTAATGCTTCTGTGGCCACTCTGATGTTGAAGTCGACCCATTGTTCCACGGCGCCAATTTCTCGGAGCATGAGGGTGGCAAAGCGATCCCGGTAGCTTGGTATGAGGTCTTTCGCTCGGCGTAGAATTTTGGCTCGCTCTGTGACTGGCATAGCCGACCATTTTGGAAAGCTCGCAGAGGCGACGGCTGCCATGTGTTCGGCATCGTCTCGGCGTCCGCAGGCAGCCCTTGAAGCCACTAAATCCGTGCTTGGATCAAGTCGTTCAAAGTAGCCTCCTGCACTGGCAGGAGTGAACTGTCCATTGATAAACAGATCCACTTTAGGCGCGTCATTTAGGTCGATATTGGTGTATGCCATGTTCAAGTTTTCACCCTGATTATTATTAAATTTATTGTCAACGAGCTGAGTGATTTCTTACAGGTTAACAGCAATTATTGTTCTCGATATGTCAAAAAATGGTTTAATGTTGTTGATTTCTGGTTTTTGAGTCGAAAATAACCCAAAAGGTATCCGAATGCTGGCAAATATCATTGGTTCGATGGTGCGTTTTGAGTCCATTAAGTCGAGTCTACAAACTCGTACCTTTAGTACTGGGCAAGACAGTTTTAGGGATTTTAACCTTATGGGCTGGGTGCAATGGGGGGAGGTGTCTGTCGTCATGGATGAGACCCATCAGGTAACTGAATCCTCCATTTTCTGTATTCCCCATAAAAAATCCGCCAAGGTCGTTGTGCCGCCGGGCAGTCAAATTTGGATACTGGGATACAGTGATGATCTGACCGCATTGGTGACAGGAGCAGATCATGACAGCGTAAAGTTGGATGTGCTCATGCGCCAGTTTTCTATCACTCAATGCAACAAGCAGAGTATTACAGAGGAGTTTTTGCCTCTGTTGCGTTTGATTGAAGTGGAAATTGCCACGGCGAATAAGCGCTCTCGAAATGTGATCTGTTCATTAATACGGGTGTTGCTGATTTGCATTTATCGTTTGAGTAATATGGATACAAAACCCATTGTGCGTTCTCCTGATGAGCTGGTATTGCAGCAGTTTCGCCAGTTAGTGGAAGTGGAGTACCGCAATCGTCGGACGGTCTCATTCTATTGTGAAGCTATGGCGATGACCTATGATCGCCTCCATGCTATTTGCCAACGAAACCTACAAAAATCGCCTTTGCAGCTCATCAATCATCGCATCTTGATGGAAGCCACTCTTCGATTAAAAAAGTCTTCTGACTCGATTCAAGTGATTGCTAATCGACTGGGTTTTTCCAACGCGAGTCAATTCAGTCATTTTTTTAAAAAAGAGATGGGACATTCTCCCAGTCATTTTAAGCGTCACTATGCGGTCAAAACCACTGAACAAAATGAGCTGTCAGAAGCAGGATTTTCTGATTGGCCATAATCCAATAGGAGACTGGTAACTAAAAAAACGCCCGAATGAATGACTCATTCGGGCGAAGCGAGAACGAATCAGTCATTCGCTCTACAGGACACCTTGAATGGGGTGTTATGACACTTGGTTGAGCAGTGGGCTCCCCGCGAAGTGGGCGGCCAAGTTGTCGACAACGGTTTGAGCCATGGCATCTCGGGTTTCGGTGGTGCCACTCGCATGGTGGGGGAACAAGGTCACGTTAGGGAGCTGGGTTAAGGCCGGATCAGGGTTGGGTTCGTTTTGGTAAACGTCTAACCCCGCTGCCCCAAGCGTACCGTTCGATAGGGCATCGATCAGTGCCGCCTCATCCACGACAGATCCCCGAGCCACGTTGATCAAAGTACCCTTTGGTCCTAGAGCCTGTAATACTTGTTGGTTAATCATGCGATCTGTGGCAGCGCCACCGGGGACGATCACGATCAAGACATCACTCCAATCGGCAAGGGCTGTGACGTCCGAGAAGTAGTGATAATCCAATGGCTTTTCGGAACGGGCGGTGTAGCCGATATGGGCATTTAGACAAGAGAATCGGGTTGCAATGGCTTTGCCGATTTGCCCCATTCCAACGATGCCGACCTTTTTGCCACCCATGGAACTTAATAGGGGGTACATGCCCTGTTTGCCCCATTCACCCGACGTGACATACTGGTGTGCTTTGACTAATTGACGTCGACAAGCCAAAGCCAGCAGCAAGGCCAAATCCGCCACATCGTCTGATAACGCCGCAGAAGAATTGGTAAAAGGAATGCTGCGCTCGGTGAGGGCGGCCACATCAATGTATTCAAAGCCAGCCGAAGAGCAGCAGACGATTTCTAGCTTAGGCAAGTATTCCAGCTGGTCACGGGTCAATTCCGTATGACCGTTGGTTACGATGGCGACACAATCTGGTCCATGGGCTTGCAGGAAGGCGTCTTTATCTTCTGCTAGATCGTAGCGATGAAGCTGATAAGTCTGAGCCAATTGCGCCATAGCGTTTGGACGAGTGGGGTACATGACCAGTACATTGGGTTTTAACATTAGGCGGTCTCCAATAGACGTTCTTGGCGGCGTTGTTGTTGGACTTCTGGATCTGGATGAAGGGAAGCCGCCAATAGATTGCGGGTGTAGCTTTCTTGTGGGTGTTCGAAAATTTGCTCGACTGTGCCTTGTTCCACGATTCGTCCACCGCGCATAACGATCACGCGATGGGCAAAATCTCGAACCAATGGCAGATCATGGGCAATAAACAGATAACTGATGCCAAGCTTTTGTTGTAAGTCCGTGAGCAAGTTGATTACTTGGGCTTGAATCGACACATCCAATGCCGAAACGGCCTCATCACAGACAATTAACTTAGGTTCTAGGGCGAGGGCTCGAGCGATGGCAATTCGCTGTCGTTGACCACCGGAAAACTGATGGGGATAGCGGCTCATATGCTGAGCAGATAAGCCTACTTGTTCTAAGAGTTCCGCCACACGGGATTTCCACTGACTTTTAGGCAAGATGTCTGGGTGAATCACAAAGGCTTCTGAGATTAAGTCAAAGATGCTCATACGTGGGTTAAGGGACTGGGTAGGGTCCTGAAACACCATTTGGATATCACGACGTATCTTCAGTAATTCTTTATCTTTGAGGGAAAGTAGGTCTTTGCCACGGTACAGAGCTGTGCCTTCACTGGTGTCTTCTAAGCGTAATAAACACTTAGCTAGGGTGGATTTTCCTGAACCAGACTCTCCTACGATGGCCACGCTTTCCCCTTCACCTATGGTAAAGGACGCGTTTTGCAGGGCATGAAAGTTGCCATAGCTTTTGCAGAGCTGGTTCACTTCCAAAATATTGGGTGTGGAATCGGGCAGGGGCTGAGCCAACTCGCCACTGCCAGGAATGGCACTGATCAGTTTTTGTGTATAAGGATGAGAAGGGCGACGATACACATCATTGGCTAAGCCTGTCTCGACCACTTCGCCACTGTTCATCACCACCACACGATCCGCCACTTCGGCAACCACCCCCAGATCGTGGGTAATCAGCAAGATGCCCATGCCTGTTTCTTGTTGCAGGTCTTTGAGCAGTTTCAAAATTTGCTCTTGTACGGTCACATCCAATGCCGTGGTGGGTTCATCTGCGATTAAGACATCGGGCTCAAAGGCCAATGCCATGGCGATCATGAGGCGCTGACGTTGCCCCCCAGAAAACTGGTGGGGGTAAGCATCAATCTTAATATGGGGCTCAATGATGCCGACTCGCTCCATGAGCTGTAGGGTACGTTCCTGGGCCTCGGCCCTGGAAACCCCACGAGCCATCATGGTTTCACTGATTTGAAATCCCACTGTATAGACAGGGTTCAAATGGCTGAGGGGATCTTGGAAGATCATGGCGATTTTATGTCCATTCAGCTGGCGTCTTTGTTCTGTGGACATTTTCAGCACATCTTTACCTTGGTAAAGAATCTCCCCTGAGACGATCTCCCCAGGAGGCGTGTCGATAAGGTTCATGATGGCGGACGCAGAAACAGATTTACCCGAACCGGATTCCCCAAGAATGGCGAGGGTTTCACCAGCGTCCAAGTGCCAATTAACATTACGTACTGCGTGCACAGTGCCACCAGCGGTATGAAAGTCCACTGACAGATTTTTGGTTTCTAAAAGATGATTCATGGTTACTTCCTCTCGATCTCAAGACGCCAGCGTTGTACTGGATCAAAGGCAATGCGCATCCAGTTGGACAGTAGGTTGAGTGATAGAGTGGTTAAAATGATTGCAAGCCCTGGCCAAAACGACAGCCACCATGCGGTCGTTAGATAAGAGCGACCTTGTGCCACCATCAATCCCCAAGTGATTTCAGGGGGCTGAATGCCGATACCTAAAAAGCTCAAAGAAGATTCCGCCAACATCACAAAGGCAAAATCGAGGGTTGCGATGGTGACAATGGTTGGAAACACCACTGGCAAAATGTGTCGGAATACGATGCGTAGGGTTGAGGCCCCCATCACTTGTGCCGCTTGCACAAACATCCGTTTACGAATTTCCAGTACTTCCGCGCGGGTGGTTCGCAGGTAAATCGGAATGCGCGTGATTGCCAACACTATGATCAAGTTGGTAACCGATGGCTCCAGCATGTACAGCACGATCACTGCCAACAGCAATGAAGGGAAGGACATGATCACGTCAGCCAGACGCATGATGGCTTGGCTTAAGTTCTTCGAGGTATAGCCAGCGATTAATCCCAACAGGGTACCAATGGTCAATGAGAAAAATACCGCGCCACTGGCCACTAGGATGGTATTGCCTGATGCGACTATGATGCGTGCGAGCAACGGACGCCCCAGAGCATCCCCGCCCAGCCAGTACAACCAATCCTTAGAAAAGTCGAATGGTGGTAAGTTACGGCCACGCAGATTCTGCTTGGTGGCGATATCCTCCAGCATGCTGGAGCCAAATATTGCAGTGATCACCACCAGCACAACAAAGATGGCGGCAGCGGTGGCTACTTTATTGCGCCACAACATGCGTAATGTGGTCAGCGCAGGATGAGTCGGAGTCGCCTGTGCAGGCGTTACTAAAGTCGTCATAAATCAGTACCTAATCCGTGGGTCCAAGATGGCGTAAACGATGTCGATCAAGAGGTTCATGATGAAAATCGCTAACGCCGTGACCATGATGGCGGCAAGCACCACGGTGAAATCTCGCTGCATGATGGAATCGATCATCAGCTTGCCAACCCCAGGGAAGCCAAAGATGGTTTCGATGACCACGGCACCGTTTAGTAATGCGGCGGCCTGATCACCTGCTACCGTGATGACGGGCAACATGGCATTGCGCAAGGCATGAACGAAAATAATAGAGCGATTTTTAATGCCTTTGGCTTTGGCAGTTTTAACGTAAGCAGACCCAAGGGCGCTGATCATAGAGCCGCGTACCACCTGCACAATCAAACCAAAGGGGCGGATGAAGAGCACCGCAATCGGTAAGATCCAGTGAAGGATGGACCCTGTGCCGGAGGTAGGCACCCAGCCAAGCCCTACGGAGAAGACCACAATTGCAACAATGGCGATCCAAAAATCAGGGGCACTAGCACCGACTAGAGAGAAGAAGGTAGCAATACGATCAAACAATCCACCTACGTGAAACGCTGCAAGGGAGCCCACGATGATGGCTGCTGAGATCACCAGCACCATGGTGATAGCGGCCAGTTGAAGGGTCCAACTGAAGGCTTCAAGCACCACATCTAATGCGGGCGCTGAGCGGCGAATAGACTCCCCAAAATCCCCTTGCAATAAGTCGGTGGCGTAATGGCCAAACTGCATCAGAATCGGGTCGTTTAGGCCGTGTAACTCACGGAATTGCTCACGGCTTTCCATGGAAGCATCAATCGGTAAATACAGAGCAGTTGGGTCACCGGTCAGTCTGGATAAAAAGAACACCAGCACAACCAAGCCCAAAAGTGAGAGCGCACTGCCCAGGGCGCGTTTTAAAAAAACGTGTTTCATGAGAGTTTCCTAACCAAGTGGGTGAGGACAGAGCGCCATGGAGCCCATGGCGCTCTGCCTGCTAGACCACAAATTTATTTAAACGAAATTTGAGAGAGCTGAAGCTCGTTATTGGTCTTGATGGTCGGTACAAAGTCGAGGTTTTCGCCGACACGGGTGAAGCCCACCATGTGGAACAAGAGCACGTCTTTGGCATCCTCATAGATGTAGCGGAATGCCTCGCCCCACAGGGCTTCACGGGTCTCACCGGACTCGGCCGTTGCCTTGGCAATCATCTTGTCCAATTTGGCATCGGTTACACCGGACTGGAGGCCGTCACTGCCGTATTTGAAAAACATCGAGAACACTGGATCGCCGTTGGCATTATCATGCTGGGCTTGGACCATCATGGGGCCTTTGTCCGTAGGAAACGGCTTGGAGAAGAAGTTATTCCATTCGCCCACTTCGTACATTTGCAAGGTCACGTTGAAGCCCACTTCTTGGAACATAGACTGGAGTGCTTCTAAGGTTTCAAGCACGTTGCCAAAGTTACCTGTGCGGCCAATCATGGTGATTTCTGTATCCACTTTAACCCCATCCGCTTTGGCTTGCTTAAGCAGCGCCCGAGCTTTATCAGGATCGTAGGGATAAGGCTTCAAATCTTTGTCGTAACCGAGGGTTGAAGGAGGTGTGATGCCTGTCGCGATCAAGGTGCCATCCGCTAAGATGGTGCCAATGAAGGCCTCGCGGTCAATGGCATAGTTTAACGCTTGACGTACGCGAGTGTCGTTTAGCGGTGCCGTGCCATTATTGATGCGAAGGTAGACGGTCTCTGAATTAGGGTAAGAGAAGTCTGTTTTATCATTGGTGGCATCTTGAAGGGCGATGTTTGGCGCAATGTCTGCTTCACCCGTTTGCACCATAGCCGCACGCACGGCACTGTCTGAACGGAATACATAGGTCGCTTTCTTCACCGCAGGTTGCTCGCCCCAGTAGTTAGGGTTGGCAGAGAGCTTGATATGTTGACCACGAGCGTATTCGTCAAACACGTAAGGGCCTGTTCCCACTGGTTTGGTGATGAATTTATCCTCTGGTGCTTCGTTAGGCACCACGGCGACGGTTGACATCAGCAGCGGTAAAATTGGCTGGGCTGGAACGGTTTTAATATCAATGGTGTAGTCGTCAAGGATCTGAGTTGTTAGTTCAAATCCCCCAAAGTACTTGGCACCCGTTTCACATACGATTTTGCCAGAGGTGAGACGGGTCAAGGTGTGCGCTAGGTCTTTTGCATCAAAGCGGGTGCCATCGCTGAATGACACGTCGTTACGCAAGTGAAAGCGCCATGTGCCATTACCTTGATCTTCCCATTGAGTGGCCAAGCGAGGTTTTAGGCCTTCACCTGGTACCATTTCAGTCACGGTTTCAGAGATGTTCTGCAAGACAACACGACCAATGTTTGAGCGTGCGGCCATGCAAGGTTCTACCACATCCAGCTCCTCTGACAGCACAACCGTTAGATCAGATGGGTTGGCTGCGAGGGTGAAGCCCGAAGTCGTAGTGGCGATAATCGCCGTGGCTAGCATGATACGTTTCGAATTCATTTTTTTTATTCTCCTCGATTTTTCGTTTCAGGTTCCCTACACGTTGGGAGGTAGCCTTGTTGCCCCCAACGCCTGCATAAGGTGGTTGAGACAGCGATATTGAGGTTAGCAATTTCTGCCAAGGTGTATATTTCAAAGTTGGATTGATTTGATATAAGATTTGAATCAAGGCTTGGATAAAAACAAAAAAAGGATCACACCATGGCCAGTGGAAACATTGAATTACATCAATTGCGTTGCTTTGTTGCGGTGGCGAAAGAGCTGAATTTTCGCAAAGCGGCTGTTCGATTAAACATGACGCAACCTCCCTTATCACGGCAGGTTCAGCTGCTTGAGCACGCCGTTGGTTGTCGCTTATTTGAGCGAACCAACCGCAATGTCACACTCACCCCAGCAGGGGAAAGCCTGTACAAAAGTGCCACCGAAATTCTTCTCAGTACTGAGCATTCTGTGCTTAAAGCCCGACAGGCCGAGCGTGGCGAACTAGGAGAAGTTCATGTGGGGGCAGTGCCTTCTTCCGCCATCGACGTGATGCCCAAAGTGGTGTCTGAGCTGAATAAATCCTTGCCTACCATTTCCATTCGATCGGTGGAAATGATGAGTTATGAAATCATTGAAGGGCTGCGCCGTGGGGAAATTGACTTTGGTTTAACCCGCAGCCATGAATCAGGCAAGGATATTGAGTCCGTTAGAGTACTGACCGAAGACCTCATCTTGGTGGTGCATAAGGATCATCCTTTGGCGGTGCAGCCGAAAGTGACCATGCAGGATTTAGATGGACAACCCTTTGTGGGGTATTCATGGTATCGAGGCGGGGTGCTGCATAAGGTGCATCAAGCTCTGTTTGCTTTAACCCATTCCCAGCCTACCATTGTCCAAGAAGTCTCCCAGACCCAAACCATGCTGGCCATGGTAAATCAGGGACTTGGGTTGGCATTAGTGCCCATGTCAGCCTGTGCTCAACGAATGGAAAATCTGTGTTTCCGTGCCATTGATCTGCCTCCGGGTATTACCTCTGATTTATACCTTTGCCAAGCAATAGGGCGGGAATCCCCCTTGCTGAATAATGTTAAGGTGGAAATGAAAAGGGTGATTGGGGAGTTTCAGGAGTATTTAGGCAGTTTAGAGTTTCCTTAGGGGTTCGGGACATTGGGGCGGGTGTATGCATTCTACTCATCCCAATGACAAAACCGCGCAGTTGCAATTTGCTTGAGCCAAACGTACCTTATTAGGATTCGTTAGGTCGTACTTTGTACAAGTCTTTTAGACTCGGGAAGTTGGTGCGCTATTTAGTGGCTATCCCAACACTGCCCCCGCAACGGTAAATCGGTTATGCCCCCTTCAAAGACCACTGTGCTCGTCATGGGAAGGTGAGGGGACTGTGAGCATTTAAGTCTCATGCTGATGAGTCCGGATACCAGCCTGATGAGGATTTACCATGGTGTTGCGGAGGGCTTCACCGAGTAAGGATGCATCGCTGCTGAGAATACTTATCCTCCCAACTCCGACGTTTTATATTGTTGGAGAGTACTTTTGTTTAAACAATTTACCCTGTCTTTGATGGCCGGTGCGGGCGTGTACGCCAGTGCTGCGTCAGCGCATTTTCAAATGCTTTATACCCCGGAGCTACTGCGTGATAGCGGCGGTCAGATCACCTTAAAGTTGCCTTTTACCCATCCGTCCGAAAGCGGGCATGTGATGGCGGTGGATCCGCCGCAGGCCTTTTATATGGTTAAAAAAGGCAAGACCACGGATCTATTGAACTCGGTCAAGCCTGCCAAATGGACCAGTGCAAGCAATACAGGTGATGCCTATGAGGCAGATGTACGCTTGCGTGGCTTGGGGGATTACGTGTTCATCTATGAGATGGCGCCGTATTACGAAGCGTCGGAAGATATCTATATCCAGCAGATCACCAAATCCATCGTCAACGTGGGCAGTTTGCCAACAGACTGGAATCAAGATTTTGGCTTAAAGGCTGAAATCGTGCCTTTGACTAAGCCCTATGCCATTTACGAAGGAGGCACGTTTACCGGTGTCGTCAGAAGCGAAGGTGAACCTGTCCCTTTTGCAGAGATTGAAGTGGAATACGTGAACTACGAGCCTGATATGGCGACCAATGGCTTTGCTCAAGAGGCAAAAATTGAGCCTCCTGCGGATGCCTTTATCACTATGACTCTTTTTGCCGATGCCAATGGCACCTTTACCTTTGGCATTCCTAAGGCTGGGCAGTGGGGCTTTGCTGCCCTTGGGGTAGGCACTGATACCGAATACCAAGGAAAAGAGTTATCGCAAGATGCGGTCATCTGGGTGCAAGCCCATCCTGTTAATTAACCAGAGAAAGACATCATGCATATAGTTGATGGGGCTTTGTCTATCCCCGTGGTGGCGACAGGGGCCATACTGACCTTGGGTGGCGTCGCCTTGGGTCTGAAGAAGATGGACTATGACCATTTGCCGCAGGTTGGCGTGTTGTCCGCTGCCTTTTTTATCGCTTCTTACATTCATTTACCCATTGGTTTTTCCAGTGTGCATTTGATTTTAAATGGCTTGATTGGATTGGCTCTGGGATGGGCGGCGTTCCCTGCGTTATTAGTAGCTTTGTTTTTACAAGCCGTGTTTTTTGGCTTTGGCGGTTTTGTGGTGCTCGGTGTGAACACCCTTAATATCGCCTTGCCAGCGGTGTTGATGTATTACCTGTGTCGTCATGGGATCAGTGCGTCCTCTCCCAAAGTGGCTGCTGTGTGGGGAGCCATAGGCGGGGCGGGCGCCATCATTGTCACGACCCTAATGGTGGCCTTGTCATTGATGATGTCAGGGGAAGCCTTTGTGTTGGCGGCGAAAGCGACCTTTGTTGCTCATATTCCGGTGATGGTGGTGGAAGGTTTTGTGACCGCGGCGGCGGTGTTGCTGATTCGTAAGGTGAAGCCTGAATTCCTCGGTCTAGACGAGGAGCGTGTGTATGGCTAAGGGATTGATTGCAACGGGCCAAAGGCTGGCTTGTCTGATGCTCATATGCCTGTCTTACAATGCTCATGCCCATAACGTCATCAGTGGGGTGTATGCCATTGGCTCAACCATCGAAGGTGAGATTGGCTTTTCCAATGGAGATATGGCCCCTGAAGGCACCGAGGTGATTGTCTCGGATGCACAAGGAAATGAGCTAGATCGTGTTAAGACCGATGGAGAGGGGCTGTTTTCCTATCAAGCCTCTGAGCGTATGGATTATGCATTTTATGCAAATCTGAGTGCGGGGCATGTGGCAGAGATGCTGTTGCCTGCAGATCAGCTTCCGGCTTCTCTTGGGGGCGGGAGCGGGGCTAAAAGGCAATCTCAACCCGTCTCCAGCAGCCAAGGGGGAACGGTGAACTCTACTGATCACGCTCAATTATCAGAAATGATTGAAGCCGCTGTAGCCAAGCAGGTAAAACCTCTACGCCAAGAATTGGCCGCTTACCAAGCCAAAGCGGGTCTTCAGGATATCATTGGGGGAATCGGATACATTTTTGGGCTTTGTGGGTTAGGCATTTGGTGGCGACACCGTCAGCAACAATTAAACGCTAACAAGCCAAAAACCACTCAGCAGGATACGGATAATGCCTCAGTATCTTGAGCACAGTGGTACCTCATGGCAAGGGCAGACCGTTAAACATCGACCGTCTCCCATTGACCGTCTGGATCCCAGAGTGCGGGTGGTGTTGGTGTGTGCTTTTGCCCTTACCGTGGTCTTGTCCCATAGCTTTATAGCACTCACCGCAGGGGTGGGTGTGGCACTGATATTGGCCTTGATGGCTCGGTTAAATCTAAGGCGTACCTTGAGACGGGTCATCGCCATGGACATGTTTATGATCTTTTTGATCATTCTGTTGCCTTTTACGACTCCAGGAGAAACATGGTTTACCCTGCTTGGCTTGTCTGCCAGCAAAGCCGGTTTTTTGCATGCTTTGATGATTTTACTTAAGGCCCATGCGGTGGTGTTGGCATTATTAGCCTTGCTGGGAACCTTGAGTGCTAGTCATCTAGGTCATGCCTTGGCGCGGTTGCGAGTGCCAGATAAACTGGTGCATTTGATGCTTTTTACTGTGCGTTACTTGGATGTGATTGGGCAAGAATATAAGCGCATGCGCCGTGCCATGCAGGCAAGAGCCTTTGTCCTTTCGACCAATCGCCATACTTGGCGCTCCATCGGTTATTTAGTCGGCATGCTGTTGGTGCACTCCATTGAGCGCTCGGAACGTATCATGGACGCCATGAAGTGCCGAGGTTATCAAGGCAAGTTTTACCTCTATGATGACATGAGAGTCACACGGTCAGACGTTGTGTTTAGTGGCTTTTTTAGTGTGTTATTGACCCTTTTAATTGGACTGAATTTTTATGGTTGAGTCAGATGCTTTAATCAGTGTTATGGGTCTTAGTTATCGTTATCCACGACGTGGGGTGGTGTTAGATCAGGTGGATTTCACCTTAAAGAAAGGCGAGCGAGTCGCGTTGACTGGGCCAAATGGGGCAGGTAAAACCACCTTTTTGCATCTTCTGGTAGGGTTGAAAAAGCCGAAGGCGGGTCAGGTTTGGGCCTTTGGTGCAGAGCGCAATGTGGAAAAAGAGTTCGTTGAAGTGCGCGCTCGGGCCGGGTTTTTATTTCAGGATCCTGACGATCAGTTGTTTTGTCCCACGGTGTTGGAAGACGTGGCCTTTGGGCCATTGAATCTGGGTAAAACCCGTAATCAAGCGTTAGAGATTGCTAAGCAAACGTTGGCCTCTTTGGGGATGGCGGGGTTTGAGGAGCGTATTACTCATCAGCTTTCTGGGGGAGAAAAGCGCATGATCACCCTAGCGTCTGTGCTTGCCATGGAGCCTGATGTGTTACTGCTGGATGAGCCGAGCAATGCCTTGGATACCCAAGCACGACAGCGTTTAATTGATACCTTGCTATGCTTACCTCAAGCGATGGTGATTATTTCCCACGATGGAGATCTGGTGACTCAACTTGCCACTCGGGAAGTTACCTTGGTCGACGGAAAGCTGGTTGATCAAAGACGTTAATCGTTCATACTTTAGTTTTGGAGGCTTGAAATGGAGATGCTTCAGCCACTTAAAATCGCCACGTTTCGGTGGCTATTTTTAGGACAAGTGACGTCTTTATTAGGTACGGGTTTGACCACAGTTGCGCTGGCGCTCCTTGCCTTTAAGTTGGACCCCAGTCAGGCTGGTTGGGTATTGGGCATCGCTTTGTCCATCAAGATGGTGGCCTATTTACTGGTGGCGCCTGTGGTTGGGGGATACGCCAGCCAGTTGCCCCGCAAGGCTTGGCTTGCGGGTCTGAATGTGGGGCGTGCTTGTTTGGTGGCACTGCTGCCATTTTGCGATCAGGTCTGGCAATTTTTCTTAATAATGTTTCTCCTGAATAGTATGGCGGCGGGCTACACCCCGGTGTATCAAGCCCTGCTGCCAGATGTCTTACCCGATGACAAAGATTACACTCGTGCGTTGACCTTATCTCGCCTTGCCATGGAGATGGAGAGCTTGTTTAGCCCGGCATTGGCGGCCTTTTTATTATTGTTCACCAGCTATCAGTTGTTATTTGAATTAAATGCCATCGCCTTTGTGTTAGCGGCGTGTTGTTTGTTGTCAGCAGCATTGCCCAAAGGGGCCTTAAGTGATCGCAGTGGTGGGATCTGGCAACGGGTCACTTTTGGCGTAAAAAGTTACCTTAAGACGCCACGCTTACGGGGTGTGTTGCTACTTAACCTAGTGTTATCTGCAGCAGGTGCTATGGTGATCGTCAACAGTGTCGTGTATGTGCGAGTAAAGCTTGGCATGGGAGAGGAGTTTGTCCCTATGCTCATGCTGGCCGCGGGTGTGGGTTCTATGTTGGCGGCATTTATCTTGCCCAGTGTGCTAGATCATTGGTCTGATCGAAGGGTCATGCTTAGTGGCGCTGGATTATTGACAGTGGCCTTACTCGCTGGGCTAGGGGAGCCGAATTATTGGCAAATGATGCCCTTATGGGCGGTCATTGGTTTCGGCTCTAGCTTGATCTTGATTCCCACGGGGCGGGTGGTTCGACATTCCTGTAAAGAGAGTGATCGCAATGATTATTTCTCCGCAAATTTCGCTCTAACTCACGGCATGTGGTTGCTGGGCTATTTTCTAGCTGGCTGGTTTGGTAGTCGCTTTGGTATCAACGGAGCCTTCTTAGGTTTGGCTGTGTTAGCGGGTGCCGCGACCATTTTGGCATGGGTGGTTTGGCGTCATGATGATCAACAGACCCTATGGCATGAACATCCGGCCATGGAGCATTTACACCCCCACGTTCACGATGAACATCATCAGCATGAGCATCAAGGCTGGGAAGGCCCTGAGCCCCATATTCATCCCCATTATCACAGTAAGCAACGACACCGGCATAAGTTTGTCATTGACGAACACCATGTGCACTGGCCAAGACCCTAGCTGACCCCCTATAAAATTGGATTCAAAGGTGAGGGCGTAGCCTTTCAGGCCGCGCTCAGGCAGTATAGGAGCCTTTTCGGCAAGGTTGTTGGTTATGTCTTCTGTGTTGTCTCACCCTTTAATGGCTAGATTGCTGGGCCCAAAATTAGCCATGGTGCTAGTCACTATGGTGTGGGGTGGCACGTTTTACGTGATTAAAGTGGGTCTCACATTAAGTACGCCGATGTTTTTTGTGGGCAGTCGTTTTACCGCAGCCTCTCTTGCCATTGCGTTAATCTCTTATCATTCCTTGCGCCGCATCAGTCGTGCAGATGTGGTTGCAGCCATGGCCATTGGAGCGTCCATTACCCTGGGCTATGGCTCTCAAACCACGGGCTTGCAATACATTACCAGTAGTGAATCGGCGTTTATTACGGCGTTATATGTCCCCTTGGTGCCAATGATTGTCTTTATGGTGTTTAAAAAGGTGCCCCATTACATGACCTGTGTGGGAGCCTTGGTGGCATTTGTAGGTTTGATGCTGTTATCTGGGGTGGGTAGCAGTGCTCAGACTCTGAATTTTGGTCATGTGATCACAGCGTTTGGCACCATAGCGTTGGCGTTTGAAATCATCTTTATTAGCCACTTCGCGCCCCATGTGAATCTCAAAAATGTCACCATCCTGCAGCTTTTATTTGCAGGGATCTTTGCCTTTATTGCCATGCCGTTTGTGGGGGAAACCCAGTTGCCTGATTTTTCCTGGGAGTTGACGGGATTAATTGTGGGCTTAGGGCTTGCCAGTGCTTTGATCCAACTCACGATGAACTGGGCGCAACGCAGTGTGGAGTCTTCTACCGCCGCTATTATTTATGCGGGAGAGCCTGTTTGGGCGGGCATTGTGGGTCGTATTGCAGGGGAGCGTTTGCCTGCCATTGCCATGCTTGGGGGCGTGTTTGTGGTGGCGGGGTTATTGCTCAGTGAAGTGCGCCCCAAAAGCAAAAAAGCATCGATCAAGCAGGCGGATTGATGCTTTCTGCTATTTTCAGTTTTCCAGCCAGGATTTGCCATCTCAGCTTATTGTTGAGTATGAGCGTAGGCATCCACAAGCGTGTCGAGCATAGCGGCAGCAGCGATGGATAACATGGATCGAGGTTTACAGATGACCCCCACGGTTCGCTCAATCGTCGGATGGGTAATAGGGCGTTCCAGTACCCCCTGTTCCCTGATTTGCTGACGACAGGTTGCGGGGACAACCGCTACCCCCATTCCTTCACTGACCATTCTCACTACCGTCGTAAGTTGGTGAGCATCAAATGCCACGGCTAAATCAATCTGGGCGTCTTTCAGGCTTTTTTCAATCATGGTACGCACGCTCGATGGTCGCTGCAGAGTAATAAAATCGTATGCTAACAGCGCCTGCCAAGTGAGTTCCGTTTGCTCTGCTAACACATGTCCCTGAGGCAGAATGGCGATGAATTCATCTCGATAAAGGGGGTAAAACGTTAGACCTTCCGCTTGATTGGGTTCAAAGGTCACCCCCAATTCCACACTGTTGTTTGCCACTCGCTCCACCACCATGTCTGACAGGACATCGTCGATGGCGATTTGAATGTTTGGAAAGCGCTGATGATATTGCTGGATGGCTTTGGGAAGCAAAGAGCCTGCAAAGGAGGGCATGGCTGCAATGGATATTTTGCCTAGCTGCAAAGCGAAGCGTTGCTTCATTTCGTCTTCCGCATCCTGCCATTGTGCTAACAGCCGCCTTGCGATGGGGACTAGGGCATCCCCTTCTGGAGTCAGGGAAATAGTGCGTGTGGTGCGGGTCAGTAACTTGCCTCCCAAGGAGTCTTCCAAGCCTTTAACAGCAAGGCTTAGAGCAGGTTGAGAAAGGTGTAATTGATGGGCTGCTTGGGCAAAGCTAAGGGACTCAGCCACCGCCAAAAAGGCCTTGATTTGCTTGATATTCATTTGATTTATTTATCAATATATATGAAAAATAAAATTAATTAATCCGAACTGATAAGTCAAACTGTTTGCCATAGACATTCCAGACAGTATTCATCGCACAATAATAATTAGGAGTCGTGATGGCAGGTTTTGACAAAGTAGTTACATCTTACGAAGAGGCCATGGATGGCCTGGAAGATGGCATGACCATAATCGCCGGAGGCTTTGGCCTTTGCGGTATCCCAGAGAACTTAATCGCAGAGATTAAGCGTCGTCAAACTAAGCAATTGACCGTAGTGTCCAACAACTGTGGTTCCGACGGGTTCGGACTCGGTATCTTGCTTGAAGACAAACAAATCCAAAAAATGATCGCGTCCTATGTGGGTGAAAACAACCTGTTCGAGCAGCAACTGCTTAGCGGCGAGATCGACGTTGTGTTGACCCCTCAAGGCACATTGGCCGAAAAGATTCGCGCTGGCGGCGCAGGTATTCCTGCATTTTACACCGCAACAGGTGTGGGTACCCCAGTGGCGGAAGGCAAAGAAACCCGTGTAATTGATGGCAGAGAGTATCTGCTTGAGCCCGCCATTAAAGGTGATTTTGCCATTGTGAAAGGCTGGAAAGCCGACCGCTTTGGCAACGTGGTATATCGCCATACTGCACAGAACTTCAACCCTCTCGCGGCCACCGCAGGCAAGATTACCGTTGTAGAAGTGGAAGAGATCGTAGAAGTAGGGGAGCTAGAACCTACTCAAATTCATACGCCGGGTATCTACGTAAACCGTGTGATCAAAGGCACATTTGAAAAGCGCATTGAGAAAGTCGCAGTACGCTCATAACGATTTATCCATTTAAACAAAAACAAGAGGTGGCTATGGCTCTTTCAAGAGAACAAATGGCACAACGTGTGGCCCAAGAGTTACGTGATGGTTTTTACGTAAACCTAGGTATCGGCATCCCCACTTTGGTGGCCAACTATGTGCCTGAAGGCATGGAAGTTATGTTGCAATCAGAAAACGGTCTACTGGGTATGGGGGCGTTCCCAACCGAAGATCAACTGGATGCAGACATGATTAACGCGGGTAAGCAAACGGTTACGGCGATCAAGGGTGCATCGATTTTCTCCTCAGCAGAATCCTTTGCCATGATACGCGGTGGTCATGTGGACCTCACCGTATTAGGCGCATTTGAAGTGGATGTACACGGCAATATTGCGTCTTGGATGATTCCCAACAAGCTTGTGAAAGGCATGGGAGGCGCTATGGATTTGGTGGCTGGTGCGGACAACATCATTGTGACCATGACCCACGCATCAAAGACCGGTGAATCTAAGCTTTTGGCGGATTGTGCTTTACCTTTGACCGGCAAAGGCTGCATTAAAAAAGTGCTAACGGATCTAGCATGGATCGAAATCGAAGACGGGGCGTTCGTACTAAAAGAGCGAGCACCGGGCGTATCGGTTGAAGAGATCCAAGAAAAAACAGCGGGCAAGCTGGTGATCCCAGATCATGTCCCAGAAATGGCGGTTGCGTAAGCAGCGTCTTTTGACAAGACAACGAGACAAGGAGAATCGACCATGAAAGCAGTGATTGTTGCAGCAGGTCGTAGTGCTATTGGCGCATTTCAAGGGGCATTGTCACCTCTGTCTGCGGTTCAGATCGGCACACAAGTATTGCAAGGCTTACTGAAAAAGCATCCAGCCCTAGTGAAGCAGATTGACGAGGTGATCCTAGGTCAAGTGTTAGCCGCTGGCTGTGGCCAGAATCCAGCTCGACAAACCGCGTTAAATGCTGGCTTGCCTAATCATATCTCAGCCATGACGGTGAACATGGTCTGTGGCTCAGGGCTTAAAGCGGTTCAATTGGCGGCGCAAGCGGTGCTCAATGGGGACGCTAAAGTGGTGGTCGCGGGCGGACAAGAAAGCATGAGCCAAGCGCCTCATGTATTACCTAATAGCCGCGGTGGCAAAAAAATGGGCCACTGGAACATGATTGATACCATGATCAGTGATGGCCTTTGGGATGCCTTCCATGATTACCATATGGGTCAAACCGCCGAAAACATTGCCGATCAATGGCAGATCACTCGAGAGCAACAAGACGCCTTTGCGGCCATGTCTCAGCAAAGAGCTGCCAAGGCTCAAGCCTCAGGACGCTTTCAAGAAGAGATCTTGCCCATCGCTATCCCCCAACGAAAAGGGGATCCCATTGTAGTGAGCGAAGACGAACAAATTCGTCCCAATAGCAGTGCGGAGTCCTTGAGTGGTCTGCGTCCTGCGTTCACTAAAACTGGCTCGGTGACCGCAGGCAACGCTTCGACCCTGAACGACGGCGCAGCCATGGTCGTGGTCACTACGGATGAAGAAGCAAAACGTTTGGGCTTGCCAATCTTAGCCACCATCGAAGGCTCAGCCACGTCAGGGGTTGATCCACAAATCATGGGTACAGGCCCCATTACTGCGAGCCAAAAAGCGTTAAGCAAAGCCCAGTGGGAAGTAAAAGATCTGGATCTCATTGAGGCCAATGAAGCCTTTGCGGTACAGGCTCTATGTGTCAGCCAAGAGTTAGGACTGACCGCTGATCGCGTCAACGTCAATGGCGGTGCGATTGCCCTAGGACATCCCATCGGTGCCTCAGGTTGCCGCGTGTTGGTGTCACTGATTCATGAAATGCAAAAGCAAAAAGCAGAAAAAGGACTTGCGACCTTGTGTATTGGTGGTGGCATGGGTGTTGCCATGTTGATCAGCCAAGCACATTAAGCCAGTTCAGCGCTAAGCACTAAAAATGAAAAACTAAAAAAGGGCCACAAGCCCTGCCTAAAATAACTATAAAATAGGGAAAAACCATGTCTCAATTGACGACACAAAAAACTGCGTTGCAGCGGTTAAGCTATTTCTTCGTGACGCTCCTGCAAAGATACCTGCCGGATCCTTTTATCTTTGCCATCGTTCTGACCCTTGTGGTGTTTGCATTGGTGATGCCAAGTACTGGCCAAGGCCCCGTTCAGGTGGTTGAAGCATGGGCCGGTGGCTTCTGGAAGCTACTTAGCTTTTCCATGCAGATGGCTATGGTTGTGGTAACAGGTCATGCTATGGCGAGCGCGCCCGCCTTTAAGCGCAAACTTGCCATGATGGCAGGCATTGCCAAAACCCCAAGCCAAGCCATCTTACTCGTCACTGTTACCAGTGCCATTGCCTGTTGGGTAAACTGGGGTTTTGGCCTTGTTGTTGGGGCCATCTTTGCCCGTGAATTAGCCGCCAAAGTACGCGGTGTGGATTACCGTCTATTGATTGCCTCCGCATACAGCGGTTTCTTATTTTGGCATGCTGGCCTATCAGGCTCGATTCCATTAGCCATTGCCAGTGGCTCAAACATTGAAGCCGTTACCAATGGTGCGGTAACCTCTGCCATTCCGACGTCGGAAACCATTTTCTCTCCCATGAACATTACCATCTTGCTGGTGATGTTGGTGACCATCCCAGTGTTGAACCGCTTCATGCACCCAGCGCCACAGGATACCATCGAGTTTGATACCTCTGAGCTGATCGACAAGAACCCTGAGCAACCCTTAGACAAGGCTAACATGACCCCCGCAGAGCGCATGGAAAACAGCCGTGTGTTGTCTGGTTTGATCGGTCTAATGGGTTATGTGTTTGTGGTGGTGTATTTCATAAAAAATGGCTTCGCGCTTAACCTAAACATTGTTAACTTTGTGTTCTTGTTCACCGCCATTTTACTTCATGGCACACCTAAGAGCTTGTTGTCAGAGGTATCGGACGGTGCGAGAAACTGTTCTGGAATCTTGCTTCAATTCCCATTCTACGCGGGCATCATGGGCATGATGACGGCAGTGGGCAGCACTGGGGACAGTCTTGCCAGTCTTATCTCTCAAGGGTTTGTGGCCATCTCTAATGAAACTACGTTTCCACTATTCACTTTCTTAAGTGCGGGCATTGTGAACTTCTTTGTACCGTCTGGTGGTGGTCAATGGGCAGTACAGGCACCGGTGATGATGCCAGCAGGGGCAGAGCTGGGTGTTGATGCGGCGAAAACCGCCATGGCGATTGCTTGGGGTGACGCTTGGACTAACATGATCCAGCCGTTCTGGGCGTTGCCAGCATTAGCCATCGCAGGTCTTGGTGCGAAAGACGTGATGGGCTACTGCTTACTTGCATTGTTAGGTTCAGGTGTCGTAATCGGCCTTGGCCTACTGATTTTCTAACGAAGTTATTCCGCTCCTTCGTTAACCAAGCGTCCGAGTAATCGGGCGCTTTTTTTCGTTTGGCGCCGTGATACAAGTATTGCCAATAAGGTTGGCGTATACTGTTACTCTTGTTAAACGAGTCATGTGGCGCGGGCAGTAAGAAGGACGAAATGGAATTTATTACAAACATCGAAAGTTCAGGTCGTTTGGCCATCGATCTTGTGTTGTATTTGATGCTACCTATCACTGTGGTGATGGGAGGCTTAATGAAGGTGCTTGAGAACAAGGGCCTGTTGGCCTGGCTCTCAGTTAAGCTGTCGAAAGTAACCCATTCCTTTGGCGCATCAGGGATTGGGGTTATCGCGTCCATCAAGATTTTATTTGTCAGTTCTGTGGCACCGTTTCCTGCCTTAATTAAAGTGGACGCCATGGAGCCCGATCAGCGTAAAGTGGCGGCTACCATCGCTCTGGTCATGACCATGACTCAGGGTAACATCTCCTTTCCTTTGATTGCCTACGGCTTGAATATCTGGGTATTGCTGTTTTCGTCCTTGGTGGGCGGTATCATTGCGTCGGCGTTTACCTATTATGTGCTGATGCGTGATGTGTCTCCGTCTGCCAACAGTATTGATGTGGTGGAAAAGGGGCCAGCTGTTAAGAAAACCATTGTTCAATCCTTGTCAGACGGGGGCATGGAAGGGATGAAGATTGCCATCGGTATGCTGCCGATGTTGATCATTACCATCTTTATTCTGACCATTTTGAAAGACTTAAACGTCATTGCATTTTTGACGGATCTACTGGCTCCGGCTTTTCAGGCCATTGGTCTACCTGGGGCAGCCGTGTTGCCCATTATCACTAAATATGTAGCGGGAGGGACCGCTTACCTAGGTGTGATCATTGACCAAGCCCAACATGGCACCTTGTCCCCACGGGATTTAAACATCATTGCTGGTTTAGCCAGTAACCCATTGGATTTAGTGGGCTTGGCGCTGTTTTCAGCCATTGGCCCACGTATTGGTAAGGTGTTTCGTTATGCCATATTGGGTGCGTTACTGGGATTGCTCGTTCGTGCGGTGATCCATTTAGTTTGGTTTTACTAGCTAAAGAGTACCAAAGGCCATCCAGCTGCTAAGCAGCAACATAAATACCGCGATAAAACCGTCTAATACTCGCCAGGCGTTAGGGTTGCCAAACAGGGGGCGCAATAAGCGCGCACCATAACCTAACGCCACAAACCACACCAAACTGGCGAGGCAAGCCCCCACTGCAAATGCGATTTGTCCTAATCCTATATAGTGGGTCGATAGGCTGCCCAACAGCACCATGGTGTCTAGATACACATGGGGGTTTAAAAAGGTGAAGGCTAAGCAGGTGAGTACTACTTTCGATAAGGAGGCTTGAGCTTCTGATTGACTGGCTTCTAATGCCCCTGAGCCTGTGATGGCTCGTTTTGCGGCGAGCAGCCCATACCAAGCGAGAAACGCCGCACCACCGTATTGCAAGGCTATTATCAACTGGGGCCATTCAGTGATTAAAAAGCCTATGCCTGCCACCCCCAGAGTAATCAACAGCATATCGCTAAGGGAAGTCATGGCGACAATGACACCCACGTGATGTCTTAGCAGTCCTTGGCGCAGAACAAAGGCGTTTTGCGAGCCAATGGCGATAATGAGTCCAGCGCCTGCGGTAAAGCCCGATAGCATAGCGGTAATAAGCATGTAGGTTCCCTAGTTGAATCAATGAACTGGGGGCATGATGCAATGGGTGTTATTGTAAGTAAAATTAATTAATCTTAGATAAGTTAAGAAAAGCTAATTAGAACACACTGATCGGTAGATAGAACTCAAGATCAAAGGTTTCGTCTGCTTCGATAAATTGGTTTTTATGATAGCGCACGTAACCCGGCGTAGAACGCAGTTTGAACTTAGAGGCTGGTAGCCAGGTTTCGAATACTTGGCTAATGCGGGGCAGCAGCTCTCCATACTTGCCTGTTAAATGAAACACTGCGTGCAGTCCCGCAGGAATGGTCAATTGACTGACGAGGGATTGGCGACCGATAGGGCGGTCGATTTCTAAGCAAGCCACATAATGACATTTGCTCAGTTCCACCCATGCTGGATTAGAGTGATGCAAACCAAATTGCCCAGAGGTGTCCCGCTGTTCCGCATTGGCCCAAGCAAATAAGGTCATCCACGCTTCTTTAATGGAGCGCCCATAGCCAAGGTGGCGTTTGTAGGCCACCAAGCGAGAGGGTACCTCGATAATTTTAGGGGAAGGTAAAGTTTGATGACTGATGCGCTGATAGCCAAGGGCCACGTCAGGGTCCGTTAAATAAGGCTTATCGGTGGAGGGCTCATCCTGCTGGCGCCATGCGGATGGGGCGCAATGGAAGGTGCTCTTAAAGGCTTTATTAAAAGAGGATGCTGAGCTAAAGCCACAGCGATTGGCGATGTCCAACACCGAAGAGCTGGTATCAAACATAAGCTGATTGGCAGCGTATTCCATTCGCACCCGTCGTATGTACTGGTGGATGGATTCTCCTACGATCTGCTTAAACAAGCGGTGAAAGTGTTGCTCAGAGTAGGCGGCAATGTCAGCAAGCTGTTTTGCGGACAAAGGACGACTGATGTCCTGATGGATGTAAAACAAAACTTCGTTGATACGGCTTAGGTGCTGCTTTGACATCCGCTTTATGGCCTTGTTAAAAATTGAAAAAAGTTAAAACGCTAAAATAGCATAAATGGACAACGTATATCGCATAAATGGACATTAGTTATAGCATAAACGGACAATTATTTTAGATGGTAGAACCGTAGCATAAAGCCTCCCTTAACCCAACGAAGGAAGGATACAATGAAGTTGTCGACACCGGTTTTGCGCATGAAATCATCTTTTATCAGAGAAATATTAGCGGCGGCCAGCGATCCCAATGTGATTTCTTTGGCAGGCGGATTGCCGGACGAAAAAACCTTCCCACTCGATATTCTCAAGCCTGTGATGACTAAGATCCCTGAGGATGTCTCATTGTTTCAATATGGCCCAACTCAAGGCTATGGGCCCTTGGTGAAACATTTAACGGCCCGTTATGAGGTGCCGAATCATCATAAACTATTAGTAACAACGGGCTCCCAACAAGGATTGGATCTCATCGCACGGGCTTTCTTTGATCCAGAAGATAAGATTGTTATGGAAGCACCAAGCTACCTTGGCGCCATGCAGGTGTTTGATTTGGTACAAGCTCGCATTTTGGAAGTACCGCAAACGGACGAGGGGCCGGATCTGGAGGCCTTAGAAGTATGCTTTGCAACGCAACGTCCCAAGGCATTTTACGGCGTCCCCGATTTTCATAATCCCACAGGGGTATCTTGGTCCTTAGCCACGCGACACAAGGTAGCGGAGCTTTGTCTGGCTTATCAGGTGACCTTGATCGAGGACGCCCCTTATCGAGATTTACGCTTTAGTGGCGATGCGTTACCTATGGTGTCGAGCTTTTGTCCAGATCAGTCCTTGGTATTACGCTCCTTTTCTAAAATAGCCTCTCCTGGGTTGCGGATGGGGGTTGTGTCCGGGCCAGAGGCTTGGGTGGATGCCTTAATCAAGGTTAAGCAAGGGGCAGACCTGCATTCCAGTGTGCCCGTTCAGGCCATGTTGTTAGGCTTGTTAGAACACCCAGACTTTGACGCCCATGTGGCAAAAGTAAGTGACCTGTATCAAGGGCGTTACCAAGTATTGGCGAAAGCCTTATCCGCTCTGGAAGATTACGGCTGTCGTACCTTGCCGACACAAGGGGGGATGTTTGTTTGGTTAACCTTACCCGATTGCGACACCATGGCTTTAGCGTATAGGTTGTTGGACCAAGGCATCGCTGCTGTGCCCAGTGATGTATTTTATTCCGGTGACAAAGGTCAATCTGCGTTACGATTGAATTTTACCAATGCTACGCCTGACAAACTTGAGCAAGCCGTCATGCGTTTAGAGAGCGTATTGAAATCACTTGCTCCAAAAGCCGCCGTCGGCGGCGAATAGGGCAGATCGTTACAAGAAGGATAGAAATGAGTCTTTTGCATCCGCAATTGGCCGCGTTTGCGGCAGTTATAGAAGAGGGAAGCTTTGATGGGGCGGCGAAACGCCTTTGTGTCACGTCCTCTGCCATCTCCCAACGGGTAAAAGCCTTGGAAGATCGCATGGGACAGGTGCTGATCGTGCGTCAGCCCCCTTGTCGTCCGACGGAAGCAGGTCAATTGCTGTTACGTCGAGTGAAGTCCATGCAGGTGCTGGAAGCGGAAGCCTTTGAGGCTTTTCAGCTAGACCAAGGGGACGATGTTGTGGCGCGCAGGCTGACCATCGCCGTCAACGATGACTCCTTAGAGACTTGGGTGCTGCCCGCCATAGCAGAGCTTAACCGACAGTATGGTTATTTGTTTGATGTGGTGGTGGACGATCAAGACCATTCTCTTGATCTCTTGCGGGATGGTACGGCGATTGGTGCCATCACTTCTGACTCTAAAGCGATCCAAGGGTGTGACATTCATTTGCTGGGCACCATGCGCTATCAAGCCATCGCGTCCCCTGAGTTTATTAAACGTTACTTTCCCGCGGGCGTGAGTCGAGAAGCCTTAGCTAAAGCGCCCATGATGGTGTTTAACCGCAAAGACGAATTGCAAAACCGTTTTATTAAATCCAAGACCCATGACATCTTATCTCCGCCAACCCATTACCTGCCTACCTCGAAAGGCTTTGTAGAGGCGGCGGCCCTAGGATTAGGCTGGTGTATGGTCCCTGAGTGCATGATTGAGTCTGATTTAGGCTCAAACCGAGTGGCCATGCTAGATGAATCAAACCCCGTTGATGTACCTCTTTATTGGCAGCATGGGGCAATTAGATCAACAACGTTAATGAATCTCACCCGTATTTTCTGGGATCACGGTCAGAATGTCCTTATAAATGTGGCTAATTGATAAATTATTTTTTTGTATTGTAAAAAAATATTAGTTGGATTTTTGAGTTTGAACTGTTTAGTTTTTAGGAGTGCATTGACGAAAGTCAGACAAAACATACTAAAAACTAAATAGGAACACTCATGAAGCCATTAAAAACTACTTTAATCGCAACCAGCTTGCTGTCGTCTTCTGTATTTGCTGCGACTTGGCACATGCCAACGCCATACGGTGACGGTAACCTATCTACTCAACTGGCATACGAATTCGCTGAAGAAATCAAAGAGAAAACTGGCGGTGACTTGGACATTACCGTTCACTCCGGCGGCTCTTTGGTTAAGCACTTGGAAATCCCACGAGCTGTGCGCTCTGGACAAGTCCAAGTAGGTGAGATTTTCATGGCGATCATGGGTAACGAAGACCCTATTTACAAACACGACAACATTCCATTCTTGGCGTCTACTTATGGTGACGCTCAATCCCTATGGGAAGCTGCTAAGCCTTCTATCGAGGCCAAACTTGCTGAAAGCGGTATGAAGCTTCTTTACACTGTGGCATGGCCAGCACAAAGCTTGTACACCAAGATGCCTGTGTCAAACCTAGCTGACCTGAAAGGCGAAAAAATGCGTACAAATAGTCCATCCACGTCACGTCTAGCGGACTTGATGGGCACAGTGCCAACCACAGTACAAGTACCTGATGTGCCTCAAGCGTTCAGTACTGGCATCGTTCAGGCCATGGTGACATCTCCTTCTACGGGGGCAGACACGCAAGCTTGGGACTATGTTGACTACTACACAGACATCAAAGCATGGATTCCGAAAAACATCGTAATCGTTAACAACCGTGCGTTCCGTCGTCTAGACAAAGAAACCCAAGACATCGTTATGGCGGCTGCTCAGCATGTTGAAAGCGAAGGCTGGAAGCGTGTAGAGGTGCGTGGTGAAAACGATACACAAATCCTGCGTGATAACGGTATGAACGTGACTGAGCCGACTCAAGAATTCGTCGAAGAGTTGGTGGAAATCGGTAAAACCATGGCCGCAGAATGGAAAGCGGAAGATCCAGAAGCGATCGGTAAGATCCTAGAACGCTACAACCCTTAATACCTTACCTCTCCACCCACCGCGTCAGTCTCTGACGCGGTGCCACTCTTGGGAGGGTCTCTATGAGTTCCCTGAAATCTAAAGGCTACCAGTTGTCTGGTTTGCTTTCTGGCGCCTGTATTGTCGCTATTACCTTGTTGCTTTTGCTACAAATTGTCGGCCGTTTGTTTGGTTTTATTGTGCCCTCAGCAGAGGACTTTGCTGGGTTTGCTTTGGCCGCTTCTACTTTTTTTGGTTTGGCTTATACCTTCCGTGAAGGGGGCCATATTCGCGTGACCTTGGTGATCCAACGTTTTGGCACCCAAGCACGTCTTTTACAAGAACGTTGTGTGTTGGTGCTGGGCGTACTGCTGAGCATTGGCATCGCCTACGCCTGTGTCTTCATGGTGTATGAATCCTACGTCTATGACGAAGTGTCCTATGGCTATGTGCCGGTACCGCTTTGGATCCCACAACTGCCTGTTGCTATCGGTGCCTGCGCCTTGGTGTTTGCTACCCTAGATGCGCTTTGGAGCGCCCTGAAAGGTCAGACTCCTGACTACATGAAACATGAAGATGAGTTGGGAGAAGGCTAACCATGGATATGACGTTAATTTCTATTTTTCTAGCGGTGGTCATGATCGCCATGTTGGCCTTTGGTGTGTGGGTGTCCTTTACCCTGATCGCCGTGGGCGGCTTGGGTTTGCTGCTGTCGGGTAATTACCAAATCGATTTGTTGTTTGGTACCTCCACATGGGGTGCGGGGACGGCTTGGTCCCTTACCGCATTACCATTGTTCATCTGGATGGGGGAGATCCTGTTTCGCACGCGGCTCTCTACGGATTTATTTGAAGGTTTGTCCCCATGGCTGGGGGGCGTTCCGGGTAAGCTGCTGCATGTGAACATTTTTAGCTGTGGCATCTTTGCGGCAGTCTCTGGTAGCTCGGCTGCGACCGCTGCGACCATTGGCCGCATGACTTTGCCAGAGCTGAAAAAGCAAGGTTACAGTGACCGTATGGCCATTGGTACCTTGGCGGGTTCGGGCACCCTTGGGTTGCTGATCCCTCCGTCCATTATCTTGATTGTTTATGGGGTGGCAGCCGAAGTCTCCATCGCCCGTTTGTTTGTGGCGGGTGCGCTACCGGGCTTACTACTTGTGACCTTGTTTATGGGTTACACCATGATCTGGGCGAAGCTACACAAAGACGAGCTGCCGCCTAAATCCGCAAGCGCGGTGCCTTTGGCTCAGAAAGTTATTGCCATCCGCCGTTTGTTCCCTGTGATGGGCTTGATCGGCTTTGTGTTGGGTTCCATTTACGGTGGATTAACAACGCCAACGGAAGCTGCAGCCATCGGTGTGGCAGGAGCTTTGGCGCTGGCTGGGCTAACGGGAGCGTTAAGCTTCGCAAGCTTTATGGACAGCTTAATGGGGGCTGTAAAGAGCGCTTGTATGATCACCTTTATCTTGGTGGGAGCGCACTTTTTGACCATTGCTATGGGCTTCCTAGGTATTCCTAAATCCCTTGCGGAATGGATTGCAGAGCTCAATCTGTCGCCCATGATGTTGATCGTTTACCTGACTATCTTCTTTATGGTGCTGGGCTGTTTCTTGGATGGTATTTCCGTGGTGGTTCTGACCGTAGCTGTGGTGCTGCCTATGGTAGAAGCGGCTGGTATCGACTTGCTGTGGTTCGGGATCTTCATCGTCTTCGTGGTGGAAATGTCCCAGATCACGCCACCTGTTGGGTTTAACCTGTTTGTGATTCAAGCATTAACCGGCAAGAGCATCCTTTATGTGGCTCGTGCAGCCTTGCCATTTTTCCTACTGATTGGTTTGGCAATCGTTCTGGTGACTGTATTCCCAGAGATCGTGACCTACTTGCCAACCACTATGTCTCAGCGTTAAGGAGTTCAAATGTTATTAAATTGTGATATGGGCGAAGCCTTTGGTGCTTGGAAAATGGGACAGGACGACTTGATCATGCCATTCGTCAATCAAGCGAACATTGCCTGTGGTTTCCATGCGTCCGATCCATTGATTATGAGCAAAACCGTTGCCTTAGCGAAACAGCATGGCGTATCTGTGGGGGCTCATCCGGGCTTCCCTGATCTAGTAGGCTTTGGTCGCCGTCGTATGGACATTGCCCCAGACGAGTTAAAAGCCCTAGTGCAATATCAAGTGGGTGCTTTACAGGGTATCTGTCAGGCCCATGGTGTGAGTTTGGATTATGTGAAGCCCCATGGCGCGCTGTACAACATGATGGCCTTTGACAGCAAAATGCTGGCAACTGTGATGCAGGCTGTGGCGGAAATAAGCAGTAGCTTACCCTTGATGGTGATGGCCGTGCCTGAGCGTGAGGAGATCGAAGCCCTTGCTAAAGAGCACAATGTGCCTGTGTTATTTGAAGCCTTTGCGGATCGTCTCTATACCGCAGAAGGACGCTTAACGCCACGCTCTCAAGCCAATGCCGTCCATCGCTCCGTTGACCTGATTGAGCAGCAGGTACTTGGCTTGTTAAAAGAGGGCAAAGTCACCACTGAAACTGGCAGTGTGCTACAGGTGAAAGCAGACAGTATCTGTATTCATGGAGATAACCCCCATGCATTGGATGCAGTGAAACGCGCTCGCGCCATTTTGTAAGGCGTTTTGAATTATGATGTACCCAACCGAATGTCAGTTTTTAAATAGTCAGACCTGCTTCTTTGAGTTCTCTAAAGAAGTGGACGAAGCCGTCTCTGAATACATAGCTTCTGTGGTGAATGCCTTGGAAGGAGATAAAGGCATTGTCGATGTGATTGCTTCTTACACCACCTTGATGGTGGTGTTTGATCCGTACCATTATGATCGCCACAGTATTGCCAAGCGCTTTCAGACCTTGTTTGCCAATTTGGCCACCAGCAAGGTAGAAGATACTTCCGCTTGTGACATTGAGATTCCCGTGTTTTATGACCCAGAAGTGGGGCCAGACTTACTGGACGTGGCGAAGCGATGCAATTTAACCCCAGAGGAAGTCATCGCCATCCACAGTGGTCGCTCTTACCGTGCTTACGCCATCGGCTTTATGCCGGGCTATGCGTACTTAGGCACCTTGGATGAGCGCATTCAGTTACCTCGTCGAGACACGCCTCGTCTCAAAGTGGCGAAGGGGATGGTGGCGTTTGCGGAGAAGCAAACCGCCGTTTACCCGAGCGAAAGCCCTGGTGGTTGGCACCTTGTGGGCCGTACCCCCATAGAGCTAGTGGACTGGGGGAGTGAGTCCCTTTCTCTGATGAAAGTAGGGGATCGGATTCATTTTAAGCCTATTACGCGGGACGATTATCTGGCCATGGGAGGTAAGTTCTAATGGCATTTAAAGTCATTCAAACCGGTGTCTTAGCATTAATCCAAGACCTAGGCCGTCGTGGTTTTCATGCCATTGGGTTATCCAATGGTGGGCCAATGGACGAATATGCCTTTCGTTTAGGTAACCGTCTATTGGGTAACGATGACAATGCTGCTCAGATTGAAATCACCTATGGTTTATTTTCATTAGAAGCCACAGCGCCGACTACCATTGCACTATGCGGGGGAGATCTGGGGGCCACGTTAAACGGTGAGCCCTTGCTCTGTTGGCAAACTTATAAAGTGGAAAAGGGTGACCGTCTGGCATTCCAGCAACCCAAGTATGGTCTGCGTGCCTATCTTGCGGTGGTAGGGGGCTTTCAATGTGAGCCGACTCTGGGCAGTGTATCTACCGTAATCCGTGAAAAAGTGGGTGGTTTGACCGGTAAAGGAGAAAAGCTGCAAAAAGGAGATCTGATTCCCTTTGAAGCCTTCTTTGGAGCCCTGCAAAACAATGTGCCACGGTTTGCTATTCCGGATTACTCAAGCAAAGAGATTCCCATGGTGCTTGGTTACCAACATGACCAGTTTAACAGCATCCAAGTGGCCCATTTCCTATCCAGTGAATATAAGGTGTCCCAAAGCTTTGATCGCATGGGATATCGCATGGAAGGTCGTTCTATTGCTTATGATGGTGCTGGTATTGTGTCCGAAGGCATTGCCTATGGTTCGATTCAGATTCCAAAGGATGGTCAGCCCATTGTGCTGCTGAAGGATCGCCAAACCATCGGTGGCTACCCGAAAATGGGTTGTGTCACCACGTGGGGTGGGTCGTTATTGGCACAAAAAATGGCTGGAGATAAAGTGCAATTTAGCGCGATATCCGTGGAAGAAGAAGAGCAAGAGCGCGTCCTCTTCCATGCTCGCTTAGATACCTTGTCGAGACGTTACTCCACTGTTGCGTGATAATACGCTTCAATGGTTTTAATAAGATCTGCAATCGGCGCAGAATGCTGCTGATTTCGAGGGTAGACCAGCCCCACCTCTCGATAGAAGGTGTGGCTGTCTAAGGACAGCTCCTTGATGGCATCTTGCCATGGGGTAAAGTCAAAAGCCCTCGGGATCAGAGCTGCGCCTGTTCCTGCTGCCACTAAGCCAATCAAGGCTTCTAACTCATCTGCTTCGCACTTGTCCTGCACTTCTATGGCTTCTCGCTGTAAAAAACGATCCACCTGACGCCCCCCAAATGAAGATCTGTCGTAACGGATAAAGGGTAGGGTCTTCAAGGCAGTACGCCAATCTTGGACGTCACAGCCGTTTGGCACCACGCACACGTAAGGCTCGCTAACCAAGGGGCGCCAGATCAAATCCGCATGCAAAGGAAAGGGGGGCAGGATCGTGACAGCCATACTCAATTCGCCACTGTCCACCAAGTCGACTAATTTAATCGAAACACCGGGTAACACCTTGATGCGCACATTTGGCTGAATCTGAAAGTAGTGTTTCAAGATGGTGGGGAGCCCACTACGTTGGGTAGAGGAAATCGCCCCCAGTTTTAGGGTTAATTCTCCCACATTGGAGTCGGTACTCGTGCCTAAGGCGTTGTAGCGCTCAATGATGTCTTTGGATTGCTCTAGTATTTGGCGGCCCGTGGCATTGAGCTCAGAGCTACGACCTACCTTGTCAAACAGCTTGAGCCCTAGCTCTTCTTCTAGGCGTTGCATCTGGGCGCTAACCGCCGCTTGGGTCAGGCCGATTTTACTGCCAGCAGCGGCAAATGTGCCTTCTTTGGCTACCATGAGCAGGGTTTTTAACTCGCGAATCATTCATAAAATCTCTTTATGTATTTTTAAAAAATATATTGATTTTTTTGCTCTATTGCCAGTATTAGAATGGAAAACATCAAAGAAAACGTTCAAAAGCGTTCTGACTGACCACATAAAAGGAAATCAAAATGAGTTTACAGCCGTTTCACCTAGCAATCCCTGTGTACGATGTTCCATTGGCTCGTGCATTTTACCGTGATGTATTTGGTCTAGAAGAAGGCCGCTCTGCGGACACTTGGGTTGACTTTAACTTCTACGGTCACCAATTGGTTATCCATAACCACCCAAAAACACCTGACCAAGAACATGCCACAACTAACCCAGTGGATGGTCACGATGTGCCTGTGCCACACTTCGGTATCGTATTGGAATGGGGGCAATGGGAAGCGCTTGCTGAGCGTCTTAAATCTTTTGATACCAAGTTTGTGATTGAACCTTATGTTCGTTTTAAAGGACAGGTTGGCGAGCAAGCAACCATGTTCCTATTGGACCCATGCGGTAACGCGCTTGAGTTCAAAGCATTCAAAGACATGAGTCTATTGTTTGCGAAATAAGCGTTTCTACGTTTGATTTTTGTTCACCCTGACTACTAGTTTTCTGTTCGCCAGAGTAATTTATTGCTCTGGTTTTTTTTTGCCTGATGAAACTCTCCGTTGCACAAAACTTTCTTGGATTGACGTTCAACCTAGAGCTTGCTTATGCTTAAATATCGGCTCATAAATCAGGGTCTGAGGGTGTCATGTCAAAACGTATTGTTCGAAGCGTATCTAAGCCAATGGTTGCTGCAGCGGTCGTGCTGTTAGGAAGCTATGCCCATGGTCAAACGCCAGACGAATGCACGGACAAGCTGAATCGTTACTTAGAAACATTGGAAAAGAATGTTGCCTCAGATTACATTTCACCCCGTCAGAAAGAAGCGTCGCAAAAGCTCATAGATAAAGCCGCTCGACTTAGGGCAGATGAAGAATTCATTTACACGGACTGTGCTGTCTTTGACAAGTTGTTATTCTAATGGCGGTGTGATCCGAACATAAAAAAGCCAGCATAATGCTGGCTTTTTTTATGACATCAGGCCCGGTGAATCAGTACACCATACGCAGTTCTTTGGCCTTCTCGTTGTTATTCTGAGTCCAGTCAGTGATTGGGCAGGGCTTACCGAAGTAATAACCTTGAAGGGTGTCACAGCCAAGTCCAATCAATAGATTCGCTTGCTCGCGGGTTTCGATACCTTCTGCAATCACCGCAAGGTTTAGGGATCTGGCCAGTTGAATGGTGGACTTCACAATGTCCAAATGGCGTTTGTCATTTGGAAGTGGCGCCACAAAACGACGGTCAATTTTCAGAATGTTGGCAGGGATATCGATCAACTGCCCCATGGACGCTTGCCCCGTGCCAAAGTCATCAATGGCAATGGAGAAGCCATATTGTGACAAGGTGCGTAGACGCTTATGAATCAATGGGTGAGTCATGACCGGGCTGGTTTCAGTAATCTCCAATTCCAGCATGTCACTCAACCATGGGCGCTCAGATGTCATCGCCATTAATTGGGCAAAGAAGTGGTCATTCATCAATTCCTGCCCAGCTAGGTTAAAAGCAACAGGGGTCTTGATGTGTTCCTTGTGCCAGCCTTCTAATACTTCCACTAGCTGCTTTAGGAGACTTTCAGCCAGTTTAGGCAGTAAGCCCAGCTCTTCTGCAAGCTTGATAAAGACAATTGGGGAGACAAAACTGCCGTCTTCTAAGCGCCAACGAGCAAGGGCTTCAAAAGATCGGATTTCACCCGAGCCAATCACTTGGGGCTGTAACCAGATGTCGATGGATTTTTCTTTAATAGCGTCAGACAGGGCAAGCCCTAGCTTATGCTCTTGAATCAGTTTGGCTTCAAGCTGCTGGTCAAAGAAAGAGATACGCTCGGCGGAGGTGGAGTACTCCAACGCCATTTCACAGCGTTCTAGCAGTTCTTCTGAGGTTTCACCTTCGTTGTTGTAGTAGGTCACGCCGATTTGATAGTCGATGTTCAGTAGATCCTCACCAATTTGAAGTTGCTCTGGCAAGACGGATTTAATCAGGGTACGCAAATTGCGCTGAATCAAATAGGTCTGTCCCACGGGCATAAAGCACGCAAACTTCACCCCACGTAAACGACCACAAATGGTTTTGTCCGATAGGCGAGATTGCAGCACTTTTGAGAAGTTTAGAATCACTCGGTTAGCCTGCTCACGACCGTATTGCTTGTTCAGTAGCTTGAACTGGCTGATACGAACGATAAACATGGCGCCGTTGTAGTAGTCGGACACATTGCGAATACGGTGGTTTACCTGACGACAGAAGTTAGGGTGATTCGGTAAGCGGGTTAAAGAATCAAAGTGCGTCAGGCGAGAGTTGGTTTGTTGGGTGCTTTCCAGCTCTTGGGTTAAGGCTCGTAAATGGGTGACATCTTGTAGATGCAGCACATAGTGGCCGTGTGTTGTTAGGGACGAGCGATGTACCTCGAGTGAACTCTTAGTGTCAGATTTTAGGGTACATTCTGAGGCGTTCTTTTGCCAAAAATAGCGGTTAGAAGAGTCCGACGTAGAGGTCACCCAATCATTGATGCGGGAGCCTTCGATGGTCTTGTGCTGGCCTTTTGTCAGCAGCGCCTCGGCCTTTTCATTCACCTTAAGAATTTTACCTTTGCGATCACACAAAAGGGTTGGGGTGCCTGTGTGTTCAAAGATCTCTTCGTAAAGCTCCGTATGGTGGTTGAGCTTTGCTGTCAGTGCTTTGAAGCGCTGTATAGACATTTGCAATGTGTGCAAGACACGGGACACCGCCAGAGGTAGGCCAAAGTTCAATAAGGCAAACACCAATAACTGAAAATAGAAGGAGCTATAGTCAGGTGCGCCTAAAGCGCCGAGATTTGGGAAGTGATAAGACTCTTGCAGCTCCAATGCGAAAGTGCCGAAGTTACCAAAGCTAAAAGCTAAGGACACGCGGAAGCTGAAAAACAGCCGCACAATCAAGGGCAGGGAGTAGAGTGCAGTCAAGCCAAATTTGATGGCGCTGGAATCTGTAGAAAGCAGCACCAGAGAGACACCTGTGGTGGCGAGCAAAACCACAAGGGCCGAGGCGGCGAGCTTGGTGTAGCTTTGGGAGAGCCAAAGCAACAAGCCAAATAAGGCCACGTAAGCGCTGCTAAGCAAAGTAATATAAAGGCTATCATTGTCAAACGTATTGAATGACAAGCTGTGAATGGTGAATGCTGTAAAAACAATCAGACATGACGCTAATAAAATGCGTAATGCACTGATTTGAAACGAATCCTTGTCACTGTTTTCAACAGAGTTGCTACCAACTAAAAAGTAATGCTTAAAAAAGTCTAATAACATCAAACTACTACAATTAGAAAACGGGACAGTGTTTGCACAAAATGTGCAAACACAAGAGGTAAACATTACCTAAAAAAACGTCTTCTGACTATCCTGAGTTTGATTTAAACGACAATTTTTACACAATAAATTCTATACGCCTCAGATGGTTATCCCATTTTGCGCCATCAATTTGGTTGATCTGAGAGATTGATCCTGACCTTGGGGTCGAAATTAACTGTTTGCCTGATCCGCTAGTCATGACAAATTCCCCTTCGTTGTTCGTGGCCACCAAGCCACAAACATCGCGACAATTGTCTACGCCAAGGAATGCTCGACTTGCTACATCCCAGTAAGCCACAAATCCACCCCGTGGGGTACTGATCGCTAAGGTTTTGCCAGAAGCATCAAAACACACACTGCCGCAGTATTGTTTAAATCGGTAGCGAATCTGTTCTGGCATTTCCAAATACTCAAGCTGGTTAGAGTCTTGTGTAGATAGGGCAACTAGGGGCACTTGATCCCAGATTTCACCTTGGTACTGGAAGCCTAACGCGACCACACCGTCTTGGTTCACATCCAAATGGCGAATACTGAGCTTATGTAGCGCCTGCTCGTGGGCCGCTTGATTCAGTAGCTCCCCCGTCTCAAGAGACAGATAAGAAACGTTAGGCGCCATGGTCTCGAGATTAAGAATCTCTCGATCATTGTCTGGGTGGGTTTTTAAGCCGCCATTGGCAATCACTAAGGTGCCATTGGGAGCCAGCACCGATTCATGGGGGCCAATGCCGCCACTGCTGTATTGTGCTAGCAACTTTCCGGATGGCCATTCCCGAATGGTGATCTTGCCATGTCCCGTTGGGTAATGGTTTTCCTGAGCGATGAGGCGAGTGCCGTCCGAGGTGAATAGGGCATGACCATAGAAATGGTGCTCTGCTTGAGGCTTAATGCAAGTAATGGCTTCCCCTGTAAGCGGGTTAAAGAAGTCCATATAAAAGCCAGGACGACGGGCCACGGCACCTACTACGCTGTGAGTCGGATGTACGACCGGTGCATGGGCTCTGTCTGGCAACGCCATAGACCAAATAAGCTGTCCATTACTACCAAAGGCACCGATAAAATGCTCAGTGGCACTTTTGGAAAAGGCCGAAAAGAACAACTCCGACTTCCCAGAAACGGGCACACTGGAAGCCCAGGTAGGAATGGATAAGGCTGCTAAAGACACCCCTAAAAATGCACGTCTGCTTAGCATATTAATCTCCATCTCGGCTGTTAAAGCCAATTTGAAAGCCCAAGGCTGTGACTAAGTTAGTCAGCTGCGTTTGGCTGTTAGAAATGGATTTCACCAGAGGTTTTGCTAAGTTAACCCGTTCTTCTTGGCTGTAGTCTCCAGTGAAGAAATCATCAGGCAATTGCAGGGCAATTTTTACGTTGTCAGCTAAAGCATTTTCTAATGCCACTGCCAATTCAGGTTGCTCAGTGATGGCCGTGTCGTATAAGGATGGGCTACCGCTGTGGTAAAGCACACGGTAAGACTTCAAGTTTGTTTGAATGGACGACAAGGATTGCTCGCTACGGTAAAACTCCGCCAGCTTAAGGTTAGGGCGGCTATTGTAGCCAATGGGCGTTTCTAGTTTGGCGTCTTTTACTACAGACATGTGCTCCAGCCATTGCTGCACAAACTGCTCAACCACCATGTGATCTAGGCTTGTGTTATCACCTTCTTCTGCAAAGACCCAATCAGTGGCTTGGCTCTCTCGCCACTGTTTCAGTACATCGGCAGATGTGGTCACATGATGGCGTGTTACCGCTTCGAGTACTTCACAATCACTGTTGCGATTGACTACATCAAAATCAGGGTGAAACAACAGCGACTCAATGGCGGTCATACCACGTACTGCAATGCTCGCAGATGACCAGAACTTAGGCGCTTCCATCATGTTTGGAGAAGCACTTAGAGCCCGAAGTTGACGCTGAGTTACGCCTTTTTTATCAGGCCAGTATTCGTAAGCGTAATAGCGCATAAAGTAGGTCACTGGGCCAAAGTTTAACCATTGAATGGTTTGCCAATCGGCAACGTTGTCACGGAACGCCTTTTGGGACTTGGCAAGGTGGCTGGCATCCGGTGTGGTGCAGAGGGACTCAACAGACTCTGCCAACTGCTGGGCGCTTTGAGTCATGGCCTCGTATTTTGGAATAATGAACTGAGACTGGATCTGATCTAGGGTAGGATTCCAAGATTCAGCAGCGTTAGTGGCTGAGGCCGCTAATACTGCGAAACCAGCGGCTAGGGCTGTTTTCTTATTAAACATTACAGAGACTCCAAAAATCTGATAAAGAGCGCACGTTGCCGAGCGTCCAGTGACTTATATTGGTTGCGGCTGGATTCAGCTTCGCCCCCATGCCATAAAATGGCTTCTTCAATGGTGCGAGCACGGCCATCATGTAAAAAGCCGTTTCGCCCCGACACTTGTTCTGAAAGACCGATCCCCCAAAGAGGTGCCGTACGCCATTCTTGTGGTGTGGCGTTGGCGACGGGGAATCCGTTTTGTAATTCTGGACCTAAATCATGCAATAACAGATCCGTAAATGGGTAAAAGTCGCGATTTGCTAGGACATCATAAGACGCCGTACCGGTGGACAGCTTGGGTCGATGGCAGCTGCCGCATTCTAATGTATCAAAAATCTTCTTGCCGTCCAGAAACCAATCTTCCGACAGGTTTCGCATGGTCGGTGGTCGGCTAAGGGCAACATAGGCATCTACTACAGCCATTTGCTCGTGACCCACTTCAAGGTTATCAAGGTGAGGACTATTGCCATTGGGAGCAATTAAGCAATCTTCTTGCTTAGGCGTGCAATCACCGCTTGGGTTAGGAAAGAGTGGCGTAGATAACCCGAGATCTCCATTAAAAGCCGATTGGTTTTGTTCGTCTAATGTGGGGATATGGGCCTTGTGACCAAAGCGCCCCAATACTTGCTTGCCATCACGAACGACCCAATTGGGTTTACCTGAAATGCCATCTTGATCCCTGTCGTCTTCGTCGGCGTACTCTAAAATGACCGATTCTGGCACTGCATTCAATAACCCCATGCCAACCAATGGGGGAGACACCCGCGGGGAGAAGCCAGTGTTCGGATCGAACTCACCGTAATGCAATGACTGCCAATGCAGGATTGGCTTACGTAAAGATACCTCGGTGCCGTCATCCAAGATGACTAATGACTCTTGCCAATCCAGTGTGTAATCCCCTTCGGGCAGAATATTGGTGCTGCTTAAGGGGTGAAACTGACGACCATATACCGGATCACCCAAAACATTGGTTTGGCTGTCGGCTTTGATTTGCCCTAAGCGAATAAAAAAAGAGGGCACCTGACTGCCTAATTGACCGTCTTTGGGGGCATGGCCACGGCCACTGTTAATATGGCAACTGTGACAGGAGCGGGCGTTGAACAATGGACCTAAGCCATCACTGGCGGTGGTAGAGGATGGGGAGGGCACCCAAAAGCGCTCAAAGAGGCTTTCTCCCAGGTAAAAGGCTTGCTTTTCCTCGGCGGTTAACCCCGAGAAAGGAGAGTTGTAAGCACTGTCAGTTGCCATAAGTGCCGAGCTAGTCGACCACAAAAAAATGGCAACACAAAGGGTACGAATTGGTAACATCTTTGGTACTGCTTATAAACGGAAAAAGGGGATGACCTGCGTCATCCCCTATATCAATCCCAAATCAGCAATTATTCAAATACTGCGCTTGGGTTATCTAGACTGTCAGAACCTTCTAGAGCGATGCCTTGAAGGTCAAGCTCACGGATCAGATCTTCCGTAGTACGGGTCTGGTCAACCAAAGAGTCAACGAAGTCTTGTACTAGGGCGTTACCTTGGGTGTTGTTCATGGCAATCAACACATCAAAGGTTTGACCTTTTGCAGCCGCATCAACCATGGCTTGGCCAGCTGCTTCTGTAGCTTCTAGATCCGCTTTCATTTCGTTGTCTAGTTCACTGTTTTGCTCGGCGATCAGGGCAGACAAAGAGGGACCTTTCACCCAGCTACCGTCGACACGTTGGTATTCACCAAGGTAAACGTTTTTGATGCCTTTAGCATCGTAGTAGTGTGACCAATGGGTGTTATCAGAGAAACAATCGTGCTCTTCTTCAGGATCGTGAAGCATTAGGCCAAGCTTAGTACGCTCACCGCCAAGCTCACCGTATGCAAGGCTACCCATGCCAGTCAGCATAGTGCTTAGACCTTCCGCTGGAGACTGTTCGAACAAGGCAACACGTGCTTCACCGCCAGTTTTCCATGCGTCAGCCATGTATTTAAGATCATCAACTAGCAGCTGAGTCACGGCTTTTAGGTATTCACGACGACGATCACAGTTGCCATTAGAGCAGTTGTCTAGGTCGTAGTCGGAAGCAGGGCGGTTGCCTGCACCTGGGTTAGTTCCGTTAAGGTCTTGGCCCCAAAGTAGAAATTCAATAGCGTGGTAGCCGCTGGCAACGTTGGCTTCAACGCCGTCTGCTTCTTGTAGGTAATCAGAGATTAGCTCAGGAGTGATGGTAGAAGCATCAACCTTTTGACCACCAACCATCAGGCTGTCGTTCGCAACAACGTTGGCAGTGTAAAGTGGGTTAATGTCAGATTCAGAGCCGTAGTGAGAAGGAGACACGTAGTCGATCAAACCTTCATCCAGTGGCCAAGCGTTGACCTTGCCTTCCCAGTCATCAACGATAGCGTTACCGAAGCGGTACACTTCTGTTTGCTGGTAAGGTGCACGAGCAGCAACCCAAGCTTCTTTGGCTGCGCTTAGGTTGGCTTCAGTTGGAGCAGCCAAGAAAGTATCAATGGCAGTTTGTAGCGTTAATGCAGTGGTGTAAGAGTCACCGTAGGCGGCTTCTGCAATGTCTGCGTAATGAGTAACAACTGTACTTGGTGTTACTGCAACGTTATCACTCTTAACGGCTTGTGAACCACAGGCTGTTAACATCCCGGCTGCAACGACCGCAGCGATGGGCGTCAATATTTTTTTCATAATTACTGCTCCATATGCAATTTGTGTTCGCATTCTAGTAAAAATGAAAATGATTATCAATAGAGCTCAATGCCTAAATATAAATTATTCTCGTTAGTATTCAAAAGGGCGTTTTAGCCCTTTATCGACAGGCGGCACCGAACTGACTTAAAGCACCTGTGGATAACTCATATTCACAGCTGCTGTCACGGAAGTGACTGTTGTTTTCCCATGAAATAGATACTGTCTCAGGGCTGCTCTGGGTGTAGCTAGGAATAAAACGGTATGACGCCAATACTGTCACTTCACTATTAGGACCCAGCTCCACAGAGTGGCCAATTAAGCGTTGACGTGTTTGTGGATCGTACAAAGTGTAGTCAGTTGTGTATTCACGTTTGCCATCTGCGTGTTCAAAGTACAGCCATAATTTGCGATAGACCACTTTCTCATCACTGGGATTCTTCAAAGTGAACTTGGTAAAGATTTGCTGTGGGCTATTTAAGCTCTGGCTGGCTTTTACAAAGCCTGTTTCCACATTGGAACCGGACCAAGGGGATTGGTTACCAAACGAAATACTGGCGAGCTCAATGTTGGCGTCAGCAAGTTTGTCATTGGTGTAATTCATCAGATCTTTAGCAGGTGCATACATGGCCACCGCGAAAATCCCGAACAGTGCAACAAGAGAATGTTTACGTAAGTAATTGATTAGAGCGTTCATTCAAATCACCTATACTGTTTGTTTATACAGTACTGTATAAATGATCAGTTAATTTGTCTAGCTTTTCCTTGACAAAATCTTTAAAAATTTTGTTTTTTGACCTGTGCCTTTGGGTTTTTAAAATTTTAAAAAATTGCTTGATTAAATTTAATGCCTTGATTTATAAGAATAAAAATGATCTTCCCACAGTCTTTTTCACGGTTTCTGTGGAAATAAGCGGGTAAGCCTTCTGTCATCTACATCCTAGGTTTTATTTCCCTTTCTAGTGGCTCAGGTATAATGCCGACCTTCTTAAAAGGGGTTGAAATGCAGAATTACGATGTCGTTATTATTGGGGCTGGGGCCTCAGGTTTGTTCTGTGCAGCGCAGGCAGGCTACCGTGGTCGCAAAGTGCTGGTGATAGATCACGCCAACAAACCGGGCAAGAAAATACTCATGTCAGGAGGTGGGCGTTGCAACTTCACCAATATGGATGCAGCACCCAAACACTACCTATCAGCCAACTCGCATTTCTGTATATCTGCTTTGCGTCGTTACACACCCCAGGACTTTGTCGATCTGGTGGATCGGCATGGGTTAGATTACGTAGAAAAAGCCCCAGGCCAGCTTTTTTGTCAGCATTCAGCGAAAGACTTATTAGAGATTTTATTGACCGAATGTGAGTGGGCAGGCGTCGAGATCAAACTCGAGACTTCCGTCACTAAGATTTCCCAAGAGCAGGGCTATCGACTGGAAACCACTCAAGGCACACTCCAATGTGAGTCGCTAGTGATTGCCACAGGGGGCTTGTCTATCCCGACGATGGGAGCCAGTGGATTTGGCTACCAGATCGCGGAGCAATTTGACCTATCGGTATTACCACGACGTGCCAGCTTGGTGCCAATTACCATCCAACCGGCCATGAAAGACAAGTTATCCACACTCTCCGGTGTGAGTCTTGAGATCGAAGCCAGTGCCAATGGCATGACCTTTAAAGAGCCTATGCTGTTTACCCACCGAGGTATCAGTGGGCCAGCCATCCTGCAAATCAGCAACTTCTGGCAACCGGGCGATGGACTACAACTCAACCTGCTGCCAGATATGGATCCTGAGGCTCACTTTAAAGCTCTACGTCAAGACAAACCCAAACGTGCCCTAGAAACGGAGCTCAACACACTTCTGCCAAAACGACTGGTGGAAGTGATCAAACAGGACTTGCCATGGATGACCAACCCCATGGCGGAATTGTCCAACGACAACCTGAACGAATTGATTCAATACCTGACCCACTTTGATGTGCAGCCCAATGGCACCGAAGGCTACCGCACAGCGGAAGTCACCCTTGGGGGCATCGACACCCAACACGTCAGCTCCAAAACCTTTGAGTGCACCAGCGCCCAAGGCTTGTACTTTATCGGTGAAGTGCTTGACGTGACCGGCTGGCTTGGGGGCTACAACTTCCAATTTGCATGGTCGTCCGGCTTCGCGGCAGGGCAGTTTGTTTGAGTGGATCGTTGGAATTAAACTGTTAACAATGTAATTGTACTGTTAACTTTCTCCGGTTCTATTGTAATTAAAGTGTTAACTTTTCAGCCCGAATTTTTCCCAAATCGCCCCAATGCTAGATGCACTGGGGTTTTCAGCGTTTTTCTCGCAAAATACGACCAAAAATGGAATTGGAGTGTTAACTTTTTGGTTTGCACTAAGGTGGTGCATTAGGGTTTTTGAGCTGATGGTGTTCTGTAATGCAATATCGCTGTATCGAGCTGCTTTAAAGAATGGTCGACTACGGTGTCATTATAGAATGCTGTCTAATTGACGGTTAGTTCCCGCAAAGTGTTGTCCATTCATATGGGGATAAATCTGTATTATTGAATCATCGTTATGTCTAACAGCTCTTGTTTAGCCTGAATGTCTTTGCTGGCTATACTGAGGTGGGTCAGCAAACCAGATGCTACTCGAAGCAACTGCATGTTGTGGGAACTGATTGCATCGTTGACGGAGCTCGTAACCCTGATGCCGATTCGAATTAGCAGATAGCCTGCCATTTGTAGTTCGGGCCTTAGCTCGATATATCCTGCAGTCACCACAAAAAAATGATATAAACGGTAAAGAGTTTTTTTGCTCTGAAGTCCAGAATTATCATTATTTATGGTATCAATTTTACTTCTTATCCAAGAATACTCGGAAGTTTGAGTTGCATAGTTTGTTTTTTAGTTCGATAGATCGGGTTTCTAACAAGCCAATTAAGCTAGGCTGCTTAAGTATGGTTTCGTTTCGTCTCGCTAAACAGTATAGTCAAGCATTATCGGCCTCTTACAGGGGCGTCATGATTATACAGATGACTAGTTGGCTAGAGGATTTATGGCACTACAAGAAGTAAAGGAAGCGAAGTATAAGTACCAAAAGGTTAGGTTTTCGCATATATCGATGGAACCTGCGGAGTCCGCTACTTTAACGGCTGATCCTTGGTCATTTATGCATGGTCACCTTCTAGAAAAAATTAGTAATTCTGCAGGCAATAATAGGCAATGCTATAAAAGAGCAAGATATTTTGCTTCTTTGGCTGAGGATTTTTATAAGGCAGCTGAATCAGCAAGTATGCCAGCAAAAGGAACGCTTTTTTACTATGGGATGATGAATCTTGTTAAGGCTCTGCTGTCTGTTCATAAAGTAAAGCTTGAGGATGTTGTAGAGCATCATGGTATAACAAACACACACGGAAAAAAACATTCCCTAACGATATCTGGAAAAATTAATAATTGCACAAATGTATTTTTGGAATTCGCCAAAATACTCGGAACACCAGTATCTGGGAAGCATGAGTTAGCACTTCGCCATGTGTGCACTTTCATACCTGAGCTGAGCAGTATTAGTAGGAACCTTGGTTTCTTTAAGAAGCCAAAATATCTTCCAATAAATATCAGGTTTTGCGTTAATGAGACAGCTACTTATCTTATGACTGAAGTCGATTATGCTAAAGGTCTAGAAAATAGTCTTGATACATCGAAATTCTTAAAAAATAATCGTAAAGACTACTTTTTGGAGGCATATGAAAAAGACGGAAAAGTAATACACCGAAGTCAAAAGAGAAAACGGGTAAGTAATGAAAACTGGTCTACAGTTTACAAAAATGTTCTTAAGGAATACTCAGGTCTAGGTATTGCGTCAATTTTAACACGAAATGGATATAAGTATTACTGCTCTCTCCAAGAAGGAACATATCATCACTTGTGTAATTCTTATCTTTTAATGTTTTATTTGGGGCATTCTGCCAGATATAGACCAAGTGAGATTGAAGAGATAATGCAAGGTGAATTAAGGCCAATAGCAACTGAAGCAGTTGCAATACTGCCTAAGCAATTTATGTATCAGCTAGTTAGCTTGATTACAAGTAAGCTATGCGTAATTCCATTTGCAGAAATTTAAGTCGTAACAACCGCATGTCTTAAGGATGGATTTTTGCTGTGTACCATACCAGTAGAAAATGCGGAGGTTACAGGTAAGTGCATAGGACTATCATAAAAATAAATAGTCCAGCTTTCATAGGTGAAGCTTTGAGTACAAGAAAAAAAGCGGCGAACTCCGGAATAGATGCTTTATTAGGCTTTGAGTTTCAGCGTAATTGTGCGTTGTACTTACTGCTGAATGAATACAATCGTTTTAAAGGAAGAGAGTTCTTTCTATGCATCGAACATCATGATGACTTCCTATTTTGCTATAGGTCAGATTGCCGCAGTAAAATAGAAGAAGTTCATTCTTATCAAGCAAAAAAACTTTCAGGCAGTGTATGGACTATAGACAAGCGGTTTTCCGAAGTGATAGCCAAGATGCTTGATGTTGGAAATGAACTTATAAACGACCCAGCGCCTAAATGCCAAAGCTACACTCATGAATTAACATTCGTATCTAACACCGATATCAAACTGAACTACAAGCCTACCGACCAAGAAAAGAAAGTTGGGAAAAAGGAAATAACCTATCTTCTTAATGAGCAAAACTGTAAGAGTAGTTACGGTGCAATTCCTATTGATATTAAAGATAAAATCAACCAGAAAGTAGATAGTTTCTGTAATAAGGAAAAACTTACTTACCACAAAGCTGAGCTCGATAACCTGCATATGCAATGGGTGGATTTCCCACGCAAAAAGAACGAACAAAAAGATGCCCTAGTCGGACTAATGTGTAGGAAGTTTTCACATGTTTCAGACCCTTTAGCAGCAGTTGAGCTGCTTCTTAGCCTATTTAGAGAGGTCGAAGCCATATACAACCAAGGTAAAGTTATCACCTTACTTGACAGTACCAAGAGGGTTGAAGGCGATGAAATCAAGCAAGCGATTGATATTATTGAGACAGAGCAAAAGACTTTCAAGTTATGGAGAGATTACTCTACAGCGTTATCTCGTAAGTTTCGGGTTCCTGTAGGTGTCCAAAATAATCACGAAAGCTATATTAGGAACACATTTGAACTCTTGAAAGACATGAATAATAACGAACATCAAATAATCAAAAGCTTCGTTAGGGAAAATGACTACTCTATGAACTATTACAGTAATGAGGATATGTTTGAAGCATACGTTGATGATATCAAAGTTAAAAACAGCATGAATCTAAAAGATATCGATATTTTCTTCTCTACGTTATGCGCTTTTGTAGAGTGCCACGGTAAGGCTTTATAATGAATACAACTATTACATTTAACAGATTATTCGTCAGCTCAGAATTGCATCATCTCTGCTTCTTCGAAGAATTTTCGCCCAGTACAAACATTATTAGTGGGCGTAACACATCTGGAAAAAGTACACTAATACAAAGCTTATTATTTTCTTTTGGTGTTAATGATGTTAAGGAAAACTTGGATGAAATTCTCGATTATCAGCCAACCTTCAGAGTAGATTTCACCAAGACAGTTGATGGTATTGACGAGACATACACTATTGTAAGGGAACCCAAATCCATTTATGTCAAAGAGCCGAATGGCAAAGTAGTGCCTTTCCATGGTATCGACGCCGACAATAGTGTCGAACACGTTAAGCTAAAGGACTACATACGAGATTTAGTTGGTTTTACCTTGTACCTTGAGCAAAAAGGTGAACTAAAATCAGCTCCACTCGAAAGCATGTTCTTACCATATTACATCTCTCAGTCTGTAGGCTGGGTATATTTGCGTGAATCATTTTCTAATCTTCAATATTACAAGGGATTTAAAGACGATTACTTAGACTATTTTCTGGGGATAAGTAATAGCTTTGATCGTGTGGAGCATAGAAAGCTGACGCAGAAAAGAGATCGGCTATTAGCTGATATTAATAATCTTAAGCGATACAGCAAAAAAGCTGAGTTCCAGTTCTCTAACTTGGTTGACGAGGCATTTGGTGAACAGGCGGAAGAGTACATTGAAAACTATGTTCAAAAGTCGAACTCATTAGAGGAAGAAAGGAATAAGTACATACAGCTCTGTAATGAACTTTCCTTATTGCAGAACCACCATAAAATCTTGAAAAGAACTAAGAGAAATATCAAGCAGCAAAACTACAATGATTTAGATCGCTGTCCTGCATGTACACAGGTTTTGTCATACTCATTAGAAGGGTTGTACAGCCATTATCAGAAATATAATGATACTGTCGAACTTGAATCACATATTACTGATAAGCTAACTGATAAAAAATCCAAGATACATACATCTAATAAGAAAATAAAAACTATAAGGAACGAGATTTTTGATGATTACGGCGTTCTTTTAGGCAAGAATGTAGATGGTGTTACTTTTGAGAAATGGGTTGCTAATAAGGCAAATATTACGTTATATAAACAAATGCAAGCTGATATTGAAGCCTCAGAAAATGAACTAGACAGCGTTAAAAAGACTCTTAGCTCTATGATTACAGAACAAGAAACGATAGCCGCACGGATTAAGAAAGAAGTTGCATTCAAAAACTTATTTTCATTTTATATGTCACAGTTAGAACTTAAGCCGCTTACTGACCCTCGATATCTGGATTTATATAAAATTCACTCTTTCCCTCGTCAAGGAGTTGAACTCCATAAGACTGTTATGGCTTATCACTTTGCATTGAATGCTATGATTGCGAAGTCGAATACTGCTCATAGATTACCATTCTTGCTAGACGCGATTCTCAAGGAAGATATCGACGAGACCAATCTGGAGACTATTTTGTCATTTGTTGGCAACAACATCCCGTCCGATACTCAGACGTTTATTTCTATATCTGAGCACGTTAAAGATGATTCTGGTACTAAAGATGAAGAAAACGTTAAACCTATAGAAAAGGTAAGAGTCAAAGACGTTAAAGACACTTACTTTTCATCAAACTCAAAGTTGTTTTACATAGGTAGTGGACAGATTGAACGTGGTTTCCTTTCTCAATCATTAGAGAATTATCAAGAACTTTATATAGATACGATTAATATAGCTTCAATCTAGATGTGCCAAGTGTTATTAATTTTAAGATTATAATAAAGTGCAGCGGAACCACAAGCCTTTGGCTTGCTGATGCGCTAACTTTGGCGTTATGCTCTAAGGAGATCGATTCACTTTAGTAATAGTTCAGGCATGGCAATAGGTGATACTTGGAACCTACCTCCATCTTTCATAACTGGGCACTCTATTGTGGTTATTTTGGCACTCGAGAACACCAATGAGCGATTCGAAGAAGGCTATAGAGTGGCTATCCAAGAGCGAAGGTATAGTATTAATGATCTTGGGGGCAGAGACAGGTTATCCTGGATGGAATGGAAACAGGATATGGTCACACGATATTTAACGAGCAGCCTTAACAATCGCAGGCAACCCTACGGCTTCTTCGTTGCGCCTTCGGCTCCACTTCAAAGCTGCGGGCGCTAGCTTCTTAGCATCAAATAATTATTAAGTAGTAAAAAACATAAACTAATGAAATAAGCGATGAGTCAGTAAATATGGATGCTTCAGAAGTCCCAAGCACTAAGAAAAAAGTTAGTTGGAAGAAATTAAACTATTTTTTAAAAGATAATATAAGTATTATATCAGACCTTTTAGCCTCTCTATCAATTATTTTTGCAGCAGGAATTTTTATATATAACTATTTTGATAGCAAAGTATCAGACATAAATGCCGCAACGATAATAAGTGAAAATGAAAAGTTAGCACTTCTGGTAAGCAATACAGGGGGTAATGATGTTGTACTTAAAAGAATTTTTATTTCTGTTCCTTATGTCGACGTAAAAAACCAAGCAAAAATAAAAAATATTGGAGCTCTTTTAGAAAAAGATAAATCTAGAATAATTGAATCTTTAGATTCTAAGCTGTATAGCTCTGTCATTTATAATAAGTATGAACACGGAAATAATATTGCAACTACATCATGTACTATTTCTATAGAATATATTGATCCTGACGGTGATATAAACAAAAAGGATTTTCCAGAAACGTGCATAGCTGCAACAATGATCCAAAATAAATAAGAACGAAACTAAAAAAATAATTGGGATCAAAATAAAAATAATTGGGGTCAGATGAAAATAGAGCATTAACCCCATCCGTATTCCTCAGACGTACATTACGCTATTTTTAAATTTCTCACCCCAATCCCATCCGTACTTCCTTCAATCCTCGATCCAGCTTGACCTATCGAGTCGGCAGGTTTGTGTGCCGAGCCTGCAAACACCAAACCCTGTTGTTACAATCCGTTTCCAAAACTTTACGGTATAGATATACAGTTATTGGGTTTTGCGCATTATGAAGGTCACGTATCTTGGCTCTGCTGAATCAGCCGCTTTTCTTTCGATCAATAAGTTGAACATTCCACTCTATGTTGAGTCGGTGTCGGCGGGGTTTCCGTCCCCAGCCCAGGACTTTGTGGGGCGCACGTTAGACTTGAACGTAACAATGGGGTCAGATGAAAATAGATCACTGACCCCATGCGTATTCCCCAGTCACACAATACGCCACGTTTAGACTTTTTGCCCCAATCCCATCCGTACTTCCTTCCACCTTAGATCCTGCTTGACCTATCGAGTTGACAGGCTTGTGTGTCGAGCCTACAAACCCCAAAACCTGTTGTCACAATCCGTTGTCAAAACTATTCTGTATAAATATACAGTAATTTGATTTTGCGTATTATGAAGGTCACGTATCTTGGCTCTGCTGAATCAGCCGCTTTTCTTTCGATCAATAAGTTAAACATTCCGCTCTATGTGGAGTCGGTGTCGGCGGGGTTTCCGTCTCCGGCTCAGGACTTTGTGGAGCGTACGTTAGACTTGAACGAGCTGTGTATTCAGCACCCGAGTGCGACCTTCTTTGTTCGTGCTCAAGGGGATTCCATGGTGGAAGCGGGGATTATTCAGGAGATATCTTGGTGGTGGATCGTTCGTTAACGGCTCGCCATGGGGACATTGTGATTGCATGTCTGCATGGTGAGATGACGGTCAAAACCCTTGAATTAAAACCCCAAGTCTTGCTCCGTCCGAAAAACAAAGCCTATCGTCCCATTGAGATCACAGAGGAATCCCAGTTAGAGATTTTCGGCGTAGTAACTGGGGTTGTCCGTAAGTTTGAGCGTGGCTGATGAATACTGCCTGAATGCGTTACTCCTGTTTGGTGGATGACAGGTTATACCGTAAAGGGCACCGTATTCTCAGCCTCACAGGGCATCAGGCCTCAATGGTCTATGAAGCGTGAGCATCTGTCCTCAGCGTAGACCTCTGGGTGGGTTGACCTACCGCTTGTTTACTAAATGATCAGTATCTGATGCCTTTAAAATTACGCAAGAATTGTGAATTTTTGTAGTCAGCCATTTTAAAGATTTCTTTTATAATATTTCAAATAAGCTAAAAAATATTAGCTTTAAACTAATATTTTAGGGGGTTTTTATTAGTAATAAAATATATTATGTCAAAATAACACAGTTCTCTATTTTTTATAAGCTATTGATTTATATGTTTTTTATTGGATTTGAATTAATCTGAGATATCTTTTTTAATGAGGTTTTATAATATTTCCCTGAATTTTTCATAATATATAGAAAACTGAATTGCTCTATATTGAATCGATTTTAAATTCGTGTAATTTGATATTTATTGAGTTTTAAATCGGTTCAGGAAAATGAGACAAGTTAATCAAAATAAGCGTTACGCAGAGCATCACGAATCATTCGTTAATTCAGAGATACCCTACATCCCTATGATTCGTACGATGGACTTTACTCGATCCGCAGGTAACCGATCCAAAGTCCCTCATTTCAGAGACTCTGATCGCTTGATTCACTTTATGTCTGTTAATGAACGATGGGCTTTTCTTAATATTCTTCACAACTGCGATGTGATTGACGTCTATGAACAGTGGGCCATCGACCTCGAAAGCTCAATGTTGATTTGCCAAAAGCTGGACATCGAACACCCCAAAATTCCTCGAGGTTCCAGTTGGGCATATCAAAGCTTTGATCTTCTGGTGGAGCTAGATGCCTCTAACGATGACACTTGCGTTGAAGACGTCAAATGGCTTGCGGTGGCTGTGAAATCAAGTTATCACGCCTCGAATAAACGTGTAATCGAAAAACTCTTAATTCAAGAAGCTTTCGCTCGCATGAAAGGGTATGAGTTCTGTCTGATTACAGATGATGAGATTAGGAATGTTTACAGTGAAACCTTAGACACTTTGTATTTTCACTACAAACTACGTCCCTCGACAGAGATTTACTACGACACTTGGTTGAATACTTTTCGCGGTGAGCTTTTGTTCAATGCTGATATGCGTTTAGGAAAACTCATCAAGGCTGTGGCATCCAGTGTTGGTATCGAAGATGAATTGTCCGCGCATTTCTTTTGCCACGCTTTATGGTGCAAAGATTTTAAGATGGACTGGAGCCAACGCCTTCGATATGAGCGAAGTGCTGAGTCTCTAGGAGTGATGCCTCTATGAGTGATGCCTCTATGAGTGATGCCTCTATGAGTGATGCCTCTATGAGTAATAGCATGATGGTTACTCAAAGCGCTGGCGCACTCCCTATGGAGGTATGCGCTCCGATCAACAAATTTGAAGTCATTAAACTGACAGAAGATGACTATGGTGATGTTGAGCCAGTAGTCATCGGTGGTACTGAAATACTTGCTGATTCCCTTATCGTTCATATTGATCTTGTGCGAGGGGCGGCTTTTTTGATGAATATTCGTACTAAGCCTAAGAAACCCAAAGAAGTCGCGATCACTGATTTAGTTGAAGCAATTCAAAGGAAAGAGGTCATTAAGGTAAGTAGCTTTAAGAGAAGCCGAACGGTCCACTTAGATGATTTGAGTGAGAAGGAGTTGCAGTTAGCCAGTAAGCGATTCGCCGTCATTAAGACGATTGGTGACTTGGATGAGTTCTTTGCTAATAACTATGGGAAAGGCACTATTGTCGGTGTTGCTAAAAAACATGGTTACTCGAAACAGCAAGTATACAAAATAATATGGACCTATCTTTTTAACGAGTGTTGTTATGCTTCCCTAGGGAAAGGACTTGGCGAATCAGTTACCCGTGTCCGTAAGAAAGAGCGCAACGTTACTAAGCCATTAGGAAGGAAGAGTGATATAGAAAAGCTGCTAGGTGAACCTACTCGTAAAATGCTCACGCCAGAAGATTTTGAAAATTTCAGATGGGCGGTTAAGCAGTTGACGTCAAATACTAAGTTACGCCTAAGATCATTCTTTGCAACTTACGAGCATATGATAAATAAGAGGTACAGCTATTTAACAGGTGTATATGATAATTCGCTAGTGGCTGATACTGGGAGTAATTCAGATAATGAGTCATTTGAAGAGCATCTTAAGCCAAGCTATGGTCAGTTTTATTATTGGTTAACAAAGGAATATGGTCCCAAAAAGACTGCTTTAAGAAATGCTCAGATGACTAATGCCGAATGCAACAATAACTTCAATGGTCATCATGGTCATGCGTTCACAAATCTTATCAATGTCGGTCAGCGTTTAGAGTTTGATGAAACGCCGTTTGACGAAGAATTGGTATCCAGTTTTGATGTTACTAAACGTGTAGGAAAGATCACACTTTATGTGTTGCGATGTGCTGTTACTCGCTACATCTTTTCTTTTCATGTCACTTTTGGCGCACCTTCTGTTGAGCAAGCAGCAACGGCACTATATCAGTGTTTTCGAAGTAAAGCGGATTGGTTGGAAAGCCTAGGGTTACCAGAATATATTGATGAATGGAAACACACAGGGTTACCTGAAGCGCTAGCTGTTGATAATGCTGAATTCAATAATACAAAGTCTGAATACATCGCCAAAACTTTAGGGATACGATTAGACTTTTCTAAATCCGGTCAAGGTAAAGACAAACCGTTCGTTGAAAGCGCATTTAAAACTCTCGTTGGAAACTTACCGAATTTATCTCGTGGGCATAAGAGTGAAAGCCCTTCTGAACAGCGCTCAAATACTGCTAGAAGGTATGCCTCTTTGATTCGACAAGAGTTAGTGAAAATCTTGATGGAAACAATCATCCATCATAACAACTTTCATATTAATAAACACATTCAATTGCCACGCGAAGCTATTGATGATGGTGTGTCTCGTATACCAAAAGACTTGTTTCGTTGGAGTGTGGAGAACTCGAAATCCTGTTTGCGTACAAACTACACGGATGAAGACCTTCGAAAATCATTATTACCTCGTGGTGACGTGACTGTTCACAAAAAAGGCATAAGACTGCTTGGGATGGAGCATGAGGTATGGTTTTCCTCCAATGAAATTCGATTATCAGAATATCAACATCGACCGGCTAAAGGTCGAAGTAAGTCATCTAAATTTCAGTGTTCTTATGACCCAGATGATCTCAGTAAGATCTGGATATACGTTGAAAATAAAGTATTCGAGGCAGTGCTAGATAAAAAATACGAACGCTACATAGGTCTTAATAGAGCGGAGCGTGCAGCACTCAACTTGAAGCAACTTGAGAATGAGCATGAAGCCCGCCAAGCGCACGCAAATTCTAAAGCAAGGCTGTTTCATAGTACTCAAAATACGGTTTTAAAAGCTGAAAAACGACGCAAAGCAAATCAAGGTAATAGTACTACGAACAAATCAGAGGTTACTGAGAATCGAAAGTTCGACCACAGTCACGATGTGTCGCCTATGCATGCAACAGACTCAGACGTTCCCTTATCCAACCAGGATAGTGGACACAATAAAAATAATAACACCACCACTAAGCATACATCTTGGAAAGATGAGGAGTAATACGCGCGATGAAATACCGAAAGGATCACCCCCACAGTCAATATCCGGCTTATTTGTCTGAAGGCTTGCCTAGCAAGCTAAGCCCACGTGAATTCTGTGAGAAGACAGAACGCAGCATCGAATATCCTGATGCAGCACAGTTTGATGACAAAAGCGAACTGCTTAAAGAAGTCATTAGTGAGATAGATTGGTTTCGCTTTATACGACAAGAGCATTACGAGCTGTTCAACAGCGTACTAACGATGCTTCAGAGGACCTATCAATGGCGGTACCCAACGGACCCTTCGTATGTCAGTTGGATGTATCAAGTTGCGATGGATCCAAAGTCTGCTGCACCACAATCCAATGCAGTCTCCGACACTAAGGTAATTGTTGGCCCAACAGGATTTGGCAAATCGACAATGGTCACTCACATACTTACCAGTACGTTTGAGCAAGTTGTTTGTCACGACAAGCCTGATTTTAAAGATCTGCAAATCGTGTACCTCATGGTTCGTATCCCTCATGATGCAAACCGAGCCGAACTCATAGCGCGGCTGTTATTTCAAATGGATACGCTCATCGCACAACATGGCGGGCCACAAATGAATTACGCCGCTCGCGTCAAAACGAAAAATGGAAAGCGTATCCCGATTGCTGAAATGATAAACATACTGAAAACAGCACTCGTTAGACATCATGTCGGGCTAATTTTATTTGACGATGTTCAGCATATCGAAGTTCTAAAAGGCGATGAACTGACTCTCATGAAGCAGCTTTTTGATGAGATCAGTAATGATCTAAAGATCCCGCATATCAAAGTTGGTACACCGAACATGCTGCCTCTATTTCAAGAATATGGCAGTAATCTTCGTCGTCTTGGACGCATTTTTGAATTTACACGCATCGAGTCGCCAGAAGAGATTAATGAGCTGAATAGCGCTTTGTTTAACGAGCTTGAAAAAGCGGTGGCTGTTGAGTCCTTGGAAGAAGTCAAGGAAGAGCTTTGGTTTCAAAGCGCTGGTATCCCTGCAACGTTATTTGATTTACTTCGTGCGAGCATCGATGTCGCTATTTCAACGCGGAAGCTGTTAAGCGCTAAGCTTGTCGGTGAAACGATGAGGAAAGAGTATCCTCATATGCTGCGATTCGTACATAACATTCGTGAAAAGAATGCTAGCCGTCCCATTGATAGCATGACGGTTAATGAAATGTATCAACATAACCGTATGAATAAGTTCAAACGTGTTCGAAAGGTGCTCAATACACATGGCGTGAAAGGGCCTGCAGCGAAAGACGCCGTTGCACATGTAGAGAATTTGATTGCGAGTCAGAGTGTTTCACACGAAGAAAAAGAGTTACTAAAAGATTTCGCCAGTGAACTGAAAGCTAAGCAACTTATTGAAAATGGATCTCAGACGATTGAGGGCTCCATTGTGTTGGATGCGTCCCAAAACCTTGATGGAACGGGAGCACCCAATGAACCTTGAACGATTGCAAGCTGATGAGCATGTATTCAGTGGGATTATGCGTTCTCGATTGTTGAGTGCTGGTATGCACATGAGTGACTTTCGGTGGCTCAAAGAAATGGGGCTGCCTTGCGAGCGATTGCAAACGCACAAAATCTTGAACAAAGCTTTGATCGAGTCCATGAAGCGATACGATGATCAAGTCAGTATTGAGTTTGGCTTGAAGCATTCCCCCTTAGCTCCGTGGCTTTTGTCTATAAGTCGTGAGAAATACCTTTCGTATCTGACAAATGAAAGCCAGCCCTACAAGATGCCTGCAGTCTGTTCCTCTCTCCAGAAAGTTTGGCGGCTCTGTCCTGAGTGTATTGAAGAAGACTGCTCAGAACATGGTTTTTCTTATTGGCATACCTCCCATCAACACATTGGTGTACAGGTATGTGCAAAGCACCACTGTCTGCTGCATACGCACGATGAGTTATTTAAGGCTGACTTTCGGCTGCCACAGCAGTGGAAAGACACCAGCACACCGATTCAAATCGAGTATGAGTGGCAGTACCTATGGCAGCCATTTATGCTGCAACTGTCTGCAGCACTTGAAGAAGATGTGACCTTACCTGAGCGACTGCGGAGAGAAGTCTTTGATTACTTTGGTGTCAGCGGGAATCTGCTGTACCGCGAGCGAGGCTCTTTCGATGAAGCGCTTAAAGTGATGGAAGCCGAACTGGGAGAGAGCTTTTTCAAACACATGATTGCCTGCTTTGAGCTTGAATGTAAGCAAAAAACGAATCCAATCTGGGTGGTCTTATACGATTACGATGTGATGCAAAGTAGGGCTCGCCATCCTATCTATATGCTGATGGTGCTGTTTTGGTTACGGGATAAACTTCCTAGCTTGGGATGGATCGATTATGAGTGGCGAATTCGATTATCTTGAGCGTTTACCGATTGAACCCAGCGAGACCATTTTTAGTTGGGTCAGTCGTTATCATTACCGATACGGCAACGGTAGTTTTAAGATGACGACAGAAAGCTTGTTGGGGAGTCGCCGCACCCGAATTCATCCTTATCTACCTTCCAATATCTCGTATATCAACACACACTTTGACGTTGAAACGCTGGTCCGAGATCACACCTTGTATTCTCTGTTTGCCTATTTTGGAAGCGAGCAAGACTCGAAGTTACTCAATAGCATGTGTTATGGCCCCACTGGCGTGGTCGAGAGCCACCGGGCGAAGGCGTCAATGGGGATTCAAGCAGGGCATTACTTCTGTTCTCACTGTGTTGAAGAATATCGTACCCGCACTGGTTTGGGTCCTTATGTAATCCACGATCAATTTCCAGGGATTGATTGTTGCCCAATGCACGGGATTCAACTGCAAATCATAGACAGCTCCGATGAAGGCATAGACCGTAAGTTGATGCTTCCTACCTATAAGCGCACCTCTGAGGAAAAGAGCGCATACAAAAACCGACTCTTAGCATTTAAAGCCCGTGAATTGGTCAATGTGGCGCTTGTTGCAGGAGAACGGTCGCATCAACAACACCAAAGATACTACCTTTCGGTACTAAAACAGTTGGGATACGTATTCGATAGCGGCCAACTTAAAATGGAAAGCCTGAAAACAGACCTAACTCGTTTTTATCAGGACTATCAGCCACCATTGGGAATGGAAGCTGTAACAGAGTTTTATTTCTTAGGGCCGATGCTTCGTAACAAAACCAGCTTCAATCAAAATCCCTTTCATCACTTGTTGCTGAGTACTTGGATCGATTACACGGTGTCGATAGATGACTCGCGGTTTAAGCTAATAGCCGATGAGGTAGCTCCAAAACGAAACATCGATGATGAGGTGCTCGTTTTGTTAAAAACGGGGAAATCCATTCGGGACATTACGTTGAAGTTGGGCTGTGCTCACAGTGTTGTCAGACGGGTGGCGGCCTTGAACGGTATTAAGCTTAACGAGGCACCACGTTGGCGACATCATCTTATTATTATGGCTTCACTTGGGAGGGATCGATCATACATCGCTCAAAAGTTAGGCCTTCCGATTCATGTGGTGGAATCTGAGATCAGTAAGGTAAAAGGGCTAGCAAAGTGGCGCTTAGAGCTTGAGAAAATGCGACGTTGGCAACGCTCTGTATTCATGATCAAACATGCTGTTACCACTCATACGGATTGGTCGCGTCAGAACGTTAAAACAGCGTACAACAAAGAATTCTTTTATCTCTACAAATATGATCGAGAACGGTTAGAAGAGCTGTTGCCGCCTAAAATGCCTGCTAGAAGGCGTAGCTACAAATGAGTGGGTGGGTTATTTCGCGTAGCGAGCCGTAGCTAAGTCGTACTTCTGGCTGAAAGCGAGCACTTTTGATTCGGCACGTGGCACGTCTTGGCTGTAACGACAGCAAAAGGTGATTAAACCAATTTCAGGTTTTAAGACCGCTCGTAAGTCATTTAAACCGTTATCGACATTGTATTGAGTAGAATCGATGGGTACCGCTTCACGACCGTTAAATTGCTCAACAGCAAACAGTGAGAGGGTTTGTTCCACATCCAAGCCCGGTTCTATTTTCAAAGCCAGTTCACAGTATGTCGTCATGTCGCTACCCAAGTACGTTTGTGTCATGTCATTAAAGACCAATAATGACGGCTTGTACATATTACCGAGAGGCCTTGGTATTACCTCTCTGTGAATCGACCAGTCTTATCTAGACACTTAGTTGTATATCAATACAGTGTCTAGATAAGACTGGTCGATTCAGTGTAAACTCCTAGTAAAGGAGCTAGTTACCGCTCAGGCTAGATGTGGTGTACTGGATTTGATAGTAAGGATGCAAAATGGGTTCACAGTACGACACCCTACTTCGTACGTTGGCAATATTGAAAATCATTCCAAAAAAGCCAAGGTACAAAACCACTTCGAGAATTCATGCAGCGCTTGAAAAAGGGATTCAAGGTCTCTTTAAGAACGTACAGCGTGACATGAATGCCATGACAGCCATATGTATTGATGAAGATGGCGAAAACCGCTGGTGTCTGCCATCTACTTACAGTGATCAAATAATTGGTTTAGGTTCGTCTAAGGCACTTGTCTTCGTTTTAGAACAAGAATACTTGTCAGGCTTTCTGTCAAAAATTTCCATAGCCCAAGACTCACAAAAGTCTGAAGCGCCCCGACTTTATTTAAATGGCTTTTTTGGTAACAGCCAAAGCTTCATTTGTGAATTAAACACTATCAACTGATATTTTAACATACGGTATTTTTAATACATGGATATTACAAATTTAACAATTGAACAGGCATCAACTTTAGCTTCTCAAATAACTTGGTTTGTTGGAGGGGCAATAATTTTATTTTTTATTCTTGCTGCAATTAACTCAAAATTAGGTAGAGCAAATGAGTTTGTTTCTTATGCTCCCAATCTACTAACATCTCTCGGTATCTTTGGTACTTTTGCAGGCATTGTTGTCGGCCTCATGGCATTCGATGCTAGTGACATTGATGGCAGTGTCACTGGATTATTAAACGGTCTTAAAACTGCCTTTATCACAAGTATTGTCGGTATCGCTGCCTCAATTCTGTATAAGTTGCTTCATTCTACTAGCTTAATTCGGCCTTCTAAGCATGCTTCTGTTGTTAATTCAGCGACACCTGAAGATATCTTATCGGCTATTCGAGAGCAGAAATCGTCTATCGATTCTCTTATTAAATCTATCGGCGGCGAAGGGGATGCATCAGTTGTTAGTCAAATGAAGCTTTTGCGTTCCGACCTGAGTGATAATCAGAAGCAGTCGCTTAACTTTCAAAAAGAGTCATCTGAAAGTTTAACAAAAATCAGCGAACAGCTATCAACACAGCAAGAAGCCTTTTCTGAGTTCAAAGATAAGCTTTGGATCAAGATGCAAGATTTTGCTGATATGTTGTCGAAGTCAGCTACAGAGACCGTTATTGAAGCACTTAAGCAAGTGATTACAGACTTTAATAACAACTTAACTGAGCAGTTTGGTGAGAACTTCAAGCAACTGAATGAAGCCGTAAAAGAGCTAGTTCAGTGGCAGGAAAATTACAAACAACAAATCTCAGAAATGACTGAGCAGTACAAGCTAGGCGTTGCATCTATTTCTGCAACAGAACAGTCCGTTTCTAAGATCAGCACCGAATCTAAAGTGATTCCGGAAAGTATGGAAAATCTAAAAGAAGTCATGGTAGTAAATCAGCATCAATTGGCTGAGCTAGAACGACACCTAGACGCATTTAAAGATATTCGCGATCGAGCTGTAGAAGCGGTACCTGAAATAAGAAAACAAATTGATGAGACGGTAAATACGATCGCTGAATCAGTAGAGAAGGCAAGTTCGCATTACAATCAACTGCTTACAGAGTCAGATAAATATATCCAGTCTCATATTTCTTCATCGAATGAGCTATTAGAGAAGTTTGTTTCGAATACTAATGAAGGCGTTTCAATCATTGGTGAAAAGCTTGCTGACAGTGCTTCTAAAGTAGAAAAAGTCATCACAGAAGGGGCTAATGACTTTACAGAAAAAGTTCATCATACAAACAGTAGCCTTCAAACTACGGCGGATCATATTACTAGCCAAACCGAAATGATTAAAGATCACCTTAAAGACACAGTGGAAGATCTCAATAACCATGTTCGTAATATGATTAACGAATTGGTAGAGGATTCTAAAGTGTTATCTGCAACATTAGTTGATGCTAACAAAGCCTTGATGACAGATACATCCTCCGTCCGTGATTCGGTTACCCAAAGTATCGAAACCTTACAGAAGCGCTTGGAAGCTTCTCTTGAAGATGTATTAGCTTCGCAAACGCAGCACATGAACAAAGTGTTCTCAAATATTGATGCGAGCTTGAGAGATCAAGTTGGTAAGACTGGTGAAGCTGTTGAAAAGCAATTGGACATGATCGATCAGTCAATGCAGCAAGAGCTGAACAAAGTCATGAACGTGATGGGGACTAAGCTAGGCCAAATCGCAAGTCAGTTTGTAAAAGACTATTCTCGCCTGACTGAGCAGATGAGTAAGGTTGTTAGCAAGGCTGGGTAATAGAATATGTCTGATTTTAAAAATATATTTGGATCGCCTTCTATCAAAGATGACGGTGAGCACTGGCTAACGGTCTCTGATCTAATGTCAGGTCTAATGATCGTGTTTTTGTTTATAGCGATAGCTTTCATGAGACACGTATCAATTGAGAGAGACAAGATCAAAGATGTTGCTGTTGCATATCAGGAGAACCAAGTAGCTATATATGACGCGTTGATGAACGAGTTTGAGTCGGATTTATCTGCTTGGAAAGCATCTATTGACCAAGAAACATGAATCGCCACTAGTTCAGTAGACACTTCTCAGTCATCTTTTCGAACAGTTTCTCATACTCAACAGGTGACAACATATCATTAGCACTATGGCGTCTGACAGGGTTATAAAACATTTCTATATAATTAAAAATGTCTTGTTTTGCTTCGCCCCTTGTCGAGTAAATCTTTCGCTTCACTCGTTCTCTCTTTAACAGCTGAAAAAAGCTTTCAGCAACAGCATTATCATGACAGTTCCCACGTCGACTCATGCTGGCTTGTAAGTTGTGATCTTCCAAAAATCTATGCCACTCATAGCTCGTAAACTGACTGCCTTGATCTGAGTGGATTATTACCCTTTGCTTTGACTTTCTTCTCCACACAGCCATCATCAGTGCATCAAGAACAAGTTCCTTCACCATTCTTGGCCCCATGCTCCAACCTATTATTCGACGGGAATAGAGATCAAGCACGACAGATAAATACAGCCAGCCTTCATGAGTTCGGATATAGGTGATATCTGTAACCCACGCTGTATTCGGGCTTTCTGGATTAAACTGTCTTTCAAGCACATTGCTGGCTATCGTATGTGTTTCTCCTGACCGAGCTCTAGGCTTACGGTAACCCACCTGAGCCTTGAGTCCCGCTCTTCGCATCAGATAATGCACTCGATTAATACCACAAGATTCATTCAAGGATCTCAGGTCTTGATAGATCTTTCGATAGCCGTAAACACAACCCGATTCCAACCAGAGTTGTTTGACAAGACCTGTTAGGCGTTCATTTTCCTTAGCAAGTTTTGATTTTGGCTCTTTCAACCAAACGTAATAGCCACTAGGGTGAACATCGAAGAGATTGCATAGTTGCCTTACTGAAAAGTCGGCACTGTGATCCCTGATAAAGGCGTATCTTAGTCTGGGTGGCTTGCGAAGTACGCCGCGGCTTTTTTTAACAGGTCGCGCTCTTCCGTCACTCGCTTGAGCTCTTTCCGAAGACGAAGTATCTCGCTCGACTCAGCAGAAGCCTCTGCAAACGATTCTGCCTCAGGGCCATATCGTTTAATCCAAGCGTATAAACTGTGAGTGGTGGTACCTAAGCGATTAGCGACTTCAGCAACACTAAAGCCTGCTTCAGTCACTTGCTTAACCGCTTCAATTTTGAATTGTTCTGGGTAACGTGTTTTGCTCATAAATACCTCTCAATTAGATCATTTTATCTAACTAAAAGGTGTCTAGCTAACTAGTGGCGATTCAACATTATCTTTTCAATTTAACTCACCTGAAGTGCTATTTTCTCCAGGTGAAAGCTCACTAAAGCCAGAATTCGAGGCGATTCTTAAAGGCTTTATTCCTCGATATTTATCTGTTCTCGAGAGTTATAAAGAAAGTATAGGAGAAATTCGTATCGAAGGTCATACCTCTTCTGAGTGGGGAGCTGAAACTAACCAAGATGATGCGTATTTCTTTAATATGCAGCTCTCGCAAAACCGAACGCGCTCGGTACTCAATTACTCATATTTCTTACCGAGTCTATCACAAGAGCAACAATCTTGGATTAAGTCTTCTTTCGCAGCGGTGGGGTTAGCATCATCAAAACTCCGACTTAATGGAGATGGGACGGAAGATAAAGAACGGTCACGTCGTGTTTCTTTCAGGGTTATCACTAATGCAGACATCCAAATTCGTAGAATTGTTGAAGGTCTGTAGATGAAACTAGATGTAGATTTTTCCCTTTTAGAGCAAGCCGTTGTCACAATGGGGGCGGAAACAGTTGAAATACAACTTGATGACGAAATTATCCCTATAGAACCAATTGATAAGCAGTTAGACGAAGGTATTGAAGTTAATTTTGAAGATATTGACTTTGTTACAGGTTTGGCAAGTTATCAGGGACGACAAGTTTTACTTTATATAAAAGATCATAGTTATGGGAACAAATTCCACAGCGCTCTTCAAGAAGGCGCTAAAGGTAATAAGTTTCATATTGCAGATTGCAAAACCTTGGAAAAGATGCGTAGGAACGGACGATTTGATCGCTACGTTGTAACCAACAAGGTTGACGGTATTTTCAAGATTTCAGGTCATGATAAGCGTACTAATGAGCAGATAGAGGGAGAGGCTAATCTTAATGTTTGCCAAGATTGTTTAGAAAACATTAATTATAAGAAGTTTGCCTCTTTATCGAAGGGAAGTGCTAGAAGAGAGTTTGTTGACCAGTTTAGCCTCGCAGATTTCTTTGATACCTACAGCTCGTTCTTCAAATTTATGCCATCAGGCTTAGCAGAAAAACTTACCAGCGGTTACACCAAAGATTGGGATCAAATCTCTAGAAATATACGTGAAAAGTACAACTATCAATGCCAGCAATGTGGACTGGATCTTAACTTTAATAAGAGCCTTTTACATGTCCATCACGTTAATGGAGTTAAGTCAGATAACCGCGAAGATAACTTAAGATCTTTGTGTTGTGATTGTCATCGTAAGCAGCCAAATCATAATCATATGTTCGTTAGCCATGAGCAAACACAACAAATCAATCACTTAAGGCAAGAACAAGGTATAACCACCAAAGAGAGCTGGAAAAGTGTATATGAACTAGCAGATCCTGGTATGCACGGTGTGATTGACCTGCTAGAGCGTTATCAAGTTCATTTTCCAGAAGTAGGTGAAGAGCTTCAAGACGAACGAGGAAGAGTTGTTGCTAAACTGGAATTGGCTTGGCCGCTAAGAAAAGTTGGGGTTGCTGTAGATAAAGCTGATGCTGTTGCTGCAGCAAAGTTAGGGTGGAAAGTCTACAGTATGAGGCATGCTCTAATTCAGATTGATGAGTTAGTGCCCAGGTTACGGTAAATTCTCTTTGATGTCGCTCTCTGCACTTTTATGCTGCAGAATCTATGTTAAAAGTTAATGCTTTAATTTCATTTCATGGTTTTTAGTATGTTTTTTGAGTTTGCTTCTTAGCTTACTTTTTGGGGATGAAAAGTAGTTAAAACCCGACTGAAAAATGCTCTATATTGGTGCGTTTTGGCATCAAAAAGTTAACGGTTTAATTGCATTTTATGCCTTTTAGTATGTTTTTTGATCAAAATGGGCTTTTGGAGCAAAAGTTAACAGATCAATTCCAATTTTGTCCAAAATTGCGGACACAACCATGCGGCCTACAGCGTCAAATAGTTAACAGTACAATTCCAACGATCCATGAGTGGATCCTTGGAATTAAAGTGTTAACTTTCTAATTGTACTGTTAACTTTCTCCGGTTCTGTTGGAATTAAACTGTTAACTTTTTAGCCCGAATTTTCTTCAAAACGCCCCAATGCTAGATGCACTGGGGCTTTCAGCGTTTTTCTCGCAAAATGCCGCCAAAAATGGAATTGGAGTGTTAACTTTTGGTTTTGCACAGAACTGGTGCAAAAGAGACAGAAGTGGTGCAAAAGAGGTTGAAGAAGGTTTTGACGATTTGGGTAAAAAGCTGTCTAGTTAAAGCGGGTCGATTCAGTTGGCAAGGGGCAGTTAAAGAAAGGCGATTCAGCTCTGTATACGAACCTAATCGCCCTTAGTTTAGATGATGGTTTTTTATACAGATAAAGAGTTGATCTATCTAAGATCTAGCATATCTATTTACGAGTGTTGCCAGCCCTTTCTCATTCAATATCCCTGACACTCGATCAATGACTTCGTTGTCTTTATAAACAACGATGGTTGGTATTGAGCGAATGTGATGCATGTTCGCGAGCTCTGGCTGAGAGACGACGTCCACTTCGCTAAATAGAGCTTTGTTTTTTAGCTCCTTTGCGGCGTTTTTGTACATTGGGCCCATGATTACACATGGCTGGCACCAGGATGCCCAGAAGCGCAATAGTTTGATTCCTGGCTCATCGATTACAATGGTATTGAAATTTTCTAGGGTTATTGGGTTAACAGACATAATGACCTCGAAATGCGATGTAGTGAGAGCTCTTATAAAGAGCTCGCGACAGTGTGTTTAGGTTGGCGGTCTTTCTTATCGAGATATCCGCTGAGTACGACAAGTAATATGCTGAATGCTACGACGATAGCTGCGGCGCCACCTGTAGCAAGCAAGCCATAGTTTGCGACGACTATCCCTCCTAACCATGCGCCTAAGGCTATACCCGCGTTAAAAGCCGAGATATTCATGCCTGATGCTGCATCAATAGAGCGCGGTGCATGTTTTTCAGCTTGTTGAACAACGTAAAGTTGCAGAACAGGAATACTCCCGAACGCCATCGCACCCCATACCATGATCAGTGGCACCATTAAAAATGGGTTGCTTGCCACTGGCTCAATCAGTGCCAACACAACAGTCAGGATGGCGAACATAACCACCATCGCTTTGATTGGGCCTTTGGTTCCTGCGTACTTGGCACAATAGATGTTGCCCAATGTCACTGCTACCCCATATAGAATGAGCACAGCACTGACGGTCGAGACCGAAAAGCCAGTAACTTTTTGAAGAATTTCAGAAAGGTAAGTGAACGCGATAAACGCCCCGCCGTAACTCAACAAAGTAATAACAAACACCAACATCATGCGCGGTACTAGGATCACGCTTAGTTGTTGATGCAGTTTTGCAGGAGCAGGTCGTTCGATTTTTTTAGGCAGAAACATCCATTGGGCAATGGCTGACATCAAACCTAGAATGCTGATAAATAGAAACGTCGCTCTCCAACCAAATAAGTCAGAGATGAAGGTTCCCATGGGCACGCCAGATACCAATGCCACGGTCAGCCCCATGAATACTAGGGCAATTGCTTGCCCAGATTTTTCTTTACTCACTAGGTTGGCAGCGAGCACGGTTGCCATGGAGTAAAAAACACCCTGAACCATCCCGGCTAGAACCCTACCGACTAATAGCATTGAATAACTGCTGGCTAGCCAAGCAATTAAATTGGCAGCCACAAATGCGATCATCAAAATGAGTGAAAGATTGCGGCGCTCGAATTTTCCAGTAGCAGCCGTTAATAGAGGGGCGGCTAGAGCAACGCCTAGTGCGTATAGGGAGACGAGTTGTCCTGCTGTAGGGATGTCTACTCCCATGTCGCTAGCGATAGCAGGCAAGATACCGACTACGACAAATTCGGCCATACCTATGGCAAAAGACGCCGCAGCAAGTGCGTAGAGGGCAATTGGCATAATAAAATTCTCTTTTATGGATTGATTGATCCATAAGTTAAAGGCTCTTTGTATGCTTGTCAATTTATTATGGAATGACTAATCTATAAATTATGATTTAGGAGGGGGATTTATGGCGAGAACAGGTCGTCCAAGAGAGTTTGACCGAGATAAAGCAATCGATGCAGCAATGAATGCATTTTGGGAGAGAGGGTTCGAAAGCACGTCATTGTCTGAACTTAGAGACTTGCTCAATTTGTCATCAGCAAGCTTCTATGCAGCATTTGGCTCAAAAAAGTCACTGTATGAGGAATGTTTAAAACGGTACTCAGAAACATGTGGTGAAGTGACGTCGTACTTGGTGGATTTATCGAAGTCCCCAAGAGAGGCCATGAGTGACATGCTCAAGCATACGATTCAGATACAAACTTCGAGTACTTCGCCCCTTGGGTGTATGGCAGTACTGTCAGGTATTCACTGTAGCGAAGACAATAAAGAAGTTGAGGAGCTAGCTTTTACAGTCAGAAAGCAAACCAGAGATGCTATTTTGGGTTGCGTTAAGCGCGGTGTAGAGCAGGGTGAGTTGCCTGTAGCAACTGATATTGAAACCTACACTTTGATGCTCGATAGTTTTGTGAAGGGGATTGCCATTCAAGCCAAAGACGGAGCCAGTTCAGATGCGCTTTTAAAGGCAGCGGATTGCCTGTTGCTGAGCTGGAAACAGGCATAGACTTTAGTTTTTGCTACCCTCATTTTCTAGAGGGTAGCAACGTTCAATTTAAGAAATCTTTGCAATCGCGCTGATTTGTACGCCAGCTTTTCTAGCCATATTTCCAACTGTACAGATCTCATCTGCTTTAGAAACTATCCCTTTAGCTTTCTCAATTAACTGATCGGTTACCCCTTCAGAGAGCTTCACTTCAGCTGTGTGTGTGATCGAAAAATTATCGTCGTCCACTTCTGCATGAGTAATGACTCGTAGAGCGTCAATGGCTAATTTTTTACCTTCAATCATCGCCGTAAGTGTAGATATGAAGCAAGCAGCAGTGGATGCGACATACAGCTCCTTAGGATTAGAGTGTGAGCCTTGGCCACCATAGATGGCTGGAATGGTGATGGTCGCTTGTAAATTATCGCTTTGAATTTCTCCCTTACCACTTTTACCACCGGTCCAAGTTGACTCTAGTTGTACGCTCATATTATTTCTCCAATATTTGTCGATATTTTGTATGACAGCCACGATTAGGTGCCAATGAATCTCTTTTTCAATCAAGAGTAGAACTTATAGATTAATTGATCCATAATTAACGCGCAAATATTTAAAGATCATTCATTGGTCTTTTCTCAGGGGCTGAAGAAGTAAGGAGCGTTATGGAACAGGTTGTATTTTTTTGTCTTTTTGTTGGGGTTGGCTCAACTCTAGTCTTAGATCTATGGGTACTTCTGGTCAAAAAAGTGTTAGGGATTCCACCCACAAACTGGGGCGTAGTGGGCCGTTGGCTGAAGGGGATAGCAGCTGGAAGATTTGTCGCAGATACCACTGATGATTCTAAAATTACATTAACCGAGAAGAGTCTTGGTTGGAGCTTTCATTACATTATTGGTGTTGTCTATGCTGCACTTATTTTGATTATTTATGGTGTTGAATTCATTAGTAACCCTGCATTGGCTCCTGTGATTTTTGTTGGCGTGGTGTTGAGTACTATTGCAGGTTTGGGGATTTTAATGCCTGGACTAGGAGCAGGGTTCTTTGGTCGGTTACTGCCCAATAAGACAGCTACATATGTATATTTAGTCGTTGCTCATGCAATCTTTGCTGGCGGGCAGTTCGCGTTTAGCATTTTGTATTGCTAGGAATTATTGAATCAGAAAAGTTAACATTTTAATTCCATTTGGGACAAAGTGACTCTTGTGGTCATTTAAGCTGAAATCGGTTGTCTTGTGTGCTTCTGAGCTTACTTTTAGGCGATTAAAAGGGGCTAAAGTACCATTGAAAATTGCTCTGTATGGACTTCCCAGACTTTACTAGACACCCATTGACATTAAAATCTAGTTAAAAAAGGTGCCTAGCTATGATAGGGCGATTCATAGGGGCAAACCCCATCTGTCCCTATTGATTTTTCTCATCTTTGTGCCTGTGTCGCTCTCTAACTTCCTCTTAATATTTAAACCAAATATGAATGGTTTTGATGTTGTCAGTTAAGCGGGGAGAACGGATGGAGATTAACTTAGTCATTGTATGGGCGTTAGCCATTATTTTTGGCTTATCTATGTATGTTGTGTCAGATGGCTTTGATTTGGGCGTTGGCATGCTCTTTTTGGCGGTAAGAAACACGCAGGATCGAGAAACCATGGTGCGCTCGACTTCATGCGTTTGGGATGGCAGTGAAGCTTGGCTTTTATTAGTAGCTGTTTGTTTGGTTATCGCTTTCCCTCCCACGTTATCAATACTGATTGCTGCGTTTAGCGTCCCTTTGATTGGCGTTTTCTGTGGGCTTGTTGTGCGTGGTATAGCGTTTAAACTAAGGGCTAACAATTCAAGATTTTGGGATGTGGTTATTTGTATTAGCTCCGCTTTGGTAGCCTTTCTGCAAGGCACTATTTTAGGGGCGCTTGTAGACGGTGTTAGTGTGCAAGGTGGCCAGTTTACCGGTGGTTTTTGGAGCTGGTTTACTTGGTTTAGTATTTTGACTGGCGTGACATTGATGCTTACCTATGCCTTGCTTGGTGCGACTTGGTTATTGGTTACGACAAAAGGCGCTTTGTATAGCACTATGCGCCGATATGCCCATCATCTGTTGGTCTGGTTTGGTTATGCAATGACCACTTTGACTTTGATTACGCCGTTTTTAAATGAGGAACAAAGAGAGCGTTGGCTTGGATTGCCAAACTTTTTCTACATGGGATTTGTGCCAACACTAGGGATTATGGCATTTGTGTGGGTGTACTTTGTTATACGCTTTTCTGAATGGCAGAGATGGCCGTTTGCGATCACTTTAATTATGTTAGGGACAGCTTTTTTCACGTACATCACCAGCCTTTGGCCAACGTTAGTTTTGCCTGATGTGAGTATTTATGAAATGGCGACAGGCGCAAACTTAGAGCACACCCTATGGATGGTACTGGTTTTGGTTATTGCGATTGCTTCGTACAGTATTTGGGCTTTTAAAACCTCGTTGGAAAGGGCAAAAAGCTCTACACAACTTGGTTAAGTAAGGTGTTAAAAAGTACATGGAGTGCCGCTCGGCGGTGCTCCGTTAACGGGTGAGAAAAGCTCAGACGCATATGATTTTTGTATAACCCATTAGCGGAAAACAGCGGCCCAGGCGTTAGCACAATGCCTTTTGTGAGTAATTGTCGATAACTTCTCTGTGTGTCGATGTGCTGAGGAAGCTCGATCCAACAGCTTAATCCACCATTAGGGTAGCTAAATCGACAGTTTTTTCCCCAATGCTTTTCTATTTCCCGTAGTAGCTCGTCCCGTTGTGTTTTTAATCGTTGCCGCTGTTGATTTGTGTGGCGTTTGAAATTTCCACTGAGGATAAATTCGCTTAAGCCTCCTTGAGCTGCTTGTGGGCTTGCGAGTTGCGTAATCAATTTGAGCTGTACTATTTTGTCTTGTAAGCGGTCTGTGCTTACCCATCCGATTCGTAATTCTCGAGAAAGGCATTTGGAGAACGAGCCGCAGAGAATTACTCGACCACAGTTGTCGAAAGCTTTAATCGGTAAACAGGGTTCATTATCAAAGTTCAGTTCCCCATAGATATCGTCTTCGATGATAAAAAAATCCTTATCCTGCGCTAACGATATCAGTCTTTGCATAGCGCTTGGTGGCATTTTTGAGCCTGTGGGGGTGCTGAAATTTGGCGTTACGATGCAGGCTTTGATTGGCCAGTTTTTGGTTTTATTCTCTAATTCATCGAGATCCAAGCCGGTTGAAGGATCGGATGAGATTTCAATAACTTCCAACCCTAGGTGCTCAATTTGCTGTAATACACCGTAAAATGCGGGAGATTCGACTGCTACGGTGTCACCTGTTTTACAGGTTGCCATAATTGATAGAAATAGGGCGTGCTGGCAACCTGCCGTAATACAAAGGGATTCGGGGAGAATTTCTGTATCCCGCTGTCGATAAAGCTCAGCGATGGCTTCTCTTAAAGGCAGCTGACCTTTGGGTTCATCGTAGTAGTTTGATTTTTGCTCTGGGCGGGCTCGTGCGGCCCGATTAATCATTCTGTTGAGTGTTTTCTGGTGACTGGTTACATGCGGTGCCCCTTCTTTAGGCAGTATGTCGAACGCTGCACTTCGAGACATGATGTCTCGAAACAGCTCTGGGACATTCACTTGTGTTGGTGTGCTCGGTGTGGTGACTTTTGTTGGCAGATTACGCTGTACTAATGTTTGGGAAACAAAGTAGCCTGATTTGGGGACAGCATAAATCAGACCTTCGGCTTCGAGCCGTTGTAAGGCGTGTAGGACAGTTGCCTTGGACAGTTCATTGTGTTGGCACAAGGCACGAACAGAGGGGATTTTTTCTCCCTCTTTGAAACGTTGAGATTTAATTTTGTGCCTAAGTTGTTCTTCAAGTGCTAGGTACCGAAATTTCTTCATAATGAATATGGCAGGAATTCTGTTCCTGTTTTTCAAAGTCTTTTTGTGGTTTTGTCTAAACTGTATCGACTATTAGATCAGATGTCTTTAGAAAAAGGAGCGTATGGTGTCCTGTTCACCTGAAATGAAGGCACGACTGCAACGCAGTCCTATTGCAAAATTAGGGCAAATTATTTTAGAAGGAATTCATCTTGGCAAGCCTGTGAGCCTGACCTCCCTTGAAGAGTTAAGTCGTAATACAGATCTACAGGCTGTAGAGGTGTTATCTAATTCTGATAGGTATCAAAGTATTACTATCCATAATTCATACTATGGAGAGGTTCAATGCACTTGGCTTAATCGTGAAAAGGCGGCAGAAGAAGGTGTGCTGGTGTATTTCCATGGTGGAGGTTTTGTTGCAGGAGTTATGGGATCTCAATGGCGTTGGATTTCAGAATTGGTTTTATCGACAAATAAAGCTGCCGCTGTGCTGCACTATACAAAATTTCCAACAACTTGCTCTTATGACATGATGACGAAGCAATGCTTAAGTGTTTTAACGACTATGTATCAATCAGGCGATCTGTATGGAAATTGGTCTATTGCAGGCGATAGTTCGGGAGGAAGTTTGGTTCTCTCACTCTTGGGCAAGCTTTCAAAAAATACGGGCTTGGTTTTTGCCCCTCGTGGAGTACTACTTATGTCTCCGTGGACAAATAGACAAGATTGGCCAAACTATGAGGACGCATCTAATTTTAAAGATCTAGTTCTAGATGTGCGTTGGTTGAATTGGATGAGTAGCCAGCTTGATCACACCGCGCCAGTTATGAGTTGGTCAAATTTAAAGATGCTCGGTGTGGAATTCTTTATCTTATCTGGCTCAAGAGAAGTTTTTTTGCCTGCAACCCGGGCCTTAAAAAGGGAAATAGATGGGGCAGGAGTAACATGTTTATACCACGAAGAGAGGGAAGCCGTTCATGCTTACCCACTATTTGTTGGCGATAAGCAAGCAAACAAAGCCATTGCTCAACAAGCAAGATGGCTTCGTTCGTTACCGAATTAGTAGCGAGTTTGATTTAGGTGTGGAGGTTCAAATAAGGTTTCCTTGAGTCGCTGCATTTGCTCTGTAACATCGCTGCGATTAAAGGGGCCGCCAAAGCATACTCTCATTGCATGAGGTGGGTGATTATCTGTAGCAAAAGCGACGCTTGCTACAGAACTTATTCCTTTTGAGCGAAGTTCTATTGCAAGTTCTGTTGGGTGCCAGCTGACAGTCTTCGGAAATTTGAGCCAGAAATGAAAGGCGTTTTCTTCCATATTGAGCGCGATACCATGAAGCTGATCATAAATGATTTGCTGCCGAGCATTGGCTTCTCTTCGTATTGATTGGATCATACGATCTACAGTGCCTTCTCTAAGCCAATTGGACACAATCATCTCCATAATCGGTACTGACATGACATTAAGAGAGCGTAGTGCGCCATTTGTATGCTCTGCGGCTCGTCTGGTAGGACATGCCACAAAGCCAAAGCGAACTCCCGGGCCAAAGCATTTAGACAAGCTGGATACGTAGTAAGTGAGCTCAGGAGCCAATTGCGCAAAGGACGGAGCAGGATTTTCCGCCAGTGGTTCGTAAACATCGTCTTCGATAATGTTGATGCTGTAGCGCAGTGCTACATCAACTAATGCCTCTCGACGGCTTCGTGAGATAGACGTACAGGTAGGGTTGTGCATGGTTGGGTTTAGGTACAAAGCCGCAACTTGATGTGTTTTGCAAGCGTCCTCAAATGAGGATACCAGTGGGCCGTCATGATCTCTTTCAAGTGCGTGTAGTCGTTTGCCCAATTGTGCTGCTATAGATTTGATGCCTGGATAAGTCAGTGAATCTACACAGATAACTTGCTGTTCGTCACATAGCTGCGTAACAAGTGCACTTAATATTTGATGGACACCTTGAGAGATAACAAGTTGAGAAAGGGAGATGTGATCAGCTTTACGCAGTAAGTGCTGCTTAACCAATTCTTTAGTTAATGTGCTTCCTCCATGTTCCTGATAGCGCAACATTTTGTATAGGCTACCTTGACTGATGGTGCTAATGGCAACGTCTTTTATCTCATCTACTAGTGTCGGTATGGCCGGCTCTATGACCATGTTCATGGTTAGTTCGTAGGGAGCTAAACTGGGTTTTATTGCTGGAACTTTGCCTTTGGCAAAGGTGCCTGCACCAGTTATAGATTCAATTAAACCGCGTTTTCGAGCCTCTGCGTAGGCTCTTGATGCTGTGGAATAATTGATCCCAACTATCTCAGCTAGATCTCTCATGGGAGGGATTTTGTCTTGTGGCTGTAGCTTCCCCGTCTCTATATCTTGCTCAATCAAGTCTGCTAAGAGTTTATAAGTGGGGTATTTACCTTTCTCTTCTACGGCTTTTTTCCAGCGCTCTATCTGTGCTTTGTACATTGGGACAAGCTTCCAAAATGCACTCAAAGAGTGACTATTATTTCATATATGCAATCAAATGGTGCATTCATAAATTATCAATAAATGCCATTTTTAACGAAATTTTCATTATTTTAAAAAAAAATTCACCTCTTAGAAAGAGTGGAAAAAGCATTTATCGCAAATTGATTGCTTTTGTAAATGCAATCATTGGCATTAGGTGTGCAATATATTTTGTGAAATTGAGCAGTATCGATTTCTAACCAAAATTAATTAAGGAGAACACTCAATGCCTACAGTCGAATTCCCTCTAAATAAAGACGGTGATTTTTTTGTTGATTACGAAGAAAAAGTATTTGAAGACGTCAAAGCTGAAGCAGGTGAGAAAGCTCTAGTGACATTTCACACTGTAGCGTTCGAAGGCTCTATTGGCTTTGTAAATATGCTTCAAGCGACCCGCTTGTTGCGCAAAGGTTATGAGACTTCGATTCTACTATACGGCCCAGGCGTCAATCTTGGGGTTCAGCGTGGCTTTCCAACTCTTGGTGATGAAGCATTTCCAGGGCACATGAACTTCAACAATCAATTGAAGAAGTTCATGGCAGAAGGAGGCAAAGTGTACGCGTGTCGTTTTGCTCTACAAGCTTTATACGGCCACGGAGAGCGCTCTTTGATTGAAGGCATCCGTCCTATCAATCCTTTGGATGTTCTTGATCTTAAGCTAATTCACAAACGTGATGATGCGTTGATCATCGATACCTGGACTGTATAAGCAGGAGGCAGCAGCGATGCAATCAAAACAGACCGTTCGCGCTGCTGCCGTTCAAATCTCTCCTGATTTAGAGAGTTTGAGCGGTACGCTTGAAAAAGTCTTAGCAGTCATTGATGAAGCCGCGAAAGATGGGGTTGAGCTGATCGTTTTTCCTGAAACCTTTATGCCTTACTACCCGTACTTTTCGTTTATTTTGCCACCGGTTAAGCAAGGTAAACCTCATTTAAAACTTTATGAACAAGCAGTCGAAGTTCCTAGTGCCACCACTGACGCGCTAAGCCGAAAAGCGAAGCAACACAGCATGGTTATTGTGATGGGGGTAAACGAACGAGATCACGGCAGCTTGTATAACACTCAGCTTATTTTTGACGCCACCGGTGAATTGGTTCTGAAACGCAGAAAAATCACACCGACTTATCATGAGCGCATGATCTGGGGGCAAGGTGATGCAGCTGGATTAAAAGTTGTAGAAACCAATGTTGGTCGAGTCGGGGCGCTTGCGTGTTGGGAGCATTATAACCCTCTTGCCAGATATTCTCTTATGACCCAACACGAGCAAATCCACTGTGCACAGTTCCCTGGGTCTCTGGTTGGGCCAATCTTTGGTGAGCAGATGGACGTGACCATTCGCCATCATGCCTTGGAGTCGGGTTGCTTTGTGATCAATGCAACAGGTTGGTTAACAGACATTCAAATCCAAAGTTTAACGGACGACCCTGAAATGCAAAAAGCTCTTCGAGATGGTTGCAACACAGCCATTATTACGCCTGAAGGTAAGCATCTTGTGCCGCCTATGACCGAAGGGGAAGGCTACATCGTCGCAGATTTAGACATGGGGTTAATCGACAAGCGCAAGCGCATGATGGATTCCGTTGGGCATTACGCTCGCCCTGAACTTTTAAGTTTACGGATTCAAAATGCCCCAAGCCAGTACACAACACCAATGTTTCAAACACCCATTGTTGAATCTTCTATAGAGGTCACCGGGGAGTCAAACCATGAAATCATCACAAACAGTGAAATCTAGCCTGATTACAGACCTTCAGACAAAAGGGCTGAGGTTGGTGAATCGTGATCAAACTCATGTAAGTAGAAGAGGCGGAGCTGGGCCATCAGATCATCAAGCGCTCACTATTGACGGGACGACAGTGATGGTTCCGGTGTACACCCAATCGGCATGGGAGTCTCCGTATGTTTTGGATAATGGGAAAATTACTCAATTAGAGACTAACGGTGACGCGATTCCTCTGACGGATGTGACGTATACCAAGACGCCCAATTTTTATGGCTTGCAAACGGAAGACGGTATTCCTTATGAGCAAATTGCTACGCTCCACAGTTCTGATGTCTTGGCAACGACAGTCTTACAGACCTGTATTCGTTACGAGAGTCGCCGTAAGGCTTGTAAATTTTGCTCCATAGGTCAGTCGCTAAGTGCTGGCCGAACGATCGCCCACAAAACACCAGAGCAACTCGCTGAAGTCGCTAAAGCAGCTGTAGAGATGGATGGCATCAAGCATATCGTTATGACGACTGGTACACCCGCGACACCTGACCGTGGTGCTCGTGTGATGTGTGATAGCGCAAAGGCCATTAGAGCGGTCGTTGATGTCCCTATCCAAGGCCAATGTGAGCCGCCGAAAGATCATGCTTGGTTTCAAAAAATGAAAGATGCGGGCATTGATGCCTTAGGAATGCATTTAGAGGTAGTCACGCCTGCCGTCAGAGAGCAGGTTACACCAGGAAAAGCAGATGTTTCATTAGACGAGTACTTTGCCGCTTTTGAAGCTGCGGTAGCGGTGTTCGGTCGAGGGCAGGTGAGTACTTATATTCTGGCGGGACTGGGTGACACTGCAGAGGCCATAGTCGAAACATCTAAAAAGTTAGTGCAAATAGGCGTTTACCCTTTTGTGGTGCCTTTTGTTCCGATTCGCGGCACGCCCTTAGAGGATCATCCTGCGCCTTCTAAAGCCTTTATGGAAAGTGTTTTAAAACCTTTAGCTGAAGAGTTAGTCACGGCCGGTATTACCTCCGATAAATCTGAAGCGGGCTGCGTCAAATGTGGTGCTTGCAGCTCACTCTCTCGCTACGAAAAGGAGGCTGCCAATGTGGAACACCTTTAATCACGACCATTTCCAGATCAAGTGGGCGCAAAATGATTGGGAAATCGAACAGGCTCGCCGTATTCGTCGAGATGTATTCTGCCAAGAGCAAGGCCTGTTTGAAGACCATGATACAGATGAAATTGATGTCTCAGCACAGGTTTTAGTAGCTATTCAGCAGGTTGCAGGCATGCCTGAAAAAGTGGTGGGCACTGTGCGTATTCATGAGTCATCACCACGAGTTTGGTGGGGATCTCGTTTGGCTGTTGAACATGCTTATCGTCGTCAAGGCGTTCTTGGTGCTGGCTTAATTCGGCTGGCAGTAAGCAGTGCTAACACCTTGGGGTGTGATGAATTTCACGCCACGGTGCAAGCACAAAATGAAACGCTGTTTAAGCGATTGCATTGGACGACGACAGGCCGCCTTGAAATTCAGGGAACAGAGCATGTGAAAATGCGTGCAGAGTTACCTTTCTACCCAGCTTTGTTCACCCCTTCTCAAGGCTTTTGGGTAGAAGGGCGACGCCATAAATCTCCCTTTGATCTAACTGTCATCGAGGGAGTAGAAGACGTATCCCTTCATAGATCAGACCTAGAAGAGGGCAAATCATGGCGTTAAAAACATTGTTAGAAGATGTGAAATCTTATTCAGGATTTCAGTCAAAAAAGCGCTTACAGAGAGTGTTGCTTAATATGCAAGCCTGCTCTGATAGCAGTATTCAAAATGGCGATGATACCGCCGTCATTCCAAACGGTGACGGGTTTAATCTGTTTGCAATGGAAGGTTTTATCCCTGAGTTCGTTGCTAATGATCCTTGGTTTGCTGGCTGGTGTGGTGTCATGGTGAATTGCAGTGATATCGCTGCGATGGGAGGCGTTCCTGTCGCAGTGACCAACAGCATTTGGTGTCAAGACGACGATGCTTTGATGCAAATGGCACGTGGAATGAACGCTGCATCTCAGGCCTTTGGGGTTCCAATTGTCGGCGGCCATACCTGTCAAGATTCGCCACTCAATCAGTTGTCGGTTTCGATCATCGGTCATGCCACGCATGTTTTATCGAGCTTTGATGCAAAACCGAATCATGTGTTGCTCTGCGCAATAGATTTAAGAGGCGAATACCGAGAGCCTTTTTTAAATTGGAATGCCGCAACGTCCGCGCCCTCAGGTCAGCTGCAGCAAGATATTGCTTTGCTTCCTAAAGTCGCGTCTATGCCGGGTGTGAGCGGAGCTAAGGACATTTCTCAGGCCGGACTTCTTGGTACTGCTGCAATGTTTATGGACTGTTCACGTTGTGGTGTTGAGATAGATCTGGATCGAATCCCTAAGCCGGCGCATGTCTCTTGGCTAGATTGGTTACGTAGTTTTCCGAGTTTTGGCTATCTCATTACGTGTGAGGCGGATGTCGCGCCTCAAGTACTGGCGATATTCCAACAGCGCAACATTCATGCGGCTTGTATTGGTCAGTTAAATAACTCTGCTCGCATTACTGTAACGCATCAACAGGAGAACGATGTGTTTTGGGACTTTCACAAAAAGCCATTCATGATGCCAAGCACTCACACTACTTCTTCGTCTGAGGAGCCAGATTATGCCCGTAACTACCTTTAACGTTCGTTGGCCCGATGGCAAACAAGAGTCTTGTTATTCGCCTTCTAGCGTGATCAAAAATTATTTCCAAATTGAGCACGAATACACGGTGCCAGAATTTTTGTCTGTGTGCGATCAGGCGTTGAATGAGGCCAGTGAGCGTGTTCGCCAAAAATATGGCTATGCATGCTCAAGTGCAATGGATCAGCTCAGTACCATTCAAATGCAGTGCAAACGATATGACGATCCTAACAGCGTGATTGTCGTTTATTCCATCAAATAACAATGTGAACCCTCTTAGGAGAAAAATTATGTCAGTTGAAATGTTTAAAAAGCACTATCCAGTGGTGATTGTTGGCGGAGGGCAAGCCGGGCTGTCTGTTAGTTACCGTTTAAAGAAAAAAGGCATCGAGCATTTGGTGCTTGAGAAACGCCAGATTTTAAACAGCTGGAAAACGCAGCGTTGGGACTCTTTCACACTGGTGACGCCAAATTGGCAATGTACATTGCCTGATCACCCTTATGACGGCAATGATCCAAAAGGATTCATGAATCGCAATGAAACTATTGATTACTTAGAGCGATTTGCTGCAAAAGTGGATGCTCCGGTGTTAGAAAATGTGGCGGTAGAGCGTATTTGGAAGCGTGAAGCAGGGGGCTATCACGTGCTAACGAGCAAAGGCGAATTGAGCTGTGACCAAGTCGTGGTTGCGAGTGGCGGATATCATCAACCCATTATTCCTCGTATGGCGGAACGCCTTCCAGAGTCGATTCTGCAAATACACTCTAACCAATATAAAAATGCAGCTCAGCTCCCTGAAGGGGCAGTATTGGTGGTCGGCTCAGGACAGTCTGGCGCTCAAATCGCTGAAGATCTTCATCTAGAAGGCAAGAAAGTCTTTTTGGCCGTTGGTAATGCGCCACGTGTTGCGCGTAAGTACCGTGGTAAAGATGTCGTTGAATGGTTAGACGACATGGACTATTACAAAATGACTGTCGACAAGCATCCTCTCAGAGAAGGAGTACGAGATAACACCAACCATTACGTTACTGGGCGTGATGGCGGTCGCGACATTGATTTGCGCAAATTCGCCACCGAAGGCATGGAGTTGTTTGGTGTGCTTGAAAATTACGATGGCGCTTGTCTTACATTTCGTCCAGATCTGAAGGAAAACCTCGCGTTTGCTGACTCTGTGTACAACAACATCAATACTCGGATTGACAAATACATTGTCGAGCAAGGGATCGATGCGCCTGAAGAGTCACATTATAAACCTGTCTGGGAGCCAGAAGAAGAGCGAGATACTTTAGACCTAGCAGGGTCAGGTATCACGTCTATCGTCTGGTGTATCGGCTTCCGTCCGGATTTTACTTGGTTGGATGCTCCAGTCTTCAATGGACGAGGTACACCAGTTCACTATCGTGGCGTAACACAAGCACCAGGTATCTACTTTATTGGCCTTCCGTGGTTGAACACTTGGGGATCAGGTCGCTTCTCAGGCATTGCTGAAGACTCAGCCTATCTCGCGGATACCATTCAACAAAATGTCGTTTCGACGACTACGACTGAAGTAGCGTAACAGGCGTCGCACGTCTTGTTTCACTCAAATCCATTGCGTTCGAGAGGTTTTTTTATGAATGAAGTGAATATAAAACAGGTGTCTCACTACTTAATTGGAATGCCTCAATTGTCAGCAGTGGGCTTGAGTGAGCAATGGTTACTAAAGGAATGCGGACATGAACATTGGCTGGCGTTGGCGAGCGCTCTGGGGTGTGTAAAGCCTGAATTTAAAGACGAACATGGACGTAAAGTGTATGCCGCATTTGTTTGTTTGAACATTGAAAATGGCAAACTTAATCAAGTAAATGAAAATGATGAAATCGACATCATCACTTCGCTCATTCGTATCTCCTCAACGCGCAGCATGTCTCGCCATTTGGTGATGAAAGGTAACCTAGTGATTGCTCGTGTCGAGATGATTTCTACATTTGTTTATCGAGAGATGGCCGGCAACAATCAGAGTGTTGTACGAGCAGATATGAAAGGTTTGGCAGTATCAAAGGATCTACAGGCTCAGGTTCTTTTATCGGAACACAAAACTCAAAGATCGCTCAGTCACTCCAGTCTTGGAGAGTATCGCTATTTACCTTGCCCCTACACGGACTTTAATGGCGCTGACTTTCTGTACTTTGCAGCGTTTCAAAGCATTGCTGATCGGGCAGAGCGTTACTTTACTCCCGCAACCAAATTGTTGAGCACGATTAAGCGTTCTATTTATTACTACGGTAACGTCAATATCGACGATGTCGTGTGTGTGCAGTGTGTAGCGCGAGAGATCAGCGACAGTTTTATGACGACTCATTTACGCATGTTTCGAAGCTCAGACGGACAAGTAATAGGGGATATACACACGGAAAAAGAGTTCGTAGTACATGATGGTATTTTGTGGCGTCAACAAGCTTTGTCGGAGGCAGTCTAGTGTCTTCTGTACGCGCAAAAGGAATCTACAAAAGCCTGCCAAATTTGGCTAAATCGTGGCAAAGCAGTGAAGCTGGCCAAGCCCCATTTGTTCGTGGTCCCTATCGAACCATGTACCAACAAAAACCTTGGACAATGAGGCAATATGCCGGATTCAGCTCAGCGGATGCCACCAATGAATTTTTTAAGAAGCAATTAGAAAACGGACAAACAGGCCTATCAGTCGCATTTGATCTACCTACACACCTTGGATTGGATTCTACCGATGAAAGGGCACAATACGACGTCGGGAAAACTGGGGTGGCCATTGACTCAGTTGAGGATATGAAGCGCTTATTTGATGGAATTGATCTGTCTTCAGTCAGTGTTTCGATGACGATGAATGGCGCTATCATGCCGATTTTAGCGTGTTACATCGTTGCAGCGGAGGAAGCTGGTTATGCGTCTAGCTCATTACGTGGCACGATCCAAAATGATATTTTGAAAGAATTTGCCGTTCGAAATACGTTTATTCATGCACCTAAACCTTCGCTTGAGATGAGCATAGATGTAGTTGAGTTCAGCCAAAAGAAATTACCAAACTTTAATACCATGTCGATTTCAGGCTATCACTTTCAAGAGGGGGGCGCGACACCTGAACTTGAACTAGCACTGACGTTGGCTCATGCCAAAGTTTATCTATTAGCGTGTCAAAAACGAGGCTTAGACCTAAACACTATTGCACGTCGCTTAAGCTTCTTTTTTGCATCGGGCATGGCGTTTTTCAAAGAAATAGCAAAATTACGTGCTGCCCGAAAATTGTGGCACGATCTTCTTGTCGAGCTAGGTGTGACTGATGAGCAAGCCCTACGCATGAAGATGCATTGCCAAACCTCGGGCGTATCCTTGAATGCCGAATCACCTTACGACAATTTGACTCGCACAACGGTTGAAGCCATGGCTGCGGTGATGGGGGGGACGCAGTCACTTCATACAAATAGCTTCGACGAGGCGATTGCATTGCCTTCTGATTTTGCCGCCAGCCTTGCCTTAGGGACGCAACAAATCTTACAACAGGAAACAGGATTGATTGACGTTGTTGACCCATGGGGTGGTTCCTACATGATGGAAACTTTAACGTCAGAAATGATCGACTATGTGAACAGCACGTTAATATCTTTAGAGTCAGGAGAGGGTGTGTTAGCAAAAGTTGAGCAAGGAGACATTGCCTTCTTTATTCATCAGCAGGCTATGCAGCAAGCTCAACTATCCAAACCATTTGTGACCAGCATTTCAGATCAACAAGACAAACCTCAGGTTTCTCCGCGAGTGATTCATTCCGAAAAAGCACTGGAATCTCAACGCTTATCAATCAATAAATTGAAGCTTGTTAGAAACAATCGTTTGGTCAATCAATCTTTAGAAAAACTAAAGGAAAAAGCCCTAAGTGGCCAAAATCTTATGCCCTATGTGGTCGCGGCGATAAAGCATCGTGCGACAGTTGGGGAGGTCACCGAAGCTTTATGTCAAATCCATCCTCGATTTTTTCCGCAGCAAAAAATTTCTAATGAGTTGTTGGACTCAGAGGACCTTAAAACTGTGAGATCACGATACCAACAGTTCATGAATAAAAATGGTAGAGCACTAAAAGTATTGTTTACCAAAGTCGGCTTAGACGGCCATGATCGCGGTGCAAAGCAAGTGGTTGCCACCTTAAAAGCGGTGGGTTTGGATGTGACCTATTTACCCGTGTTAACACCGTTTTCAGAGGTTCAATCGATGATTCAGAATCATCATTTTGATGTGGTTGGGATTTCAAGTTTGGCGGGAGCACACCTTGATTTTTCTAAGGCCGTCTTTTCTTGCATTGATCCTGTTAAAACGGCATTAATTGTTGGCGGTGTAATACCAGACCATGATTTTGAGTCACTAGAAAAAATAGGAATCGAAGGCATTTTTACTCGGCATAGTGAGATCGGTTTGGTGGTTAATAGAATCATTGAATTAGTAGAAGCTAAGTAATCTCAACCAGCATATATGCTAAAAAAACACCATTAACAAAGGAGAATGCATATGTGGGTAGCCAATATTGCTCAAAAAGTCATCTCGGAATTATCAGTCCCTGCTTTTATTAACTGTTTAGGAGGTGGTGGTAAAAAGAAAGGGTTGTTATTTATTAATCGTGCGATGGTTGAAAAGTTAGGCTATAAGCATGCAAAAGAATTAAAAGGTCGACCTCTTTACGATATTTTATCCGAGAATCAACCTGGAAATCGATCTCGTGATGAAATGATGCTCGAAGGAAAAAAGCTATTAGGCCAATATAAATATTGGCGAGGAGGTTTAACGTATCAATGCGCTAATGGCTCTACGTTCACGACGTCTGCAATTGTTACCTTAGCTAATGTTGGTAAAACGCTGTACACCATAAGCGTGTTGGAAAACAAAGAGCTAATGGAAGCCTTTACTCAATCATTTGAGTCTGAAGTGGGAAAGGCTTTAGTTGTGATGAAAGATATTTCCAACGGGCTAGAGACTAGTACTTTTGGTTTAGTTGATAAGTCTGCTACGGCAACGCAGGTATCGACTGAAAGTATGTCGCTTGCTGAACAATCTGCAGAGTCTGCAAACAAATTATCTAACTCAATTAACAATATGGTGAATATTTCAACGCGAGTTCAAGAGCGAGTAACACACGCTAAATCTATTGCACAAACTGCTTCCGCTGAAACTCGTAAATCAGATGAGATAATGAAGCAAATGGTTCTAGCCGCTGAAAATATTGGCGAAGTCGTTGAATTAATTAAATCTATTGCGGATCAAACCAATTTATTAGCTCTAAATGCAGCTATTGAAGCAGCAAGAGCAGGCGAAGCGGGTCGGGGCTTTGCGGTGGTGGCTACGGAAGTAAAAAATCTAGCTGGCCAAACTGCTAAAGCGACAGAAGGTATTGTGACACAAATTGATCTAGTTCGATCGTCAATGCATAACACTGTTCAAACATTGAAAATGACAAATGATGTGGTGAATGAAGTGGATGCTATTGCAAAAGATGTGGCTACTGAAACAGAGCTGCAGGCCGAAATTAGTCAAAATATGAATCATCAGCTTTCTCAGCTCTTAATGGATGCGGCTAATGCTAAGAAGATCTCACGGACAATGAGTGAAGCAAATATGCAAGCAAATAAAGAAACAGCCCAAGTTCAGCGGTTAGTAAATCAATTAAAAGATAATACTTTCTTCATTGATGGCAATGTTAGATCTTTTTTGGATCAATTACAGCAGAAGTTTTAAGGAACATGCGATTAAGTTGGCAACATGAGACAATCTGGCCGACTTAATCTCATGTAATCGCATGTTCCCTAAAGGAAAATACCGTTCACATTGACGGCAATATCCGATCCTTCCTAAACCACCTACAGCAAAAGTTTTAAAAAGCATGCGATGTAGTAGGTAAACTTTGTCACTTTGCAGACTACATCGCGTGGTTTTGACTCCTTATCATGCCAATAGAAAAGCATTTTCTTATTGGCAAAACTCTTTTCAATGAAAAAATTTCACATCATCAAAAGTAAAAATTGTATGAGATCTGTGAAATGCTCTTTTTATTTGATTTCGATATAAAAAATAATTTTTATATGCGAAATAAATATATTTAAATTCAGTTACCTCATTCCTTAAAACATAAAAATTGTATTTATAAAATCGCACTAATTTTGAACCATATTATCCAAATCTTGATCGTTTTTACTTAGATATTCCTACCAAATTAGAGGTTTTGCATTGTATTAGTGCTCAGATGAATGATACTGCCTCATAAGAGTACATAAATTTTTTCTTTTAAATCAATTTCTTATGTTTATAGATAATCTTTTGACATACCCTGTCCATACGTACGAATATAGATTGCATACAGATTGTCGACAGTCGTCAATCTTCGTTTTTTCATCATTATTTCAGGTGCTGTCATGAGTGAAGTTGTTTTAGAGACTAAAAAACTCAATAAAATTTTTGGGACGAACCATGTTCTGGTTGATATAGATCTGACAGTAAATAAAGGAGATCGTATTGCAATTATTGGTGGAAGTGGCTCGGGTAAAAGTACAATGCTACGTTGCCTTAATTTTATGGAAACGCCGACCAGTGGTGAAATTTTATTGAAAGGAAACACCATCGGTACGTTGGCATCCAAAAACACATCGGGTCCTCAAGTATATAAACAAAGCGAAAAAGAATTGTGCTCTGTTCGAAAAGATGTCGGCATGGTTTTTCAACAGTTCAATCTTTTTCCTCACATGACCGTGCTTCAGAACGTGGCTGAGGGACTTGTACAAGTAAAAGGGTTTTCCAAGAAGGCCGCTAATGAACGAGCGACTAAAGAACTTGAGCGAGTCGGCCTGGGGCAGAAATTGGGTGCCTTTCCTTCACATCTTTCAGGTGGTCAACAACAACGTGTTGCTATTGCACGTTCTTTGGCGATGGACCCTGAAATTCTTTTATTTGATGAGCCCACTTCTTCACTGGACCCTGAACTAGTAGGTGAAGTGTTAAACGTTATTCGTGACTTGGCAGACGAAGGTCGCACTATGCTGCTAGTGACGCATGAATTAGGTTTTGCTTACCACTTTGCCAATCGCGTTCTCTTTTTTGCCGACGGCAAATTTCACGAAGTAGGCACCCCTGATGAGGTGCTTAAAAACCCACAGAAGAAACGCACGCAAGAATTTATCGAACAATTCTCGGCTTTCAGTTTTTAATTTGATTGGATAAATAAAGATGAACAATACACAACGTAGTGCCCAAGCGTATGAAGGCGATCCACGCAACGCGGATGTAAAAATTTATGTAGATGGCGAATTTAAATCACGCGATGACGCCAAGGTGTCCATTTTTGATAGTGGCTTTGTGTTAGGGGATGGTGTTTGGGAAGGCATGCGTCTTGTAAATGGCTCATTAGTGGCGCTGGACCAACATATGACCCGTTTATTTCAAGGTGCCGAAGCAATTTCATTAGATTTGGGCGTGTCTCGAGACGAAATGATCGAGATTATTAAAAAAACCCTCGCTGAGAATGACATGCATGATGGTGTGCATATTCGCTTGATGGTCACGCGTGGCCGTAAAGAAACGCCGAACCAAGATCCACGTTTTACGATTTCAAAAGCTTGCATCGTTGTGGTGGCGGAATACAAGACGATCACGCCCGAATCAAAAATCGGGGGACGTAAGCTGTTCACCTCAACGTTCCGTTGCAGTGGCCCAGATGTCTTTGACTTACGTCTGAATTCACACAGCCGTTTAAATTTAATCCAGGCCTTGATCCAAGCCATTAATGCCGGTGCAGATGAAGCATTGATGCTCGACCCAAATGGTTTTGTGGCGAGCTGTAACTCAACTAACTTCTTCATCGTTCGTGGTGATGAACTTTGGACGTCTACGGGGCATTACAACTTTAACGGTATCACCCATAAAACAGTGATGGAGTTGGCTCGTAAAGCAGGCATTACGGTCCGTGAGAAAAACTACACCCTTGCTGAAGCGTATTCCGCTGATCAAGCGTTTTTGACGGGCACATTGGGCGGCATTACACCGGTCAGCAATATTGATGGTCATACCATTACTAACCGTAATAACAGTGAAATGATCGAAAAACTTACTCAGTTGTATGAAGAGTACCTAAACAGCTATTAATTAAAAAAGGAACGCAAGTATGAAAAATGTTTTCAAAAAGTGCTTTACGTTAATTAGTTTATCCGTGATCTGCGCAAGCGTCAGTTTTGCCGAGGACCTATCGACTTTAGAGAGAATTAAATCAACTAAAGTGATGAAATTGGGTGTTGTACAGGGCGAACCCTGGTACTTCAAAGATCCAATTACAGGTAAATGGGACGGTGTGGGTTACCGCTTAGGTGTGAAGATTGCGGAAGATTTAGGTGCAACGGTACAGCCATCTGAAACCACTTACGGTAACGCGCCAGCGGCGATTCAGTCTAAGCAAGCAGATCTTGTATTGGTACTGGATGCGACCGAAGAGCGTAAAAAGGCGATCTCTTTCCCGGAAGCACCGTTGCTGTACTACAAGCAAGGTATCCTGCTTCGTGAAGACCTAAAAATTGAAAACTGGCAAGACTTGAACTCGTCGGAATACCGCATTGGTACGGCAATGGGTAGTTCCGTTGACCGTGACCTGACGCAACGTCTACCTGAAGCCAATATTGAACGTTATGCCAATACGGATGAAACCATTGCGGCGTTTATTTCAGGTCGAATCGATGGGCTTGCGTTCTTTCACCCAGCATTGGTGATTGCAAAATCAAAAATTAGAATGGGGAATCTTGTGATTCCGAAACCTGAGATTAGCAATCCAACAAGTGGTGGTATTCGCAAAGAAGATACGGCGTTCCGTGAGTATGTGAACTCTGAATTCATTAAAATGATGGAAGACGGAACCGTGACAGCAGTCTTCGAAGAATATTTGAAAACCAAAGGTCTGAATCCTAAAGAGATTCCAGGTGTCATGAAGTAAGGCCTGATAGCCAAAATCAGTAAAGGTGTACGTATGGGTTTTGAATGGGATTTTGCTGCGGTATGGCAGCATAGCGATATGCTTTTTGAAGGGGCATTAGGGACATTGCAGCTAGCTGTAGTATCCATTTTCTTTGGGGTGATTGTGGGAGCGTTGTTAGCTACAGCACGTTTGTCTACTCATCGTGGTATGTCATTACCTGCGACGTGTTTTGTAGAGTTTTTTCGAAATACGCCGCCCTTAGTACACTTTTTCTGGTTTTTTTATGCATTACCAATCGTGGCGGGGATTTCTCTGTCACCTTTTTGGGCGGCAGCCCTCGCACTCTCCACTCAGTCGGGTGCGTTTTACGCAGAAGTCTTCCGTGGTGGTATTAAATCCATCGAGCGTGGGCAGTGGGAAGGTGGACGTTCTATTGGTTTAACGTCTAAAACCATCATGCGACGTATTATTCTGCCACAAGCGTTTAAACGTATGGCGGGGCCATTCATGGAACGTACCTTTGAGTTAACGAAAACCACAACACTTGCATCCACCTTGGCATTTGGCGAGTTGCTTTACCAAGCTATGCAGGTCAACGCAATTACTTATCGCCCACTTGAGGTGTATTCCACGATCGCTCTGATGTTCTTCTTTTTTCTATTAGTAATGAGCATGTGTATGAAGTGGGTCGAGTATAAAATTACGGCGAATTAGGGGAGTAGACAATGAGTTTTCAATGGGATATGAGTGTTGTCAGTAGCAGCATTCCAGTGATTCTAAAAGGTGTGGTGGTTGCCTTTGAACTGTGGGTGATCTGTTTTGCTATTGGCATGATTATTGGAAGCCTATTAGGGATTGCAAGATCTTCAAAAAATAAAATGTTGAACCTATTGGCTATTTGTTATGTTGAGGTCTTTCGTAATACGCCTGTATTGATTCAGGTGATTTGGTTTTACTATGCTCTGCCCATCTTAACCGGTCAGCAGTTGGGCGGGTTTGAAGCAGCGCTATTGGGCTTGGCGTTGAATACATCGGCGTATTGTACTGAAGTGTTTAGAAGTGGCATCTTGTCTATTCCCAAAGGCCAATTTGAAGGCGGTGCTTCGATTGGTATGCGTTCCAGTCAGGTGTTTCGACGCATTATTCTGCCGCAAGTTATCAAACGTATGTTGCCTGCCTTTACCAACCGAGGCATCGAGCTGGCAAAGATGACGTCACTTTGTTCTGTGATTGCGGTGGAAGAAATTATGTACCAAGGTCGTTTGTTAAGTGCTGCTTACTTTAGACCACTTGAGATTTTTACTGTTGTCGCGATTGTTTACTTTATCGCAATCTTTCCTGGTAGCTGGTGCTCAGCTCGCTTAGAAAAACGTTACGCTAAATACGACTAACTGGGGTTCTAATAATAAAAGGATATTATATGCAGTTTGAAAACTTAACCCCCCGTACGACGATCAGACACACAGTTCAAAAAGCTCTGCGTGATGCAATCTTACGTGGTGAATTATTGCCTGGTTCTAAGCTTGTAGAGTCGCGTTTAGCTAGTCAGTTTGGAACCAGTCGTGCCCCTGTTCGAGAAGCTATCTCTGCATTAGTACAAGAAGGGTTTATTGAAGCAAGCCCATTTGAAGGCTACTCCATTCGAAAGCTAACCCCCAAGCGTTTGTTAGACCTGTACCAAATGAGAATAGGGCTGGAGCGTTTGGCTTTCGAGTTGATCTGGGAAAAGCGAACTGATCAATTTTTTAACGAGTTAGATCAGCGCTGTAATTACCTAAAAGAAGCCATTTTGGCAGAGGATAAGCCTCGTTCACTTGAAGCGGAACTATCCTTTCATTCAACCGTATACGAGTTTGCAGATAATGAATTACTTTTATCCTCTTGGAAAACGTTAGCTGGAAGGTTGCAAATATATTGGGCATTACACCAGAAAATTCATAATAGAAAAGGCCCTGCTTTATCCGGTCATGACAAGTACATTGAATTTGCCAAGGGTGAAAGCCTTTCAGATATGTTGCATGAGATCACATCACACGTCACAAAAGGTATGCCTACGGTGGCATCCTCCATTCAGCGTCAAGAACAAAGTTAGGAAAAGTTATTTCATGGTTGGGGCAACGATTTGATTGCCTCTACTGGACTTCCCAGACTTTACTAGACACCTATTAACGTTAAAATCTAGTTAAATAAGAGGTGTTTTATGAAGTCCAAACGTTACCCTGAAGAATTTAAAAGAGAAGCGGTTAAACAAGTGACAGAGCGTGGTTATTCTGTTGCTGAAGTGGCTCAACGGCTCGATACAACCACCCATAGTTTATACGCTTGGATCAAAAAGTATGTAGAGCCACAGCCTCAACCATCCGAAGACATTGATTTAGCCTCTGAGAATGCTCGGCTCAAGTCTGAACTGAGACGAATCACGGAGGAGCGTGACATTCTAAAAAAGGCCGCAAGGTACTTTGCCAACAACCCAGAGTAAAGTACGCCTTTGTTCGAGATCACCAAAAAGAACACTCTGTTCAATTGATGTGTCACGTCTTTAAAATTCATCGAAGCGGTTATTATGCTTGGTTAAAAAAGCCACTGTCTGATCGGGCTATTGAAGATCTAAGGCTTTTAGAGAAGATTCGAGAATGCCACATTGCAAGTGGTGGCACCTATGGAAGTCCATGGATACATCGAGATCTTCGTGATGAGGGAGAATCCTGTAGCGTACATCGTGTTGCCAAGATCATGCGTAATAACAAGATTAAGACCCAGATTGGCTATAAACGTCGCCATATTCAAGGCGGTAAAGTAGGCAAGATTGCTGACAACATATTGAAGCGTCAGTTTAACCCTGATGCCCCTAATAAAGCGTGGGTAAGTGATATTACCTACGTTAGGACCCATGAAGGTTTTTTATACGTCGCAACTGTTATCGACTTATTTTCCCGACGTGTTGTTGGGTGGTCAATGGATAAAATGATGGATCGTCATCTGGTCATTAATGCTTTACTAATGGCCATCTGGCAGCGTAAACCTAAAGGTGAAGTGCTGGTTCACAGCGATCAAGGGAGCCAATATGCGAGCTCTGACTATCTTGCTTTTATGAAAGCTCATAATTTAGCACCATCAATGAGTCGTCGAGGAAATTGTCACGACAACGCCGTTGCAGAAAGCTTTTTCGCCACGTTCAAGAAACGGGTGACAAAACGAAAAATCTATAGAACAAGGGAAGAAGCCAAAAGTGAAATATTTAATTTTATTGAGATGTTCTACAATCCGATAAAACGACATTCGCATACAGGTGGCGTGTCACCTGCTAAGTTCGAAGAAAAGTATTTTTTAGAAGTTCCTACTGTCTAGCAAACTCTGGGAAGTCCATAGCAATTATTTTCTTGTGTTTGATAAGTATTAGAGAAGCCAAAATAACCAATGATAATTTAGATCAAAAATACAACTGAGGTGTTTAAATATTCTAGTTTTCCTCTACAAAATTAGGATTAAAACGAATTGGTAAATTTAATAGGGCTAGATTCTCCTTTATATTAGAGATTTTACCTTAAGACGCTAATGATTTATAAGTAAAAGCCGAGAAGGATCTCGGCTTTTATTTTAGTTTATTAAACTAATCGAGAGTTGAAAATTATAAGGTTTTTGTGCTTAAAAATATTTTTAACAGTATATAGGGCGGCCAAATCGATAACAGGCTCAATAATAATGACGCTTAAATAAACAATGCCAAAAGTAGAAACGCTCATTAGAGTTTCAGCAGTAAAGCCTTGGCCATAAAAAGCCCAGAATGCGACCCAAGCAACGATCCCAGCTTGAAATACACTAGAAAGCTTCAATACCTGAGCGTAGCTTAAATCCACATAGGAAGTACCTTGAGGGATAATTTTCTGGGAAATCATATTCATAGCCATTAATGGAACTAGCAATGTTGTGATGTTCATGCCGTATTGTGGAAGGTCAAAAGGCGCGAAAAACAACCCTTGAAGCAATAAGCCGGTCGCTAAGCCGATTCCTGTTGCGGTCATACCAAATACTAAAAAGAGCATCGATCCGAAAATAAAGTGGACTTCTGAAAGGCCTACAGGGGGGTGTGGTAGCACCTGAAAGAAGAATAGAACAAGTGCTGTGGTGATTATGCTGGATGCCGCTAAAGCTAATGACTTAGTCGGACTTTTAAGATGGCTAAGGGCCTGTTTGGCAATAACGAGCAATGAAGCACTGCCTGTTGCGTAGCCTAATGCGACTTTGGCGCCTGTAATGAGTTCCGGATCAATATGCATGACAACTACCTCTAAATAATAATTCTGTTGGTGTCTTGATTAGAACAAGAAATTATCTAGATGAGCATCGGCATTTTTGTTGATAACTGGCCGTGATTTGGCGTTAATGATATTGTGGGTAGAGGATCTAATGTAATGCGGTATTGAATTGAACCGCTAACTCTGCGCGATTAGCACAGCCGAGTTTTTGTAAGGACTTGTTCAGATGAGTTCGTACGGTGCTAAAGCCAATGTTCAAATATTGGCCAATTTCTCTGTCTGTAAACCCTTTAGCGATTAGCTCAACGACATCTCGTTCCCGTGACGTCAAAGTGTTGATTAGTTGAATGTTGTTTTCGTTCTTGAGTATGGAACGTTTTAGGTAAGGTTCAAGGATTCTCAGAAGTCCCTTTTCACGACTATCGAAATTTTCTTGATTTTTGCCGCGCCATAAACGGAAATCACCAATGTCTCGACCTTCATCAAAAAGATACAGATTAATGCCGTATTTTAAACCGTCTTTTTTCATCACATCGTTGTAGTAATCAGTACGATAATAATCTTTATAGTCGATGACTTCTTCGACAGTAGAGCAACCTAACGCTCTCATCTTGAACGTGATGGGGTCATGAAATTGGTAGTGATCTGTATAGATCTTTTGAGCATCTTCAGAAATGTTCTCGTTGATACCTTTGATAAAATGTTGGCTTTGAGGATCGAGAATGTATGAGCAGGCATGCTCGCAGCGGAGCAGCTTCGCCAAATCCGTTAAAACAGATTCTCTAACTTCAACATCGTTGCATTGATAACTTTCAAGTTTGGCTACGATGTCTGCAAAAAGTTTTATTTCATTCATCGTCATATCACTAAACATTATCTTAGACCTCAAAACACAATTACCAATATAAATGTTCTGAGCAATTATTATGCCGCTTTTTCATTTTTGTATATCAAGAAATAAAGTATGGCGGTTATAGAGAGTAACCAAACGCTTAATAAACCAATTGAAATGGATGTTTCAAATTGGTCCATTAAAAGGCCAACCAGCATGGCAGGGAATGCATTGCCAAAGATATAGCCTATGAAATAGTAGCGAGAAATATTGTTTGCAAGTTCTTTATTAGGAGAGTTTTGATTAATAAGTCCTGTTGCCCCGACAAATGAGATGCCATACCCAAAACCGCATATGAAAACAGACAAGCTAAAACCAATGGCAGCGTGAAAGATCGAAAACAGGTTTATTAGAGCAAGTGCACTAATAGTAAGCGCGATGCCTGATGTTACGCTCATTTTTGGTGTAATGTATCCACTTAAGAGTTGCCCTATGCCTGCACTGAGTTGAAACCCCATTAATAACGCAGCAGCCAATAATGCGCTTGAAATACCAACCTGTTCTATCGCGATTTTGGTACCTACGGCCATGAGGACTGATCCCACTGACCACCCAATAATCAAGGTTAATCCTGAAATGAAAAAAAGTGGGCTTAAATGGAAAGGACGAGTTTTCAATGTAGGGCTAGTTGATTTTTGAGTCGCTTTTGGTGGTGTTATCCATTGATCAGTTAATAAGAAGAGTGGGATTGAGCACAAGGCGACCAGAATGATGACCCAATATGACCAGAAAAGAGGGCTAAGGTCATACTGTATGAAAACACCGCTGATAACTGGGCCTAATGCGCTTCCGAGTGTGAATGCCACGGTCGATTGAACAGCGGTTGCACGTGGATTCTTTTTTGGATGAAGTTCTAGCAGTGTCGCAGCCGCAGCACCTAGAAGCGTGCCTGTTGCAATACCAGAGAGGTAGCGTCCAAGATATAAAGCTGCTTCATTGCTCGCCAGTGCTAAGACGATATTACTAACGATCAGAATGAGGCTTCCTGATAGTAAAAGGTATTTTCTGTTTCGAATATAACGGCTAATTTTTATATTAAGCAATAGTGCAGAAAGTACACCAACAGCGTAGGCACTGAAAATTGCGCTGATACTTGAACTGCTTAAATCGAATAATAATTGATAGTGGGTATATAACGGAGAAGGTAAACCGCTACTCATTAACGCCGCACAGACGGCTAGGCAAGCTCCAATTCGGGTTAGTAAACTAGTATTGGAGGGCGATAAAGTATTGTAGCGGTTTTTCTTCATTACAGCGCAGTACCTTGTTTCCAGTCGTACGTCTTATAGAACTGTTGCGCTGCGGTGATGAGGGTGGCATCGTCCATCATACGTCCTACTAGCATCATACCAACAGGCATATCTTTCACCACTCCACAAGGAATGCTGAAAGCAGGGTGTCCTGATACATCAAATGGCATGGTGTTTTGCAGCATATTGGACGCATCAATCAGTTCTGATTCTGGGGTTCCGGGTGCCGGTAATTTATCCGCAGTATGTGGATTCGTTGGCATGATTAACAAATCGACTTTTTCTAGCAGCTCATCGTATTTTTGCTTTAACTTCATTCTGAGGTTCTGAGCCTTAGCATGGTATCGGCCCTGATATTTCTTATGCATGTAATCGCCAAGGAACAACATAGATGTCGTGGTGTACGGAAGTTCATCTGGGCGTGCACGCCAGCGACTACTAAAGGCTTGAACTAAACTGGTGGTGTAAAGACCATTCCAGTTATCACCTTGACCACTGCCATGGAAAATAAGCTGAGCAGCGCCTTCCATAACGATACCCGTGTGAATAGCACAGCCGTCTAAATGCATTGGCTCACTCACTTCAATCACCTTAGCTCCCAATGCCGCGAAATGTTCTGCCGCTTGTTTTACGGTTGCATCCACTTCTGGATCACTATTGTGGTGACCAAATCCTTCCTTAAGAATACCGATAGTAAGCCCTTTAACGTCTTTGTTAAGTGCAGCAAGATAATCTTGAGGTTTTGAGCTGACCGTTCTGGGGTCATTTTCATCAGGTCCCGCAATAACGGTCAGAAGTTTGGCAACATTTTCAGGGGTATCGCACATGGGACCTAGGTGATCCATGGAGTAGGTAATCGGCATAGCCCCAGTCGTTGGGACTAATCCCCAAGTTGGTTTTAAACCATAAATACCACACCAAGCCGCAGGAGTACGTACGGATCCGCCTTGGTCACCACCCACTGACATGGTTACCACACCTGAGCCAACGAGCGCAGCATTACCACCAGAAGAGCCGCCAGCTGAGTAGGCGTTGTTAACAGGGTTCAAAATGGGGCCAGTTTCGCATGTGTAGCTCTGGCTAGAGGTACAGAGTGCTTCACAAGCAGCTTTTCCTGCAATGATGCCGCCGGCATCTAGGATGCGCGTAACAACGGTCGCGTCGACATTAGGCATAAAGCCTTCTAACACTCGCGTACCATTCATCATAGGAACGCCAGCAACACAGATATTATCTTTGATCGCGACTTCTACGCCTTTCAGAAGACCTTCGTCAGCCCCTTCGATGTGAGTTTTCCAATACCACGCATTGAGAGGATTCTCTTCTTTTGTTGGTTCATAACCAGGAGTGCGAGGATATTTTACCAGTGGAATTGGATCGTTTAATTCATCAATACGATCGTAATCTTTTACGATGGGTGCAATAAACTCAGAATACATTGCCGCTTCACTGGGTGTTAAATGCATTCCAAATTGTTCTCCCATGCTCTGAATTTCTGCAGTGGATGGTGGACGTACTTTTTTAGACATATTCAACCTATACATCATGTGTGAGTGTTCCACACATTAGATAGATAAGTATTTTGGCTTCATATCGTCATAAATGTTGATGGTGAGATGTTTAAGAATCATCCATTATGAAATCACTGAGTTGAAACGCATTGTTTCAATGTAAATAAAAAGCGAATTTATACGATTGCAATAAAGGAACTTAAGATGTCAGGTACAGCGCCTCCTTCAGATTTGATGTTACGAATTAAAGCTATTGAAACTTTATTAGAAGAAAAGAACCTGATTGACACCAGCGCAGTAGACGCCATGATCGAGCTTTATGAAAACAAACTTGGCCCTAGAAATGGTGCACAAGTGGTAGCAAAAGCTTGGACCGATGAGGCTTATAAAGCTCGATTGTTAGAAGATGGCAGTAAAGCGATTGCTGAGCTTGGCTTTACCGGAGTACAAGGTGAAGAAATGGTGGTGTTGGAAAATACCTCAGAAGTACACAACGTTATTGTTTGTACGCTTTGCTCTTGTTACCCATGGCCAGTTTTAGGGCTTCCACCGACTTGGTATAAAACCGCTGCGTACCGTAGTCGCGTTGTGCTAGAGCCACGTGCTGTACTGAAAGAGTTTGATTTAGAGATTCCTGCCGAGAAAGAAGTTCGTGTATGGGATAGCAACGCAGAAATCCGCTTCATGGTACTACCTGAGCAACCTGAAGAATCAAAAGGTTTATCTGAGCAAGAGTTAGTGGAATGGGTGACTCGTAATTCCATGATTGGTACTGGCTTAGCTGAGAAGCCATCAAAATAGGAGGTTACTGTGAATAGCGCACACGATTTTGGTGGTATGCAATGTTACGGCCCTGTTCAAAATGATCACGGCAAAGAGCCCCCATTTAAAGAAGATTGGGAACGTAGAACCTTTGCCATTCATATGCTGGTGCAGTTAGAAGGGATGATGTACCCCGACGAATGTCGTCATGAAATGGAAAAAATGGACCCTGTCCATTATTTAGAATCTCCTTATTACGAACACTGGCTATATGCAACTGAACAGTTGCTTTTAAGCAAGGGTATTTTAACGCAAGAAGAGCTGACACAGCGTGTAGCAGAGTTAAAAGAACTGGGGGAGGACAAATAATGCCAATCAATGCAAAAGACGTGATCGACATGATTATGGGCAGCCAACATCCTCATCATGAAACGACTTTGCCGGTTCGTTTTAAAGAAGGTGATCGTGTCAAAGTGACACGAACCGTTAAAACAGATCACACACGAGTGCCTTCGTACCTTAGAGGTTGTGAAGGGGTCATTGTGAAATACTACGGTATTTACATCTTCGCTGATTCACGTGCTCACGGTAAGGGTGAATGTCCGCAAGCGTTATACAGTGTGCGATTTGAAAATAATGAATTGTGGGGTGACGGTGGCGAACCCAACAATGTTCTTTTCATTGATATGTATGAGAGCTATTTAGAGGCAGCCAAATGAGCCAATCAGAGAATTCTTCACTGTTAAATAAACTGAGCAAGATTGACGTCAATGATGCGGCTGATGTGACGTTTGAAGAACCTTGGCAGGCACAATCTTTCGCGGTTACGGTTTTGCTTAGTAAGTCAGGGCTGTTTGCGTGGACGGAGTGGGTAGAGATGTTTGCCAAGCATATTGCTGATCGACCACAACATTGTGATGAAACACCGCAGCAAGCGTATTACCGGCAATGGCTGTCTGCTTTAGAAAGTTTGCTTGATAGCAAGGGGATAACGTCCGAGCAAACACGTGCGTTATACAAAGAAGATTGGCGTCGATCATATATCGTTACCGAGCATGGTCAGCCAATTAAATTTCAAAAAGGGTTGCCGGATATGCCTAATCCGCATCACCACCATCATCATTCTCATGGAGTTAAACCTAAGCCAATTAGTGTTAGCCCAGCCAAAAAATAGAGTTTAAAGCTCACAAAAAACCAACTAAAAGGAACTCAAAATGACATCGAAAAATGCGATGGGGGCTTTGTCGTCCCTAAAAAAACTGAAAAAAGTGGTTGCGCCAATTGCATTAGTTAGCTCAGCGGTAGCGGTATCAGCGCCGAGCTATGCAGCGGACACCGAAAAGTTGAAAGTGTTTGTGAGCTTCGGTTTCTACGGTAATACCTGGATGGAGCAAAACAAAAATATGATGGAAGCACTAACTAAAAGCTCTGACTACAGCGACAAAGTAGACATTGAGTTTCAGGTAGTGAATAACGGTGATGCTCAACGCCAAGCCCAACAAATTAACGGTATGGTCGAAGCTGGAGCGGATTTAATCGTCATGTATCCTTCTTCACCAACGGCCTTAAATCGCTCCATTCGTAACGCCTGTCGTCAAGGTATTTCTGTTATTGCTTGGGACTCAACGGTAAGTGAAAGATGTGCAACTAATGTCCATGCTGATAACAAGGTATTAGCTACCAACCAGGCAGAATGGGCGGTGAAAGCGATCAATGAAAGCGGCAATATCCTTATGATCAATGGTGCGCCTGGTGTGGCGGCAAACGATGATCGAGTTGTCGCAGCGAAAAAAGTCTATGACAAATATCCTAACGTAAACGTGGTTGCCGAAGTGAACGGTATGTGGAGCGACCCAGTTGTTTTGGGTGAGTTGAGTAAGGTGATGGCCGTTAAAAAGTGGAGCGATATTGACATCGCAACCGCACAATTAGGTTGTTACCCATTCTACCAATTGCAAGATTCTGCGGGCATTCCTGATGCTGAGAAAATCCCATGTGCAGGGTCGGCAGAAATCAGTGAACGTGTAGCCTTAATGGATCCAAATACAGACGTTGGTGAAACTGAGGGTGCATTCCGTCCAATGGGTATCAAAGGTCAAACGTTTGAAGTAGGGCCTGTTATGGGGGCTCAAGCACTTATGTACGGTATCGATGCGTTGTTAGAAGGTAAAGAGTTGCCCCATGACATCATCATGGATGTACCAGTTGTTACATACAAAGATACTAAGCTATGTGAAACGGGATCTTGGCAAGAAATGCATGAAACCGGTTGTAATGTATTCAAGCCAAGCATGATTCCTAATACTGAATTCTCAGTAGCGATCTACAGTGAAGACACGCCTCAACTTGGTTTACAAGCTGCGTTGAACGGTACGCCTGAATATTAATTGAGTAATGTAAAAGCAGCCTTCCTGTAAGGCTGTCCCGTCTTTCTCATATAAGGTGGCGAGATGTTATCGCCCCTTATATGACAATTCTGAAATGAGATACTCCTTATGAACGCTATTGAGATGATCAATATTCGTAAAGCGTTTGGTGCAACGGTAGCCTTAGAAAGCGTTTCTACGAAGATACATGCTGGTACTGTTCACGCTTTGCTAGGTGAAAACGGTGCAGGCAAATCTACAACGGTTAAAATGCTAAGTGGTTTATTGAGCCCTGATGTTGGTCAGCTTATGGTCAATAACCAAGAAGTGGTTTTATCTTCACCAAAACAAGCTCACGACCTCGGTATTCAAACGGCTTTCCAAGAGATGACCCAAGTCCCAGACTTAACGGTCACCCAAAACCTTCTGATTCCTTATGAACCAACAAATCGCTTGGGGCTTGTGGATCGAAAAGCCTCCAAAGCTCAAGCACAAAAAATCCTCGATGACCTCGATCTACAAGGTATTGATTTGCAAGCTCGTGTAGGAGAGCTTGACCTTGCACTCAGACAAAAGATTGAGATTGCCAGGGCGGTATCAAGATCACCTAAGATTTTGCTACTCGACGAGCCTACCTCGTCATTGAGTGGTAAGGACATGGAATGGTTAGGTAGCATTATTGCGCGACTTAAGTCGCAAGGATGTACCATCATTTTCATATCGCACCGCATGCTAGAAGTGCGTGAATATTGTGATCGCTTGACTGTTTTAAGAAATGGTAAAGCCGTACATGAAGGGGCTGTTTCTGATGTCTCTGATGAAGAAATTGTGAAGCTCATTATTGGACGTAGCTTAAGTGCCACTTTTCCAAACATAGTGAATACAACAAACACTGCACTGCCATCCGCATTAAAAGGCGACTCAATACAAGTTGGAAAACGTCTTAGAAATGCTTCGTTTGAATTAAAACGAGGCGAAGTGCTTGGTGTTGCAGGTCTCCAGGGCATGGGCCAGCTAGAGCTATTCAAAGCCTGCTTTGGTGCAGAAGTGATTGCATCTGGCGACTTCTATATCAATGGTGAAAAGACCCTACTGACGTCACCTGCGGACGCTATTGTTCCAGGGCGAGATATTGGATTTATTCCGGAAGAGCGTAAAACCGAAGGTTTATTTCTATCTTTAAGTGGGCGTCACAACATCAGCCTTCCTGTGATTGATCAGTACACACAATTTGGTCTGGTAAACAATGAGATCGAGACGAATGAAGTGGCTGACTCCCTCGTCAAAACCGAAGTGGCTGAGCGTGGTTTATATCAACCTCCCACCGCATTCAGTGGTGGTAATCAGCAGAAGATGATTATGGCACGCTGGATTGTCGCGGGCAGTAAAATCTTATTGATGTACGACCCAACTCGGGGTGTAGATATTGGTACTAAATCCGAAATTTATAAATGGATCCGTCAATTTGTTGCTGATGGAGGATCAGTATTGCTGTACTCAACCGAAATCGAAGAGGTTGTACAGCTGTCAGATCGTGCAATGGTGTTTTATGACGGTGAAATTATCGAAACCTTATCCCGCGAAGACATCAATGAGGAACGCATTATGGAGTTGGCGTTAGGTCAGGCCCATGCTGCCCCAGAAGCAGAATACTTTGAACAAACCAAAGAAGCGATATAGGTAAGCTTATGACGACACTCACTAGTACTTCGAATTCCGGTCGTGATTGGTCAACCTCGATCAAAGCGAACCAAGGCCTTCTGCTTAGTATGGTCTTTTTCTTCAGCTTGATGGTGGTTACAGCCCTCGTAAATGGTCGAGCGCCGAGTTATTTTACTATCAGCATGCTTCTAGCTTCCGTAGCGCCATTAGCCCTTGCTGCAATCGGCCAAACAGTCATTGTGATTGGTGGTGGATTGGATTTATCAGTCGGGGCAGTGGTTGCTTTCTCACAAGCCGTCATGGTGATCTATTTTGCTGAGCTGGGCTTACCTGTCGAAAGTCTAATTGTGATAGGTGTGGTCATTGGTATGCTGGCCGGCATGATCAATGGTTTTTTTGTTTCCGTCGTCGGTTTGCAACCGATTATCGTAACTCTAGCGACTATGTTCACTCTACAGGGGGTTACATACCTCGTACTTCCTCAGCCTGGCGGTATGGTGCCAGATGAGCTCATAGTGATGTTATTGGATGACACCATTTACGATGTGTTACCAGGACCTTTGACGGTTTTAGTGGTTGCGTTAGTTATATGGTGGGTTATTAGGAATACGTCATTAGGTACCAGTATTTATGCGGCTGGTAGCGATGGACAGTCTGCCAAATTAGCGGGTTTAAACGTCAAGCGGGGAGTGTGGGCAAGTTATATAATCGGTGGCGGCTTCTATGGTGCAGCTGGTGTGATGGCTGCCTCTTTATCTGGCGCAGCTGATCCCACTATTGGAACACCTCTTCTTGTTTCGAGCTTAACGGCAGTCATGCTAGGTGGCACGTTATTAGGAGGTGGCCGAGGCTCTGCGTTGGGTTCAGTGATGGGTGCATTAACAGTGATTGCAATGGTAAATCTACTGTTAGCTTTCGGTGCCCCCAATTACTTAAGTGCAGGGATTGAAGCACTGATCTTGCTATTGGCTGTCATCATCAATCGCCCACGCGGAGAGTCAGCAAATGGAGGGTTACAAAGAATGCTACTTTCCATTCAGCAATTCTCTTTGCGCTCAAGCCACGTCGCGAAAAAACGTGCAAGCCAGTTTAACCTTCCTCCAATCAGTGCATGGTTACCAAAGAGTGATCGTAAATACATGATTCCTGCTTGGGTTGGCGTTGTGGTCATTTCTGCAATTGCAATGATGTATTACGGCGAGGATCTAGAAACACTGCGCTACATAGACCGTCTGTTATTACTGGGAGCCTTTTTATCTGTTCTCGTTTTGGGGCAAGGTGTGGTCGTTATGAGCGGCGGTTTTGACTTATCAGTGGGTTGGGTTGTATCGGCTTGTGGTGTAGTCGGTGCCATGATTATGCAAGGTAGTGATGCGAACTTACTGATTGCGTTACCCGTCGTGTTATTGCTTGGCGCTTTTATTGGCTTAATTAATGGCGTAATGGTGTCAGTTGTTGGCTTATCTCCGATTGTTGCAACCTTGGCGATTGGTGGTTTACTACAGAGCTTCACGATGTTTGTTTCTGGAGGGACTCCGTCAGGGACTGCATCGCCGGCTTTAATATGGCTGATAAACGGCTCTATTTTAGGCATGGCACCACTATCACTTTTAATCTTTGTCTTTGTTGTATTTGGCGTGTTGTTTACGACCTGTACAGCGTTTGGACGTCGATTGATATCGGTTGGTAGCAATGCTGAAGCGGCGTTCCTTTCTGGGGTCAATGTTAGCAAAGTCACAATTAAGGCCTACGTTGTATCCGGCGTTTGTGCCGCCATTGCAGGCATGTTGTTAACAGGTTTCTTAGGGCGTGCAAGTTTATCCTTAGGTGACAGTTATTTGTTACCAACAGTTGCTGCTGTTGCGATTGGTGGTACTTTGATCAGTGGTGGTCGGGGTCATTACTTGGGTATGTTTGGTGGGGCCTTAGCACTCACAGCATTACAGATCCTACTAAGTGGTACGCCATTACCTACCGCAGTACGTGATATCATGTTGGGTTTGGCTGTGTTAATGGCTGTTGTGACCTTAAGAGAAAAATAAGCACAACAAGTTTTACTTGAAAAGCGAGTCCTTAAGCATCTGCAAATGAATAGGTGTATTAACGTCTTTGTTAATTGATAAGAGCCACGGAGAGTGAAGTCTCCGTGGCTCTTGGTTGATCATTCCTAAATTGTTCGTTTCGTTTATTCCTGCCCTTACTTACTCAAAGTTGTTCTGATTAATTTTACCCTTTGTCCTAAATATCCAATAGGTTGGCTTATTTTGCCAAGCGGGTTTCATCTTTCGTTCCTTACTATGGATTTACAAAGTCACAAAAAGACTGAATAAATCAGAGGAACATCTTATGTATATCGCAGCTTATATTTTTCGTCGTGTGCCAGGCATGTCACTTGAGGGCTTCTTGGACTATTACAAAAACCAACACGGTCCGTGCATGGTGGCTTTGATGAAGGATAGAGGGCTGATTTCCTATGATCATTATCCTATCCGCGAGACAAATCTTGGGGACATTTATGTTCCAGAAGAGGGGCCTGCTTACGATGCGATCTCAATCTACACTTTTGAATCTGCTGAGGCAGCCAAAGTGTGCTGGGAAATGGAGGAGGTGAAAATCGACAGTCAGAATTTCATCGATTTTGATTCCATGCAGATGTTGCCGCTAACACACCGAACTGTGTTTCCAAAATAACTCTCATTTTTAATTCCCTAAATCAAAACCTGAGAGGATATTTCGTGGAAACACAACCTATTTTACAAGCCAATAATATCTCAAAGCGCTATGGCGGCGTATTCGCTTTGAGTGATGTGAGCTTTTCATTAGAAACAGGAGAAATCCTGGGACTATGCGGTGAAAACGGCGCAGGCAAAAGTACCTTGGTCAAAGTCATGGGAGGCTATGTTAAGCCTGAAGAAGGCGAGCTGATTGTGGATGGTAAATCCATTGAACTAGGCAAGCGTATTGATCCCTCTTTAATCACCATCGTTCACCAAGAGTTGTCTATTCTGCCTCATTTAAGCGTGCTGGATAACATTATGATCGGTATGCAAAGTAAGGGGCTTATCTACCTTCGTGGCCGCTACGTTGCTCGAGTGGAGAAGTATTTAAAAGACGTGGGTTTAGATCATGTTTCACCGTATCAATTGGCTGAGACATTGTCCCTAGCGGAGCGTCAATTGGTGGAGATTGCTCGAGGTCTCGCCAGTGGCGCTAAAGTGTTGCTACTTGATGAACCGACCGCAACTCTGTCTGAAGCCGAGATCGAAAAAGTCTTTGCGATCATGCGTAAGCTGAAAGCGGCAGGCACCACTATGGTGATCATTAGTCACCGTTTAGATGAGGTGTTTGCCATCACAGATCGGGTCACGGTATTTCGTGGTGGACGACATATTTTTACTAAACGTACTCAAGAGGTGAGCAGTGCTGAGCTGGTCACAGCGATGTTGGGCCATGAAGTGAAGCGTGGTGTTCAGCGCCCCGTTCGACGAGTAGGGGATACCTTTGTGCGCTGTCGCAATGTTGCCATCACTGATAGTTTTGGCCCGTTAGACTTTGATTGTGCCAAAGGGGAAATCGTTGCGTTAGTAGGTCAATTAGGCTCAGGCGCGGATGGATTGCTTCGTACCCTTGCGGGTTTGTCACCTGTGACCTCCGGCCACATTGAAATCGGTGGTCAAACAGCAAGCCTACGCTCTATACAAGACGCTGAGCGTCATCACATTTCCTATGTACCTGAAGATCGTGCCGGTAAAGGGGCGTTTTTAGAGGCGCCAATTGGTCAAAATCTAACGTCTCGAGTACTGAGTGATTTAGCGCCTCAAGGTGTGATCCATGCAGAACAAGAGTTGAAGCTCGCCCGGGATCTTGCTGAAGCGTTCACCGTGAATCCTGAGCGAAATGGGGACGCCGTGTCGACTTTAAGTGGCGGCAACCAGCAAAAAGTAGTGCTCGGTAAAGCGGTAGCCACCAATCCTGATGTGCTCTTGCTCAATGAGCCAACTCGTGGCGTCGACATTGGCGCTCGTGCCGATATCTATGACCGTTTACGTCAGCGTGCAGACGAGGGGTTATCCATCATTTTCTACTCCACAGATTTGGAAGAAATCTTAGATTTTGCAGACCGAATCGTTACCGTCTTCAAGGGTAGCCTTGTGCGGTCTGTCCCCCGATCCGAAGCCACTCAAGAAAGTATTTTGCAGGACATCCTGCATGGAAACAGTGAGGTTGCAGCATGAGTCAGTCTGTTACGGCTAAGCCATCAATATCATTAGCGCTGTCATCCAGTGGAATGTTTTCCCCTAATCGTATACAAGCCACGGCTGTGCGTATGCTCATTGTTGTTATGGCATTGTTGGCATCCATCTTTGTGGAAGGCTTCGCTTCTCTGCAAAATCTGAGTTCTATTCTGTTTGTGACTGTGTCGGTCGGTGTTGTCGCAGCAGGGTTAGCTTTGGTTACCATCAGCGGCAACTTGTTCATGTTGTCCATCAGTGCCACGGCATCAATTTCGACCATTGTTTTTGCCAGTGTTTTAGATTTTGGGGTCATACCCGCGATCCTAACAACGCTTTTTGTCGGGGTGATACTGGGCTTTTTGCAAGGCGGTGCAGTGGGGGTATTAAAGACCAACCCAATCATCACTTCTATTGCTGCGTCGTCCATCATTATGGGGCTAGGGGCCTGGTACTCGGGTGGTCGCACCATCACCAGCGATGTCAAAGTGGAATGGTTGGGCGTCGGCCACGTGCTGCCTGGTATTCCTAATCAGATTTTCATCCTGTTAGCGGTTTTGATTGCCGCTGAGTTCTTTCTTTCCCGTATGCGTTTGGGCCGTGAGCTTCAGCTAATCGGTATTAATTCCAATACTGCCAAGTTGTCAGGCTTACGTATTCAGCGTGCCACCATCGTTGCTTATGTTATTGCTGCGTTAACGGCTGCCTTGTCCGGTGTGTTGATTGGGGCGCAGTCATCTCAAGGCAACTTGTCATTAGGAGCCGGGTTGGATTTCAGTGCCATTGCTGCGGTGCTTGTGGGTGGTGTCGCTATCGCAGGCGGTCATGGTCGTATTTATGACGCAGTCTGTGGCGCTCTGTTCTTGGCCATTATTGGCAACATCTTATTGCTCAAGGGCTTCTCTTTAGACATCCAGTTGATGGTGAAAGGGGCAGTGGTTGTGGCGTCAGTCATGTTAGGTGCGGTGTTAACCCGCAAACGTAAGAAATAAGGAGTGACGCCATGTCTCGTTCATTAAATTGGAATGCATCAGATTATTTGCGTGTTGGGTTAATTGTCGCTGTTCCAGCAGTATTTGCCCTGATCAGTGAGTATTTCTTATCAAGCGGTAACCTTTTTGCCCTGATGCAAAACTTTGCGTTGGTAGGATTAGTGGCACTTGGATTATCTCTGACCATGGTGGTCGGAGAGTTCGATTTGTCGGTGGCATCTATGGTGGCCGTTGGTGGACTCATCCTTGCCAAAACAGGCGTCGACAGTGCGTACATAGGCGTGCTTTGCGCGGTAGTTTTTGGTCTGGTGGTTGGCTTGATCAACGCCTTGCTGGTGATTCGTCTAAAGGTTTCATCATTGGTCAGTACGCTTGGAGTGATGATTCTGCTCTCTGGTTTTGGCTATTGGATTGCAGATGGCAATGTGGTGCCTTACTTCAATTTTGATGCGGCTGATGCCTTGGACGCGCAGATTTTCTATCTGCTCTCACCACGTATCAATATCACAATCGGTGCCTTCTTCATTCTGTATCTGGTATTGAAGTTTACCCGTCTTGGCCGTGATCTCTACGCTACGGGCAGTCATCGTCAGGCCGCCACCATGAGTGGTGCTAATACCTCATTGTCTCTCTTCTTTGCGTTTGCGTGTTCTGGCTCATTCGCGGCGTTGGCAGGTGCTTTGATCTCTATCAGCTTGGCAACGGGCTCTCCAACACTGGGTGACGGTTTGCTGATTCAAGCGGCTTCTGCAGCGATCTTGGGAGGCGTTTCCCTAGGTGGTGGTGTGGGCAAAATCCACAATATTGCCATCGGTGTATTGATTCTAGCGGCTCTGAACAATGGCTTGAGCTTGCTGGGAGTAAGTTCCGCCGTGTCCTTGCTGATTAATGGTTCTGTGCTGGCGTTCGTAGTGATTATGAACGGTAGCCTGAGCGAATTTATTACCCAGAAAATGAAAAAAACAGCATCGGCATAGACCGATGATCTTTTGAACTTGCGTTATCAAATATATCCATCAGGAGTGAACTATGAAATCTGTACGTCCTTTAGTGAAAACCTTGAGCACTGTCTCAGCAGCAGTTTCAATGGCGACGGTTATGGCATCTTCTAGCCAAGCTAGTGCTGGGATTGAAGACAAATCTGTGATTTTGCTTCAGCCAACAGAAGAATGTGCTTACTGTGCGGATTACTTGAAGTTTTTCAAGAAAGACGCGACAGAAGCCGGGTTTAAATTTGAAACAGTAACGAGTGCTTTTGACCCAGCTAACCAAGCGAATCAGGTGGAGCAGGCCATTGCTAAGCGCCCTGATGCCATTATTTTGTGGCCAGTTGATGTGAACGCTTTGATTCCATCTATGCGCAAAATCAAAAAGGCTGGCATCCCATTGATCATCAGTGATGCGATGCCAGCGAAGCAGTCTGAACCTTATTGGGATGTCTACACTGGTGGTAATTCTGAAGAAATCGGTCGTGAGTCTGCTCATGCATTAGTCGATGCCTTTAAGGCAAAAGGGCATGGCGAAGAAGGCGAGATTTTTGTCATCACGGGCACACCGGGCACTCCAACGTCAATTGGCCGCACCAAAGGATTCAAAGAGGAGCTGGCTAAGATTGCTCCAGGGATCAAGATTCTAGGTGAGCAACCGGGTAATTGGGATCAGAACGTGGCGATGAATGCAGCATCAACTTTGTTCACACGCTTTGGTGATCAGGTAGACGGTGTGTACGCCGTGGAAGATCTCATGTTAGCCGGTGTGATTGTCGCAGCAGCCCGTGCCAATATTGATCCCACTAAACTCGCTCTAGTGGGTGTTGGTTGTGAGCTAGAAGGTTATGAAAACATTGATGCAGGTGTTCAGCATGCCACAGTGTTGTCGGATGCCTACAGTGATGCCAAGTATGCTGTGAATGCCGCTGTAAAACTGCTAAACGGTGAGCCTCAAGATAAGTACACCTATTTACCAAACCCGATTGTGACAAAAGAGACCTTAGATCTTTGTCACGGTGCATTGGCTAACTATTAATTTAAGTAAGATCTGCATTGAGTCGAACTTGGGTGCGACTCAATGCATCGATATGTGTCACCCTGTTAAGTAAGGTTTTTTAATTTATGTCTAATAATCAAGATTCAACGCTACGCCTCATCATGCCTCAGTGGCAAGGTGGCAACAATCATGCTTATCACTTGGGGGCGCAATTATTGGCATGGTTGGCGCCAGCCACCGATGGCCCTGTTGAAGAAGTCAATGTACCGTTCTCTAAAGATATGGTGCTTGAGAACGAGAATGGGATTGTGGGTCGTTCTTTGATCATTCCGCAAATTCAACATTCTCAAGAGTTGATTGAAAAGCATAACCCTGAAAGCTTGGTAGTGCTGGGTGGAGACTGCTTAGTGGATTTAGCTCCGTTTGCCTATTTGAGTGAAAAATACGGTGATGAGCTAGGAGTTCTTTGGGTAGATGCCCATCCTGATATCATGACCTCAGAGCAATTTGAGCACTCCCATGCCTCTGTACTTCGTGCACTAATGGGTGAAGGTGATGCTGATTTGACTCAATTTGTTAAAACACCGATCAAGGCCAATAAAGTCATGTATGCGGGTGTGAACAATGAGAACGAATACGAAGCCAATTTTTTGGCAGAACGTGGCATGCGTATTTGCCGTCCTGACGAGATTCGTGGTGAAATCACTTCTATTAAGAAATGGATGGAAGAAGAGGGCATTAAGTGCCTAGCCATTCATTTTGATTTAGATGTACTCAGTACTAAGGATTTTGGTGCGCTTTTGTTTGCGAACCCTCATGCACCAAAAGACGCATTTGATGGTATTGCGCAAGGCGAACTGACCATGGCTGAAGCCGTAAAAGTGATCAATGAAGCAGCACAATATGCTCCCGTTGTTGGTTTGGGTATTGCTGAACATTTACCTTGGGATGCGATCAACTTGAAAAAAATGATGGAGTCACTGCCACTGCTTGGCAAGTAGTGACTGTCTGAACTTAAAAAGCGAGCTGAATAGCTCGCTTTTTTGTGAGTATAAGAAAATGCTTAGTGAAGTAGTGAATTAGGTGTGCAGCCAAAGCGTCGTTTAAAAGCACGACTGAAATGGGATAAGTCTTTATAGCCAAATGTTAATGCAGCTTCTGTGACATTCGTGACACGTCTTTTCAAAATAGCCTCATAAGCACCACATAATCGCTGTTCCTGAAGCCAGCTTTTCGGCGTCTCTCCAGCTTCAGCGAACAAGCGGCTTAAAGTACGAATCGACAAGTTTTTGTGCTCTGCGATCATTTCTAGGGACAAAGATTCTTCCGTGATATTTTGTCTCGCAAATTGTTTGATTTCATTCAGTAGTTTTTGATGAGAGGTTTCGTTCGCCAATATTAATTGACTATTAGTTGCTTTACCTAAGGCTGTCGTAATCATTTCTAAGGTGGGCATAATAAACTCATCGCCTTCTTGAAGCTCAGGTTCAGAAGCAATGAAGTTGGTTTCACGCATCAAGGATTGGATTAGACGAGCGTGTGGAGTATGGCTTTTAAACACCGTCCCACCAAGTTGATCAAGTTGATTAACCTTGGTTTGCACTAAAGCACGAGGTACTCGTAACAGCATAGACTGGTACGCTTTCGGGTAGTTAAACACATAGGGTTTTGCAGAGTCATAAAGTAATACGTCACCCTTCTGATGTTTGACGGTACGATCATTTTGACTGAAGTAACCTTCCCCTTCAGTGATCACCGATAAGAATATGTCTTCTCTGGGTATACGGTGCAGATCTTCGGGTCGGCGGTCATAACGAATACTTACTGAATCAACGGTGCTTATTTCAGAAGAGCCAAACGAGTGAACCGTTGTAGTGGCATTAAATCGATCTAATTCGGCAACATTTCCGACACATGGCGCATAGAATTTAGTGACTACATCATTCCAGTAATTAAACCGCTCTTTTTGGTCTAATGACTCAGTTGTTAGCACTATGCTCATGGTGAAAACCTCTCAAATAATAACTTCTTTATTTTAAGCAATTTAAGTGCCATTTCGGTGCAAAAAGGTCGGATTTCGTAGAGAAGTTGTAGATTGAAGGGCGCTAGTGAAAGTTGCCAAAAACAATAGGTTTTTAAGCATAATCGTGGTGAAAAAAAGGCCCGACCGAAGTCGAGCCAAAGATTACGAGTTGGGAGGTTTACAAAAGATTTCGTTAAGCAAAGTCTAGCTTGTTGTTAACTGCTACTGGCTCTTCAGCTTCAGCTAAGAAGATGGATGAAGTGACCATTATTAGTGCAACAATATCAGTCGTGCTCATTGACTGGTCAAAGAACATAATCGAACAAAAGGTTGAGGCCACAGGAATGGTCGCAAAAGCCATGCCTGTTGCGCTGGCAGGAATGCGTGTCACGCCTTTGTAGAAACAGAAGTAAGGGACCGCCCATACCAACAGACCGTAATAGACCATGATGGTGATATTTTCTGCACTAAACAGGCTTAGCTCGATAGACGCTGTTTCGGTGAGTAGTGCCACAGGTAAGGTAAAAATGGTGCCAGTGAAGCATACTCCGGTCGCCATTGTAATAGCCGGTAATTGAATATCCAGTTTCTTCGCTGCAATCACACAACCTGCAACAGATAGAGTTGAAAGGAAGAAGAACAAAATCCCTAAGGCCGATGGGCCGCTTTCTGCTTCAATACCAGGCAGTGTCAGGAACATTACCCCAGCGATAGCCAAGGCAATCGCAGCGCTCTTTTTCACCGAAAGTTTCTCTTTAAGTATGAAGAATGACAAAGCCAGTACAAAGGCAGGGGAGATACTGGTGAAAATCGATGCCGTAATGGCGTTTGCGTACTCAAAGCCATACAACAAAAAGGCTGTATAAAGCACGGCACCAAGCAAGGATTGAATGCTTATAACTACCCAAGCTTTCATACTCAGAGAAAAAAACTTCGGTGCTTTTGAAAATAGGCCGATGGCATATAAAAAAACAAAGCCAATGGCGAAGGTAATACTAATAAATGTCCAAACGGGGATCGCGTACATCGCATCCGCAGCAATCGGGTAGCTAATGCCAACCAGTATGTAGCACATAATGACGTATAAATAGCCAGATTTCATAATATTGAGTTCCTATTTTGTGATCTTGTAGCTCCTATATTCTTCCTCTTTTTCTAGAGTGACTTGGCAAATCAGGACAACATATAGTCATTTTGGGACAATCCACCGAGATGCATTGAAAGCATGGATCGCGCATTAGTTTGCAATGATTCTTATTGGCGGTATGAATTGACATGAAAGTTAGCAGATCAATTCCAACGAACCATGATTGGCTAGCTTGCTTCATGTTGCTAATTCAATCCCATGTTCCTTAACTGAACTGTTGAAGGTGTAACAAAAAGGCCGAACATAGGTTCGGCCTGTATTAAAGTATTACGCTAGGGGGCTTTTAATAGGATTTTGGCATTGAAATGACTTTCATTTCAGAAAAGTCTTCAATACCGTATACGCCACCTTCGCGACCGTTGCCTGAGAGCTTGTACCCACCGAAAGGTGACCCTTCAGCGATGTCCGTACCGTTTATACGAACCATCCCCGCACGCAGTTTTTTTGAAATATTGTGGGCTGTCTCTAGGTCGCCTGATTGGACGTATGCCGCGAGTCCATAAGGTGTATCGTTTGCGATACGAACCGCTTCATCTTCATCTTTGTACGGAATAACAACTAATACTGGGCCGAACACCTCTTCTTGGGCAATTCTCATCTCGTTTGTAACATTGCCAAAGACGGTCGGTTTAACATAGTAGCCTGTTTCGAACCCTTCAGGTCGGTCAGCCCCACCCATGAGTAATGTCGCTCCTTCTTCAATACCGGCTTTAATCAGAGTTTGGACTCGGCCAAACTGGACGTCTGACACAACAGGGCCAATGTGCTCACCTTTGAGAAGAGGTGAGCCCACTTCAAATTTGGAGCTTAGCTCTTTTACGGTTTGTAAGGCTTCGTCATATTGTTCTGCACTCACCAGCATTCGAGTTGGTGCGTTACAGCTCTGTCCACTGTTTGAGAAACAATGGGCCATATTCTCATGAATAGCCGCCTTTAAGTCCGCGCTTGGCAGGATGATATTTGGCGACTTTCCTCCTAACTCAAGGGTAACCCGTTTAACGGTAGTCGCTGCATCTTGACTGACTAACACGCCAGCCCGTGTAGAGCCGGTGAATGAAACCATGGAAATGTCAGGATGCTTTGAAATTGCAGAACCCACCTCAGCGCCATCACCATTCACTAGGTTGAACACTCCAGCAGGAACGCCTGCTTCGTCGAGTATTTCGGCCATAAGTAGGGCATTTAGGGGTGTCACTTCAGATGGTTTTAAAACCATAGTGCAACCTGCTGCGATTGCTGGAAAGACTTTCAATGCGATCTGATTGATAGGCCAATTCCATGGTGTGATAAGTCCACAAACGCCAATGGGTTCACGTCGAATGGTATCTCCAACATGATTGGAGGTTTCAAAGTCCATGAGCTTTAGGGCTGCCAGCGTTGCGTCCATATGTAATAAGCCAACCGCACTCTGTGCGTCATGACACAAACTGATGGGAGCCCCCAGTTCGTCACGAATCACTTCGGACATTTCATCATAACGACGAGCGTAGACTTCTCGAATACGAGTGAGCAAAGCCAGACGTTCTTCTTTCGTTGTTTGAGAAAAACTCTCAAAGGCTTTTTTCGCTGCGTCTACAGCGATGTTTACGTCTTCAGTGGATCCCATTGCAATGTCTGCAATTGGGGCTTCGGTGGCTGGGTTGATCACGGCGGCTTTTTTGCTGCCAGCGGGATTTACCCAGTGACCGTTGATATAGAATTTATCTGTTTGAAGTTCAATCATGTTTTACTCCTGTTCATTACCTATAAATTATTAGGTGAACGGCGGTTTTCAATGGCTTCGGCAATGGCGTTGCATAAATCGATGTTTAGTTGGTCCAGTAATCCATCTTCAGGTAATGGCTGAGAAGAAAACTTCACGATTGTGACTTTGCGTTTGGGGTCAACGTATAGCCACTGACCATGGATACCAATGGCCATGCTCTTGTTTGCCCTTTACGATTCTAGTGAGAAAGCTATGAGGATCTCCACTGTAGTCTACGTTGCCTGGTGGATTCCATTCCATTGCTACGCGGTAATGCTCCATCAGCCCTTGTGGGTCTAAGTAGTCTTCTCCAAAATCCACCGACACAAGCATGTCTAGTACCTGATCAACACTTGCATCCCCCCAAGCAGAGTTTGCCAGCTCAGGTATGTAATGGGTCACAGGTAAGTCACGTAACAATGAACCTTCTTCGATCAGTATTCCCGCTAACATACCGACTACTGACTTAGTAATCGAAAAAAGTAAGTGGCGAGATGTTTCGGTGGTTTCATTGAAGTAGAGTTCGCTACCTAGCTTGCCATTTTCGATGACTATCAATGCGTCTGAATAGCTAGCATTTATAGCTTCTTTAGCAGATTGGCCATTTGGCAGAACAATGTCACCTAGCTCGATTTTTGCAGTTGTTTCCCAAGGAAGCGATAGGCTCCCTTTAGCAATAAATTGACCAGTGAACATAGTCAACCTTTTTGTTGAATAAAAGTTCGGTTTTTGCGCCAATGAAGTGGCTAAAAATTGCTCTAAGCAAGAAATTGTAAGGGATCTAGGTGATCAGAAAAATTCATGATTTTTAGAAAGGGGATGTACTAATAATGGGATCTACTGAGGGAGACCAATAAGAATCAAATCTGAGTGATGGTTCTCGCTCTAAGACTTATCTTAGGAATGTGTGCTTGAAAGTTAACAGTACAATTCCATCGACCCAGTGCAAAAAAGCGGATCATTGTGTCGTGTATTCAGTCGGCTATTTATATGAGTATTGGCCGTACTAAGCTATTGATTTTTGACGCTTAACCCCCACCTTTTCTTTAACATCAAAGGAGGTATGACTATGAGTCGTCATTTTGAGCAAGCCGAGGGTTTGTGTGAAGAAAAAGATCCAGCAACCAATGGATTCGTGTTTAACCAGACTATGTTGCGTATTGCGGATCCTGTTCGTTCGCTTGATTTCTACACTCGTGTGATGGGCATGACTTTGCTGCGTAAGCTTGATTTCCCTGAGATGAAGTTCAGTTTGTATTTTTTGACTCACGGTGAAGATTTCTCTGATATTAGCGCCGATGAAAAGGAGCGTACTGCGCAAACCTTTGGTCGTCCGGCGATGTTGGAGTTGACCCACAACTGGGGCGATACGGCGGATACGGTGGAATACCACAATGGCAATAGCGATCCTCGTGGTTTTGGCCACATTGGCTTTCATGTACCAGATCTAGAAGGGGCATGTCAGCGCTTTGAGGACCTGGGAGTGGCATTTCAAAAAAGACTGTCTGATGGCAAGATGAATAACATCGCCTTTATTAAAGACCCAGATGGTTACTGGATTGAGATCTTCGATGCCAATCGTGTACAGAGCTAATCCATACGGTTTCTAAGTTAATACTCATCCATAAAACCATTCAGAGGCGTTTGCCTAACGCCTCTGAGTGGTTTTGCTTCTCTATATCTTTCATTTTTCAGTTATCTATCGGTTTCTCTGTTACACCGAAACCAGCGCTTGCTGTGTCTTTTCGCGTTGGCGCTCGTCTGTATTCTTCCTGCACACCAAAACCTGTTGTCACAATCCGTTGTCAAAACTATACTGTATAAATATACAGTAATTGGGTTTTGCGCATTATGAAGGTCACGTATCTTGGCTCTGCTGAATCAGCCGCTTTTCTTTCGATCAATAAGTTAAACATTCCGCTCTATGTTGAGTCGGTGTCGGCGGGGTTTCCGTCTCCGGCTCAGGACTTTGTGGAGCGCACGTTAGACTTGAACGAGCTGTGTATTCAGCACCCGAGTGCGACCTTTTTTGTTCGTGCTCAAGGGGATTCCATGGTGGAAGCGGGGATTCACTCAGGAGATATCTTGGTAGTGGATCGTTCCTTAACGGCTCGCCATGGGGACATTGTGATTGCGTGTCTGCATGGTGAGATGACGGTGAAAACCCTTGAGTTAAAACCCCATGTCTTGCTGCGTCCGAAAAACAAAGCCTATCGTCCCATTGAGATCACTGAAGAATCCCAGTTGGAGATTTTCGGTGTGGTGACTGGGGTTGTCCGTAAGTTTGAGCGTGGCTGATGAATACCGTCTTTGCTTTGGTGGATTGCAATAACTTCTACGCCAGTTGTGAAAAGCTGTTTCGACCGGATTTGAAGCAGAAACCGATTGTGGTGTTGTCGAATAACGATGGTTGTGTGATTGCTCGCTCTAAAGAAGCCAAGGTATTGGGCATCAAGATGGGGGTGCCGATTTTTCAGGTGCGGGACGACATTATCAAACACGATGTGGTGTGTTTTTCATCTAACTACGCCTTGTATGCAGACATGTCCAATCGGGTAATGACCATCCTAGAGGAAGAAGCGCCTAGGGTTGAGGTGTATTCCATCGATGAAGCGTTTTTGGATCTAACGGGGATCGGCCACACATTAGATGTGTTGGATTTTGGTCGCCACGTGAAAGCGCGAGTAGATAAACACACGGGCATTACCGTTGGCATCGGCATTGCGCCCACTAAAACCCTCGCTAAGCTCGCCAATCATGCGGCCAAAAAGTATCCCGCTACAGGCTCAGTGGTGGACCTGACGGATCGTGCTCGACAAAGGCGCTTAATGGCCTTGGTGGATGTGGGAGATGTGTGGGGTGTTGGGCGTCGTTTAACAGAGAAACTCAAAGCCCGAGGCATTAAGACGGCCTTGGATCTGGCCGATGCCGATCCCAAGAGCATTCGTCGGGAGTTCTCTGTGGTGCTTGAACGGACGGTGCGGGAGCTAAATGGCGTATCTTGTCTGGAGCTTGAGGCGCTAGCACCCACTAAAAAGCAGATTCTATGCAGTCGTTCCTTTGGTCAACGGATTACGGATAAGTCCGAATTACGACAAGCCGTGGCGAAGTATGTGGCCCGAGCTGGAGAGAAACTCAGGGGGGAGAAGCGTCTGGCCCGCGTGATCCAGGTTTTTATTCGCACAGGCGTGTTTAACCCTAATGACCCTCAGTATTCCAATGCCTTGTCTGTGGAGCTGCCTTATCCCACGGATGACACACGGGATTTGTTGGAAGCCGCTGACGTACTGTTTTCACGCATTTATCGGGCAGGTTATCGCTACGCTAAGGCGGGCGTCATGTTGACGGGCTTCTTTGAGCAAGGGGCTTATCAGCAGGACTTCTTTAAGGGATCGCCTGAAAGGCCCCATTCCAAAGCCCTTATGGAGGTGTTGGATCGCATCAACCACAGCGGAAAGGGCACGGTATTCTTCGCTTCCCAGGGCATCACGCCTCAGTGGTCCATGAAGCGGGAGCATTTGTCCCCCGCGTACACCACTCGATGGAGTGACCTGCCGTGTGTTTACTAGAGAGATAGTAGACATTCAATTTGTGCGTCCACTAGCAAGTTCTTTAACTCGGGAAATCTGCACCATAACGGCACTCCATGACATTAAAATGCATTTCGAAGATGGGGTTTTAGTGACGATAAAATTGCCCCACAATATTCATTTCTAACACTATCAATAGGAAGATATGAAATACCTCTCAATATTTGTGATCTCCTTATTTTGTCTTCAGGCCAATGCCGATTATTACAACGGTACCCAAGGGCTGACTGGACAAGCGTTAAAATCAAAATTGCACCAGATTATAGATGGACAAAAGCCTCTCAAATACACCCAGAGTGGCAATGCCGATTGGTTTGATGGCAAAAAAGTCGATGTCTGGGAAGCGCTGGTTTATACGGACTCAGCCTGTCCTGAGGACGCGCCTAAATGTGGTCTAGTACAGCTTTTGTATTTGGATGATGTACGACGAATTGATCAAGCTAATCGCGGTAAAAGTAAGGATGACTCTTGGGATAGGGAGCATGTCTGGCCAAAGTCCCGAGGCTTTGCCAAGCAAAGCCAAGATGGCTACACCGATTTAAATCACCTGCGCCCCTCTGATCGTAATATCAATGGTGCCCATAGCAATTATGGTTACGGGGAGGGGGGCGAGCCAGTGTATGACGAGCTAGCCGATGGTTCTAAAGTATTATCAGGTGCCTACCTTAATAAAGAGAATGAGTCGTTTGAACCACCAGATAGAGCTAAGGGGCAGGTGGCACGTATGGTGTTTTACATGGCCACTCGTTATGAAGCAGGGGACAATGCTTCCCCAGAACTCATGCCAGATTTAGAAGTAGTCCATGGTAATGAAAAGCAAAGTGGCCAACCCACCATTGGCGATCTATGTACTCTAATAAAATGGCACTTTAGATTTCCTGTCACAGCGTTTGAACAAAGACGCAACGATCGAGTTCAGTCACTGCAAGGCAACCGCAACCCCTTTGTTGATCATCCTGAGTTCGTGAATCGGATCTGGCAGCCGGAATGTTCGGGGGGGGAGTGAGTAGCTATCCCATAACCAAAATGCTGATTATGGGACAGCTGTTTTAAATGACAGTTACTGACAGGTATACCCACCATCAATCACCACAGCTTGCCCTGTGATGCCTTTTGCTGATGGGCTTGCGAGGTATAGGCAATAATCAGAAATCTCTGACACGTCCAGCAGACGCTTCTGGGGTACTTTGGACCACATAACTTCTTCCATGACATCTTCTACCGCGATGCCACGGGTTTTAGCCAGGTCTTCCAGCTGGTTGTGTATGAGTGGTGTGTCCACATACCCAGGGCATAGAGCATTGACGGTGACGCCAAACGGTGCGGATTCAAGAGCGGCCACCTTGGTTAGGCCGATCACACCATGTTTGGCGGAGTTGTAGCCAGCCTTGCCACTAAAACCGAGTAATCCATTAACAGACGCCATATTAATGATGCGTCCGAAGCCTTGAGCCTTCATGCTAGGCATGAGCTTTTTAATGGCGATAAATGGCGCAACCAACATAATGTCAATCAGCTGGCGGTAGCGCTCAGTGGGGAAGTCTTCAATCAGCGCAACATGTTGCATGCCGGCATTATTGATTAAAATATCTACCTGACCAAAGCGCTCAATGGCTTTATCGATGGCGGCCTCAAAGACTTTTTCATCAGACACGTCACTTTGTAAAAAGCACAACTGAGCCGAAAAGTCCTCTAAATTACGGCTCATTTTATCCAATGCGTCTTGATTGAAATCTATAACGGCCACATTTGCCTCTTGCTTAAGAAAGGCCAAAGCGATTTCTAAGCCTATTCCGCTGGCAGCACCAGTAATTAAAACGGTTTGATTTTTCATGATGTATTTCCTTTTTAGTTAACGTCCATAAAGGTGGTATTGCTTGTTAGTGCAGGTCCTCCTATTAATTTGCGTACATGGCTTGAGGTAGCCAGAGCACGATATTTGGGAAATAAAACACTAGGGCAACGGCTAACAGTTGTAACAAGATGAAAGGGATGACCCCCTTATAAATGTCTAAGGTGGTAACACTTGGCGGTGCGACGCCTTTTAGATAAAACAGGGAGAAGCCCACCGGGGGCGTTAAGAAGGAAGTCTGTAGCGCTAAAGCAAAGAGCACCACAAACCAGACAAGGTCGAAACCAAGTGCCACCACCACAGGGCCTACTAATGGCAATAGAATCAAGCTGATTTCCAGCCAATCCAAAAAGAAACCGGCAATGAAGGTAATCAATAAGATCACGATGACAATGCCAGCTGACGATAGGGGAATGCTTTGCAAACTATCGCTGATGAATTCATCGCCGCCCAGGTTTCGCAGCACCACGGCAAAGGCTGTGGCGCCAAGGAAAATACCGAACACAAAAGCTGTGGTAATCGTGGTGCGGCGACACACATCTGCCAGCATAGGGAAAGAGAAACGCTTGTTTAAAATGGCCAGTAAGGTCGCACCTAAGGCGCCAACCCCAGCCGCCTCCGTGGGAGAAACGATCCCCATAAAGATGGAGCCTAATACTGCCAAGATCAAACCCAAGGGTGGGATGACAGCAAGTAAGGTCTCTTTGATCAGTCCCCAGGTTACAGGAGGCAAATCCGTTGGGAGTTCACAGGCTTTTGGATTCAGATAGGCACTGGCAATCACATAGATAATATATAGACAGCCTAACAGTAGACCTGGGATCAAGGCGCCCATGAATAAACTGCCCACAGACAAAGAGAGCTGATCGGCCATGATGATCAGCATGATGCTAGGCGGAATTAAAATGCCTAAGGTGCCAGAAGAGGCAACGATGCCGCTGGCAAAGGATTTGGAATAGTTTTGTTGCAACATCACAGGCATTGAGAGCATGGCGAGCAGTACAACAGAGGCTCCGACGATCCCTGTGGAGGCGGCAAAGAGAATACCAATCAAGATGACCGCCACACCTAAACCACCACGGAATCGGCCAAACAAGCGGACAAAGTTGACCATGAGCTTTTCCGCAATACCAGAGCGCTCAAGCATGAGCCCCATGAATACAAACATGGGCAAGGCCACCAGTATCCAATTTGTCATTTGGGCATAGATTCGTTGCACAAACAAACCATAAACACGCCAACTGGTCATGAAATAGGTGTCCCAATTTAGGTACTCATAAGTCACGATACCGATAACGCTGAATATCACGGCCAGCCCAGCAAGAATCCAAGCGACTGGGAAGCCAGTAAAGAGCAAAGCAATAAAGCTGCCTAGCATGGCAATAACGAGCATTTCATTTGTTTCTAGCATGTGACCCCCTATACCGATGCGGTGGATTTAGGTTGGCGTAGTAAGGCGAAACAGCGCAGCCAACGTGAAAATGCCGCCAGTGTCAGTAAGGCAAATGCAATCGCCACGGTAGACTTGATGAGCCAGCGCATGGGTAAACCTCCGGGGGCAGAGGACACTTCACTTAAACGATAAGAACGAGTAATAAAAGGCAGAGAGTAATCGAAGACGATGAGGCAGAAAGGCAAGAGTAAAAGGCTTAATCCGAGCAGCTCAATGGTTGCTCGGGTTCTTAGATGACAGCGCTCAACCAAGGTGTCTACCCGCACATGGCCATCGTGGGTTAAGCAATAAGATAAGCCAAGCATGAAGCCGATGGCATACAGGTGCCATTGCAACTCCTCTAGAGCAACAAAGTTGACACTGAAAATATAGCGCATCAGGGTGTTGGCAACGATTAAAAGCATTAAAAGCACCCACACAAACGAGACGTTGCGACCAATGATTTCAATCACTCGGTCAATAGCACGACTGAGTCGAGTGTGGGGGAGCGTTGACCAAGTAGTGTCCGACAATTTTGCCTCAATGGCTTTTAGGTCCTGAGATATCTCATGGTTCGACATAATAAAAATTCCAACATCAGAAGTTAGCAAACAAGGCCAGCAGCACTGGCTCATGGCAGGGCCGATTAGGCATGGATTAAGAGCTAGTTTTGATGCCAATCACGGGGTAAATAGCCGTAGTTTTTCCAAGCACTGTGTTCTTCTTGGAAAGCTTTCATGGATGCATAAATCTCTGCGAATTCTTTATTGCTGGCGGAACGACGAGCCATAACGGTCTCGGTCGCTTTCTCAAAAGCTTTTAGGATCTCAGGTGAATACTGGTGCAGCTGGACACCCTTAGACTCAAAGTCGTTGATAACGGCGCCTTGCATGGCTTCTGATTTGGCAATGGAGTAGGTGTTTGCCGCCATACAAGTGGTTTCAATAAGAGATTGGGTGGATGGATTTAAGTCCTTCCAGCTGTCCAGATTAATATACAAAAACAGGTTGGTGCTTGGCTGATGCCAACCAGGAAGGTAGTAATGCTTGGCGACTTGGTAGAACCCTAATTGCTGATCGACCGTGGGGATGGAAAATTCAGTGCCGTCAATCACGCCTGTTTCAAGGGCCTGATATAATTCGCCACCTGGAAGCACGGTCACGGACATGCCCATTTCAGCCATGATCTCTCCGCCCAGCCCCGCGGCTCGAAATTTGATGCCTTTCATATCCTCTGGGGTCTTTACTTCTTCTCTAAACCAGCCTGCTGCTTCCGAGCTGACGGTACCACACGAAATCGGATAGACATTGTGGGGTTCGTACAAAGCTTTGAGCAATCCATCTCCCCCATGGAAGTACAACCATGCGGTAAATTCGTTAGATTCAAGGCCGAAGGGGGTGGCGCCAAAGAGAGCAGAGGCGGGGACTTGACCTGATTCGTATCCCATCCATGAAAATCCTGCATCAATGGTACCAGTACTGACATTTTCAAAGACGCCCAGAGCAGGGATCAAAGAGTTTGGTTCAAACACTTGAAGTCTTATACGACCATCACTTATCTCTTCAAGTCGTCTGGAAACGTCCGTCATGGTGTCTCCGAGTATGGCAAGTGAAGAGGAGATTGGCATAGGAATTTGCCAGCGAATTCTGTCTAGCTCTGCAAACGAGGGCGTAGAGATGAAAGCAACTGATGCACAAGTGGCAGCGATAAAAGTGTTCTTCATAGTCTGATCCTAGCTTTATTGTTTTTCTAAAGCCTGCATGGATGAAGTGCAGGCGAACGACGTATCGAAAAAAAGTCGTATCAATAAAGATGCCATGAGATTAAAAGCCTTATAAAACAGATCTCTATGAGATTTTTTGCTGTTTAATAGGGAAGAGAGAGTGATTGAAAATCCGAAATTCCGGATGGTTTAGGTGATTAAAAATAGGGATGGCGTCCGAATAATCAGACTAAGTCCGATTATTCGGAAAAAATTAATGATTTACTTATAGTTCGTGCTTTTGGAGCTTTTCGTACAGGGTTGATTTGCTAATGCCTAATTGTTTAGCAGCCAAAGTGCGGTTGCCATAGGCGTTGTTTAAGGCTTGTTTAATCGCCTGCTTCTCGGCTCGATCTAGTTGCTCTTTAAGGGTGCCGGACAGAATTGGGCTATTGGTGTGTAAGGACGACGAAAATTCGTCTTGGCTGGCAGCCTGACGAACATTGGCAGGAAGCAGGGATAATGGGATTTTATGTTCCTGGGTTGTAAAAAATGCCGCTTCTAAAACATTCTCAAGTTCACGAATATTACCTGGCCAATGATATTCCAGAAGAGCCGTCATGGCTTGGGCGGTCAGTTTGGGAGCGCGACGACCTGTACGGCGGGATAAGGCGTGTAAAAAGTGTTCAGTTAACTTGGCAATGTCCTCAGGGCGTTCCCGCAAGGGAGGCAAAGAGATGTTTACCACATTAATTCGATAATACAGGTCTTCTCTAAACTCACCACTGCGGATCAGGTCCTCCAAAGGGCGGTGGGTAGCGGTGATCAAGCGAATATCGATAGGCGTTGGGGAATGGCTGCCGATTGCTTCGACCTCGCGCTCTTGTAAGGCTCGTAGTAATTTGGCCTGCATTGATAGGGGGAGTTCGCCAATTTCGTCTAAAAATAATGTGCCTTTGTTGGCCAATTGAAACTTTCCGGCTTTACCGCCCTTTCTCGCGCCGGTAAAGGCGCCATCCAAGTACCCAAAAAGTTCGCTTTCTAATAAGTTTTCGGGGATCGCAGCACAGTTTACCTTGATAAAAGGGGCGTCAGAGCGTTCTGATAGATGGTGGATGGCATGGGCATAAAGCTCTTTGCCGGTACCAGACTCTCCTCGTAATAGGACAGTGACATCACCGGATGCCACTTGAGTGATGGTCTGATTCAATTCTTTTATGGCTTTGCTCTCGCCAACAACATCTGTCAGGCGATAGTAACTTGTGGACGAATCTTTATGGGGGCTTTGGCTTTGCGGAAGTGGCGTCTGCTCTGCCATGAGGGCTTTTATGTGGCTATTTATTCGCTTCCATTGGTAGGTGTCGTTGAAAATAGCAATGCCCACTGCGCCAATCACAGTGCCTTGATCAATGATAGGGTAGCGGCTTGCGATCATGTTACTGTCGCGAATCTTTTGTATGGACAGCCGCTCGGCAACCCCTTTTTGAATAACTAGATGCATACGCGTGTTTTCGATCACATCCGTCACTTTCTTGCCTTTTACCTCCTCCGCATTCACTCCTAGAAACCGCGCATAGGGCCGATTCATAAAGAAGATACGGGCGTTTTGGTCAACCACTAATATCCATTCTTCAAGTGTGTCTAGGATGGCTCGATAGGCATCGGCAGCTTGTCTGAGTTTTTTGGGTGTGGATGTCATTCTTGGTATGAGCCTTTGTTTGCCATCTTGCTAGTTTAATCGGTGTTGTGTTTAGACGTCGAACGCTTAGAAAGAGTTCATTCAAAGAATAGCCTAGGGTGTTCGCCATGAGATTAGGCAAGCCCACCCAAAATATTGATTGAATCACTGAAATATCATCATGTAACTAAGTGAGCCTCAGGGGTAATAATTACATGAAATGTAGCCTTTTGTATCTAAAGTCTTAGATATGACAAGCATCGTGATAGCCGACACCTGAAGAATTGATTAAAAAAAGTACTGAAAAATATCAATTTTATTTGTGTTTCTGTTTTTAATTGATCCAGATCAATAGTTAAGTTCTCTCTAATGTTTTTCGGTAATATTCCGTAACATTTCACTATCATAAATTTTTGGGCTTGGCATTATTACGCGATCTAATACCAGCTTATAAAAGTTATTTATGGTGACATCATGAGAATGAATCTCCCTGTGAGTCAAAATGAGCGCACGTTTTCAAAAGACACTCAGTTAATTTCGACGACAGATTTAAAAGGACGGATCACAAGTTTTAACCAAGCGTTTGTGGATATATCCGGCTATCAAGCAAATGAACTGCTAGGGCAGCCTCACAACCTTGTACGTCATCCAGATATGCCCGCAGCAGCGTTTAATAATATGTGGGAGACCTTGAAATCTGGGCGCTCTTGGATGGGCTTGGTTAAAAACCGTTGTAAGAATGGTGATTTTTATTGGGTCGATGCTTACGTCATGCCCATGTACAAGGATGGGCAGGTAGTGGGTTATGAATCCGTTCGTTCTTGTCCTAAACGTGAAGATGTTAAACGTGCAGAAGCCATTTACCAAGGGATTCAAAAACCTAGCCCTCTGGACAAGCTTAAACTGCTTAAAAATGGCTGGAGTTTGTTTGCAGTCTCCTTGATCGCCTTAATTTTGTCTTATGCATACGCTGGACTTTTGCCGACCATAATATTGGCGCTTTTATGTAGCATTGTCATGAATGCCTCGACGGTGTATCAGCATCGTAAAAACCTCAATGAGTTAAAAAGTTATTTAGGGCCTAAAGCCTTTCAAGATCCATTAATTGCCAAAACCTATTCCAGCGTTTCTGGCGAATCAGGTCGAATTGCAATGGGGATCAAGTCACTTCATAGCCGTATGATCACTATTTTGACCCGGATTGAAGAATCCAGTGCCACGGTGGAGGAGCAAATGAATGCCTGTCACCAGCGGTTAGCACAGGGACAGGCCAAGATCGCTGATCAGAACGATCAAACAAATTTGGTGGCAACCGCCATGACGGAGCTCTCGTCTACCACAGAAGAAGTGTCTCGCCATGTGACTGAGACCGCGGAGTTTACTAAGGCGGGTGCGGATCTTACCCAAGAAGCTGCTTTATTAGGAGGCAAAGTCAAAGGGTCGATTAGCCAGCTCAGACAGCAGGTACAGGAAGTGGAAACGGCGATCCAAGGGGTTCAATCCTTAACAGATAATATCTACACCGCCACTCAATCCATCGATCAAATTGCCGAGCAAACGAATTTATTGGCATTGAATGCGGCCATTGAAGCGGCGCGAGCAGGGGAACATGGTCGCGGCTTTGCTGTGGTGGCTGACGAGGTGCGTAATCTTGCGAGCAAGACTCAAAGTCTAACCCAGAACATTGGTGAGCAGATTAACCTGCTTAAGCAAAGTGTGACCGAATCGTCTGAGCTTGCCCATAAGGGGGGCGAAGCCTCTGTACACAGCATGACTTTGGTGGAGGAAGAAGAACACCTAATTCATACGGTTGCAGAACGCATGGAAGATATTTCGGAACGCACCATGCAAATGTCATCCACTTCGTTGCAACAAGTGACGGTCATTGAAGACACCAGTGGGCAGGTAGTACGTATTGCCCAGTTGTCACACGAGAATAAAGATTTAATGGAAGAGCTCAGCCAAGCAGTCGCGGCGTCTAAAAACTCCACCGTTGATCTACATAATTTGGTGCAGCGTTTTAGGAGCTAGGACATGAGTGAAAAGGGATTTTTATACGAGGCGCTGTTCAACTCTGCTGCAGATGGCATCATTATCATCAACTATAGAGGGGTGATTGAATCATTTTCCCCCGCTGCAGAAACTCTTTTCGGCTACTCGGCAAAGGAAGTTGTGGGACAAAACGTCTCTATCCTGATGCCATCGGATGTAGGGCTGAAACATGATGAATATCTCCACAATCACTTGGTCACAGGTAAAACGGAGATCATTGGCCGTGGCCGTGAAGTGGTCGCGCGCCGTAAGAATGGCGAAGTGTTTGACATGCACTTGTCTGTTGGGCGCTCTTTAGACTCCCAGAGTAAGCCATCCTTTGTCGGCATCTGCCATGATTTGACCCAATACAAAACAGCGGTTAATCAACTTAAGCGGGTGGATACGCGCTATAAGAGTGTGTTTGACAGCCAAGGGCTTTACATTGTGCGTATGACCTTAAACGGTCAGATCATGTTGACCAACCGTACCTTTGATAATGTCTTTGCTCAGCATGGTCTTACCATGGAAAAGAACTTTGTTGATTGCCTGCTAGAAAGCAATCAAGAGGAGTTTAAAAACCGAGTGGCATTACTGACTCTGCGAAATGAAAAGGAATTTAAGCTACCGTTAACATTGAAAGTAGGGGCAGAGCGCACGGAAGTCGAGTGGTGGATTCGTCAAGTGACAGATCAAGATGGCGCCCATATCCAAGCAGTTGGCATTGACGTGTCCGAAAAAGTGTTTGCGGCAAACGAAGCGTATTTTCTCAAGCATTTCGATAAGGTCACTAAGCTGCCAAATATCGAATTTCTGCGTAAGAAGTTCATTGCGACTGATATGCGCAACGATCTTTCTACCTATGTCTTTGTTCAGATTGAGCTGATCAAGTTTAAGCGTATGGCCAAGTTGGATGGTTACTCCGCCGTGGATGAAAAACTACGTCATATTGCGACCATCTTTGAAAGTGATGACAACATCATCATGGCCAGTCGTATTACCGAATATGGCTTCCTTGTGGTGTGCTCACTGCCAAAGACCTGTGACGTTCAACAATATGTGGAAGCGCATTTATCAAAGCTGCAGCAACTGATGAATCAACACGCCATCATTGAGACGGAGTTGCGCTCTGGTTGTGCCATTTATCAGGCGGGTGAGAGCTTTGATGATGTGGTATTACGCTCTGAAATGGCCTTGTCTTACGCGTTACAAGAAGACGTGTTTTACGCGCTTCATAATGAGAAGATTCAGCAAGGGTATGAACGCGCGAAAAGTGTCGAACGTAAACTTGTTAAAGCCTTGGAGTTTGGCCATTTAAAAGTGCATTTGCAGCCTAAGATTGATCTGAAAACCAACCAAGTCTGCGGCTTTGAAGCGCTGATGCGATGGTATGACGATGTACTGGGGTTTGTTAGCCCGATAGAGATCATCAAGGTTGTTCATGACCTAGACCTTTATTTGGAGCTGGATAAATACATTATCAGTGAAACATTAGACACTCTTAGTGACCATCAGGACTTATTTAGTCATGAGACGCCTGTGGCGATCAACATTTCTGCCAAGAGCTTTGTGCATCGTTCAGTGATCGACCATCTTGTGTACGGTTTGTATGATCGAGGCTTAAAACCAAAAATGATCGAAGTGGAAGTGACGGAAGACGCTGTGCTATCCATTGGTGATGCGGTCAAGGCAAACGCCGAGATACTACAGACTCACAACATCGGCATTTGTTTAGATGACTTTGGTACGGGGTACTCAGCATTAAGTTATTTGATGAAATTGCCTTTAGACAACCTGAAAATCGACCGAGCCTTTGTCAACGAAGTTAAGTCGAACCGGGGGCGCGTCATGCTGGAATCTATCATCGCCATTGCCAAGTCCATCAACCTGACGGTGACGGCAGAGGGCATAGAAGATCCAGAACAAGCGGAAATCCTGCGAGCCATGGGATGTGATTTCGCTCAAGGGTTCTTATATTCCAAAGCCTTACCCATCGAGACGCTTAAGCAATTTCTTTCGGAGCATCACTAGTGTGTCCTGACTAGAAAAGCGTTGGACCGGAAAAGCCTGCTTTAGAGCAGGCTTTTTTATTGGTGTATCTAAATAGCTTGGGAAGGGGTTTGACCCAATCAGAGGAATAAAAGACAATCAGTAAAACGTTTAACTTTGTGCTTGTAAAACGTTTTACTGATTGCTAGTATGGCCTTAGTAAATCGTTTTACAGAACAATAAATAGAAGCAAATAACGATGAAAAAACCTTCCATAAAAGACGTGGCGCAGCATGCAGGTGTCTCCACAGCAACGGTTTCAAACGTGTTTTCTGGCCGTAAGCCAGTGAACGACGATTTGAAAGACCGTGTGCGTGCCGCTGCTGAGCAATTAGGCTATCAAGCCAATCGCGCGGCGTCTCAGCTTCGTTCACAACGTAATCATGTTGTGGCTGTTCTGGTGCCAAACCTAACGGACACCTTTTTCGCAAAAATTATTTCCAATCTTGAAAACCTAGCTTTTTCCCAAGGCTATGATGTGATTGTTGCCAGCTCCCACGATCGTCTTGATGTGGAAGAATCCCGGATCAAAGCGCTGCTACGTTGGCAGCCTGCTGGCATGATTGCCATTCCTTGTTCAGGGGAGCTACCAGCAAGTATCGCCGCGTTAAAAGAGACCTCTCCAGTGGTCATGGTGGACCGTGTTTCTGTGGAGGGTTGCCCATTTGATACGGTGACCATAGACAACTATCAATCTGGTGTAGACGCTGGGCAATTCCTAGCGGATCAAGGCCATCAAAAGGTGTTGATTGCGGCCTCAAATCTTGACCATCCGCCGATTCAAAATCGTGCTCAAGGTTGCTTTGATACCGTGCAAAAATTGGGTGGTCATTGTGAAATCCTAGCTCTTGGCTCGGATCTTGATGAAGGGGCTAAGGTCGTTGGTGACTGGCTTGATAACAATGAGCCTCCCACAGCCATTTTTGGCCTAACAAACGTCACCACTCTAAGCGTGTTAACGGCCATGGCAGATCGTGGCATACGTGTTTGTGATCACATTTCTGTGGTGGCGCACGATGATTACGCTTGGATGTCAGCCCGCAGTGCGAGCTTAACCGTGATGCAACAACCAGTTGATGACATTGCTAAAACAGCGTGGCAAAGATTGATTGATCGAATAGAGAGTGATGGAGTTAACCATGCGCCCCAGAGCAGTGTGCTCGAAGCGCATTTAGTTAAACGCAAGTCAGTTAAAAACCTAAAAGGAGGAATGTAAGCACGACGCAGTATCGATAACGCCCTGAACCGACTAAACAAGCGTTGATTAACCAACATTATACTTTGGCGAGGACAATGTTGTATTAACCATACAATGCTTCGTTTAGTAATCCAATAGAAAGACTATTTTTTCTTGATGATGATCGGGAAGGGGGATCTTTTACCCAAAATAATTCGAATTGGAGTTACAGAAATGAATCTTAAAGCAATAAAAACAATTGGTTTCACTTCTTTAGCAGCCTGCGTATTAAGCAGTAATGCGTTTGCTCAATCTACTGTGGCATTTTTGATGCCGGACCAAGCGTCCACTCGCTACGAAGAACATGATTTCCCAGGCTTTAAAGCGGCCATGGATAGCATGTGTCAGGATTGTAAGGTGATCTATCAAAACGCCAATGGCGATGTGACCCTACAGCAACAGCAATTCAACTCTGTGATCACACAAGGGGCAAAAGTGATCGTACTTGACCCTGTGGACTCTAGTGCTGCCGCATCCTTAGTGCGTATTGCCCAAAGTCAGGGTGTAAAAGTGATCGCCTATGACCGTCCTATCCCAGCCGTTCCAGCAGATTACTATGTGTCTTTTGATAACAAAGGCATTGGTAAAGCTATTGCAGCAAACTTGGTTGAGCACCTGAAGAAAGAAGGTGTGCCAATGGATAAAGGGGGCATCTTGCAGATCAATGGCTCCCCGACAGACGCGGCAGCAGGTTTGATTCGTGATGGTATCGATGAAGCGTTAGATAGCAGTGGTTACACCACACTAGCCGAGTACGACACACCAGACTGGGTGCCACAAAAAGCTCAGACTTGGGCAGCGGGTCAAGTATCTCGTTTTAATGATGACATCATCGGTGTCGTTGCTGCGAACGATGGTACGGGTGGTGGCGCTATTGCCGCATTCAAGGCTGCTGGCGTTAACCCTATCCCACCAGTGACTGGCAACGACGCAACCCAAGCGGCATTGCAGTTGATCATTTCTGGTGAACAGTACAACACCATCTCTAAACCCTCTGAAATTGTGGCTGCCGCCGCTGCAGACGTTGCAGTAAAAATGCTGAATGGTAAAACGCCGAAGGGCAAAACCACACTCTACAACACGCCTTCTGAACTGTTTGTTCCCGCCGTGATTACCCGCGAAAACATCAAGGAGAAAATCTTTGATGCGGGCATCGCCAACGCAGCAGACATCTGTACTGGCCGCTATAAAGACGGCTGTATTGAGCTAGGCATTTGGCGTTAACAGTGGGCAAATTCGCTAGATCTTAGCAGTTGTTCATAGGTCGCTCTGACAAGAGCGGCCATTCAAACCCATTCAAAAAGTAGAGTATCAGTATGTCTGTTAATCAAAAGAACCATACCAATAAAGGCACCCCTTTGCTGAGCCTACAAAAGGTGTGTAAGCAGTTTGGCGCGGTGTCGGCGTTGACCGATATCGATCTCGATGTGTACCCAGGGGAAGTGGTGGCACTGGTTGGTGACAATGGCGCGGGCAAATCCACGCTGATCAAAACCATTGCCGGCGCCCATAGACCTACGTCAGGGCAAATCTTCTTTGAAGGTAAGCCCGTGTCAATGGAAGGTCCTTCCGATGCCATTGATCTGGGGATTGCCACCGTGTTTCAGGACTTGGCCCTGTGCGAAAACCTAGACGTGGTGTCCAACTTGTTTCTCGGTCAGGAGTCTGGCCCGTTTGCGTTAGACGAAACGGAAATGGAAGTGCGCTCTTGGACGTTACTGAACGAATTAGCGGCACGCATCCCAAGCGTCCGTGATGTGGTGGCTTCCTTATCTGGCGGACAACGCCAAACAGTTGCGATTGCCCGCTCTTTGTTAGCAAACCCAAAAATCATCATGTTGGATGAGCCCACAGCGGCATTGGGTGTGGCGCAAACCGCGGAAGTGTTAAATCTGATTGATCGTGTAAAAGCCAAAGGGCTAGGGGTCATTCTTATCTCTCACAATATGCAGGACGTGCGTGCGGTGGCTGATCGTGTCGTGGTACTGCGTCTTGGCAAAAATAATGGCGTATTCACCCCTGACTCATCTAATGAAGAGTTGATCGGTGCCATCACGGGTGCATCGGATAACTCAGTGACACGTCGCGAACAACGACTCAAAAGCGCAGACAGCGCCTGTGAGGTATAAGTTATGTCTAATTCAACAACCAATAAAATCGATGCCAACGCTCCTTTGTTGGATCGTAGTGATGAGCGTGTTACCCATGATAGTAGCCTAGGGGATGTGATTCGTTCTTTTGTGGATCGAGTAAAGTCCGGAGACCTAGGATCATTGCCTGTTGTGGTCGGTCTGATCATCATTTGGACCATTTTCACGGCGATCAATCCGGTATTTTTGTCCGCCAACAACCTGGTGAACTTGCTGTTTGATAGCGCCACTGTGGGCATTATCGCCTTGGGCATTGTATGTGTGCTCATGCTAGGAGAGATCGACTTGTCTGTGGGTTCCCTCAGCGGTGTTGGCTCTGCATTGTTGGGCGTACTCTGGGTAAAACAAGGTTTGGCGCTGCCATTGGCCATGGCTTTAAGCCTAAGTTTTGGTGCTTGCGTGGGGATGGCCTACGCGTATCTGCGTACTCGCTTTGGTATGCCAAGTTTTGTGGCTACCTTGGCAGGTTTGCTGGCTTTGTTGGGCTTTCAATTATTCCTATTGGGCTCTACCGGTTCGATTAACTTGCCGTATTCGTCAGCTCTAGTGGATTTTGGTCAGTTGCTGATTATGCCTGCTTGGCTGTCCCATAGTTTGGCCATCTTGCCTGGAGCGGTCTTTGTTTTACGTGGGGTGCAAATCCGTAACAAGCGCATTGCCATGCGTCTATCGGCTAAAACTCTTAATTCCATCCTAGTCAAAGCCATCATTATGACGGTAGCGCTTGAGCTGATTGTACTGTATTTGAACCAGTCCCGTGGTGTGCCTTGGATGTTTGGCCTGTTCTTACTCTTGGTAATTGCATTGAATTATGCCCTAACTCGCACTAAGTGGGGACGTTACATGTTTGCTGTGGGCGGCAATGTAGAGGCCGCACGCCGGGTGGGCATCAAGGTGGAGCGTATTTACCTGAGCGCGTTCATTCTATGTTCTACCTTAGCCACACTTGGAGGCATGCTAGCCGCGGCGCGCCTAGCGTCTGCTAGTCAGCAAGCTGGGACAGGGGATGTGAACTTAAACGCTATTGCTGCGGCAGTTATCGGTGGCACCAGTTTGTTTGGTGGCCGTGGCTCTGCTTGGTCTGCATTGCTTGGCATTATTGTGATTCAATCCATTGCCAATGGTTTGACCCTTTTGAATCTTTCTTCGTCACACCGCTACATGATTACCGGTGCCGTGTTGGCGATTGCCGTGATCATCGACAGCATGGCGCGTCAAAGTCGCCAATCCCATGGCAAAGCGTAATCAGTTTTAAGGAATACAATCATGACAACTTCATTAAACGGAAAAGTGTATGCCATCACAGGGGCTGCGTCCGGAATTGGCTTCGCCTGTGCAAAGGAGCTCGTAAGCGAAGGGGCTCAGGTGGTGTTAATCGATCGCTCTAAAGCATTATTAGAGCAAGCTTCCGCTGAATTGGGTTCAGAGCATCGCTTCTGTATAGAAAAAGACTTGCTAGACAACGAGGCGGTGGATCACCTATTGGCAGACATATTGTCCCTGACGGGCGGCCGCTTAGATGGTTTCCATGCGAACGCTGGTGCCTATGTGGGGGGCGTGTTCGCAGAAGGAAACCCGAACCAGTGGGACACTATGTTAAACCTGAATATTAACTCGGTGTTTCGCTCCGTGCGTGCCGTATTACCGCATTTGATTGAGCAAAAATCTGGGGACATTATCGTTACCAGCTCCATTGCAGGCTTGGTGCCTGTGGTGTGGGAGCCAATTTACACGGCATCTAAGCATGCTATTCAGGCGTTTGTTCACACCTTGCGTCGCCAGCTGATTCCTCACTCAGTGCGAGTCGGGGCGATTGCACCAGGGCCGGTTGTGACTTCCTTGTTGGATGATTGGCCAAAAGAGAAGTTGGAAGACGCCTTGGCAAATGGCAGCTTAATGCAGCCGGAAGTGGTGGCAAGCTCGGTAGCGTTTATGTTGAAGCAGCCAGCAGGGGTTACTATTCGAGATTTGGTGTTATTACCAAATAGCGTGGATCTGTAGGTAGGGGCGAGTCATGACAGAGCAGTATGTAATTGGCGTCGACGTTGGCACAGGGTCCGCGCGGGCAGGGGTGTTTAACCTTGCTGGGGAGTTGCTGGCAACGCAAAAACTCGACATTGATTTGTACAGCAGTGGGGCTGCTCGCTACGAGCAGTCTTCTGACAATATTTGGGAGTCTGTGTGCTATGTGGTGCGGGCGGCTATGGATCAAGCCTGTGTTGATAGCCATCAAGTATTGGGTTTGAGCTTTGATGCCACCTGTTCTTTGGTGGTCATTGGCCCTGACAATCAGCCAATCTCGGTGGGAGAGCATGGCGAGGACCATCGCAATATCATTGTTTGGATGGATCAACGCGCCGTTGAGCAAGCTCAATTTATCAATAGCACCCAGCATAGGGTGTTGGAGTATGTGGGCGGAGTGATCTCTCCTGAGATGGAGACGCCAAAACTGTTGTGGCTCAAACAACACTTACCTCAGACTTATCAAAAGGCTAAGTACTTCTTTGACTTGACGGATTTCTTAACTTGGAAAGCCACGGATGCTTTGGACCGCTCCATTTGTACCGTGGTGTGCAAGTGGACGTATATGGCCCATGAAGAACGTTGGGACGACAGTTATTTCAAGCAAATCGGCCTTGGAGATTTGGTTGAGGGGAGCTATCAAAAAATTGGCACGCGTATCGTACCGCCAGGAACCGGAATCGGTGCTGGATTATCCCGTATGGCAGCGGAGCAGCTTGGGTTGCAAGAAGGAACACCTGTCGCGGCTGGGTTGATTGACGCGCATGCGGGAGCGGTTGGCTCGGTGGGGGCGGTGACGGAAAGTGGCGTTGCCGAACCCATTGGTACCATGTCTTATGTGTTTGGCACCTCCGCATGTACCTTGACCTCCTCCAAAGAGGCGACACTCGTCCATGGGGTATGGGGGCCTTATTATTCCGCCATGATCCCCGGATTATGGCTCAATGAAGCGGGGCAATCCGCTGCGGGAGCAGCCATTGACCAGTTGGTCGCCATGCATCCTGCCTATGGGGAAGTCAAAGCACTGGCTAAGAACGCAGGCCAAAGTGTTTCGGCGTGGTTATCCGCTAATGTGAAAGGCCGTCATAGGGATCTTAGCCATGCGGCAGATTGTGTTGGGCGTCTTGTGGTAGTGCCTGAGTTTTTGGGAAATCGAGCTCCACATGCGGACCCCAATGCCCGAGGCATCATTGCTGGATTGAATATGGATAAATCCGTAGACAGTCTGTTGCAGCTTTACGTGGCGGGGATTTGTGGTATCGCTTATGGGCTAAGACAAATCATTGAAGCCCAAGGCCGAGAAGGCTTGGTGATCAATAAAATCGCCATCAGTGGTGGCGCAGGGCAAGACCCATTGATTCGCCAGCTACTGGCTGATGCCACCGGGGTAACCGTAGTGGCTCCTGCGTGCCCAGAGCCCGTATTGCTAGGCTCAGCCATGTTGGGTGCCATGGCATCGGGGGCGTTTAGTGACTTAACTCAGGCGATGGCTTCCATGTCTTCGTTTAAAGGCACTTACCTGCCAAATCCCGCGTTTAAAGCGCTTCATCAGGCTAAATTCGCGGCGTTTGAAACACTGCAAAACGTGGCTCGGGGGATTTAGTCACCCTTTGCCGTTTGTTCTGCTTTGACTCGATCAACGACCCAGTTAATAAAGCATTCTGAGCTGTATTGATTGGCGTTTTTGGTACGAGTAAGAAAGAAGCCGTTACGTTGGCAGGTAACGGGCTGAGTGAGGGCCACTAGATGGCCCTCAGCAATCAAGTCTGCTACGTGCCAATCCCACGCCAGGGCGATCCCTAGGCCGTTTTGTGCGGCATGAACCACAGTAATTTGGTCTTCCATCTGGATCTCGTTCTTTGGAGGCTGGTATTCGACTCCTGAATACTGTGCCCAAGTGCGCCAGTTTTCCCAAAAGTCCGGTGCGTCTTTTAAGCCAAGTAGCGGCTGCTTCCAGAGGTTATCCAGAATGTTTATTTCGGAATGTTTCGCCAAGAAGCTTGGGCTACACACTAACAGCATGCGCTCTTCAAACAGTAAGAAATTGTCCTCACTGGGGGTGCTATTGGAAGTGTAATAAAAGGCCACATCGTAGCGGTCACTGTTTACTTCACTCATGTTTCGTTCGTTGTTAATGCTGATGTTCAGTAGGATGTCTGGGTATTTTTCCCGAAAGTCGTCAAGGTGTGGAATCAGCCAGTAATGGCTAAAACAAGCGCCGATTTCAAGGTTCAGGGGAAGAGGCGTAACCGTGTCATCCATTTTATGGGATTCTTCTGCCAACAGCTCCAGAGTGCTGCTTACTACTTTGAGGTAGTTTGTTCCTTTTTTGGTCAGTTCTAGACCTGTTTTTTTACGAATAAATAATTGTGTGTTTAGGAAGGCTTCCAATTGTTTGATTTGTTTACTGACGGCGGTAGGGGAGACACACAGTTCATCCGCAGCACTGGTTAGGGTGCCTAAACGGGCGGATGCTTCAAAAACGATCAAGCTGCTAAGGGAGGGAATCGTTCGGTTATTGATCGGCATGATAGACGCTATCCTGAACTTTTAGTTCAGGATACCCTAACAAAATAGCGTTTTACTTACAATTCGCCCTTCCTAATATAAATAAGCGATACAAGTAAAACGAAAGGACCTTATGCAAACTATAAAACACATACATCACGCAATGCTGCCATTACCCGATGGTACTCAGCTTGCGTACCGCGCTTGGATGCCAAGCGATGCGGACGAGTACCCCGTCCCAGCAATTTTAGAATTCCTTCCTTACCGAAAAAATGATGGCACTTTGGTGCGCGATGAGATCACCATGGCGCAGACTGCTACCCATGGCTATGCCTGCATCCGTGTGGACCTTCGTGGTTGTGGCGAGTCAGAAGGACAAACTACTGACGAGTACACTGAGCAAGAGCTGCAAGATGGCTTTGACATCATCGCTTGGTTAGCGGAGCAGGCTTGGTGTACTGGCAGTGTGGGAATGGTCGGTATTTCTTGGGGCGGTTTTAACTCCCTCCAAGTCGCTGCTCTGAATCCGCCAGCCCTAAAAGCCATCATTACCCAATGTTCTACCGATGATCGTTATGGGACCGATGTGCATTACATGGGCGGTTGCTTGCTTAATGACAACTTGGATTGGGCATCTTTCTTTTGGGCTTATGCTCAAGGTCGCGCGCCAGATGCTAAGCTGGTGGGCGAAGGCTGGAAGGAGCAATGGCTGGAGCGTTTACAGCAAATGCCATTTCTCGCTAAGCCTTGGTTGACCGAGCAAGTGCGTAACGATTACTGGAAGCATGGTTCTGTATGTGAAGATTACAGCGCCATTAAAGTGCCGGTGTACGCGACCAGTGGTTGGGCGGATAACTACCGTGACACCGTGTTCCGATTGCTTGAAAACCTAGAGGTTCCCACTAAGGGGCTGGTCGGTCCTTGGGCCCATAAGTACCCTAACATTGCCTATCCAAATCCTAAGATGGACTATGTAAAAGAGTCCGTACGCTGGTGGGATCGTTGGCTTAAAGACATCGAGAATGGTATCGAAAACGAGCCAAAACTGACCTATTACATGCAAGACAGCGCTCGTCCACAAACGGATTATGAAGAGCGCCCTGGCCAGTGGATTTCCGAGCCTGAGTGGCCGTCTCCTAATACTCTTCATAAAACCTTGTACCCATCTAAGGGACAATTGTCAGAGACGCCTGACTCTCATTCATTTGCCCAGCAAATTTGTTCTCCACAGACGGTGGGGCTAAATGGTGGACGTCTGTGTGTGGGCATTCGTCTGGCGATGGAGCAACCTGCAGACCAGCGTGCAGATGATGCGGGGTCTTTATGCTTTGATACCTTGCCTTTAGAAGAAGATTTGGCCATTGCGGGTCAGGTCATGGCAAATCTTGCGATACGTAGCGATAAGCCAACCGCCAACCTTGCGGTACGTGTGTGTGATGTTCACCCTGATGGAGCTGTGACTCGCATCAGCGTAGGGGTCTTGAATTTGACTCATCGTAACAGTCATGAGTTTGTCGAGCCTTTGACTCCTGGTGAGCTGTATAATGTACAGGTGCCGATTAACCACGTGGCCTACAAGGTACCTGCAGGACATCGCCTGCGTATCTCGGTCTCAACCGCGTGTTGGCCGCTGATTTGGCCTGCTCCAGATCGTGCCACCATTACTTTAGAGTCTTCCATGAGCCACATTGACGTGCCTCATCGTGACAACCTAATCACAGAAATCGAGCCCCCAGCCTATGACAAGCCGGTTGCCATCGATGGTGAAACCTTGCGCTCAGGTAACAGTGAACGAGTGGTTCATCACGATTACAAAACGGGCCGTGTCACGCTGGAAACCCATGATGATTTTGGTCGCCAATATTACAACTCATGTGACAGCGTGATTGATATGGCCATGAGCCAATGGCAAACCATTCATCCGGATGACCCTTTGAGTGCGGAATCCACCCTTGAGTTTGATCTCACAATGGGACGAGATGGCTGGTGGACTGGTCTAAAAGGCACGTATCACATGCGCTGTGATCACGGGCACTTTTATGTCTCAGCCACTTGGAAGGCCTTCCATGAGGGGGAGCTGATTTTCAGCAAGGCGTTTGACGAAACCATCAAACGAACGGGTGTTTAATCGATTATCTGTACGAGGATATAGTCTCATGTTGAATTCATTAAGACCTTTGGTCTTTTTTCCAACCTTCATTATTTTGGTTGGCGCTTTGCTGTTCAGTTTGGTGGATCTAGAGCTGTTTACAGAATACACGGGCATTGCTAATGGCTTTGTATTGGAGCATTTCTCTTGGTTGTTTAGTTTAGGCAGCTTTTATTTATTGGTACTGATCTTGATTACCTATTTCTCAAAATTGGGTGATATTCGGATCGGGGGTGAGAAGGCACAACCTAAGCTGAAAAAATCTCGCTGGTTCATGATTGTACTGTGTACGACGTTGGCGGTAGGGGTGTTGTTTTGGACAACAGCGGAGCCTTTGTATCATTTGTATTCGCCACCAGAGAGTTTAGGCATTGAGCCAAATTCACCGAATGCTGTGTTGTTTGCTTTTTCTGCCATGTTTTTGCACTGGGGTCCTACGCCATATTCTATCTATGCCGTGCCTGCGCTGATCTTCGCCCTGGCATTTCACAACCTAAAACTACCGTACTCCATCAGTAGCTCCTTACGTCCGGTGTTTGGTAAGTATGTGGAAGGGCGTATGGGAAGCGTGATTGACGCCTTAGCATTGTACTCATTAGTGGTTGGTATGGCGTCTTCTCTCGGGACAGGTGCTCTGACCTTAGTGGGTGGTGCGAGCCAATATCTACCGATTGAGCGTGGCCCAATCACTTTGGGTGTGATCATTGCCATCATAGTCGCGACCTTTGTCTTGTCTGCGGCCAGTGGTTTAATCAAAGGTATCGCACGTCTGTCGATGGTGAACTTCTGGCTGTTGATTGGCCTATTTGTGTTCACTCTTGTTTTTGGTCCGACCTTGTACATGCTGGGCATTGGTGTGGAAGGTTTGGGAGCATTCTTGCAGAACTTCTTCCGTTTGAGCCTGTTTACGGGGCAAGCCGCTGGTGATCCATGGCCACAATGGTGGAGCGTGTTCTACTGGGCTGTTTGGTTTGCTTGGGCGCCGATTACGGCTATGTTCCTAGGTAAGATTGCTCGGGGCTACACGGTACGCGAGTTTATTCAGGTGAATGTTTTGTTCCCTAGCTTGTTTGTTTTGCTATGGATCTCGGTCTTCTCCGGTGCGGCCATTTTCATGGATCAGAACAGTGAAGGTGGTTTGTACGCCGTACTGAACGAAGGGGGGATTGAACAACTGCTTTACCATATCTTTGGGGAGCTGCCATTGGGAGGCATCACGTCTCTGATCTTGGTATTCATCGCCTTTATTTCTTATGTGACGGCAGCAGACTCCAGTACAGATGCGATTGGCGACCTGTGTGTGAAGAACTTCAATGCGGATTCTCAAGAGGGTGCGGGCATGCCAATTAAAGTCCTTTGGGGGACGATTATTGGCTTAGTGGCTTGGATCATGGTGAGTACTGTCGGTGTGGCAGGGGTTAAATCCTTGTCTAACTTGGGCGGACTGCCAGCTACGGTGATTATTTTATGCTGTAGTTTTACGTTGATTAAGTGGCTTAAAAACCCGCAAATCCTGCAAAAGTAAGGTCTTGATCAGTTGCAGTAAGTTGCTAAAAAAGCTCAGTCCCTAGGGACTGAGCTTTTTTTGATTCGAATAAAAACAGCGCTCTTAGAGCGCCGTTTGTGTATTAAAAGACCTTTGCAACTTGAGGGGGTTACAAGACAAAGGTAATTAACAGGTTGAACAGTAATGCGGCGGCAAAGCCTAATGGGGCAGCGCGGAACAGCAACTGTGGGAATAACTTAGCTCGGGTCTCTTCGTTAGGGCATGCACCTAAGATCAAGCTGCCGCCAGAAGAGAAAGGTGAAATAGCGGTGGCTTGTGCGCCGACCACGATGCAGATGAACAGCATCATAGGATCAAGTGCTAGGTTTTGTGCAAGAGAGGGTACGATAGGGAATAGAGCAGGTGTGACCACCCCTAAAGTACTAGCAAACAAGGACATAAATGCCGCCACAACGCCAATCACAACAGGAACAAGCACGCTTGGGATAGAGCTGCCCATCCACGATGCTAGGGCATCAATAGTGCCGGCTTTAATGGCAACAGAGATCAACATGCCTACACCACAAATCATGATCAGTGTTGGCCAAGGTACACTGGCAATGGCTTTACGCTCATCCCCTAACTTCATTAACAAAGCAATCACGGAGAAGACGCTGGCGATTAGGCCAATGTTCATTTTGCTGTTAATGAAAGACACTGTGCCGTTGTCTGGGAACAATAAATTCGCAATCGGAGCGGCTAATACCAATAGCATCATGATTAGGGTTAACCATAAGGTTTGGCGCTGTTCTTTGTTAAGGGGAGCCGGAGCTTCAATTTGATCTGTGCTAGCGGACATGCTCTTACGGTGACCCGTAAAGAAAACAAAGATCGAGATCACCACCAGCGGGATGATAGCGGTACTTACGAAAATACTGATGGAGTTGATGAAGGCTTGGTTTTCGGTAATCCCCGCATTGACCATGATGCTGCGGAAGATAATGCCACTCTGGCTCGCCATAAAGTTCGCACCTGTCAGTGCACCGTAACCCACTGACATGGCGCCTAATACAGTGCTCATTCCTGTGCGCTGGCATAGCAGAAGGGTAATCGGAGCCATGAAGGCCAGTACGGTGTAGTAACCTGCACCTAATGCAGAGATAAAAGTGGTTGTTAAGAAAATGGCATAAGGCATCAAGTGAGGCACTCGACGACAGCGATACATCAGTTGTTCCGCTAGTTTCTCTAAGGTGCCATTAATGATCGCGAAGCTGTAAAACAGTGACACAGCAAAGATGATAAAGAAAATCTTCAGGGGCCACATCTTAATGACGTCGTTAGGGCTTAGACCTAAGCCAAAACAACCAATCAAGTATGCAAAGGCAATCGCAAACAGGCCGATGTTAATGCGGGTTTTGTAACCCAAGATAATAGACAGCAAAATAGCGCCTACCACGAGTAAACTCATCATAGTTTTTTCCTTTTTATTGTTGTTAAGGATGCTTTAAAAGTTGAACAATTGCTTGGGGTTAAGAATTAAAATCGTGTCCCTTTCTTCGCTATCCGCCAATAAACGAGTCATAAATTCGTATTGATCTTGATAGCCAGTGCGGTCTTCAAATTGTGTGTGCGGCCAATCGCTCCCCCAAAGCAAACGCTCTGAGTGACCGTAAGCACTGCGCAGTGCATTTAAAGACATAATTGAGTTCTCCAAGTTGGCATTGCATCGGTAGGCGGCGGAGATTTTTGTCCAAACGGGCGCTTGGCTCAATAGATTTAAAAACCGCTCGTGGCTGGCAATACTTGGATCGATGATTTGTTTGGTTTTGGCAAAGTGATCGACAACCACTTCAACGCCGGACTCAAGAATGCTTGGTAGAAAATCTGCTAGGTCGTCAATCTCTCGCTGAATCTCAACACTCCAATTGCGCGCGGCCACTTTTTTGAAGAAGGACTGCCAAGATGGCGACGCATAATCCTCTAAAGGCTTTTGGATCAGATTAAGACGGATACCTACCATGCCGGCTTCGTTTAGAGCATCCAGTTCATCATCACTGATAGCAGGGTCCACCACGGCAATACCACGAAGTTTTGTCGGATGTTTTGCGATAGCAGCTGCGATGTAGTCGTTATCTGTGCCCAGAAAACTCGGCTGAACGAGCACCCCGTGGGAAAGGTTGTGAGCTTCTAAATGTCCTAGGTATTCATCAACTGTGGCGTTGTAGCTAGGCGCATAGCGGCGCTCTCGGGTAAGCGGAAGGTCAGTTGAAAAGATGTGTGCGTGCGTATCCACGCCAGTAATTGGATTACCACTTGAGTCTTTCATTTGCAGTCGTTGCCTATGTACTTATGGTTATCATGTCAGCAACATATATTCATATATATGTTTATATGTATTGATGAGTATATGTATCAATTAGATCTTCGTCAATTCCTTGCATAGACGCTTACAGAAAGCCGCTTTAGAATAGCCAGATGACAAAAAGAGGAACGCACATGGCGCAGTTTAAAAAAGGAAGAGATGAGCGTTTGCCGCTTTATCAGCAAGTTAGGGATGAGATTATGGATAATATTCGTGAAGGCGTCTGGTTGCCTGATACGACAATTCCTACCGAAGCGGAGCTTACCAAACGCTATGACGTGGCCATTGGCACCATTCGTAAAGCTGTGGATACCCTAGTGGTTGATGGGCTGCTGTATCGTAGTCAGGGGCGGGGGACCTTTGTAAAGCGTCCGAACTTCAATGACTCCTTGTTTCGCTTTTTTAGACAGACTTCTTTGGATAATCAGCGAGTACCGGAGGGGCGTGTTCAATCTAATAATGTACTACCGCTACCCGAAGCCGCTGCGGCTGCTCTGAATCTGAAAGTGGGGGAGTTAGCGATTCACTTACGACGCACTCGGGTGTTGGACAGTCGTGTGGTGCTTGCTGAAGAAATTTGGTTACCAAGACAGCTTTTTAAAAGCTTGGAACAGATGCCAACAGAGTCTTTTGAAAATCTGCTTTATCCATTCTATGAGAAAGAGTGTGGCCAGTTGGTGGCTTCCGCGACGGAAACATTGACGATTGAAACTGCGGGTGTGGATGTGGCCCGGGCATTGGAAATCAGGGCAACGTCTCCCGTTGCTGTGATCGAGCGAGTCGCCTATGGCTACGATAAATCCCCACTAGAATACCGCATCTCGAAAGGCTCGGCAGAAACCTTCCGATATCAGGTAGAAATCTCATAATTATTGATTTAGTTAGCAAAAATTAGGCCATCTGGCGTCGCCTCTTTACAGTATCTGTGCGAAAATAACCATTTAGTCAGGAACAGAGCTAGAATAGGGGCCCGCCATGAGTGTTTATGAAATCCGTCATCCATTAGTTCGCCACAAACTAGGCTTAATGCGTAATCAAAAAATGAGTACGCGTGGCTTTCGTCTATTAGCTTCGGAAGTAGGCAATCTACTTACTTATGAGGCCACCAAAGATTTAGAACTTGAAGAATATCAACAGGATGGCTGGTGTGGTTCTGTCACTTGTGAACGCATACGAGGCAAAAAGATCACTGTTGTGCCTATTTTGCGTGCAGGTCTTGGCATGCTTGATGGGGTTTTAGAGCTAATCCCAAGCGCGAAAATCAGTGTTGTGGGCCTGTATCGGGACGAAGAGACATTTGAGCCTGTGAGCTACTTTGACAAACTTGCGAGCGATATTGACCAACGTATGTCTCTTGTCGTTGATCCTATGTTGGCCACAGGTGGCTCGATGATTGCAACCATCGACCTGCTTAAAAAGCATGGTTGTACAACAATACGCGCATTGGTGTTGGTTGCGGCGCCTGAAGGCATTAAAAAAGTCCAAGAAGCACACCCAGATGTGGACATTTATACCGCGTCTATTGATAGCCATCTTAACGAGCAGGGCTACATCGTGCCGGGATTGGGCGATGCAGGTGACAAAATCTTCGGTACAAAATAACTCATAAGACTCATTAAACTATGAATACTCAACAGACGATTTCGCAAGAAAATACGCTTTCTGGATGGAAAGTGATTTTAGCGGGTGCACAGATGCTGTTTGTGGCATTTGGCTCCCTAGTGTTAGTGCCTTTGATCACTGGCCTAGATCCAAGCGTTGCCCTGTTTACTGCAGGTCTAGGTACTTTGATCTTTCAATTATGTACTAAACGCTCCATACCCGTATTTTTAGGGTCTTCTTTTGCATTTATTGCCCCGATTATTTTTGCAGTAGAAACTTGGGGGCAAGCAGCCACCATGGGGGCGTTATTCTGTGCAGGCTTGGTATACGTAGCATTGTCTATTTTAGTGGCATTACGTGGACCTGGCTTTCTGCATCGCTTGCTTCCTCCTGTGGTGACAGGGCCGATCATCATGGTGATTGGTCTGGGGTTGGCACCCGTTGCCGTCAATATGGCATTAGGCAAAACGGGCGATGGCTCTGCTGAGCTGTTTTCCTACACGGATGCGCTATTGGTGTCCATGCCAGCTTTGCTGACGACCTTGTTGGTAGCGACTTACGCTAAAGGTGTGTTTCGCCTAGTACCTATTATTTCTGGTGTGGCAGTGGGCTACCTGATTGCGGAAGTGATGGGGATGGTAGATCACAGTGCTATTACGAACAGTGGATGGATCTCTCCACCAGGGTTCATTATGCCAGAGTTCCATTGGGCGGCGATTTTATTCATGGTGCCTGTAGCGATTGCACCAGCTATCGAGCACGTCGGAGATGTGTTGGCGATTAGCAGTGTTACGGGGAAAGATTATGTGCAAAAGCCTGGTCTGCATCGCACCCTGTTGGGTGATGGTTTGGCTACTTCTGCTGCGTCATTGTTCGGTGGGCCGCCAAACACCACATACTCTGAAGTGACCGGTGCTGTAGTACTGACAAAAGTATTCAATCCTGTGGTGATGACTTGGGCGGCGGTATTTGCCGTAGCATTGGCCTTTATCGCTAAGTTTGGTGCATTTTTGCAAACCATTCCCACGCCAGTTATGGGTGGTATCATGATTCTGTTGTTCGGCTCCATTGCAGGAGTGGGCATGAATATTATGATCAAAGCACGAGTGGATCTGAGCGCTCAACGTAACCTTGTTATTGTTGCTGTTACTTTGGTGTTTGGTATTGGTGGTATGGTGATTGGTGCCAATGGTTTCCACTTACAAGGCGTAAGCTTGTGTGGTGTTGTGGCTATTTTCTTGAACCTGATCTTGCCAAAGGCTGACATGGTAAATGATTTACACGAAGAGCAAGAAGTGGTGGACGACATGCTTCATCAAGGCAAGTGACTTTTTGACTGAGTATTAGGTAAAAAAACGCCAGATAGAATCTGGCGTTTTTTTTTGGGTGATTTTAGAGAATCGAATTAGCGCCCTGAAAACAGGCTGCGATCTGAGTCGACACTGTAGATGTTCCAGCGTTTCACATCGGCAGTTTGTCGAGCAAAGACTTCACCAACCACGCGGCGGTTAGCCTCTCTTCCTATCGCTGTGTCATTAGACGCTACAGGTTTGCTTTCGCCGTAACCGATGCCTTTTACGCGGCTGCTTTTAATCCCAAATCGGTTAACGAGAACATCTGCAATGGAATCCGCGCGCTGTTGAGATAGGTTCAAATTGTAATCATCGTTGCCCACGTCATCAGTGTGACCTTCAACTACTACCGACGAATCTGGGTTAGCTTTAAGAAAGTCAGCAAGCTTCTTAACTTCACTGAAATAGCGTGGTTTTACCTCTGCTTTGCCAGAGTCAAACAGAATTTTAAGGTCCAGTGATAACAGCTTAGAGCTTTGCTCTGAACAGCCATCGTTATCTACCATTGCGCCGACTTGAGTATTAGGACACAAATCCCTAGCGTTAATAACACCATCCTTGTCTGAATCTGACAACTGCTGAGACATATCCGTATTGTAAAGGGCACCAGAAAACGCTTGAGAGGAAATCCCTGCCAGCGCTGTCAAAGTAATTAATCCTTTTTTAGTTAACGTCAATATCATCATTTAACCAGCCGTTGTTTATCCATTTATATTAAAAGACGCCCTCGCGCTATATACCAGTTAGGTTTTGTAGCGTTCGAACAATGGGGGCGTCTTTTTGTTACGAAATGTTAATTCCTTACCAACTTCCTACATTTTCCATGGATGCCCAAGGTTCTTGGGCCTCTAATGAGTCGCCTTTTTGTAACAACTCAATTGAAATGCCATTTGGATCTTTAATAAAGGCCATGTGGCCATCCCGTGGTGGGCGTAAAATAGTGACTCCCATTGATTGGAGGTTTTCACAAACACCATAGATATCATCCACTTCAAATGCCAAGTGGCCAAATTGGTCGCCACCAGAGTAAGTGCGGTCGTCCCAGTTATGGGTCAGCTCTACTTCTGGCGCACCTTGTTCTGAGGCGTAATAGATCAATGAGAACTGGCCTTTCTCACTGTCATATCGGCGAGTTTGCACTAAACCTAAGCCTTTGGTGTAAAACTCGTGACTGGCTTCAGGGTTGGCGGTGCGAATCATAGCGTGTAAATAACGAATGCTCATTGCTCTCTCCATAGCTAATTTCGCCTCTATGGTAGATAAACACGTAAGTAGTCGCAAAAGAGTTTCACTGAGTTACGAGGACTTTCCTTAATCTTCCCATACGTAACGAATGGGCTCACCAAAATCGTCGTAAATCACTTTCTTTTTTGGTTGGCGTGGCTTGTTGATAGCCGGGGTAGGGGCTTTTTTATCCGCTTTTCTTTGCTGAATGGCTGCCACCACATGATTTAGTGGTGTTCTGTCTTTTTTAGGCTCGATAAACCCTATGTGGCTCGTGTTATACTTGCCATCTTGTAAGCCAGATTTACCCATTTCGACTTGTTCGATTTCGCCTTTTTTGCGAATGAAGTTTTCGATTTGGGATTCTATCTCTTTTCGGGTTTGTGCCTTAGATTTCGTTGATTTTGTCATAGGGTTACGTCTGATACCTCGTTTGAGACAGTCGTATAAATGTCACAAACCATCCATACTAATCCCAAGAGGTCGCTAGTGTCTATTGTCAATTTGATCGTCCATGAAGTGCAAAAGAAGGAAGGGGAGTCGAAAGCGCTGTTAGTTGCGCGCCCAGACGAAAACCCAATCGACGATGAAGCGGAGCAGTTAGCGGCGAAAGTAACGCATCTGTTTAATCGCTCCGGTATGAATACTGGGCAATTTAGTAATCCGGAAGGCAGCGAAGAAGGAAGTAAGCTTCCGGCTTTGCTTCATAAGCATTTTTCCGGTGAGGCCTTTGATGATTTTTCTGCTTTTAGTAAGGCGTGTGCTGCGGAGTATGTACGCTTTCTAGAGCCTGTATCTGAAGCAGAAGGTGGTTTGCTTTGGTTTAACCACTATGAATTGGGTGGATCCCACTTCCTATTTATTGTTCTGTTGAAGCGTAAGTCTGGTATCACCCTGGGCGAAGACTTGAGTTTTGCTCAGGTGAATCAGCTGGAAACAGATAAATTACACATGGCTATGCGGGTTAATCTTTCTGCTTACCATGATCGAGACGATACCCGTTATATTGCGTTCCGTTTTGGTAAGGCGCCTAAATGGGAAAGCGAATATTTCACACAGTTTATTGGTTGTGATGAGCCAAAAGTGGCAGCAAAAGAAACACGTAAACTGGTAGAGGCGGCCTCTGCGTTTTGTCAGTCTCAATCCATGCCTTCTAAAACCGCTAACGAGTTTAAAAAGGCGGTCGCCGAACAGTGTATGGAAAAGGCAGAGGAGCGTGAGCCTCTTGAATTGGGTGATATTGCCCGACAAATTGAGTCACGTTTCTCGCCAGAGCAAGCCTCTAAGTTTTTAGAAATTGCAGAATCGGATGCCTTTCAGGTTGAGAAAGAGATTTTTGTTGAAAAGGCTGCTTTAAAGAAGCTAACCCGAGCATCCGGCTCTAACCGTTCCCTAACATTAAGCTTTGATACTGAGCTGCTAGGCGACTCGATTGAATTTGATCCGGACACTGGGGCGTTGACCATAAAAGATCTGCCTAGAAGTCTTTTGAAGCAGTTGATGTCAATGGAGTCCAAGTAGGGACATCAGTTCGTTCATTGAAGCGAAAGTATCTGTGGCGCCTGCTTTTAACTGGGCGTCACGATCCAGCACTGCGCTGTAAGCTAAGACTGTTGCGCCAGATGCTTTGCCGGCTTGAATTCCTGCGATGGAATCTTCAATCACAATACAGCGGTTGGGGGCGACCCCTAGTGCTTGGGCAGCTTTAAGGTATAAGTCCGGCGCTGGTTTGCCCTGATTAACGTCATCCACCGCAAAACGTGTGGCAAAGCGTTCTTTAAGACCAATAATGTCTAGCTTGATCTCCATCTCTCTGCGCTGGGCGTTGGTTGCCATGGCGATTGGGCATTTAATCGCGGCGAGTAACTCGCGCACACCTTCAATGGGCTCAAGGGTGGCTTTAACTGTGTCGTCGAACTCTTTGCGATAGTTGGTGAGAAAGTCATCGGGGAGTGGTCGGCCAAGCATCTCTGCGGCAAGGGTAAGATTGTCTTGGGTGGTGAAGCCCGCAAACTGTGTGTGCATTGTATGGTCGTCTAGCTCAAGCCCCAGTTCTTTTAGGCGGCGTTTGAGAATGCTAGAAGATAGGGTTTCTGTATCGACTATGACTCCATCACAATCGAATAAAATGGCATCGTATTGGTAAGGCATTTCGTCTCCATCGAACATGGTTTTTTGTAATTGAATTACAGTGTAACGAGGATGGAAGAGGAAAGGGAGGGGGTGTTGTTGTTTTTCTCCCCAGCAATGAAGTAAGAAATAATGATTGTGTTAATGGATATTCAGGTGGGCTATCTCAGACCGATTACAATTGAGATTTTGCAACCGGAGCTGTAGCCGTTACTGTATCGAATGATGTTTTGATGGTTTTCTTCAAAAGCTTGTAAACGTGCATCGCAACAGGCTTAAGTGGGTTCGGCTTGGCAGTCTTTTTGGAGTCAAATCCCCAGCTAGAAAGCAATGCTTCGTATTGCTCTTGAGAGTCCATAGTGCGACGAGTTGTACCAGAGTAACGAGCATTCGATAAGGCTGCGTATTGTTCAGGTGAGTTCATGTTGATCTCCTAAGTTAGGTTATTTCAAATTTAAAAATGTTGTTTTATTACAACAATTACAGGATATTCGTTTTGATCTAGGGTCACAAACGATGGTTTTTCACTAAATAGGTTATTTTTTTTCATCTTTAGGAAGTGTATGTCCCAATATCGACCTTTATCTGCCAGTGGCAAAGACTGGGTGTTTTTGCGCGAGGAGCCTTTTGTATCGGCAGATGATCGAGCAAGTATCCAGTTGCTAACGGAAACGGCAGGCGCGAACATCTGGCGAGACTATGTGTCGGATACTTATCTCTACCCAGATTTATTTGATAAAGAGGTATGGCTGAAAACAAATGTTCAGGCGGATGTGGATTGGGAAAAGCGTTGGGAGTCGGATGTTCCTGAAATGCCCGAAGAAGCCCTAGAGTTTTGCGGTCAATGGGGAGACGATACCCGTATCTATTTTTGCTGCCACTCTGATCTAGTTTTAGAAACCACCTGGAGTGTGTTTTGTCGCAACTGGAAGGCGTTCTTGTTTTTAGACAGTGACGGTGTCCTCATTGGGCGCAAGAAAAAACAAGCCCTTCAATTTAAAGAGAATGGGCGTTTATCCCTATTGGTGCGTTAACCAAGGGTTACTCTGTCTCATCTAAAATGGCAAACGACAAGCAGGTACTAAAAAGTAATGCGCCTACCATGATGGGAGGAGTAGGGAATGCAAGCACTAAGATGCCAGTCCCTGTCCACAATGTTCGTACTATTTTTCTACGGCCTCTGTATTTTTCGGTTGTACGACGATAGTGGGCGTGATGTGTTGCATGCTTGGTGTCGATAAACTCCTTTTGATACCAGCCAGGCATGAACGCGGCAGCTATGAGCTGTCCGTAAAACGTTAGATAATTTGTCAGCATAGTGAGACCCATAGATTGCCAGCCACCGAGCTGGCAATTTTTTGATTGTCATTTGAGTTTAGGTCAATGCTGAGTTTTTGCAGTCAATTAATGTTGAGCTTGTGTCACGGCTCCGTAAGGTTACGTATCTCTTATGGTTTTTGGGGCTGGTTTCGCTGTCGGCTCATGACGCTGCGTGTATTAAAAACTTGGTAATAATCCGCCAGTTGTTGGCTTTGCTGTTGCTCTCCTGTTTCAGCAAGTAGCATTGCGACGACCTCCGCTGTGGCGAATTGTTGTTCATGTTTGGCTTGTCTGACCATAAAGGTGCGCTGCACATCTTCATTGATGGCAAAGGTGGGAATGTCATCAAGCCAGCGGCTTTGATGGAGCATTTTGCTGGCTAGCCGCCAAGTGGCATCGAGTACGATCACATGTCTTGGCTCACCAAGTTCTGCTAATGACTCTAAATGGCGATCCTTGCTAAGTCTTTGCTCAGTGGCGGGGTAAAGAATAATGGTATTTTTTTTGTGTGCTTCTATCTGATCTAGTAGCGCCTGACTCGGCTCTGTGCGTGACCATATGTGGGCGTTGGTCTGGTTGGGGAAGAGGTCTGCAATGAGCCGACCGCTATTGGTAGGTTTATGAATCTCAGTGTAATGATAAAGCAGGGTGAATAGGGTGTTGCTTTGGCTGGTTACACGCTGGTTACAAAAGCAAGCGAAAGCAGCCATTAGGCAGGACGGGCATCGAGTGGTGTTTGAGCCGCGAGCAACAAAAGCTCTCTGGCTGGCTTGTTTAGCCTCTTCACGGAGTAGGTCGACACAATGTTGCGGGTGCTTAAAAGGTTGCTCTGGCATGGTGGTATGACGTGTTTTGTATGTAATTAAAAGGGTATTTTGCCTTTGTTGAAGGTGCTTGGCTATTACAATTCAGAAACAAACTGGCGAGAATATGCAAATTTGGTGGAATCAAAGCAGAACGTTTCATGACACTCTATCTAGTGTCAGTCTGGCACGCTAAGGTTTGTCTCATTGATGTATGTTATGAGTAAATTATGAGTCGTTACATTTCGCCTGTGCTATATATTTTGCTGATGCTCGTCGGCTGTGTAGCCTTTGTTGCGATTGCAGGTGTTCGAGTTGGCTTTATAGAGCCCGTTACCGCTTTCACAATGCTAAGAAAAACCGTTTACGCGGCTCTTGCTCTAACTGTATTAACGCTTGTCTCCATGGCGGTTTGCCGCAAAGAGTGCAATCCGGCCAGTCGTCGATTTTTCATCTTGGTTGGTATCATTTCGTTTGTTTACAGTGCCATGTGGGTGGCGGTATTCATTCAAAAATCACAGCTTCCTGATCTCTACGACATCACCACAGATACAGAAAACCCTCCGATCTTCATCAATATGACCTTTATTCGTAAGGCTTCCGAGCATGACTTGGTGTACAAGGATGAGTGGGCTGATATCCAGAAGGAATATTATCCAGATGTGAAGCCGCTTATTGTCAATGTGGACTTCAAGCAAGCCTATATCGAAGCTTTGGCGCTGACTCGTGAGAAAGGTTGGGATTTAGTGGCTCAGTACCCAGGTTCAGGTGTGATCGAAGCCACAGCGCGTACCCCGATTTTCGGCCTACGTAATGATGTAGTATTACGTATTACTAGGGGAGAGGATGATGTGCGAATTGATATGCGCTCCTGTTCTCGTATGGGCAAGTCAGATCATGGTGAAAACGCGGAACGTATCAAGCAATTCCTCGGCGAATTAGCCTCCCGTTTAAGTCCAGAGCCCATGCGTGTCACCTTGCGTAATTGATCCGGCGAGATTATTGATTCAATCCTGCTGGTGTTTTCGATACACTTCATAGGTCTTGTCTAGGAGTGGACTCAGTGAACCGTCGAACACAGCAAAAAGCCAGCACCCGTGCAAACATTAAGCGAGTCGCGCGAACGGCCTTTTTGGAGCAAGGGGTGGAAGCGACCACCACTCGTGAAATCAGTCGTTTAGCCAGTGTTGCTGTAGGGACTTTTTTTGTCCACTTTCCCGATAAATTAGATCTGGTCAAAGAGATTTTCTTTGACGAGATGGATGAGGCTCTGAGTGCTGGTATTGGGCAGCAGCAGCCTACGTCTTCCCCCACTGATTACCTGTCTCAAATCGCAGTTACCTTATTTACCTTTTACGGCAAGTATGACGAATTTACCCGATTGATCATGTTGGACAGCGTTTCAACGGGTGGCTTTCATAAACAGCAGATGGCCTCTGTGACAGAGGCATTGTTAAGCCGGTTTGAGGCGGTCAATATAGATCGTGATACGGGGATGATTTTTGCTGAAAACATGGTGGCTAATTTTTGGCTGGTGTTTATGGAGTGCCTGCCCACGGGAAGTTTTGCATCCAAAGCAGCTTTAGAGCGCCTTGATAGGTTGAACTTGCCATTTAAAGTGTCTTATCAAAACGCCGCTCGCAAGTAATGACTCTCACAACTCATTGGCCTTTCTGTAGGGACCTTGATAATCAAAAAGCAGTTGGCTTACTTTCCAATGCTTGTTTTTCTCCTGCTCTGCAATGACAAAATCCGGGGCGGGTAGATAGGGAATAAAAGGCGTTACATCTTCAGCTTTATGAAAGGTCACTTGCTGTGTGCCTTGGGCAAGGCGCCGGGCGAACTCATTATTAAACTGATTGCGGTGCTTTGGGAAATCAAAATTAAAGTGCTGTTTTAATTCTTCTCCATTTTCATCATGGTAGATCACCGTGATTCGGTTTTTTGTTACGTTTACACTGATTGCTTGGCATCTTTGGACCTTGTGGCCTTTTAAATTGAGCGCCTTTTTGAGTATTTCATCTGGGTCAATGAGTCGTTCTGAGCAGTGTTGGCAGTGACGTGCAGCGATGTCGTTTTCTTCATTACAATGGGGGCAGCGCTTGAATACAAAGCGATAGTCACATTGCTCGTCTCCATGCAGTGTTTCGACAACTCCCTGACAACGTCTTCCATAATGTTCAATTAGGCTGCCATCCGCCGCTTTTCGTCCCCAAAAGAGGTTTTGATGCTCGCATTGGGGGCATTCCACTTGGACCAGCTGGCTTTGGTTGTTGGGCTTTTTGCTGCCGATCTCAGGTTGAAAGATGTCGTAACCGCTATTGGTGTAATCCAATACAAGGCAGTCGTTTTTATTGGGGGATAGTCTGAGCCCTCGGCCTACCATTTGTTGGAATAAGCTGATGGATTCCGTTGGGCGCAGCAGGGCGATGACGTCTACATGTGGGGCGTCAAATCCGGTGGTGAGAACGGAAACATTGACCAAGTACTTTGTGGTTTGTTGTTTGAAGCTCTGAATGATTTGGCTGCGTTTTATGCTAGGGGTTTCTGCTGTCACTATGTCAGCTTCATCCTCAGGTAAATAGCCCAATATTTCCTTTGCATGGTCAACGGTGCTGGCAAAAATCATCACCCCTTGGCGCTCTGTGGAGACCTCAATGATCTGCTCACAGATCGCTTGTGTCACCCGTGGATGCTTTTTAACCAGCTCGTTTAGTTGCTGCTCTTGGTGGTCTTCTGAGTCCTCTGCTTGGGATTGAAGGCGATTAAAATCATAGTGTGCAACGGCTGCGTCAAATACTTTGGGCTCCGTTAAGTACCCGGACTTAACGAGTCTGCGTAACGGCAGTTCATAAATGCATTGTTCAAAGAAAGGCTGGTCCACCTCTCGGTAAAAACCCCAATAGTGCTTGTGGTAGATCCAGCCGCTGTCTAAACGATATGGCGTGGCTGTGAGCCCTAGTATTTTAATATGGGGGTTAAGTGCCCTAAAGTGTGCAATGGCCGCATGGTATTGGCCTTGGTCTTCCTTGGGTATTCGATGACATTCGTCGATGATGAGCAAAGACAATGGCTCTGTGTGTTTTTCGAGGGATCGAGCCAAGCTCTGTATGCTGGCGAAGGTGATTTTGCTGGTTAGGTCTTTACGGCCTAAGCCAGCAGAATAAATGCCCGCATCAACACCTAGGGCGGTGAGTTTCTGATGATTTTGTTCAACCAGTTCTTTAACGTGTGTAAGGCAGACGACCTTATGTTTGGCAAGGCGGCACAGCTCGGCGATGACTAGGCTTTTGCCTGCACCGGTGGGCAATACGATCACGGCCGAGTCGTCAGTTTTGCGAAAATGACGCAGTGTGGCGTCTACGGCTTCTTGCTGATAGTCACGTAATTGGTACATTGTTAGGTCATTGTTTGCCAATAAAGGGTGTGCGGCGACGCACGCTACAGTATCATCCAGCGATTTACAATCTAACTAAGGTTCCGTTAATGAGTGCGATCATCCCTTTTACGTCCCAGACACCTTTCGATCAAGTGGTATCGGACATTCTACAAAAAGGGTGGAGCGTCACAGATGGCTTTTTCTCGCCCGCCATGGTGGATGCCTTGATGGCTGATGTATCGGACTTAGATAACACCTATATGCATCGTGCAGGCGTGGGGCGCTCTTCTGATTTTCAAGTGGCCCTTGATCGTCGCCGTGATTACATTCGTTGGATTGACCCGATAAACCCAGCCCGTAGCGCCTTTTTGGATGCAATGGGGGCCCTGCGAATTGAGTTTAATCGTCGCCTTATTTTGGGGCTTTGGGATTATGAGGCGCATTTTGCCCGCTACGAGGAAGGGGCGTTTTATGAAAAGCATTTGGATGCGTTCAAGGGTAAGAGTAACCGTGTGCTGTCTACCGTTCTATATTTGAATGAAGCGTGGCAAGAAAGCGATGGTGGTGAATTGGTGTTATTTGATGAACATGATCATTGTCGTGAGCTGGGGCGCTTTGCTCCTATGAAAGGTCGTTTAGCGGTGTTTTTGAGTGAAGAGTTTCCCCATGAGGTGCTGCCAGCGAAGCGAACTCGACACAGTATTGCTGGCTGGTTTCGGGTTAACAATACTATCCAAAATCAAATTGATCCAAGCCAATAGTATTCGCATTTTTAAGTGGTTTTCACTATAATTCGCGCCCCATTTTTAACGGCTCTGGTTTTACGTTCCAGAAAGCATTAGGAGAAAGACGTGTCAAAAGTTGTTGTGTGTGCCCTGTATAAATTTGTTCAGCTAGATCAATACGAAGCCTTGCGAGAGCCGCTGCGTATTATGCTAGAAGAGAATGGTATTCGTGGAACCTTGTTGCTGGCGAAAGAGGGCATCAATGGTACGGTGGCCGGAAGCCGTGAGGGAATCGATACCATGTTGGCTTGGTTAGCTGAGCAACCTGGTTTGGACAATATTGGTTACAAAGAATCATACGATGACGACATGCCGTTTTACCGCACAAAAGTAAAACTGAAAAAAGAAATCGTCACCATGGGGGTTGAGGGCATAGATCCACGTAAAGTGGTGGGTACCTATGTTAAACCAAAAGACTGGAACGCTTTGATTTCTGATCCGGACGTGGTGTTGGTTGATACACGTAACGACTATGAGTTCCAAATCGGTACCTTTGAAAACGCCGTAAACCCTAAAACCGATACGTTCCGTGAATTTCCTCAGTACGTAAAAGAGAATCTTGATCCTCAAAAGAACAAGAAAGTCGCCATGTTCTGTACGGGGGGGATCCGCTGTGAAAAATCTACAGCTTACCTAAAAGAGCAAGGTTTCGAAGAGGTGTATCACCTTGAAGGGGGTATCCTTAAGTATCTAGAGGAAGTGCCTGAAGAAGAAACCATGTGGAAAGGTGAGTGTTTCGTTTTTGATAATCGCGTGTCCGTAAACCATAAATTGGAAAAGGGCGAATATGACCAGTGTCATGCGTGTCGTATGCCGATTACGGAAGAAGAGAAACAAGACGAGCGCTTTGAGCAGGGCGTAAGCTGTCCACACTGTTTTGATAAGTACACCGATGAGCAGCGTCGTCGTTTTGTAGAGCGTGAGCGTCAGGTGCAGCTAGCGAAAGAGCGTGGTGAAGCCCATATTGGCGCTGAAGTGTTGGATGCCGTTGAGAAACACCGTCGCGAAAAAGAGCTTGAGCGTGAGCGTCAACGTTCTGTCGGCAAAAAAGACTAAATTTACTTAAATGCTTACCAAAAGCCAGCTAAGTGCTGGCTTTTTTGTCTGTGTTTATGGTCTTGGTTAGCAGGCTTGCTAATTGAATCAAATGCCAAAGCTGCGTTTCTTTTCTTGCTCAAAAAGCTTAGAATTCAGTTAATTACGACATAAGATCGTTGTACTTAGGTACGGCGTGAAAATTCAATGCTGCACAAGCGGCTTTCAATCATTCACCAGATCAGACTGCATGAGCTATCAAGTACTCGCAAGAAAATGGCGACCTCAAACCTTCCTTGAAATGGCTGGACAAGACCACGTCTTGCAGGCGCTGGTCAACGCCCTACGTCAACAGCGTTTGCACCATGCCTATTTGTTTACCGGTACCCGAGGGGTAGGTAAGACCACCATTGCTCGTATCTTTGCCAAATGTTTGAACTGTGAGACTAATGGCATCTCCCCTGAGCCTTGCGGCACCTGTGACAGTTGCCGTGAAATAGCGGAAGGGCGATTTGTTGATCTGATTGAAGTGGATGCGGCTTCCCGTACTAAGGTAGAGGATACCCGTGAGCTATTGGAAAACGTTCAATATGCTCCGACTCGAGGCCGTTTCAAGGTCTACCTTATAGACGAAGTGCACATGCTCTCCACGCACTCGTTTAACGCTCTATTGAAAACATTAGAAGAGCCCCCTGAACACGTTAAGTTTTTGTTGGCCACCACAGACCCGCAGAAACTACCTGTCACCATTCTGTCCCGCTGTTTGCAGTTCAATCTAAAGAATATGTCCGCTCAGAGAGTGGTTGACTACCTGCAAACGGTCCTTGGTGCAGAGCAAGTAACCTATGATCAACCCGCCTTGTGGCAAATAGGGCAAGCGGCGAACGGTAGTATGCGTGATGCCCTGAGTTTGACAGACCAAGCGATTGCATTTGGTGACGGTCAAATTTCTGAGTCCAGCGTTACTGCTATGCTAGGGCTGGTGAACCAGAGCCAAATTTTATCTCTACTAGAATCTGTGGCGGCTAAAAATGCTGTTGAGACCTTGGCAAAAGTGGACGCTCTAGCGGATTACCAGCCAGACTTTCACTCTATTTGTGGTGCCTTGCTGGATACTCTGCACCGGGTGGCTGTCGAGCAGCAAGCGCCAGGTGTCTTGGTGGATCAGATAGGTGACTTGGAGCGAGTGAAACAGCTTGCTCAAACCGTCTCAGCAGAAGAAATTCAAGTGATGTACCAGAGCTTGCTGGTAGGGCGTCGTGATTTACCTTTATCACACTCCCCAAAGGCGGGTTTTGAAATGCTGATGTTGCGTTTAATTGCATTCCGTCCTGCAGGTAAAATGACCGTAAGTTATGATGCGCCACCTGCGCCAACGGAAGAAAAAAAAACAGCTGAATCCGTAGTCCCTCAAGGGAAAGAAACCTCTGAGACACCCTATGGTGCCGAAGACGTTGGGGAAGCTCAACCGACGGCAGAATCATTCCAGGCTGAATCATTCACTCCAGAACCCCCTTTGGCAGAAAAACCTGAACTGGTGGCTAGCCCAGAGCCAACGGCTGTTTTGGAGCAAGAGCCTGAGCTTGCTCAGCCTGTTGCTAGTGTGTCTGAACCACTGCCGGAAAGCGAACGACCACCATGGGAAGACGCGCCAGCTGCACCTGATTTCCATGAAGAAGCATTAGTAGAGAGTGTTGTCGAACCAGCGGTTGCTGAGCCAGAATCCGTATCTGAGCCTGAGCCTGAGCCTGAGTCACCGGCGCCTGTTTCTGATAGAGCTCCAGGGATTGACCCAAGTGAACGCTTGTCGCAAATGTTGTCCCAAGACAATGGTTCTGATGACGAAGAGTCTGATGAAGAAGCAGAAGAAAGGGCTATTGCTGAGACGGAAGATCCTTTTAGTACTGCTGCGCATCTGGTTGAGGCTGTGGTGGATGATGAGCCTGAAGAGGTGGATGAGTCCAGCTTATCCATGGCCGCTCGGACGGTGGCTGATACAGTGACTCAGCCAGCGCTAGGGATGCCCCTGCCAGATATTGCTCACTTTAAAGATATGACGATGAATCTTTGGTGGTTAGTGGCTCCAAGGTTGAAATTAACCGGATTGGTCCAAAATATTGCTATGAACTCGTCGTTGGTTGATGCCTCCGAGCATGGTATTAAGTTGCAGGTGCCACTGGAATACGGGCACATGCTCAACCAAACGCGATATGAACAAATTCAGTCACAGTTGTCAGAGTTCTTTTCAACTACTGTGCCCTTGATCATAGATACGGTGGCGGAAGTAGATGGTGTCACAGCGGAAGAGTTTGCGGCCAGCAAACGTGCTGAGGCACTTCAGTCCGCCATTGACCATTTAAACGCACATCCAGTGGTGAAGGCATTAGCCGAGTCATTGGGTGGGCAAGTGTTATACGATACTGTAAAAGTTAAAGCTTAAACCTTTATTGGAGAAGATTATGTTAAAAGGTGGAATGGGTAACATGATGCGCCAAGCGCAGAAAATGCAAGAAAACATGCAAAAAGCCCAAGAAGAAATCGCCAATATGGAAGTGGAAGGTCAAGCGGGTGCTGGTCTTGTGAAAATCACCATGACCGGGCGTCATGATGTGAAGCGTGTCTCTATCGATGACTCTTTATTTGAAGACGATAAAGAAATGCTAGAAGACTTGATCGCAGCGGCAATGAATGATGCGGTCCGTAATATTGAGGCGACTTCAAAAGACAAAATGTCTGAGGCAACTGCGGGTATGCCGATTCCTCCTGGTTTCAAAATGCCATTCTAGGAGTTGACGTTTGTTCAGCCCATTGATTAAAGAACTGATCGAATCCCTACGCTGTTTGCCCGGTGTAGGGCCTAAGTCTGCCCAGAAAATGGCGCTCTATTTATTAGAGCGTGATTCTCAAGGGGCGGATCGTTTGGCCGAAGCATTACGTCATGCTCTGGATAAAGTTGGCCGTTGTAGCCAATGTCGAACCTTGACTGAAGATACCCTCTGCCATATTTGTGCAGACGAGGGGCGTAACAATAAACGACTGTGTATTGTGGAAACCCCTGCGGACGTTATTGCTATCGAAAGCACGAAACAATTTGATGGTCTTTACTTTGTGCTCATGGGGCACTTATCTCCTATTGATGGTATTGGTCCGGATGAACTGGGGCTAGATCGCCTAGACGCCTTGAGTGACCATCAAGGTGTTGAGGAGGTTATCATTGCCACCAACAGTACTGTTGAAGGTGAAGCCACCTGTCACTATATTGCCCAGATTTTGAAACCGAAAGGTATTGATGTCAGTCGTATTGCCCAAGGTGTCCCTATGGGGGGCGAGCTCGAATACGTCGATGGCAATACTTTGGCGCTCGCGCTTGAAGGCCGCAAAAAACTCTAACATGGATAAACAAATGGAAACCCCTGAGATTATTTGGGTCGAAACCGATAGTGCGTTGCAAGAGTGGTGTGCGTACTGGCAAACCCTGCCATTTATCGCGGTAGACACAGAATTTGTTCGACGTACCACTTTTTACCCAGTAACCGGGTTGATTCAGATCTCTGAAGGGCAGAAAGCCGTCCTGATTGATCCGCAAACCATTTCTGATTGGTCGCCATTGCGTGATCTATTGGTCAATGAAGACGTCATGAAGGTGTTCCATGCGTGCTCAGAAGACCTTGATGTGTTCGATAATTTGCTTGGCGTGCTTCCTACACCCTTTTATGACACACAAATAGGTGAAGCCTTTGCTAGTGGGCAGTGGTCTGTCAGCTATGTGAAGTTAGTAAAAGCCTATTTAGATATCGATGTGGCGAAAGATGAAACCCGTTCAGACTGGACACTGCGCCCGTTAACCGAAGCGCAAAAGCGTTATGCAGCGTTAGATGTTACGTTTCTGGCTCAGATTTATCCGATGCAAAAGCAGGCCCTATCTGAAAAGGGGATGTTAGACTGGGTGATGGAAGATGCGGAGAGCTTAAAGTGGCAGTATCGCCAAAATAATGACCCTGAACAAAACTGGGAAGGGATTAAGGCTGCTTGGCGTTTAAGCCCTAAGAGCCTAACCTTATTGCGACTGTTATTTTTATGGCGTGATGAGCGTGCCCGTGCAGATAACATCCCTAAAGGGCAAGTGCTAAAAGACCGTACCCTTTGGGCCATCGCCAAGTTTATGCCGGAAAACACCAAGGCTGTGGGGAAGATGGAAGATATTTCTCCCAAGCAAGTGCGTCTATACTCCGATACTGTGATTGAGAAGGTCGAGATCGTCAATCAGCTCAGTGCCGATGAATATCAAAACCCATTGCCAGCGCCTCTTCCTTCTGATGCAGGAGACTTGTCTAAGGCAATGCGTGGATACCTTAAAACACTCGCGCAAGAGTTAGATGTGGCCCCAGAAGTTGTCTTGAAACGACGACTATTGGACCCACTTATGCGCCATATTTATGAAGGTTCTCCAATGGACTGGTCTAATCCAGCTTTTAATGGCTGGCGTAAAGACAAGGTTGTTGCGCCCCTATTGGCTCAGTTTGCGAACTGAGATCTTTTACTATTGAGTAATACCTTATGAGTCAAATGATTATCCAAATTTTTCGGTCATCTAAAAAAGATGAGATGTACCTTTATGTGGAAAAGCAAAAAGGGGTAAAGGACGTACCTGAAGCTCTAATGGAGCGCTTTGGTAAGGCGGTTCCTGTGATGACTATGTTGCTTACGCCCGAAAAGAAGCTGGCACGTGCGAATGCCAAAGATATTATGGACGCCATCCAAGAGAAGGGCTTTTATTTACAGATGCCGCCAGCTCGTGAGGAGTACCTGCTAGATATCTACAAAGCACCTACGGAAGCCCGTTACTAATATGATCGCGAAACGTTATGAGCCGTTTTGGAAGACCACGCCCATGGCTGAGATGTCCCAGTCAGAATGGGAGTCTCTTTGTGATGGCTGCGGTAAGTGTTGTCTGCAAAAACTGGAAGACGAAGACACTAACGAAATCTTCTACACTAATCTTTCATGTCATCAGCTAGATATTGGCGCATGTCGTTGTAAAGTGTACGAACAGCGCCTTGAAAAAGTCGCTGGTTGCTTGTCCTTGAAGCCGGAAGACGTGCCAGAATTCGATTGGCTGCCGGATACTTGCAGTTATCGACTGCTGCATTTGACTGGAGATTTGCCCAATTGGCATCCCCTAGTAGTGGGCAGTGATCGTGAGATGCAGCGTCAGGGTCTCAATGTCAGTCACTACGCTGTTAACGAAAACACCGTTGACGATGAGGACTGGCAAGAACATATTATCAAGTGGGTGCATGGGATGCCCGAAAAATACGAGCCATATTAGTGCCTGTTCTATATCAAACCGGCGCGTAACCTTTATAAAGTCGTTAGGGAGCCAAACGTGGTAATCAGAAAAAGTATCGTATCGTACATTGTCTTATTGCTGCTGTTAATGGCGCCCCTAGCGAAAGCGGATACCCAATTTCGCCTGATTGTTGATGCGTCAGGTAGCATGTTAATCAGTGATCCTGACAAACTTACTGCTGAATCCCTCAAACTCATTTCTGATCTAGCTCCGGAAGAAAGTGCGTCACTAGGCGTTTGGCTATTTGGTGAGCGGCCACGAGTATTGTTTCCAGAGGCGATGGTTAACCCAAGCACTAAAGCTGACCTTCAAGAAGCAATAAATAGCTATGTGCCGGGGGATTTGAAAACCGATTTAGAATCTATCGTTCGATTGCTGTCCCAAACACCAGACCTTCCCCAGTTGCAAGGTGATATTAATCGCCACTGGATCCTTGTAACCGATGGTATGGTTGATATCAGCTTGGATGAGGCCGTTAATGAGGCTTCCCGTGAACGCATTACCAGTGAGTTGGCCGCAGGGCTGGCTGAGAAAGGTGTCCATCTGCATACGGTGTCCATGACAGGCTATACCGACAAGGAATTATTGCAGTCCGTTTCAAACCTAACGGATGCTACCCATACAGAAGTCGCTACCCCCGAAGACCTACTGGATACCTTTGATCGTATCTTCTCTCAAGCGTCACCATCGGAAGAAGTGCCCTTTGAAGGCAATCAATTCTTCATTGATGATGCCATTGAAGAGGCCACTTTACTGGTCTTCCACCAAGAGGGAGTTTCTCCCGTCATTCGTCAACCAGGCGGCACTTTGTTACCTATGTCGGCGGCCAATGTTTCATCTGTTGAAGATACTCACTATACCCTAGTCACTGTTACCAAGCCTAAAGTGGGTACTTGGGAAGTAGAAAACGTAGACTTAGAACGAAGCAATGTGCGCGTCATCACAAAGTTGAGTGCCCAAGCGACGAAGGTTGCCCCAGTGTTGTTTGTCAATGAACCCATTTATTCCACGGTGGGGCTGTTTCAAGACGGGCAATTGATTGATGACCAAGAGTTTCTTAACTTAGTTGACGTGACTCAACGACTGCAATTACTCAGTGGCGAGACAGAAAAGCAAATCCTAAACACCGCTCTACCGATTGCGAATAATCAATTCAAAAACAAAGTAGAGCAGCTCACCAGCGAAGGCAACTACGAGCTCATCTCAGAGGTAGATGGAAAGACCTTTGTACGTAAATTAAGTCAGTACTTTGCCGTGACAGCCCCTATTAGTGTTGAGGTGGAGCGTCAGAGTGACAATTTGGTTTTGTTTTCTGCGAAGCCTACCAATATGCGCCTGAACCCATTACGCAGTAATGCTCGACTTGTGCTGAGCTTTAGTGATGGGTCAGAAGAGACAGTTGAAATGCCGCTAATCGGAGAAGGTTATTGGCAGAAGATTTACCCTGTGCCTCCTAGTAATGTGGTGTCTGCCTATGTTCGTTTAGTAGGGATTACTCGTACCGGTGTTAGATTTGACTATGAGTCGGAAAATTGGACTCTGAGTCGTCAAGGGGCAGAGCCTGTTTCAGTTAGTCGAGGTAATGCTGACAACAGTCCTGAACTCGCTGCTGTGGCGGCTGTTAATCGTGATTTGATGCCGGTTGTTGTGACGCCACAGTTCTCTGTGGTTGAACCAGATCAAATCGAAGAGCCCGCTCCAGCAGATGAAGAGGTGGCGCAAGAGGCGCCAGAGCTTACCCCTGAGGAAGAGTTGGCCGCAGAGAATGAAGCGATTCTAAATAAGCAGGATTGGATTTTATACGGCGTTTTAAATGGCGCTGTCATATTAGTGTTAGTGGGAGGCTATCTAGTTTTCCGCCGTATCCGTAATAAGCGTAAACAGCAGGCAATAGACGAAATCGATGTGTGAGTTATTAGGCATGAGTGCCAATGTCCCTACGGACATATGTTTTAGTTTTTCTGGCCTGAGGGCGCGTGGTGGTCGAACAGGGCCCCACAAAGATGGCTGGGGGATGGCCATGTATCGGGACGACAGTGTTTGGTCGATCCATGATCCTCGTCCTAGTTCTGACTCGGATATGGCAGAAGTCATGAGTAATACTTCTTTGAAGTGTCATATTGTGATCAGTCATATTCGACAAGCGAATGTGGGTCATGTGTGCTTACCCAACACTCATCCATTTAGCCGTTTACTATGGGATAAAACCTGGACCTATGCGCACAATGGCCAATTGGACACACCCCAAGACCTAGCAATATTGAGCCATTACCCCCTTGGTACAACGGATTCGGAGCGTGCTTTCTGTTGGATAGTAGAGCAGTTGCTGGCGAAATTTGGCGATACTATGCCAAAGGTCGAGGACCTAACGAACACCTTATCCGAGCTCTGTGACCGTTTACGGGAAAAGGGCGTCTTTAATATGATGTTGTCCAATGGGCAATATTTATTTTGCTACTGCACTACTAAGCTTCACTGGATCACTCGTCGTGCTCCCTTTAAACCTGCCACATTGGCCGATGAAGACATTACGGTGGACTTTAAGGAAGTGACCACGGACAAAGATGTGGTGACTGTAATAGCGACGCAACCATTGACCCATGATGAAACTTGGCAGCAGATGCATGCAGGTGAGCTGTGTGTGTTTGAGGCAGGAGAGTTGATTCAGCAAATCAAGCCAAGCCCTGATAGTTAATAGAAAAATTACCAAGCTAAAAAAGCCGACTCTGGGAATCGGCTTTTTATATGGAAAGTAAGCTTGAGCAGAGTGTAGAGTGTTAATTACTGAACCAGCTCGTTGTCACTGAATTCCCCTTCGAATAGGGCGGTAGACAGGTAACGCTCCCCAGAATCAGGTAGCACGACCACAATCTTTTTGTCAGCAAAATCTGCTTCTTGGCTTAAGCGCTCTGCGGCAACCACAGCGGCACCACATGAGATACCACAAAGAATACCTTCTTCACGCATTAGGCGTTTTGCCATGGCAATGGCATCTTCGTTGCTAACTTGTTCCACTCGGTCAACCACTGATAAATCCAGGTTGCCAGGCACAAAGCCAGCACCAATACCCTGAATTTTATGAGGCGCTGGTGTCGGTGTTTCGCCATTAATAGTTTGTGTGATCACAGGGGAAGCGGTTGGCTCCACGGCTACGCTGGTAATGGCTTTGCCTTGGGTGTTTTTAATGTAACGGCTAACACCTGTGATGGTGCCACCTGTGCCCACCCCAGCAACGAATGCATCAATTTCGCCGTCCGTGTCTTTCCAGATTTCTGGGCCAGTGGTTTGCTCATGAATTTCTGGGTTAGCTGGGTTTTCAAACTGTTGCAGCAAGACAAAGTTTGGATCTTCGGCAATTTCTTTGGCTTTCTCGATGGCGCCTTTCATTCCTTTTGCAGGCTCAGTCAAAACAATGTTTGCCCCAAGCGCTTTCATGACTTGGCGACGCTCAAGACTCATACTTGAAGGCATGGTGATTGTGATTGGGTAGCCACGGGCTGCCGCCACAAAACATAGGGCAATCCCTGTATTACCGCTAGAAGGCTCGACTATGGATTTGCCTTCGCTGAGGACGCCACGTTTTTCCGCATCCCAAACCATGTTGGCACCGATACGACATTTAACTGAGAAAGCAGGGTTGCGTGCTTCTACTTTTGCCCAGATGTTGCCATTACCAATTCTGTTTAGGCGAACCAACGGTGTGTTACCGATGGTCAATGAGTTGTCGTTGTATACTTTCTCAGACATTACACATCCTTCCTGTTTATGTATGAACGGTTGCCCTAGATTAGGGATTTTCAAACCACTATAAACCGATGTAAGGGCAAGGGGTAAGAATTTCAAACTATAAGGTTAGATGAATCGATAGGAATTGGGATAATCCTATACACACTCACGGATGTCTCCATTTTGATGGTAGAATAATTAAATAAATTAGTTAGTTAGATAAGGCTTAATCAGGTGCTCTACTTGATTAAGACGAAGAATAAATCATGGCAAAACATCAGGACAATCCATTGCTCAACACCGATCAACCTACGCTCATGACCCGCGATCGTCACGCAATCACCCGAAAGCTAGAAACGATTGAAAATCGACGTAAACAGTCCCAGCCTACCGATAGGCTTGAGGCTGAATTGGCGGATCAAATTGAGCGTTCCAAGGCGCTCTATGAGGCCAGATTGGCCCGTGTTCCTGAGATTACCTATGACGAAGCTTTGCCTGTGTCTAACCGCAGTGAAGAAATCATCGAGGCCATTCGTGATAACCAAGTGGTGATCATAGCTGGTGAAACTGGCTCGGGTAAAACCACCCAATTACCCAAAATGTGTCTACAAGCTGGACGAGGAATTGCGGGTCAGATAGGTCATACTCAACCTCGACGCATTGCAGCACGCAGTGTCGCTGATCGTATTAGTGAAGAGCTCAAGGTTAAGTTGGGTGAAGCGGTGGGCTTTCAGGTTCGTTTTACCGATGAAAGCCAAGAAGAAACGCTGATTAAACTGATGACAGACGGTATTCTTCTAGCGGAAATTCAACAGGATAAATACCTGCAAAAGTACGACACCATCATCATTGATGAGGCCCACGAGCGCAGTCTTAACATCGATTTCTTACTTGGTTATTTGAAGCGGGTATTGTCTAGCCGCCCTGATTTAAAAGTAATCGTTACTTCCGCCACCATTGATGTGGAACGTTTCTCTCGCCACTTCAATAATGCACCAATCATTGAAGTCTCTGGTCGAACTTATCCGGTAGAAGTGCGCTATCAGCCCCTGTTAAGCAAAGCGGATGTGGATGAGCTGGACGAAGATCAATCCATGGAGCAAGGGATCTTGGATGCAGTGACTATGCTCATTGCTGAAGAGAAACAATCTGGCTACCGGGGCGCTGGTGATATTTTGGTGTTTTTGCCCGGTGAGCGTGAAATTCGTGAAACTGCAGAGTTACTTCGCCGAGAGCAATTACGTAATGTGGAAGTTCTGCCCCTTTATGCCCGCCTTAGCAGTAGCGAGCAACAGCGTATTTTCAAATCCCATGGGGGACGACGTATTGTTCTGTCCACTAACGTAGCGGAGACGTCTCTGACCGTACCGGGTATTCGTTATGTGATTGATCCTGGCTTGGCGCGTATTAGTCGCTACAGTGTACGCTCAAAAGTCCAGCAGCTTCCTATTGAAAAAATCAGCCAAGCCAGTGCCAATCAAAGGGCAGGGCGATGTGGCCGTGTGGCAGATGGTATCTGTGTTCGTCTCTATGATGAAGACGATTTCAGCCGTCGTCCTGAGTTTACCGATCCTGAGATTTTTCGTACCAATTTGGCCTCGGTAATCTTGCAAATGGCGAATTTGCGTCTGGGCGCTGTAGAAAAATTCCCCTTTGTGGAAATGCCTGAGCAGCGCATGATCAACGATGGTTATCGTGCCCTAAACGAGCTGGGAGCCATTAAGAAAGATAGGCTGACTCAGATTGGTCGACAGTTGGCCAAACTGCCTATTGATCCTAAGCTTGGGCGCATGTTGATTGCCGCGAACGATTATCATGTTTTAAAAGACGTGGCCATCATTGTCAGTGCTTTGTCGGTACAAGATCCAAGGGAGCGCCCTCAAGATAAAAAGACTCAATCGGATCAATGCCACGCGGTGGATAAGGATGAGCAGTCCGATTTCATGGTGCTTTTGAATTTGTGGGAGCGCTACGAAGGTCAGCGACAAGAGCTGTCTCAAAATCAATTGCGTCAGTACTGCCGCAAGCAATTTTTAAACTTTATGCGCATGCGTGAGTGGCGTGATATACACCGTCAAATTTTAATTGCGTGTAAGCAACTCGGTTTTAAAGAGGTGAACCATGAGGAGCGCCAATATGATTCCATACACCGTGCGTTACTAGCAGGCTTGTTTACTCAAGTGGCGAATAAGATGGATGAGTCAAAAGAAATGCTAGGATGCCGTTCCCGCAAGTTGGCTATTTTCCCTGGTTCCATGTTGTTTAAAAAGCCTCCTCAATGGGTCATGGCAGCGGAATTAGTCGAAACCAGCAAGCTTTACGCTCGTATTGTGGCTAAGATTGATCCTCAGTGGGTAGAAGATTACGCTGCCCCTTTTGTTAAACGTCAGTATTTCGATCCCCATTTTGAGCGTAATCAGGGGCGCGTAGTCGCTTATGAGCAGGTGTCACTGTATGGATTGATCTTGGTGGCCAAACGCCGTGTAGATTATGGTCATGTGCATCCTGAGGACGCGCGCGAGGTCTTCATTCGCCAAGGTTTGGTGGAAGGGGGCTTGCGGTCAAAGGTGGCGTTTTACCGTGACAATCAAGAGCTGATAAAGACCGTTGAAACCCAAGAAGCTAAACTTCGTACTCGAGACATTTTGGTGGACGATGAGGCCGTTTACCAGTTCTACCACCAGCGGTTACCAGAGGATGTGCGTAATCAGAAATCCTTAGAATTCTTTGCCAAAAAGAATCCTGATCTGCTGAAAATGACTCGGGATGATTTAATTAATCAAGATGTAAACGTTGATGAGTATGCTTTTCCTGATAACTACTCATTAAATGGGGTGGCACTACCGATTGATTATGAGTTCGCACCAGGGCAAAGCAAAGACGGTGCAACGCTTAAGGTTCCTGTCGGCTTGTTGCGTCAGCTCAGCTTAGACGAGTTAGGTTGGGCTGTGCCGGGGTATGTGAAAGAGCGGTGTGAATCACTTATTCGAGCATTGCCCAAGGCATTACGCCGTCGTTTTGTACCGATTCCACAATTTGTGGATCGCATTTACCCAAATCTTTCTAAGGATAAGGGTGATCTGCTAGAACAATTGTCTTTGCAGATTAAGCGGGAGACTTTAATTGATATTCCGCTAACAGAGTGGTCTGCAGAGAAGCTTGAAGGGCATTTAACCCTGAACATTGATGTGGTGGACGAACGTGGCAAGATATTGGGATCAGGTAAAGACTTGTCAGAGTTACAGAGCCGTTTTGCGAAAATGGTTGAGCAAAGCTTTGCTAAGTTCGGTACTCAAAAACACGAACAAACGGCCCTGACCGCTTGGCCTGATACGGATGTGCCAGAGCGCCAAGAGATTAAGCAGGCAGGCATTCAGGTGACAGCATTCCCAGCATTGGTAGCAGAGAATGACACTGTTTCTCTAAAAATGTTTGATGATCCGAATACGGCTCTAGATGCCCACCGAAAAGGTGTTATTGCGCTACTTAAATTATCGTTACAAAAAGATATGCGCTATCTGGAGAAAAATCTTCCTAAACTTAGGGAGTCGATGTTGTTGTTTGCCCCCATTGGTAAAAAGGAAGTCTTGTTGAACGATTTACTTGATGCGGTGGTCGAAAAAGTGTTTTTGGATGAGAAGCCGCTGCCACGGACAAAACAGGCGTTTGATGCCTGTTTGCAGCAAAACCGTGGTCAGCTCGTCTCAATGGGTAATGATATGGCGTTGCAACTTCACAGTGTGTTGAGTGCTTATCAGAAGGTGGCTAAGCGAATGAAGGGGGCTATCCCGTTGCCTTGGACGAAAGTCTACGGCGACATCAAGCAGCAGCTTGAAAATCTCGTTTACCCAGGTTTTGTAGGTGCGACACCGCTGTTTTGGCTAGGGCAATTGCCGCGATACTTCAAAGGAGTTGAGGTGAGATTAGAACGTTTTCAGAACCATTTGAACAAAGAAGGCGTATTAGTAGGACAGTTGGAAGTGTTATGGGAACAATACACACGCCAAAAAAAGGCCCACGATGAAAAAGGCATATACGATCCCAATTTGACCAAATACCGCTGGTTGCTTGAGGAGTATCGTATTTCTTTATTTGCTCAAACCGTGGGCACCTTGGAGCCTATTTCTGAAAAACGATTGTCGAAACAGTGGCAAGACGTTAAAAAGTTAGTATGAGGCGCGTACGATGAGTTCAGTAATAAAACAATATCTCGTCGGTCTTGTGGTCCTATTTGCATCCGCATTTGTGGTGGCAGAGACTCCTGAAGACCCTTGGGAAGGTTTCAATCGCGCGGTGTTTGAATTTAATGACACCCTAGATCGCTACGCCCTAAAACCTGCTGCGGAAGGTTATCAAGCGGTGACGCCCACCCCAGTTCAAAAAGGGGTTAGCAACTTCTTTTCTAATCTCGGGGAAATCCCGAACATGGCGAATAACTTGCTTCAGGGTAAAGTCGATGAAACAGCTTCTTCCTTCTGGCGATTTGTTATTAATACAACCGCTGGTTGGTTTGGAATTTTTGATGTGGCCTCTGAATTAGGCTTGAAGCGCTACGAAGAGGATTTTGGTCAAACCCTGGGTTACTGGGGAGTGGATTCTGGGCCTTATTTAGTTCTTCCATTTTTTGGCTCATCTACTGTGCGTGATGCTAGTGGTATGGTAGTGGACTATTCTCTATACGATGGCTTGGATATGTACGACTTATCCAACGATGAGGAATGGATTGCTAGGGGCGTCAATATTGTTCAACTTCGAGCTAAATATCTGTCCGCTGAGCGTATGATATTTGGAGATCGTTACTCTTTTTTACGAGATGTATATATTCAGAGCCGTGAAGGTGCTGTAAAAGATAACCGTGGTCGAGAGTTGGGGAACCAAGGTAACTTGGATCCGATGCAAGGTGCTTCGGAACAGGGTTCATGGGACGACAATACTGATGATTCGTGGGGATCGGATTCTAGCTGGGGGGAAGAAGACTCTTGGGGAGATGATGATTCATGGGACAGCGAAGGCTCTTGGGGGGAAACGTATTAAGCAACAGCCGTAAAAAGATGTTGCGCACCTAAGAGGGTATTTCATGCCTAAAGCAATTTCTTGTATGAGTCTGTTGTTATGCCTTTTTATACAGGCGAGTCACGCTCATGCTACTTCGTCTAAGCGCCCGCTTAATCTGCTCATTTGGGAGGACTTTCTAGATGAGCAGGTGATTGAGCAATGGGAACGTGAGACGGGTATTCCTATCAAGCAAACTTACTATGACGATGAAGCACAGCGCAATCTTGTGCTGTCTAGTTCGTCAAAAAGCAATTTCGATTTAGTGATCGTTGATCAAACCAGCATCAATGTATTAGGACAAGCGGGATACATTTATCCAGTAGAACCATCCTACAAGCCCCAATATTGGCAAGAGTCCTGTGGTGTCTACGGTCGAGCCTATGCATGGGGGACCTATGGTATTGGCTACCGTACCGATAAGCTCTCCAGTCCTATCAATAGTTGGGGCGACCTGATGTTTCCTAAGAACAATCTCAGGGGGCATATCAGCATGCTAGGCCAGGCGGACGAATTGATTACCTCTGCATTAGCGGCATTAGAGTACCCCATTAGTGCCAGTGACGAACCGAGCTTGCGAGAGGCCTTCACGTTATTGAAGCAGCAATCTAGCTTTGTGGTGACCTACGACTACATTTATTCCTATGTAGTGGAAAATCCAGAATCTGATGAAGTGTGGGCCGCACCTATGTACAGTGGCGATCATGAAGGCCTAAATGAAATACAAGGAATAGACAGTTGGACCTATGTGATCCCTGAGGAAGGTGCCATCGTTTGGATGGATTGTCTGGCTATTGTTGCATCCTCCGGGAAAAAAAGTGAAGCGCAGGATTTTATCGATTTCTTATCCCGCGAAGACATAACAGCTCTAAATACTGAAGCTTTAGGTGTGGCGACACCCTTTATTGATGCAGTGGCGCTACAAAATGAGGATTTTCAAAGTAATCGTAATGTATACTTACAAGATGAGACGCTAGAAAAAGCAAAGTTATTCGCGCCTCTCGCTGGAGACGACATGCTCAAACGAATTCGCATAAAGGACGCATTGATTCGATACTATGACTCTAACTAAGCGACTAGTCCTTCTGGTTTTACCTATATTGATTGTTGGTGTTGTATCCGCTGCGATTGGGATATACAAGGTTCAAACTTATACGTTAACCGAAGTTGAACAAAATAAACTGGATTTAAAGCTTCAGCATGCTCAAGCACAGTTTGAGCAGGATACGGAAGTCACTTCAGACCTCGCCTCTTTGCTATTAGAAGGTGAGGCCTTAGTCGATTTTACTCGGTATGCGGGTAAAGACATTCGAGAATACATTGTTACCCAGCGTTTAGATCGTCTGATTGACGACGTGCTGGGTGACCAGTCCCTTCGCCTGATGGTGACGGTATTTGATCAACGTGGCAATTCTATCTATCACTACGAACGTAGTGATAATCCTTTTTCTACCACCCCCAATTATTTAACGGACTTCACTCGAGCTCTACTTTTAAAGAACGACATGGTATCCAACAAGCTTATGTTTTTGAAACATGGGAATCATGCGTACATCCATGGGCGAGTATTAGACTCCAGCACCTTTGCCAAACCGCTTCGAGCAGGGGTAGGGGAAAGTATCGCCATAGTCGTCACTGCATACACTGAAGGCTTTGATCAGGAGTTACGAGTGCTGTCCGAGATCTATGGCACTCAGCCTAAGATCGTGAACCGTCCAGAAGGCTATCAAGTTCCAGAGGGGGCTCTGCAGCGGTCAGTGGAGCTGATGCCAAATATGTATTTGGATGTCAGCTTAACCGAGGCATACCTCTCCCACACGGAATCCTTATTAGTGGATTGGTTGTTGGCGGTGTCCTTGGGGTTCGGGATTTCTATCGGTGGCGTATTACTGTTTTTGATAAAACGCTTCATTATTCGTCCAATCGAGAGCTTAGATGATCAGCTTGATCTGGTGACCTCTGAAAAGCAAACCAATATCCAGCGCCCTATAGGCAAGGATGAAGTCAGTCGACTGGGGGTTAAGTTTTATGACTTATATGAGCAGCTTAATGCCAATTTGCGGGAGTCCCGTACTTTAGCTGTAACCGATGCTTTGACTAAGTTACCAAATCGAACTCGATTCCAAGAATTTGCCAAACGTGCCTTGGTAAGAGCTTGGAATCAGCATACCCATGTGTCTTTGATCTATATTGACCTAGATAATTTTAAGTTTGTGAATGACCGGCTGGGCCACGAGGCTGGAGATGACTTGCTTCGCTATGCTGCAAACGCCTTTCAAAAGCTGCTACAAGAAGATAAATATCGCAACTTAGGCTCATTGGTCTCACGCTTAGCTGGGGATGAGTTCGCCATTGTTCTGGCCCATGATAATTTAGAAGATCGAGATCATTTGGCACAAAGCTTAGTTGCCTTGTTTGAAGGTGGGTTTAAGACGGACCGTTACCTAACCCCTGTATCAGCCAGTGTTGGGATTGCCAGTTATCCACGAGATGGGGAAGATTTGCGCGAGCTCATAGCGAATGCAGACATGGCTATGTATCACGCGAAACGTTCTGGTAAGAGCCGTTATGCCACCTATTCTCATTCTATTGCTAGGGAAGCTCGACGCGGCAAGCGTATCGAAGATGCGTTGAAATTTGTTGATTGCGATACCGAATTCTCTTTGGTGTTTATGCCTTTTGTGGATCAACAGGGCAAAATAAAAGGGTTGGAAGTTTTATTACGTTGGTTATCGCCAGAGTTGGGGCAGGTGATGCCAGATGAATTTGTCCCAATTGCAGAGCAAACAGGGTCCTATTCTAAAATTGACGCTTGGGTATTCCGAAATGCCTTTGAGCATATTGCTAAACTCAGGGCTTTCTTAGGCAATGATATCGTGATTGCCATTAATATCTCAGCAGCAGAGCTAGGGCAGGCGGACTTTGCAGGCAACCTCATTAGCCTAAAAGAGGAATACGGTGTTGATGACAGTGCGGTGGAGCTTGAGATCACGGAAACCTTTGGCTACTTTGCTGTGCAGCAAGTTTTAGCCGTATTAGGTGAGTTAAGAGACGCTGGTTTTGGTATATCCATTGATGATTTCGGCATTGGATACACGCCCCTGTTACAGATGATTGATTACCCTGTCGACAAAGTTAAATTTGATAAAGAATTGGTTCAACGTCTGACCAATAGTGATTACCTCCAGTTGCTGGAGCCAACGGTAGAGCTGTGTCATCTTCAGTCTATCAAGGTAACAGCAGAAGGTGTGGAAGATCATGAGAAACTGGAAGTACTGCGTAAAGCTGGGTGTGATTATTTCCAAGGCTATTCCATTGCTCAACCAATGACCTTGTCCGAGCTGAAGCGCTGGCACAAAGAGTATGCGCCCATCGAAAGCTAGTCTGATTTCGATGGGCGATTGTGGCCTTCATAATTTAAAGAATTATTTAGGTGTGACGCGCAGTAATTTACCGGAGTCTGTGCTGATGATTAATGCGCCGTCTTGGGCTTGAATCACATCTCGCATGCGCTCATTTAAGTATTCTAAGAAGCGTGTTTCATACACTTGGCCACTTTTTAAACGCACATTGTTTAAATGGCGCAGAGCAAGTGCAGTAGATAAGAAATCACCATTCCAATCGTCAAACATTTCCCCTTGGTAAATGAGCAGTGCGCTAGGCGCAATAGAAGGAATGAATACTTTTTTCGGCTCTTCTACGCCATCCATGGGGCCCTCTTCACCCACTTGGATCGGTGCGTAATATTCCTTGCCGTAAGACGAGATAGGCCAGCCATAATTGGCACCCACACGAATCAAATTGATCTCATCGCCACCTCTTGGTCCGTGTTCATTAGACCATAAGCGTTTTGTCCTTGAGTCAAAGAACAAACCTTGAGGGTTTCGGTGGCCGTAACTCCAAATCTCAGGTCGCACATTACCACGGCGTACATAGGGGTTATCTCCAGGGACAGATCCATCTAAGTCTAAGCGTAGAATCTTACCGGCATGGTTGGTTAAGTCCTGCGCGTTGGCTCGATCACCGCGGTCACCAATGGAGAAAAAGACATGGCCATCGTTGTCGAAGGCAATACGGCTACCAAAATGTTGTCCCCGGTGAGAGCTGGCGTCTGAAATCAGTAGATCTTGCCAATCGGTTAAAGTGTTCTCACTCATCTTCGCTCTTGCTAGGGCGGTAGTGGCACCTTCTTTTGTCGGGTGAGAGTAAGTAAAGTAGACCCAGCCAGTCTCAGCATAATCAGGGGACAAGGACACGTCCAATAGTCCCCCTTGGCCAAATACTGCAATATCAGGTAAGCCGTTGATTAAGGAGCGTTCACCAGACGTAATGTTCACCCGATAAAGCTCACCGCTCTTAATGGTGACGAGTAAGTTGTCTGCATCCAGTTGGGTCATACCCCAAGGGATGCCGCTAAAGGTTGTGATTTCTTCCACTTGAAATGTAGTGTCTGCTTCCTTTGCATAACTCATCGCACAAAATGCCATTAAGACAAATGCGCTGAAGCGTTGAAGTGGTTGAAGCATGAAAAAATTACCTACGTTATGGATGAGCTTTTAGTATAAGTGACATTCGTGCAAACAATCGGGCAGCAACAGTCGTTCCATAATGATTGCCAAAATCTTGCCAACTGGTGATAAAAGCATCAGATAAGATGCGAATTCACACATTTATACGCATAAAAAAACGCGGCAACAGGGCCGCGTTTTTGAATGACAGAGCAGGTGTTTAAAGTTTTGCTTCAAGCATTGCTTCTAGTTTGCGTTGATCCACTGCGAAGTTACGGATACCTTCCGCTAGCTTCTCTGTAGCCATTGCATCTTCGTTAAGAGCCCAACGGAACGCTTGTTCAGTGATCGGATCACCTGCTGGAGTGACTTCTGTCGTTGGCACCAGTTTGCGCTCAAGCTTGCCTTCGTCTTTTTTCAGCTCTTCAAGTAGGGCTGGGCTGATGGTTAGGCGGTCGCAACCTGCAAGTTGTTCGATTTCACCAATGTTACGGAAGCTCGCACCCATAACAACAGTGTTGTAACCGTGCTGTTTGTAGTAGTCGTAGATTTCCGTGACAGACACAACGCCTGGGTCTGTTTCGGCAGTGTAGTCTTCGCCAGTAGATTTCTTGTACCAGTCAAGAATACGACCCACGAATGGAGAGATCAGGTAAACACCCGCTTCAGCACAAGCTTGCGCTTGAGCAAAAGAGAACAACAAGGTCAGGTTACAGTTGATGCCTTCTTTTTCTAGCTCTTCTGCTGCCTTAATGCCTTCCCAAGTAGAAGCGGCTTTGATCAATACGCGATCTTTAGAAATGCCTGCGTCTTCGTATAGTTTGATAAGGCGACGTGCTTTTTCAACCGTTGCCTCTTTATCGTAAGACAAGCGAGCATCTACTTCAGTAGAGATACGACCTGGTACGTATTTAAGAATTTCAGTGCCTACGATGACGGCTAGCTTGTCGCCAGCGTCGATGATTTGCTGTGCTTTATCGTCGCTTTGCTCTTTCGCCCAAGCAATGGCTTGATCGATGAAAGGTGCGTATTCAGGAATTTGAGCAGCTTTTAGCATCAAAGAAGGGTTAGTGGTCGCGTCTTCTGGACGGTATTCTTTGATTGCTGTGATATCACCCGTGTCGGCAACAATCGTAGTGAACTCTTTTAATTGAGATAACTTATTGCTCATTGGTTCTGTCCTTTGCTTTATCTAGCTGTTGTTTTACCAATTCGATGGCTTCGATTAACACATCAATTTTAGCGTCTGTTCGATGACCATTTTCTGAAAGGTAGCGTCTAAATTGTTTTCCCCCTGGCATTCCCTGAAAAATACCAAGTATATGACGGGTCATATGCATCAATCGTTCGCCTTGTGCTAATTGCTTCTCCACATAAGGCAGAAACTTTTGCAGGGCATCAAAACGATCAAGGTTCGATGGGGAGCGGCCAAAAATCCGCTGATCCACATCATTCATGACCCATGGGTTGTTGTACGCTTCTCGACCCATCATTACGCCATCAACATGACGCAAATGATTTTCTGTTTCCTCTATCGTTTTAATGCCACCGTTGATAATGATTTCAAGGTCTGGGAAATCTTTCTTCAATTGGTACACATAGTCATACTTTAGAGGTGGAATCTCTCTGTTTTCTTTAGGGCTTAAGCCCTCAAGGATGGCGTTGCGAGCATGTACGATAAAGGTCTCGACACCGGCATCGGCCACCAAGCCGACAAAATCTCTAACGACACCGTATTCTTGCTGGTCGTCTAAACCAATGCGGTGTTTGATGGTTACGGGCAATGACGTGGCGTCTTGCATGGCCTTCATGGCCGCCACCACTTTATCTGGATGAGCCATCAGAATGGCACCAATCAGACTGTTTTGAACTCGGTCACTAGGGCAGCCAGCGTTCAAATTCACTTCATCGTAACCGTATTGCTCAGCCAACTTAGCACATTGAGCTAAGGCCTTAGCATCCGCGCCACCTAATTGCAGAGCAATAGGGTGCTCACACTCTGCATAACGTAAAAATCGTTCAGGATCATTTCCCTGTAATAGGGCACCTGTTGTAACCATCTCGGTGTAAAGCAGCGTGTCTTGCGTGATACAGCGTGCAAAAACGCGGTAATCCGAAGTGGTCCAATCCATCATGGGCGCTACGCTAAAGCGTCTATCTACGGAATCCCTTGATGTTAAAGGCTTTGAGCCTGGTTTCTCTGTGTTTTCTTTTTGCATTTATATGATCAAAAAATGGTCGTTTAAGTGGGTCTTTGGTGCCGCCGTGCTAAGTTTTATCTTTTAGAATCGGCACTTCTAATACCGCCATATGATACACAACCTATTGCTAAATTTCTGATCTGATTATGTCATAAAATTACAGGATTGTGATATATCTATGCTAAAAATGTCATAAAATTACAGGGGGGGGAATGGCATTGTTATAACGCAGTACGCAATGAATATGCGTACTGTATTTCTATCAATTACACCATCACTTGCTTGAGTCAGTAACAAGGGGCGTATCGAAAATACCGGTATTAAGCTCACACTCAATAAACTCATAGAAAGCCCTGCGCTCCCTAAATTCCGAAAGATCAAAACAACCCTTACTAAGGGCGTCTAACGCTTCTTGATGAGTAAAGAGCCCTAGGGCAATCCTAGGCTTAAGGTAGGTGTCGTAGATGTATTCAAGTTCATTGTGGTTGTCTGAAACGCCACACGACACCAGATGTTGGTCTCGTTCTGCTGATCCATCAATGTTCTCAGTAGAGAACTTTGCGTTGATATCCCTAATAGACGTTGCTCGCTTCGAGTCGCTATTAGTCATTGGGGAGGACCGTAAACTTTGTAAAGGTATTTAAGTTTTCAATAAATTTACAAAAAGTGTTAGGGCAGAAATACTGACGGTATGCAGTGCGCATAAATGTTCACTGCGCATTTTGCGAGTGGTGATTAATGGGTTAGCCAGTTGTTTTTCAGTTCTTCAGCTGGCATGGGCTTTGCGAACAGGAAGCCTTGTAAGCGATCAACGTTTAGGGCCTTGCATGCTTCTTTCTGTTCTTGAGTTTCTATTCCTTCTGCAACGGTTTCATAACCAAGGGAGTGGGCAAAGGCACAAATAGCAGCCAGTAAACCAGAGTCTATTTCTCCAGGGTCTTGAACAAAGTACTTATCGATCTTTAAGATTTCAAATGGGAATTTTTTAAGTTGAGATAAGGAAGAATAACCCATCCCAAAATCATCTAGTGCGAGTCTGACCCCAGTTTTAGATAATTCATGGAGCATTTCAATGGCTTCAAAGCTATCTTCTAGGCTGCTTTCGGTAAGCTCCAATTCAATATACTTTCCTGCCAGTCCATAGGCTGCCATACAGTCAGCGAGATACTTCGCCAAGCCATTATCTTTGAGCTGTTTCGCAGAAAGGTTCACTGCGATGGTGAAAGTCACATTTTCTGCTTGCGGTAATTTGCTCCAGTAGCTGAATTGCTCACAGGCTTTATTAATGACCCAGCGACCAATGTCTACAATTAAATGGGACTCTTCCGCGAGGGGAATAAAATCATCAGGAAGAAGCAATCCACGCTGCTTATGCTCCCAGCGAATAAGAGCTTCCACTCCTACTAAACTTTCAGTCTTGGCATCAACTTGAGGTTGATAAAATAACTTAAATTCGTCTTGGTCAATTGCCAACTTGAGTTCATTCTCAAGCTCAATGCGTTTTTGCATTTTGGAGTGAAAATCGTGGGAGTAATATTGCACCTGATTTTTGCCTAGCTCTTTTGAGCGGTACATAGCAACATCGGCACACTTCATTAGTTCCACTGCAGTATCGGCACAATGGGGGTAGGAAGCAATCCCTACACTGACCGTTATTGAAAGAGATCGTCCCACTAGGGTGATAGGAGGCTTCATCGCGTCAATTATTCTATCGGACAATGCTCGTATTTTTTCTAATTGCTCCAGGTCACTTACTAAAATGGCAAATTCATCACCGCCTAATCGGCATAAGGTATCACTACTGCGAATGATGCCTTCTAAACGTTTAGCAACATCTTTCAGAAACTCATCACCCGCTTGATGGCCCAGAACATCGTTAATACGTTTAAAATTGTCGACATCTAAGAACAGCAAAGCGAGCTGGCTGTTATTACGCTTTGCTCTTTCAAGTTCACTGCTCAAGGTGGTGTCGAATACATGCCTATTTCGTAGACCTGTCAGTGTGTCGCGTTCAGCGAGTTCTCGTAATTGGTTGTTGCTTTTTTCCACCTGTTTTTCGAGGGTATTACGTTCAGACGCAATCAATATTGATCGTTTCAGGCGAGTAACTGACACTTCGCTTTTCATGATGAAGTCTTGTGCACCCGCTTCAATACATGAAAGTGCCAAAGCCTCATCATTACTATGACTTAACATAATAATGGCTGTGGAGTTGCCGAGACTGCCTCGGATTTCTCTTAATACTTCAATCCCGTTGGATGGGGGAATCTGATAATCCAGTAGAATGGCGTCATAATGCTTAGACAGTGCTTTCTGAATGCCTTCTGTCCCAGTGTCCGCCTGATCTATCTCTCCAGTATTCAGCCCCGCATTTTTTAATGTTCTAATGGCTGACATCCGATCGACAGCATCATCATCAATAATAAGAATATCCATGCTTCTCCAAAGCTACAAAGGCATTTCTACTTGTCTACATCGTCCATCTTCACTAACTCGACAGGCCAAGTAAAGAAGAAGCTAAGGCCACCCTTATCATTCTTCTGCATTTTGTAATCACACCCAAACCTTTCTAGTACTTTCTTAATTAGAGAAAGTCCTAATCCACTCCCTTCAACTTTATCCCGTGGCTTCAATGTATGGAAAAGCTCAAACACTTTCTCTTGATGCTCTTCTGGGATACCAGGGCCATCATCGGATACTTCAACTGAGGCCCAGTTTGAGTCAACGGATATGGATACCTTAATATGTCCTGTTTCTTTGTCGTGATGTTTCATTGAGTTGCTAATTAAATTACGCATCACCAGCTCGAACGGTGTAGAGAAAATTTTAATCTCTCTATTATCCATGTCCCCAGACAGCTCGAATTTGCCTTCATGATTTAGCAGATTGAAAACATCGAGTGTTAAATCCTTAGGCTTAATTATCTCTTGCTCTCCATCTTTTCTACCAACTCTAGAGTAGGCTAATAAATCATCCAATAAGCGCTCTAAACGCGCTATTCGACTCTTCATCAATGTAAGATGACCCTTTGTATCTTCAGGTAGGAGTTCGCCACTGTCTTCTTCTACCCAGGTGGCAAGTTGTTGGATGCCTCTCAAAGGCGCTTTCAAATCATGGGATGCTACAAAGGCAAACTGATCCAGCTCTGCGTTAGCTTCTTCTAAGTTCTGATTTTTCTCTTTTAGCGAATCACTCATAAACTCCAGCTCGTCGTTACGTTGCTTAAGCCTGTCAGTCACGCGATTAGCATATGCCACTGCATTGCGATTTGAGCGAGCCAAAATAAGGAAGATTGCCAATAACAATGAATCAATAATCAATCCCCCAACAAGAATTGTATAAGGTTGGGTATGACTTTGTTGTTCACGGAATACTGTTGTGGTCTGCAGGTTAAAACGCCATGGTCGACCATAAAGTTCAAGGGTTTCAGTGCGGGTAAATAGTGGGTCGGCATCTAAGTCATTAGAGTTAGAATTTAGCTCTGTATAAAGCAATGTTTCCTTATCATGAATGCTGAAGTTAATGAGACGATTCGCATTTTCCAATGTACCATCCATTAACTTATTCATAATGAAGGGGGCGTACACAAGCCCCATGAAATCATTATCATCCGAACCATATTCAGGGTAGCGCCTTGTGTCGTACCATGGCACATAAAATAGAAAGCCAGGCGTTCTTTGATCATCTTGAACTAATGTGATGGGGGCGGTGATACTGGCTTCTCCCGTATCTCTTGCCTTTTTCGCTGCAGTATATCGGTTGTTCTCATGGGCCATATCTAACCCAACTGCTTTTAAGTTGGTATCTTGAGGTTCAATGTAAGTAATCGGCCAATATTCATTAACACTATGTTCTGGGTGGGTCCGATATTCCGGCATGGTTTCTCTTTGCCATGCAAGATAGGTAGAAAGTTTGTCGGGTGGAACATAGTGAATGACACCAATACCGTTGATGCCTGGAAAACGCTCATCAATTTCAAGGTTCTGTTCAAACTTTCTCCAGTCGTCTCTCGTCGCAGAGGTGGGCAGCATTTTTAATGCAGCGGTGCCAGCTCGTAAAGCTTCTTCGTAACGCACCATGCGCTCTTTCACTAGCTCTATTATTTGCTGTGATTGGAATTCAAACTGACTTTCCATCTTGAGCTGGACTTGCTTTTCAGAGATGTAATAAGCACCAAACGTTAGCATCAATGATAAAAAAATGACTACCCAGTGATACCAATGTAACCCTTTAGGGGAGCTGAGTTCTTTATCTACATCTTGATCAAAAGCATTCATAAGAATCCCAATTATTCTCTTAATATCAATAAAATATAGAGTTCCCTCAGGTATTACTCAAGATTTCCGATAGACATAACGCGATAAAAAATGTCTTTAGCAGATTGGATTGTCGGCGCCGAAATGAATGGCTTTAGCATCTGAATGTAACGGGATGTAATCCAATGTTAAAAATGAGTCGTAATACAGTAATATATACTTTTATGCTGCCGACTTGATTCCAGTTGATAGATGGTGTGAAAAGCCATAAACAATGAGCTTTTTAAAGGTAAAGCCTCTTGCTAAATGTTGCGAAATGTTAAAAATGGTAGTTGTTCGTTTTTTGAACGTTCATTTGTGTGTCATTAGTGGTGGGCCTAGTGCCCCAATGATGTGGAGTCTGTGAGATGATCAATTCGGTGATGATTCCGTTACCAGAAAAGTTCACCTTTGACTCGTACACTTGGTTCGAAGAGCAGTGTGCGCAAGTCATAGCCGACTCAGGGAAGGTCGAATTGGTGTGTAATCGTGTTAGTTACCTGGATTCAGCTGCATTAGGGATGATCGCTTATTTGCACAAACGAATGGACGCGCTAGGAAAAGGAAAGATTGTGGTGCGAGAGCCGTCTTCTTATTGTGAAGATATTTTCCGCTCAGCAAATATGTATCAACATTATATTGAAGCAGCACCCAATAGATAGAAACCAAGATCAATCAGGGCAGTAATGCCCTGATTGATGGCCTTTATAAAACGATCTTACTAGTGCTTAGAGCGAATGCGTTCTAATACACGGTTATTTGTGTGCATCATGAACTTATCTTTATTCAGACCGCTGACTAATTGCAGGGGCTGACCGTCGAATGTTTGGTAGGATGAGCGAGTAGTAAAACGGCGTTGGCCGGACGCTCCTTCTTGTTCTGATGTTGTTTTAGTTACTTCAACCACCAGAAACTCAGCATGGGTGACCGGATCGCAATACTTTCCGAGTAGTGTTTCTGTCTTTCTCATGATGAACTCCTCAAGCTGTGATAATTGGAATATAAGAGAAAAGCCTCTTATAAGCTTTGTCACACGTCACGTTTGGCAACGGGGTTGTTACCCTATACAAGTTATTGACAGAATGGAAGCATTTAGAAAATCCTGACCAAATGGATAACCACTATTGATGTGGTTAATTTTCAACATAAGCGGCGAAAAAGGGCTTTTGGAGCTTTGGTTCACGGCATTTAGGTGACGCTTCGTGGTTAAGTTAGATAAAATAACGTCATTCATAAACTTTGCTTTTCATCTGTTAATTCAATGCAGATGCTTAGATTTTCGTCAGGAGTATTGGAATGGCTACCCCTTCCCAACATGACCTTCGTAAGGACTTTCGCGCACTGTTAGACAGTGATCAGTGTTATTACACCGCATCGACATTTGATCCGATGTCAGCTCGTATCGCAGAGGACCTAGGGTTTGAAGTGGGGATTCTGGGTGGCTCAGTGGCTTCTTTGCAGGTCTTGGCGGCGCCAGATTTTGCGTTAATCACCCTGAGTGAATTTGTAGAGCAGGCCACTCGTATTGGTCGTGTGGCGCGTCTGCCTATTATTGCGGATGCTGACCATGGTTACGGCAACGCCTTGAATGTGATGCGCACCATTACTGAGTTAGAACGTGCTGGTGTGGCAGCGTTAACCATCGAGGATACCTTGTTGCCCGCTAAGTTTGGACACAAGTCGACCGACTTGATTCCTCTAGACGAGGCTGTTGGCAAAATCGAAGCAGCTTTAGAGGCTCGTATAGATCCGACCATGGCAATCATCGCACGTACTAACGCAGGGCAGTTGACTACGGAACAGACGATTGAGCGTGCTTTGGCTTACCAAGCGGCAGGTGCAGATGGTATCTGTATGGTGGGCGTGAAAGACTTCGATCATTTAGAAGCCATTTCTAAGCATGTCACGGTGCCTCTTATGTTAGTGGCATACGGTAATCCAGAATTAGCAGATAAAGAGCGCTTAGCCAAAAATGGTGTTCGTATTGTTGTAAATGGTCATGCGGCTTATTTTGCTGCGATTAAAGCCACATATGATTGTTTACGTGAGCAACGTAATATTGCGGAAGGTAAACTAAATGCGTCTGAGTTGTCTGAGCGTTATTCAACCCTTGATGAAAGTCGTGAATGGGCGCGTCGCTTTATGGAAGTGAAAGAATAATCTATTAAATACAGATTTAAAAATTAAACATAAATAAGCCGGCATTGATTGCCGGCTTATTTGTTTCTACAAGCGGGGAACTGTAGAAAAGAGCAGCGCTTAGTTTGTTGCTGAATCCATTTCGTCTTCTGCTGCATCTGCGCCGTCTTCCATGGCGTCAGCAGTATCGTCATACATGTCTTCTGCTGTGTCTGCTGCGGAGTCGTACATGTCTTCTGCTGCGTCAACACCGTCGTCGTACATTTCCTCTGCTTTATCCGCGCCTTGTTCCATTAGGTTAGAGGCTTTTTCCTTGCCTTGCTCCATGCGGTAGTCAAAACACTCATCAGAAAACTTGTCACGGGTTTCACTATCTTCAATTTGATTAATTGAAGTTTGCGTACAGTTTTGATCATTTACTTGAGGCATCTTTTCACTACATGCAGTCGTAAATGCGGCAACCATCATTAAGCCTACAAGGTATTTTGGTTTGATAGTGTTCATGTCGCTTCCCTTTTAAATTGTCATAAGTGAATTTTTAGTACTTAAAATTAATCCATTAATAAATCAGCGCATTTTATTAACTTAAATAACCCGTTTCCAATTTAGATTTAATTTAAGTTTATGGGCTTTTGCTGTGTCCTTAAGCTTGGGAGTAATTGTTAAGGTTCGAGTTAAAATGATCAATTCAGTTTTCTGTAAACATTTTTTTTTCAGAAATTCATCCAGAATTGTCAGTAGAGTAATTGGAAATGTAAAGATGTAGGCTTAGCAAGGCTTAGAGTCTGGTTTTATAACTAAAAAAGCCCTGTTTAACAGGGCTTTTTTAAATAGTAGCTTTGCAGTTTATAGGGTGCGTCTAAATTGATCGACGGCCATTTTATAACATTCTAAAACCAGTTCGGGATCAAATCGGTCTCCTTCATCACGCATAAAAGCATGTTGGGCGTTAAATTCATGCCATGTGAAGTTTCGCTCCGTATCGATCAGTTTTTGATAGATCTTTTGGCGACCCTCTGTAGGGACGTGGGGGTCTTGTTTGCCCCAAATCATAGTGATCTCACCTTGAATATCTTGAGTTCGGCTAAAGGAGTCGTTGCCTTCATCGCAAGGTAAGGTATTGGAGTGAATGTCTGTTGCGTATAGGCAGAAGGAAGACAAAATTCGTGGGTTCAACGCTGCGCGATAGGCCAAGTGGCCGCCAATGCATACTCCCATAGCGCCAAATGTGCCAGAGCAGTAGCTCTGTTGTTCAAAGAACTCAATCATGGCAACTGTATCACTGTCATGGTGTTCTAGGGGCTTGGTGAATTTGTCTTCGTTGCCTTTGTCTTTGCCTGCGTCATCGTAGGCTAATACGGTACCGATAGGGTTCAATTCATGGAAAACTTCTGGCACCACGGTCACAAACCCATGACCAGCCAAGATTTTTGCTGTGCGCTCAATCGGTGCTGTGATCTGAAATATCTCTGAATAGAAGATTACGCAAGGGAACTCGCCGTCTGCCTGAGGTCGATAGACTTGGCAGCGCATAGGGCCAGTTGGGGTGGTCAGCTCGACAACGTTTTGTTGGATGATCATAAGACTCCTTGAGTAGGCTTAATTAGGCGATTTTTTATAGTGTTTCTATTAGGTGAATGATTATCCGGTATATACGTTAAAGAGAAAACACTTGTCGTTAAATCAACAGGGTTGAGGTGGCCTAAGCGTGTTAAGAATAGGGAAATATGTGAACTATCAGGGGCTAGCGTTGTTGTTAAAATTCAATTCAACTATAACTAATGACAAGCTAATCGGAGGTAACTATATGAATAAGCTAAAAATTTTAAGTGGTATCGGTGCGGCTTTTATATTGTCTGCCTGTGCTTCCAGCTCACATGTGGTGACTGGGACTGAGCGTCCTGCGGTTGATCCCACTGAGGTCACTGTGTATTCCGAAGCGCCTAAGCGTGATTATGAAGTGATCGCAACGGTCACCGCTTCCAGTAGTCGTGGCTTTTCACAACAGGGTCGCGTGGATGCTGCCACAGAAGAGTTAGTAGAAGAGGCGGCAAAACTGGGTGCAAATGGCGTCATTATCAAAGGTGCGAATGGGACCGGGGGTGTTAGCACTGGGGTTTCAACAGGGATCTCTGGAGGCTCAAGGGGCTTTTCCAGCGGCCTTGGTACTAGCTTCACCATTCATTCTGCCGACCTGAGCGGTACGGCTATTTATGTGTTGGATGCACCAGACAAATAGCAGGTTTGAAAGGCCATGGCGCGGGCATCATCCTCGTCATGGGTCACAAGAATCGCTGGGATCTGGTGTGTGCAGACGGCCTTCATAACCAACTCACGCATGTCTTGTCGCAGAGCCTTGTCCAATTTGCTAAAGGGCTCATCTAACAACAAAGCCTGTGGCTTGGCGCTCAAGGTTCTGATTAATGCCAAGCGCGCTTGTTGCCCTCCTGAGAGTTGCTCCGGAAGTTTATTTTCATGCTGCTCTAACCCTACGCTTGCTAACGCCGCCTTGGCTTGTTCCCGTCGTAAAGATTTACTGACTTCTCTCGGTATGGCGAACAAAACATTTTCCATCACACTAAGGTGAGGGAACAGCAGGGGGGCTTGTTGTAAAAGTCCAAGTCGTCGCTGTTCAGTGGCGACTTGTGTGAGTTCAGTGTGGTCCAGTGTGACTGATCCGCTGCCCTGTATTTCGGGTGCTAGGGTGCCAGACACATAGGCTAATAGGCTGGATTTACCCACGCCACTTGGCCCCATTACGGCTAATACCTTTCCTGCACTGATTTCGGCACTAAAGTCTTTAATCAGATATTCGTTATTCAATGTCAGAGACACATTCGACAGAGTTAACACAAGCGTTTCCTTAAAGAGAGTCGTACAGGTGTCCAGTATTTTGGGATCACCATGGCCATTAAAAAGACCATTAACGGTAATAGGGATTGTACTAAGGCTAACACGCTCACCAGCTTGCGATCGCCACTGGCAGCGCGAGACACGGCTTCCGTGGTAAGGGTGGTAATACGGCCTTCTCCTGCCATCAATGTGGGTAAGTACTGGGCGATACTGACCGAAAAACCGATGGCAAAAGTGGCCCACAGAGGGGCTTTTAACATGGCTAACTTGATGTCCACATAATTACGCAAAGGTGTTTGACGTAAGCGATTGGCTTGTTCAACGTAGCGTTGATCATAAGCCAGATAAGGGCCTTTTAAAGTTAAGTACACATAGGGCGCTACATACAAAGTATGAAGCGCTACCACGCTCCACCAAGTGCCATGGAGGTTTAGCCACAATAAACCTACTTGTACCCCAAATAGAAGCGTGATTTGCGGCAAAATTATCGGCACATACATGAGTTTGTCGACCAGGTGCCCAAAGGCCTTTTTAGCGTGAGATCGCTCTAAAAATACCAGAGTGATGGCAAGGGCCAGTGTGGTTGAGACGAGCGCTAAGGACAAAGATTGCCCACCGAGTTCAATCAATGAACGGCTGGCTCTGGTGACATTGTCACTGGTCCAAGTGTTGGGCAAGCTATCAGGAAAGCGCCAGCGACGCGTAAAGGCCCAGAGGGGCAGTATCAACAGAGTGAGCAGGGAAAGGGCGAGGGTAATATAGGCTCCTGCCGTACCCACATGAGTGATCAACTGTGTCTCGCTGCGGCGTTTGCCCACTAGAGATTGACGATGGCGCAGGGCAATCATTGATTTTGCTAAGCCATGCCAAACCAGCATAGTGATCACGACTGCCAGAGCTAAAACAATGGCTGCAGCACTGGCGATACCTCCCATTGCTAGAGAAGGGTCATTAAACCAGCGTAGTAGCGTCACAGCCAAGGTTGAAGGGGTATTGGGGCCAATAATCATAGCCACATCCACCACGGTTAAATTGAATGCCAGCACAATAAAAATCGGTAAGCGAATTAAGGGATAGAGCCGTGGTAAGACAATAAAATGCCAAGCAGTGGTACGTTGGTACCCCAGTAAACGAGCGGTATCAATGTGCTGATTAGGTTGCAATTGTGTGACCGCCGCTAATAGAGCAAATAATAGATAAGGCATTTCTTTGATGACGAGCGCGAGGATCAGAGAAATGCCAAAAGGGTCTTGGGTGGTCAGTAAATTTGGTGGTCGGTCCCATCCTGTCAACCATGGGCTGAACCAACGTGCTAACCAGCCTGAGGGGGCAAGAAGGAACAACAGCCCAATGGTCATGGCAGCATGGGGGATGGATAAGATCGGCGTAATAAACGACTGTAGACGTTGAAACCATGGCCTGTGATAGCAGGACACCAGCAGGCTGGAGGCGAACCAATAGGCCAATAGGGTCGCCAAGAATCCTGAGCTAATGCTGAGCCATAACCCAGACCAAAACTCTGGTTCTAGCCCTAATGCATGCCAGTGGGAGAGGTTAAGTGCATAGCGTCCAAAAGCAGGTTCTACGCCAAAGCTGGGCAACAAGACACCTGTGACACCGACCAATATGGGAGTGCAGAGCACTCCCAGTAAGATCCAAGATAACCTTTTTACAATAGAAGGAAGACGCGCCATTAGTTAGCGTAGCGGCTACGCCATTCTTTCTCTAAGGCTTCCATCCAAGAGCTGTGAGGCTCTGGTAAGGTGGTACCGAGTTCTTCGATTGAGAGTGTCGCAATACCGCTTGGTAACTGGTCAAACAATTGTTGCTGATCATTACTTAGTTTGTTGTAGTCCAACACACTCAAGTCCCCCCAAACGGTGGGATTTTGTTTATAGGCTTGCGCTTCAGGGGACAGTAGGAAGTTAGCCACTACCTGAGCTCCTTCCGTGGCGCCTGAGTTGTAAGGAATGGCAACAAAGTGAGTGTTGCCGATGGTGCCATGGGTGAATACATAGGAGCGCACAGTCTCTGGCAAATTACCTTGATCAATCTGCACCGTAGCGGCAGAGACATCAAAGCTCAACGCCACGTCAATTTCCCCGTCATCAAGCAAGCGCATCATTTCCTCTGCTGAGGAAGGGAATACTTCACCACTGCGCCATGCGACGTCATGTAATTGATCTAAGTAGTCCCACAAGGGTTGTGTGACCTTATCGAAATCAATGGTATTCACTGGCTGTAACAAAGCAGCTTTGTGGGGTGTTAGCTCGTGAAGCGCTTGTTTTAAAAAGGTGGAACCTAGGAACTGAGGAGGTTCAGGGTAACTGATGCGACCGGGGTGTGCCTTAGCGTAGGCCAGTAGCTGCCCCATGGATTTAGGGGGTTGACTAAGTTGCGCCGTGTCATACATAAAGATCACTTGGGCCATGCCCCAAGGAGATTCCATGCCATCCACCGCAGTACCGAAATCTTGGGTCAAGCTTTGTCGCGCTTCAGGGTTCACATAGGCTTTGTAATTAGGTAAGTCGTTTGCGAACGGGCCGTAAAGAAGGCCGTTGTCTTTCATGGCACGGAAGTTCTCACCGTTAATCCAGATGAGGTCAATGGAACCATCAGAGGATTTACCGGCGGTTTTCTCCGCTAGAACGCGGTTAACGGCATCGGCTGTGTCGGTTAATTTTACGTGCTCAAGGTCAATATTGTATTTAGCTTCTACTTGATCCGCGACCCACTGAATATAGCCATTAATATTGTCTGCTCCCCCCCATGCATTCCAGTAAACGGTTTGGCCATTGGCTGCATTGACCGTGTCAGTCCAGTCTTGGTTAGCGGCTTGGGTGTATAAGGGGAGACTCATACCTAGTGTTATTAGGCAGATTGAGTTGAGGGTATTAAAGGTTTTCATCCTAGCTCCTATGGTCGACGTCTCAGGGTTAGACGGGCAGAAATTCTTTTTCTTACAAGGATTTATTTTTTATTCGAAAGCGCTTTTAGCGTACCATGTCGTTCCAATAATTACTTCGTAAAAACGACTGTTCGGAATTACGCATTAAGGGAAAGTTTAGATCATGAGTTACCAGATATATTCCCATACTCTTCCGAGTGCCACCCCTGGCACTCAGCGCATAGTTAAGGCTCATCATTTTGGCACGCCAGGGGCTCGGCCAAAGATTTACCTGCAGGCGGGCTTACATGCGGATGAGTGGCCGGGGTTTTTGGTACTCAATACCTTGATTAAAAAACTCAAGATCGCGCAAGAGAAGGATCTCATCGAGGGTGAGGTGATCGTGGTGCCTGTGGCTAATCCCATTGGTCTAGGACAAAACTTCCATGGTTACATCCCCGGCCGCTTTGCTTTCTCTGATGGGGGCGGCAACTTCAATCGCAATTGGCCGAAGCTCGGAGACAAGGTAGCTCGCGTGGTAAATGATCAGATCTCGGGGGACATAGAAGCCAATGTGACCCTCGTGCGTCAGGCTATTCGTCATGAGCTGGCTAACTTGCCTGAGTTGACTGAGTTACAAGGGTTACGCAAAACCTTGCTAGCACTGTCAATGGATGCCGATGAAGTGCTTGATCTTCATTGTTCTGGTGAGGCCTGCATGCACGCTTATGTGGCCCAAGAGTTTGAGGACTACTTTCGTCCGTTACTGGGTTTACTCGAGGCAGACGTGGCCCTGTCAGAATTGGACACCGGAGTGCAGTCTTTCGATGAGACCAATGTGTCTGTCTGGCGACAATTAAAGTCCCATTATGCCCACTTGATGCCTTGGGGCTGTCGCTCCTTAACCCTTGAGCTTCGTGGCGAAAATGATATCTCCCATGAGCTGGCAGAAAAAGACGCCGAGGCGCTGTATCAGTATTTGATTTATCGGGGTGTGATTGAGGGTAAAACGCCTAAAATCGATGATTCTAAAGTGACCTATTATCCACTCGATGCGATGGATTTGGTGAAAGCCCCTGTCGCAGGCATTGCATGCTTCCATAAAGCCCTAGGGGAACAAGTGGAAGCCGGTGAGGTGATCGGTGAAGTGGTTGACCTCATGTGTGACGATGTTGAAAACAGTGCCCATCCCCTTGTGGCCCGTGCAAATGGCGTGTTCTTTGCGCGCTTTCAACGTCGTCTCGTGGTCTGCGGTGAGTCACTGGCTAAAATCGCCGGCCGCGAACATCTTGCTTTCCGGGAAATCGGCCACCTGTTTGAAGACTAATTACTTAGATTGATACCGTTTGATGTCCAACCTGTTTAACTACTCTTACACCACTGAACAACAGGCGGTGATAGAACATCCTCTCGACCAGCACGCAAAGGTGATCGCGGTCGCTGGGGCGGGCAAAAGCACCACTCTCATAGGGCGTATCCAATACCTGATTGACCAAGGCGTATCGCCGGAGAAGATTGGCGTATTTATGTTCAATAAAAGCGCCCAAGAAGAATTTACGGAGCGCTTAAAGCTGTCCCAACAAGGGCGCGGCAGCGCCCGCTTACCACAAGTAATGACCTTTCATGCTTTTGGTATGCGCTTATGCAAGCGCTTAGAGCAGCGTAATATTTTGCCTGAAGCCCGCTTGATCACAGATGAATTCTCGTTGATCAAGCTCATTAGAGAGGCTCGCCAGCGATTACAGCGTAAAGATGTCGACTTGGTAATCCAAGATGAACGGGACTGGTTAGAAGACTTCTTGCTGTTTGTAGACCAAGTGAAAGCCGCCAGTATCAGCCCGACAGAAGTGTATGAAGAGGGTGGTTGGTCCCGTGAATGTCGTTACTTCCCTAATCTATATGACCAACTTGAGAATTTGCGCCGTCAATCTAAGATGCGCTTTTTCTCTGATTTATTGTCTGACCCTTATGCCTTGATCGATAACTCTGATGAAGCACAGCGTCATTACATCCGCACTCTGGTACCTGAATATGACTTTCTTTTGATTGATGAATTTCAAGACATCAATCCATGTCAGTACGAACTGCTGAAGGCTCTATATGGTTCTGCTGCACGATGGATGATCGTGGGAGATGTGCAACAGTGTATTTATGAGTGGCGTGGGGCGTCACCGCAAATCATGGCCCAGCAGTATGATGATGACTTTCCAAACGTAGCGTCTTACCCGTTAGCCTGTAGCTTTAGATTTGGTCATAGCGTTGGCATGATGGCCACCTGTGTGGTGTCCCAGAATCAGACGGAACAAATGGTGATAGGCCAAGGGGCGGCCACAGAGATTGATTTCGCCCAATCTAGTTTACCTGGCCAAGCCCTGATGCGTGAGTTAAAACGTTGGCATGAAGCCGGTGAAAGCCTAGAAAGCAGCGCAGTCTTGGTGCGTTTGTACAGTGATATGGTGCCAGTGCAGCTCGCTCTGATGCATAAAGGAGTGCCTTATCAACTGCATGGGGACTCTCCTTTACTGGATAATCGGCAAATTCGCATGCTAATGGCCTACTTGGCTGTAATGGCGGGTGGTCTGCAAAATCCTTCTATCTTTTATGATCCGGCGGACATCGAATATTTGGTCACTATCCCTAATGTGACCAATGTGGCAGCAGAGCGCAGTCGGCTTTTAACCCAAGCTCGTCAAGCCCCACATCTGATTCCTGATTTGCTGGTGGCCCTTTCAGAGCAAAAAGAAGGCTGGAAAGGCAAGAAAATCGCCGAACGTGCCGACTGGTTGCGAAGTCTAACTCTGTATAACAAAACCCCAGAGCAAGGTTTGTTGGCCACCATCGATAAACTGGGGATCTATCGTTACTTTGAAAATACCAGTAGCAAGGATATTCAAACCCAAGAAAAGATCGCCACTTGCGAAGCTTTTTTGAGTTATGTTCGAGGCGTGGCTAGCGATGCAGGTACGATTATTGCACAATTGGTCAAACTTAATGAGCAGGACTCCCAACACACCCATGGGGTGCACCTTATGACCATTCACAAGGCCAAGGGCCTAGAGTTTGATCTGGTGATGATGTCTGGCTTACAGGAAGGGCGGTTTCCTTATTATGACGAGGATTTAAGTGGCATTGACCGTCAAGCGGCGGCGCAAATGCAAGCGGAACGCCGTTTGTTTTATGTGGCCATGACCCGTGCGCGTAAGCGTTTGGTGTTTTTGGAAAGCCCGAGCGGCGAAGACATCAAACTACTGCAGGCGGGTAACATACGCTCCCAACTGGCGCGACAAGGAAGCTTGTCTCGCTTTGTGTTTGAGGCTCAGCCCACTGTTGTGCAAAAGGTATTTGACCGGAGCCGAGGTGCAGAGCCTTTAAATGCCCAGTTAGCCAGCCATTTAGAGCGTTATCAGCGGCAGGCGGAAGGTGTTCCTGAGGTAACCTTTAATGCGCCTAAGGCCCTACGGGGTGGGTTGAAGCCTGGAGATAAAGTGCGCCACGATCAATATGGACAAGGTGTGGTGGTTCGCCAAGAGATGGATGGCAAACAGATGATTTATGTGGATTTCGCGGAAGCAGGTCTAAAGCGCTTTAATCCCAAACATACCAAGCTAGTACATCTAGCATCACGACAAAATGAAGACTGATCGGAGCAACAATGGGCATTCCATTAATTGATTTCTCTAAGCTAACGAGTTCGGACACTGGTATTCGTGCTGAGCAAATACAACTGCTTGATAAAGCTTGTCGAGAAATCGGCTTTTTTTACCTTATTAATACTGATATTGATCAAGCCTTGGTTAAGCGCATGATGTCCGCGGCGAAGCGTTTTTTTGCTCAGCCTACGGCAGATAAGGTTAAAATTGACATTAAAAACAGCGTTAACCACCGTGGATACGGCGGTGTCGGTGAAGAGCAGTTAGACGAAGTCCATAAGGCCGATTGGAAAGAAACGTTTGATATGGCTTTGGATTTACCAGCAGATCATCCATTGGCACAAAAATACCCAAAAATGTATGGGCCGAATCAGAATCCAACAGATCCTGTGGTGATGGAAACCCTGCATGATTACTATGTGACGGCCTTTGGTGTCTCTCAGGATCTACTGAAAGCCATGGCGGAAGCTCTGCAGTTGGAAGCCGATTTCTTTAGCCGTTGCTTTACGGATCATGTGACCGTACTGCGCATGATCCATTACCCACCACGTCCAAGTATTGAACATGATAATGGCGCTGGCGCCCATACCGACTATGGCTGTGTGACTTTGCTATTACAAGATGACATTGGTGGTCTGGAAGTGAAACACCGTAATGGGGAGTGGGTGCAAGCAACACCGATGGAAGGTGCTCTAGTGGTTAACATTGGTGATCTTATGCAACGCTGGACTAATGATGAGTATGTGTCCACGGCACACCGAGTTCGTGCCTCTGAAACAGGTGTACACCGTTACTCCTTCCCATTCTTTGTTGAACCAGATTACGAAACCAATGTGGCCTGTGTGCCTACATGCCAAAGTTCTACGTCACCCGCTAAATACGCACCTATTTTGAGTGGTGATTGGATCCAGTCCCGTTTCGATGCGACCTACGCTTACCGTGACGCGGAAAAAGTGGACACTTAATCTCCTATCACGGGTAAAGTAACACTGGCAAAGTCACAATAAAAATGCGCCCAATGAGGCGCATTTTTTTATAGGGCGATTTTTTGCGGGTGAGTATGGCGCTTGTTAAAACATGGCCTCGCTACGAAAGGTCAGGTCTTCAATGGTCATAATATGGCCTGGTTGAACTTGTTCCCAGCCATCCCCAGACAAGTCCAGTGGCTCCGAGCCGACCACAACATGTTCTGCGAAACGTTTGTAGTACAAAGAGGGAGCGTGTTCATCACTGGAAAAGCGCACTGCCCACATTTTGCTGCCATGGGAGAGTATGCTGGTAAAACGTAGGGGGTCTGTGATGCCTTTGGTGTGCATCATGTCTAAAATTTGGTTCAAAGTGGTTTCAATGGCCACTTTAGGATCACGCTCTAAACCGTTCGCAACCATCATCAAAAAGATGGCTTCTGAATCCGTGCCGCCGCGGCGGTGACCATAGAGCTCTTCAGGGATGCAGCGTTCAATTTGCCAACGTAGCTCATCGTATTGACCTACTTGGCCATTGTGCATAAACAACCACTCGTTATAACTAAATGGATGGCAATTTGACCGTGCAGTGGAGGCTCCCGTGGAGGCGCGTACATGGGCAAAGAAGAGTCCACTCTTAATATGACGAGCCAGACTTTTTAGATTGCAGTCGCTCCAAGCTGGGAGGATTTCATGATACAGGCCTGGTTCTTCTCGCTCATCGTACCAACCCAAACCAAAGCCATCCGCATTGACGGTGACTTCTGATTTACGAGCACTCAGGCTTTGGTGAATCAGTGAGTGGTCCGGTTGAAACAGTAATTCTTCTAAATAGACTGGCTTGCCTTTATAGGCCATCCAACGGCACATAGGAACTCCTAAGATTGAGCAGAAGTAGAAGCCCGCAGGAGTCTGCGGGCTGAATATCGATTACACCTTAAAGTAGCTGATTTTGCTAGATAGGGAGGTGGCAAGAGACGCCAATTGATCCGCACGACCACTGATAGCGTTGATGGACTCGTTAGTACGTTCAGCAATATCCGTGATGGTGTCAACGTTGCGGCGGACTTCCGTCGTGACAGCAGCTTGTTCTTCTGCTGTGGTCGAAATCAGATCGTTCATTTCACGAATCTGTGAAATAGCAATGGTGATATTAGACAGGGTCGCACCTTCCTCACGAACTTGATTCACCGCTTCGGTAGAGCGTTCGTGGCTAGCTTTCATGGCACGTACTGCTTCCGTAGTGCCAGATTGAAGTTGCTGGATCATGGTTTCAATCTGTTGTGTGGCATTCTGGGTGTTTTGTGCCAAGTGTCGTACTTCGTCTGCCACCACGGCAAAACCTCGACCTTGTTCACCGGCGCGGGCAGCCTCAATGGCCGCGTTTAAGGCCAATAGATTGGTTTGTTCTGCAATCCCTAGAATGACATTCAAGATATTATTGATCTCATCGGTGCTTTGTTTTAACTCTAATATGGTGTTAGAGGAGCCACTAATTTCCGTGGCTAAAGACTCAATAGTACGGATGGTTGATTCCACAATACGGGTGCTGTCTTCTGCCGCTGACTCTGCAGAGTGGGCTGCCTGACTAGCTTCCGTTGTGGACTCAGAGACATGTACAGCAGTACCTTGGATTTCATGGATGGCACTGGAAATTTGAGCGGTTTCCGCACGTTGCTGACCTACCATTGTGGCTGAGTCATTAGTGATTCGGTTTAGATCGTGTGCTGCATCTGTCAGAGCATGGCTGGACTTAGACACGTCTTCTAAAATGCCAGAAAGCTGATCCACGAGTCGGTCAAAGGCCATCTCTAAAGAACCGATTTCATCCTTACGAGTAGTGGGTTTGTCTTTGCGTGTCAGGGTGCCTGCTGCGATTTCTTCCGCACGTTTTACAACGTTGCGAAGCGGGCCTGCGATGCCATTGATGATCATGATACTGAAGACAATTCCTACCGCCACAAGAACTGCCGCTAAACCAAAGTTCGCGTACAGTGCTTGATCTAGCTTAGCGCCTTGTGCTGCAGAGACCTGCTCGCTGTAGGCATCGATGGTGGTAATGATCTCTTCCATTTTGTTGTTGATTACAACTAGGTTTTCATCTGCAGCTTTGCGAGCTTTGTTGGCTTGCATGGTTTTGAGTTTGATCCACCAGTCGTAGGTCTCTGTGCTGGCAGATAGGAAGTCAGACTGCACGGTTTCCAGTTCGCTGATTTGCGACACCAGTGTATCAAGCAGCTCATTGGCTGGTAGGGCGGTTAACGTGTTTTTTACGGCTTCTAAGCTATTCTTTAACTCTGATGAGTAGGTTTGAAAGTTGTTGGCAGATTCTTCGATCAGCTCAACCCCATAGCCACCCATGGATTTGGCAATAGATACCTGGAAAAAACCGCGTTCAAATTCTACGCTTTGCTTAAGTAAGAGTTGACGTGCTTTCTCTAAGTTTTTAACCAATTCTAAGCTTTGTGTGGACACTGCTTGGAGATCTTTTGATACGGATTTGCTGGTTAGTGCAGAGTTCGCTGTGGTGGCGAGTATGACTAATGTAAACAGCAATACGAGGGAGAGGATTTTCGTTCTGACTGACAAACTTCTCATATAGACACCTAGTAATTATGTAATTCTTGCTTTGAAATGCTCCACATGTCCTTCTGTGTTGCCTCTATATACTCATAGTTGCAAATTTAAGTCCATTTTTTCTATATTTTTCAAATAGTTGTGGTTATTTTCTTGGTGCTATTTGTTGCTATGTGTTGCTTTAATAGCGCTAAAAGTAACCAGTTGGACAAAATAAAGCATGATTTATGTCATGCTTTATTCAAGGTTAAGTCAGACTTTTTAGGGAAATGTGGACCGCTAGGGCAGGATTTAAAGGCGGCGGTCCATTTTGGTGCGTGCTATTGGGCTACTTTGGGTCGGATTCGACGATTACTTGGCCATCTTTCACTTGGAAGAAAAAACAGTCCCGGCGGTTGGTGTGACAGGCTGGCCCTTTTTGATCCACTTGCAGCAAGATGGCATCACCATCGCAATCAAAAGCCATGGAAACCAGTGTTTGGCGGTTGCCGGAGCTTTCCCCTTTACGCCAGTAGGTTTGACGAGAACGTGACCAGTAACATACGTGACCCGTTTCGAGGGTTTCACGGATGGAGGCTTCGTTCATATAAGCAAGCATCAAAACTTCTTTTGTGTCGTGCTGCTGGGCAATAGCGGCAATGAGGCCATCTTTGTCGGTTTTAATATTGGCAAAGATTTCGTCTAGAGAAATAGCCGTACCTTTGGCCGACATTTCAAAGGGTTTTAAGCTCATTTTTCTACCTTACATTCTGAGATGGCGCCTTTACCAATGCCTTCAAAGGCATGTACTTCAATGGTATCGCCTGGATTTTCATTGGCCAGCGTATGGGCAATATGATCGGATAATGACTCCACAGTGGTATCCACTTCCAACATATAACAACGACGGCTATCGGTTTTTAGCTCGAATAAGCCCTGAGCGCTGGCGTAGCTGAAATGATGATAATGTAAATCATCCTCTACAATAACCCCAATGAGATCTTCTTCCGTACCTAAATAGATGTCTTCCCAACGTTGGCTCCAGTCTTTTTCAAGCGCCTCATCCCGCTGGCCATTTCGATAAATCTCAATCACAGAGCGATGACCATGGGCGATACGCTGACAATTGCCTGCGTGTTTTTTTAGCCCGTGGCTGTACTGGTATTGGGGCGCATCGGTTTGTTCTTTAGAAAAGCGAATCGAAACAGCGGCCAATTCTGCGGGTAAAAGGTCTAGGATTTGCGCCTCAACCCATGCGGCTGCATTCTCAGGGGTGATGTGTTCTACAGGCATTTGGCAGAACGCTTGTGCTGGTGCGATGCACTGAAATTGACGTCCATCATCATGTTGAAAATTAAACGATACACGATCATCACTCAGAGTCGTGATGTCAGCACCAGAGTTTAGCGCAGGAATGGCTAAGGTATGATCGATATGGGCATCCAACCATTGCTTAATCTTCTTTTTAACAATGCTGAAATCACAAATCATACTCTCATCATTGAGTTTGCCGGTTAATACAACATCCGTGTGCCAGCTTTCACCCAAGAGGCCGCGCTCTGGGCAAAAGTAAGATAAGTCGACATGGGTGAGATTTTTAACGAACAGCTTCAATGACAAGTCCTCATAACAATAATGGCGCGTATGGTACTCGAAGCGAGCGCGGATACCAATCTTGATACTTCGATGAATCGTGAAACTAGAGTGGTTAATGTTGAATAGGGAGAGGGGAAGATATGAAAATCGCCCTAAGCAACTGAAAAATATAAAGAGTGGGTTGCGCTTTAAAGTCGGGTGCGTATAATGGCGTCCCAAGGTCAACGGGCCTCCTCTATGGTGTCTCCGCTGGTCCCCTCGCAACGATAAACCGTTAATCTGGTCAGGTCCGGAAGGAAGCAGCCACAGCGGTGGACTCGTGTGCCGAGGTGCGGCTGGTGGAGATGCCACCTTAACTCTTCTAATGTAAATTCCTCCATAAAGTGACAAAAAACCACCATAAGATGACAAACTTTGCAGCATAAGACTGACATAGTCTACGTTTAAGTTGTTATTTAGTTACAACTTACAGGTGTGGTGTATGTACACTCGCAACTTGCGTAAGCCAAGTCCAAGCAAAAATATCTACAAATTCGCGAGTAGAAAGAACTCTTCAACAGTAATGTGCGAGAGTGGTTTAGAGTTTGATGCCTGCTTTCATTTAGAATTTTCTCCCTCAATTGTTTCTTTTGAATCACAGCCAACCGGTATTGAGTATCAAACTGACGATAAAACTCGACGTTAAACGCCTGATTTTAAGATCGTTAATAGGTGTCTAGTAAAGTCTGGGAAGTCCAGTTCTAGGGTACAAGTTAATCTTAATGTCCGAAAAGCTCGTTCGATTCATTGCCTATGGCCGAAAAGACTTGGACACTACTTCGGCCAATGATGATGTAGATCATCAATTACGTAGGTGTGTGTATGCGTTTTGTGCTTATCCTTCAAATGCGGATGCTCAGGCGGCAGATCATCGTGTGAATGCTCCATCTCAGCGGTGCTTTCTTTTGGCCACACAAGCAGTGCCAATAGGATGGATGCCAAGGCAATCCCAGCAAAGATTTGGAAAGTGACAGCGATGCCATACGTTGCTCCGAGGTAGCCCGCTAAGGGGTAGGCAATTAGCCAGCAACCATGGGACAGGGAAAACTGAGCGGCAAACAAATCAGGCTTGTCTTCTTTGTGGGCGGATCGGTTCAGCAATCTTCCCGATGGGGTTTGAATAAACGAATAACCTGCGCCTAACACACACCAAATAATCATAATACCCTTCAGTGTCTCTATCGTTGAGGTGATGATCAGTCCGGCCACTAACATTGTAGCGGCCATCAGCATAATAGTTCGCTCTGATAGTCGTTTGAGCAGCCAAGGTGTGGCAAAGGCTGCAAACATGGAGCCGCAACCAAAGGAAATCATCGTGGTGGCCGTTGTTTGCTCGCTTAAGCCGAGTTCCCCTTGAACGATCACGACGGTATTGATAAACACCATAGCGCCTGCTGCGGTAACAGCGATATTCATGGCCAGCAGCCCTTTTAATCGTGGCGTTGCCAAGTAGAAGCGAATCCCTCTTGTGACTTTATCCAGAAAACGACGCTGAGGAGCTCCAGCATTGCTCTCAGCCACAGGTAAAGACGCTTGCAGCACCAATAACGCTGAGAAGATAAAGCCTACCGTAGTGCCTAAAAACAGGCTGTGCCAGCTGGTGAATAGCAGAATCAGTGCGGCGAGGCTTGGACTGAGTATATTTTCTAGATCATAGGCTAAGCGAGATAGAGAGAGGGCTTTGGTGTATTGCTCTTCGTCGGGTAGAACGTCTGGCAAAGTCGCCTGAAACAAGGGCGTGAAGCAGGCAGAGGTGGCCTGTAGTAAAAAAATTAGTACAAAGATATGCCAAACCTCAGAAACAAACGGCAGTATCAAGGCCACGCCTGCGCGGATCACATCCAGCGCAATAAGTGCTTTTTTTCTAGGTAAATGGCGAATCAGACTGGTGCCAATGGGACTAAGAAAGACATAGGCAATCATTTTAATCGACAGCGCTGTACCTAATATCAATCCAGCATTTTCCTCCGCTAGTTCAAAGGCAAGTAATCCAAGGGCTATAGTGGCGAACCCTGTGCCCAGTAGCGCAATGACTTGAGCCAAAAACAGATTCCTATAGGTTGCGTTCTTTAATAGGCTAAACATGGTCATAGGCTCATTTGGGGTGATCATTAGATCTTACTCTTACAAAAAACCGATTGCCAATCGGTTTTTTCTGTGGGAGCATAAATAATTATCAAATGGAGTGTATCAATGGTTTTAGGTGAACTTGAAAAACTGGTATTGAATTACTTATGGCAAGAAGGGGAAGCGGATGTAAAACAAATACACGCTATTCTTAGCCAAGAGCGTCAAAGTTCGCTCAATACTATTCAAAGCACCTTAGAGCGATTGTACAAAAAAAAATTACTGAGCCGGTCTAAGCAAGGTCATGCTTATCAATATCGAGCGCGTGTTGAGCGCGAGGAATTGATTGCTCAGTTGATTAAGGATGTCGCCAGCGACTTTAAAACCAGTCGTGATGAAACGGGTCTTATGGCAGCGTTTGTGTCGTTGTCATCAGAGTTGAGTATGGAAGACCTGAATCAGCTGGAACATATTATTGAGCAGCGCCGTCTACAGGATAATGGGTTATCGAAGTGATGTTTGGAAACTTGGCGATACTTTTCAATGTGTTGAGCATGAGCTTACTGGTCGGAGCCATTGTCAGCTTCGCTTTGGTATTGCTCTCGCCAGTACTTCTTTATCTGTATCGTCGGTCATCTGCGCTAGAGCAAAAGTGGCTTGTTCTTTTAAGCGCGTGCTCACCTTGGCTTGCAGGCTTACTAGTGATGTTGTCTGGTTTAAGTGATCATTGGTTTGATTTACATTTAATGCTTGCTCTAGAACCTCTTATACACTGGCATCATTTAGATTGGTTTCAATGGCAATCATGGCAAGGCCTTTCGCTACTTATGTTAGGAACATGGTTAATGATCTCAAGTGGATTGTGGATCAAGGCCTATTTCGAACAAGTCATTTACGCTAAACGAATACAGAGTTTATCGGTCAGCAGCAAATTAGCTGATAACGTGAGTTTACTTGAAACCTCTGAGTTGCTTGCTATCACAGTGGGCATGCTGAACCCCAAGATTTATGTCTCAACGGGGTTACTTGAGAACACCTCAAAACAGGAAGAAGAGATTATCCTTGCCCACGAGCAATCTCATGTGCAAAAACGAGATAATTTTACTCGGGCGATAGTCTCTTTTGCTTGCTGCTATCTTCCTTATCCACTGGCAAAGGCCATAAAGTTACACTTTGTCTTAGCCACCGAAAAACTAGCTGATCAGTATGCGGCGACACAATCTAGACAAACCGATGTTGCCAGCACCTTGATCAAAGTCGCTAAGCTGAAAATGCACAATGACAATGCGGCCATGTCTTACTTTTGGGATCAGCAGGAACTTAGTGAACGAGTGCAACAGTTATTAGCACCGACTGCTTTTTCAGCCTTGAGAAGTTTGCCAACCCTGACCACTTTGCTCATTGGAGCGGTAATCTCGACTGGCTTGGTAGACGTACTCCATCATTTCTTTGACTCTTTTATTTAATATTAATTTATAGGTGACCAATGCTATTGAACCAACCTTTCATGCCAATTAAAAAACCGATTGATAATCGGTTTTTTCTTGGGGCGCAACGCTATCGAAGAGAAGCTTTATCGCTTTGCTTGCTACTGATGGCCATTCTAGCCAGTGGTACAGCATTCGCTCACGGAGTCGATGACAATACGCGCAGTTTTCTACAACTGAATACTGGCGTGCAATTCGTACCTTTCTTATACATAGGTGCAAAACATATGATCACGGGCTATGACCATATCCTGTTTTTGATCGGTGTTATTTTCTTCTTGTTTAAGAGCAAAGACGTACTCCTATATGTCAGCCTATTCACGCTTGGCCACAGTATTACTCTAATGACTGGAGTGCTGGCTAACATTCAGGTCAATGCTTACTTAATTGACGCCATTATTGGTCTTTCGGTGTTATACAAAGGCTTTGATAACCTTGGTGGGTTTAAGAGAGTCTTAGGTTTCCAGCCTAATACAAAAGCAATGGTTCTGATTTTTGGTTTGTTCCATGGTTTTGGCTTGGCGACCAAACTTCAGGAATTTCATATTCCAGAAGAAGGCCTTCTAACGAATCTTATCGCCTTTAATATCGGCGTTGAGATGGGCCAATTTGCCGCGCTAGCTATCGTACTGATCTTGATAGCAGCATGGAGACACTCTTCTTCATTTAAACGTTTTGCAACCATGACCAACGCAGGGCTAATGGCGTGTGGTGTGATGCTGACAGGTTTTCAATTAACGGGTTATTTTGCAGGTTAAAAATATATGACTACTGAACAGATCTCATCTTCGACTTTATGGAAAGCGACTACTGGCGCAATTATTGTTGGTTTAGTGCTTTTAGTTACGGCGATTTTGCCAGCCGAATACAACTTAGATCCAACGGGCGTAGGTAAAGCTTTAGGCCTTACTGAGTTGTCACCGGAGTCCTTGGCCGAGAAAAAAGCGGCAGCAGATGACGCAAAGGCAGGTTCTAATTCTGACTCAGCAGGAGAGGCTGTAGAGCTAACGATCCCTCCAAAAGCTGGCTTGGAATACAAAATGGTCATGATTGAAGGTAATCAAGTGGACTTTGAGTGGTTCACAAATGGGGGAGCGGTCTATGTTGATATGCACGGTGAGCCCAAAGGCGACACAACAGGCTATTTTAAGAGTTATACCATTACTACAGTAAATGAGATGAAAGGTAGCTTTATCGCGCCTTTCGAAGGTAGTCATGGTTGGTATTTTAGAAATGATACAGACCAAGCAATAGATATCATGCTGTTCTTCAGCGGTGAGTATCAAAACCCACATCTACTTTAAACATACAATTAATAGGAATCCTTAAAATGAAAAAAATCTTAGTTGCGTCATTAATTACATTGGGTATGAGTTCAACTGGAGTATGGGCTCACGGTAGTCACGGAATGGTCGGTGATGATGCCGCGAAAGCATCAGCTGCGCGAACTGTCCAACGCATGACATTTCAGGATATGGGGTTTGAAGCAGGTAAGCTAGATAAAAGCTGGAAAGAACTGAAAGGGCAAGATTTACAACTTGTTTTAAAGACGAGTAAAAGCTTCATTTTTGAAGTGACCAATCCAGAAACAGGTGAAGTTCTTGTTGTGACTTTAGAGCCAAATGGTGATCCTTCAGACGTTAGCTTCAATAAGTAAATTGTCAGTTCGGTCAGATATGATCTGATGGTACCCATCTAATAAGATGATTACTTTCTGATAGTGTCTGACCGGATAATGGATTGTCGGTAGCTTTTAACTTTAGGTTGGACTAAATATGCGTTAATCAATTGCATATTTCATGTTGCTTCGTTTATATTGGTGCCAACCTGATACCTGCTAAGTGGATCACGATGATTGAATTGAAACTTAAGACTAAAGAAATCGCTACAATAGCCTTTGTGCTATTTGCTGTGCTTTTGTCTTCTTTCAATTCTGTTAGTGCTGCCGCAATGTATTGGGATATGTCTGCCCCAGAGCAAATGCTTCAGCATGATCATTCTAGCCACGGGGCTATGTGCCAAGAATCCATGAGCAGTGATCATTGTGGTGCGGATATGGATGCTCCAGACCACGACCACTCAAAATGCAGTGATTTACACTGCGGTGGTTTTTCTTTTCCAGTGTCCGAAAGTGTCTATCAGTCCTTAATAGATACGTCAGAGCCCGTTAAAGTGGACTCTCAATTTTATACTTCGGCGCTTCTGCCTTCCCCTTACATGCCTCCGATAGGTGCTCTGTAAATATCGATTTACTGCCTTGCTTGTGATGCAAGGTCGTTGATAACGCGTATTTAAAAGAGCTCCAATTTATGACTTACCGTATTTTTGTACTGCGCAAAGAGCGTGGTACAGCAAGTCTTTGGTTTGGTAAACCAAAGAACCTTGCCATTTCATGTGTATTGGGTTTAGGCGCAGCATTTGCGCAAGCAGATACCCTTACTCTACATCAAGCAATAGACATTGCGATCCAGCAAGATCCTTGGTTGCAATCCAGTGTAGATCAAGAACAATCCATGCGAGCACGTTCGCAGTCCGCACAATCGTTGCCTGATCCCAAGCTGTCCTTAGGCATGGCAAATTTGCCTGTTGACAGTTTCGATATAAATCAAGAGGCCATGACTCAAGTGGTTGTGGGTCTTTCACAGCAGTTCCCAGCGGGCAGCACTTTGTCCTTAAGTGGCTCGCAATTTAATGTGAAGGCGGACCAGTCAGCTTTTGCAAGGATTAACCGAAAAGCCCAAATCCGACAGGTGATCTCTAATGTCTGGGCTGATATGTATCGTTATGATGCCACCCTTCAAGTGCTTAAAATTAATGAAGGGTTATTACTGAACCTGAATGAGTCCATTGCTGGGAATTACAGCTCTGCTTACAACAAAGTGGGCCAACAGGCCTTGGTCAACAGCGAACTTGAGATCGCAAAGATTGGCGAACGCAGTTTCCAAATACAGCAAGCGTTAAACCAAACCAAAGCACGGTTAACACAATATTTGCCGCAAATGGCATCGATCAAGCACTACGAGTTTGTGGAACTAGATCAGAGTGGCGGAGCTTTTGATGATTCGAATTATGATCTCAATCTTCTGACAAATCATCCGATGGTGCGGATTTTGGACTTGCAGCATCAAGTGTCTGATTTTGATCGTAAGATCGCTCAGCAACAATACAAACCTCAGTGGGGCGTTAACGTTTCTTACGGCTATCGTGCAGAAGACGCAAATGGCCGGGAGCGTGCAGATCTGGCTTCTGTCGGTGTGAGTGTCTCGTTACCTATTTTTTCTAGTCAGAGGTTAGATGCTAACGTCAAAGCTGCCAGTTCAAAAAGCTCCGCAATTTTGTACGACCGTGAGTTGAAGCTCAATGAGCTGAAATCTCAAGTCCTTTCACTACAGGCAGATCTCGCTCTTTTGGGGCAGCGTATCGCCCTGTACACCCATACCTTAATTCCTGGATTTCAACAAAGTACTGACGTGGCGCTGAATGCCTATCGCTCAAATGAAAGTGGATATCGAGATGTCATTATGGCGCAGATTGCTCAGATGAACGCCCAGATTGAGTTGATTCAACTGCAATCAGAGCAAGCAAAGCGACGAGCAGAGTTTGAATATCTAACGACACAAAGTGCAGAAGGAGCTCAACAATGAGTATTAGTCGATACCTAGTTGCCATGGTGGTAGGCGGTGCCGCGACGTATGGTGCTTTGAACTTTCTGCCCATTACCAATATGAATTCCATAGTAGGGGCTTCAGACATGGATGTAACAGCTAACAGTGAGCCTGAGCCTCTGTATTGGGTTGCGCCAATGGACTCGAATTATCGCCGGGACAAGCCTGGGAAATCACCAATGGGAATGGATTTGATCCCATTCTATGGTGACGATGCAGCGCAAAATTCGCCCGGAACAGTCGCTATTTCACCTGAGGTCGTCAATAACTTAGGTGTGCGCACTGGGAGTGTTAAAAATGGCGTATTAGAGCAGACCGTTAATACGGTGGGGTATTTGGTTTATAACGCTGACCGATTAGTGCACATGCATGCCAGAGTAAACGGTTGGGTTGAGAAACTCTATGTTACTGCCAATGGGGACCCTGTCAAAAAAGGCGACCCTCTTTATGATTTGTACTCTCCAGAACTGGTCAATGCTCAAGAAGAATTACTTTTTGCTCTGAATAGGAATGATCAGCGTTTGATTAAAGCAGCAGAAGAACGATTAAGCTCACTTCAAGTGCCTAGCTCGTTTGTTGCTCAGTTGAAGCGTCAGCGAAAAGTCTCACAAACGATTCGATTCTTTGCTCCCCAAAATGGTGTTATCGATAATTTAGGGATACGTGATGGTTTTTACATCACTCCTGGTTTGACTCTTATGTCTATCGCCGACCTCGATGAGCTTTGGTTAGAAGCTGAGGTATTTGAGCGTCAAGCACATTTGCTCAAGGTTGGGCAAAGTATAGAAGCGCAGACAGACTTTTTACCTGGGGAGACGCTCCAAAGCCAAATTAGCTTTATCTACCCAAATATCGATGAAAAGACACGCACAGTGCGGGTTCGTGTTCGACTAGATAACAAGGATTTACGACTTAAGCCCAATATGTATGCGCACTTAAGTATCGATGCCAAGGAATCTAAATCGACTTTGTTAATCCCTAAAGAAGCATTGATTCGCGGAGCCAAGCAGGATCGTGTGGTTCTGGCCTTGGGCGAAGGTAGGTTCAAATCTATTGCTGTGACGGCTGGCCGCTATGGGGATGATGACGTGGAAATCTTGTCTGGCCTTCAACAAGGGGATCAGATAGTCACCTCGGCACAGTTCTTATTGGATTCTGAGTCCAGCAAGTCGTCTGATTTTATGCGTATGTCACCAGTGGAAGACAGCTCTTCTGACATGGACCATTCCGCTCATGATTCGATGGCTAATATGTCAGACACCAGCTCAACAGAGCCCCCTAAAAATGTGTGGGTGGCAGGCAAAATCAACAGCATTGATAAGGCCGCTCGAAAGGTAAATGTGGATCATAGTGCGATTCCTGATTGGAAGTGGCCTGAGATGACCATGGACTTCAAAGTGGCCGAGTGGGTGGAACTGTCAGAGCTTCCTGTGGGCAAAAACATTCAGCTAGAAATTACCAAAGAAAGCTCTACACGCTTCTCTTTGACTGATTTCTATGACGCAGATGCCCAGTGAGGAGCCATTATGATTGAAGCAATTATTCGATGGTCCATACACAACCGATTTATGGTGCTGTTGGCCAGCGCTATGTTAGTGGCGGTTGGGCTTTTTTCGTTAAAAGAAACACCGGTAGACGCCATTCCTGATTTGTCCGATGTTCAGGTGATTATCAAGACAAGCTATCCAGGGCAGGCACCTCAAGTCGTGGAAGATCAAGTGACTTATCCTCTTACAACGGCGATGTTGTCTGTGCCAGGGGCTGAAACAGTAAGGGGCTATTCATTTTTCGGTGACTCCTATGTGTACGTTATTTTCAATGAAGATACCGATATGTATTGGGCTCGCAGTCGAGTGCTGGAGTACTTGAGTCAGGTTGCGCCGTCGCTACCAGATAATGCTAAAGCGCAGCTTGGTCCTGATGCCACAGGAGTGGGCTGGGTGTATTTGTATGCGTTAGTGGATCGCACAGGGCAACAGGACTTAAGTCAATTACGTTCATTACAAGACTGGTTCCTGAAGTACGAATTACAAACGGTACCCGGCGTGTCAGAAGTGGCGCCTATTGGCGGTATGGTGAAGCAATATCAAGTGCGGGTGAACCCAGATAAGCTTCGGGCACTCAATATGCCTTTAACTCATATTCAGAACGCTATTCGCCGAGGTAACCAAGAAGTCGGTGCGTCTGTAATTGAAATGGCTGAAGCGGAATACATGGTTCGCACCACTGGCTATATTCAGAGTATCGAAGACATAGAAAGCATTCCTCTTGGTATTAATGACAAAGGCATTCCCATCACATTAAAGGATGTGGCTGATATTGGGATTGGACCTCAAATGCGTCGTGGCGTCGCTGAGCTTAATGGCGAAGGAGAGGCTGTTGGTGGTGTGGTTGTGATGCGCTTTGGGGAAAATGCACAACGAACCATTGATGGTGTAAAAGCCAAGTTGGAAGAGCTTAAGAAAGGACTTCCTGAGGGCGTTGAAGTCGTCACCGTCTATGATCGCTCAGGTCTCATCGACCGTGCCGTTAACAATCTATGGACCAAACTTTTAGAAGAGTTTGTGGTCGTGGCTCTAGTCTGTATTGTCTTTCTTTTCCATGTGCGCTCGTCTCTGGTGGCGATTGTGAGTTTACCAGTGGGAATTCTCACAGCCTTCATCGTGATGCATTGGCAGGGGATTAACGCGAACATCATGTCCCTTGGAGGGATCGCGATTGCCATTGGTGCCATGATTGATGGGGCCATCGTGATGATCGAAAACCTCCACAAACATATGGAGCGGGAGCCACTCACTCGTGACAACAGATGGCAAGTGGTAGCACGTTCAGCGTCTGAAGTAGGGCCGGCCTTATTTTTTAGCTTGCTAATTATCACTGTGAGCTTTGTGCCAGTGTTCACCTTAGAGTCCCAAGAAGGTCGAATGTTTGGCCCGTTGGCCTACACCAAAACCTATGCTATGGCAGCGTCTGCCGCCTTGGCCATTACATTAGTTCCTGTGCTAATGGGATACTTTGTAAGAGGTAAGGTATTACCAGAACATAAAAATCCAGTAAACCGACTCCTGATTGCTGGCTATATGCCCCTGTTAAAAGGGGTTCTAAAATTTCCTAAAACCACCTTGATGCTTGCCTTGGCGGTTCTGGCCATTGGTATGTGGCCGCTGGATAAATTGGGCAGTGAGTTCATCCCTAATCTCGATGAAGGGGATCTCATGTACATGCCAACTGCGTATCCAGGTATTTCTATTGGTGAAGCACGCCGAGTTCTCCAACAAACTAATAAGTTAATTGCGACAGTGCCAGAAGTGGAATCAGTGTTTGGCAAGGTAGGGCGAGCGGAAACCGCTACAGACCCCGCACCATTGACCATGATTGAAACCTTCATTCAGCTTAAAGATCATTCAGAGTGGCGCCCTGGTATGACCACGGACAAGCTAAAGCAAGAGTTGGATGGATTAGTGCAGATCCCCGGGATTACTAATGCTTGGGTCATGCCCATCAAAACCCGCATTGATATGCTGGCAACGGGTATTAAAACTCCTGTAGGGATCAAGATTGCTGGAGCGGATTTGAATGTCATCCAGAGCATTGGGCAGCGTTTGGAAAAAGTGCTGGGGCCTGTACCTGGGACAGCATCCGTTTACTCTGAGAGGGTTGCAGGTGGCCGATACATTAAGGTCGACATACAACGTCAAAAAGCTGCTCGGTATGGTTTAAATATTCGCGATATTCAAGAGCTGATTGCGTCAGTGGTAGGTGGTGTTAATGTCTCCACGTCCGTGGAGGGGTTGGAGCGCTATCCGATCAATATTCGATACCCGCAAGACTATCGTGATTCCCCTGAGCAGCTGTCTCTTTTGCCCATTGTAACACCGACAGGTCAGAGTATTGCTTTAGGAGATATTGCCAATGTTTACGTGGAAGATGGACCACCGGGGTTAAAGAGTGAGAATGCTCGTCTTAATGGCTGGACGTTTGTTGATATTGAAGGCATGGACATCGGCCGTTATGTTGAGCATGCCAAGGCAGTCGTTGCACAAGAGGTGGATATACCCCCTGGGTACTCCATTAACTGGTCAGGTCAGTATGAGTACATGGAGCGAGCTAAGGAAAAGCTGACTTATGTGGTGCCTTTAACTCTGCTAATCATCATTGTGTTGCTGTACCTGAACTTCAAGAACATCGCTGAAGTCGCCATTATCATGGGCACTTTGCCATTAGCGATGGTTGGTAGTGTTTGGTTAATGTATCTCCATGGCTTTAACTTCTCCGTGGCCGTAGGAGTGGGATTTATAGCCCTCGCTGGGGTTGCAGTGGAAATTGGCGTCATCATGTTGGTGTATTTAAACCAATCTTGGCGGGATACTCAGAAAACCTGTGCCGAGAAAGGGGTTGAGCCTCGGGAAGAAACACTTCGACATGCGGTGCTACATGGTGCGGGAATGCGTGTGCGACCAGTGATGATGACCGCCGCGGCGGTGATCGTAGGCTTGCTTCCTATCTTATATGGCACAGGGGCAGGATCTGAGGTCATGAGCCGTATCGCTGCGCCAATGGTTGGCGGCATGATCAGCGCCGTTGTTCTAACATTATTGGTTTTGCCGGTTGTTTACTACATTTGGAAGAGGGCAACCTTAACAAAACAGGCGAGTAACACAGATTTAGCTGAATAAGCTGAACCTAGGTGCTCGTCATTTTACATGAAGGGCACCTTTCATTTAATCAATGAGGTGACATATGAAAAAACTAACGTATTTGGTGAGTTCCTTGGCGCTTGTTGCGTCTGCTAATGCCTTTTCACACGGCATGATGAGCATGATGTACCCAGAAGACGGTGCCATGATGATGAGTCAAGCTGAGCGAGTGGAAATGCATTTTAAAGCGCCTGTGAAATTGGTCAGCTTAAAGGTTGTTCCTGATGGCGGCGCACCGCTTCCTTTATCCATAGATCGTTCAGCGCCAGCTACGGAACACATTATGGTGAAACTGCCCAAGCTTGCCCCAAACACTTACACCGTCCACTGGAAAGCAATGGGTGATGATGGCCATATGATGGATGGCTCTTACGGCTTTATGCAGCATTAATTTAAGGAAGGGCACATGTTGTCGCAATGGGAAACGATTCAATTTATGGCACGTTGGGGGCTCTATTTAGCCTTGTCAGGTGTCGTGGGCGGTACTGGATCTTTGTTTCTCATTCGTCAATATGTGCCTGCTTTGAGTGCCAAACTGAAATGGTACATTTGCATTAGCGCAGTGCTCGGAGTCATCCTAAGTTTTGTATATTTCTGGTCCCAAATGGGGGGCATATTAGAAGCCAGTTGGTGGCGCTCTTTCGATAGCGATATGGCGGTATTTCTTCTCGAAACACCCATAGGATCCTACCTAAAGTACAGCGTATCTGGTTACTTGTTAATACTCATTGGGCAGAGTTTTCCTCGAATCAGTAATACTGAATCATATTGGTTCTATCTATTAAATGTTCGATCCATATTTAGTGTGCTTGGCATTATTTTATTAATCCTCAGTTATAGCCAAGTTGGGCATTCAGTGGCTCAGTCTTGGTACATAAGCCTTACCCTCTGGTGTCATGTGGCAGCGGCTGCTTGGTGGATTGGAAGTGTTGTTCCTTTGTGGTGGGTGACTTGTTCTAATGATTTAATAGCGATCAAGAAAACTCTGGAATACTTTGGCCAGTTAGCCGCTGTTCCTGTGGTTTTATTGCTCATCTGCGGTGTTGTAATGGGGCTGAGCTATTTGGGTCTGGAGAGCTGGTGGTCTTTAAAATATGGACAGCTGCTTATTTCTAAAATAGTACTCGTCAGCCTGCTGCTGGCATTGGCCTTGTTTCATAAGTGGTACCTAGTCCCTCGCTTGTCACAATTAGACTCTTTACCCAGCATGCGTCGATCCCTTTTAATTGAAATGTTATTTATGTCAACAGTGCTTGCATTAACAGCCTATCTCTCAACGTTTGTTGCTTTGCATTAGGCGATCTGCATTCCTGAAGGGCAAAATACTGAGATTTAAGTGATCTACTGAATGAGTAGTGATACAACTACTCGTAATTAAATTACTACATGAAAAAGCTATAGAAATTTGAAATCACGAAAATTTGTCAGCTTATGGTTCAATATTTTGTCATTTTATTGTTCAAAAATCTGTGTAACTCATTGATTCTTCGTTAGCCAATTTGTCACATTATGCTTCAATCAACATTCTAATTTTCCTTTTATCTCTCTTACCACTCTTAAATAATTGCCGATAGCGCTGTTTTGGCTTATTTTTTGCTTTAATTTTGATGCAATACAGCAACTTACACAGGGAGTGTAGTAATGAAATGGAATGCTTTGATGGCCGTGTCTGCGTTGACGCTTGCGGCAAATACGAGTGCTTTTGCGTTACCTAAAGAAATCACCATCGCGACGGAAGGGGCTTATCCTCCGTGGAATTTTGTCTTACCTGATGGCACTTTGGGTGGCTATGAAATTGAGTTAGCGGAAGTGCTTTGCCAACGTATAGGGGTTAAGTGCAAGATCATTTCCCAAGAATGGAATGGGATTATCCCCGGTCTCAGAGTGGGTAAATATGACGCCATCATTGCATCGGTGGGACTAACCGAACAACGTGCTCGGGTCGTTGATTTCTCTGTCCCATATTCCGCCTCTCCAAATGGCTTTTTAGTACGTAAAAATGATGATCTGTCCGATTTAGGATTTGAGGATCTATCGTTTGATCTGTCTGCTTCTGATCTCGATGGAGCGAATCAGGCTATTTCCAAATTAGAGCAGGATTTTCAAGGAAAGACGCTGGGTGCCCAAACAGGGTCAACCGCTTCCAGCTTTATTGATCAGTACTTTAAAAACCTAGATGTACGACTTTATCCAACCTTTGAGCAGCTCAGCCTTGAATTAAATGCTGGTCGTATTGATGTGGCGGTTGCCAGTGTTACAACCTTTAAAGACGTCTTCGAATCTAAAGATGGGGCCAACTTGAAAATGTCAGGACCTGTCTTCAAGGGAGGTGTTGCTGGCTCAGGTACCGCTCACGTGGTGGTCAGAAAGGGGAAAAATGATCTTAAAGAGGCTTTTAACAGTGCCATTGTGGAAATCAATCAAGATGGAACCAATGCCGAATTAATGAAAAAGTGGTTTGGTGTGGACATATCCATTAAGTCTTCTTAGCCTTTTAAAACACTAAAAAACGCCGCAACCCTTAGGTTGCGGCGTTTTTTATGGCGTGGAAGGGGCGTTACGGAAGCCTAGGAGGTATCATAGGGTTTAAAAAGAGTCATCAGCCAGACTGGTTTCTACAACACAATCAACGTAGTACTGGCTTGTGCCGTTTTCTGATATTTGCACTAAGCCATGTGTATGAGTCTCAAAGCCCGTTAGTCGGTCGTTGAAATAGCAGGTCATTTGCAGATAAGCCACAACCGCTTCATTAAAGCGTTCACCTGGTACGAGTAATGGGATTCCCGGTGGATAAGGCGTCACGAGCATGGTGGTGATACGGCCATTGATTGACTCTAGGGGAACGCGCTCGATGTTGCCGCGAGTAAGTTGAGCATAGGCTTCGCTGGGCGTCATGGCCGGGGTAATAGAAGTGCTGTAGATGTCTTGCGTTACTCGGGCGAAATCTCTTTCGCGATAGGTGTTATGAACCTTTTGGCACAGGGTGTTAAGGCCCCAATCTTTATATTGAGGGTATTGAGCGACAAAATTAGGCATGACGTCAATTAACGGCGCATTCTCATCGATGGCCTGTTTTAGTCTCTGTATTACGCTAATCAGTGTTTGCCAGCGGTGATGGGTGGCTCCCAAGGTGAATAGAAGGAGGAAAGAGTACATACCAACCTTTTCAACGATAACACCGTTTTCCGCGAGAAACTTGGCCGCAACGGCGGCTGGCACGCCCATCTCATCAAAGCTGCCATCAAGGGATAACCCAGGGGTGACAACGGTAACTTTCAATGGGTCTAATAAGTTAAATGCCTCATCCGAAATATCAAACCCATGCCAGTTCGCGTGCTTGGTTAATTGCCATTGGGGGGCTGAGTTATCATCTGAGACGTCTGGCCCCCATAGGGTAAACCACCAATCTTCTTTATAGTCATCCTTAAGCGCCTGCATTTTTTTTCGAAATCCTATGGCTTCTGCAAGGACGTCCTCCATATGCTTGGCACCACTGGGTTGAGTCATCATGGCGGAGGTGATGTCGCAAGAGGCAATGATTGGATAGTGGGGGCTAGTGGAAGTGTGCATGAGATAGGCTTCATTAAATCTATGGTGATCCAATGGGCGGGTTTTGCCATGTTGCACTAAGATTTGTGACGCTTGGGATAATCCAGCCAGCAGCTTATGGGTCGATTGAGTTGAGAAGACTAATGAATGATCACAACGAGTGTCTTTGTTGACAGCATGATATCCCTCATAAAAAGGGTGAAAGGAGGTATGAGGTGACCAAGCCTCATCAAAATGCATAACCTCTACATAGCCATCCAAGGTTTGCTTAATTGAATCTGCGTTGTACAACACCCCATCATAGGTACATTGAGTAATAGAAATAAGCTTTGGTGTTTGGTTTTTATCTGTCACAAGGGGATTGTCTCGCAACATCATCATGATGTTGTTCCAAGAGAAGGCTTCTTTGGGAACGGGGCCAATCATGCCTAATCCGTTTCGGACAGGGTTTAAAAAGATAGGAATTGCCCCGGTCATGATGACTGCGTGTAGGATGGATTTATGGCAATTGCGATCAATCACGACAATGTCCCCCACAGAGATATGACTGTGCCACACAATCTTGTTGGATGAGGATGTGCCATTCGTCACAAAATAAAGATGATCCGCTTGGAAAACTTCAGCTGCTTTACGTTCACTCTCTGCTATGGGGCCACTATGGTCGAGTAGCTGACCCAGATCTTCTACCGCATTGCACACGTCAGCGCGAAACATATTTTCACCAAAGAAATCATGGAACGCTTGTCCAATAGGGTGTCGAGCAAACGCCGCACCGCCGGAATGTCCAGGGCAATGCCATGAGGCGGGATTGGCATCGCTGTATTGCATTAAAGCCTTAAAAAAAGGTGGCGCCCACTGCAACATGGCGTGTCTTGCCTCCCCCATTAGCTGAGTGGCCAGCTCCTCAGGGGACTCGTAATGCTTTCCTATGACACCTGTAAATTCCTCTAATAATACAGTTGGAAGGGGGTTGGATTGGTCATGCATTAGTACAATCGGAATGTTAGTAGATTCTTGGCGAAGGTTTTCGATCAAATGGCGTAAGGCTACCCATGTGGGGTCAGAAGTGGTTTCAATGGGGGGATAATGAACCATGGTTATGAGCAGCAAGGCGGATTTGTGAATTTGATTAATTAAAGTCGCTTGTTGACTAGGGTATTGATAAAGCTGGCTTTCGCCCCCCAGATCTTGAATCGCTTGGGTTAGGCTTGTCAGCTCGATGGGCACACTGACGTCAGAATCGGGTGTCAGGCAAAGAATGCTAATAGGCAGTAGCGGGAACATGTTGGCTCCTTAAATTAGCCGAAGGACGGGGCGAACACTAAAGGCGCCGAGTTTGTCCAAGGGCATTTCCATAGTTAAAAGCGTATCTGGTGGTAGCGGGAAATGAAGGCTACGCAAGGGCATCGCCCATCATGTCTCGGTACCACTGGTGAAAGTGGGGCATTCCGTCTTCTAATGGGGTTTGATAAGGGCCGTCTTCGTTGCGTGATCTTTGATAAAGTGCACGACGGCCTGCATCAATTCGCTCGGCGATTTCATCGTCTTCCGCAGCGGTTTCCATGTAGGCTTTGTGATGGGACTCTACTAATTCAGGAAAGTCTTCCAATAGTTGTTTGGGGTAGTAAAACTCAACCAGATTAAGGGTTTCGTGAACCCCTTGTGGATAGAGGGTGGAAATGGCCAATGCGTAGGGGTAGACCTCTATCATATGGGTAGGGTAATACGCTGCCCACATGGCACCAAAATTAGGCGGGGTTCCTCCTGTGTGTTGTAGCAGCGCTTGGTGCCATTTTTCGTACAGCTCTGTGCCTCCGGTCCGAAGGTTTGGGTTAATGCCTACCCGTTGCAAGTTGCCCCAGTCAGAGAATTCCCAATCAATTTGGTTGCACTCCACATACTTCCTTAGGCCTGGATGGAAGGGCGCGATGTGGTATTCCTCATTGTATATTTCAATAAAGGTCTTCCAATTACAGTGGCAGGAATGAAGCTCCACATGGCCAAGTTGGTAGTCAGAAAAGTCAAATTCCGGCAGGTCAAACCAGTGACCAATATCTCCTTTCACATCTCGTTTGCCCTCAAATAAAAACCCGGATAAGGATTGCAAAGGGAAGGCATCTAAATGTTTACAAGGTGTGGGTGTCATTTTATGGGCAGCGATCAACTTGCCTGTATCATTGTAGGTCCAAGCGTGTAAAGGACAGCGAATCCTTGCGTTGGCTCCTCCTAAGTTGCCGCGGTTTGGGATGGATGGGCGTACGAGCTGGTCTGCATCTCCGAGCATGATGGCCTGTCGGTGGCGACAAACATTAGAGAGTAGTTGTACCCCATGTGCGTTATGGATCAGAACTCGACCGTTGTCCTCTTGGGGAAGAGCTAACCAGTCTCCCTGCTCAGGCACTAAGCGTTGATTACCTACGTATAGGGAGGCTTGGTCAAAGATGCGTCTCTGCTCTTCTTTAAAAATCGCTTCACTGCAGTAGGCGTTTATGGGCAGTTGTGTTTTGGGCGTCTGTAGATTGCTTCGGGTTTTTATGGCGTCAAAATTCGCTAAACGGCTTTCTAATAGAGCAAAAGTATTCATGATCAAGTCCTTAATTGTCTTCTCATTAACGAAGTAGCAAAGGAAGCAAACTGAATGTCGCGCACAACAAAGCCTATCACCCCCAAAGGGGCGATATAGATGCCGAAGTTATGGCAACTCAATGAGTAGGGCACATCCTTGTGCACACAATCTTATTCCTTGATATCCCACTAACGCTTCTAGCGTGCGTGGTTTGTTCCTATTTAGGCTGGTTAAGCCAGTGCCTGCTCAGTGACTGTGCTGGACTGGGTTTTACGGTTAGCACCCGGTGCGAATGGTGCGATGGGGTTGGGTAAAGGCTCCGCCATGATTAAGCTCGATGCGGGATCAGCTAGGTCGACCATTTGAAGGTTATTTTTAAGCTGTAAGCGGTTCAAACAAGAGTGTAAGAAGTCTGGGGCAAACAGGTTTCTGGATTCAAATTTGTCCTGTAATTCGGGATGTTGCGCTTGATAGGCAATGGCAGAGTCCGCCACCAGCCCCCAGAAATCGTCCCCAGTTAACGTACCGGATTCCTCTAGAATATGGCTCATATGTCGGAAATAACCGTCAAATACGTCAATGAAGATCCCCAGAATTTTATACTCCTCAGGGACCTCTACTGCTAAGCGTGCGATGTCAGCAGGCAGTGAGACCTCGGTATTCAAGATGGCACTTTCTTCTGCGATGTCTTTCATAATAGCGCGACTTGGAACATGGTCTTTAAGGACCAAAATGAGGTTTTCCCCATGGGGCATAAAGGTCAAGTCATAAGCGTAAAAGCAATGCAGTAGCGGTTGAAAAAACGCCTTAAGGTATTGGGACAGCCATGCTGTCGGGGTCAGTCCAGAACGTTTAATTAATTCTACTAAAAGGGATTGGTTATCAGTGTCCTTATGGAGCAGTGCGGTCATGCTCATGAGGCTCTCACCGTCTTTTAGTTGCTTGATTGGACTTTCACGCCACAAGGCTGAGAGCATTTTTTTGCAAGGATTATCTTTCTTACAGGCGGCTTCAAAGTAAGGGTTGCGGTATCCCACAGCGGCAACTTCTTGAAGAATGCTAAAGCCGAATTGTTTTAAAATAGGGTCCTGACTAATGATCTCATTGAGATAGGCATTTATCTTGGGTGTCCCTTCCATGTAGTAAGGGGACAAACCTCGCATGAACCCCATGTTCAATATGGAAAGGGAGGTTTTAACGTAGTTTTTGTGGCTGTCGGTGACATTAAAATAGGTTCTGATGGATTGTTGTGCTTTATATAGGTCGTCGCTTTCGCCTAGGGGGACGATGTCTTGTTTGGCAATTTCGGCCGCAAAGACAATATTGATCTTATTAAACCACTGCCAAGGGTGAACCGGCATTAAAATATAGTCTTCGGTGCTCAAACCTCGATCTGTCAGAATGGATTCAAACTGCTCTAACTTTGCGGCACTAAGTTCCTGTTTAATTAAGTCCTCGTATTCCAGTCCAGGGATACAGCTATAGACGGCTTTGCTCTTATTGACTGCAATCCAAGTAACGTTAAATGCCTGACCGGTTTCAGGGGCATATTGGCGGTAATCGAAAGCGTCAAACCCTAAGCGCCCGTTGTTGGCGACAAAGCAAGGGTGACCCTCTGTCATGGCAGCTTCAATGGTTTGGTAGTCAGCATTTGCCAGTGATCGACTATCAAAATGGCTGTTACTTTCTTTATAGGCGGCACCGTATAAGGTGCTACTGATTTCATCAAGGTAGATTGGTAGCTTGTCTTCTGGAATGGCTAACGTGGCCTTAAAATCAATGATAAAGCGTAGGGCATCTACATCAGTGTGACTGTCTTTCTCCAGACAAGTGATGCTTTGGGGATCAATTCGCCAATGTCGCAATGCCATCTTTTTGGCCTTAAACACATAGTGGCGCTGGCCCAAGTCGGAGGTGAGTTGGTACGTGGCCCAGTTATCCGAGTTTGATCCCTTAATGAGCGCGGGTACAAAGAGTTGTTCGTGGCTAAATTCTGAAATGGCTTTGCAGACGAGGTGTCGGTTGACCTTTTGCCAAATGATGGGGGTTAGATGCCCTGCTACGTTGCGAGCTTCATCGCCTAAAGATAGGTCCATATTGCGTGATTGTGGGTGTGACATAGCGATTGTTTCCTTCAGTCCATTTATCATTTTCAGAGCGTTTTCGTAACGAGGATGGGAGTGAAATCTGTCATTCTTAGGGGGAAGGTTAGGGGTCTCCTTTAGTGAGTGATAAAAATCCCGAGGGGAGCAGAATGCCAACATGGCAACTTTGGACGCCATTTGAATACCATTGGCATAGGTGAACCCAACATCTAGGTTGAGGCGGTGGATTTTCTCGTTGTGGATGCTCGGCTCCACCACCACACGGCTGGCACCAAGCTCTTCAAAAATCCAATGCATGGCTTGTTGCATCCATGCCAGGGTATATCCATGGATAGGTTGAGTGGCTGGAGCAACAAAGAAGTGCATTCCAATATCCCCAGGCATAACGGAATATAAGTCTTTGATTTCGTCTAGATTCGGGTCATAGGTTTCTAGTACTAGACTCGGTTGGTCTTTATAAAAACCAATAAATACCCGAAAGTGGCCGCTTTCTATGTGGGCTTTATAGGTCGCCCGGGTTTCCTCAACGGACATGCCTTGCATTCCCCAATAATTGGCATAAGGCAACTGAAACCATGGTTGTATCAGTTCGATATGGCGATCCAAGTCCAGGGGCACAAACTTAAGGTCTTGCGGGTCTACAGTGGTGGAGTTTGGCCGTGAATTAAGAGATTGCATCAGATACGGGCTCCTTTGGTGGTGTGGCTTGATCCATGTTTAACAGGGCTTTGCAGGCGATGGCCGTGACAACGAAGCCGATGGCTGCTATCACAAAAGTTTGTTGAATGCCCAGAATGCTGACCACGTAACCCGCCCCGAAAGAGGACAATAAAACCCCCAGGTTTTGGCAAAAGTTAGTCACGCTAAAGTCTCGGGCGTAATACTCTGGAGAGCTGATCTTGAATAAGGTCACTTCCAGTTTGACGATGATCTGGAACAGCCCCCAACCAAATAAGAAGCGTCCTATCAGAATACTGGCGATGGAGTCGGTGGATTGCATGGCTAGGCCAACCACACCTAGCATTAGATTTAACAAAGTGTGGTTCATTTTGGGCAGCTTCCCTCGGTCAGCAAGCTTGTTAGCCCAAAGCCCTAACAGGGCTGCCAACGCGGGAATGGCGAATACTGCCCCTGTGATGGCTCGGTCCGGTAAGCCGCTCACATCTTCCCAATAGACAGAGAAGAAAGGACGGATCAAGTAAGCACTGAAATCGAACACCAACATGATCAGACAGAGTTTGGCTAATGCCATGATCCGACGGCTGGTTGCCTGTTGAGGGCTAGATAAAGTAGCCGCTGTTTCTCCATTCGATTGATCCCTAGAGGGAAGGTCTTTTTCGATGGGGATGTCGGATTGATTTGTGTGTATGACCTTGTTTGATTGAATCAGGTAGTAACAGATGGCCATCTGACAAAAGTCCCCAGCGGCCATGACCAGAATAGACGTGGTTGAGCCAAAATGTTGTAAACTCCAGCCGCCAAATGTGGCCGCCATAATACCGGCGATATGGATAATGACAGACAGTAAACCAATTACATGACCATGGTCCTCGTGCTTTTCTAGTCGCATCAGATACGGAAACATCAGCAGATAGCTGGCTTTGGTCATAAACATCACCATGGTGATGGCCCAATAGCTAGCAACAGTCGGTGCAAAGGCACTGATAACGCCTAAAAGCCCTGCAGCCAGTTGCGTCCAAAGCAACAAATGCATGGTTTCGACTTTCAATGCCAGTCTTGCCCAAAAGGGCAGGGTACACATGACGGCAATAGAGATGGACGCAATGTAACTGCCTACCAATATGGGACTGGTACTGCCGTATCTAAGCTCGAAAAATTGCGGGTAGAAGGCAATTAAAATGGAATCACTGATCACACCCAATGCGGACATGACTAAGATCGCGCTACGCAAGCTCATGCGGTCTCCATTGTGTCAGTTAGGTGGGCTGTCGTATGGAGTGTGCTATCTGTGTTGGTGCTTACGGTGATCTTTTTGAAGCTACTGTCATTGTTAGGTTGGTGGGTTTGGAAGCTGGTGTTGGCTTCCGCTGGGTAGTAATCAACTCCTGTAATGGCATGGAGAATACGTCCATTTCGATAGCAGGCCATACCGATATCAGGGTTGGTAATACCATGTCCTTGTAACCCTGCATTTTGGACAAAGATTTCATTGCCACATAGATCAACAGACCAATTGCGATTGGGTTGATAATCACCATTGTCATCCCATTGAATTCGATCTTTTATGCCATGGATGAAACTAGGCAGTTTGGGGCCATAGCCCGAAGCAAATACTACGGCATGGGTTTGATGAGAGTATTCCGCCTGATCTTGATGATGTTTAAAGCGTAGTCGGAAGGTTTCATTAGACGGCGCCATAGCAATGTCTAATAACTCCAAGTTAGGCAGTAACCTAACCTCACAAGCTTGACTATGATGGTTATCATCTAAAGCATCGTAGATTTGGTCAATGAGAGACGCATTGATCCCTTGGTACAGACTTTTATGGTCTTTTAGGACTTGGTTTTTCACTCTAGGGGATAAGTCATAAAAGTATTCCGCGTAGTCAGGGGTGATCAGCTCTAGGGTAAGTTTGGCGGTTTCCATCTGGAAATAGCGTGGTGATCGAGTCACCCAATTGAGGCGATATTGGTGTTCTGCGCTATCACTTAGCAGGTCATAAAATACCTCGGCCCCGCTTTGGCCACTGCCTATTACGGTAATCTCTTGGCATTCTTTTAGGGCTTCTTTATGGCGTAAATAGTCGCTGGTATGGAGTAATCGTTGAGGGGTGTTGGCTTTAAGCTGCTGTACTTGATGGGCTACCGAAGCAGGGAACTGAGGCAGACTACCGACGCCAATAATGAGCTTTTTAGTAAAGTATTGAAACGGCTGAACGCTGTCGTCGGCGAGTGTTTGACAGCCACGTACCACATAGCATTCATAGTGACTTAGGTATGAAATATCGGTCACTGTATGACAAAACTTGATGGTGTCTAGTTGATCTACTGCCCAGCGACAATAACGGTTGTATTCCGCTCTACTAAGATAATATTTTTCACGAATGTAAAACTGATAAAGCCGGCCTTGCTGCTTACAGTAATTTAAGTAACTAAAGGGACTGGTTGGATCCGCCATGGATACTAAGTCGGCTAAAAAGGGGTTTTGCAGAGTTGTGCCATCAATCAGCATATTTGGATGCCAATTAAATTCAGACGATTGCTCAAGGACTCTCCCGTTTAATCCTTCTATGGGGGCTGCCATGCAGGCAAAGCTTAGATTGAAAGGTCCTAATCCGATGCAAAGGTAGTCGAGTGGGGCAGTGCGATTGATAGTTTCCATGGTGCTAGATCCCTCGTGTTTAGCAATCTGACAAACAATAATGATAAACGTTATCATTCGTATTTGTTTTGTATCAATCATAAAAAACACTTATAGAAAACTGTCTTCTTTTTTGCTCAATTCCCCGGATTTCTTACATTTTATTTTTCTGAATGAAAAATAATTTTCTTTTTTATCATTGGCTTATGTCTACTCGTTGAGCCTGAGTCAATTTTTAACAATGTGTAAGAAATGCAAATATAAAGAAATAGTAAACATTATTATTTGAGTATGATTATCATTTATAATAAAAACTGCCCTGTGAAATTGAGATCAAGTTCTAAAAATAATGTCTAATTGAGCTAGGAGCAGAATATGAGATTTCCCAAAAATGGGATGTTGGTGCCATCACTTGTTGCGATTACAGTGAGTGTCGCGGTAAATGCTAAGGCAGCGGAACAAGAAGCCGAAAATGCCGAAGAGACCAACAATGTTGAACTAACAACCTTGGGTCCACTGTATGTGTATGGGGAGCCGGAAGAGACCAAATCAGCCACCAAATTAAACTTGTCAGTGTATGAAACGCCGCAAACTGTGTCTGTGATCAGTGAAGATCAGATGGATGATTTGGCAATAACTGATGTAGCGGCTTTGCTTCAATATGCTCCTGGGGTGACCGTCGAAAACGTTGAAACGAATCGTACTTATTACACGGCCCGCGGTTTCGATATCGTGAACTTCCAATACGATGGCGTCGGGGTGCCTTTCTCGTACGGTTTGACTCAAGGGCAAGAAGACACCGCCATCTATGAACAAGTCGAGGTAGTTAAAGGCGCTACTGGTTTGATTACCAGCTTGGCTAACCCTTCTGCCACAATTAACTACGTACGTAAGCGTCCTACTGAAGAGACTCAGGCATCTGTCAAAGCTTCTGCCGGTAGCTGGAATCAGCATCGTATTGAAGGGGATGTGTCTGGCTCTATTGTGGGTGACAAGGTGAAAGGCCGTATTGTTGTCGCGAAAGAAGAAGGAGACTCCTACCTAGATCGCTATTCCGAAGAACGTGAAGTCTTTTATGGGATTTTAAGTGGCGACATCACAGAGTCCACCCGCTATGCCATTGGCCATAGTATTAATGACAGTCATGCGGATGGTAATACCTCCGGTGCCTTGCCCTTGTTTTACAGTGATGGTTCATTAACCAGTTACAGCCGATCAACCAGTACTGCGCCAGATTGGGCCTATCAAGATGTGACTCAAACTCGAACCTTCTTAGAGCTGGAGCACGATCTCAATTCTAACTGGATGGCAAAAGCGATCTACACCCGTGATGTGCGTGAAAAAGAATGGGAATCCTTCTATACGACTGGGAGCCCTGATCGTGAAACGGGAACAGGACTGACTGCCGATGCAAGTTATTATGAAGCCAAGGAAACAGAACAGATAGTCGACTTATTTGTATCGGGCACTTTCTCTGCTTGGGGGCAAGATCATGAGTTAGTTGCGGGTGTAAACATGGCCGACATAGAGCTCACTGGGCGAACTGTTTACGCCTCTGCTTGGCGTTACGATCCGATTGGTTCTGATTGGGCTGATGGCAGTGTAGCGCGTCCTGACTTTGATACTTATGACGCCAGCACACAATCTACTGACATCGAACAGACTCAAGATTCCTACTACCTGTCCACTCGCTTAAAAATGAATGACGACCTTGCCGTATTGCTTGGTGCTCGCGCAATCGACATAGACCAATCAGGGATCAGCTATGGTAGTAACCAAGATGCCTCCGCTAGCGAAGTAGTCCCCTACGTTGGGGTGACCTACGAGGCCATGGTTGGAACCTTGTTATACGGTAGCTACAGCAAGGTATTCAAGGCGCAAACTTGGGTCGATGAAAACCTAAATCCTCTAGGACCGGTAGAAGGTGATAGCTATGAGTTCGGTGTGAAGCAGGAGTTGTATGATGGCCGAGCGATACTAACCTTAGCCCATTTTGGCTCCCAACAAGACAACTTTGGCGAATACGTTTCCCGCGATACAACCAGTGGTTTGAATATCTACGAAGGCGTTACTTATAAGAGTAAAGGCTATGAGGTGGAGTTATCTGGTGAGCTAGTAGATGGCTTAAATGTGAGTGCTGGTTTCACCACGGTACGTATCGAAGACGAGGACGGCGAAAAGGCCCGGACTTATATCCCTACGAAGCAGTTTAGTTTGGCTGTGGCTTATCAATTGCCTCAAGTGGAGGGTTTGCGCCTAGGAACAGGGGTGAACTGGCAAAACGAAATCTACTACAACGGAAAAGAAGTACAAGGCAGTTATGCGCTGGTGGATGTCTTTGGTCAATACGATATCAATCCGAACTGGAATGTCGCTCTTAACATTAAAAACATTGGGGATGAGAAGTACCGTGAAAGCCCACAATGGGGACAATCTTACTACGGCCCTGGCCGTTCTGTGTTAGGGACGGTGACTTGGACCTATTAATGCGGCTATGGGGTGGGCCGGTTGTCGACCCTGTTTAGATAAAGTGTGAGTAATAGTAGGCGAGACACTCATTTTCCCCTTTTGAGTGTGCTCGCCTTTGTTGCGATTGGGACGATTGAGAGTGAAACATGATAATGACATTTAAAGCCATCAAGACCTTACACATCCCTCGATATCTCTTGGCTGCTTTGGGGCTGCTGTGCTCCATGTGGAGTATGGCAACTGAGTACCCTCTGACACTAGAGCATAAATTCGGTACCAGCGTGATTCCAGAACAGCCAACACGGGTGGCAACTGTGGACTGGGGAGGTGGTGATAACTTGCTCGCCCTTGGCTATCAGCCTTTAACCGTGCGTTATTGGTTTGGAGACAATGAGAAGGGCGTCTGGCCTTGGGCACAGCCCTATCTCAATAGCACTCCTGAGGTGATCAGAGGAGAGCTAAATTACGAACAAATCGCTAAAACCAACCCTGATGTGATCATCGCCATACGCTCTGGGATCTCAAAAGAAGATTACCAACAATTGAGCAAGATAGCCCCCGTGGTGGCTGCTCCAAAAGGAGTTGGTATGTATATGTTGACCTGGGAAGAGCGTGCTCAGATTGTTGCCAAGGTCGTGAATAAGGAGCAAGAAGCTGCGGACCTGATTGCTTCAATTAAAACAAAGATACAGAACGTGAAGCAGGGGCACCCAGATTGGCCCAATAAAACTCTCGCCATGGCCACTTACTGGAATGGCAGTGTCGGAGTTTACTCCCATGAAGACGTAACTGTCCGGTTGAAAACAGAGCTGGGATTACAAGTGGACCCAAGCATTCAAGCCCTTAGCGAGAAAGGAAGCTTTTATACCACCATCTCAGAAGAGCAACTTCCTCTGTTGGATGCAGATGTGCTGTTTTGGTACACCGGAGAAGGTGCGAAAGAAAAGATCGAATCCCTCGTGTTACGCCCCCATTTACGGGCTTACAAAGAAGGCCGGGAGATCTTTCTCTCTACCTCATCCAACCTAAATGGCGCTATTTCATATGGCAGTCTGCTGAGTTTGCCTGTTGCTATCGACACCTTGGTGCCACTGATTGAACAAGCCATTGATGGCGACCCAAATACCCCTGTTATGGCAACGCCATGATCTGGGGTTCCTACTTTTAGAAATAGTGTTGGTAGATGTAAATGAATAAGCAAGACCCCAAAAATTCTCGGCTGGTTGGGGCTGATTTAACCGTCGGCTACGGAGAAACCCCAATATTAAAAGGCGTGGATTTTAAGGTGCCCCCCAATCAGGTCACTGTGCTCATTGGACCTAATGGCAGTGGCAAATCCACTTTGTTAAAAACCTTGTCACGCATTCTTCAGCCTCAGGGGGGGCAAGTATTACTAGAAGGTAAAGACATTCACCAATACCAAACCCGTGACGTGGCGAAAAAGCTCGCAGTGCTGCCTCAGGGGCCTATTGCACCGGAAGGTTTGACCGTGAAGGAGCTGGTTTCCCAAGGTCGATTTTCCCATCAGAGTTTGTTCAGACAATGGTCGGCTGACGATGAGACCGCAGTGAATCGAGCCATGGATATTACGCAAGTGAGGGAATTCGAAGACCGCCTGGTGGATGATTTGTCAGGTGGGCAGCGTCAGCGATGCTGGATTGCCATGGTGTTGGCCCAAGAAACAGACCTTGTATTGTTAGACGAACCCACAACCTACTTAGATTTAAAGGTACAGGTTGATCTGATGAATCTGCTGGTACAGCTTGCCCATGAACATCAGCGTACCTTGGTGGTTGTGTTGCATGAGTTGAATCTGGCCGCTGCCTATGGGGATTATCTGGTGATGATGCGCCAAGGCGTTATTTGTGAGCAGGGCAAGCCAAGGGACGTTTTTACTCGGTCAAATTTGAAGAAGGTATTTGATTTAGATGCCAACGTATTTGAGGAGCCTGAATCCAAGCAGTTAATTTGCGTCCCAGATTATGGGGTAAGGCCGGTTTGCTCGGGGAATACAGTGGGTGATCATAATGAGTGCTGAATCAAAACCAGTGGCTCCACCCAAACAGTTTTTTAAATACAAGTTTTGGGGGCGTCACAGTCTTGGGTTATTGATCATGGCGGGGCTGTTAGGTCTTGCATTGATCTGGCATGTGGCAGTGGGAGCCACCTCACTGCCTGTACGAGAGGTGTACAGTGCTTTGTTTCACTATGACGCGGGTAACTTTAATCACCTGATCATTCAGAATATTCGTTTACCTCGGGCATTTGTGGCGATTTTAGTCGGGGCCAGCCTGAGTGTCGCGGGGGCCCTGATGCAGGGCGTCACTCGAAACCCGTTAGCTGAGCCAGGTATTTTAGGACTCATGGCGGGAGCATCCTTCGCTGTAGTGATGGTGGTAGCCCTGTATCCCGCTGTGCCAGCGGATTTACTACCGGGGGTTGCGGCCCTAGGTGCTTTCTTAACGGCCTCTGGTGTATGGATCATTGCTCAATCTGTTCCTGGAGGTGCCACACCTTTGGCGTTAACCCTGACAGGTGCGGCCATCACGGCCTTTTTAGGGACCTTGATTTCCATGGTGCATTTGCTGAGCCAAGACACATTCGAACAGCTGCGGGTTTGGTTGGCAGGCTCTCTTGCAGGGCGTCGTTTGGAAGATGTTGCTATAACGGTGCCAGCCATTGTGTTGATGTTGCTTTTTGCGTTGGGAATCTCCCGTAAAGTGACAGTGCTGGCCATGGGTGATGCCATGGCGAAAGGCGTGGGGGCGAATACCGCATGGTTGAAAGGGCAGGTGCTTATTTGTGTGGTTGTGCTGACGGCTTGCTCTGTGTCTCTGGCGGGCCCTTTAGGATTTGTTGGCTTGGTAGTGCCCCATGTGGTGCGCTTATTCGTAGGGTCAGACTATCGCTGGGTGGTGCCGTATTCCGCTTTTGTGGGGGCTATTTATCTTCTGGGAGTGGATATGGTTGCGCGAGTCTTGATCCGTCCTGAGGAAATCTCGACCGGTATCATTACCGCTATGATTGGGGCTCCATTGTTTATTTATCTAGTTCGTAAAAGGGCGCGTTAATGTGGTTTATTGATACTTTTCAGCCGAAAAGGTTGGTTATTCGAGCATTAGATGAGCGTCTTTCTATTCGTTTAGGGATCCGGGCGTTAGGGGTTTTACTATTACTTTGGGTGTTATGTGCTTTACTGATCATGCTCAGTTTGTCCCTTGGAAGCTACCCTTTGTCCTTTGAGCAGCTGTCGCAAGCGCTTTTCGGAGGTGCTTCCAGTGAATCCGTAAATACGATCGTTTGGTCATTCCGTTTTCCTAGGGTATTGGCGGCGATGTTGGTGGGAGCCATGTTGGCCCTCTCTGGTGCAGCACTTCAAAGCGCCACCCGCAATCCTTTGGCCGATCCATCTTTGGTCGGAATATCTCAAGGGGCGGGGGTTGCGGTGGTCTTGGCGACTGTTCTGTGGCCTGAAGGCGTTGAAGCTTGGCGTGCTTGGCTGGCTCTTTTAGGGGCATTAGTCATTGCAGGAGTGATTCAATGGTTGAGTGGGAGTCGTCAGGGAAAAGGCTCAATCCGTTTTATCCTCATGGGGATTGGCGTGGCCGCTTTTATTAATGCCATTACGTCTGCCTTAATGACCTACGGTAAAATTGATCAGGCTATGTCGGCTTTGGCCTGGCTCAGTGGCAGTATCAATGGTGTAGATTGGAGTGATGTGGGTTTGTTAGCGGTTTGGTTTGCGGTGATGTTACCCATCGTTATGACCGTCAGTCGCGCCATGCCCACGTTGGCAATGGGGGAAGCCACGGCGGTCGGCTTAGGAGTTTCATTAATACGCTTACGTACGGGGTTGATTTGCTTAGCCGTAGGACTTGCCGCTGTGGCAACAGCAGTAGTGGGCCCCCTTGGTTTTATTGGCCTGATTGCTCCCCATATTACTCGACGCCTTTGTCATTCTGGGAGTGGCTTGCAATTACTGATTTGTGCGTCCGTTGGGGCGGTTATCGTGGCCTTGGCGGATTTATTGGGGCGCACACTGGTGGATCCCATTCAAATACCTGCTGGACTGATGACGGCAATGATTGGCGTGCCAGTGTTTATTCTTTTGCTTCGACGGGGCCATGCTGCACAAGGCTAATCAGTGATTTGGGTATAACCAAGGTAAGAGCTGTTGGACGGAAAGTGTCAGTTCGTTTTTGTCTCTGCCTTGGTAACCATATACTCTGATGCCGAAGATCACCATCATGAGTTGCTTGGCGTATTGTTTGGCAATCACAGGATCGAACTGCGAGCCAAGATACTGACCATATAGGTCTTCTGTATCGGCTAATTTTTTTGAAGCAAGTTGGTATAGTTCATTATTCTGGGCTGCAAGTTCCAGTTGTGTTTTGATTAAAAAACATCCGCAGTACTGTTTGTCTAAGGTGTCTTCAATCAACCTTGCTAAGATTTGGCGAATCCCTTTGGTTACCGAGTCACTTTGCTCAATGGTTTCGCGAATAGAGCCCATTGTTCGTTCAGAGTAACGTGTTAAGGAGGCGAGGAAGAGCCCCTCTTTATTATCAAATTCATGGTATAGGCTTCCCGGTTTCAATCCGGTGGCCTGCACAATTTGGAGCATGCTTGATGCGGTAAAGCCTTGCTGCCAAAACAGTAAGATGGCGTTATCCAGCACTGTTTCTCGATCAAACCCTTTTTTAGCCATCTCGACTACCTGTTAATGAATGATGGATTGATCATAAATTATTTTGAATGATTATTCAAAAACTCTTGATAGGGGAGTGATTTAGTTATATTTTGAATGAACATTCAAAATATATAGGAGACAGATGATGTCTTTATCAGAGCAATTGACGGAACGTCGGGAAGGTGCTGCCAAAAATCTACCAGGTGACATTCATCAAACCATGAAGTCTGCCACTCAACGTTTGAAAGATCTCAAAATAGAAGAGCAAGCCCCTAAAGTTGGCGAGACATTGAAGCCTTTTTTACTGCCTAATCAAAACGGTGAGAAACGTTCCCTAGAAAGCTTGTTACAAAATGGGAAAGTGGTGCTGACATTTTACCGTGGCGGCTGGTGTCCATACTGCAATATGGAACTGAGAGCATTTCAAGCTGAGCTAGATAAGATCGAAAAGCGTGGTGCAACCTTAGTGGCTATTTCCCCTGAGTTACCTGACCAGTCCCTTTCTACAAGCGAGAAAAATGAGCTGAGGTTTGAGGTTCTTTCTGATTTAAACAGCGAATATGCGAAACAATTAGGTTTAGTGTTTGAGTTGGACGAGTCCTTACGTCCGATCTATACCAGCTTTGGCATAGACGTGGAAAAACACAATGGCAAAGGTCAGTTTGAGCTGCCTATTCCTGCAACCTTTATCATTTCTCAAGATGGTACTATTGAGTATGCCTTTGTGGATGCGGATTACACTTACCGTCAAGAGCCAAGTGAGCTCGTGGCGCTTTTGTAATAGTCTTGTGACGATAAGAAAAGCCAGAGTGGACGAATCCGCTCTGGCTTTTTTATTGGGGCTGGTTGTAGTTGTTAGATCGGATCTGATCTAGCCAAAGGTCACAATAAGCCCACCAAACACTAACACTCCCACCACGATGGGATAGCCCATGGAGCGGGTGCGACGCCACATTAGGTAGGTTGCTCCACAGCCGATCAGCGTAGCGAGCCAAGATAAAGGGGAGGGTTCGATGGGGATTAAGGAGGTGCCAAACATGGCAGCAATCATCGTTGGCCCTAGAATAGTGAGCCAGATAGGTGTGGCTGCCACGCCTCCTTGAGCTTCTTGCTTGGTGAGTTTTTTTGCCATCCACATATAAGGCAGTGCGCGGATCAAAAACGTGCCCAAGGCAATGCTTATTAAAATCAGCCAAGTTTCACCACTCATGAAGCCGCTCCTTTTTTGGCTGGGGACTGTTGGATTGCATAATAGGCCAAGGCACCACACACGGCAGCGGCCGGAATGGCAATATTGGGAAAGCCAAACAGTTTAAGCAGCATGGCGCTTGCTGTTGCTACCACCATGGTGACAGTCCAGCGGCGGTCAGAGCAGCGTGGTAATACCATCACCAAAAACAGCGCAGGTAACGCAAAAGGCAGCACTTCACCGATTAACGGCCAACGTTGCATCAGCTCGTCACCGGCGATTGCCCCCAGAGCTGTTCCAGAAATCCAGCTCACCCAAGCAATCATACCGGCACTAAAATACCAGCTTAATCGAGCACTCGGTGTCATAGCGGGTAGCCGTGTAAGGGCCAATGCAAAGATCTGATCGGTCAGCAAATGCATCATGGGCAACCAACGGATGTCTTTTTGCAGGTAGGGTGCAATATTGGGCCCATACACTAGATGGCGGGAGTTGATGAGCAGAGTCATGACAATCACTAGCCAAAATGGCGCACCGGACACGACCATAGCCACAAATAAAAATTGAGACGCTCCGGCATAGATCAAAACAGAGACCAATATGGTTTCAAGAATGCCAAAGCCAGATTGAACCGAAAACAAACCAAAGGAAATCGCCACGGGAATATAGCCGCCGAGTAAAGGGAGGGCATCCTTTGCACCTTGTCGCCAAGGATTCTCAACAAATGATTGGGTTGCGGTAGTCATGGTGCGTCCTGTTGTTTTGGATAAGTGATCACCAGCATTAAGGTGGCCCCTTGGTCTTTAGTCTGGTAGCAGTGGGGTTGATCCCCATGCAGGGTGAAGGTGTCCCCAGCGGTTAAACGGGTCATGGCGTTGGTAGGTCCCACCCATAATTCACCACTAATAAGGGTGAGGCGTTCTGTCGTGCCATGGGTATGGGCTTCAGAGTCTTTAGTGGTGTTGGAGGCACAAGACATCCAATACACGTCGACTCTTGGGTCATCGGCGCCTTGATCCACCAATTTCACTTGAATACCGTCTTCCCCTAAAAATTCATGGCTGCCAGCAATGAGATCCCCAAACGGGACTTTTAGCTGCACCGCTAAACGCCAAATCGTTTCAATGGTGGGGTTGCCTTCTCCCTGCTCGATACGGCATAGGTTGGATTTTGCAATCCCAGCGTTACTGGCGAGTTGGGATAGGGATAAGCCCTGCGCTAAACGTAAGGTTTGCAGGTTTTGTCCAAGACTGTTTAGGTTTGGGTTTTCCATCATGAGCACTAAAAGTTGTTCCATATATAGAACGTTCTATATATGGAACAGCTATAAGTCAACTATTTATTTAAGAGTGATGAAAAATGAGAGTGAGTATTTCTAGAAATTGAGCTCTCTCACCGTTGCCAGTATAAGGGCGATCCAAACACTTCAATATAATGATCAATTATGGCTCTTGCATTCAGCGATGGGCGACGTGCATTCGGGTAAATGGCTGCAATGGTCTGTGTTTCCGTGTGAATGGATGAATCAATATTTGGTAACAGTTTTACTAATTCACCACTCAGTAATCTATCAGCCATTAGCCAGTCTGGAAATAATACAATTCCCATGTGATTTAACGCTGCAGTCAGAAGAGACTCGGCACTATTCGAGCTTAAAACAGGCGATATAGGGTAGTGAACCCATGCGCTTCCAGGCGGCCGAAAGTGCCATCGATTAGGGCCTGATGAACCACTGTAGACAAGACATTTATGCTGGCTTATGTCTTCAGGTGTTTCGGGCATTCCATAGTTTTCGATGTAGTTTGGTGATGCGGCAAGGTGATAGGTCTGTTCCCCTATAATACGAGCCCGATAAGAAGAATCTGTGAGCGTACCAATGCGAAATATGATATCGGAAGCATCTTTCATGGGATCAATGAAGTCATCTGTCAGGGTGAGTTCTATTTCTAAATCTGGATATCGTTCACTTAGGCTCGATAGGCCGGGAGCAATATGCTTTTGTCCAAAAAAGACCGGTGCGTTAATTCGGGCAATTCCAGAGGGTTCCAGTAGACGTTCACTCAGCTCTTGACGGGCATCATGGAAATTTGAGGTCATTGCGCGGGCGTGCTTAATGAACAGGTTCCCGCTTTCAGTGGGAATGATTGCACGGGTGTTACGATAAAATAACTGTTGCCCCAATGCGTCTTCGAGATTGTGAATGACGCGGGATACTTGAGAAGCAGAAATGCCTTCCCGTCTCGCCACCAATGAAAAGTTTTTTAGCTCATACACACTGATGAATATCAGTAAGCTTTTAAGGTTTATAGATTCGAAATTACTCATATATGCAATTAGTGCAAAGGTGTTCGTATAATAATGGCATTTTTCTCAATAATCGGACAGGTTAACCTTCACCATCTTAAAAAATGGAGTCGGTTTTTATATGCAATTATTGTTAATTATGATCGTAATCGCTGGCGGAATGGGGCTTTCCATAGAGGCAGGTTTACTCGGTCCCTTAGGAACGCAAGTGGGTGATTTATGGGCAACATTCAGTATTTTCGGTGTCGGTTCGGTATTAACGTTTTTGTTGATGCTGTTTTTTAGCCCACGAAATAGTCCTTCATTTTTCTCACAGCCATCTTGGCAGTTAACCGGTGGGGTGCTCGGAGTCGTTTATGTGGTTATCCTGACCATCGTTGCTCCTGTAATAGGTGTCACATTGACGATGATTGGCATTCTAGCTGGGCAAATCTCTAAAAGTTTAATTATTGACCACTTCGGCCTATTTGGTAGCGCCCAGAGAAAAATCGACAAAAACCGCATTATTGCACTCATTTTTATCATTATCGCGCTCGCGATGGTTGCTCAAGGTTAAGGTGTATTATGACTTTTTTAATGATTGTTTTAGCGGTTTTCGGTGGCGCTATGCTAAGTATTCAGGCTGTCATTAATGGCCAGCTTGGCAATAAAGTTGGGGTTTTTAAAACCGCATTTCTTACATTCTCGGTCGGTGCATTAATCACTGCATTATTGATCTTTTATTTTGAGCCAAAGCATCCTGTTACATTGCTGGATGTACCCAAATGGCAATTGTTAGGGGCTATGTGTGGTGTGCCTTATATCGTCATAATGGTGCTGGCGGTACAACGTATTGGTACTGCAGTCGCAACGGTTGCAGTGATTTTTGGGCAGTTAACAATGAGCATGTTAATCGATAGTTTTGGTTGGTTGGGGAATACTCCCATTCCATTTTCAACCTATCGGTTTATGGCAATTCTCTGTCTTGGTATTGCGTTGTACTTCATATATTCAAGCAATAAGAGCACAAGTGTGTCTGATGATGGCAAACTCAAGGAAACACTTGCTTCAGAATAACAGATGTCGATTCTTCCAATTGACCTAGTGACACTTCCGCTAAGTGAGATGTTTACGCAAAAAAAAAAGCGCCTCTTACCGCTTGGTAAGAGGCGCTTTAGTGGTAGTTACCTAGAATTGGAAGTCTATATCAAGAAATTAGGCCTGTGCTTGGATCACATTTTTAGCGGTCTCAACGACCTTCTCCTGAGTGAAACCAAATAAGGTCATCAATTCATTGGCTGGTGCGGATTCACCAAAGCGATCTATGCCTATGACGGCACCGTCGATACCCACATATTTGTACCAGTAATCACTGTGCCCACACTCTATCGCCACTCGTGCACGGGTCTCTTTGGGTAATACCTTGTCACGGTAGGAGATTGGCTGTTGAGCGAATCGCTCGGCACAGGGCATGGAGACGACTTGAACGGCATAACCTTCCTGCTCTAAGGTCTTAGCGCTGTCCATGGCCAAGGCGACCTCTGATCCGGTAGCGATCAGAATGACATCAGGTTTACCGCTACAGGCCTTAAGTATGTAGCCACCTTTGACCGCATTTTGTTGCTGTAAGCTATCACGGGTCTGCTGGGGTAAGTTTTGACGGGACAAGATGAATGCACTGGGACCTTCGTTGCGTTCAAGGGCGGCTAACCATGCGACAGTGGTTTCAAATTGATCACAGGGACGCCAGGTTTGTAGGTTTGGAGTCACACGTAGCGCTGTGATTTGTTCCACCGGTTGATGGGTCGGACCGTCTTCCCCTAAGCCAATAGAGTCATGGGTGTAAACATGAATGACTCTTTGATTCATTAGGGCGGACATGCGCACCGCATTGCGAGCGTATTCCATAAACATTAGGAAGGTTCCCCCATAGGGAATAAAACCACCATAGAGGGCCACACCATTCATAATGGCAGTCATGCCGAATTCTCGGACGCCATAATGCAGGTAGTTACCATTAGGATGGGCAGGGCAAATGGCCTCAGATCCTTTCCACATGGTCAGGTTAGAAGGAGCTAAATCCGCAGAGCCTCCTAACAGTTCAGGGATTTTTTCCCCCAACAAGTGCAGGGTGTTTTGCGAGCATTTACGGGTCGCCACTGCATCCGTCACACTGGCTTGTTGTTCGAGGATGTCTTTCTTTATCTGGTCCCAGTTTTCTGGCAATGAGCCTTCAATACGACGCAAGAATTGCTCTGCCAATTCTGGATATTTAGCCTGATAACCTTCTAACAATTGTTTCCAAAGGGCTTCTAATGTTTGTCCTTTATCAATGGCATTCCAAGCATGGGAAACATCGTTAGGAACGTCAAAGGGACCATGGCTCCAACCTAGCGCTTGTTTAGTCGCTTGAATCTCATCCTGACCTAAAGGAGCACCGTGGCAATCATGGCTGCCGGCCTTGTTAGGCGAGCCAAAACCAATGGTGGTTTTACAGCAGATCAGGGTCGGTCGAGAGGTGTCTCGGCGGGCCTCTTCGATAGCAGCAATAATAGCTTTCGCATCATGGCCGTCCACATCACTGATTACTTGCCAGTTATAAGAGCGGAATCGAGTAGGGGTATCGTCGGTGAACCAGCCATCGATTTCACCATCAATGGAGATCCCATTGTCATCGTAAAATACGATAAGTTTGCCTAACTCTTGAGTCCCTGCCAGAGAGCATACTTCATGGGATATGCCTTCCATAAGACAGCCATCCCCCACAAAGGCATAGGTGAAATGGTTAACCACATCAAATCCTGGACGGTTGAATTGTGCCGCTAGGGTTTTCTCGGCTAATGCCATGCCCACTGCGTTGGCTAGACCTTGTCCCAAAGGTCCCGTAGTCGTTTCAACTCCTTCGGTGTAACCGTATTCTGGGTGGCCGGGGGTTTTAGAATGGAGTTGGCGGAATTGTTTAAGATCGTCCGTGGTCAGTGGATAGCCAGATAAATGCAGCAGACTGTACAGCAGCATAGAGCCATGACCGTTAGACAGAATAAAACGGTCACGATTAGGCCAATGGGGATTCGCAGGGTTGTGTTGTAGGTAGTCTCGCCACAGGACTTCGGCGATGTCTGCCATGCCCATTGGGGCACCTGGGTGACCAGAGTTGGCTTGTTGTACGGCGTCCATACTTAATGCGCGTACGGCGTTAGCGAGGGTTCTGCGTTGTATTGTGCTCATCAATAGTGTCCTACAGCAAACTGTGTGCTGAACGTTTGTGTCAAAAATTGAATGGCCGGATCGGCCCTGTGTCTGAGGGGAGACACAGTGATTAGAAAGAATGATCGCTAAGGCGAAAAAGAAGGGCTACAAGAGTAGCCCTAAATCGTGCTTTGGAGAGTGCCCTTGATAAGAGCGTTTAAGTGCTTAGTACTCAGACAATGTGAATGCAGACGTGTAGTTTGCAATGTTGTCTTTAGTGATTAGGTAGCAGTCAAACAACTGTTTCTCTGTGTCGACACCAGTAGTGCCATTTTTGATGAAGTTATCCGCTTGACGGATGGCTTCGGCAGCAAAGATTGCTACTGGCTGAAGGACTGTGTATTCCATTTCGCCGTCTAGAATAGCGTTTGCAGCATCTGGAGAACCGTCAAAGCCGCCTACTTTAACTTGATCAAGCTTGCCTGCCTCTTTAAGAGCTGCAATCGCACCCAGTGCCATCTCATCGTTACCAGAGATCACGCCTTTGATGTTTGGGTTTGCTTGCAGGATAGACTGCATTTTGTTGTAGCCTTGAGTACGGTCCCAGTTCGCCACTTCTTGAGCCACTTTGTTTAGATCTGGGTATTGAGTTAGCACTGTTTCAAAACCGTTAGAACGGGTGGCAGCGTTGTTATCACTTGGGGCGCCAAACAATTCAACGTAGTTACCAGAATCGCCAACCGCATCAACCCACTGCATTGCACCCAGTGCTGCACCTTGAGCGTTGTTAGAAACAAGCTGCGCTTTTGCTAAACCGCTTTGGTTTAGCTCTGCGTTGATGATGATCACTGGAATGTCCGCAGCAATAGCCTTACGCACCGCACCAATTGAGCCATCTGCGTTAGCTGGGTCAAGGATGATGGCTTTGGCTTGGTTGGTGATCGCTGTGTCGATTAATTTACTTTCGGTGTTGGTGTCGCCTTTGTGAGCAGCCACATTAGCGTCATAACCCATGTCCTCGGCAGTTTGCTTCGCTACCTGACCTTCAGTGTACCAGTAAGGGTTTGATGGATCGTTTACGATAATCGAAATCAAGCCATCAGCCCATGCACTGCTTGCCATAAGAGTCAAACTTGCAGTAGAGGCAACTAACAAACGCTTAGTAGTTTTAAACATTGTATTACTCCGATTTATTATTTTATGAGTTTGCCGAAGGTCGGCGAGTTGTTTGCAGTGGTGATGTTTTACCCATCACCACTGCAAGGTTCATTTAGCGACTCTTGCCAGAGGAGCCGTATTGCAGGCTATTAAGCAAAACTGCTAAAACGATTACGGTGCCGGTAAATACTGTCTGCCAGTAAGCCGAAACCCCAATAATGACAAGACCGTCGGATAGGTAGCCAATCACCAAGGCGCCCAAGATGGTGCCGCGGACCGTACCACGACCACCGGTCAGAGCGGCTCCCCCAATCACTACCGCAGCGATGGCGGTCAGTTCGTAGGTGGTACCAGCAGTTGGACCAGCAGAGGTCAATTGTGAAGACAAAACCAAGCCAGCTAGGGCAGCGCAAACGCCAGACAGAAGGTAAACCGTCACTTTTACACGTTTGATGGGTACACCAGAAAGGTCCGCAGCGGTTTCGTTACCACCAGAAGCATATAACCAACGACCAAAAGCGGTACGGCTGATCATCAAACCACACAATACGGCAACCACAACCAATACGATGACACTGATAGGAATGCCTGCTAAACGGTTAAAGCCCAGCCACTCAAAGCCTGTGTTGCCAAGCTCAGGTTTGCCGTCTAATTGGTTGTACGTGAGGCCATTGGTCATGAGTAGGGCGATACCACGGGCAACATACATGGTGCCTAAGGTTGCCACGAATGCTGGAACCTTGAAGTGGGCCACCAGCACACCGTTAACGGTGCCGACAGCAGCACCCAATAAGCAGGTCAAAACCACTACCACCCAAAGGGATGGGTAAAAAGTCATCCCCAGGAATTCAATGTTGACCCCTTGCATTAAAAAACCAGCAAAGACGCCACACAATCCCAGGGTAGAGCCTACGGAAAGGTCGATGCCGCCATTGAGAATGACCAGCAACATGCCTAAAGCCAGCAGCCCAAAAATGGCCACGTGAGATGACATGATCAGGAAGTTGTTAACCGTAAAATAGTACGGCGACATAAAAGAGAAAAAGATAATGATCGCAATCAAAGCAAAGAATGCGCGTCCTTCAAGTAATAAGCGACCGATATCAAGTTTCTTCGGTTCAGCGCTTACGCCTTGCACTGTTTGTTTTTGAGCCGTTGCAGACATGGTGTAACTCCAGTTTTTCTTATTGTCTTAATGGGTAACCGATTCGCCAGAGGCGGCCATAATTTGTTCTTTTGAAACCGTGTGATCAAACTCTGCAGAGATTTTGCCCTTGTGCATTACGATAATGCGGTGGGCGATACTCAAGCATTCCGCTACTTCGGAGGTGGAATAGACCACAGCAAGACCTTGTTTGGCGCGTTCTGCTAAGAGCTTGAAAACTTCCGCTTTGGCGCCGATGTCGATGCCGCGGCTAGGCTCATCCAGAAGTAAAACTTTTGGGTCGGTTGCAAGCATTTTGCCGATCACGACTTTTTGTTGGTTGCCCCCAGAGAGGGAACCAATGGCCGCTTCAGCGCCGGAAGTTTTTACTGTGACCGCTTTAATGGATTCGCCAACTAAGCTGTCTTCGTCTGCTTTAGAGGTCAGTAGCTTGCGGGTAAATTCGCCGATACTTGCTAAAGAAAGGTTCTGTCCCACGCTCATGGTTTGAACCAGGCCATCTTTTTGACGATCTTCGGGGACTAATGCCAAGCCAGCTTGGATACGCTCTGCGATGGAGAGTTTATTAATGTCTTCACCGCCTAATAAAATGTGTCCTTCTTGGGCTTTTAAGCGGCCCGCAGCACATTCCATAAATTCTGAGCGGCCAGCTCCCATCAAACCGTAAACACAGACGATTTCACCGGCTTTCACATCAATGGATAGGTTATCGACCACGTTAAAATCACCGCCCCCTGTGTCCTTGATGACCAAGTTTTTGACATGCAAAGCTGTACTGCCAAACTCATAGCCAGTTGGAGGGGAGCCCAAATCAAAGTTTTCACCCACCATGTTGCGTACGATCCACTCAAGGTCGATGTCTTTACGTGGCGCATAGGCGGTCATGGTGCCGTCTCGCAAAACCACGGCATGGTCTGTAATCGTCAGCGCTTCCTCTAAATGGTGAGAGATATAGACAATCGAGACACCCTTCGCGGTCAGGTCGCGGATCACTTTAAACAGCACTTCTACTTCCGCTGCACTGAGGGCAGAAGTGGGTTCATCCATGATGAGGATGCGCGACTTCTGAGAAATGGCTCGGGCAATTTCAATGATCTGTTGCTGACCTAAGCGCAATTCTTCAAGGGGTGTTAATGGGTCGATGTCTTCTTCAAGTTCAGCCATTAACTCACGGGCTTGGCGCTCTTCTTCTGCGAAGTCCACTTGGCCGCCCTTGATGATCTCCCGACCCATAAAGATGTTGTCTCGCACATTCATGTTAGGGGCGAGACTTAACTCTTGGTGAATAATGGAGATCCCTTTAGCGCGGGCTTCATTGGCATTGTTAAACAGGATGGATTGACCATCTAAAACGATTTCACCGGATGTGGGGGTAATCACTCCAGATAAAATTTTCATCAGGGTAGACTTACCAGCACCGTTTTCACCAAATAGGGTTGTCACTTGCCCCCGGTGAATATCGAAGTTCACCCCTTTGAGGGCGTGGGTGTTCCCAAAAGACTTGGCAATATTGCGTGCTTCCAGAACCACTTCATCCACTGTTGGAAGGTTGTTGTAGGCTAGGCTCATTTCACATCCATCCCTACTGGCGTAATAAGCCAGTTTTTGGCATTGATTAAGCGAAATACGCCTGTGACCGTCACGGTTTTGTTCACCAAGTTGTCACGGTCAAGACCTTCAAGGATCTCTGCTTTCATGGTTCGGTTGATGGCCGCTCCCACATCTTGATATTCAATTTGGTTTTTGAACTCACCAAATTTTATTTCCCCAGTAGCATCACGCAGATCCGTGCCATTAAGGGCTGGGCCAGTTTGAACTCGTACTGTTTGATTGTCAGGGAAGCTTGGAATGCTGATTTTGAAGATGCCTGAGCGGCCCTCGGTCACTGTGCCTTCTAAGGAAACAGGGATAACGGGACCAATGCCGCCACCGACGCCGTATTTTTGGCCTGCTGCTTTTTTGTCTTCCCGCAAAGCATCAAGGAGGACAGTTGCGTCGACTGCGTTGTTCTCTACATACTGCTTAATGTCTGGGTAATGAATTTTGGCATAGTTGTCAGGGGAAAACGCTTGTTGGCGCAGGTCTTCAATGGAGCCATTGATGATGACTTTCGTATCGATGGCCATTGCACCTATCACTGCCGCAGTAAAAATGCCTGCAACAAGGAGCTGCTTACGTTTTTTGGCCGCTAACTGGTTAGAAAGTTGAGTTTGCATGGCAACCTCCACCAATTAGGGTAAACATTTGAGTCGATTCAACCTGCGTCAAACGCAATAGCGCTAGACGATAGCTGGGTTGCACAGTGGTGTTTATCATTTTTATTTTACTCCGGCTGTTTTGCCTCTAAAACTTGTGTCCTGTGGGGAACATAAGTCTTTGATCGAGCCAAGATCATCAATTTGTTTTTAGAGGTCTGTGTGATCTTTGTACTTACAATGGGATAAAAATAAATCACTGTCAATGAAATTTATTACATGTTTTATAAAAAATATCTGTCTTTTGATTTCTGCTTCTTAGGGGAGTGGCATTATTACAGCGCTAAAAAAGGGTAATGAGTAGCGGTTTTGAGAACCGTAAGAACATATTAATGTATTGATTCTAATGAATTTAATAGAGTTTTAGTAATTTGAGATCGTTGGTTAATTAGATTCTTTACGATTGCTTTAGGCAGACGCTTTGTTCAAAAGAAAGCCAGAGTTTGAGTTGACAGATAATAAAAATGAAGAAATAATTATCAAAACAAGAAAAATATTTCACATCGAACTCTGGTTCGTTGTTACAAGAAACGGGTATCAATCATGCTTCTAATAATAAAGTTGCCCCGCTTCACTTGCCTCCGCCATAGGGAGGATAATAAGTGAACTCACAATTAATCATTGGTATCGATGCAGGCACCTCTGTGGTTAAAGCTGTGGCTTTTACTACCAGTGGTGAGCAAGTCGCCACATCTTCAGTACGCAATTCCTATCAAACGGGCCTTGATGGCTCCGCGACACAATCCTTATCTCAAACTTGGGCAGACTGCGTCAGTGCGCTACAAGGGCTAAGCGAAAAAGTTACCCACTTTAAAGAGCGAGTAATCGCCTTATCTGTCACGGGGCAGGGGGACGGTACCTGGTTGATCGATGAGGAAGGCAAGCCCGTCTGCGATGCTTGGCTTTGGTTAGATGGTCGAGCAGCTACCACTGTTGAGCACCTTAATAAGTCAGTGACTGAGCGCCAGCGATTTGAAAAGACAGGCACAGGTTTGAATACCTGCCAACAGGGTGCGCAAATGGCTCACATGGCCCAGCACTGCCCAGAGTTATTGCAGCAAGCCAGTACGGCGTTTCATTGTAAAGACTGGTTGTTTTTCAATTTAACTGGACAGCGTGCAACTGACCCTTCAGAAGCATCATTTACTTTTGGTGATTTTCGTACCCGTGAATACAGTGATCTGGTGATTGAAAGTCTAGGACTTAGCCAGTTTAAGTCGTTGCTCCCTCCCATTATTGATGGATCCAAGCAAACCTTTCCTTTGACCTCTGAAGCGGCTGAGCTAACGGGTTTGGCTCCAGGCATTCCGGTGTCTCTGGCTTATGTGGATATGGTGATGACAGCCCTTGGGGCGGGAGTTCATACCGGTGAGGACAATGTCGCATGCTCTGTCATTGGGTCTACGGGGGTGCACATGCGTTCTGTGTCCGATCAAGAGGTGTATTTAAATGAGGCGGGCACTGGATACGTCATTGCTTTGCCAGTTGAGGGACGTGTGACGCAAGTACAAACCAATATGGCATCTGCGTTAAACCTTGATTGGTTGCTAAATGTGGCAGCGGATTTATTAAAGGATTTTGACTGTGAATGCACCAGCCATGGATTGGTGGACCGGGTAGAAAGCTGGCTTAAGCAAGCAGAAGCCGGTCAGCTGCTGTATCACCCATACATTTCCGATGCGGGGGAGCGGGGGCCGTTTGTGAACGGTCAAGCTCGGGCAAGTTTTACGGGTTTGACCTACCGTCATCGTTTTCCAGATTTGGTTCGCGCTGTTGTAGAAGGCCTAGGGATGGCTATGCGTGATTGTTATGAGGCCATGGGCGGCACGGCTGCAGAGTTACGGTTAAGCGGTGGCGCTGTTCGTTCTGCCACCCTGCGTCAAATTTTAGGGGCCTTAGTGAATGCCAAAGTACGTGTGTCCGCTAGGGAAGAAGCAGGCGCGGCAGGGGCAGCCATGATGGCTGCGGTAGCCATTGGGTTATATCCCACTATGGATGATTGCATTAAAGAGTGGGTGTCGCCCCTATTGGGCACATCGGAAGCACCGGATCTGGCTTTAGCTGAAAAATATGAACGCTTGTTTGAAGCGTTTTACAGACAGCGCCAGTCCTTCCCGTCTACCTGGGCAACCATGGAACACATCAAGACGATGTAATGCATAGAGCGCAATCAAGAGAATACACAGACAGATCGCCAGCACGATCTGCGGCGATTAAGTAAGAGGTTCGGTATGAGTAATGAACAAATGTTAGATCTGTTTGTCATCGGTGGTGGTATCAATGGTGCGGGCATCGCACGGGATGCGGCCGGTCGCGGATTGTCAGTGGCCTTATGTGAAAAAGATGACCTTGCCCAGGGCACATCTTCCCGCTCAGGCAAGTTGGTCCACGGTGGTTTGCGTTATTTAGAATACTACGAGTTTCGCTTGGTTCGAGAGGCGTTGATTGAGCGTGAAGTGCTATTGAATTCCGCCAGTCACATTATTTGGCCCATGCGTTTTGTGTTACCCCACAGTAAGGCAGATCGTCCTGCTTGGTTGGTTCGTCTAGGTTTGTTTCTTTACGACCACCTCGGAGGGCGTAAGCGTTTGCCCGGTACTCGTGCTTTAGATCTGCATCGTGATCCAGAGGGTGCGCCCATTAAAGATCAATACACAAAAGGGTTTGAATACTCAGATTGTTGGGTAGATGACTCTCGTTTAGTGGTGTTGAACGCCTTAGCGGCGTCCCAAAAGGGCGCAGAAGTGTTGACTCGCACCCGTTGTGTATCGGCCAAACGTAACCCTGAAGGTTATTGGGATGTGACCACTGAAAATGAGCTGACTAAAGAAGTTCGTACCTTTAAGGCTAAGTTGTTGGTAAATGCTGCAGGACCTTGGGTGCGTAGAATTGTGGATGATGTGGCCACATCTAAAAGCTCTCGCAATATTCAGTTGGTGAAAGGTTCTCACATAATCGTGCCTAAGTTTTGGCAGGGCCAGCAGGCGTACTTGGTTCAAAACTATGACAAACGAGTCATCTTCATTAACCCTTATGAAGATGACAAAGCCTTGATTGGTACGACGGACATTCCTTATGACGGTAAAGTTGAAGACGTTAAAGCGGATGAGAGTGAAATCGAGTACTTGTTAGCCGCAGTGAATCGATACTTTAAAGAAACCCTTCGTCGTCAGGACGTTATCACCACTTTCTCTGGGGTGCGTCCATTGTTTGATGATGGTCAGGGGAACCCTTCAGCGGTGACGCGTGATTATGTGTTTGATCTAGATGAAACCCAAGGTGTGCCTTTATTGAACGTGTTTGGTGGGAAGCTAACCACCTTCCGTAAACTCTCCGAGCATGCCATTCAAAAGATTGAAAAATACTTCCCTAACATGGGGGGCAATTGGACCAGTGGTGTTGTGCTACCGGGTGGGGATATTCCCAATGCGGATTTCCAAACTTATATGCAAGCCTGCAAGGAAGACTACCCATGGATGCCCCGTGAGCTGTTGGTTCATTATGGGCGTCATTATGGCTCCATTATTAAGCAGATCGTAGCAGACGCTTCATCTGTTGAGGGCTTGGGGCAATATTTTGGTGGCAATCTATACGAAGCAGAAGTGCGTTATTTGGTTGCCCATGAGTGGGCCATGACCCCAGAAGATGTACTTGAGCGCCGTACTAAGGAAGGTTTGCACCTATCTACTGAACAAAGAGCCGCTTTCGCCCAGTGGTTTGAGAGTGAATTTATCAAACACAACGCTGATCGCAAGATCTCATAAGGAGTCACCATGGCTTTAACGTTAGGCTTGAATACGAACCCTTTGGTTAATCGCTTTGCTGAGCCGAAGCACCTAATTGAAACCATTGCCCACGAGATTAAAATACGCGATGTACAGCTGACCCATGAGTTTATCAATCCCAGCTGGCCCGCATCTCTTATTCGTCGGCTAACTCGTGAGATGCAGTCGGCTTTGACCCAGACGGGTGTCCGTATTACCTCTGGTATGACTGGGCCCTATGGCCGTCTAAATCACTTTGGTCATCCTGATAAAGAAGTAAGACGTTATTATGTGGAGTGGTTTAAAACCTTCGCGGACATTACAGCGGATTTGGGTGGTGAAGCGGTCGGAACTCAATTTGCCATCATGACCCATCAGGATTTTGATGATCCGAAACGTCGAGAAGAACTCACACAGATTGCCATTGATTGTTGGGCAGAAGTTGCGGAGCACGCTAAGCTGGCGGGTTTAAAGTATGTCTATTGGGAGCCCATGAGTGTAGGCCGTGAGTTTGGTGACACCATCGCCTCAGCCATGGCGTTACAGCAACGCTTAACGGACGCCAATATGGCAGTGCCTATGTGGATGATGGCCGACATCGACCATGGTGATGTCATGTCTGATAATCCGGCGGACTATGATCCTTATGCTTGGGCCGAAGCGGTGCCAAAGGTTTCGCCGATAATTCATATTAAACAAAGTTTGATGGATAAGGGTGGTCACCGTCCGTTTATTGAAGAGTACAATCGTAACGGGCGAATTCAGCCGGGGCCTTTGCTAGACACTCTAGCAAAAGGTGGGGCGAAGGATAATCAAATCTGTCTTGAGTTAAGCTTTAAGGAGCGTGAGCCCACAGACCATCAGGTGGTCGAGCAGATAGCTGAAAGTGTTGCCTTCTGGGCACCTCACATAGACAGTGGGGTTCAGGATCTGAACATCTGATCCTGAATTTAGGCTGGCGTGTGATATATCGAAGTTTAACGTCGGTTAGTGTACAGTTCATTTCCCATAGGCAACCTAGGAAGTCTATCGCGTAACCTTTGATACCGGAGTAGAAGTTTGGATACGAAAAAAGGTCTTGTGGATTTTGACGACTCGTTAGCAATACGAGCTGCATGGCTGCATTACGTGGGTGGTTTGACTCAAGCCGCAGTCGCAAAGCGTTTGGGGCTGACTTCTGTGAAGACCCATCGCCTTATATCAAAGGCAGTTTCAGAAGGCGCTGTAAAAGTCACCATAGATGGGAAGATCACCGAATGCGTGGAACTAGAAGAACTCATGATCGCCAAGTTTGGTCTCAAGCAGTGTATCGTTGCGCCAGATTTAGGCGAAGAAGGGATTCCTTTGAAGACCCTAGGTCAAGCTGGATCGGCCTACCTTAAGAATCTGCTTACTTCGAAATCAGACATTACCATTGGCTTGGCCCTAGGGCGTGCTTTGGCGGCCGTGGTACACCAGTTACCAAGACTGGAGACCTCAAATGTTAAGTTTGTTTCCCTCTTGGGGGGCTTAACTCGAGATTACTCCATCAACCGCGACGATGTCCTCCATTGGATTGCGGCTAAAACCGGAGCACCTTCTTACACCATGCCTGTACCATTACTGGCGAACTCAGTAGAAGATCGAACCGTTTTGCTGGCACAGAAAGGTGTGAAGGACGTGTTTACCATGGCCAACAATGCGGATCTGAAATTTATTGGTATCGGTACGGTGGCGCAGACAGCGCAATTGGTTGCTTCTGGGCCAATTAAGCCTGAGGAAATTATTGAGATTGCCAGAGCGGGCGCAGTGGGCGAAGCCATGGGGCATTTCTTTGATGAGAAAGGGGCGGTTATTAACACCTCTTTAAGTGCCCGTATGTTGTCAGTCTCCCTCGAAGGCAACAAAGGTGAGACCATTGCCATTGCTGGCGGCGAGGAAAAAGTAGAAGCCATCAGAGCAGTGCTTAATGGTAATCTTTTAACGGGTTTAATTACCGATGAAGTGACCGCTAGAGCGATTCTAGACGCGGTATAAGCTTGATCTCATTATTGTGGTGATCTAAGGCTATATAACTCCCTTGAGTATAAAAAGCAGTACCTTTGGGTTCTGCTTTTTTGTGGCCCTAAGGCCAGTAAAAATATCCCGCAGTGCCTTCAGGGGAACTGCGGGACTAAGGTCGAGGAAGGTACTCAATGAAATCATATGACGGGATGTTTTAAATGTTATTTTGTTATAAATAACATTTAAATCACTTTTTTATCTCACCGGTTGTGACATCTTGGCCTCAGGGTGATCAAAGATCCGCACAAGATATCCCAGAAAGACCCCATCAAAGTCTTATTATTCCGCCTTCAAGCCTCCAAAATATCTCTTAAGATGATATTCTTTTGTCCATTAGAGCGGCGTAATAGCGCCGTTTTCGCACAATAATGTGATAAAACCCTCATTTCTCTTGAGTACGATGTTAAATTAACACTGAAAATCACAAAATAAAATAAATAATGTTAAAAATAACTTTAAAAATGTGATTTTAGGGTTTATAACATACTCAAGAGATTTGCTATCAAGGCGAGTTGTTATGAAACGAGACGAACGAAGACAGCAAATTATCGATCTGTTAGTAGAAAGCGGTGTGGTGGACTTAGAAGAATTAGCCTTGCGCTTTGATGTGTCTAAGATGACCATTCACCGTGATCTCGACGAACTGGAAGCGGCGGGTTTACTGAGGAAAGTCCGTGGTGGTGCCACTATTGAAGCAGGCATGCAGTTTGAAAGTGATTTCAGGTTGCGTGAACGCCAAGGTGGCCAAGGCAAGGAGCGAATGGCTGAACAAGCTTTAACACTTGTTGAGCCAGGCATGACAGTGATGGTGAATGACGGCTCTATGGCTGCAGTGTTAGGTAAATTGCTACCTAGCAAAAAGCCCCTGACCGTGATCACCAACAATGCGGCCATTATGGAAGCCCTTAAGTTCGAAAATGGTATCGATTTGATTGCACTCGGGGGAGAGTATTCCGCCAAGTACAATGGCTACTTCGGCGTCCTAGCGGAGCAGAATTTAACCAGTTTACGTGCAGACATTGCATTTTTGTCGAGCCCAGCGGTATCCGGAACCCAAGTGTTCCACATGGATGCGGATGTGGTACGAGTGAAAAAAGCCATGTTGAGTGCAGCCGTTAAGACCTGTTTGCTGGTAAATCACACTCGTTTTGATCGCGTAGCATTGCACGTTTTGGCAGATCTCGAAGATTTTGACTGGGTCATCACAGACCAGGTTCCAGAGTCGGCCATTGCAGAGCATCTGTCTAATGCCGGCATTCAGTTAACGATAGCGAGATCACCGGAAGCCACATGACAACGACAACGCAATTTTGGGTAGGCACAAGTTGGAAAATGAATAAAACCCTAGCTGAGGCGCAAGCCTTTGCCGCGGCTTTGAAGGAAGTCGATGGACAAGCTGAGGACAGCATTCAACGATTTGTGATTCCTTCTTTTACCAATGTTCGTGAGGTGAAACAGATCCTCAAAGGGACATCGGTCAAAGTGGGTGCTCAAAATATGCATTGGGCGGATCAAGGGGCGTGGACGGGTGAAGTATCCCCCTTAATGTTGAAAGACTGCGAGCTGGATATTGTTGAACTTGGCCATTCGGAGCGCCGTGAGCATTTTGGTGAAACCAATGACACGGTAGGACGAAAGGTTGAAGCGGCGATTCGTCACGGTTTAGTGCCTTTGATTTGTATCGGTGAAACCCTAGCGGACAAAGACAGCGGCAAGGCTGCCGAAGTATTGGCAGAAGAGGTGCGTGGTGCACTGCAATATCTGACTGATGCGCAAAAATCCGCGCCGATCTTATTTGCTTATGAGCCTGTATGGGCCATTGGTGAAAACGGTATCCCAGCGTCTGCCGACTATGCAGACGCGAGACAAGCTGAAATTCTGGACGTGGCACATAGTGTATTGGGGCGTAAGGTGCCTTGTTTATACGGTGGCTCAGTGAATCCTCAAAATTGTGAAGAGCTCATCGCCTGTGAGCACATTGATGGCCTATTTATTGGTCGTTCTGCTTGGAATGTTGAAGGTTATGTAGACATTTTAAGTAAGTGTGCAGCAGTTGTTAGAGCGCAATCAAACTAGGAGATCACACCATGAAAATTGCAATTGCTGGCGACAGTGCTGGAGAAGTTTTGGCGCAAGCCTTGGTAGAACATTTAAAAGGGCGCTTTGAGGTCGCGGATTTATCCCGTGATGAAGCGGGCAATCTAGATGACTTTTACGCAAATATGTCTGATAGAGTTGCCTCTGCCGTCCTTGAAGGGCAATACGACCGCGCAATCTTATGCTGTGGTACAGGCATTGGAGTGTGCATTGCTGCCAGTAAAGTACCAGGTATTCGAGCGGCTCTGACCCATGATACCTATTCTGCAGAGCGTGCGGCCCTATCAAACAATGCCCAGATCATTACCATGGGGGCGCGAGTCATTGGCCAGGAGCTTGCAAAATCCATTGCTGATGCGTTTCTTAAGGAAACGTTTGATGAAAATGGTCGTTCGGCAGGCAACGTGGATGCCATCAATGCTTTAGATCACAAATACCACGCTCATCCATAAGCCTGTTTCTGACTCCTCCATGTACGGTCACTGCGGGGGAGTCTTTTTATACCCCTTTACCTCTGTTTTGTTCCTGTGTAATCCAGTCAAATTGGCTTTACATCTTTTGCTGGTCCTCTGAAGCGATTACTATAAAACCCTAGTTTTAAACATTGCCGAATCAGGACGTCTCGCCGTATGTTGCCCCCAAGCCTTGCCCATCTTGAATTAAAAAGTCTTACGGGGCTTTTATACCTGTTAGAAGAGCGACACGTGGGAAGAGCTGCGGAACGCCTATATATGAGTCAGCCTGCCATGAGTCGCTTGCTTAATCGTTTACGTGAGGCTTTTGGTGATCCATTGTTTGTGCGCACCAGTAAAGGCATGGTGCCAACCGCTAAAGCGTTAACGTTAGAAGCTCCCCTTAGAGAAATGATTGATAAAATGGGGGCACTAAGCAGTGTTGAAGACTTTGAACCGGGGCAAACCGAACGAGTCTTTCGACTTCAGACTTCCCATTATCAAGCCCAAGCGTACTTGCCGACCATTGCCGAACGTTTTTACGCGTTAGCGCCGAATGCATCCTTAGAAACTAGCCTAGTTACAGAGACTAGTTTACTTCGCTCTGACAATCAGCAGGTGGATGCTGTGCTGTGCAGTGAGTATGTGCAACTGCCTAATCGATTTTCGACCCGTTTGTTGGGAAGAGAAGGGTGGGGCTGTATCTTGTCCCGTAATCACCCTTTAGCGGTGGACGATGAAATCAGTCTGGATGACTTCTTGTCTTATGGTCATGTGCTGGTGACCTTAGGGGGCTCAAGTATGATTTACAGTGATAGCGCTCTAGGTGAGCGGGCTAAGGAGCGTCGCTATTCCTTACGTACTCCATATTTTGTCTCGGCATTAGAGGCGGTGGGAAAGACAGACTTATTATTTAGCAGTAGTCAGTTGCTGGCGATTCGATTTATGTCGCAATTTGGTCTGGCGATCAAGCCCTTGCCCTATGAATTTCCAGCTGTGCGATATTATTTGGCGTGGCCTGAAGAACAGGCCAATGACCCCGGTGGCAGTTGGTTTAGAGAGCTGTGTGCTGGTGTGGTGAGGGATATGATTCCCTTGCCGGATGAAGTGTTTGCTTCCTAGGTAGCACTTTTATTTTATGAATTTCGTTTCCCTAAGGAGTTTGCCTTGGACGTTGTATTAGGCATTACCGCCCCGATTTTTTTGTTGATTCTTTTAGGTTTTTTGGGTGTGCGTTTTCAGTTACTACCCAAAGAGGCCTTGCCAGCGTTAAGTCGTTTTGTGCTTTATTTCGCTTTGCCAGCAGTCATGGTGACTAAGATTTCTGCCATGGACATGGGGGTTTTGCTAAACGGAGCGTATCTCAGTGTCTATGCCATCGGAGGTTTGACCACTTTTTTCATAACCGTGGTGTTGGCACAGTATGTTTTCAAAGCAGACAAGGTCGCAGCATCTGTAACGGGCATTGGAACCATGATGCCAAACAGTTCCTTTATAGGGTTTCCGATACTCCTTCAGTTTTTGGAAGGGCATGTGGCTCAAGCATTCGCTATGTCATTAATGGTGGAAAATATTGTGTTTTTGCCTATCGCTCTGGTGTTTACCGAAATGATGGCCAATCAAAAGAGTGGCTTGGGTAAACAGATGATGATCAAGGTGGCTAAGCGCATCGTCACAAATCCCATTATCTTATCGGTGTTTGTTGGGGTCATGATGTCTGCGACGGGCGTCCATTTTCCTGAGTTTGTGAGTAAAGGGTTAGGGTTATTGGCACAAGGTGCGGCTCCCACTGCATTGTTTGTGATCGGCGGCTCACTTGTGGGTGTGGCGATCCGAGGAAGCAAGTTACGTATTGGCTTAGTGGCGGTAATGAAGCTGGTTTGTTTCCCTGTGGTGGTATTCTTATGTTTAGGCTTGTTTCCCTCTATGCCACAAGATCTTCGTGTGGCTGTGGTGGTGTTTGCTGCCATGCCTATGTTTAGTATTTACCCTATTATTGGTGGCGAATATGGTCAGAGAAGCTTTTGCGCCAGCAGTTTATTGGCCACAACGGTGTGCTCTTTCGTCACCATCAGTCTATTGTTGAAGTGGGTTGCCTAAGATACTCAGGGGCAGTCTGTTATCTTATGTGACCCGTGGTAACGCTTTACTACGTATTCTTACTTGCAGTCTTTATGGGTTTTAAAGACACTGAATTTTGTCAGGTTTGACTTACAAGGCAGTGCCCATGGCTGTTAAAACATTTTTTTCTGAATATTTTGGTGGTGTGTCCTTTCGCGCCAAATATTTCTTTTCTCTTTCTATTCCTATCGTTGCATTACTGTTTGTGACCCTATTGGAAATCGTTACTGTTCACTTGCACCGTAAAGCTGAGGCGGACTTAATGATTCACCAGGACGCCTTGTCGAATAATAGTCAGCTCATCAAGGCGGTGCTTGATATGCAAACGGGGCTTAGGGGTTTTTTATTATCCGATTCAGAAGCGTATTTAGAGCCCTACTATGTAGGGCAAGCGCAGATTGCTGACTTGATTGAGAAGGGCAAGGATATCAATCGAGCTGTAAGTGAAGAGCAATATCAAAAAATTGCTGAAGTAGAGCGATTACATCGATCTTGGATGAACTCTGTTGCCATACCCTCCATTAAGTTGAAACAAGACACACGCATTCGTACCTCTGAAAAGTCTGCCATGATGGCCCAGATGTTGAATACACAAAAAGGCAAAATGCTGGTGGATGGTATTCGATTGATACTGGATAAGCACGAGGTGGCGGCTAGATCCAGTCTCTCTAGGATTGAGGATCAACATTCCAAGCTTGAAAACTATATCCTTATACTAACGATACTTTCGCCAGTCATTATTATTGGCCTGACAATCATTTTTTCGTCTCGTTTTATCAGACAAATACTATCCCATCACAAAGGATTAATGGATGCTGTGGCGCAAATTCGTAAAGGTAACTACGGCTACCAAGCGAATTTAACCGGTAATAATGAGATGACGCAACTCGCTGAAGCATTTAACGACATGTCTAAGCAGGTCAAATTGGCGATGAGTGACCGAGAGAAAGCCGTATCTGTGAAGAGTGATTTTCTGGCGAACATGTCCCATGAGATTCGTACTCCTCTAAACGGTATTCTGGGCACCTTGGAAATGATCGACAAAGAGGATTTGAGTGACGATGCGAAAGGTAAGTTTAAGCTGATTACTGATAGCTCTGATATTTTAATGCGCATCATCAATGACATTCTTGATATTTCTAAGATGGAAGCAGGTCGTTTGGAGTTAGATCCCCAGCCTATGAACTTGTATCGAGCAGCAGACACTGTGGTCAAGTTGGCTGAAGGGGAGACCCGTGATAAAGCCATCACCCTTGAGTTGCAATACGACTCTGAGTTGCCCCATAACGTTGTTGCTGATGCCACAAGGCTAAAACAAATACTGATGAATTTAGTCAGTAACGCGGTCAAGTTTACTGAGCTGGGCAGTGTTCGAGTGGTGGTCAGTAAACAAAAAGAACTTGAAGACGGAAAATGTCTAGTGAGGTTTGAGGTCATTGATACAGGAATCGGTATCAACCGAGAGAAAGTAGGTAATTTATTTCAGCCATTTTTACAGGAAGATGCCTCCATTACTCGTAAATATGGCGGTACTGGGCTAGGGCTTGCCATCTGCTACAACCTTGTAGAAGTGATGTCCGGCAGTATCTTTGTAGAGAGTAAAGTTGGTAAAGGTACCCGAGTGTTTTTTGATGTGCCATTAGAGCTGACGAATAAGGAAGAACAGGACGATAATTTAGAGGTCAATGTAGAAAAGGGACGATATAAAGGTAAGAGTGCTTTAGTTGCAGAAGACAATGGTATTAACCGTATTGTCGCCGGCGCATTTTTAGAAGACTTAGGCTTTGAGGTGTGCTTTGCATTAAATGGCCAAGAGGCAGTTGATAAAGTCGCTGAACAGGAATTTGACGTCATCTTTATGGACATGCAAATGCCGTTGATGGATGGGATTCAAGCCACTCGGACGATTTTATCGAAACATGAAGAGCTGCCACCAATCATTGGATTGACGGCTAATGTAATGGCTGAAGACCTGAGATTGTGTATTGATGCAGGTATGTTATCAGTGATTACCAAACCCTTATCCATTGTGAAATTGGATGAAGTGTTAAAAAGTATTCGTTTATGACCTAATAATGAATACTTGGGATATTTTAGGGCACTTGAGAGCTTATGCTTGAAGTTGTAATAGGCGTGATTGGTTTTGCGGTGTATGGTTTTTTCATTTTATTGATTTGGCAGCTGTCGTTTTGGTGGTTTATGCCTTATTTGGTTTTGTCATTATTGACCTTTATTGTTTACGGTCATGACAAACGGTCTGCACAGCTAAATACACAACGAATTCCAGAAAGAGTTTTACATGGATTAGCATTGAGTGGGGGATGGCCGGGGGCCTTGTTGGCGCAACATCAATTCCGCCATAAAACTCAAAAACAACCCTTTAAAGCTATTTTATGGTTCACGATTATTGTGAATGCCACCTGTTTTATGGCTATCTGTTGGTTTTTTGGACAGACGATCTAGGGAAACTAAGCCATTTTCTTGATGAATATGGTTTCTAACTCCATACTAATCAAAAAGTTACAGAAAATTATTTTTAAAAGCGCTACCTTATAGAATATGTAAAACTCATTACCATTAGGAATTTGAAGCCATGTTAAAAAACTTGTTTTCACGATCATTGGAAGAACACCAGGTCATCGTTGACAAGGCAGAATTGGCCAACCTGAAAGGTCAATTAGATGCTATCTCCCGCTCCCAAGCTGTCATCGAATTTGATCTGAAAGGCAATATACTTTACGCAAACGATAATTTCCTCTCGGTACTGGGCTATACGTTAGAAGAAGTGCAAGGCAAGCATCATGGGATTTTTGTTGATCCCAAATATCGTGCAAGCCAGGCCTATAAAGACTTCTGGCGTGAGATTGGAGAAGGCAAGTTTCAAGCCGGTGAGTACTGCCGTTTTACCAAAACCGGTGAGCCTGTTTGGATTGAAGCCAGTTATAATCCTGTTTTCGACAGTGATGGTAATGCTTTTAAAGTGGTTAAATATGCAACAGATATTACCGCTAAGAAAAACCTCAATGCTGATTATGAAAGCCAGCTAGAGGCGATCTCAAAATCTCAAGCGGTGATTTCATTCGAGTTGGATGGCACCATTATTGATGCCAATGAAAATTTCCTTTCCACTCTTGGCTACACCATCGATGAAGTTCGTGGTCGACATCACCGACTGTTTGTTGATAAAGCCTACAGTGAGACACCAGAATACAAAGAGTTTTGGCGTAACCTAGGGAGCGGCGAGCATGCAGTGGGTCGTTTTCCAAGGGTTCATAAAAACGGCAAAACCATTTGGATCCAAGCCAATTACAGCCCGATTCGTGACTCCAGTGGTAAACCTTACAAGGTCGTTAAGTACGCTTCTGATATCACTGCCCAAGTGGAAGCAGAGCAAGAGGTTCAGCAAACTGTCGCTGAAATCAATGCAGTGATTGATGCTGCATCAAATAATGATCTCACCTCTCGCATCGAAACCTTTGGTAAATCTGACACCATGTTAGCTGTGTCTCAAGGGGTTAACTCTTTGCTGGATACCATGACCAATGTGTTGGTTCAGATTAAGAATGCTTCTGATGCGGTGTATGTGGGAGCCCGTGAAATTTCCATGGGTAACTCTGACTTGTCCAGCCGTACCGAGCAGCAAGCTTCAAGCCTTGAAGAAACAGCCTCCAGCATGGAGTTGTTAACGGGTATGGTGCGTCAAAACTCTGATAATGCAAACCAAGCTAATGTGCTGGCCTCTGATGCGGTGAGTGTGGCCACTGATGGGGGTGTTCTGATCGAAGAAGTGGTGAAAACCATGGCTGCAATCAATGCCTCATCTCAGAAGATCTCAGATATTATCGGCATGATAGATGGTATTGCATTCCAGACTAATATTTTGGCCCTAAACGCTGCGGTCGAAGCGGCTCGTGCTGGAGAGCAGGGTCGTGGGTTTGCTGTTGTCGCCTCTGAGGTTCGCACATTGGCTCAACGCTCTGCTAACGCCGCGAAGGAAATCAAAGACCTTATCTCTGAGTCTGCCTCTAAGATTCAGGATGGCAACGAGTTGGTAGACAAGTCCGGTAACACCATGAAGGAAATCGTTGCAGCCATTAAGCAGGTAAACGAGATCATGGCGGGTATTGCATCGGCTTCCACTGAGCAGTCTTCTAGCTTGGCTGAAATTGGTAAAGCCGTGAGTCAAATGGATGAGATGACTCAGCAAAACGCTGCATTGGTTGAAGAAGCCGCTGCCGCGTCAGAAAGCTTGTTATCACAGGCGGATCAATTGGCTGAGAACGTTAACCAGTTCCAGATCGATGATGGTGTGGCTATGCCATCAGCACCGGCTAAACTGTCAGCCCCTAAAAAGCCCTTGTCACCGCCAGCAAGTAAGCCGGCTGCCCCTAAGCCAGCTCCCACTTCTGTGAAAAAGCCTAAGTCCATACCTCAACCTGTATTAGATGAGGATGGTTGGGAAGAATTTTAGTCTTCTTTGATGGTAAAAAAACGGCGATGCCTTATAAAGACATCGCCGTTTTTTTGGTCTGTTACCTTTGAACTTAAGGCTTGATTGTTTCACCTAGCTCTATTCGGTAACTCAATTTAGAAACAGGATTAGGATTGTGTTTGCCCGCCAAGGCCTGCAATAGCTCTTGGGCGGCAATTTTACCCATTTCTTCCCTTGGTGTGATTACAGTCGCCAACAGAGGTACCATGGCTCGAGCGATGTCATGACCATGAAAACCTGCAATGCCCATGGCTTCTGGGACCTTAATGCCTTTCTTTTGGCAGGCATACAAGGCACCGATTGCTAAGTCATCATTAGTACAGAAGATGCCATTTGTGTTTGGGTGTTCTTGTAGAACTTCTTCTAAAAACTGAGCCCCTAAGGTAAAGGAAGAGGCACTGCGCGTTTGCTTGATAATTGGGGTAAGGCCATGTTTATTCATGGCGTTTTCGTATCCTTGAATTTTTTGAAGGGTACGTTGGTCCATGCGAGCCGCGAAATACACCACATTCTCATGGCCATGCAATATCATGGTTTCTGTCATATCAAAGGCTGCGGCTTCGTTATCAATACCGACAGCTCTCAAACTGCTGGGTGTGTTTGCATCCATGATTTCAATGACTGGGATGCCAGCGTTCTCGAGCATCTTTTGGGCCCGCTCCGTATGGAGGCTTTCAGAGATAATTAAGGCATCCACATTGTAGGAAAGTAGGGTGGCGATACGCTTTTCTTCCAGCTCTCTGCTATAACCGTAGTGAGTCAGCATGGTTTGATAGCCTGCTGGCTCAAGAATGGATTCGACACCACGAATTACTTCCGAGAATACTTGGTTAGTCAAAGAGGGTAGCAGCACGCCAATAGCATGGCTTTTTGAATTAGAAAGTATGTCTGGGGCTCTATTTGGAATATAGCCTAAGGTATCAAGAGCATCTTGAATGCGTTGTCTCAGTGAATCTGAAACTTGATTTGGATTGCGAATAAACCGGCTGACGGTCATTTTAGTGACGCCAACTAAGTCCGCAACATCTTGTAGAGTGGCGCGTTTCTTTTTCATTTTATTATTTCGGCTCAATTTGTTACAGGTAACATTAGCACAAGATGTGCCGCGGAATAAATCATTGAAAAGTCTAATTATAATAATAACTTAGTTAAATGCCCTGGCCTTTAAATTGCCAGGGCATTGGGTATTAGTTCTGTTCCAAGGCGGCAATACTTTGTTGGAATACTTCATCAATGGTTTGATCGATCGCCACTGTAAAAACGTCTTCATCTACAGGTTCTACGAGCGTGGCAAATTGGCTTTCAAGCATGGATTGCCCATTAAAGTAATGTCCGTTTCGTTTTTGGTGTCGAGACCAAATGGTGTCAAAGTCACCTTTTAGGTATATCACCGCAAGGTCTTCTACCCCAGATCGAAGCAGCTGGCGGTATTCTGGTTTTAGTCCCGAACACGCCACAACGGCGGTGTCTTGCTCTTTCAAAATACCGTTTAGGGTTTCTAGCCAGCCGAATCGGTCTTCATCCGTTAGGGGGATACCCTCGCGCATTTTAGCGACGTTAGACTCACTGTGATAATCGTCACCATCGAAAAACGGGAAACCATAGTGGTCCGCAATGCGTTGGCCCATGGAGGATTTACCGCACCCAGAAACTCCCATAACTATGATTTTTTTCTTCATTTTATTCCTTCTCCGGCGAAGCCTATTCCGTATAGGCTCCGCGTAAAACATGTTTAAACCTTGACCTAATTTCTCTGTGGGTTATTTCCACCAGATAGCTAACTCTGGGAAGATAATGACCAACGCAAGTACGACGATTTGAATCGCGATAAATGGCAGCAAAGAACTGAAGATCTCTCCTAGACTGATGTCTTTTGGAGCCACAGACTTGAGATAAAACGCTGCGGGACCAAATGGAGGCGATAGGAAGGACACTTGCATGTTTAAGCAGAAGACAACGCCGAACCAAACTGGATCTAGTCCTAAATTAGTGATGATGGGTACAAAGATCGGCATAGTTAGTAGTGCCACACCCACCCAATCGAGGAACATACCAAGGATAAGCAGAATCACCATCATGATTAAGATGGTTCCCATCACGCTGCCACCAGACAGAGCAAGGATGGTCTCTTCAACAAAGTCGATGCCACCCATAAGGTTGTAAACACCTACTAGGGCTGTGGCGCCGATGCCAATCCAAATAATCATGCCACAAGTGCTCATGGTGGCTTTGGCGCTTTCCTTAAGCATGGCAAAGTTCAGCTCGCCACGAATCCAAGCACTGATAATAATTCCCACGACACCTAAAGCAGATGCTTCTGTTACAGACGCGACACCCGTGTAGATGCTGCCCAATACGATTGCGACAGAGAGAATAGGGAAGAATAGGGCTTTGAAATAATTAATCTGACGATCATTTGCCAGCTCTTCTTCTGTCGGAAGAGGCGCGTATTCAGGGTGCATACGGCTAAGGATCAATACATAAGCCATGTAGCCAAGGGCTAAGATAAAAGCGGGTAAAAAGGCAGATTTAAACAGGTCGCCGATGGAGACGCTTGCAGTTAAGCCATAGATGATTAATACGATACTAGGAGGCAACATGGTGCCTAGGGCGCCACCGGCACAAGTGGTACCTATAGCAAGTTTACGGTTGTAACCCAAGCGCAACATTTGCGGTAACGCAAGGATGCCAAGGAGGACGGTTTCACCACCGATAACCCCAGACATGGAAGCAAGGATGACAGCAACCACAAGGGTTTGTACGGCCACACCGCCGCGCACTTTGCGGCCCACAACCTTCATGGCATCAAATAAGTCTCGGGCAATGCCTGAGCGATCCAAGAGGGCCGCCATCAGTACAAACATAGGGACTGCTAGGAAAACGTAGCCACCGACAAAACTATAAAGACGGCTAGTGACCAGTGGTAAGGCGTCAATACCAAACCAACCAATCGCGAAAACGAGTGCGACTAGCCCTGTTACCATGGCTAATTGCATACCCGTCAAGAGTAAGGCAATCATGGAGAGCAGCATCAGCAAACTGCCGTAGCCGATACCTAGGGATGATAAATCAAACATGTTATGACTTCCTTAGACCCAGAATTTCTTGAATAAGATGCAATGCAAATTGAATAAACATGACGCACATAGTTAAGAGAATCATGATTTTCACATAGGCTGGAAATGGTGGGTTCCAAGCAGAGCCAGAGGTTTCAAAATGCACATCACCGAATGGCGAGAACACAGCGCTTTCTGTCATTTGGTACGCTGCATAGGTCAATAAGCCAGCGAAAATAAGGCCCATGATGTGGTGAAAAATGTTTAGGTACTGACGGGTGCGGTCCGATACAGCATCGTAAATAAGTACAACACGAACGTGCTTGTTTGTGGCCAGTGCATAGATGCCCCCAAACACAAATAAACAAGCCCCTAAAAATGAAGCCGTCTCATGTACCCAGATGGTTGGGTCATTAAAAACGTAGCGCATCAGTACTTCATAGAATGAGATTGCTACTGTAAATAGAAAGAGAAGGCTAAGGGCATTGCCTAGTTTTACGATGACACGGTCAAGCACATTACGTGGCTCATGTTCCGTATCAAGTTGCTGAGAAAGATTTTCTGTATTCATGGGATGTTTCCAGGTAAAAACAGGAACCTATTTAGGTTCCTGTTTTGGTTGGAGTGTGATGAGACGTATAGGCCTATTTATTAAAGAAGGCCATTCTCTTCCAAGTAGGATGTAACAGAGTCGTATACTTTTTGTGCATTAGGAGATTGCTTGGCAAACTCTTCCCACTGGGTGCGGGCAATAGCACGGAATTTCTTACGCTCTTCGTCAGACCAGTTGTGGATCGTAATGTTTGGATCCGCTTGGGCTTCTTTCACCGCTTTTTGGTCAGCAATGCGAAGTTGCGTTGTGATGTCATTAGCGAAGTCACGAACCGAAGTTGTCATGATTTCTTGAAGGTCTTCTGGAAGTTTATTCCATTTCTTCATGTTCATTGAGACATCGATCAGAGGCAAAGAGTGGAAGCCTGGTTGAACTGGATGCGGCGCAATTTCGTTCATGCCGGCTTTCTGGTTCGTAGAGAACACAGTGTAGTCAGCAGCGTCGATAACGCCTTTGCTCAGTCCAGTGAAGACTTCAGAGCCAGGTAGGTTTACAGGTGCTGCGCCTGCGGCTGCAAACACACGTTGAACTAAACCTTCTGGGGCACGAAGCTTCAAGCCTTTTAGATCCTCTACGCCATCAAGAGGGACGCGGGAAACAAATGACTCAACACCTGTGGTAGAGCCGCCAATGAATTTTACGCCGTAAGGAGCGTAAAGTTCGTTCATTAGCTCGTAACCGCCGCCGTAGTTAATGTACTGCAAAAGTTGTGAAGTGTCGGACCAAGCGCCCACTGTGTTGCCGATTAGGCCAAAAGCGGGATCTTTGCCAGAGAAAAATTCAGTCGCAGTAACCTGACCATCCAAAATGCCCATTTTGATGCCATCAAGGGTTTCTGTGTGCTTGAACACACTGCCTACTGGCAATAGGTTGATTTTGATGCGGCCGCCAGACATGCGCTCTACGCGTTCTGTCCATTCTTTTTGGACTTGGAAGTTTTTATCGCCAGAAGGGTCTGAGGATTGGAATTTAAAAGTGTAGTCAGCAGCCATCGCAGTGGTGGACAGTGCGCCTGCTAGAGTGGCAGTGATTAACGTCTTGGCAAATGTGCTCATGATGCATTCCCGCTATTTATTGTTTTGAAGGAAAAATTAAAAGTAGCTCACGGATATATGTTACCGGTAACTGGATGCGAATGTTACCGGTAACTTTTTGCTTTAGTCAAGGGTATTCAAGAATTTCTTTTTTGACTTAAAGGATAGCGGTGTCGTTATTATTCTGACAGTTCGAAGGCAGAGGTATACATGTGAATGTTGTCTATAGATAGCAAGTAGCAGCTAAATTTTTGAATTTCTTCGCTTTTATCTAGAGTGCGTGTGCGAATGTATCGATCGGCTTGGACAACCGCTTCCTTGGAAAAATCTGCTACAGGTTGAAGTATAGAAAACTGTAAATCATTTAGAATGATGGCTGTTGCTGCATCAGGGGATCCATCAAAGCCGCTGACAATCACGTCGTCTAGGCGATTAGCTTCTCGTAAGGCGGTGATGGCGCCCAAAGCCATCTCATCGTTAGCGCTAATGATCCCTTTTAAGTTAGGAAATTGTATGAGATAGCGCTGCATCGCTTGATAGCTTTCCAGTCTTGACCAATTGCCAGTTACTCTTGCCACTAGATTTAAGTTGTCGTGGTGTTTTAGTACTGAGTTGAAGGCCTCAGAGCGTAACTTTGCATTGTTGTCCCCTGGTGCGCCGACAAGTTCAATGTATTCCCCTGAATATTTCATGGCGTTGCTCCAAGCTTTGGCAGCAAGTTTGGCTCCTTGGGTGTTATCAGAGATAAGTTGTGAAATCGCCAACCCTGTTTCATTAATCTCTGCGTTTACAATAAAGACAGGAATACCGTTTTGTTTGGCATAGCGTACCGATTGAGCGGACAGGGTGGTGTCAGCCGGGTCTAAAATGATGGCTTTGGCATTTTGTCGAACCGCGTCTTCTATGATGGATTGCTCGTTTTCTATGGAGCCTTGGTGTGCTCGAACATGGGCCAAGTAGCCTAGGTCCTCGGCGGTTTTGGAGGCGATGCTTCCTTCTGTGAACCAGTAGGGGTTTGAAGGGTCATTGATGACAATAGTGATTAATCCGTTGCTAGCAATTGTTTGACCAGTGAATATAAAGATAGCTGTAAAAATGATGTGTTTTAATGTCTGTTTTACATGCATGGCTTAATTCTCCGAAGCAGGCTTTTATTCAGTATCGGATAATCTGCGGCAAATAAATGTTCTTATTTGTTGTGTTAATGTCTTGAGAATAGTTCACGTAATGAGCTTTTGTAAGGTTATGAAATCACAAAACTGTGAAGGATGTGGGTATGTTATCGGTTGAGCAAAAAGAGCAAATTATTGAAGCGATTCGCCATGTGGCAAAGCTGGAGATACTGCCTCGCTTTCGGGATTTAGAAAGGTCGCAGATTGCCACTAAATCAGGCTTTGATGATCTCGTCACTGAGGCTGATACCGCGGCGGAGAAAGCTTTGATTGAGCGATTTTCGCAAATAATGCCCCAGGCACAGATTGTTGGTGAGGAGTCTGTGTCTGAGTCAAAACAGGTGTTAGATAAAGTCGATTCTAGTGATTGGGTGATCATCATTGACCCTATTGATGGTACTTGGAATTACGCTAATGGATTATCGACCTTTGGGGTTTTGGTAGCGGTTGTGCACCAAGGGGAGACGAAATTTGGGGTGCTCTATGATCCACTCAATGATGATTGGATCGAGGCAACAAAGGGAGAGGGATGTTTTTACGGTGATGGCGGCTTCAAAAAGCCTATTAAGCTGAATGGTCAGCCTATTAATAAGCGGTTAGTTGGCTTTTTGTCTCCCTTTCAGTTTGAATCCATTGAGCAGCGCCGCTTTGCTGCAGGACTTCAGGTTTCCTACGGACGCACATTAAGTTTACGTTGTTGTTGTCATGAATATCGAACCTTAGCTCAAGGTGGGGTGGATTTTTTTGTTAGCCCCAAGCCTAACGTTTGGGATCACGCGGCAGGCGTGCTGTGCTATCAAGAGGCGGGTGGTTTTGTAAAGATGTTGGATGGTACTCCTTACGCTCCTTCGCTGCGAGAAGGAACTATCGTTGCTGCTCGAACTCCTGAATTGTTAGAACGTGTGCGGCATGATTTGATGGAGGGAGGTGTCGTTCATTGAGTGATCACGTATGGGGATTTGATAGTATTTAATAAAATTAATAAATAATTTATCAAAGTCTATAGTTAATGATTAACAACAAATTTGCCTGATCTATTTTGTTACCTATGATAGCTAGAATTTATGGGCTAGACTGGAAGTCTTGTTAAACCTTTGAATAAGCGATTTATCTTATGGAGCAAAGCACTCAACCTGCTTTTACGGATATTACTTGGTGTGGTGACTTTTCTTTGTTCACACCAGATCTGGCGCCACTAGCAAAACTTTCAAACGCTGCAGGCGTACAGAATTGGGCAATAATAAGTGCTGATCAAACTGGGCTGTTGGTACAGGCAGGTGATCTTCAGCCCCATTGCAGTGATTCGGCTTTGCAGGATTTGCGTTGGCAGTTGCTGCCAAGTTTAGGTTGGCTCGGCATCTCCAAAGACAGCTCAGAAGACACTTCCCAATATTTCATACAATTACTTCAATCTCTTATTCAAGGAAGTGCTAAAAGTGACTCGCTTGCCATGAGGGAAGTGCTGACTATGGCTGATAGTTTGCCTTTCCTCGTGTCCTGCATTGATGTGTCTTTTAATTATGAGTTTGTGAATCAGCTTTATGTTGATCTCTACAATCGTCCTCGGGAATCTTTTTATGGCCTAAATGTTCGAGACATTATTGGAGATGGGCAGTTTCAGCAAGTAAAACCCTTGTTGGATCGAGCGGCGGCAGGGCAGCATATTGATGAGCAGGTGGTGATACTAGTCCCTCAGGAAAATGGAGCTTCCTATGAGCGTTTTGTGGACTGTGTGTTCACCCCTCGAGTGCAAGAAGGGCAGGTCACAGGTATTTATGTGTGTGTGCATGACCAAACCTTTATCAAGCGCACGACCCTTGCACTGCAAAAGTTGCATTCCATTACCGCCAGTGAAAATTTAACGTTTAGCCGGAAGATTCAAGAGATCCTAGAGCTTGGTTGTGAGCTATTTCATCTTCCCTTTGGCATTGTGAGTCACGTGCAGGGAGATGATTATCAGGTTGAGTTTTGCCATTCTCCAAACGGTGAAATCGAAGCTGGGGCTCATTTTCATCTTGGTGAGTGTTACTGTGTTCACACCTTAGAGCGTAAGGATGTCACCGGTTTTTATCATGCTGGTGAGAGTGAGATAGCGACTCATCCCTGTTACGAGCAATTTAAACTTGAGGCGTATCTCGGTGTGTCCATCCACGTAGGTGGCGAGGTTTGGGGAACTCTTAATTTTTCTAGCCCCCATGCGCGTACGAAAGACTTCAGTGAAGATGAGTACGAGCTGCTTAAGCTTTTTGGCCAGTGGGTGGGGGCCGAATACAGTCGTGAGCAAGATCGTCAAGCTCTGTTGGCTGCTGAAGAGCAGCATCGGCTGATTTTGGCGTCTGTGCATGATGGCATACTTGGCATTAATGAAGAGGATAAGATTACCTTTGCCAACAGTGCCGCAGTGGATATGACCGGCTATCAGATTGAAGATTTGATTGGTCGCCCTGTCTGCTCTTTATTGCGACCTCAAGACAGGTTAATGAATGCTGAACCTTGTGTTGTTTCTTCGGCTATGGCATCTGGCTCCCCAATTACCAAGGAAGGAGTTGATTTTTATGATCAATTGGGGCGGAGTTTTCCTGTTGATTTCTCCTACCGACCTATTCCAAAAGAGCTTGAGCAGACAGGCTTAAGCGCGGTAATGACGTTCCAAGATGTCACTGAGCAACAAGCTTATCAAGTGGCCCTGACTCAGCAAATGGAGTTGTTCCGGTCTCTATTTATGGATGCCCCTGAGGCAATTGTTGTGACGGATGAAAACCGCTCTATCGTCATGGCGAATCCACATACCTTATCGTTGTTTGGTTACAGTGAAGACCAACTTGTAGGTCGATCTCCAGAGTTTTTATATGCCGATAAAGAGTCATTTAAAGAGATAGGATTGGCCTATTCTAATCCTGGTTCCTCAGAGCGCAGTGAGTATCGCATGCTATATAGGCGAGCGGATGGTTCGCATTTTATGGCTGAGAATGTGCGGAGCAAAATCTTAGATAAGAAAGGCGAGCTGCGTGGTTTTATTATTCATGCACGTGATATTAGTGCCCGTTTAGCGATTGAGGCCGATATCGAGAAGGCGCGAAATCGCCTAAGCATTGCGACCTTGTCTGCTGGTATTGGTGTTTGGGAAATGGATGTTAATACTAGGGCGCTTGTTTGGGACGAGCAAATGGTGGCCATCTATGGCATTGATGTGCCTATAGGTGAACCTTTTGGGTTCGAGGCATGGGCTGAACTGGTGCATCCAGACGACTTAGTAAAGATGGAGGCGGCCGCTAATCGTTCTGTTGAAACGGGAATGAATCTGGACACAGATTTTAGGATTAATCTGCCTTCGGGTGAGCAGCGTTACATTAAGGCGAATGCTCAGGTGGCATATGATGAATTTGGTGCGCCAAGTTATTTCCTAGGGGTAAATTATGACATTACAGAACGATACCGTACTGAAGCCATTCTAAAGCGTGCTAGGGAGGAAGCGATACAGGCCAGCCAAGCTAAGAGTAATTTCTTGGCGACCATGAGTCATGAGATACGGACTCCTCTAAATGGCGTGTTAGGAATGGCTGAGGTTTTGGCGAGCACCGAGTTAACCGATCGCCAGCGCTACCAAATGGATGTGATTCGAAACTCAGGTGAAAACCTTCTGGAATTAATTAATGAGATTTTAGACTTTTCAAAAATTGAAGCGGGTCACTTATCCTTAGAGTTGGCTGATTTTGATCTTGAAAAACTGGTGTTTGATCTAGCACGGTTGCTCGTTGTAAAAGCTGAAGCGAAAGGTGTTGATCTATTAGTTCAATACAATTTACAGGGGATATCGGCCGTTCATGGTGATGCCTATCGGATTAGGCAGATATTGACCAATTTAGTAGGGAATGCCATTAAGTTCACCCAGGAAGGTGAGATCGTGATTAGTGTTGATGGCATAGTTGATTCAAGCTCTCATGTCTTAGATTTGGCAATCAGTGTGTCAGATACGGGGATAGGTATTCCTTTCCATGCCCAGGGCAATCTTTTTCAAGCTTTCACCCAAGCGGATAACTCCACCACTCGACGGTTTGGTGGCACCGGCTTAGGTCTTGCTATCACCAAGCAGTTGGTGGATCTGATGGGAGGAGACATTATTCTAGAGAGTGAGGTGGGAGTCGGCACAACCTTCACTATTGGCTTATCGCTGGGGTTAAGCGATCAACCCCTTCCGCAAGCTGCACCAGACCAAGGATATGCTTTTGAGCGTGTGTTGGTGGTTGACGATAACGATACCAACTTGTCGATTCTCGAAGATCAACTTAAGCGTTGCCATATCAATGCTGAGTTTGAAAATAATGCCTTGGCTGCTATTGAACTTGTGTTATCTGCTGCTTCCCAGAAGCGCCCCTATGAGCTGATAATTCTAGATTATCTAATGCCTGATATGGATGGGCTTCAGATGAGTCGCCAAATACGACAACAATTACCTGTCAGCCAATGGCCAAAAGTGTTGATGATTTCTTCGGCAGGGGCTTTGCATTCCAGTGATCTGCGTGAAGCGGGGGTGCAAGTGTGCATCAATAAGCCCACCAGTGTTCAAGAGTTAATACTGGGGCTGAAAGCGGTCAACACAATGGAAGCGGCACAGATTACGGTTACTCCTGATGAGCGACGTATTTTGGAAGAGCCCCCTGTTATTTCAAATGAATTGGCTGGTTTAACGGTTTTGGTGGTTGAGGATATGAAAGCCAACCTTGCTGTGGCTCAGGGGATGCTAGGGCAGTTAGGTGTCGCCGTAGAGGTTGCGGAGAATGGGCAGCTGGGGGTGGAGAAGTGGCTTGAACTTTCCCCTGATATAATCTTAATGGACCTTCACATGCCTGTTATGGACGGCCTAACTGCAATAAAGATTATACGCGATATGGAATCCGGCACCGGTAAGCGGGTTCCAATTTTTGCGCTAACGGCAGATATTCAACCTGAGAGTATGGCGCAAGTTGAGGCGGCGGGAGGTGACGGTTATATTTCTAAGCCGTTTAAACGTAAGGAATTATTAGAAACAATTTCATCTAAACTGTTTAATGAAGTGTCAGATCATTCTGTTGTGGAGGATGATCTGAGTTTAACTGAAAGTGGTGGGAAAATGGTGCAAACAAGTGTCGACGAGTCTGTGTTGGCAGGTTTAGAAGAGGTGTTGGGCGATCAGGTAAATGAGATTGTCGCGGCATTTGTGCATGATGCAAAAAACGTGTTTCAATCTTTCCATGAGATTGTTAGCAAAGAGGGAGAGCAAGTGGATTTGTATCGACCTGCCCATAGCTTAAAGTCAGTGAGTGCTAATATTGGTGCGTTCCACTTAAGTGAATTGGCTGGTCAGCTCGAAAAAGACGCTCAAGCGGCTGAAAACTTTGATGCCAAAGCTCGCATCGAAGAAATCTGGAAAGAATATGAGCGTGTGTGTGAGCACCTTAGACGTTTAGGGAAAATGATTTGAAGATCCTAATAGCTGAAGACACACTGTCTGACCGAATGCTGCTCAGGTTTCATTTGGCAAAACTTGGACATCAGGTATCTGAGGTGCAAAACGGGGAAGAGCTGGTTAATACTCTTAAAGATAGCTATTACGACTGGGATCTTTTAATTGTCGATTTAAACATGCCTATTAAATCTGGTGAGGAAGCGGCTCGTGAGATTCGGGCCCTTCAAACAGATTCACCGGAAGATTGGATACCTATCATTTTTTTGAGTGGCTCAGGTACAGACGAAGATATTCAGCGCTGTATTGAAGCGGGCGCAGATGACTATCTGATTAAGCCGATTCAGCATAAGGTGCTGGCCGCCAAGTTACTTGCCATGGCACGTATTGCTAATATGCGTAATCGTCTGGTGAGTATGAATAAACGCCTAGAAGCTCTATCTACGACTGATTACTTAACTGAGCTGCCAAACCGTCGTGCATTTGAGATATCCCTAACCGATGAAATGGCAAAAGCAGCTCGCTATGAGCAAGCTCTAAGCGTTGCAGTGCTAGATATTGATCATTTTAAGCGTATTAACGATGAATATGGTCATGATGTGGGGGATGAGGTGTTGCGTCAGGTTTCCGCACGTTTGAAATCCTCTCTTCGTAAGGGGGATGTGATTGGCCGTATTGGTGGTGAGGAATTTGGCTTGTGCCTTTCTCATACCAGTGCTGAAGACGCGGTGAATGCGTGTGAGCGTTACCGCAAAGCAATCTCGGGTGCCCCTATAATATGTGGAGAGCATAAGTTAAATCTTACCGTTTCCCTTGGTGTGACGGCCTACTGCGATAATCTGGGGCAACTTGAATTAATCAAATTAGCAGATAAAGCTTTGTATGAAGCCAAGGCTAAAGGTCGTAATCGGACTATTTATCGAGAGTGCGAATAGGGCGGCTGCTTTTTAGAGACTGGCTAAAAGATAAAAGCCGAGCGGTAGCTCGGCTTTATTGGTTAAGGGAAGGCGATTTTGTCGACTACCTAACCTCGGCAAGGTGACCTTGATTAGGCCACACTTGCTTGGCTTGCTTCGGCAACTTTTTGGTTAACCGTTGCCAATACCGCCTGAATGGAGGCTGAAACAATATCGTTATCAATGGCGGCGCCGTTGAAACGCTCCCCGTCAATGTTGGCTTGTACATAGGCAATAGCTTGAGAGTCACTGCCAACCGTCAAGGCATGTTCTTGGTACTGAACGATGTCTACACGAATGTTGAAGTGGTCGCTTAGTGCCGCAGTGAACGCAGATAGAGCGCCATTCCCTTCACCTTCGATGTTTACCGAACCACCGGCATGGTTAAGTGCCGCAGTTACCTTGTCTCGTTCGTCTTTCGTTAAGCTGTAGTTGCCAAGTGCGTAAGGGCTGGAGCCTGTCATAAAGCTCTGCTCAAATAAGCGCTTCATGTCTTCGGCTTCTACTACGCCACCGTCTTCTTCAGAGAAACGTTGAATAATAGGGCTTAGCTCAACCTGTAACCAGCGAGGTAGTGCCAAGCCGTATTCTTGTTCTAGGGCAAAAGCAACCCCGCCTTTACCTGATTGGCTGTTTACTCGGATGACTTCTTGATAACTACGGCCAACGTCACGAGGGTCAATTGGCAAGTAAGCTACATCCCATGGTTTATCATCTGTTTGGTTAGTCAAGCATTTTTTGATGGCGTCTTGGTGTGAGCCAGAGAAGGCTGTGAAAACTAATTCGCCTGCATAAGGATGGCGCGGATGGATTGGCAATTGTGTGCAAGATTGAACGACGCTCACAATGCGGTCCATGTCTCCAAGAGCAAGTTTTGGATCTACGCCTTGGCTGTACATATTCATGGCCATGGTGACGACATCCATGTTGCCGGTACGCTCACCGTTACCTAGCAAGGTGCCTTCGATACGATCTGCGCCAGCCATTAAGCCAAGCTCAGCAGCCGCAACGCCACAGCCACGGTCGTTGTGGGTATGTAAGCTGATGACGATGCTGTCACGTTTAGTCACTTTGCGGCAAAAATACTCGATCTGATCTGCGAAACGGTTTGGTGTAGCCACTTCAACGGTTGCAGGCAAGTTGATAATGCATTTTTTCTCTGGAGTAGGTTGCCATACATCGATCACGGCATCACAAACTTCCACGGCAAAATCAGTTTCTGTGCCCGTGAAGCTTTCAGGTGAATATTGGAAGACCCACTCTGTCTCAGGGTGTTTTTCTGCGTGATCTTTCACACATTGAGCCCCTTTAACGGCAATATCTTTAATGCCATCTTTACCCAAACGGAACACTTGCTCGCGTTGAGTTTTAGAGGTGGAGTTGTAAACGTGTACAACGGCTTTTTTAGCGCCTTTTAGAGATTCGTAAGTACGTTCAATCAACTCTGGGCGCGCTTGGGTTAAGACTTGGATGTAAACATCATCTGGCACTTGGTCTTCTTCGATCAACCAGCGAGTGAAGTCAAAGTCCAGCTGTGAAGCGGCTGGGAAGCCTACTTCAATTTCTTTGAACCCCACATCTACTAACAGTTTAAAGAACTCTTTCTTTTGATCCACAGTCATTGGCTCAACCAGTGCTTGGTTGCCGTCACGCAGATCTACGCTCGCCCAAAGTGGGGCAGTAGTGATTTCTTGATCGGGCCAAGTGCGATTCTCAATGGCGACCGGTTCAAACGGACGGTATTTAGTGTGATCAAAAGAAGTCATTTTCTTTTCCTTTCAGTTTAGGTGTGAGCGGATAGCTCAATTTGTGTTTAAGAGGTTGGGTTTCCCTCTCGACATAAACAGTTTAACGAAATTATATCGAAGAATGATTGCGTTTTGATGGGCTTTTATTAGAAACTTTGGAATATTATTGCGCAATTTTAATAAAAAGTGGCTGGAGGTTAAGGTGAGCACAAAGTTTGATAAAATAGATATTCGTATTCTCCAAGAATTGCAGCAAGATTCTAGCTTAACCAATCAAGAGCTAGCGGATCGAGTTGGCTTGTCACCATCACCCTGTTTACGACGGGTAAAAGCTCTAGAAGAAAGTGGAATAGTCGATCGTAAAGTGATGTTGTTAAAACGCTCTGAGCTTGGCTTAAAACTAACGGCATTTATTCAAATTAGCATGGACCGACATACGCCAGATCGTTTTGGGGTCTTTGAAGAGCAGGTGCATTCCTTTGATGAAGTGCGAGCCTGTAATCTAGTGACAGGGCAAAACTGTGATTATTTGCTAGAAGTGGTGGTGGAAGATATGGAGCGTTACCATGACTTTTTGCTAGGCAAACTGACCCGCATACCGGGTGTGTCAGGTGTTCAATCTAGTTTCCTGTTGCGCAGTGTTAAAGAAAATACATCACTGCCATTAACACACTTAATGTAGTTTTCCTTAGTCGAACAACAAAAAACGCCTTATAATGCGCGCACAAATTGCGTTATTTAATGAGAGAGCAGTATTAATGGATCAGCTAACGGTTAAACGTCGAGTAGTCATTCCGGTCCGAGCCGGAGACGTCATGGCCGAATTTATATCTTTTAACGGTGACGAAAGCGGCAAAGAGCACATTGCGATTTCGTTTGATGGCGTCACTGAAGCAAAAAATCAGGTGCCTTTGGTACGCCTACATTCCGAGTGTTTAACTGGTGATGTATTTGGTTCAGGTCGTTGTGATTGTGGCGAGCAATTAGACGAAGCCATTGACCGCATCAACGAAGAAGGTGGTTACATACTTTACCTGCGTCAGGAAGGGCGGGGTATTGGCCTTTATGCCAAGTTAGATGCTTATGCGTTACAAGATCAGGGTTACGACACCTATGAGGCGAATGAGATGCTTCATTTGCCAGAAGATGGTCGTGATTTCGCTATTGCAGCAAAAATGCTGAAGGCACTTGGGGTGTCCAAAGTTCGATTATTGACTAATAACCCAGACAAAGCGGCACAATTAGTTGAAAACGATGTGGAAGTGACTGAGCTTGTTCCTACCGCTGTACATGTTAATCAGCACAATCGCCAATATTTAGAGGCTAAGGTTCGTCGCAAACAGCACACGCTTAAGCTGGATGATTAGCGCTTTTTTAAAGCATTCAGATGAAATGAAAAAGGGAGCTTGAAAGCTCCCTTTTTAGTGAATTCGTTACTTTTTCTTCACTTTTTTCTTTACTGAAGTGTCTTTTTTAGGCGCCTTCTTTTTCGGTTTAGAAGCGCCAGTGCGGATCTTGGTTTTGGGTTCTAGCCCTGGGATCTTGCTGAATTGAATCGGGGTTTGCATGTAGCGCTGGATCTTTTCGATCATTGGCAGATCATGCATGTCTACGAGCGAGTAGCATTCCCCAGGGTTACCCTCTCGGGAGGCGCGACCTGCTCGGTGTACATATGAGTCGGCACGGCGTGGCAATCGCACGTTAATGACAGTATTGATCTCAGGGAGGTCAATGCCTCGTGCTGCAACGTCGGTGGCCACCAATACTTGGAGTCGGCCTTTCTTCATTTGTTTTAAATTGTCGTTACGGTCGCTTTGCTTCATTTCCCCGTGTAGGCCATCACAACGGAAGCCTAACTTACGGATTTTTTGTACCCAGACATCCACATGGTCACGGTTTGAGACAAACACCACGGCTTGTTGCACACGTTCTTGTTTCAGAAGATGCGTTAAGACAGCGTCTTTATGGGGTTCGTCATCGATGCGGTACGCTACTTGCTTGATTTGTGATGGGATGCTGCGTGGAGAATCTGTTAGCTGAACAGTCTCTGCTTCAGGCTTTAACAAAGATCGCGCGAATCGGCCCATTTTCTCCCCATCAATGGTGGCAGAGAACATTAGGGTTTGGTGTTGAGGCAATTGTTTGTTCAAGTGTTTGATGGCGTCAACAAAGCCCATGTCTAACATACGGTCTGCTTCATCGATAACAAACATGGAGGTGTCACTGAAATCTAACCAGCCGCGCTCATCCAGCTCTACCAATCGGCCCGGTGTTGCAACGAGAATGTCACAGGGTTCGCTCAACTGTTGCTGCTGGTTGCCATAGGGAATTCCGCCTACAATAATTTGAAGCTTGATGCGGGTATGTACTAGTAGCTTCTCAAATACTTGAAAGATTTGTCGGGCCAGCTCGCGACTTGGGGCAAGGATTAGGGCTTTCGGCGCAAGACTGGATTCTTCGTCCCGATCAAGAATGTGTTGAATGACAGGCGCAGCAAAGGCGATGGTCTTGCCTGTGCCCGTTGGCGCACACGCTAGAACGTCCTGTGCATCCATTGCCAATGGAATGGCTTGTTCTTGGATTGGGGTAGGTTCTGTTAAGCCTAAATCTTCGATGGCTTGTTCGATGGTGAAATCCAGATCGAGTTCGGAAAAGGACATGTATTCTCTCAGTTGAAACGTGATGTGATTTAGGCGCATTGTAGCACTTTCAATTCCTCTGGGTGGATCTGTTTGTCGTTAATTTTGCGGATTCGGTGAATGGTGTTAGACCGGGGTTCTGGAATCCCCTAAAATGGCGAAAAATTGAAAAAGGTTAGGTTATGCAATTAACGGAAGAGCTGGTCATTGCTCAGACAAAAGCATGGGTAGATTCCTTCATCGTGGCGAAGAATGTTTGCCCGTTTGCTAAACGTGAAGTGGAGCGGGGCAGTGTTCGTTATGTGGTTGTTCGCACACGTGAATCGAGTGTGGCGCTGGAAGAGTTAATTGCTGAAGTAGATTGGTTGGATCAGCACCCAGATACAGAGACAACCTTGATGATTTTTCCGACCTTATGCAACGAATTTATGAGTTATTTAGATTTCGTTGATGATGCCGAGGAACTTATGTTTGAACAGGGCTGTGAAGGCGTTTATCAGCTTGCCACTTTTCATCCTAGCTATTGTTTTGCTGGGGCCGAGGAAAGTGACGTCTCTAATTATACCAATCGCTCACCGTATCCTATGCTGCATTTGCTGCGTGAAAGCAGTTTGGATAAGGCCATAGAGTTTTACGGCGATACGTCGGGTATTCCTGATCGAAATATCGAATTAATGGAGCGTACTGGTGAGCCAGCGCTTAAGGAGCTTATGCGTCAGTGCATGAGCCAAGTAGAAAAATAAATTTTGTCTGTCGGGGCCAGTGCCCCCAGGCGTAAGTACTATGTGGAGATAATATGCCAGCCAATATCGGGCGCATGAATAATTTACGTGTTGTGAAAGAAAAAGACTTTGGTGTCTATCTAGATGGGGAGCAATTTGGCGAGATCTTGCTGCCGAAGCGATACGTGCCTAAAGGCCTAAAAGTAGGTCAGCAAGTGGATGTGTTCATCTACTTGGATTCTGAAGATGAGTTGATCGCCACCACTTTAGAGCCAAAAGTTCAGGTCGGTGAATTTGCAGGGCTGATGTCTGTGGCGGTCAATCAGGTGGGTGCCTTTTTTGATTGGGGCTTGCCAAAAGATTTGCTAGTGCCTTTTAGCCAGCAAAAAAATCGTGTTGAAGAAGGCGAACGTCACCTGCTGTTTGTATACCTAGATCAGGTGACTAACCGCATCGTGGCAACGACTAAGATTGATGCCTTGCTTAACCGGGAAGAGCCCCCTTACCGCACTGGTGATAAAGTCGAGATTATCATTGGCGATAAAACCAACATTGGTTTTAAGTGTATCGTTGATAATCGCTTTTGGGGTGTTTTGTTTTTCCAAGATGCGGTGGGACAGGTTCGCAAAGGGGATAAGTTGCCTGCATTTATCAAGCGAGTTCGTGAAGATGGCAAGATTGATCTAAGCATTCAGCAAACAGGCTATAAAAAAGTGACCAATTTGCTGGATCAGATTATTGAGCATATGGAACAGAATGGCGGTGAGATGCCATTAACAGATAAAAGCGACCCTCAAGAGATTTTTCGCGTATTCAATGTAAGTAAGGCGACCTTCAAAAAAGCCATAGGTGCCTTGTACAAAGAACAGAAGATTGTCTTAAGGAAAGATAAGGTGACTTTGAAGTAATCGCCGCCACCCTTTAATTCTTTATGCAGAAAGCTCCTGATACATACTCAGGAGCTTTTTTTTGTGCTCTTCTAAGTGGGGGCGGTCATTCAGTGCTCGATAGAAGAAGTCTTGTAAAGGCGTTGGTGTGTTGGCCTCTCGATGAAAAAAGCCGGAGATGTATTCGTTTTCGGTTTTGCGTAGGTTGCGGACGTCTTCATACATGGATGAACAATTCATGGCCGTCAGCTTGGCGACGGTTGAGACGCGCATATGGAGCAATTCTGGCGTTAAGTTTAATGTGTAGGCACGGTATTTAAACTTCTCATCCTGCATGACGCTAGAGAGTTCATCGATTGCAGCATCAAAAATTGGACGAATAGGGGGCTCAAGCACTTGTCCGTTGCGGATTGAGAATAGGGCTGTTAGGGGGTTAATAATGGCATTTACGGCAACTTTCTCTAATAACCGCTGTTCAACATTTTCGCTTTGTACTCCGGGATAAGGAAATTGATTGCCGAATAGGTTTTTTTCATCTTCCACCAGTAAACCAAAAAATGTGTCACCATTGCCAGTTTGGCGCACACCGTTAGATGCGGTTTTCAAAGCCCCTTCGCTGGTCGTGCCGGCCCAAAGATTTTGGTGTTTCTTGAGGTGTGGGATCAAATCCTGCTGAGCGCCCATGCCATTACATAGGGTGGCAATTAATCCGCGCTTTTTGGTGTGTTCTCGAATATCTAAATAAGCAGGAACCAGATCAAAAGCTTTAGTGCATAACAACACTTTAGTGTATTTGCCTTCTAATTCAGAGCGGGTGGCAAACGTAACATTATGAGTGCTTTGCTGGGGTTCACCTGCATCATTTGTGAAATCTACTATGATGGGGGATTCCGGTTGGCTGGCGCTACGATGCACAATTGTGACTGGGTTTCCAAGGGCGCTAAGTTTGCTAGCCCAAAGTAATCCAACGGCACCATTTCCTACTACTAGCCATTCATCTTTAGTCATTAAGACCTCTTTATAGAAGTTTTTTAACGGTAACCCTGCTATTATGCCGCCCAAAATCGTAAATATCGAATGGAGGAGGCGAAAATGCCATCTTTTGACGTAGTATCAGAACTTGACTGGCACGAAGTGACCAACGCTGTAGACCAAGCGAATCGTGAAATTACAACCCGTTATGACTTCAAAGGGGTAGACGCAAGCTACTCAATGAAAGCAAAGGAAGCGGTTGTTTTAGAGGCCAAAGCTGAGATGCAGTTGCGCCAGATGGTGGATATTTTATCGCAAAAACTGGTCAATCGCGGTATTGACTTGAAAACCATTGAGCGTGGTTCGATTGTTGAAGGCAACCTTCGTGCGACTCAAGAAATCAAAATGAAAGAAGGCATTGATCAAGCGGAAGCGAAGAAAATCGTGAAGATGATCAAAGACAGCAAGATCAAAGTTCAAGCGCAAATTCAGGGTGAGCAATTACGTGTCACAGGGAAAAAGCGTGATGATCTTCAGCAAGTTATGCAGCTGCTAAAAGGCGCCGATTTAGAATTGCCGCTTCAGTTTAATAACTTCCGTGATTAGATAAGCAATAAAAGAGGTGCCTAGGGCGCCTCTTTTATTATTAGGCGTTGACCAGAAATCACCCAGCCCTCTTGCTCTAATGCGCTCCGCTGGCGCCGATAAGCCTCAGTCCCCTCAGTAAAACTAATATAACGTTTGCTGTTGACCACGCGATACCAGGGGAGTTTTGTGTCTTTGGGGAGCTCTTTTAAAATTTTGCCTACTTGTCTTGCGTTGTTTGGCCGGCCGGCTTGTTTTGCTAATTCTCCGTAAGAAATCACATGACCTGCAGGTAAATGTGAAAGAATGAATATTACCTTGCTTTTAAAACTGTCCATCTCTTGATTCGGCAAAATTTAACCCTACATATCCATTCATATTCGAAAACATAAGAAGGTTATCATGCGATTTGCATTATTGCTGTTTATTCTGATCCCAGTGATTGAGTTATCTGTACTGATTCAAGTGGGCTCACAAATAGGAAGTTTGACCACGGTTGCTCTGGTCTTTTTGACGGCTATCGTTGGTTTGGCTTTGATTCGTCGACAAGGATTTGAAACCTCTCAAAAAGCGCAAGAGAAACTGCGTCGTGGTGAAGTTCCTGCTTCAGAAGTGGCGGAAGGCTTTATGCTGGCCTTCGCTGGCATCTGCTTGTTGATTCCTGGTTTTGTCACTGATGCGGTGGGCGCTATTTTGTTAATTTCCCCCTTGCGTAAAAGTATCGCTGGCACCGTAGCATTGGACTTTTTGAAGAAGCGAATGAATATGCGTGCCAATTGGACTCACCAGAACGCTAATGGTCGCCGTAATGATGGCGAGATCATTGAGGGTGAGTATCGTAGTGAAAAAGACGATGACGACTTAATAGATAAAAAATAATTTGTTTTTGGCCTTGAAATACTTCTGGTCAACCACATTAAAGTTGCGATGAAGAATCCCGCCACAAACGGTGGGGCTAATCCGGCCAGGGGAGTCCTGGTATTGATTAACGTTGGAGATAGAGATCAATGAATATTCGTCCTTTGCACGATCGCGTCGTTGTTCGCCGTAAAGAAGAAGAAACAACTACTGCATCCGGTATCGTTTTGCCAGGGTCTGCAACTGAAAAGCCTACTCAAGGCGAAGTGTTGGCTGTGGGCACGGGTCGTATTCAATCAAACGGTGATGTTCGCGAACTTGCTGTAAGCGTTGGCGACACTGTTTTGTTCGGCCAGTACTCAGGTCAGTCCGTTAAGATTAACGGCGAAGAACTACTTATCATGAAAGAAGACGAAATCTACGGCATCATCGAAGCCTAAGTCTTTTTAGTTACATCATCGATTAGCGAACTTACAAATTTAGGATATAAAAAATGGCAGCTAAAGAAGTAAAGTTTTCAGATAGCGCACGTCAGAAAATGCTTAAAGGCGTTAACGTCTTGGCTGACGCGGTTAAGGTAACCTTAGGTCCAAAAGGTCGTAACGTTGTTATTGAGAAATCTTTTGGCGCACCGGTTGTGACAAAAGACGGCGTGTCTGTAGCCAAAGAAATCGAGCTTGAAGACAAGTTCGAAAACATGGGTGCACAAATGGTTAAAGAAGTATCTTCACAAGCCAACGATGTGGCGGGTGACGGTACAACCACAGCAACCGTTCTTGCTCAGTCTTTTGTAACTGAAGGTCTTAAAGCCGTTGCTGCGGGCCGCAACCCGATGGACCTTAAGCGTGGTATCGATAAGGCAACTAACGCTGTCGTTGAAGAGCTTGCTGCACTGTCTACACCTTGTACAGACAGCCGTGCTGTAGAGCAGGTAGGTACTATCTCTGCAAACTCTGACGCTTCTGTAGGTAAGATCATTGCTGAAGCAATGAACCGTGTAGGTAAAGAAGGCGTTATCACAGTAGAAGAAGGTTCAGGTTTTGAAGATGAGCTAGCTGTGGTTGAAGGTATGCAATTTGACCGTGGTTACCTATCTCCTTACTTCATCAACAACCAAGAAACTATGAGTGCGGAACTAGAAAACCCATTCATCCTTCTTGTTGATAAGAAAATTTCAAACATCCGTGACTTGCTACCAGTTCTTGAAGGCGTAGCAAAAGCGTCTCGTCCTCTGCTTATCATTGCGGAAGATGTTGAAGGTGAGGCCCTAGCAACGCTTGTTGTTAACTCTATGCGCGGTATCGTAAAAGTTGCGGCAGCGAAAGCACCTGGTTTTGGTGATCGTCGTAAAGCAATGCTTCAAGACATCGCTATCTTGACTGGTGCTCAAGTAATCTCTGAAGAAGTAGGTCTTTCTCTAGAAAGCACTACCCTAGAGCACCTAGGTACAGCTAAGCGTGTTACTTTGACGAAAGAGAGCACTACGGTTGTTGATGGCGCTGGTGACAACGCTTCTATCACAGCACGTGTTGAGCAGATTCGCGCTGAAATCGCTAACTCTACCTCTGACTACGACAAAGAGAAGCTACAAGAGCGCGTTGCTAAATTAGCGGGCGGTGTGGCTGTTATCAAGATCGGTGCTGCCACTGAAGTAGCAATGAAAGAGAAGAAAGCGCGTGTAGACGACGCACTTCACGCAACTCGTGCAGCGGTTGAAGAAGGTGTTGTAGCGGGTGGTGGTGTTGCTCTAGTACGTGCATTGACTAAAGTAACAAGCCTTAAAGGCGACAACGAAGATCAGAACGTTGGTATTACTCTAGCGCTACGTGCGATGGAATCGCCAATGCGTCAAATCGTTTCTAACGCAGGTGACGAAGCTTCTGTTGTAGTAGACAAAGTTAAGCAGGGCGAAGGTAACTACGGTTACAATGCTGCCACAGGTGAGTACGGTGATATGTTGGAAATGGGTATCCTAGACCCAGCCAAAGTAACTCGTTCTGCACTACAAGCAGCTGCTTCTGTAGCGGGTCTAATGATCACTACTGAAGCCATGATTGCTGAAATTCCGAAAGAAGATGCTCCAGCTATGCCTGATATGGGCGGCATGGGTGGTATGGGCGGCATGATGTAATCCGCTTACGCCTTTAGGAAGTAAAAAGCCTCGCAAATGCGGGGCTTTTTTATGCCTATATATTGTAATGATTCTCATTTGGTTTAAAGTGGTCTTCCACTTGTCTGGAGGAGATTAAATGTCGCATACATCAAACAATCAGTTGTCGTCAGCGGTGCTTTTGGAGTTGTTGAACTCCAAACGTTTTGGTGTGGAATATCAGCCTATTATTGAGTTGGCTTCGAATGACATTATTGGCTATGAAGCCTTGTCCAGATTCTATGGGGCCGATGGGGAGTTTTTGAGACCTGATTATGTCTATGCGTCCCTTCATGAATCTCCCATTACTCTGTTTCAGGTTGAATTCGCGCAGAAGCAAATACAGCTTGCAAATCGTCCCTCTGGTTTGTTGTTCGTTAACCTAGACCAAGATGCCTTCTTTGCAAGCGATGCAGAAGCCCATAGCAACCCATTTATTCAGATGATCCGACAGCAAGGAAATGACTCTGTGGTAGTGGAGCTGATTGAAAACTCGGAATTAAATGACGCTATTATGAGTTTATCTATGATTGAGGCCTTTGATGCTTTAGGGATTGAAACGGCTCTGGATGATCTTTGTCACCCATTGTCGATGATTTCGGTTTCTGTGTTGCAATTGGTCTCTTGGGTTAAATTAGATAAATGTGTGCTACGCATGAAAGATAAACCCAAATTTATGACATTCGTCTGCAAAATGATTCAATTTGCAAAAGAGACTAATAAGAAGATCGTCCTAGAGGGTATTGAGTCGGAAGCAGACCTAGAGGTGGCGAAAATGCTGGATGTGGACTATGTTCAAGGTTTTTTATTTCGGTCCAACTTTATTAATAAACAAGCATAATTAAGCGAATGCTATAAAACATCCAAACCATTGATTCTAAAGCTATTGATAATTCCGAACCTGTATAAGATACTTGTTTGTATATTCATCGTCGGTTTATAACGAGAAAGGGAAGCTTATGCTCAGAAAAACGCTCATTAGTATGGCTGTATCTGGTGCGCTGTATGTCTCCAGTAGTTACGCATTAGAGCTGGGCGAGTTAACCTCCCAATCCGCAATCGATGAACCTTACCGAGGTAGAATTCAATTAACTGACGCTGACGGGTTGGCACCTGCTGATATTACTGTGCGTCTGGGCTCTGAAAGTGAGTTTAGGCAAGCGGGCTTAGCGCCTTCTACGATTTTGGCTCAGCTTAACTTCAGTGTTATCCGTGAAAATGGCCAATTGGCCGTATTGGTGCAATCTCAAGAGCCTCTAGAAGTTCAAGAACTTCAGTTTGTTCTCGCGGCACGTTGGCCCAGTGGCCAGGTTGTTCGAGAGTATCAAACACCTATCAATCAATCTGCGCTGGTAGAAAAAGCACAGCCAGAAGTCATTCAGTCGATACAGCCTCAGCCTGCTGCAAACCCAACGAATCAAGTATTTCGTCAAGAGACCGCTACTGCTAATCAGATGCAAACCGCCTCTGAATTAAATGTGCGTAAGGGGAATACCTTATGGTCTATCGCAGGAGCTAATCGTCCTTCAAATCAATTGACCATTTATCAAACGATGATGGCGATTCAGGCGCTCAACCAAGATGCCTTCTATGCCAACAATATCAACCTGTTGCGGGAAGGGGCGGTGTTGCGTTTACCGACTCAAGAACAAATTGCGCTCTTTAACAAGGCGACTTCCCAAGCTGAGTTTGAGCGTCAGCACGCTGCTTGGATGGCCTTGAAAAATGCGGGTCGTATTGATGATGTCGTTAACCAAGAGCAACTCAATACCCAAGCTCAAAGTAATACCACGCCAGCACCACCTGCAAAAACTGGGGATCAGCTTAAGTTGGCTTCCGGCCAGAGCGTGTTGCCCGAAGCAGATGCAAGCTCCAATGCAGCGGATACTCAACGTATCAGTGATTTAGAGAGTGAATTATCAGCAACCAATGAGTTGCTTGATAAAGAAACCCGTGAGAAGGAAGAGCTCTCCGATAAGCTATCTGATGTGAATGAGCAGCTGGCTACTTTGGAGCGCCTGATTAGCCTTAAAGATCAGCAAATGGCTGAGCTTCAACGTCAATTTACCAGTGCTCAGCAAGCTCTCCAAGAGCAGAAAAACACTGTAGACCAATTGCTTGAAGCAGATCAGCTACGCCGTGAACAAGCTGCGGCAGAAGAAGAGTCCTTTTCCAATAAGATTTTTGGCAATCCCATTATCTTATCGATATCTGGTGTCGTGTTATTACTTCTAGGCTTATTGGCTGGCATGTTGATCAAACGTTCTGGCCGCAAAAAAGAACCAGAAGTAAAAGACACAACCGAATTTGATTTAGCGCCTGCGGCAGCTGCTGCGACAGCAGGGGCCGCTGCAGTGGTTGCAACGGAGGCCGTTGCAGAAAGTGAGCCAGAGCCAGAACAGCAAGATTATGACGTGGAAGAGGAAGATCCATTTGCGTTTGATTTTGATGTGGATAATGAGGCTGACGATGGTTTTGATGGCTTTGATGAATCTGTTGCGTCGACTCAAACAGAAGTAACCCAGCCTGAAGAAGACGGTTTCGATGAATTTGAAATTCCTGAGTTAGATGAAACTGTTTCTGAGCCTGAGAATGAGTCCGATGAGCTTGAAGATGCCTTAGGTATCGAAATGGATGAGTTGGCTGATGAAGAAGACGAAGCTAATGATGATCCTTTTGCTGAGTTTGAAATTGAAGATGCAGATGCTCAGGATTCCACATCAGAAGTGGATGCGACTAAAGAAAATAACGACTTCAATCTAGAAGACACTTTGGGTGATTTTGAGTCGCAATCCAGTGAGTTGGATATAGACAACAGTCAAGATGAGCAAGTTGATGACCTCAGTTCGGAGTTTGAGTTACCTGAACCTGAAGCCGATGATGATCAATTTTCTGAGGAAGAATCCTTTGTCAGCAACCTTCTCAATGATGAGGAGCCTGATCAAGCGGATAGTGATGAGTCCTCTGTGTTTGATCGTGAACCGGATGCAGCTCTTGCTGAAAGTATCGATGAAGCGCTTGCTGAAGCACAGCAAGATGAAGACGACTTTGGTGGTTTGGATGTGCCTGAATTCGGTGAAGAAGAGGCTGCTGCTGAATCCGACGAGTCAGATGACGAAGAAGAAATTGATTTCTTTGATGCCAGTGGCGATGAAGTTGCGACTAAGCTAGATTTGGCACGAGCTTACATGGATATGGGTGATGAAGAGGGTGCGCGTGTTATACTTGAGGATGTTGTAGCGTCTGGTAATGAAAGTCAGATTGCTGAAGCCCAAAGTATGATGGAGCGAATGTTCCCAAGTGAGTAAACAGAAAGTAGCACTGGTCGTCGAGTATAACGGGGCGGCCTATAAAGGGTGGCAAGCACAGAAATATGATGTTGCCACCGTTCAAGAAAGTTTAGAACACGCTTTAACTAAGATCGCCAACCACCCAGTTAATGTTATTTGCGCTGGTCGCACTGATGCAGGTGTTCACGCCAGCGCACAAGTTGTTCATTTTGAAACGGATGCCGTTCGCCCTGAACGAGCATGGACCCTTGGCGTTAACACGCATCTCCCGTCTGATATCTCTGTTGTTGCTGCTAAAAACGTCGGTGAGGACTTTCATGCGCGTTTTAGTGCGGTGAGTCGTCGATATCGTTATGTGATCTATCAATCTGAATTCCGTCCAGCTATCTTGGCTAAACAAGTGACTTGGACATACAAAAATTTAGATGTGGAGCGCATGCAGCGTGCTTGTGAGTATTTTAAAGGCACCCATGACTTTACCTCTTTTCGTGCGGTAGGCTGTCAGGCTAAAAGCCCTGTTCGTACTATTCTAAATTTCTCCGTAGATCGATTTGGTCAATACATTGTGCTGGATGTTCGAGCGAATGCGTTTTTGCATCATATGATTCGTAATTTTGCTGGCGTATTAATGACCATAGGTGCTGGTGAGCAACCGGTTGAATGGGCGAAGACTGTTCTTGATGCGAAAGATCGCACTCAAGGGGGGATTACGGCACCACCATTTGGGCTGTATTTTGTTGATGCAGAATACCCATCTGAGCTTGAGGCGCCAACTGTTGCCCTGGGTCCTCATTTTTTACCTTACAAGCAGGAAGCAGAGTATGTCTTGCCGAGTTAAAATTTGCGGTATTACTAATCTGGAAGATGCGCTTCAAGCGCTAGGGGCAGGAGCTGATGCTCTTGGTTTTGTCTTTTATGATAAAAGTCCACGCTATGTGAGCCCAGATGTGGCTAATCAGATTGTTAGTCAGCTTCCACCATTTGTGGTCCCTGTAGGATTGTTTGTGAATGCCCCAGATGACCTAGTGGAGCAAGTCTCTCAAGGTAGTGTGCGCTGGGTGATTCAATTTCACGGTGATGAAACGCCAGAACAATGTGAGTCCTACGGAAAACCTTATTATAAAGCTCTGCGGATGAAGCCAGATGTGGATGTGCTGAGAGAGGCATCTAACTATCCATCTGCGTTGGCAATACTCTTGGATGCCTACAAACCTGGCATTCCAGGGGGTACTGGTGAGACATTTAATTGGAACGCGATCCCAGCACAGTTACCAAAACCACTGATCTTGGCAGGCGGTTTGACGCCAGACAATGTGGCGACGGCCGTTAATACGGTAAAGCCTTATGCTGTGGATGTCAGTGGTGGGGTAGAGCGTTCAAAAGGCTTAAAAGACCCAGATCGGGTGATACAGTTTATTAATGGAGCGAAACATGGTGGATAAGACCAAAATATCGTTAAATTTACCGGATGAGCATGGCCGTTTTGGACAATATGGCGGCATCTTTGTATCTGAAACGCTCATGTCAGCTTTGGAGGATTTGGCCAAGGTTTATGAGCAGTTATCTAATGAAGAGGCCTTTCAGCAGGCTTTTGATAAAGACTTAGCTCACTATGTTGGTCGCCCTTCACCTTTATATTTTGCCGAACGCCTTACTGAAAAGGCGGGCGGCGCAAAAATTTATTTAAAACGTGAAGACTTAAACCATACAGGTGCCCACAAGATTAACAACACCATAGGTCAGGCGTTGTTGGCAAAACATATGGGCAAGCCCAATATTATTGCTGAAACAGGTGCTGGTCAGCATGGGGTTGCATCTGCCACGGTGGCTGCCCGTCTAGGTTTGAAATGCAAGGTCTTTATGGGGGCAGAAGACGTTCGTCGTCAAGCATTGAACGTCTATCGAATGAAGCTGTTGGGTGCCGAAGTGATCCCTGTGGAGTCGGGGACTAAAACCCTAAAAGATGCATTGAACGAAGCCATGCGTTACTGGGTAAGCCATGTGGATGATACTTTCTACATTATTGGTACAGCGGCGGGCCCGCATCCTTATCCAAAACTGGTTCGTGATTTTCAGGCAGTGATTGGTCGTGAAACCAAGGCTCAATGTATGGAGCAAGAAGGTCGCTTGCCAGATGCTGTAGTAGCCTGTGTTGGGGGTGGCTCCAATGCAATTGGTATGTTCTACCCATTTATAGAAGATGAGTCGGTTGCTATGTACGGCGTGGAAGCAGGGGGTGACGGTGTTGAAACAGGCCGACACGCGGCGCCTTTGAGTGCTGGTCGTCCAGGTGTTTTGCACGGCAATCGTACCTATGTGATGGCCGACGAAGATGGTCAGATTATGGGAACTCACTCTATTTCTGCTGGCTTGGATTATCCGGGTGTAGGGCCAGAACATGCTTGGCTGAAAGACGTAGGACGTGCCCAGTATGTCGCTATCAATGATGATGAGGCTATGGAAGGGTTTCGCGATTTAACTCGATTAGAGGGCATTATGCCGGCGCTGGAATCCAGTCATGCCATTGCCTACGGTATGAAGCTTGCTGCCACCATGGAGAAGGACCAGATTGTTGTTATCAATCTTTCCGGTAGGGGGGATAAAGACATACATACGGTAGCAGAAATTGATGGGTTGGAGATGTAATTATGGGCCGCATTCAAACGTGTTTCGATCAGTTAAATGGTGAAGGTAAAAAAGCCTTAATACCGTACATCACTGCAGGAGACCCAAGTCCAGATCATACGGTTGAACTGATGCATGCATTGGTTGAGTCGGGTGCGGATATCATTGAACTGGGTATGCCGTTTTCTGATCCTATGGCGGATGGTCCTGTGATTCAGTTGGCCTGCGAGCGTGCATTAGCTGCAGGCACAACAGTGCGTAAAGTACTAGAGATTGTAAAAGAGTTTCGATCAATTAATGCTCAAACCCCCGTGGTATTAATGGGATATTTGAACCCGATTGAGTTCTTTGGCTATCAAGCATTTTCTGATGCAGCAAAAGAAGCGGGTGTAGATGGCATTTTATTAGTAGATTTGACTCCTGAAGAAGCGACAGATGTAGTAGAATGCTTCCGCAACAACGACATCGACTTAATTTATTTATTGTCACCGACTACTACCAAGCAGCGTGCAGAGAAAATATGCGCACTTGCTTCTGGGTATGTGTATTACGTGTCGGTTAAAGGTGTGACGGGTTCTGCGTCCTTAGACGTGGACAGTGTGCGCGCCCATGTCGAGTCGTTAAAAGACATTACAGCGCTACCGATAGGCGTTGGCTTTGGTATTCGAGACCCACAGACAGCAAAAGTTGTGAGTGAGTGCTCAGACGGGGTCATTGTCGGTAGTGTTCTGGTAAATGCCATCGCGCAATCGCGTGGCAAAACACAAGATGAAATTGCTAATGCATTACGTAAAATCCTAGCTCCGATGCGCTCAGAGATGGATAAGTAAGTATTAGCCTGTAACAATTTGGAGAGTTAAATGAGCAGTTGGCTAGATAAATTTGTTCCTACGATTATGCGTAGCGAAACCCGTCGCACTCAAGGTAGTGTGCCAGAAGGTCTTTGGAAGAAATGTCCTAAATGTGACAACGTTCTTTACCGTCCAGAGTTAGAAAAAAACTTAGATGTTTGTCCTAAGTGTGAGCACCACATGCGTGTTTCGGCTCGTCGTCGCTTAGATATCTTCCTAGACAAAGAAGGTCGTGCTGAAATTGCAGCTCATTTGGAGCCAGAAGATAAGCTTAAGTTTAAAGACTCTAAACGTTATAAAGATCGTCTTGCTGCTGCGCAAAAAGCGACCGGTGAAAAAGACGCCTTGGTGGCAATGGAAGGCACTCTAAACGGTATGCCAGTTGTTGCAGTGGCCTTTGAGTTTAGTTTCCTAGGTGGATCTATGGGGGCTATCGTTGGCGAAAAATTTGTTCAAGCAGCAAACGTTAGTTTAGAAAAAGGTATTCCATTGATCTGTTTCTCTGCTTCTGGCGGTGCCCGTATGCAAGAAGCTCTTATTTCTCTAATGCAGATGGCTAAAACCAGCGCTGCCCTAGAGAAAATGAAACAACAAGGTATTCCTTATATTTCCGCCATGACGGATCCTGTGTTCGGTGGTGTGTCTGCATCTTTGGCGATGTTAGGCGATTTGAATGTTGCTGAGCCGAATGCATTGATCGGTTTCGCTGGCCCACGAGTTATCGAACAAACAGTTCGTGAGAAACTGCCTGAAGGTTTCCAACGTTCTGAATTTTTGTTGGATAAAGGCGCTCTAGATATGATCATTTCCCGTCACGATTTGCGTGACCGCTTATACAATGTACTTTCTATCTTGACGAACAAAGCAGCCTAAGTTAATGCCAACAAGGTCTCTTACAGATTGGCTCTCTTACATAGAGAGCCAGCACCCTTCGGAAATAGAGTTAGGTCTTGAACGAGGCCTAACAGTTCTCAGTAAACTCAATTTAGGTCGCCCTAAGCAGAAAGTAATCACAGTAGCGGGTACCAATGGTAAGGGCTCTACCTGTGCCATGTTGACTCAGTACTTAGTGGCTAGTGGCTTCAAAGTAGGGACCTATACATCACCTCACTTTCTTCGTTTTAACGAACGTGTTGCCCTTGATGGTCAGGAGTGTTCTGACGAACTTTTGTGTCAGGCCTTTGAAAAAATTGAAAAAGTTCGCGGTGATACTCCGTTAACCTATTTCGAATTTTCGACCCTGGCGGCATTATGGGTGTTTGATCAACTTGAGTTGGACTATTGGGTGCTTGAAGTTGGTTTAGGCGGACGCTTAGATTCTGTGAATATGGTGGATACGGACCTTGCGGTCGTAACGTCTATTGCCTTAGACCATGTTGATTGGTTAGGGGATTCCATTGAAATTATCGGTCGTGAAAAATCCGGTATTGGGCGCAAGGGTAAACCGTTTGTATCGGGCGTGGTAAATCCACCAGAAAGCATTGCTGTAACGGCAGCAGAGCTTGGTGCTAGGTTAACCCAAAAGCATGTGGATTTTAGTTTTACTCTTGATGGAGATGGATGGCGGTGGTGGACAGACAATGTGTCCTTTGAGAACCTGCCAATTCCTAAGTTACCTTTAGAAAATGCTGCGACAGTTATTGAAGTACTGCGAGTGCTTCAGGTTGACTTGGATCAGGATAAATTAACCGATCTGTTTGCTAATGCGACCTTACTGGGGCGTTTTCAAAAAGTTGCTAATGAACCTGATTTATACATTGATGTGGCCCATAATCCAGAAGCTGCTACCCAATTAAAACAGCAGGTTGAGCACTTAGGTCAGCCTGTGATTGCCGTGTGCGGCATGCTGAAAGACAAAGACATTGCCGCTGTGATGGCGACCCTAGCGGATAGTTTTGAAAGTTGGAAGTTAATCGGTCTTCATGGTCCCCGTGGGGCGACAGCTGAAGAGCTCAAGGGATATTTAAATCAAGCTGAAACCTTTGTCAGTTTAACCGATGCGGTGTCATCCGCAGTCGAGGAGGCTAAGGTCAAAGGGGCAGCGATTGTCGTGTTCGGTTCCTTCTTAACGGTTTCCGAATATCTGGCAAATCAATAAGCTAAGGTAAGGATGTCATGTTAGATACCAAGACAAAATATCGATTGATTGGCGCTGGGTTGTTAGTGCTGTCAGCAGCTGTGCTTTTGCCATTGGTATTAGACGGAGAGCGACCTCCTGAGCTTGATGTGCAAGTAGTTGTGCCAGAGCGACCAGCATTCCCAGAAGTGGCTATTGCGCCAGTTAAATCGATGGATGACCTGGTAGTGCAACAACAAGAGACCGCCAGTGCCGCTAATAGTCAGGAAAGCTCGCCAAATGATATTGAGCTTATTCCAACCCCTAAGGCGGCTGCTCCAACGCAAGAGCCACTAGACACTCGCACTAAGACGGCTAGTGTTGCCGTCGCGCCAACGCAAGAGCCTGTGAAGGCGCCTGCTCCTGAGCCAATTGCAGAACGCTGGACTTTACAGGTGGCAACTTTTGGCAAAAAAGAAAACGCAACACGTACTCTTAAGAGGCTACAGGATGCTGGGTATCCTGCTTATATTATGACCACTAATGCACTGTATAAAGTGTTTGTTGGTCCTGAGTTAAAACGCAGTGCTTCGGACAAAGCGAAGGAAGATGTGAAGAAAGAGTTTTCACTGAACGGTATTGTCGTGAAATATTCTCCGAATTCGTAAATCTTCCCCTTTGGTTGCTTGGAATAACGTGAGCTTTTGGTAAACTTCGCAGCGAAATATAAGAGGTACGTGTGGAGCAGATACAATCTATTTCAACTTTAGACTGGCTGATCATTGCGGTGATCCTATTGTCTTCATTGTTGAGCTTAAAACGCGGCTTTGTTAAAGAGGTCCTATCCCTAGTTACCTGGGTAGTGGCCTTTGTGGTAGCAGTAAAATTCAGTGATTCACTGCAAACCTTATTAATTGATCAAGTTCAAAATGACCAAATTCGCTACATTGTTTCCTTCGTTAGCTTATTTATAGCGACCTTAGTGATTGGTGCCTTGGTGAGTTTTGTTCTTGGCTCTTTAATTCAGGTGACGGGTTTATCCAGTACCGATCGTGTACTTGGAATGCTGTTTGGCTTCGCCCGTGGTAGCTTAATCGTAGTGGCCTTTGTGTCTCTGTTAAGCTTGAGTCCAGCCATTGAGAAAGCAGAGTTCTGGAAGTCTTCTCAATTGGTGCCGCAATTAGTTGTTATGAAAGATTGGGTGCGCGAGATGTTAGGCAAGGGTAGTGAATCTTTAGATTCGTCCCTCATTGAGCGCGCCTTAAGTAGTTAATGCACCCAGTGCAAAAGTTGTAAAGAACGGCCTAGTCGTTTCCCCTAATCACGAGGTATATATACATGTGTGGTATCGTTGGTGTCGTAGCCACGTCGATGGTTAATCAAACCATTTTTGACGCTCTCACGCTTCTCCAGCATCGCGGACAAGACGCAGCTGGTATGGTTACAAGCCATAATGGACTATTGTGCTTGCGTAAAGACAATGGCCCAGTGAGTGAAGTGTTTCGTACACGACACATGAAGAAGCTACATGGCAACATTGGTATCGGTCACGCCCGTTATCCAACTGCTGGTACATCTAGCTCTGCTGAAGCTCAGCCTTTTTATGTGAACTCTCCCTACGGAATTTCGTTAGCCCATAACGGTAACCTAACTAATACTGCCAAATTGAAGCAAGAGGTGTTTGAGTCGGATTTGCGACACATTAACACGACCTCTGATTCAGAGGTGTTGGTCAACGTCTTGGCTCATGAGCTTCATGAGGAAGGCAAATTGGTGCCAACGCCAGAGGACATTTTTAATGCCCTAGAGCGTGTATACAAGCGTATCGAGGGTGGCTATGCTGTGGTCGCTTTGATTACTGGCTACGGTATTCTTGCATTCCGCGACCCTGACGGCATTCGTCCTTTGATCTACGGATCAAAAGAGACGGAGAAGGGGACTGAATACATGGTCGCTTCTGAGAGTGTCGCTCTCGATGCTGCTGGCTTCAAAATTGAGCGAGACATTCGCCCTGGCGAAGCTCTGTTCTTTGATGTAAACCACAAGGTTCATCAACGTCAATGTACCGAAGCAAAAGTTCCACGCCCATGTTTGTTTGAGTATGTTTACTTTGCTCGCCCTGATACTGTGATCGACAGCATTTCTGTCTACAAAGCACGTATCAATCAAGGGGATCGTTTGGCTGCAAAGATCAAACGTGAATGGGCTGATCACGATATTGATGTGGTTATTCCAATCCCAGATACCAGCCGTACAGCAGCACTTCAAATCGCTCAGGAATTAAACATTCCTTTCCGTGAAGGCTTGGTCAAAAACCGTTACATCGGTCGTACTTTCATTATGCCGGGGCAAACCGTGCGTAAGAAATCTGTACGTCAGAAGTTGAACCCAGTACCGTTTGAGTTCAAAGACAAGAACGTTCTTTTGGTGGATGATTCCATCGTACGTGGTACCACCAGTAAAGAGATCATTGAAATGGCTCGTGAAGCAGGTGCGAAGAAAGTCTACATCGCATCCGCGGCACCTGAAGTTCGTTATCCGAACGTTTATGGTATCGACATGCCTGCTGCAGAAGAGCTGATTGCTCACGATCGTAATGTTGAAGAGATCTGTGAATTAATCGGTGCTGACCGTCTTATTTTCCAAGATTTAGAAGATTTGATCAGTGCTTGTATCGATGAGAAGCATTCCGATGTTCGTGAATTCGATACTTCAGTGTTCGATGGTAACTATATCACTGGCAACATTGATTCAAGCTACCTTGAATCTCTCGCGAGTGCGCGCAGTGATGCCCAGAAAGAAGCCGTCGAAACAAAATCTTCAAACGATATGATGTACCCAATGTAACCCCATTGGTTTAGCATATCTGAATGTTTTGCTCATGCTAAGCCAGGTTTTAACCTGGCTTAGTTGTTTTTAAAGCGTCAAAGTGGAGTGACCTATGTCTGAATACAACGATGCAACGCTCGCGATTCGAGCGGGGATTCGTCAAACCCAAGAGCAAGAGAATAGTGAAGCCATTTTCACCACATCAAGCTTCGCTTATTCAAGTGCTGCGGAAGCGGCCGCTAAGTTTTCTGGAGAAGTAGACGGTAATGTATATTCCCGCTTTACCAACCCAACGGTAGAGATGTTTGAAAAGCGTCTTGCAGCCCTTGAAAAGGGTGAGGCAGCGATTGCCACAGCATCAGGTATGGCGGCATTGATGACCTTAGGTTACAGCTTGCTGAAAGCCGGTGACAAGGTGGTTTGTTCCCGTAATATTTTTGGTTCCACAGTAAAATTCTTCAATACTTACATGGCTAAATATGGTGTTGAAATCGCCTATGTGGATGCCACAGATTATGCCGCATGGGAACAAGAGATCGATGAGAAAACACGCTTGTGTTATTTTGAAACACCCTCTAACCCACTTTACGAAGTAGTTGACGTTCCAAAAGTAGCGGAATTAGCCCATGCCAAAGGCGCTCTTTTGTGCGTGGATACGGTGTTGGCGACACCAGCTCTACAGAATCCTTTGACCCAGGGTGCAGACATCGTCATGCAGTCAGCCACCAAGTTTATTGATGGTCAGGGTCGCTGTTTAGGTGGCGCACTGATTTCATCGAAAGAAATTGTCGGTGAGTTTGTCGCCTTTATGCGTAGCGCTGGGCCGACTATGAGCCCGTTTAACGCATGGGTTCTTTTAAATGGTCTTGAGACTTTGAGTTTAAGAATGACAGCTCATTCTGCTAATGCACAAGCTTTAGCAGAATACCTTGAGCAACATCCTAAAGTTGTGAAAGTGAATTATGGGGGGTTGCCATCCCATAAGTACCATGAGTTGGCGAAAGCACAGCAGAAAGGTTTCGGTGGGGTATTATCGTTTGAGTTAGATGGAGGCAAAGAGGCTGCCTGGAAATTCATTGATAATACTAAGTTGATGTCTATCACGGGTAACTTGGGTGATACTAAAACCCTAGTGACTCATCCGGCTACCACGACTCATGGTCGTTTGACGGATGAAGAAAAGCTAAAAGCGGGTATCAAGCCTGGCTTAGTTCGCTTGTCAGTGGGTTTAGAAGATATCCAAGACATCATCCAAGACGTTGAAAGCGCGTTGTCGGCTATTTAACTGTTTAATAAAAAAGAGCGCATTGCGCTCTTTTTTATTTGTCTAACTCACTGTCTAACAGGTCTTTCTCATCCTGTTTTAGTCGCTCCAGAGCCGCTCTCTTAAGTTCTGCTTTCTGGGTATCAAGCACTAACTCATCGATAAATTCAAGCACACTGTCCTCGGTAGCAGTAAACTGCCAGCCTGAGTGATTATGCGTTCGATGTATCAGTCGGGCTTTAATTTGACCTATGATCTGGTCGTCTTGATCAAGCACAAACGCCATGATATCCCCTTCATTCACTTCAAGCAGAACATCATCTTCTATAGCCAAGGCTACCCCTAAAACACTAATGTCTATGCAAGGTAAAACCAAATCGTTATGTAGAAAACGAAGTTTATGGCCTGTTGGTTTTACTCGTAAGGCATTACGTCGCTCTTGGGAGTGATAGGTGATTTGTGAGTCCCTGTTGCTCATAGACACTGCCTTGATGCCTGTTTAGGGATTGTTTTGAGTGAATGGGATGGGTTTATCTTTATCCCTTTGAAGTACGAACTCCACCCTGCGATTTTGAGCCCGATTGGCAGGTGTGTCATTACGAACCAAAGGAATACTGTCGGCATAACCCGTAGCAGTCATGCGTTCTGCTGGAATATCGTTCTCAAGAAAATAGCGTAACGTAGTGGTGGCCCGAATGGCAGACAGTTCCCAGTTACTCGGGAAACGAGTGGTATTAATGGGGATGTTGTCCGTATGACCTTTTATGTTGATGTCGTAGTCAGGATATTTGTTAAAGATTGCCAATAAAGTTTGGTAGATAGGGAGGGCGGTATAAAGGATTTCCGCTTCACCAGACTCAAATAATGAAGCACCATCAATACGAATGGTGATTTTTTCGCCGTCTTCAAAAACAGAGACTTGGCTGTCCATGCTGGCGGCATTAAATCGACTCGCCACATCGTTGGCAATGGTGTTCACCTCTTCACGAACGACTTCGTCGACGGGTTCCTCTGCATAGGTGAGCTCTTTATTGGTGGCCATTTGTGGCTCAACTGGCTTAATAGTCTCAGTGCCGCCACCTGAATATTTTAGAGGATCTTGGCGAACTAATGCGCCATTACTGTTCAAGGCTATTTGAATGGATGACAGGGCAGCCACAAGTGTGGTTTCGGTCATGCGAGATAAGCTGTACAAGAGGATAAAAAAGACCAAAAGCAGCGACATGAGATCGGCAAAGGTGAAAATCCAGCCAGCATTATCATCGTCATCAAATAACGGATCACTCATGCTACTCTCCAAATCCCGCAGGTTTACGTTGGTGCGCAGGGACATAGGACGATAAACGCTCATAGACGGCTAAGTAATTATTACTGCCTAACAAACTAATGGTGCCGTCACGGATGATCTCTAACGTTTGGATTTCGAGAATGGTTCGTGCTTTAAGTTTCCCGGCAATAGGATTGAATATGACGGTTGCTAAAAGAGAGCCGTAAAAGGTCGTCAACAGAGCCACAGCCATGGAGGGGCCAATGGTCTCTGGGTCATCTAGCTGAGATAGCATTTGTATCAAACCAATTAGGGTACCTAGCATACCAAATGCGGGAGCATAGGTGCCCATTTTCTTGAAAACATCTTGAATAACGTAGTGACGCATTTTAAGGGAATCAATGTCTGCTTGCAGTGTGTTACGGATGTACTCTTCATCGGAAGCATCAGACGCCATGCCTAAGGCACGCTTTAGAAAAGGAGAGTCTGCCTCAACTCGGCTTAAGGCCACTAGGCCTTCTCGGCGTGCGATCTTAGTGAGTTGCAACATGGTGGCGATCATTGCCTGTGGATCTTGTTTGTCCTGAGCAAACACGATGAACATAGCTCTTAAGGCCGCGATGGTATCTTTAAACTGGAAGGTTAAAAGTGTGGCAGCGATGGTGCCACCAATTACGATCATAATTCCAGGAACATTAATAAAAATGGTTAGATCATCACTACCAAGGAATATGGCGCCAATGATTAATGCGATACCTGAAATAATGCCTATAAATGAAGCGAAATCCATTGAGTCATACACCTAATTTGCACAAAGGGACGAAAGTCTCATTATGTAGAGCTGGTACTTTATCTACAAGGGGAGTTTGTAAGTTTTTTGTATGTAAAGAAAATAAGCCCTCAAAAAGAGGGCTTATGATGGTTTATTATTCAGTTTGTAACGCCTCGAGCTGTTTTCGCTCTCGTCTTCGGTAACCTAATACTAGCAAGCAGGGCGTTAGGATTAATGTCAGTGGCGTCGCAAACGCTAAGCCGCCAGCAATGGCAGTCGATAACTGTGTCCACCATTGGGCGGAGGGGGCACCGACACTGATCGCCTGATGAACAAAATCAATATTTAGCTGGAAAACCATGGGGACCAGCCCCAGTATGGTTGTGATAGTGGTCAACATGACAGGTCGTAAGCGCTGAACTCCCGTTCTGATCGCCGCTTCTTTTACCGCCATGCCTTGATTTCTCAAACCATTAAAGGTGTCGATCAAAACGATATTGTTGTTCACCACCACTCCAGCAAGGGCAATGACACCCACGCCACTCATCACAATGCCAAAGGGTTCTCCTTTGAGCATTAATCCGATGAAGACGCCCATGGTGGAGAAGATCACGGCACTCAAGATCAACAAACATTGAAAGAAGTTATTGAACTGAGTCACCAAGATAATGGCCATGATGAAGAAGGCCACACCAAAGGCTTTCATAAGGAACATCATGGATTTTTGCTGATCTTCTGTGTTGCCCCGGAATTCGTAGGACAGTGTGCTCGGCAAGTTTGAGCGTTCTAGTTCCGCTCGAATCTCTTTGATGACTTCATCTACCACTAAGCCATCCACAACATCCGCAGAAATCTTAACGGTTCGCTTACCGTCAACACGATTAATGAGGCCTTGTTTAGGAGCCGCATGGCGTTCAACAAAGTTACTAATGGGAATGGCTCCAGAGGCTGAGGGGATGTGAAGTTGATCCAGCTGGCCGAGGTTTCGTTGCTCTGTTGGGAAGCGCAACAGGATGTCGATCTTATCGTCCGCACCATCGGGCAAAAAATCTCCTAGGGTAATCCCCGTAGTGACAAGCTTGACCACACTACCAAGCATGTCCACATCAACACCAAATTTACTGGCTTCCGCTCGGTCAATGTCCATACGCCATTCAATACCGGGAAGAGAGCGATCATCACTGACAGAAACAATCTCTTTACGTTTTGCTAGCTCAGATGAAATCTGATTAGCGGCCTGATCAAGCACCTCTGAGAAATTAGAGCTAAGCTCAAGTTCGATGTCGGAGCCCGACTGAGGTCCACCTTGTTCCACCACAGAAGCGACCTTGATACCAGGGATCGACTGAGCATTAGCACGAATGTCTGCCAGAATATCGTTCGCGGGACGGCGTTTATTCCAGTCTATAAACTCCATGGTGAGCGTGCCAATGGCATCTGGTGCATCATTATTACCCGGTGTTGCGTAGACAGTGGTCACTAGGCTTTCAAGTTCCGGGTGCCCGAGTACCTGACGTTCCACCTGACGCACCAAGGCGTCTTTCTCATCAAGGGATAAGTCCCCGCGGGCACGTACCTCTAAGTTCGCCACCTCAGGTTCAATGTTAGGGAAGAACTCAACACCTTTACCAAAAGAGCCATAGACAAAAAACACACTCATTAACATGGCAATAGCGAAGCAAAGCACCAAAATAGGGTAGTTCACTAATTTAGTAAGTAATCTGCCATAGCGACCAGTGATACCTTTTAACTCACTTAGATCACCGGTTTCAGTGAGCTTTAAGGTGGCCATAGTCTTTTCACTATAAGCCCCGCGTTTGCCTATTAACGAACCCAGGGTGGGTAACAGAATAAGCGCCATAACTAAGGATGCCACCAAGGTAGCGATAATGGTGATTGGCATATAGCGCATAAACTCACCCACGATGTCCGGCCAAAAAAGTAATGGCATAAACACCGCTAGCGTTGTCGCGGTGGAGGCGGTAATTGGCCAGGCCATTCGCTTAGCTGCCTCGGCATAGGCTTGGCGCTTTGATGCTCCTTCAGCGAGTTTGCGGTCCGCGTATTCGGTCACCACAATCGCGCCATCCACCAACATGCCCACACTCAGGATCAGCGCAAAGAGAACGACCATATTTATGGTGTAACCCTGTAGGTTAAGCAGCAATATACCCGTCAAAAATGCTCCTGGGATGGCGAGTCCTACTAATATGGAAGAACGAAGGCCAAGTGCCCAAACGATCACAATCATAACGAGGAGAGTCGCGGCCAGGACATTGTTGAACAGGTCATTGAGGGAGGTTTCTATTTGAATAGATTCATCTTGAGTGAGGCTGTATTCAATGCCTTCTGGCCATGTTGCACTGTCTTGTATGACCACTGATTTAACGGCGTTGATGGTGTCAATGACGTTTGCGCCGACACGTTTTGACACGGCTAGGGTGATGCTGCTTCGTCCGTTAACACGGGCATAGGAGCTTGGGTCTTCAAAGGTCATTTCGCCTGTGGCGATGTCTTTAATCAACACAACCTTTTGATTGGTGACCTTCACCGGTAGGTTCATGATGTCTTCTTTTGTTTGCAGTAGACCTGGCACTTTAAGGGCGAAGCGTCCCGCTCCCGTATCAAGATTACCAGCTGCTACTAGACGGTTATTAGAAGACAACAGGGTGCCGATTTCCGCAATAGAGAGACCATAGCTGTCGAGTTTTTCTTGGCTGATAATGATTTCAGCCTGTTGGTCACGATCACCGCTAATGCTGGCTTCTAGCACCCCTTGCACGGCTTCAACATTGTCTTGGAGGTCGTGGGCAATGCCACTTAATGTGGCAAAACTGACATCTCCATAGAGGTTAATACGGATGACAGGAAAGGTTGAAAGATTGATTTCGCTTACGGTGGGTTCTTCCGCGTCTGCAGGTAAATCACTTTTGGCTCGGTCAACTTTATCTTTTGCGTCTAGAATGGCTTGGTCAATATCAATACCTGAGTCAAATTCAAGCATGATGGACGCATGACCTTCTGATGCGGTTGAGCGAATCTCTTTAAGGCCTTCCACACTGCGCAGTTCTTGTTCCAGAGGATGGATTAACAAGCTGTCCGCATCTTCTGGGGAGATGCCTTCTAAGGTCACCGAAACATATGCCATTGGTATGGTAATGTCAGGGTTACTTTCTTTTGGAATCTCAATGTAAGAGACGGTACCCATTACTAAAATGAGCACAAAGAGCATTAGAACGGTGCGCGATCTGGAAAGCGCAGCTTCAATCAATTTTTGCACGCTTGCCTCTCCTTAACGCTGATAATGGGCTTCCACGGTGTCACCAACGGACACAAAACCTTGTCCCACAGTGATCACATTAACGTTATTAGGCAAGCCTGTTACCCAAACCTTATCGCGGTCAGAACGTATAATAGTGACCTTGTTTTCCACTACTTGATTGTCGACGTTAAGGGTTTTAACGGACATGTCCCCTTGATCATCGACCGATAGTAATGCGGGGGAAAGGGAGTGGGCTTTGGTTTCGCTAAGCTCGAAACTAATGTGAGCACTAATACCAGCAGGAATACTGTAATCTTCGTTTTGGACTTCAAGTTCAACAGGCAAGGTGCGGGTTGCGGCGTCAGCTTGAGCGCTACTGTAGCGCACCACACTTTCTACTGTTTCACCGTTGTCGAGTGTGACCCGTGCAAAGGTGCCGACGGGTACCTGTCCCAAATAAATTTGCGGTACGTTGACCTCAACAACCAATGGGGAGACATCGAGTAGGGTGCCTAAATCGTCTCCTACACTTACCTGCTGGCCTGTTTTGATAGAAAAGTTGTTTAAAATACCAGAAAACGGGGCTCTTATTTGAGCGTGCTCAAGATCAACTTCTATCGCTGCTAGGTTCGCTTTGGCGGTAGATAGGGCCGCTTCAGCTTCGGCGACGCTGACTTGGGAAGTGAGTTGCTGGCCACTTAGACGCTTGACGCCATCCAATTCTAAAGTACGTTGTTTGATAACAGCCCGTGCTTGAAGAATCTGAGCATCCAAAGTTCGGTGATCGATTTCTAAAATGATGTCACCTTTTTTAACGTAATCACCTTTGCTGGCGTTTACCTTAGTCACTTGTCCTTGCAGCTGATTGATGAGAGTTAAAGAGGTATTAAAAGCCGTCTGACCACTAAGATTAAGAGTGTTAGTGATGAATTCTGCGGTCAGTGTTTGTGCCTGTACGGATGTAATCTTTGGTGCTTCAGAGTTTTCCATCCCTGAATTGGAAGGGGGGGATGCCACATCCGCTTGCGCAGTGGTTATGCCATTCCCTCCAGCATACATCCAAATAACAGTGATACCTGTGATGGCTATTGCCGTAATAGGGCCAACTTTGTTTTTCAGCCTCATTGTGTTCTCCATGGCGAAAATTCAAACTATGACGTAAAGATGAACGTTATACTTTTTATGTTATGTCACTTTATACATTAATGTATGCGGTAGTCATAACCTTCTGAATATTAAAGCGGGTTATGTATCAATATAGGTCAATATAAGAGTGTATCTCGCACAAAAAATGCCCTGACTGACGGATTTATTTTTTAAATCCATGGCTTTTATTAAAACAACAAGGGCAAGAGTGGTAACATGGCGCCACGAAATTGACCCTGTTTTTACGGAATATTATGAGTCTATTAACACTCGATCAGGTAAGTGTGGCTTTCGGCCACAATCCGTTACTCTCAAAAGTTAGCTTTTCCGCGGATGCGGGAGAGCGAGTTGCCATCATCGGACGCAACGGTGCTGGCAAATCTACCTTCTTAAAAATTGTAGCCGGCGAGATTATCCCGGACGAAGGTGTGGTGCGAGTTGAAGGAGGCATGAGGGTGGCACAATTGCCACAGGAGCTTCCTGAAGCCAATAACAAAACAGTTCGTGAAGTAGTCAGCGAAGGTGCTGGCGATATTCATGACATGATGCTGCGTTATAACGCCTTATTGGAAGATTTCTCTGACGCCAACGCAGACGAAATGGCATCCATTCAAAACGAATTAGATAAGCGTGGAGGTTGGGATCTAGAGCAACGAGTGAATCACATGATTCAACGATTAGCTCTACCTGCTGACAAGCTGATGTCAGAATTATCCGGTGGCTGGCGCCGTCGGGTGATCCTTGCCCAAGCACTACTATCAAACCCTGATGTATTGCTTTTGGACGAACCGACTAACCATTTGGACGTGCCTACCATCGAATGGATGGAAAGCCAGCTTAAGCAGTTCCGTGGCTTAATCTTGTTTATCACCCACGATCGTCGCTTCCTAGAGAACCTTGCTAATCGTATCGTTGAATTGGACCGCGGTAATATCTTGTCTTACAGCGGCACGATTCATGGCTTCTTGGAGTACAAAGAAAAACTGTTAGAAGAAGAAGCCCGTGCCAATGCTTTGTTTGATAAACGGTTAGCAGAAGAAGAAGTCTGGATTCGACAAGGCATCAAGGCGCGTCGGACTCGTAATGAAGGTCGTGTTCGCGCATTGAAAGCCCTTCGTGAAGAGCGCAAAGAGCGTATTAACCGCCAAGGCACTGCCAAAATGACTCTAGAGACGAAAGAAAAGTCAGGCAAATTGGTGGCGGAATTTAACCAAGTGGCCCATGCCTTTGGTGATAAGCTCATTTTACGTCCTATGGATCTCATGGTTAGCCGTGGGGACCGCATTGGACTGATTGGCCCAAATGGCTGTGGTAAAAGTACGTTCTTAAAAATACTTCTCGGGCAATTAACCCCTAATGAAGGTTCTGTCCGTCAAGGCACAAAGCTTGAAATTGCCTACTTCGATCAGCTTCGTGATCAGTTAAATCCTGAAGAAACCGTGGCTAATAACGTGGCTGAGGGTAAGGAAACCATTGAAATCAATGGCCAAAGCCGCCACATAATTGGCTACTTGCAGGATTTCCTATTTCCCCCAGAACGTGCTCGCACACCGGTGAAAGCCTTGTCAGGAGGGGAGCGTAACCGTGTCCTTTTGGCTAAGTTGTTTACCAAGTCCGCGAACTTATTGGTTCTTGATGAGCCCACCAATGACTTGGATGTAGAAACGCTAGAGTTGTTGGAAGAGCTACTTATGAACTACGACGGTACCTTGCTACTCGTCAGCCACGACCGTGCCTTCTTAGACAACGTAGTAACGAGTTCCATTGCCTTTGAAGGTGATGGTGTCGTACGTGAATACGTGGGTGGCTACGAAGATTGGATTCGCCAAGGTGGTCAATTCCCAACTGAGTCGACCCTAGAGGTAGAAAAGCCCGTCAAGGTGGAGAAGAAAGCTGCGCCAGTGGAGGAAACCAAAGCTCCCCCAGCAAAGCCAAAGGCCAAACTAAGTTACAAACTGCAGCGTGAATTTGATGGAATGCCCGATGTATTAGCAAACTTTGAGGCGGATTTAGAAGCCTTAAATGAAAAGGCTGCAGCGCCAGATTTTTATACGGGTGATCAGGATGTGGTACAAAAAACTTTGGCCGACATCGCTACCAAAGAACAAGCCCTAGAAGACGCTATGGAGCGTTGGGTAGAGCTCGAAGAAATGCAAAACGGATAATATCTATGTCTGACAAACAACTTAACTCGATTGGTTTCTTGCCACGTTTTTTTGGCGCTTTTGGCCAATTATTTAAATACATGGGCAACGGTGATTACGCTGCCCGTTGTCAAGCGGTGGCAAGCGGTGAAAAGCTTGCTTTTGAAGCCAAGCCAGAAGTGATAACTAAGACCGTAGAAGTCATTAAAGAAGTGGAAGTGCAGGCGCCAAAACTGGACTCAGTGAATGAAGATGGGGCCTTGCAGTTATTACAACTGCTACAACAAGACGCACGCTTGATTGATTTTGTACAAGAAAACATTGATGGTTACGGCGATGCAGAAGTCGGTGCCGCAGCCCGTCAGATCCATAGCGGTTGTGCCAAGGTGGTATCTCAATACTTTACCATTGCGCCAGTACACAGCTCACCAGAAAACAGCCGTGTAGAAGTGGCAGCGGACTATGATCCTAAGTCCATCAAGCTGGAAGGCCGTGTGACAGGATCAGGCCCCTACACAGGCACCTTGATCCACCCAGGTTGGAAAGTGACGCAAACGAATTTACCCAAAGTGACCAGCACGGAAGGCTTAGCCATTCTTGCTCCAGCAGAAGTGGAGGTCTAGGTGTCGGAGTTTTTTATTGGTATTGATTTGGGTACCACACATTCTGCGATTTTTTATGCTGAAAAAGGTCAAGATACAGTCCTTAAGCAACTCCAGATTCCACAGCTAACGGCGCCGGGTCGAGTTGAGTCTTTGGCACTTTTGCCGTCCTTTGCTTACTTCCCACATGCAACAGAATTCCTGGAAAGTGACCGCCAATTGCCTTGGGGCAAGGTCGATGTGATTGTCGGTGCATTGGCTAGAGAGCTGGGCGCTAAATCCCAAGGCCGTATGGCCCAGAGTGCGAAAAGCTGGCTTTGCCACACCCGGGTCAATGCGGATGAGCAAGTCCTGCCAGTCGATGGGTTAGAAGAAGTGGAGAAGGTGTCTCCGGCGCAAGTGACCGAATGGTATTTAGAGCACATAGTGAATGCTTGGAACCATCAGTTTCCTAACGCCCCTATGTCTGACCAGCAAGTGGTTATCACTGTTCCAGCTTCCTTTGATCCTGCTGCTCGAGCTATTACTGAAAGTGCTGCACAAAAGGTAGGTTTGCGTGCACGCCTGATCGAGGAGCCTTTAGCCGCATTTTATGCTTGGTTAGCGGATCAAGGTGATTGGACAGACAGTCTTAACGTAAACGATCACATCCTTGTGGTGGACGTTGGCGGTGGCACCACTGACTTATCGCTTATCCAAGCAGTTGATCAAGAGGGAAGTTTAGGCCTAGAGCGTGTGGCGGTTGGTCGCCATATTTTGCTTGGTGGCGATAACATGGACATGACTCTGACTTACCACTTAGCTGGCCAGTTGGCACAGCAGGGGACTCAGTTAGAACCTTGGCAAATTACGGGGCTGACTCAAGCCTGTCGTGAAGCAAAAGAACGCCTGCTTGGTAATATCGAACTTACAGAGGCCACTGTGGTGGTACCTAGTCGTGGGCGTAGTCTGTTTAATAACAGTATCAAAGCGACTTTGACACAGGATGACGTGCAACAGCAGTTATTGGCAGGTTTTTTCCCTTCAGTGACTTTAGGTGAACGTGCTCAACAGGGCCAGCGTTCTGGTTTTGCCGCGATTAATTTGGATTACGAAGCAGACCCAGCCATTACACGCCATATTTCAGAATTTCTCGCGACAGTAGAAGTGGTGCCAAACAAGGTATTGCTCAACGGTGGTGTCTTCAATGCTGTCCCAATCCGAGCATTACTCGAGCAGCGTCTACATGAGATGCTCGGCCAGCATACTGAGTTAACCATGCTTGCGCCTTCCCATCTTGATTATGCGGTAGCCAAAGGTGCTGCATTCTATGAGAAAGTGCAGCTTGAAGGAGGCGTGAAGGTTAAAAGTGGGTTAGCAGCCAATTATTACATTGGTGTTGCCAGCCCTATGCCTGCGATTCCTGGTATGGCTCCTCCAGTAGATGCCCTATGTGTGGCGCCTTTTGGTTTAGAGGAAGGCTCAGAAGAGCAGATGTTGCCTAATGAGTTTTCTTTGGTGGTGGGCGAAACGGTAACCTTTAGATTCTTCCAATCAAAGGGTGCTGAGATGGATCCTATCGGTAAGGTGATCCCATCGTTTTCTGTTCCTGCATTGGATGAATTAAACCCTTTATCCATCGCCTTAGATGCGGGCCATTACCAAGAAGGTGATATGGTTCGAGTGATTTTATCCTCTCGGGTAACGGAGCTTGGTTTGTTGATGCTTCAAGCCCATGATGTGAACTCTGATTTAGCTTGGACCATCGAATTCCAAGTTAGGGATGCTTAATGGCGGGATCACATTATCGAGTCGGTATTGATTTAGGCACCACTAATTGTGTGGTGTCCTTTTTGTCAAAGGGGGAGTCAGAGCCTCAACTCTTTAGTATCCCCCAGTTCATGCCTGATGGCACAGTGCGCAATGGAACACAGTTACCCAGTGCGGTGTACCTATTAGCTAAAGATGAGCTTGGCAAGATTGAGCCTGTTTTGCCTTGGCGCAATCAAGCGATGGATGTGATCGTAGGGCATGGTGCCTTGGAACTAGGCCAGCGCCGTTCTGGTCAACTTGTTCAAAGTGCTAAGAGCTGGTTAAGCCACCGACAAGTGGACCGTAAGCAAGCTATTTTACCTTGGGGTAGCGAAGAGGGTGCCCGTAAAATTAGCCCCTTACAAGCCAGCGCGTATTTGTTAACCCACATCAAACAAGCTTGGGATCATGCTCATCCTGATGCCCCTTTAGCCTCTCAAGACGTTGCGTTGACTCTACCTGCGTCATTTGATGAAGAGGCCCGCGCCTTAACCCTAGAGGCAGCCAAGATGGCTGGGCTTGAGAAGCTATATTTGTTAGAAGAGCCCCAAGCTGCCTGTTATCACTTTATTCGTAATCCAGACAACCTGAAATCATTAGAACAGGCCAATATGTTGTTGGTGGTGGATATTGGTGGCGGCACGACAGACTTTAGCTTGGTTCGAATACAGCATACTGACCAAGATAAAACGGCCCTAAAGCGAGTGGCAGTGGGTGATCATCTTTTGTTGGGCGGCGATAACCTTGATCAGGCATTGGCTTATCAGTTAGATCCAAGGCAGATTTCCAGCTTGTCGGCTTCTCGCTTGGCGGCATTGGTACAGCAAACCCGTAAAGCCAAAGAAACATTGTTAAGCGACGACGCTCCTGATTCAACGACCCTAACAGTCTTAGGGGGCGGTAGTCGATTGATCGGCGGGTCGCAAAAATTTACCGTGTCTCGGGACATGTTGCTAGAACAAGTGGAATCAGGCTTTTTGCCCTTTGTATCCCTAGAGGATACATTGCAGAAGAGTACCTATGCCGTACACACCCTCGGTTTACCCTATGAACATGATGCCGCTTTTTCACGTCATCTGGCTTCGTTTATCGCTCGACATAAGACTGACATTGAACAAGCCAACGGCACTTGCATGCCTGATGCCGTATTGTTTAATGGCGGTTTGTTTAACAGCCCGAAACTAAAGCAACGGGTCCTTGAGCAACTCAATCAATGGTCAGAAAGTCCTTTGGTCGTTTGCGATGCCTCAGAGCCAAATGATGCCGTGGCAAAAGGAGCTGCTTGGTACTTGAAATCCTTAGCGGGTGAAGCGGAGCGTATTGAAAGTGGTGTGCCCCACAACCTGTTATTACAACTTGCCGATGGCAGTTTTATAGGTTTGTTACCTAAAGGTCACCTTAAGGAAGAGGCCGTTTCACTCTCTCAAGTGTTTAAACTTAAAATGGGTGAGCAGGTTCAATTTCCTCTTTATCGTTCTGATGATCATATGGAGGTTGCTTCAGGTCAGATCATAAGCGCTAATGACGGGCTGCATTTCGTCTCAAACCTAGTCACCGAGCTGGATGGGGTAAATGGATTAGCTGAAGTGGATGTGACCCTTTCGGCAACCATGACTGAGGTGGGGGTGCTTCAAGTGTCCCTTAAAGCTCAGGGACAGAGTGATCAATGGACTCTGCAGTTCGGCGTCTCCAGTCAGAATGATGCGAATGACTCTACTGAAAAACAAGATGACCACTTACATCCAAATATGGGGCAAGCAGAAGAGCATTTAGTGAAATGCTTTTCTGCCCCAGGACAAAAAGCCGACCCTGAGTTAGTGAAGTCTTTAAAGCAAGATTTAGATCGTATCTTAGGGGATCGAGATGAGTGGAATCTGGCAACCAATCGACGTCTTGCGGACAAACTATTAGCAGTTAAATCCGGACGTGGTAAATCGGCTCAGCACGAGCGTCAGTGGTTACAATTGGTGGGGTATTGTTTGCGTCCTGGCTACGGGGCATTGGGGGATGAGGCCAGAGTTGAGCAAACCTTGAATGCGACTAAGCAAGGGCCGAAATTTGATGTGGCGCCTGTTTGGGGGCAGCATTGGACCCTTTATCGACGTATCGCTGGTGGTTTGACTGAGGCCATGCAATCTAATTTGTATAAGCAGTTTGCCCAATACTATTCCCCAGCCGGACAGCGCTCTAGAGAAAAGCAAAAAGCGTTAACTACCAAGTCTAGTGATGACATGATTCGTATGGTGGGTGCCCTTGAGCGATTACCTATGGAACAAAAGCTTGAGTCCATTGATTGGCTTATGAGGCGACTCAAAAAATCTTCCGAGCCGGATACGGCTTGGTGGACCGTGGGACGTGTTGCGTCACGACAACTATTAGTGGGCGACGACCAGCATAAAGTCCCTCAAAAAGATGCCCTTAAACTGGTTGAATCTGCCCTGAAGGAAGATTGGAAAAAACGCAAACTTGCTGGCCTTGCTTCCGTTTTAATGGTGCAACCATCCAGTGACAATGATTCCAAAGAGTTGTTGGCACTGCGCAATAAGGTCCAAGTAAAACTTAAGAAAGATAAATGTCCTGTGCTTTGGGTCACAAGACTTGATACAAGCGCTGAGTACAGCGATGAAGAAATGTCCCGCCTTGTTGGCGAGACATTGCCTATTGGTCTATCTTTAAGGTAAGTCTGCTAGTGAGCAGAACTTGTTCACCATGAGTGAATGTTAAAGGGGAAGCAGCACGCTTCCCTTTTTTTATCTAAGCTGGAAAGCACTAAGTAACTGAGTCAAGGAGGGCATATGGTGCAGAAAGTGAATGTCGCGGCATGTATTCTAGGAGCTAGCCTAGTTGTCGGTCTTTTGGGGGCGGGTTGGATCGTCAATACTACAGCCAATCAGTTAAAAGCCTATGAGCGCAATGTAACAGTAAAAGGATTGGCAGAGCGTGAAGTGATGGCCAATGTTGCCATCTGGCCCATTCAGTTTGTGGTGGCCTCAAACCAGCTCGAGCAGTTGTATGAGGAAGTAGAGGCTAATACCGATAAAGTAAAAGCCTTTCTTGAGGATAACGGGATTAAACAGGAGGAGATAACCATTAGTCCTCCGGCCATTGTCGATAAAATAGCCCAACAGTACGGAGGATCGGGGCGCGCAGAGTTCCGTTACAACGCCAATCAACAAGTGACCGTTTATACCCATAATATTGAGATGGTACGTGACGCCCAAGCCAAACTGTCTGACTTAGGTAAACAAGGGGTGGTGTTATCAGGTGATATGTACCAAACACGTACAGAGTACTTATATACGGATTTAAATCTCATTAAGCCCGCAATGATCGAGCAAGCGACTGAAAATGCTCGGGAAGTGGGGGAGAAGTTTGCTTTGGACTCTGACAGTCGTCTGGGGAAGATAAAGCAAGCCTCACAAGGACAGTTTTCAATATCTGACCGGGATCAAAACAATCCGCATATTAAAAACGTTCGCGTGGTTTCTACGGTGACCTATTACCTAGTGGACTAGGAAATACAGCCCCTTGCTAAGGTAAGGCAAGGGGTTGTTTAGCGACCAATACTCCGTTTAGATCACAGTAAATGTGATCCCCATCTGCAATAGTAATGCCTGCAAAGTTTAGGGTCTTGCCTACTTCCCCTAGGCCTTTTCTCTCGGTTGGGCGGGGCTGGGCACACAAGGCTTTGATGCCAAGGTCAAGTTGCGATTGGGTTGCCACGTCTCGAACAGCACCATGAATGACGAGACCTTCCCAACCATTTTGTACGGCTTTTTCGGCCAGCATATCCCCCAACAAGGCCCGGCGCTTACTGCCGCCACCGTCTACTACCATGACTTTGCCATGCCCTGGGGTTTGTACTAGCTCCTTGACCCGGCTGTTATCCTCAAAGCAGTACACGGTGACCACTTCACCATGGAATTCCGTACGTCCGCCAAAGTCCTGAAAAATGGGGTCCGCAATATTGACGTAACTAGGATAAAGATCAAACAAGTCTGGCAATATATCTTTCACCACGGTGTCCTTGAAAAGATGAATGAAATATTACTGTATGCAAGGACTGCTTAAGCTGCCATAGACTTGGAGTGATATTCATTATGCATTGAGTTACTCTTCGGCTAGCTCTAAATTGGAAAGATCTAACAAATCGTGCTGAGCCGCCACTTGTAAGGCATTAAGAATTTGTTCGTCTGGGCTTAGCAGATTCAGTGGCGTCTCATCCCCATTTGCCCTGCGTGCCTCATGGAGATTTACATCTCGTTCTGCGAACCATTGCTCAATCGGTAGCACTTCAAAAGCAGGGTCTAGACCCTTGGTGTCGTAAAGGTTTTCAATCAGCAGATTGACGACGTCAGCATCTATGGCATACAGGGTGTCCGTATCGAGTTCTGTTGCCCACTCCGCAAGAATGTCTTGGGCTTCATAACCAAATTCATACAGTTGCTGTTCGTCTAGATTTTGTAGATTAGGTTCGATGCTGTGTTCATGAAGCCACTCATCATCAGGTGTAATAAGCACTTCCTTGATCTGTCCATCATGTGTCGACCACGTAATTAACAGTGGAAAATGAGGTTCGTCCGTAGAGTTAGCGACAGCGCTAATGAATATGGGTAAACTTGACATAATAATTAGTTAACAGCCTAGCGTTAAGGAAGAGTGAATGACCAGCCGACTCACAATCAGTAGTTACTTTGATGGCGGTAACATAGACGTTATCGAGGCCAACGAGCCGGACAATATTAGAGTAAAGATACCCAAAGATACAAACTCTGATTTCTACCAGTGGTTTTATTTTCGCTTACAAGGCGGCATGGGTGAGCAGTGCGTGATTCGCTTTGAAAATGCTGCGGGGGCAGCTTATCCAGATGGCTGGGAAGATTACCAAGCTGTGGCGTCTTACGACCGTGAGCACTGGTTCCGTGTGCCAACAGAATATGTTGATGGTCAGCTTGTAGTGACCCATACCCCAGAGCGTGACAGTGTCTATTATGCGTACTTTGCTCCCTATAGCTATGAACGCCATCTTGATATGTTGTCATGGGCCTCTAACTTCGAAGATTGTATTACACATCATCTGAGTACGACGGCAGAAGGGCGTGATATCACCATGCTAGAGGTGAGTAAGACCCAAGGTCTTGCGAAAAACATTTGGATCATCGCCCGTCAGCATCCAGGTGAAACCATGGCGGAATGGTTTATGGAAGGCTTATTGGAGCGTTTGTTCGATGAGTCCCATCCGGTGGCCCGTGCGCTCATGCAACAGTGCCGCTTTTACGTAGTACCAAACATGAATCCAGACGGTGCAGTGAACGGTAACTTACGTGTGAACAGTAAAGGTGTGAACCTGAATCGAGAATGGAAGCGCTCGAGCGAGGCCATGAGTCCAGAAGTGTTGGCCGTACAGAAGAAAATGGCGGAGACAGGCGTAGACATGTTTTTGGATATACATGGGGACGAAGCCTTGCCGGTTAACTTCGTAGACGGGTGTTATGGTGTGCCTAACTATGATGACCGTATGGCCGCTATGGAAGACATCTTTAAAGATATGTTCGAGGCCGTTAGCCCAGACTTCCAAACAGAAATCGGTTATGAACCTGCCCGTTACGGCGAAGCAAACCTAACGGTTGCCTCCAAGTGGGTTGGCAATACTTATCGTTGCTTGTCTTTAACCTTGGAAATGCCTTTTAAAGATAACGAGAATCTACCGGACGAAATAGTGGGTTGGTCCCCTGAACGCTCCAAAATTCTCGGTGCCGACGTTTTATATCCCATTTACCATGTGGTCAATAGTGAACACATGAAAGGCGACTAAGCTCAAAGCTTTGAAACAAAAAAGCCGAGCAGTTGCTCGGCTTTTTTAGATCGATATGACGCGCTTATCCGCGGCGTAGGAAGATCGGGCGAGGATCTGCCACATCACCTTGGTAGGCAACACTGAAAGGTTTGTTCAGTGTCAGTGCGATGTCTAGATTCACGTCTTCTGCAAACTCGAAGCTGTCAAAACCACAGCGAATCAAGTAACCCTGCTGGTCCGCCATAAATTTACCCAAGGCGCGGATCTCACCTTGGTAATTCAGACGTTCACGCAATAGACGAGCATAGCTGAAACCACGGCCATCCATAAAAGTAGGGAAGTTTATGCCAATCACAGGGAACTGGCTAAGATCCACATCTGCTAAAGGCTCAACACCTTCACCGGCATCAATCCAAATCCCAGCCACTTTGCCAATAGACTCTTGGTTATCGAGCCATTTTTGCATTGGAACAATAGCGTTTTCTGTTGCCGTTGCCTCAGGGTCTTGTTGCCAAACATAAGTGTTGTCGACGATCTCGCCATTCTTAATTAGCTTTTGCATACGCGGCCTCTTTAAATGGTTTGATGCCAATACGACGGAATGTATCGATGAAGCGTTCTTCTTCGGTGCGTTCCCCAACGTAAACATTGATGACTTTTTGAATCACATCACCGATTTGCTCTTGGGCAAATGAAGGCCCCAAAATCTTACCGATGGATGCGTCATGGCCAGATGCGCCGCCAAGGGATACTTGGTAGAACTCTTCGCCTTTCTTATCAACCCCTAGGATACCGATGTTGCCCACATGGTGGTGGCCACAGGCATTCATACAACCAGAGATGTTTAGATCAACTTCGCCGATGTCGTATAGGTAGTCTAAGTTATCAAACGTTTGTTGGATCTGCTCTGCGATTGGAATGGACTTAGCGTTTGCAAGACCACAGTAATCGCCGCCAGGACAACAAATCATGTCAGTCAAAAGACCTAGAGTAGGTGTCGCAAAGCCGTTTTCTTTGGCTGCTTCCCAAAGCTCAATCAATTGGTTCTGCGGTACGTCAGCAAGCACAAGGTTTTGTTCGTGGCTGACACGCAATTCACCAAAGCTGTATTGATCTGCAAGGTTGGCTGCTTTTTCCATCTGATCCGCTGTTGCATCACCTGGAGCAATACCTGGCTTTTTAAGAGACAGTGTCACGATGCGGTAGCCTGGCTTTTTATGCTCAAACGTATTGCGCTCGTACCAGCGGGCAAAGCCACTGCTTTCAGCAAGTTTTGCCGTGAGTTCAGCAGGTTGGTCTTCTAAAGATTCGTACGCTGGCTCAGTAAAGAAGCCTTGTAAGCGATCGAATTCACTCATTGGTACAGTGCTTTCTGTGCCACGTAGGTGAGCCCATTCAGCATCAACACGTGAGCGGAATTCTTCAATACCTAAAGCTTTAACAAGAATCTTGATACGGGCTTTGTATTTGTTATCACGACGACCATGCTGGTTGTAGACACGAATAATGGCATCTAGGTAGGTCAGTAAGTCGGCGCGAGGAATGAATTCACTGATGGTTTCACCGATCATAGGCGTACGGCCAAGACCACCACCCACGATGACTTTAAAACCAATCTCTCCTGCATCGTTCTTCTTCAAATGAAGACCGATATCATGTACTTGGGTTGCGGCACGGTCAGCGGAGTCCGTTGCACACACAGCGATCTTGAACTTACGTGGCAAGAAAGCGAATTCTGGGTGGAAAGTTGACCACTGGCGAATCAACTCACAGTACGGACGAGGGTCTGCCACCTCATCAGCAATAACACCTGAATATTGGTCAGTGGTGGTATTACGAATACAGTTACCACTGGTTTGAACTGCGTGCATTTGCACCGTAGCAAGCTCAGCTAGGATGTCTGGCACATCCTCAAGCTTCGGCCAGTTCAATTGTAGGTTTTGGCGCGTACTAAAGTGGCCGTAACCGCGATCGTAGCGACGAGTAATGTCAGCAAGTAAGCGTAACTGCTCGCTAGACACCATGCCGTAAGGGATGGCGATACGCAGCATAGGCGCGTAGCGCTGCACATACAGGCCATTTTGTAAGCGTAAAGGCAGAAATTCTTCTTCCTTTAGCTCGTTATTCAGGTAGCGGCGAGTTTGATCACGAAACTGTGCAACACGCTCTTCCACTAGCTGCTGGTCAATTGCGTCGTATTGATACATAAAAGACTGAACCGTTGTTGTATAAATTCTTAGGTAGGGTAAATCTATCAAAAATCCGTTATTCCTAAAATGAATATTTATCTATATCTTTAAAAATTTTAGGCCTAAGGATTCTAGTCTGCCCCAGCAAATGCGAAAAAATACTTTACTTTTTTACTTGGTCTTTCGTTTTGTGGGAGGACTGGGGTAACATTAGCACATTCTTTAAGTTCACACGTTTCAATAAGGGTGAGTATGAACATTACAATTACTGACAGTGCGCAAGAGTACTTATCAGGTCTACTGGACAAACAGGGTATTGATGGAATGTCCGTACGTATGTTTATTCAGCAACCGGGTACGCCGTATGCGGAGACTTGTTTAGCGTATTGTCGTCCAGAAGAAGTGAATGAGACAGATGAAATCTTAGATCTGCCAAAACTTCGTGTTTATATCGAGAAAAACTCAGTGGCGTTTCTAGACGAAGCATTCGTTGATTATGCGACTGAGAAAATGGGTGGCCAGCTAACCATCAAAGCACCAAACGCTAAGATGCCAAAAGTCAGTGCAGACAGCCCAATCGAAGATCAAATTAACTACGTTTTGTATTCAGACATTAACCCAGGCTTAGCGGCCCATGGCGGTGAAGTAAAACTGGTTGAAGTGATCGACGGCCAAGTGGCAGTGTTGCAATTCGGTGGAGGCTGTCAGGGTTGCAGTGCAGTCGATCTGACTTTGAAAGAGGGTGTTGAGAAAACCCTGATTGAAAAAGTTCCCGGCTTAACCGCAGTGAAAGACGAAACTGACCACACTGTGACAGATAACGCTTTCATGTAATCCTAAAATGATGCTGATCACATAAAAAAAGGAGCCATAAGGCTCCTTTTTTAATTGAACTGCGTTCTATAAGGTTTAAGCACGAGGGCGTTTTGGTAAAACATCCCGAAGTGTCTCAGCCATTTCAAGCAGCGTTTTCTCTGTGGTTTCCCAGTCAATACAAGCATCAGTGATAGAAACGCCGTATTGTAGATCGCACTTGTTTGCTGGCACTTTTTGATTGCCCCAGCCAATGTTACTTTCAATCATCAAGCCCATGATGGAATTATTACCCTCAATGATCTGACGAGTGGCATCTAATGCGACTTCAGGTTGGCGCTCAGGTTTCTTCGCTGAGTTCTCATGCGAACAATCCACCATGATGTTGTGCTTCAAGCCTGCTTTCGTTAACTCAGCTTCACTTTGAGCAATGTGTTCAGCACTGTAGTTTGGTAGACCATTGCCACCACGAAGAACTAGGTGACCGTATTCGTTCCCCTTGGTATTAACGATTGCAACTAGGCCTGATTCGTCAATGCCTAGGAATGAGTGCGGATGAGACACAGACTGCATTGCATTCACTGCAACCGTCATGGAGCCATCAGTACCATTTTTGAAGCCCACTGGGCCAGACAAACCGGATGCCATTTCACGGTGAGTTTGTGACTCCGTGGTACGTGCACCGATAGCAGACCAGCTGATCAGATCTTGGTAGAACTGAGGTGAAATTGGATCCAGAGCTTCAGTAGCCAGTGGCAGACCCAGTTCAGAAAGATCAATCAGCAACTTACGAGCAATACGCATACCTTTATCAATATCAAAGGTTCCGTCTAGGTGAGGGTCATTAATCAAACCTTTCCAGCCTACGGTCGTACGCGGTTTTTCAAAGTAGGTACGCATAACAATATAGAGTGAGTCGCTGACTTTTTCTGACAGGGCTTTTAGGCGACGGGCATAATCCAGTGCCGCTTCCGTGTCATGAATAGAACAAGGGCCAATAACAATAGCAATACGGTGATCTTTTCCGTCCATGATGTTTTTGATGACATCACGGGATTGGGCGATTTGCTCACGTACAGCGTTGCTTACAGGTAGCTCTTGTTTAAGTGCTTGTGGGGTTACTAGCGGTGTCAAGGAGGCGATATTAAGATCCTCCAAACGCGAATCACTCATTTTTTATATTCCTAATATAACTTTTTGAACAATTAATTTGCTTTGTTTTTCATGGTTGAGTGACATTACATGGTTTTCTTATAAGAATGAAGTAGGAAAGATAAGAAAGTTCTTAAAAAATTGGCTTATAGAACGAAAAAAGCACCCTGATAGGGTGCTTTTTATATTTGGGTGCTATTCCTGACGAGTTGATCAGGTTTCTTATAGAAGCCATACTTGCCTTAAAAGAATAGATACTTAACGCCAAAGCTGGCCAAAGCCGTCGCCAATATGGGCTGTAAAACCTTGTTTGGTACAAAGGAAGCAATCTTAGTGCCCACGTAAATAGCGGGGATGGAGCCAATTAATAATCCTGCCAGTAGGTAGTAATCAACGTTCCCTAGTAAAACGTGACCTAAACCCGCTACAAGTGTTAAAGGTACCGCATGAGCCAAGTCAGTGCCGACCACATTTCGGGCAGCCATAGCAGGGAATAGTAACATCATCATAGCAGTACCAAGCGCTCCTGCACCGACGGAGGTGAGGGTGACAAACACACCCAGCACAATGCCGCAGATAAAGATATATCGGGTGCTTTTAGTTTGGGATAGATTGGTTTGAAACAAACTATGAAGACGTTTTCTAAATACGATGACCAATGCGGTCGAGATCAGCATGAGCCCGAGGGTTGAAGTGAGGATATGCTGGTAGTGTTCTGGGTGTTCGAAATTGGAGAGCGCCAATACGGTTAATAATGATGCCGGTAGGCTTCCTGCAGCCATGGCGCCCATTATGCGCCAGTTCACATTGCCGCGGCGTGCGTGCATGTAAACGCCAGTACTTTTGGCGATACCTGCGTAGAGTAAATCCGTCCCGATTGCTATATGCGGTGGGAAACCAAAGATTAAAAGTAAGGGGGTCATTAAGGAGCCGCCGCCGACACCCGTAATACCAACGGCAAGGCCAACGCCAAGACCAGCTAGTACATACCAAAAAAAGTCCATATGAATCATCTTTATTAGATTAGTAGTGGCAACCTTAGAGCTTTTTTACTATTCTATAAAGTAATATTTTTTTATGTTTTTAACTCTTTTTAGAATAAGGATAATGGTCCATGAAGCTACAGCAGTTGAGATATATCTGGGAAGTTGCCCGACACGACTTAAATGTATCTGCTACGGCTCAGAGCCTTTATACCTCTCAGCCGGGTGTCAGTAAGCAAATTCGTCTGTTGGAAGATGAATTGGGTATCGAGGTATTCGCACGCAGCGGAAAGCATTTAACTCATATTACCCCAGCTGGTGAAAAGATCATTGCTTTGGCTGGTGAGATCCTTAATCAAACTCAGAACATTAAAAAAGTGGCGAAAGAATTTAGCGATGAACGAAAAGGTTCCCTAGATATTGCTACGACTCACACCCAAGCCCGTTATGCCTTACCTAATGTGATACATGATTTTATCGATGGTTATCCAGATGTCACCTTGCACATGCATCAAGGGACACCTATGCAGATCGCCGAGATGGCCAACGATGGGGCGGTAGACTTCGCCATTGCCACGGAGGCTTTGGAGATGTTTGGTAATCTGGTGATGTTGCCTTGTTACACTTGGAATCGTTCTGTTGTGGTACCTAAAGATCATCCTTTGGCAAAGCTTGATAAGCTCACTTTGGAAGCATTAGCTGAGCACCCCATTGTGACTTACGTATTTGGGTTTACTGGGCGTTCACAGTTAGATGAGGCTTTTCAAAAGGCCGAGTTAGAACCAAACGTTGTCTTTACTGCAGCGGATTCTGATGTGATCAAGACCTATGTTCGCTTGGGACTTGGTGTGGGTATTGTGGCAACCATGGCTTATGATGCTGCCGCTGACAGTGATCTGGTGGCACTGGATGCCTCGCATTTATTTGCTGACAGTACCACTAAGATAGGTATTCGTAACAATACCTTTATCCGTGGTTATATGTATTCCTTTATCCAGTCGTTTGCCCCCCATTTGACACGAGAGTTGGTTGAAGCCGCTATGCTTGCGCCATCTCGACAAGAGGTCGACGCCTTGTTTGAAGGGATAGAATTACCGAGATTTTAATTAGTTATAAAGATCTAATAGCATTTTTGCATAAGATCCTTAGGGATAAGTAAATTCAGACTGTCACATACTGGCGCTATTATGGCTTCATTCTATAGAGGAGAGCCCAAATGAGCGCATTGCTTAAGAAAATTGCAGCACGTATCCAGAAAACCGAAGAAGCAGAAGAGTTAACCTTAGGTTGGGATGCGTGGGTAGAGTACTGAGTGCCTTATCAACAAGTAACATAAAAAAGGAGTGCCTATCAGCACTCCTTTTTAGTTTTTATCCTAGTAAATCAATGGGGGTCTCAATCAGTGTTTGGCTTTCAAGGTAATCCATGATGCCAATGTCGACGCTTTTTTGCAGGTCTTTAACCCCTTGGTTACCGAAGATACGGTTGAACTCGATAAGGTAGGGCATTGAACCTACCATGGCCACATCAAATCCACCATGATCAATGCCTAAGGAAGAGGCGACAAATTCCACCAAATCCAATGCTTCTTTCGGGATCAAAGCGACTTCTACTTGTCCACCTTGGCTGATGTTGTTGTAGAAGCCTTTTTCAGCCTGTAACCGCCAATAGCCACCAACTACCTTATTACCTACCCAGACAATCCGTAAGTCTCGGTCAATAGGCAGGTATTCTTGAGCATAAATCATATTGGACGTTTCCAAATACTCACGCCATTGAACAGGATTATCAATTAGAAAGACGCCATTGCCCATGCTGCTGCGAGGGATCTTTGCAACAAAGGGCGTCGGCATCATGTCCCATATGCGCTCTGATTCATAAGGGGTGTTTGCAGTGATTTCCGTGTAAGGATGATTGGCTGGCGCGACAGTCATAAAGGTACGGGTCATCTCAACCTTATCGTGACCAATCATGTAAGACGCGAGGCTTGGGAAAATACGTTTTTTGAGACCATGAACCAGTGCATTAAGTTGCCAGTATTCAGGAAACAATACCCAATCTGCGGCGCGAATATCATCCAAATGGGCGTACATGTTTTCCGGTTTGATGTAATGAACATTTGGTAAATGCAAGGTGCGTAAAGCGTCAAAAGAAACGATTTTCATGGTGTCCCTCAATCGTTAAAAAGTGGCGCGATAATAAGACCATTTGTTTGCTACGCAAAGCATTATTTTATCGATTTGTGTAGGTTTTTTGTTCGGTTCTTAACCAGTAGTCAAGGCCTGTCTGGGAAATGAATGTTTTAGCATCATGCCCTTGCAATAGGGTGAATGTGGCGAGCATACCTGCCTGCACACAGGAGTCTGCTGCGACACTGATGCTGCGATAGGGCGATTGGATAGGCCAACCAGTTTTGGGGTTTAGAATATGTCCATATCGCTTGTCATGAATGGTGATATATCGTTTGGTATCACCTGACGTTGCAATGGCTCCCTGACTTAACAAAATAGAAATATCGGAACGATTCTCTTGGGTAAGACTTTCTATACCGATTTGCCATGGGATCGGATGTTTTAGATTTTGGCGGCAGGCTAGATCACCACCAAAATTAACCAAAACTCGATAAGTTAGATTTCGTTGTTTAAGCTGTTGGTCGATTAAATGTAAGACTCTGTCTACCGCATACTCTTTGCCGATCCCTCCAAAATCTAACTCCATACCCGATGGTACAGTCAGAAAGCTTGGATCCTCTGGATGCCAGATCAATTTATCAAAGCCAATGTGTGCTAGAAGCGAATCAATCTTAGTTTGGCTCGGTAGACTCTTGTGTTTAAAAGACCATACATTGCGCAGTAACCCAGAAGTGATATCAAAACGACCGTCTGAGAGCTGCCAGGCTTGATAGGCAAATGCCATCAGAGATTGGGTCTCAGAATCAATGATCTGGGGTGTATCAGGATGATTGTGTAACTCATGCCAAGTATTTGTGTCTTGGTAGCGACTATATTTGTATTCAATACGCCAAGCTTCTAAAACTGCCGAGAGACACAGTTCCGTTATCTCTGATTCATCCGCTTCATTAATATCTAGCAGGATTTCACACGGACTGGCCATACATTGGAAGGAGACCTTCGTAAATTCACTGAATTCGATGGTGGGTGCAGGATGCCTCGATGGGTTAGCAGAGGAGCTCACTTTAAGGGTGTGTTGTATCATGAGCTTCCTCCGCTAGGTGTTTTTTAGAAACGATAACCAACCGTCACCATGACAGCATCCATACTTGGGTATAAGTCTTGTTGTTTGAGTTTGCCGAAGCCTTCATCACCAGAGCTTTCCTGATGATACAGTGCTATCTTACCGTACGCTTCACTCTCATCCTCAAAGGTATAACCGTATTTTAATCCTAAAGTATAGGCAGTCATATCGCCAAGTCGGTAGTCTGCGCTGGCGTAATCTTGAGACTGATAGTTAGAGCTGGTTAAGTAACGCTGATAAAAGTCCGCAGCAGATTGTTGATAAAGTCGAACCTGAGGCTCTAAATATTGATTATCAAATCTAAAGCGGTATTTGCCCTCTAGGGTATGCGAGGTTACCCCCCAATCATCCCACATATAGCGATAACTCAAATCAATAATGTCGTTATTGCTCAGTTGATATTTAGTCTGCCAGTATAACGTCTGTTTGAGACGTGAATCCGGGCGTTTTTCATATACATACTGATTATCACCACTTATTTTGTAATTGCCGCCGTAGTTTGCTCCTGCATTATCATCAATGACGGATAAGAATTTATAGGGATCTGTATGGTAGCCATCACTTTGGCTCAATCCGTAATTAAACTGCATTAATGTGTTGCGGTTAATGACTTGAGTTACTCCAAACATGACGTCTGTAAGTGTTTTACTGTCATCCCCTGTATCTTTTGCCGTTGTAACGGTACTTAAACCCACTGGAACGCCACCTTCAGGAGAAATGGTGTCACTCGCAGCACTTAACCCCAAAGTCAGAGTAGTGTTCTTATTATTTAAGTAGCGGGAGAGGGTACCATTGGCACCAAGGGATTGATAATCGTGTTCCGCCGACAGATACGAACCGACACTGTAAGCCCAATCACGGCCAAGGGGGGCATTGTAATTAATAGAGAAGGAGCCGCGTGTATCTCGGAAAGTATCGTCAAGGGGATCGCTGTTTGGGGCGGTCTCATAGGTGCCATTGCCAGATGGACGACTAAAGGTCTGAGCTTCGCTGCTGGGCGTTGCACCATTTGGAGAGGCGCCGGTTAGAGTATCGCCAACAGCACGCAGGGTTAGAGCGGTTTCACTGTCAAACTTGCGTTTCAGTTCTAACACCGGTTCTACCGCCGTGACACGGGAATCGCTTTCGCTGTAGACCATTAACGCAGAATCAACATCCCAGTTTTCTCCCGCTTGGGCGACGGAAGAAAATCCGCCAGTCAAAGCACAGCTTGCCGTTGCCAGCAGAGCAGCGATATCTTTTGGGGATTGTTTAGTTGCAGCCACAGCCACCTCCTGCAAAACCTTGTCCGCCTGAGCTAGCTTCTTTACTGAAATAAATATGGTCGTTTAAGCTACTTTCGATTGGATCGTTAATTAAATTCATCTCATCTTGTGCTAACACATCTCTTTCCCATGGTTTGACTCCAAGGTCAGAACAACCTGCTAACACTCCCATGGTTCCCAATATCAGGGCACAACGTGCAAGTAAGTGACGCATTTTACTGAGCCTCCTGTAAAAGCTGTTGGATCTCTTTTTCGTACTCTTTAGTTTTGTCAGAGTGAAAGCCGATGTGCGTAGCGCGTACTTTGCCATCTCGGTCAATGAGAAAACTTGTCGGCATGCCGATAACCTCGAAAGCCTCAGGCATTTCTCCACTTGCATTAAAAAGGACGGTGAACTCCGGAGGTAATTCTTTTAAAAATGTCACTGCTTGGGGTTTCTGTTGGTCAAGGTTAATTGCGGCTATCTCAAAACCTTGGTCACGGTATTTCGCTGACATATGGTTCATCCAAGGGAAGGAAGTACGACATGGACTGCACCAGGAGGCCCAGAAATCCACTAGAACAACCTTACCTAAGTAATCATTCAGACTGATTGAAGTGCCTTGATAGGTGGGCATTGCAAAGTCCCCCATTGGAGCAACTGGGGCAGTGTCCTTATCGGAGATCTCTGCATGAGCTGTCATGGAGCCAAGGATTAATCCAGCAATCATGACTGGCTGGACAATTGAAAAGTGTTTTTGTTTTAAAAGGCGATATCCCATGATGAATCCTCATTATTGGTTATCGCCCAAGATAAAAGGGGAAACTTAAGTCAACATTAAGCATTACGTAAGTTTTGCTTAAGCTTGTATGGGTAGTGTAAGGCCATCACATTTCCTGCGGTTGGAGCAGCGATGGCTATTTTTATTTCTCGTCTTAGGGTGACTGCTTTAGTCATCGTTATGTTAATCAGTACTCTTGTACATGCAGGGGAATTCTTAAAACCTGATGAAGCATTTGTCTTGTCTAGCACTTCTGATGGTGAGCTGAGTTGGCAGATCGCTCCCCATTACTACCTTTATAAAGATCGTATTAAAGTCACCAAAAATGGTCAGCCTGTAGGTATGACCTGGTTAACCATGTCCGAATCAAAAGATGATCCGAATTTTGGTTTGGTAGAAGTATTTCACGATACCTTGTCGGTCAAAGTGAATGATGCAGCGCCTAAAGAGGGCGTTGAACAATACAGGGTGGAGTATCAGGGCTGCTCTGAAGAGGGTCTCTGTTATCCGCCGCAAAACCAAACGGTATCTTTGTCCATAACAAGCGCCACGGCCCAGTCAGATATTATGGGTGAGCGCGCTCAAATAATTAAACCAAAAGAATTGGTATCAGAGGAACAGGGGTTAATGGCTAGCCTGATCAACGAAAACATTTGGATCATGCTATTGACCTTTTTTGCATTAGGTCTTGGCCTATCCTTGACACCCTGTGTACTGCCAATGGTGCCAATCTTGGGAGGGATTATTGCAGGGCAGTTAGGAGAGTTATCGACCCGCAAAGGATTTATTCTGGCCCTGAGTTACGTCCTAGGTATGTCAATTACCTATAGCGTTGCGGGCGTTCTGGTGGGGCTGTTTGGCGCACAGTTAAACCTTCAAGCGGCCATGCAAACCCCCTGGATTTTGACCTTCTTTGGTATCGTATTCGTGGCTTTAGCATTCTCTATGTTTGGCTTTTACGAATTACAACTGCCCGATCGCTTACGTAATAAGATGGACTCTGTTGGCGCCAGTATGAAAGGTGGACAGCTGTTTGGCGTGGCGGCGATGGGGGCTGTGTCCGCATTAGTCGTCTCTCCTTGTGTGTCAGCACCTCTTGCCGGAGCATTGCTGTATATCAGCACCACAGGTGATGCGTGGCTGGGTGGTGCAGTGTTATTTGTGCTGAGTATAGGGATGGGCGTGCCATTGTTGCTCATGGGGCTTGGTGGCGGTCGATTTGTACCGAAAGCTGGTATGTGGATGCAACAGGTCAAAGCGTTTTTTGGCGTTGTTTTGTTAGGTGTGGCGATCTCCTTGGTGAGTCGATTCTTGCCGTTAGTGATCAGTGTTTCTCTTTGGACTTTGTTGTTGTTCGGGTATGGCTGTTATGTATTGCCAAGCACGTTGAAAACCGGTTGGAGCCGGATGCAGTTAGCGTTTTCAAGCTTGATCTTATTGTACAGTATTAGCATTGGTAGCTCTGTTTTGGCTGGAGCACCCAACCTAATAGAACCTTTAGCCTATCAAGTAAAATTCGGCTCAGCCCAAACTCAGGTTCACCAGCCATTATTTAGCCGCTACGATAGAATGGAAACTATCCACCAACAGCTCGATCAGGCAGCACAGCAGGGCATGCCTGCGGTGTTAGATTTTTATGCAGATTGGTGTACGGCATGTTCTACTATGGAGAAGGAAGTGTTTGATCAGCCAAGTATGTTTAAGCTTGCAGATCAATTCGCTTTTCTACAATTGGATATGACCGATAATACAGACGCCCAGCAAGCTTATATGAAAGAGTTAGGTATTTTTGGCCCTCCAGCATTGGTGTTCTTTAATAGGGATGGTTCGATTTCCCAGATCAGCCAAGGTGAGCTCACAGAAAGTGATATGCTCGAGAAGTTGGCTCAGGTGAGGTGATATAAGTTGAGAATTTTATTAGTGGAAGATGACCAGTCTTTAGGGGACGGGATGTGTATTGCCTTACATCGAGAAGGTTTTGTGGTGGATTGGCTTACGGATGGAGTACAAGCACTTCAAGCCATTGAGCAGGAGTCTTTTGATCTTGTGATTTTGGATCTTGGATTACCACGAATGGATGGTATGTCGGTGTTGAATAAAGTTCGTGATAAGGCCATTGATATTCCCATTCTTGTATTAACGGCTCGAGATGCCATCGAAGATAGAGTGAGCGGGTTAGATGCTGGGGCTGATGATTATGTGGTTAAGCCATTCGATATTGTCGAAATCAAAGCACGTATACGCGCCATTGTAAGACGCTCAAAAGGTCGTGCTGTAACTACCATTTCCCATGGTGAGATAGAGGTTCACCCAGACAGTATGCGTGCTGTTTATCAAGGACAAGATGTGTCTCTTACCCGTCGAGAATTTGTCTTGTTGCAGGAACTTATCTCCCGTCCAGGTCACGTTTTTACCCGGGATGCTATTGTTCAATCATTATATGGGTGGGGTGAAGAAGTTGAGAGTAATGCTTTAGAAGTTCATATCCATCACCTGCGTAAAAAATTCTATTCAGGTTTGATTAGAACCATTCGTGGAGTGGGCTATGTGATTGAAAAGCCCTAAGGAGAATAAAGCGTGCTCAAGATATTCAACCGACGCCTTCCCAACTCCATAAAGAAACGCACCCTTATATTGGTGATGTCTCTGTTTGCTTTTACCAGTTTGTTACTTGGGTTAATAAGCATTGGATTTGCAACTCATGAGGTGGAGGAGTTGTTTGATGCCCGTCTAGCCCAACAGGCCAGATTGTTGGTGCGCATGACCAGTGACGATCTAAAACAGGGGCGTCAGGCTCCTGTTTTCGTGTATCCGGAGGTGGTGACAGATCTAAATGAATATGAGTTGAGCCAAGTTGGCCACGAATATGAAAGCAAGGTCTATTTTAGAATCTGGCATAACGGAGAGGTGGTTGTCGCATCAGACAGTCAATCAATAGAACCTTCTCATACGCTTAAAGATGGTTTTGGTACTGCTGAGACTGAAAATTATGAATGGCGAACCTTTGAGCTGAAGAAAATCTCAGATCATGGGGATGTTTTTCGTATTGTGGTTGCTGAGCGACAGGATGTTCGTGGTGAGATTGTCACTGAGATTGTGTTGAATTCTGTTTTGCCTGAAATGATCGGGTGGCCTGTAATTGCACTCCTGGTTTGGTTGGCAGTCGGTTTTGGACTGGAACCGTTAAAACAACTTACTGATCGTATCAGCAAAATTAAACCTGCCCAATTGAAACCGGTTAGCCTTGATAACGTTCCAGAAGAACTCGCGCCTGTTCAGCAAGCACTCAATATTTTACTGAAAGAAATCGACGATCTCATGGCCCGTGAAAAGCGTTGGATTGCTGACGCAGCTCATGAGCTAAGAACCCCTTTAGCTATATTGAAGCTGCATGCACAGAATGCAGAAGCCGCACAGGATGAAGCAGAACGCCAACATGCGTTAGAGCAAATGGTCGCCGGTGTAGATCGCAGTACGAGGATTGTTGGGCAGCTTTTATCTTATGCTAGGGTAGAGAGCCAATTGCAAGGCGGTATCCACAGTCCTATTCCTCTATTTAAAGAAACGCGCCGTATCGTGGCCGCTTTATATCCTATGTTGTCTGAGAAAGAGATTAATCTAGAAGTTACTGAAGTTAATTCAGACATTGCTTTGCCGATGGAGGTCAATCATCTGGAAGTAATTTTGCAGAATTTGATTTCTAATGCGGTCAAATTTACGCCTACTGGTGGTGAGATTCGCATCGACTGGCAGAAAGAAAAGGATGGAATCGTGTTAGATTTTCGTGACTCTGGCGTTGGTGTTCCTAAGGGGGAATTAGGTCGCCTGACAGAACGTTTCTTCCGTGGTAGCGATCATTCTGGTGCCGGCTTGGGCCTTTCTATTGTCTCAAGCCTCGTAAAATACTATGGAGCTCATTTAGCGTTTGGCGCTAACAAGCCTAGTGGTTTGGTTGTACGTATTCGCTTTCCCATGAGATATTAAGTCCTTGAAACTGTCTTGTTATGTTAAAACACCGCCCAAGAGCGGTGTTTTTCATTTTTAAAAAGGATCTAGCTTATGGCGGAATGGATGTACATCTTGTTGTTAACCTTAATGGCAGGGATGGCAATGCCTTTGGGGGGCGTGTTTGCTTCGATTGATAGCATCCGTCCTAATTGGCTTAATGAAGAGCTTCGTCATAGTGTGACGGCTTTTGGTGGTGGTGCACTGTTGTCAGCCATTGCCTTAGTACTTGTCCCTGAGGGTATTGAACCTTTTTCCATTCCTATTAGTGCCATTTTGTTCCTTGCCGGTGGTGTGCTGTTTATGTGGGTAGATATCCTGCTCTATAAGCATCAGACCTCAGCAGGACAGCTGGTGGCTATGTTGTCAGATTTTATCCCCGAATCCATTGCATTGGGCGCCTCTCTAGCATTAGGGAAAGGGTCTGCTGCATTGCTTGCCGTTCTCATTGCTATGCAGAATCTACCTGAGGGGTTTAATGCGTTTCGAGAACTCAAAGAATCCGGACGTATGACTAATAAAAAGATTTTGTGGTTGTTTGTGCTTCTCGCAATGGCAGGTCCGGTGGCGGGTTTAGTGGCGTATTTTTGGCTGGCAAGTTTTACCGCATTGGTCTCTGGCATCATGCTGGTTGCAGCTGGGGGGATTCTCTATGCTGTGTTTCAGGATATCGCACCGCAGGTGAGGTTAGAGAAACACTGGGGCCCACCTTTGGGTGCAGTCATGGGGTTCGTACTCGGTCTGATAGGGTTTATGCTAACTCACTCATAAAAATGTATACATTTTTTACTTTTGCATATTATTATGAGCGCTTAAGGGAGTAATGATTATGTTTAAAGTTTTTTCTGATATGAGCCTTGGGGCTGTGGTGGCAGGTTTTATCGCTGTCTTAATAGGGTTTGCTAGCTCTGTTGCTATCGTTTTTCAAGCAGCAGATGTGGCCGGTGCAACGGAGTCCATGAAGATTTCTTGGATTATGGCCCTAGGTCTTGGTATGGGAGCGACCTGTTTTTTTCTAAGTTGGTGGTATAAAGCACCCGTTATTACGGCTTGGTCTACACCAGGTGCAGCCTTGCTAGCCACCAGCTTAACGGATGCTACCTATGGGGAAGCCATTGGTGTCTTTATGTTTGCCGGTGCACTGGCTTTGATCTTAGGGCTCAGTGGTCTTTTCGATAAGCTAATGCGCTGGATTCCATTGCCGATTGCCTGTGCCATGTTGGTTGGGGTGTTGTTTAATTTCGGTGTGGCGATCTTTACCTCCATGGAAGCGGATGCCTTGATAGTCGGCGTCATGTTTGCTGTTTATCTTGTGGCCAAACGAATCATCCCTCGTTATGCGGTCGTTCTGGTTTTAATTGCCGGAATTCTATTGGTCTTACTGCAGCCTCATGTAGACTTTTCTAGCATTCCTTTGCAAGTGGGGCATTTTGAATGGGTAACACCTGAGTGGAATACCTCTTTGATCCTAGGGGTAGGGGTGCCATTATTTATTGTGACACTCACCTCTCAAAATATCCCAGGTGTGGCGGTCATGAGAGCAAACAATTATCAAACCCCTGTTTCTAATCTAATGTCATGGACAGGGATCACCACCCTTTTACTCGCTCCGTTTGGAGGCTTCGCATTTAATTTGGCTGCTATTACTGCTGCCATTTGTAGTGGGAAAGAATGTCACTCTGATCCAGGTAAACGTTACATTGCTGGTATGTCGGCGGGAGTCTTCTATTGGCTGGCAGGGGCTGCTGGAGCAACTGTGGTGGGGATTTTTGCTGTGTTTCCAGCCGAAATGATTGCCGCCTTGGCGGGTATTGCGTTACTGGGCACTATAGGTGCTAATCTTAAAGCGGCGGTTGAGGATGAAAGCGTTCGTGAAGCGGCCCTCGTGACATTTTTAACGACTGTGTCAGGGGTGTCATTTTTTGGTGTGGCATCGGCCTTTTGGGGTATATGTTTCGGCTTAATTGTATTATCTGTGCAAAAAATAGGACGTTCTAAATAATGTCTGAGATAAGCCTTTTAGATCAGATTAAAACCGATATTGTCTCTGGGTCGTTAGAGCGTGGGCGGCCTTTACGCCAGCTAGAATTGTCTGAGCGATATGGTGTCAGTCGTATCCCGATTCGAGATGCTATCAGTATTTTACGCAATCAAGGATGGCTTGTTCCCCATGGAAAAGCCGGTTCTATGATCCCTGAGCTGTGCTGGCATGAGGCAGAAGATTTATATCAAATGCGTTCTATTTTAGAGAGTCGACTTTTAGAGTTTGCATTTGATCGACTTACTTTTGAAACACTGGGGCGCGCTAGAGATATTAATCATCAATTAAATAGTGATACCCTGAGTTTGATAGAGCGAGGTCAACTTAACTGGGAATTTCATGCGACCCTATATCAAGCAGCGAATCGTCCTACTTTATTTAACGTGGTCAGTGGTTTAAATGAGCAGGTCAGACGTTATCTTGGTTTTCAATATGGTCCGTTAAAATATAAGGATGTCAGTCAGACGGAACACGACACTCTGTTACGTTTTTTAGAGCAAAAAGATAAACAGGGCGCTACAGAGTTACTGAAACATCATATTGAGGCGGCAGGAACTCAGTTAGTTCGCTACCTGAAATCAACGACCAATAACTAATAATGTAGAGAAAGGCTAACGACGTGGATAAGGCTTTTTATATCAACAAAGCGTCCCAACAAAAGTCTGAGTATGCAAAGCTTAAGGCTTTAGTTGCTGATGAGTTTGAAAATGCTCGGCAATCAATCCGTCAAATGCTTCAAGGGTTGGGCATCGAGCATGTGGATCAGACTTCCAGTGGTAAAGGCGTTATTGATGCATGTCGCGCCCACCGTTATGACGTGGTGCTATGTGATTACCGTTTAGTAGGTAATAAGAACGGCCAACAAGTATTAGAAGAATTGCGGGAGCTAAAGCTGCTGAAATTCAATGTGGTATTTTGCATCGTGTCTGCCGAGACAAGCCGCGACGTGGTGATGGGGATTATGGAATCTGGTCCCGATGAGTACCTTTCTAAACCCTTCACTCAAGCGGTATTAGCCCGACGTCTTGAACGGCAATTTAAACAAGCTCAAGCATTGTCCCAGATGAAGCGTTTACTCGCTGATGAAAAATATGATGAGCTGATCAATGAGTGTATAGCCCATATTAAAAGTGAAGGGCGTTACGCCCCTTGGTGCAAGCGAACCTTGGTAGAAGCTTTTCTAGCGACTAAACAATACGAACCCTTAGAGCGATTGTGTAAGACTGAATTGTCGTCTAGGGAAGTGGACTGGGCACTACTGGGCCTTGCTAAGATGGCCGTCGCTAAACAGCAACTAGATAAAGCCATTAAAATCTTAGAGCGTATATTGCAATTATTTCCTCAAACCGTGGCTGCTTATGATCTTATGGCGCAATGCTTACAGGATAAAGGAAGCACTGAAGAAGCTCAGCAAGTGCTTGAAGATGCTATAAGAATCTCCCCTCGTATTCATAAAAGGCAAAAGCAAATGGCCAAGGTGAGTATGGCAAATGGGGATGCTATGGCCGCTTTAAAAGCTAGCCAGCAAACGGTTCGGTTAGGTGTAAATTCAATACATGAAAATCCTGATGACTATATTCAATTTGTTGATATTGTCTCGGAGTCTGCCAGTTTAGCGGACAGTGTAGACCGCAAACGTTTACTGTCTGAAGCTGGCAGTGCTCTGAGCGCTGTGGCTAAGCGCTTTGCAGATAATGATCAGGTCAAATTTCGTAAATCCTTAGCAGAAAGTCGCTTGATGGCTTCCCAAGGCCGTAACACAGAGGCGGCTCAAGCTCTGGCCGGAGCGCAATCTCTGGCGAGTGAGTTGGAAGGTGGGATGGCGCCTGAATTGGTGGTTGAATACGGTAAAACCCTGTATAGCGCAGGGAATAAAGATCAGGCAGAGCAAATCCTTTCTTCTCTAGTAAACAATGGCACTGCGGACAAAACTTTGCGGCAGCAGGCGTCGGACTTCCTTGATGAGCCAGTTTCAGGAAGTGCCAAGCAACAAGCAAAAACCTTAAATAAGGAAGGTTTAGCTTTATATGGCAATAAACAATACGAAGAGGCTGTTCAGCAGTTTAAAACCGCTTTAGAGCATTCTCCGCGTCATCCTGGACTTAATTTAAATCTGGTACAAAGTTGTCTGAAGCTAATGGAGTCACAAGGGGCGAAGCATTATCTCGTTGCAGAGTGTGCAGAGGCGATTAAGCGTTTAAAACATGTTTCTGAGCATCATAAACAATACAAACGTTTGGTGGCCCTAAAAGAATTCTTGATTAAACATTACGATATAAAGCTATAGGAGTTTAGCGTGACGAATAATACTAACCAACTGCCTTTTGAAGATGTGATTGGCGCGTCCGTAAACGATATGCGTAACTCCTTGGGCCAAGTCCGATATAAACTAGAATCCATTGCTGGAGGTATCCAAGGAGAGGAAGCCACTGCCGGATTGAAAATTGTGGATTATGAAGTCACTCGTATGCAAAACGTGGTGAACCAGCTTCATGGGCTGTATTTGATGGAGTCTGATAAGTTAATCGTACAAATGCAAGAAACCTACGTTCTTGAGTTAATTGATGACATCTTGGCAGGAATGGAAAGTCTGTTGCAAATTAACGGTGTTGAAATAGAAGTCATTGGTGAAGATCTGTGCTGGTACTTAGATCCATACTTGTTAACCGGCGTTCTGAATATTGCCGTGTTAAATGCTGTACGTTATACCCAAGACAAAATTTGCATTACGGTTGAAGAGGGTGAAGACGGTTTAAGCCTTACCGTTGATGACAATGGGGCTGGGTATCCAGACATAGTTTTGGAGCGCTTTAACAGCATCAAATCAGGGGAGTCGATTGACACCTTTTCAAGTCAAAATATTGGCTGGCTGTACTGTGAAAAGGTAGCGGCACAGCACAAAAATAAGGGCGTTTGTGGGCAAACGGTATTGGATAATCAAAGCGTAATTGGGGGCGGCCGTTTGCGAATTAATCTGCCTTAGGGGAATGTCCGATTGTTAGGCAAATGCCACCTATTTACGAGTAGGCGGCATCTTGGTTACTGAGGTAAAAATACTGCCAGTTCTGCGCCACCAAGGCGTTTAGATCTGCGCTTTTCGATATAGCCTTCTCGGTCTTGAACCTTGTGGGCGATGGCTGATAATTCAGCAAAGTATAAACCTAGGCCGGTGTTTGATTCGAATAAGAGCTCATCCGCTTCAATATCCTTGTCATTGTAACCTGGTCCATCATCTTCGATTGAAAGTACTAAGTACTCGTTCTCAACGACGGCATTGATTTCAATGTTAGTTTTAGCGTACCGAAGTGCATTATAAACTGCGGTGCTCACGACTGCTGTCATGAGCCGCTCATCAAATACGGCCGTAAGGTCTGCATCCACATTAAAAGTCAGTTTTAAGTTTTTTGCGGTGGCAGATGGGGCTAGCGCGAAAACTTGATCGTCTAAAAATTCTTCTAGGGAAAAACAGTCGTAGTGAACCATGTAGCCATCAGAGGCTAAACGATAAAGATAGAGGTATTCCACCCATTCATCGTTTAATTGCTTCATGCCTTCTTCTACTTTTCTAAGGGACTGTCGTCCTTCTTCTGAAAGCTGCTGTTTCTTGAGCGTTTCAAGCTGATACAGAAGGGTGCCAATATGATTTTTACTTTCGTGTATGGCACTCGCGAGAATGGTGCTGATATCCATCTTTTCCATAGTCTGTCACTTCGCACTCTTTAATTTAGTAATACGATCAGATGCTGCTTTGCTTGGCTTATCCGCATTACCTGTTTCGATGTCATGATGCCAAACCTCTTCGATTTGTTCAGCGGTTTTGAGATCCCCCAAAGCACTGTGTAACTCCATTTCAGTAAGGTAGGCTTCTGCTCTCACGCTAGGTGAATCGAAGAAAGCTTGTTCTACCTTTTTGAGGGAGGTTTGAAAGCTATCAAGTTGGCGGGACGATAAGGGCGCTTCCTTAGCCAAAGCAACCACAGAACTCATGTGATTTAGGTAGACATCAGCCTTATTAAAGCAGGAGTGTTTTGCAAGAAATACCGCTCGCCTAAAGGACATTTCAGCCATGATGTTGTCTTGTATATCTAAACTTAATTTGCCTAGTTCAACTTGTCGCAGTAGGTTTTTAGGAGAGCGTCCCACTGCGTCAATCAAGACTGCTTGAGCTTCTTGAGGGTTCCCTTGTTTGATCAAGGTTTTAGCCAACCAATCATAGGCTGCCACAAAGAATTTATTGTCCAAAGTCAGCTGTCGGAATTTACTTTCGGCTTTATCTAATTTTCCTAGAAAAAAGTGACATTTTGCTTCACCAAAGACCGCCCAAGGCATATTGGATGCTTTTCTCACCGTACGAAAAACATCTAATGCTTCCTGATATTGCTGTTTGCTTAGTAGCGCATCACCGATAATGCGCTGACAGCGGCTCTCTAAAATAGGGTTGTCGGACATGACCTGCTTAGCTTCACTGATAGCGTCGTCGAAATCATTGGCGTCAAGGGCTTTATTAACGGCAATAAGTTTGGCTTTATTTTCCATTAGCCTTAGTAATCTGCGCTGGAGCATAGCTTGAGAGAACGGTTTTGTGATGTAGCCGTCTGGCGCATATTCAATGGCACCCATCACCATTTCGATGGACGTTTCAGCCGTTACCATAAGGTAAGTCGATGTGTTGGGGATGAGGTGAGAAATACGTACTTCTTCAAGCAGTTGTTGCCCATCTTTGCCATTCCCTAGGTTGTAGTCAGATAAGATTACGTCGTATTTGTGGGTGCGTAGCATGTCGATGGCACTTTCGGCCTTCATCGCGATATCAATAGATTTGAACCCGAAATCATTAAGCATTTTCTTTTGCATGATGCGGGCTTCAGCCATATCTTCGATCAGTAATGCAGTTTTCTCTGAAAAGTTTGGCTTATTCATCTTATGATGGATCTCTTAATACACTACAAAAAAGATTTGTTTGGATTGGCGACCAAGTCCTCAGAAAAGATCTCGTCTTCTTCAGAGTTTTGCTGGGGAATGCTGTAGCTTTCGCTAGCCCATTCTCCAAGGTCAATTAACTTACAGCGCTCACTGCAAAAAGGGCGATTTTTGTTGTCTTGTGACCAAGGGCTTTTTTGGCCACAGGTAGGGCAAGCCACCATCGTATTATTCTGCATTATTTTATATCTAATTTATCAAGTAATTTTTTGTGTAACTCAGTGACTTTACCACTCAAATCCTCGGCTGTGCCAGTATTTTTCAAGATAAAGTTTGCTCGCTCTATGCGGTCTTCATCAGGTAGTTGCGCTTGAATGATACGACGTATTTGCGCTTCATTGTTGCCGTCTCTTTTCATGGCTCGCTCAACCTGCTGAGCAACAGTCACGCTAATGGCGATGGTTAGGTCGCAAAGATGTTCTTGATGCTTTTCAAATAGAAGTGGGTGCACTAATAAACCATACTTGCTGGTCATGGCGTTAAGGTGGTCTTCGATTCTCACTCTAATTGCAGGATGGGTGATGCTTTCTAGTAAGGCTCGACTCTCGGGGTTTTGAAAGACTTCTTCTCTTAATTTAGCTCGGTTTAGCTGCCCATCTGGCAGAATTATCTGCTCACCAAATGCATCTATTATAGCGTCTAGGCATGGCTCTCCAGGTAAAACCACTTCCCGAGCAACGTCATCAGCGTCAATAGACTGAATGCCAAGTTGGTTAAATAGTTTGGCAATTGTACTCTTCCCAGAACCTATCCCGCCCGTCAGGCCAACGATTTTAGTCATGAATATGCCTTATAGTAGAAGATGAGAAGGGCGCTAATGATTAAAAATGGTCCAAATGGGATCCGCTCACTCATCTGTTTTTTTGTCAGTATATGAAAGCCCATACCTGTAATGGAGGCCATTAGTAATATAGGTGATAAAGCTGTTGGACCCAGCCAAAATACTAGGGCCGCAAGGAGTTTGGCATCCCCTAAGCCGATGGCTTCTACCTTTCGTACTTTTAAAAACAGCCAACGTAAGCTCACAATCAGAAAATAGGCAAATAAAGCAAAAAGTAGATTAATACTGGGATCTTGTCCTTGGGAATACATCAGTATAAACGCGCTCATACTTACCCATACGCTGCATTGGTCAGGTATCCATTGGTGTTCCGCATCAATTATTAATGCCAGTAAGAGGCTACTAATCAGTAGCAACAGAAGGCCTAACTCGGTTAAATCATTGGTAAGGAAATAAAGGGGTAACAGAATTACTAGGCTAAATGCTTCAATGATTGGGTAGCGAATGGGGATGCTATTTTTACAGTGTCGACATTTCCCAGAGTTAAGAGCATAACTTAACAGCGGCATGAGGTCTCTAGGGGTGAGCGTTGAGCCGCAGTTTGGGCAAATAGATCGTCCTTTAAAGAAGCTTTCGGGAGCGGGATCATTAAAGTCTAGCGCCAGAAAATCGTGTGCTTCCTTTCGCCAGTTGTGTTCTAAGGTACGTGGTAGTCTCCATGAGAGAGAGGACATTGCGCTACCCATACAAAGGCATACTAAAACATAAAATATGAAGGTTGCTTCAGACAAGTTGATTCAATTCCATAATGGGTAAATAGAGCTCTAACAGGGTGTAAGTCACGAACAGCGCAGCAATAACTATACCCAATAATGGGATTATTTTGCAGAGTAGATTGATGTGATATTGGTTGGATCTAGCCCAGTCCTCACGGGCTTGTATGAGAGGTGATAGCAGGTCTGAAGTGTCATCAATGCTGCTGAGCTTGTAATGCTTTGCCTTGGGGAACCATTGCTGTGGTAACGCTTCACTGACTTTAGATCCGCTGTCTAACAAAAGCACTGATTGATACAAAGCTAAAATGTCATGTTGATGGCTATGTAAGCACATGCCTTTTAAGATGCGGTGGAGCGGCACGCCTGTTTTCGTCATTTCGACAATGATTGATAGAGTGTTTTCATAGCGAAACCCTTTTATATTTTGTGTTAGCCAAAGGGCTATGTGACCGCTTTTTACTAGGTAAAAAACCACAAGTTGAATAGCAGAGACACACAACCAAAGGCAAAGGGTAAAAAACAGATCTCTATTGTTAAATAGGGCGTTAATACAGGCCATAACTAGGGCGGATTGTATAATTAAAAAGGGATAGTTTAGGTTTTTAGTTAGATGCTGAGATAATTCCTGCTCTCTATTGAGCATGTTCACTACGGCTTTAATGACTGCTATTTTAGGTTCTTCACCGCTTGATTGCTTAAGTGTCGCAAGCATTGGTTTAAGATGACTGGGTAAGAATGCCCACATTGCATCTCCAATTGAGTCACCTTGACTCAATCTCTGGGCGATCATACAGAATCTAAAATCCTTGCTCTTTTGTTCAAGGGCAGAAAGTAATGCCTGCTGAAGCCCAGATTGGTTGTTCCAGTAATGTAGGGTGTTTTCTAATAAGCTGCCCAGTTGAATGGAATTAAATGATCGGCTTCGGATGTTTTTGATATGTCTTGTGCTTTTGCCTATGCGGACGGCATGGCGAATCGCTGGTTCCTTGCTATCAAACAAAAGGGCGTTATCGTCTCCTTTGATGGTATATAACTTCATGATTCGCTTCCTACCTGCTGCCAAAGATCCGTTTCTTGGATAAGAGCCTGATAGGTTGACGGTAAATTTACCCCCCATTTCGGGCGCAATATGGAGAATTTGGGTTTGCAGCCTTGCTCTTCATACCTCATTGACTGATGAATGATTAACGAAAGGGAGCTAACTAATGAAAAGAAATCTAGGTTCCAATGACGGCATCGATGAATGACATTTAAAGGGCTATTTGCATGAATGGTGGCCAAGACCAAGTGTCCTGTTAAGGCTGCTGATATGGCCAGGTCTGCTGTTTTGGCGTCGCGTATTTCGCCCACCATGATCACGTCGGGGTCTTGACGCATAAATGATTTCAACAGGGCTAAGGTGTCAATTTCTAATGAATCGTTGGGCTCGAATTGATAAATGTTGGGGAGAGGTAATTCGATGGGATCTTCTATGGTGTAAATGGTGCGCGATCCATCGTCGATACGCTCAAGACATGAATATAAGGTAGTTGTTTTTCCTGACCCTGTGGCACCGCACACTAAAATAAGACCGCTTTTTTGTGATATTGCGTGTTCCAATGCATTGTTCTGGGCGATGCTAAGGCCCAGTTTTACGAGGGATAATTGTTTTAAAGGGGAGAGCACTCGTAGGGCAACTTTCTCACCTAGGTCTGAATTAACAATGCTTACCCGAATAAAATATGTGTCGCCATGAAGTACAAAGCTAAATTGCCCCTCCTGGATTCTTCGGGATTCTGCCACATTTAAATCAGCGTTTATCTTGATCTTGTTGATGAGCGTGAGTCCATTTGAAAAGGACTCTCTCTTAGTTAGTTGGCCATAAATTCGATAGCGCATCTGGGTTGTCTGGTCAGAAAGTAGTAATAGGTGTATGTCTGAGGCATTTCTCTGAATTGCATCAGCAAGGAGGGCATCAAGATTCATATCATACCTCCGACGACTGGCAATTATCTGGTGCCACATTGGTGGCCAGTGTCGTCTGGCATTGCCAGACACCTTGAGTATTTCTTGAATAGGTGAGTGTTGCTCCTTCATCAATCCCGATCGCATCTTTTAAGTTAAAGATGATTAAACCTTGTTCTTTGTCTATTCGAGTGACACTTGTGGAAAGGACTTTGCCTTCAGGAACTTGTGAGTCCAGTAGTGACTCAAGAGCTTCGGCAGTAGGAAAATCGGCGTTAGCCATAATGTACTCATCTGCCGTGCCTGTCACGGTACTGGCATAGAGAACCACATCAACAAGATTTGCTTTAGCAATATGTCGTTTAAAAGAGGGGGCAGTAAAAGACGCAAGTATGGAAATGATCGCAATGACGACCATTAATTCAATTAGGGTAAACCCCTTTTTTGAGCTGGGTATTTGAATCATAACTTCACTCCTTGAAGTTGTTCGGGTTAGTGTTCACGTCCTGTGAGCACTTTGATCAATTATGCGTATAGGTTAATTTGCTGTTGTACAAGCTGCTCCCTATTAGAAGTTAAAACAGAAGAGCTAGATTGGTTGGATGCAGACAGGCTTTCATTCGTATCACTAGCGCTGCTCACTTGTGATGCTAATTCAGAAGTAGCTTCTGCAATGGCCGCTTGTGCCTCACGGGCAACAGCTCTATCGGCGGAAGAGGGCTCAGCGGGTGCAAGGGCCGCACGATAAACTTGTTTCATCTTTTCAATGGTGGCTTGTGGGTCCCCTGAAATAGGGCTTACGTCAATTTGAACTTCGCCATCTGTAATGTAGCGTTTACCATCAGGCCCTTGTTCATAGGAATAAGAAGGGCTGCCGGCATATTGTCCGCCAGCCGCAGCATGGGCTTGCTCATGGGTACGCACTTCTTCATCTCGAGATTCTAGCTCATCCACTTCTTCTTGTTCTTCTTCTGTCAATGCGATGCTTGAGGTGTCGTTATCGGACACAGTGCCACTTTGTTCTTCTCTGTCTGATGAGTCTTGATCAACGTCAGAAGGAGGTTGTTCTGTAGTTTGCTCTTCGTTAAGCAGGTTTTTGGCTTCTTCGGAAATATTGACAGTAAAGTCTGAAGTAGAACGTGCTGTGGTAGGGGATTCTTGAGTGTCTGCGGTGCTGACAGAGGACAGGCTGCCTAAGGAGCTTTGCTCCTGAGCATACTTTTGCGCTTCAATAGAATGAACAACACTGCCTGACATGATAAAATCAACCAAACCACTAAACCCTTATAAATTTAATGGTTTGGTTGTTTTTTGTCCAGCTAAGGTTTATTTCGTTAGCTGTCCGGCTTGAATGGCAGTAATGGCGATGGTGTAAACAATGTCATCCACGAGGGCACCTCGGGATAGGTCATTTACGGGTTTGCGGATACCCTGCAGCATAGGACCAATACTGACAACTTCTGCACTACGTTGAACCGCTTTATAGGTTGTGTTGCCTGTATTTAGATCAGGGAAAACAAACACAGTCGCTTTGCCTGCTACCTTGCTGTTTGGTGCCTTCTGCTTAGCCACCTTTTCCATTATGGCCGCATCATATTGCAGTGGCCCGTCAATCAGTAGGTCTGGACGACGCTGTTGAGCGATTTCCGTAGCCTGCCTAACTTTATCTACATCATTACCTGAGCCTGAACCGCCAGTGCTGTAACTGATCATTGCCACCCGTGGGGTAATGCCGAAAGCTTCAGCAGACATGGCACTCTCAATGGCGATTTCAGCTAATTGTTCAGCAGTAGGGTCAGGGTTGATGGCACAGTCTCCATATACCAACACTTGATCCGGTAGACACATAAAGAAAACCGATGATACTAAGCTGGACTCTGGAGAGGTCTTAATCAACTGTAGTGCCGGGCGTATGGTGTTTGCCGTAGTATGAATGGCGCCTGAAACTAAGCCATCCACATGATCTTGCTGCAACATCATGGTACCGAGTACGACATTGTCTTCCAATTGTTCATTGGCAATGATATTGGTAACGCCACGATGTTTACGTAGCTCTACCATTGGTGCTATGTATTGATCGCGAATGGTACTTGGGTCGAGTATTTCAACGCCAAAGCCAAGCTCTACGCCATTATTTTGTGCGATACGCTGGATCTCTTCTGGGTTTCCTAAAAGAGTACAACGTGCAATGCCTCGTTCAGCACAAATAGAGGCGGCTTGTATGGTTCGAATATCTTCACCTTCAGGGAGGATGATACGCTTATTTAGAGCACGTGCTTGCTCGATTAGACGGTAACGGAACGCTGGGGGGGACAACTTGCGTTCTTCGTTGTTTAAAGCAAAAGAATTGATCCAATCGTGATCAATACAGCGTGCAATGTGTTCTTTAACCGTTAAGATTCGCTCTTTGTCATCCAGCGGAATCTCTTGGTTAAAGGATTGCATTTTTATAGCGGTTTCCCAGCTATTGCTGTCAACGGATAAGATCGGTAATCCCTTCGCCATGGCTTTACCACATAAGGTCATCAAGGCCTCACTTGGTTGGTAGCCACCGGTCAAAACCAGTGCCGCAATCTTAGTATCATTCAAGGCTGCAATGGCCGTAGCCATGATGACGTCCGTACGGTCACCAGGTGTAAACACCAATACGCCAGGTCGAAGTGCTTCAAGTACATTCTCAACACCACGGGCACAGAGTGTATAGGAGTGGATGCGACGAGTGTCCATTTCTCCTGCATTGACGACGCGTGCTTCAAGGAAGTCCGCTACATCTTTGACACGTGGATAAGTCAACTCTTCAGAGGTCGGAATCTGTCCTAACAGGCTGAAGTTGCGCTTGAAGATAGGGCGTTGAGCGAATGAATCGCCGTAGGACTTCATGCCTAAAGAGCCTGGCTGTGTTTTGTTTAGGATACAGCCGATGACATCATTTGCTTTTAAGCCGCCATAAGAGCCAGCAGCGATTTCCACATGATGTTCAAGTTCTGTGACACGCATTTTATTGGGAGCAGTGACCAAAACCAAACCAGCATCCAGTGTTCGTGCAATGGCTTTGTTTAAGCGTGTTGCATAAGGGTGCCCCGGAATCTGTGCTAAACCTTCAACGATTACCGTGGAGTCAGGCTCAATGCTCGCTTGAAAGCGGCCTACGACTTCTTCCATCAATTCATCAATATTATCGTTGTATAGGTAACGTTCTGCTTCATGCAGTGGGATAGGCTCCGCTGGACGCAGGGTGGAACCTTGGGCGACCATCGCTGTTGAGCGATCAGGGCCATCATCACCAGGGTGTGGTTGAGCGATCGGCTTAAAGAAACTGGCCTTTAAGCCTTGCTGTTCTAACGCACGAACCAAACCAACGGAGACGGATGTAAGTCCGACGCCTGGGCCTGTAGGTACTGTCATTAAAACATTAGTAGACATGGGGTGTTATATCCTTAGGCACTGTGTGTTGTTGCAGTGTCTTGGTTAATTAAATGCAAGGTGTCTTGCGCGATCAAAAGTTCTTCGTTAGTTGGAATGATCCAAACTTTAACCGGTGCGTCAGCTAGTGAGATGCATGAGATCTCACCGCGTGGAGCGGTTTGGTTAGTGTTTCTATCAATTTTAATGCCAAGTGTTTGTAATCTTTGACAAATTGCCTCACGAATAAGAGGAGAGTTCTCGCCAATGCCGCCAGTGAAAACCAAGTGCTCTAGTGAGCTAAGATTGGTGGAAACGGATGCAAGATGTTTTGCCGCACGGGAGCTGAACATGTCCAGTGCTAACTGAGCGCGGTCATCGCCTTGTGCTTGTGCGGTTTCAAGGGTGCGGCAGTCATTGGAAATCTCAGAAATACCTTTTAACCCACTTTCTTTGTTGAGCACATTTAATGCATCTTCCATAGTGATGCCTTCAGCGTCTGCGATAAAAGACAATAGACTAGGGTCGAGGCTGCCACTGCGAGTGCCCATCATCAAACCTTCTAGCGGGGTAATGCCCATACTGGTGTCTACGGACTGACCGTTACAGGTTGCACACACACTTGCACCATTACCTAAATGTGCGATTAAAGCGTTTTCTGCTCCGTAGGCGGGATCAAGTTCAGACAGTTTTTGAGAAATGTAACGGTAACTTGTGCCGTGGAAGCCATATTTTCTAAAATGATGCTCACGGTATAGGCGCATTGGAATAGGGTAGAGGTATTGGTCTGCGCTCAAGGTTTGGTGAAATGCAGTATCAAATACTGCTACTTGAGGAAGGTCTCCAAACAGTGCTTGGGTCTCCTTGATGCCTTTTACATGTGCAGGGTTATGGAGCGGTGCAAACACAGAGCAATCCTCAATACCTTTTAACACTTCATCGTTAATGGTTACGGATTGGCTAAACGTTTCCCCTCCATGAACAACGCGATGTCCAACGCCAGCGAGGGATATGTCGGCTTCGGGATGCTCATTGATCCATTTTTTGATCGCTGCTACTGCGGCCCTATGGTCATTGTCATAAAGCCTTTGCTCTTGTTTGGTGCCATTGTGCTTAAAAGTAATCGAGCTATGCTCAGAGCCGAGGCGATCTGCAATGCCTTCAAGAATAGGAGGGTTTTCAGTGCCATCTAAGACAGCAAATTTTAGAGATGAGCTGCCGCAATTAATTACCAGTACTTGATCTGTCATCAGTGGTTTTCCTTAATCACTCGAAGTGATAGATCGATCGCAATCACATGTTTAGTTAATGCCCCCACAGAAATATAGTCCACTCCTGTCGCCGCAACATCTTTAATGTGCTCGTCTGTCATATTGCCTGACGCTTCAAACTTAACTTTGTCACCGTACTGGTTTACTGCCGTAGACATATCTTCGAGTGAGAAGTTGTCTAGCATGATAATAGTGGCACCGGCATTTGCCGCTTGAGCGACTTCATCAAGGTTTTCAGTTTCAACTTCAATGGGTTTGCCTGGGGCAATGATTTTTGCTTGCTCTACGGCAGCAGAAATTGATCCAGCAGCCATGATGTGGTTTTCTTTGATTAGAAACGCATCATATAAGCCAATGCGGTGGTTTGCCGCACCACCCACTGTGACCGCGTATTTTTGAGCAAGGCGGAAGCTAGGTATCGTTTTTCGGGTGTCTAAAATGGTTAAAGCTTGGTTATTCACTAAGTCAGCGTATTTTTTCGATACGGTAGCCGTATAAGAAAGCATTTGAAGATAGTTTAGAGCAGTGCGTTCACCTGTGAGTATGCTGCGAGCATTCCCTTTTAAAGTAAGAAAAGGGGAGTTGGCCTCTAGCAGTTCACCTTCATTAGCTAACCAGCTCACTTCGACACTTGGATCAAGTTGTTTAAACACTTCGTTAACCCAAGCTTGGCCGCATAAAACCGCTGGTTCACGGCTGATAACAGTGGCAGTAAGTGTGTTGGATTCAGGGATTAGCTGGGCTGTGATATCGCCTGAGCCAATATCTTCTTGCAGTGAAAGGGTTACATGAGTGGTAATGTTTTCTAAGAGCTGGCTATCAAGCGTTGCCATAAATGTGCCTGTTTTGTCGATCAAGTTGTATTTATGCTGGAATTGTACCGAGTTAAATGTGTTTAGTCAGTTTAGAAATCGCTTTCGAAACATTTGTAAAGCCAGTTTATTGATAATTGTTAATTATGACGTGTATTGATGTTGTGAATAAAGGCTCAATTAACTAGCCTTATGGTTCCTTTAGGGAATCCAATTTAATAATTTTGCACAAAAAACAACCACTTTGGAGAGGTTTTGATAGGTTTTAGGGCACGTAGAGTGATTACGTGGCTATGCGTTTATTAGTTTAGATGGTAATCTTAGCCGCGAATTTCGTACCAACTCACGGGAATATAGGTCACTAAGGCGTGTAAAATAAGACACCCTTCGAGCAAAGGAGCGCGTGAAATCTCAGCAATCATCAGCTTTGCAGGGATTTAAAAGTGACAACAGTTATGCAAACTTTGACTGGTTGCACTGCAAAACAGTGTGCGTAGAGTTAGGGTGGGCAAAAGATTTGTTATTCAAATCTCTTAAACGGAAATAGGCTTATCCAAGATGATGGGTGGTCGGTGAAGATGGCGAAGAGTATCTAATTAAAATAACAAGCTCCTCTGTGATCAAGCCTACATACAATAAATTGCCAATGATTCGGCAAGCGTTATTTATGTGGGTATCGGCTGGTTACATACACGTATGCAATCGACAGTCTATTTAAACTGATCTACAAGTGACTACATAACCAAATGTACTTGTAGGTTTGAAGTTCTGTTCTTATAGCGGGGGTTATAAACACTATGACGGAGCAGCATATCCTCGAAGATATCGATCCAATTGAAACAAAAGAATGGGTTGATTCTCTCGATTCTGTCCTTCGAGAAGAGGGTCCTGAACGTGCACAGTACATTCTGGATCGCTTAAATAAAGAAGCTTTGAAATCCGGCACTCCAATGCCTGCTTCTATCACTACGCCTTACCGTAATACGATTGCGCCACAAAACGAAAAGCCACTTCCAGGTGATTTGTTTATGGAACGTCGTATTCGCTCAATCATTCGTTGGAATGCTTTGGCGATGGTAATGAAGGCGAACCGCCAAGATTCAACTCTAGGTGGCCACATTACTAGTTTCTCTTCTGCAGCAACGCTTTACGACATCGCGTTCAACCACTTCTTCCGTGGTGCTAGTGAAACACAAGAAGCCGACATGGTGTTTTTCCAAGGTCATATCGCACCAGGTATTTACGCACGTTCGTTTATCGAAGGTCGTTTGACTGAAGAACAAATGGATAACTTCCGCCGAGAAGTAGACGGTAAAGGCCTATCTTCTTACCCACACCCTTGGTTGATGCCTGATTACTGGCAGTTCCCAACCGTATCTATGGGGCTTGGTCCTCTTCAAGCTATTTACCAAGCTCACGTTATGAAGTACCAAGACAGCCGTGGCCTAGTTAAGCAAGGCGACCGTAAGGTTTGGGCGTTCCTAGGTGACGGTGAATGTGATGAGCCAGAATCTTTAGGTGCCATCGCACTGGCTGGCCGCGAGAAGCTTGATAACCTTATTTTTGTTATCAACTGTAACCTACAGCGTCTTGATGGTCCTGTACGCGGTAACAGCAAAATTGTTCAAGAACTTGAAGGTGTATTCCGTGGCGCTGGCTGGAACATCGTTAAGTGTCTATGGGGTCGTCATTGGGATCCATTGTTTGAAAAAGACGATAAAGGTCTGCTTCAACAACGTATGGACGAAGTTTGTGATGGTGAGTTGCAAAACTACAAAGCAAATGGCGGCGCTTACACTCGTGAACATTTCTTTGGCAAATACCCAGAGTTGCTAGAAATGGTTAAGGATATGTCTGATGATGACATCATGAACCTTAACCGTGGTGGTCACGACCCATACAAAGTCTATGCAGCCTATGCCGCAGCGACTGCTCACAAAGGTCAACCAACTGTTATTCTTGCGCAAACCGTTAAAGGTTACGGTATGTTCAAGGCTGCAGAAGCACAAAACACGGCCCACCAAACTAAGAAGCTTGATGAAGAGTCTTTGGCGCAATTCCGTGACAAGTTTGGAATCCCAATCAGTGATGAAGATCTGAAAGACCTTCCTTACTACCGTCCTGCGGAAGACAGCCCAGAAATGAAGTACTTGCGTTCACGTCGTGAAGCACTTCATGGTGATTTCCCAGTACGCCGCAAGGATTGTGAAGCACTAGATGTGCCTTCTTTGGAAGACTTCAAAGCACAACTCAAAGGCACTGCAGGTCGTGAAATTTCATCGACTATGGCTTTCGTTCGCTGCTTAAACAATATGGTTAAGCACAAAGGCATTGGTCCTCGTGTTGTTCCAATCTTAGCCGACGAAGCACGTACTTTCGGTATGGAAGGTATGTTCCGTCAGCTTGGCATTTACTCTTCTGAAGGTCAGCGTTACACGCCACATGACCACCAGCAAGTAATGTTCTACAAGGAATCTGAGAAGGGTCAAATCCTACAGGAAGGTATTAACGAAGCAGGTGCTATGTCTGCTTGGTTGGCGCTGGCGACTTCGTACAGCAACAACAACTACCCAATGATTCCTGTTTACATCTACTACTCAATGTTTGGTTTCCAACGTATTGGTGACTTGGCTTGGGCTGCAGGTGACTCGCAAGCACGTGGTTTCCTACTGGGTGCCACAGCAGGTCGTACTACCCTAAACGGTGAAGGTCTACAGCACGAAGATGGTCACTCGCACATTCTAGCGGGTACTATCCCTAACTGTGTCTCTTACGATCCAACATACTCTTATGAGGTGGCGGTCATCGTACAAGACGGTCTACGTCGTATGTACCAAGAGCGTGAGAGTGTTTTCTACTACCTAACGGTAATGAACGAAAACTACGAACACCCAGATATGCCTGAAGGTGCTGAAGAAGGCATCCTGAAAGGTATGTACAAGTTCAAGTCTGTTGAGAAAAAAGGCAACAAGCAAACTGTTCAGCTTCTTGGCGCTGGTGTTATTTTGCGTGAAGTCGATGCTGCCGCTGAGATTCTAAGCGAAGAGTTCGGTGTGAACGCGGACGTTTGGAGTGTTACCTCTTTCAACGAATTGCGTCGTGAAGGTCTGGATGCAACCCGTTGGAATATGCTTCACCCAACTGAAGAACAGCGTCAATCTTACGTAGAGCAGTGCTTAGGGGACAAGGGTCCTGTTATTGCTTCAACAGATCACATTAAACTTTATGCAGATCAGATTCGCCCATTCATCAACACTACCTACAATGTACTAGGTACTGATGGCTTTGGTCGAAGCGATACCCGCGCCAAACTGCGTCACTTCTTTGAAGTGAACCGTTACTGGGTGGTTGTTTCTGCGCTGAGCGCTCTAGCGAAAGATGGTAAGGTAAAACCTGAAGTTGTCGCTGAAGCCATTAGCAAATTTGGCCTAGATCCTAATAAGCCAAACCCAGTTACCTGCTAATAAGCGGAATAATCGGGACTGGATCGGCTGTGAGCCGATCCAGTTTGTAAAAGTTTGATGCGTCTTTACGACAAAGGAGATTTCCGTGAGTACTGAAATCATTCGAGTACCGGATATTGGTGGCGCGACTGACGTCGATGTCATCGAAATTAGCGTCAAGGTTGGTGACATTATTGAAGTCGACCAATCCATTATTGTGTTAGAGACAGACAAGGCGTCTATGGACGTTCCGTCTCCGCTAGCGGGTAAAGTTACTGCCATTTCAGTGAAAGAGGGTGATACCGTTTCCGAAGGAAGCGAAGTTCTTACCCTTGAAGTAGAAGGTGCAGGCGCATCTGAAGAGCCTGCAAAAGAAGCTGAGCCTGAAGCGCCTAAACAAGAAGCAGCTCCAGTGGCTGAAAAACCAGCAGCGCAACCTGCTGCTTCCGCTGAACAAACTGTTTCTGTGCCTGATATCGGTGGTGCAACAGGCGTTGATGTGATCGAAGTCTGTGTTGCTGAAGGCGATGAAGTGTCTGAAGGTGATTCCATCATCGTATTAGAGACTGATAAAGCGTCTATGGATATTCCTTCTCCGTTTAGCGGCAAAATCTCTAAGCTGTTAATCAAAGAAGGTGACACGGTTTCTGAAGGTGATGACATCTTGGTTATCATGGCAGAAGGCGAAGCCCCTGCTGAAGCGGCTCCTGCTCCAGAGGCCGCACCGGCTCCTGCTAAAGAAGAAGCTGCACCAGCACCGGCGGCAGCGCCTGTGGCAGGTGGTGTCGAGTCCGTAAATGTTCCTGATATCGGTGGCGCAACAGATGTTGATGTCATTGAGGTATCTGTTGCAGTGGGCGATAAGGTTGAAGAAGGTGATTCCATCATCGTTCTTGAAACTGACAAAGCGTCTATGGATATCCCTGCGCCTAAATCAGGTACTGTTAAATCACTTTCTATCAAAGAAGGCGATAAAGTCTCTGAAGGCACATTGATTCTTGAACTTGAGGTGGAAGGTTCTGCTCCGGCAGCAGCACCACAGCAGGAAGCGCCAAAAGCGGCAGCACCTGCGCCAGCGAAACAAGAAGCGCCTAAAGCGGCTGCACCAGCAGTGGATCAAGGTGCGGTTTTGTCCTCACCAAGCAAAAAGGTTCATGCAGGCCCTGCGGTCCGTCTATTGGCTCGTGAGCTAGGTGTTGATTTGACTTTGGTTCGTGCGACTGGCCCTCGTGGTCGTATCACGAAAGAAGATCTACATGCTTACGTGAAAGCAGCAGTCCAAAAAGCGTCATCTGCTCCAGCAGCAGGCGCACCGGTTGCTGAAGGTGCAGGTATTCCTCGTGTACCTGAGATCGACTTTAGCCAATTTGGTGAAGTCGAAGTTGTGAAAATGAGTAAGATTCAGAAGATCACGTCTTTCAATATGACGCGTTCTTGGTTGAATGTTCCTCATGTAACACAGTTCGATAAGGCTGATATCACGGATCTAGAAGACTTCCGTAAGAGCTTGAAGCCAGAAATGGAAAAACAAGGTGTTAAATTAACCCCACTTCCATTTATGATCAAAGCGGTTGCTCAAGCCCTTGTTAAGAATCCAGCATTCAACGTTTCTTTGCATGCTGACGGGGAAAGCGTCGTGCAGAAGAAATACGTTCACATTGGTATTGCCGTTGACTCTCCAGTTGGCTTGGTGGTTCCTGTGCTTCGCGATGCAGATAAAAAATCTGTCGTTGAAATCGCAACTGAAGCAGGTGAGTTGATCAAGAAAGCCTTGGCTAAGCAGCTTAAACCAGCTGACATGCAAGGTGGCTGTTTCACAATCTCTAGCCTTGGTGCTATGGGGGGAACTGGCTTCACACCAATTGTGAATACTCCTGAAGTGGGCATCCTTGGTGTGTCTAAAGCGGATGTTGAGCCTCGTTGGAACGGTAAAGAGTTTGAGCCACGTACAATGTTGCCATTGTGCTTGTCATACGATCACCGCGCAGTTAATGGCGCAGACGCTGGTCGTTTCATGACATACTTGAATGCTTTGCTTAGTGATGTTCGTCGTCTAACTCTGTAACCTGATAACAGAGCTTAAGACATAAAAAAGCAGCCTAAGGGCTGCTTTTTTTGTGCCTACTTTTGCTAGTGATTAGTTGATAAATTACTCTCCGGCGAGAAATGCCAAAATACGATCCTTTTGCCACATGGCATCTTTATACCCCAGCTCCATAAGAGCCTGACAATATTCAGGGGTAAAAAGTAAGTAACTGGCTGCTGAAGAGGCGTTCTCTGTTCGATTGCCCGTAGCCGTCCTAAGCAATCTGGCGATGCTTTTTGGCAAAGTATGCAAATGCTCTCTTGCGATAACGTTAAGGCCCATGGAAGGAGAAATCACTAAAGTCTTGCGATGAGCAAGATCCGCTGGTCGTTGTTCTTCAGGTATTAGAGACAATAGCTGATTAAGTTCCTCTATATGAGCGATGTCCTGATCAATTGTGTCTATAAATGCGCTGTTGAGTAGTTGCCCTAATACTTGAACGATTGAGGGCTCCTGAGTGTTCTGTGCCGTTGGGGCTTGGGACCAATCTTTTGCTTGGCGATTATCACTTACACCAATAAGCATTAAACGTTCAGCACCAAGATTGATAGCAGGACGGATAGCTGACCCTAGTCGAACGGCACCGTCACCAAAGTACTGATCATTAATTCTTTCTGGTGGAAAAATGCCCGGTATGGCACTGGATGCTAACAAATGTTCTATGGTGATAGGCTCTCTTACGCCTACTTTTCTGCCTTGAGCCCAACCGGCAAGCGTGCTATTGGACGTTTGAAAAAAAGTGGTGGAACTGCCAGCAGAATAGTTAATAGCAGTGATTGCCAGAGTCTCAATTAAACGCTGATTTAGGGCAATGGAGACTTTATCTAAATCTAAATAACGCCTTAGTAATAACGCCAAAGGGGCGTTTGTCATAAGAGATAGGGAAGTGCCGTGCCCTTGGCGCAGAAAAGCTGCCGCAAGCGTTTTAGTAATAGAGGAGGCAAGTGGCCATCGACTTACTTCATAAATTTGGTCAGGGGTTAAGTGTCGCCAGATAAACGAAAGCTGCTTGACGCCCTTGTTAAAATTGCTCGCTTGAGTAGCTAAAAAGGCAGCGTTCAATGCTCCTGCAGATGTTCCGCACAACACCTGAAAAGGTATTGGGGAGCCCTTTGGCATCATTGTGCTGAGGGCGCTTAAGACCCCCACTTGATAGGCTCCTCGGGCACCACCTCCAGACAACAGCAACGCAGATTTTCCTAACGTCATAACCTGGCCCCTCAAACAACTTTCCATCTATAAGGATAGTTGATATTCCGGTGATTGCCTTTGGTGCGAAATGTAAAGTTATGTTCTTAATTGGTGCTATTTTGTTGTTGTGTAAGCTATTTTTGTTAACTCTTCACGGAGGTGAGAAGGTTTTGCGGATGAATTATAAATTATATTTATATCGATATAATCCAGTGCGGTTGATTAATATTTCTGACATCTAATTGTAATCCAGTGTTTATGTCCAAATTTTTGTTTATCTCTAGTGATTGCGTTTGTGTTGAGAGTTTAGGTGTTGGAATACGTATTCTATTCTTTTGAGTTCTGGTATGAGCTTTGCTGTGGGTTAAATAGCTCCGTTAAGAGGGCATTTATTATAATCCATAGAAGGGTGAACTATGACACAACTGGCTAGTGATGCGATGGCGCTAAGTCGAGATGAAAAGAAATGGTTAAAATGGTTCGGTGCGAACGGCAAATTCAAGTTAGGCTGGAGTTGTTTCTTAAACCGAAAATCCTATAAAGATATAGAAATGACATTTGAAGGTGTCGCAAATACTCGAGTAAGGCTACTAAAACAATTTACCAATAATGTTTGGGAGCGACTTGAACAAACGACACAAACCTTATCCACGATCGATAAGAAATATCTCTCCGGTACCCTAGCAACTGTTTCACAGTCCTTACCAGAAGCTTCTGAAATATCTCTAATTCAATCAAATGGCACAATTTTTTATTCTAGTCAGTCTAGTCGAACTGGCTTAGTTCATGAGCAAACTAAAGCCATCAAGCGGGCCCTAGAGAAGCCTTTTCTTCATGGGCCATATCGAGACCCTGTAACACTTGCTTTAGGGGCGACTACTTCAAAATTTCATGATCAGATGACCATGATGTTCTATCAGCCAGTGACTTTTGACGGTGAAAGCATGTTGCTGGCGGCTCGAATTCCAAATGATGTATTCAGTGATTTGATTCAACGTGAAGCTGGCCATATCTTTAATGAGTCGGGTGATAATTATCTATTCATGGTTGAGTCATCATTTGACCCAGAAATTAAACCAGGCATCGCCTTAAGCCGTTCACGTTTTGAAGACGACACATTTTTCTTGGGTGAGAACCTTAAACAAGGGGTTAATACGCCTTTCGGGACTGTAAAGATTAAAGAACATACAGAATTGGAAGTGATGTTTACGGATCCCTCCACAGGACAGCTGCACCCAGGTGTTCGTGAAACCATTAAGAATGGCAGTAACCTTTATGTGAAATATCCAGGTTACTCAGATTATAGGCACATACCTGTGATTGGTAAGGGCGTTACTTTCACCTTAAAAGGATCAGATGATCGATGGGGGATGATGTGTGAGGGCGATGTGGAGGAGGTGTATCGTCCACGCTCTGTTCAATACACCATGATGCGAATGTATTGGCTATGCATGGTGCTGACCCTAGGTGTTCAATTTGGGCTCAATGCCTTCACCGATTTGCCTGTCTATGCCTCTCTTGGGTTATCTGCTCTTGTAGCATTTTTGCTGTCATTGCTTTTCTCTGCAAAAGGTCCCGCAAAACTGTCCCGTCAACTAGGGGGGATGGCTAAAGTCATTCGTGGTTTAGCTGAGGGGGAAGGCAATTTAACCCAGCGCATGGATGTTTCTCGATTGCCGCCCAATGAGGCAGGTTATCTTGGTCGTTGGATTAATAGCTTTGTTGATAATTTAGACCAGATTGTTGGCGAGGTCATTGTCTCCGCTAAAGAAGTATCGTCTTTGACCCAACAAATGGAAGGTTCTAACAAAGAGGCTTCTCAAGCTGCTGAAGCGGTGCAAGATGCAGCAAGTGATTCGTTAAGTGTGGTTCAGTCGCAAACTGGGTATGTTGAGAAAGCCAATGGTAGTGTAAGCGTGATGAAAACCACCATGGAAAAAGCTGTGCAAGGCGCCCATTCTCAATATGTATTGGTGCGTCAAAGTACTGAAACCATTCGGGATGTGGTTCAAACCTCAGCCGATTCCGTTAACCTTTTGAGTCAGCAGGCAGAGGATGTAGGACGCTTTGTTAACGAAATCACCGATATCACCAGCCAAACCAACTTATTGGCATTGAATGCAGCCATTGAAGCGGCTCGAGCAGGCGAATATGGGCGAGGCTTTTCAGTAGTGGCCGATGAAGTGCGAGCCCTTGCAAATCGTACTGCTGCAGCCGCCGCAGACATAGGTAACGTGGTAGAAGGAATCAAATCTGAAACGGATCGTGCCGTACTATTAATGGAGCAGGGTATAAAGGATGTGAACGAAAGTTTGCTAAAAAATGAAGCAGCTTCAAATGACAGTGATACACTCTCTAATGCTGCATCGGATATGTTCCGAATCATTGAGCAAATTTCAGACACCACCCAGAAAAATGGTGACCATGCCCATCAAGTAGCAGCCAGTGCATTACAGATGGGATCAAGTATTCGCTTGGTGAAAGCCAATGCGGATCAGGTGCAGGCGAAAGCAAATGCCTTGTCACGTTTGGTGGGATTATTTAAGGTGAGTGCTGCCTAAGTATGGAGAATAAAAATGAGCCAAGCCGAGATGGCGTTGTTGAAAAAAGGACTGATTCCCTATTTTCAGCCTATCGTCGAAGTATCTACGGGTTGTATAACAGCATTTGAGGCATTGGCACGTTATGAAGATGACGAAGCTAATGTTTCATCTGCGGCTTATTTATTTGGTGATACGTCCATTTCGTTAAAAGATCGTCGGGAAATTGATCAGTATGTCCGAGCGCAAGCCATCACTAAAGCCTCGCTTTTGCCTGACGGTACCCGCTTAACGCTGAACATTTCACCTGAGTTGATTGAATATGATCAAGATCGCCCAATCATTCATACCATTGAAATGATTGAGCGATCTTCTCTTAAGCCGAACCAAGTCGTTATTGAACTTCTTGAAACGAAAGGACAGGTTTCAGATCTTAAAAAACTGGTGTCGGTCTATCGTGATGCAGGAATGCGTATTGCGGTAGATGATTTTGGCTCTGGTTTTTCCCATTTTGATCGTGCTATCGCCCTTGAACCTGATGTAATCAAACTGGATATGAAGTTATTAAAGTTGGCTTCAGTAGGCGGTTTGTTAGCAGGGTCTGCGGTGAAGTCCATAGTGGATTTTTGTACTAAGAGTGGTGCAGTCATTGTCGTCGAGGGCGTGGAAACAGAAGACGAATTCTTTTTTGGTCTAAGTTGTGGGGCTCATTATATGCAAGGTTTCTTGTTTTCCCCTGCCCAAAAAGAATTCTTATCAAAAGATACTTTTCAAACGCAAATTAGCGCCTTGCGCAAACGCTTCTTCAAGCACATGCAAGAGGAGAGTATTCGTTCGTCTGAACGCTATAATGCGCTGATAACGATTTTAGATGAAGTGACACTGCTTGACTTGGAAACCATGGCGGGGCAGCAGACTATGGAAGCTAAGCTGTCCTCCATAGAAGGGGTGCTGAGATATTTTATCGCTGACAGTGAGGGGTATCAGGAGTGTCCCAACTATGTACTTAACAATGAGGGACGCTTTGTCGATGAGCAGACTCAATGGAAAGCTGTGAACTGGTCTTGGCGTCCCTACTTTTGTCAGGCAAGTTGTTCACAGCGAGCTATTGTGTCGGACGAATACCTGGACATTCACTCTGGCAAACACTGTAAAACCGCGGCGGTGCGTCTTAAAAATGGGAGTGTGCTCTTAGTAGATATTAATGTGGCGGTCTAAATGACCGCCTAAATCATTGTTTTTACGCCTGATAGGCGTTGAAACTCTCGCCGATATTCGGGACTATATTAGCAACCATGACTAAATAGAGGCCCCCTCATATGGCAATTCATCCCCAAGCAGGACAGCTTGCACCTCATAACGCTCTTGTTGATATCCCCAAACTAGTGTCTTCCTATTATGCTTTGACTCCTGATCCTAGCATTGGGGTAGAGCAGGTCAGTTTTGGTACCTCAGGTCACCGAGGTAGTGCACTTAATAAAAGTTTCAATGAACATCATATCTTGGTGGTTTGTCAGGCCATCTCTGAATACCGTGCCGAACAAGGCATTAAAGGTCCATTATTTTTAGGTAAAGACACTCACGCCTTATCTGAAGCAGCGTTTCGCACAGCCATTGAAGTGTTAGTGGCCAACGACGTACAAGTAATGATCCAAGAGGGTGACGGCTATACCCCAACGCCAGTGATATCTCACGCTATTCTGACTCACAACGCTTCTGGGACTAACAAGGCTGATGGCATTGTCATCACACCCTCTCACAACCCTCCAGAAGATGGCGGGATCAAATATAATCCTCCTAAAGGGGGGCCTGCAGACAAAGACATTACAGACTGGATAGCAGCGAGAGCCAATGCTTTGTTGGCAGATAATCTAGAGGGCGTTAAGCGTATCCCGTTTGAAACGGCCCTTGAGCGCGCTCAATCATTTGATTATATCTCTCATTACGTAGATGACTTGGCAAATGTCATTGATATGGAGGCCATTAAAAAGGCTGGTGTTCGTATTGGGGTTGACCCTCTGGGTGGCTCTGGTATCGGTTATTGGGCACCGATTGCTGCGAAATATGGTCTTAATATTGAGGTGGTTAATGACCGTGTGGATCCAACCTTTGGCTTTATGCCCCTTGATAAAGATGGTCGTATTCGGATGGACTGTTCGTCACCCTATGCCATGGCTAACCTGTTAAAGATTCAAGATCAATTTGATGTGGCAGTGGGTAATGACCCTGATTATGATCGTCATGGCATTGTTTGTCCAGGTTTCGGCCTAATGAACCCAAATGCCTATTTGGCTGTGGCGATTGAATATCTGGCAACTCATCGAGAGTGGCCTGTGGACATTCAATTCGGCAAAACCCTTGTTTCCAGTGCCATGATTGATCGTGTTGTTGAGGACCTAGGCAAGCAGTTGTGTGAAGTGCCTGTTGGTTTTAAATGGTATGTGGAAGGGCTCTTTGATGGAACCATGGCCTTTGGTGGTGAGGAAAGCGCTGGAGCGTCCTTCTTGCGCCGTGATGGGGGTGTTTGGTCAACGGATAAAGATGGCATTATCCTAGCTTTGCTTGCTGCAGAAATTTTAGCGGTCACCGGTAAAAACCCAGCACAAATAGCAGAAGAGCAGGTGGCTAAATTTGGTAAGCCTTACTACAAACGTATTGATGTGACGGCTACACCTGAGCAAAAAAGTATTTTAAGTAAATTGAATGCGGAGGCTGTTACCCAAGCAACCTTGGCAGGTGATGAAATTCTGCAAAAATTGACTCATGCTCCAGGTAATGGGGCGGCAATCGGTGGCCTAAAAGTGGCAACAAGCAATGGCTGGTTTGCTGCCCGTCCTTCAGGAACCGAAAACGTGTACAAAATTTACCTCGAAAGCTTTGTCTCTGAAGACCACCTAGGTTTACTTGAAAAAGAGGCTGTTGAGTTGGTTAATGGAGTGCTGGGTTCATAAAGTGAATTTAAACATCACTTAGCCTGTGCTAAGTGATGTTTTCCAACCTTGAAAGCCATTTCGTCAAAGAGAAACCTAGTGTTTGACTGAGTTTCTCGCATTCTTCCTTTTGTTGCTTTCCATTTAAATCATGGGGGCTGTTCGTTGCAAACACGACCCAGTTACCGCAGCCAGTGTCCAAGGCAGTAACATGATTAAATCGATCGGTCAGGGCTTCCTTGAGTTCAGGGTGGTATTGGTGTTCATCCCAGCAGTTTAATACCAGCAATCCACTGGCTTTTAATTGTCTTTGGGCGTTTTCTAAAAAGCTTTCAGTGGCAACCCTTTGATCCATGCCAAAGTGTTGATAAAGGTCCGTATAAAGAATATCGACTTTTTTGTCTTGGGTTGTTTCAAGGTAATGAATGGCATCATCGGTGATTACCTGAATCCGTTTACTTGAAGGTAAACGGAAATACTCCTTTGCAATCTCTACGATTTCAGGGCGTAACTCTACGGCGGTTATCTGAATGCCGCTTACGGCTTTGGTTAGAGCGTGAACCAGTGCGCCACCCCCCAAGCCAAGAATGGCGACTCGTTTAGGTGTGCGGTCTAGTAGGGATAACAGCATTGCTTGGGTGTATTCATGCTGAAGCACATGTGGTGTCTTAAGTTGAATACGTGTTTGCTCGTCGCCTTCAGCAAAAGACAGCAGTCTAAATTTACCATCATCAAATACTTTGATGTTGCCGTATTCGTCTTGTGTTTCGTAGATAAGGGGCATTTGTTACTCGTTATAAAAAGACCAAGCATGGCTTGGTCTAGTTGCGCTTAAGTGACTATGTATGCCGTATGCTAGTGATCGGCTTTTACGTGGGCTAGCAAAACTTGAGCGGGATGTTTAATGTGAGCCGTGTCTAATCGCTTAGCCTGACATCGACATGAATAGCCTGTTGCCACTAGCTTATCCTGCAACTGGTCATTATTAACCTTATCTCTCCATGATAGGTTGTATATCTCTTCTGATGTGGCTCTGTTACTGGACTCGTGACCGTATGTGCCCGCCATGCCACAACAACCCACATTCTCAACTTGTAGCTTTAAGCCTAATAATTCAAATACCTTCTGCCAGTCTTTGATTGAACTTGGTGCATTTGTTTTCTCAGTACAATGAGCCATCATATGGTATTGCTCATCTTTGACTGAAATGGCTTGTTTTTCTAAATGGGTGGATTGGTTTGCGAGCCATTCCTGCATTAACTGAACTTTTGGAATCGGACGACTGTTGCCAAAAGCTTTGGCGTATTCTGCCCGATAGGTCAGGGTCATGGACGGGTCCACACCAATGAGTGGAATGCCATAGAAGGACAAGTTTTGCAGCATGTCTAGGTTTTTGCGTGCTGTACGTTCAAATGATCTTAGGAAGCCATGAACATGTAATGGCTTGCCGTTTGGCAAGAAGGGGGCTAAATAGGCTTGGAAACCTAGTCGGCTTAGTAGCTCCATCATGTCCAACACCAGCTCAGTTTCAAAATAACTAGTGAATGCATCCTGTACCACTATGACTGCGCGCTTACGGTCCTTAGGGCTGAGTGCCTCGATGGCTAAAGGTGTTGCTAAGCGAATGCCACGACGGGACATTTCTCGCTTAAGGTTGTATTGGGAAAATTTAGGGCTGTCTTCGAAGCCAACAAACTTGCTGATCGCTCGATTGGCAATTTTATTACTGACGAGCCAGTTATAGGGTTGCGGTAAGACCGAAAGCGTCGGCATTACAAATTCTAGGCCGCCGACAAAGTAGTCTTTCATTGGGCGCAAATAGCGGCTGTAATAGAGCTCCAAGAATTTCGCGCGAAACTCCGGCACATCCACCTTTATTGGGCATTGTCCAACACAGGATTTACAGGCCAAACAGCCCATCATGGATTCATGGACTTCATGAGAAAAGTCGTACTCACCCTTGCGTTTACTGATGGTGTTTCGCAGACGTGGAATAAAGCCTGCTAAGAAGCTTGTGTGGCGGGTGTTATAGCTGGCTTTTTTGACATCGACACCTTGCTCACTCATGCCGCGAAGCCATTCTCGCATTAAAGATGCTCTACCTTTAGGGCTATGGATTCTTTGTCGCGTACCTTTCCATGACGGACACATAGCATCATTTGGGTCGAAATTATAGCAGGCGCCATTGCCGTTGCAGTACATGCCTTCTTTGAATTGATCTCGGTTTGAAATAGGGATCTGTCGATCAAATTGGCCGCGCATGGGGACTTCATCAATTTTAAGAAGTTCAGCACCCAGTTCATAGGGCGTGGCAATCTTCCCAGGGTTAAGTTGGTTTCGAGGGTCAAATGCGCCTTTGATTTCTTGTACAGATGGGTAGAGGTCTCCGAAAAAGGCGGGGGCGTATTCCGATCTCACCCCTTTACCATGCTCACCCCAAAGCAAACCATCATACTTTTGGGTGAGAGCCACCACTTTGTCAGTGATCTCACGTATCAAAGGTTCTTGGTCGGCTTCTTTTAAATCTAAGGCAGGGCGCACGTGCAATACCCCTGCGTCCACATGGCCAAACATGCCATAGGTGACGCCATAACTGTCTAAAACCTCACGAAACTCCATGATGAAATCTGCTAGGTTTTCTGGTGGCACTGCGGTGTCTTCTACAAAGGGGACAGGGCGCCGTTCCCCTTGAGCATTGCCTAGTAAGCCAACAGATTTTTTGCGCATCCCCCAAATTTTATTAACGTTATTGTGTCCTTTGGCGATGGTGTAACCCTGAAAACTACCGTTGGGATCTTTGGATAATTCGTCTAGGCGATCCGTCAGTACTTTGATGCGCTCTGCGATGTCTTCTTCGCTATCTCCTGTGTACTCAACAAGGTTGATGCCTTGTGTGTCTTCACCGGGGTTTTGAGGGAAGAATTCTGAGACAGAATTCCAAATGATGTCACCTTTTGCCAGCCCAAGAACTTTAGAGTCAACGGTTTCAATAGAGGTTGGTCCTGCACTGAGAAGCTCTTTGGCATGGCGTAAAGAGGCTTCAAAGCTGTTGTAGCGAATGTTAACGAGAGAGGCATAGGTAGGGATTTTTAATAGGTTCACTTTGGCTTCTACGATGAAGCCTAAAGTACCTTCTGACCCACAGAGAATATTGTTAAGGTTGAAAAGACCGTTTTCATCACGAATATGCGCCAGATCGTAACCCGTTAAGCAACGGTTTAACTCTGGAAACGTCTCCGCGATCTGCTTTTGCTTGGTCTTTTGAATGGTGTCGATTACTCGGTGAGCGTGGGACGAATAATCTGAACCCAACTTAATGGATTCTAGTGTTTCATCATCAACCGGTTGTGTTTCTAATAAGGTACCATCCAGAAGAACGGTTTTGAGCTCCAGTACGTGATCTCGGGTTTTACCGTACATCACCGAGCCTTGACCACTAGCGTCCGTATTGATCATGCCGCCAACGGTCGCTCGGTTACTGGTTGAGAGTTCAGGAGCAAAAAATAACCCATGTTCAGCGGCAGCTTTGTTAAGTTGGTCCTTTACCACACCAGTCTGAACTCGCGCCCAGCCTTCTTCCACATTGATCTCAAGAATTTGATTCATGTGCTTAGAAATATCGACGATCAATCCATCACTTAATGATTGTCCGTTGGTGCCCGTACCGCCACCCCTAGGACTCAATACGATGTCGTGAAATTCGTCTTCATTAGAAAGGCGGGTGATGCGTTGTATGTCTTCAATTGATTTAGGGTAGATGACACCCTGAGGCAACACTTGGTAGATGGAGTTGTCGGTGGACAGTACCACTCGATTGGCGTAATCAGGATTGGTGTCACCTTGGAATCCTGAAGCCTTCAGGCGCTCGATGAAAGCGAGGTATTTTGCCTGAATTGGCGTGACTTCGGATAGCTTGGGGATCATTTGGTTTTCTCCGCTTTATGCATTCTCTCTAATGAAATTCTATCAAATAAAATCCTCCCTAAGGGATTTTCTTGCATGAGAAAAACGCGCATCATACGGCGCTTTAGTCATGTGGCAGCTTGTTACGGTTCGATAAATTGGAAGGCAATTTGAAAATAGAGCGGATATGGTTACCAGATAGACAGACTCTTGATGATCATCAAGGCCTTTTCATTTATCGCGGTGACTTAGAGATAAGTGTGGCCCCAGGTAATAAACAGCATAAGCTTAAATATCATCTCGAAAAAGCTCTAATAGAAGGGGTGAGATACATTGCTACCTTTGGCGGCCCTTACTCGAATCATATAGATGCTTTCGTTAAGCGAACCGTTGAGCTTGGGTTACAGCCAATTGTTGTGGTTCGTGGAGAGGTGCAGCCAAGTCTTACTGACACCTTGAGAACTGCTGTGTGTAACGGAGCCATTCTCTATCCCTGTAGCCGCCAAGACTATAAGCGTGGTCTTGATTCTGATGTGAAGCGTCAGGTGGACAGCGATTTCAATACTATTTATTGGATACCTGAAGGTGGCTCTGGGCCCCTAGGGGTAAAAGGGTGTCAAGACTGGGCCGAAGGGATTTTAAATAATAATGGTTCAGGAGGTGAACCATGGGACATGGTCTGTCTTGCAAGTGGCACTGGCACCACTGCAGCAGGGTTTCTTTCTTCATCCAATGTATCCCAGCTTGCCGTTTTTAGCGCTTTGAAAGGCACTAAGAATCTTGAGCTGGACATTCGCAGCCAAGCATTAGTGGACACCTCGGGCAAACATCTGCTTACATTTGATGAGTGTTATCATGGAGGATTCGGTAAATTCTCACCAGAGCTATTCGCCTTTTTATGTGACGTGTATTCATTAAATCCAACACTAAAGCTGGACCCAGTGTACACAGGGAAGATGCTTTACCAAGTGCAGCAATTAATCACTGATGGCCGTTGGCCTTACCGTCGCACATTATTTATCCATACCGGTGGTCTGCAAGGGTGGCGCGGTGTGGCAAAACACCACTGGCCATTTGATTCAATAGATTATTGAGCCGGATACGGGTTTGGTTCCATGGCGAATGCTATGGCTTCATGTTACATTCTCATTTTTAATATGCTGTTTATGCTCTAATTTATTGAAGTGTCTCTTAACACCCAGATATAGACGTGATCAGTAAGACAGACAATTGCAACTCAAGTAACGGGAACCTTTACTCAATGAGTCTTTTCAAACGGATTGGCATTATCGCTCGCTTAGATAAGCCACAGATCTTAGATACCGTTAAACGTTTAATGGACTACCTTATAGAAGAAGGGGTGTCTCCCGTACTGGAGTCTGACTTAGCAACTATGATGCCCGGCATGCGAACGCCTTTTGCACCGTTGAAAGAGCTTGGCAGTCACTGTGATCTTGTGATGGTGGTAGGCGGAGATGGCAGCTTTTTAGGTGCCGCACGTGCCATTATCGACTTTGATATCCCTGTCATAGGCGTGAACCGAGGGACTTTAGGTTTCCTTACCGATATATCTCCGAATAATTTTGAAGCTGAGTTGGGTCCTATCCTGCGTGGAGAGTACCTAGAAGAGCAGCGCTTCATGATTGAGGCCAAGATAAAACGACAAAATCGTCCCAGTGGTGAAGGTATTGCCTTAAACGACTTAGTGCTTCACCCGGGTAAATCAGCTCGAATGATTCGCTTTGACCTTTTCATTGATGACCAGTTCGTAATGAACCAGAAGTCTGATGGTTTGATTGTGGCAACACCAACAGGCTCTACCGCCTATGCATTATCTGCTGGCGGTCCCATAATGCTACCTAAGCTGAATGCTTTGGTACTGGTGCCAATGCATCCTCATACATTGAGTAATCGACCTATTGTGATTGATGCGGACGCCAAGATTCGTATTGTTGTCTGTGAGTCAAACTTAACTTACCCCAGTGTCAGTTGTGATGGTCAGCTTAATATTACTGCCGCACCAGGGGATGAGATTCATATTTCTCGTCGTCAAGGGGGCATTCGTTTGATTCACCCTAAGGATCATGACTTCTATGACGTCTGTCGTAGCAAACTCGGTTGGCAGTCTGGTTACCGCCAATAACTGAATCGTTTAGTAGGGTAGCATGCTATTAATCTACGAATTTGCTTCTAATGAAGATCCTGCTTCATTGAGCAAGGTGCTTTGGAAACAAGGCATTAGCCATCGCATTTTGCAATCTGACCATGGCAACCAACTATGGTTGTTAGATCCGAAGCAATCTCATGGTGCCATGGCTATCTTAGAATCTTGGCAGCATGATCCCCATGCTGACTTCATGGTCCATGATACTCAAAATGTCAGTAAACCAAGCCGCTTGCTTGCGGATTGGCACATGTCCCCGTTAACCATTGCTTTGTTAGCTGCCACCTTCGCTGTGTCAGTGATCACTGGTCTTGGAGAGTATTTAGAGAACGTCGGATGGTTTACCATTTCTTCGTTTGAATTGTTGGGCAATAGAATACGTTTTTATCCCTTGGAAGAAGTTCTTGCCCAAGGGGAATACTGGCGCTTGTTTACACCTGCTTTGATACACTTTGGCGCAGCGCATTTAATATTCAACGCCCTTTGGGTCTGGGATTTAGGCCGTAAGGTTGAGCGGCTGATAGGTTCTGTGGCTTGGTTATTGTTTACCCTGTCGGTCTCAGTTGTCAGTAACGTGGGCCAGTATTTAATCAATGGTTCCCCTTTGTTTGGTGGCCTGTCTGGTTTGGTATATGGGCTGGTGGGCTTTGCCTGGTTAATGCCTATTTTAGTGAAGGGATGGCCTAAGATTATCTCTAAGCCATTAATGGTGTTTTTTACCGTATGGTTAGTGCTTGGTTACACCGATGTTTTTGCCATGCTTGGGCTTGGCAATATGGCCAACGAGGCGCACTTAATCGGCCTAATGTCAGGTTTGATCTTGGCGGGTGTATATAGCCTTTATTTCAAAGTATTTAAGCGACAAGGCTAACCTTGTTTCGTTAACCAGTGTGCCTGGAAGAGTTAAAATGAATTTTAAAGATATGATCGATAATATGTCCCCAGAAGTTTATGGGCGACTCAAGCAAGCTATTGAATTAGGTAAATGGCCTAACGGCGTCAAGCTGACACCGGAGCAAATTGAGATCTGTATGCAGGCGGTCATCACCTATGACTATACCAATAAGTCCGAAGAGCAACGCGTAGGCTACATCGATCGTGAAGTTCATAAGGGTTGTGATACCAAAACAGATACTTTGCAGCATGATACGGTCAAATGGGTGAACAACCCGGATGCTGATTCATGATTCAGGGCGATCTTCGAAAAATGGCAGCCAGTGCCGATCAAGACGGTAAGGTTCACTATGAGCTAAAAATAGGGGACTCGCTAATCCCTCTGTCTTCGGCGTTAGGGCAAAAAGTTTCGTTAAAATTTAGTGGCGCTATTCACTGTATCCATTGTGGTCGTGCAAGTAAAAAGTCCTTTAGCCAAGGTTTTTGCTTTCCCTGTTTTAAGAAACTTGCGGCCTGTGATACCTGCATCATGAGCCCTGAGAAATGTCATTTCCATTTGGGCACTTGCCGTGAACCGGAATGGGCAGAGCAGTATTGCATGCAAAGCCATTATGTCTATCTCGCCAATACCACGGCACTCAAAGTTGGGATTACCCGAGGCGATCAGCTGCCCACACGATGGTTAGATCAAGGTGCCACTCAGGCAAGAGCCATGTTCTTGGTTGAAAGTAGAAGAATGTCAGGATTGGTCGAAACTTTGTTTAAAAATGAAGTGGCTGACAAGACCAATTGGCGCAATATGCTCAAGGGCAGCGACTTGACATTTGACTTGGCTGCAGAGCAAGAACGCTTGATAAATCAGCTATGGGAAGGCTTGGACGCCTTGCAGAATGAATTTGGTCTTCAATCGATTCAAGAGCTAGACCATACCAATCAAACCCACGAGTTTACGTATCCAATTTTAGAGCACCCCACCAAGGTGACTAGCATTAATGCTGAGAAGACCCCATTGGTAGAAGGCACCTTACTGGGCATCAAGGGGCAATATTGGCTGCTTGATACTGGGGTGATCAATCTACGTAAGTACACTGGATACGAAGCAGAATTCACGCTATAGGAGCGTTAGCATGTCAGAACAGAATCCATCCGCCATTTACTTAAAGGATTATAAAGTTCCAGAGTTTTTGATTGATAAAACGGAGCTGACCTTTGATCTAGATGAAACCCAAACCATTGTAACCTCTCGGCTTCATCTGCGTCGGAACCCAGAATCTAACTCTGCCACAGCGCCTCTTGTGTTGGATGGTGGTGAAGACGTTAAGCTGATTGGCGTGGCGATTGATACGTATGAATTACCAAAAGAAGAATATTCTTTGGTTAATGATAAGTTGATCATTACGGCGACACCGAATGAATTCATTTTGACCTGCGAAACATTGATTGAGCCCCAGAATAATACCAAGTTGGAAGGCTTATACCGATCTTCCTCAATGTTCTGTACTCAATGTGAAGCGGAAGGATTCCGTCACATTACCTATTACCTGGATCGTCCTGATGTAATGTCAGTATTCACAACCACCATCATTGGCGATGAAAGCAAATACCCCGTTATGCTTTCAAACGGGAATGAGATCGAACGGGGTAAGACAGAAGAAGGTAAGACCTTTGTTACCTGGAATGATCCTTTCCCTAAGCCTGCCTATCTTTTTGCTTTGGTGGCCGGTGATCTGAACGTCATCAATGACACATTCGTGACCATGAGTGGTCGAGAAGTGGCACTGCAGATTTACACTGAACCCCATAATATTGATAAAGTGGATTTCGCCATGGACTCCTTAAAACGTTCCATGAAGTGGGACGAGGAAGTGTATGGGCGTGAATACGATCTGGATATATTTATGATCGTTGCCGTTGATGACTTCAATATGGGAGCCATGGAGAACAAAGGGTTAAATATCTTTAACTCCTCCTGTTTGTTAGCAAGCCCCAAAACCACAACGGATGACGCGTATCTTCGCGTGGAAGCGGTCGTAGCCCATGAATACTTCCATAACTGGTCGGGTAACCGAGTGACCTGCCGTGATTGGTTCCAATTAAGTTTAAAGGAAGGCTTTACGGTTTTCCGTGATCAAAGCTTCTCCGCGGATACCCATTCATCTGTGGTTAAACGTGTCGAAGATGTGTCCTTTTTAAAGACAGCCCAGTTTGCCGAAGACGCAGGCCCTATGGCCCATCCGATTCGTCCAGCATCCTTTATCGAAATCTCGAACTTTTACACCCTGACCATCTATGAGAAGGGCTCAGAAGTCGTGCGTATGATACACACCCTGTTGGGTGAAGAAGGCTTCCGTAAAGGGTCCGATTTATACTTTGAGCGACATGATGGTCAGGCTGTGACCTGTGACGACTTTGTTGCGGCCATGGAAGACGCCAATGACGTGGATTTAAGTCAATTTAAGCGCTGGTATTCTCAAGCAGGAACACCTCGTGTCACTGTGACTGACGAATATGATGAGGCAAGCAAAACTTACCGTCTTCATATGTCGCAAATGACTCCCCCGACACCTGGGCAGCCCACTAAACTCTCATTGCACATACCTGTTAAAGTTGGCCTTGTTAGCGCTAACAACGAGCCTTTAAGTTTTGTTTATGAAGGCAATACTCATGATGAAACAGTTTTGCATTTAAAAGACGCAGAGCAAACCTTTGTCTTTGAGAATGTGACTGAGCAACCAGTGCCTTCGCTACTACGTGAATTCTCTGCGCCGGTTAAACTTAATTATGACTACTCTACGGAGCAACTGCTTCAGCTTATGTCTGGTGATGCGGATGGATTCAACCGTTGGAGTGCCTCTCAGCAGCTTGCTGTAAACGAACTGAACCAATTAATTGTTCAGTATCAAGCAGGGCAAACCTTGAGTGAAGAGACTCAGTTACTAAAAGGCTTTGCTACGCTTTTAAGTGACAAAACCCTTGATCCAGCCATGGTTGCTTTGATTCTTGCTTTGCCAAGCCAAGCTTACATGTCCGAACTGGCGGAAGAAATTGACCCCCATGGCATTAAAGCCGCTCGTAAACATTTACGAGAGTTAATAGCAAAAGGGTTAGAGCAAGAATTTAAAGTAGCATATGAAACTAATACTACTGATGGGCCATATGAAGCCACTGCAGAACAGATCGCTAAGCGATCATTAAAGAATGCTGCCCTGGCTTATTGGGTCGCAGCAGGTAGTGACGAAGCCGCCAGTGTTGCAGTGAGACAATACCGCAATGCAGACAATATGACTGACCAGTTTGCCGCGCTTAGCATCATTGTTAATTTCGACTTGCCTGAAGCCGATGAGTTGCTCAATGCCTTCTATGAGCAGTGGAAGCACGAAGCTTTAGTGGTTATTAAATGGTTGATGTTAAGTGCTGCAAGAGAGCAGGAAAACGGTTTGGCGAATGTTAAATCCCTAATGGAACACCCAAACTTCGACATTAAAAACCCAAATAAACTCCGAGCGGTAATCGGTGGTTTGGGACAGAACACCCAAGCTTTCCATAATTTAGATGGTAGCGGTTATGCCTTTTTGGCGGATCAGATCATCCTGATGAATAAACGTAATCCTCAAATTGCTTCTCGATTATGTACGCCACTCACTCGATGGCAACGTATGGAGCCAGAGCTCTCTGGTCTGATGAAGGCTCAACTCGAGCGAATCGCAGGGGAGGATTTGTCGAAAGACGTTTACGAAGTGGTTTCAAAGAGTCTTGCATAAATTACGAAAAGCGCTGGTCAGACCAGCGCTTTTTTTTGTAAGGTAATTGTCAGGGATACAAGCTAGACTTTATTGTTATCTCAAGCATTTTACGATCACAGGCGTCAAACGTTGACATAGGGAGCCAATAATAATGAAACAGTCGTTCAGTTATCTTACTCCAGTTGCTTTGGGTGTTATGCTATCTGCATGTAGTACAACATCAAATACAACAGATAACGGCTCCAGCTTGACTGAGCAAGTGGTTGTGACGCCTACAGAATCCTCATCGACCTCTGATCAGGAAAAACATCAAGATCAAATCGATGCCCTTAAAGAGCAACTCGCAGCCAATTCAGAGCAGATTGCAACCTTGACTCAAGCCCTTGATCAAAAAGAGTTACAGATTGCCGAACTTATGAGCCAAGGCACTGATGCAACAGCCCTAAGTCAAATCGAAACACTTAAAGCTCAACGTAATAAATTAGAAATCGATTACAACCAATTACGCTTAGAAAATGATCGTTTAACTGCAAGGATCCAAACTCTTGAGCAGCAAAACCAAGGGTTGCTTGCTGAACAATCTTCTCAAGAAGCAGACTTTATTGAGCTCAACAAAAGTTTTAGAACCCTAGACAGCGCCCATTATGCATTGAGTAAGAATTACCGAGACCTATCGGTTGAACATGCTCATCTAAAAAGTCACTACGATGCATTGTTAGCGAGTAATGGAGAGTTAGAGGCGCAATATGATGCACTTAATCAAGAAAACCTTAAGTTAGGTGGCGCCTTATCTGAAGCTCGTGCACAACATCAGGTGCTGTGGGATAAAATTCGTGTGCAAAGTAACGTAATTAATTCCCTTGAAAACAGCAATGCTGAGATGGCTCGTGGTGGAACGATTGAGGTTGTTGATGGGGAAACCGAAGCCCCCGATACTGCTGCTCTTAATGCAGAAATCACCCGTCTGAAAGCAGAGCTTAATGCACAAAACGGACTCATATCAGACTATCAAAATGATGTTATCGCTTTAGAAAATGAACTTGAGGAACAAGAAGAGGGCTTGGACCGACAGCTTGCAGAGCTCGAATCAACATATCGTACCACTAAAGCAGCGAACGACACCTTAACCCAAGACATTGAGCAACTTCGCTTACAGATCAGTGCTCAAGACGCAGAGTTACAAAACCTTCAAGCACAACTCATAGAAAGCGAAGCACAAAAAGAGCAATACCGTGCAGAAATGACGCGTATTAGAGAGGGCAGTGCTGCACAGGTGGCTGAGTTACAAGCCCAAGCCAGCCAGCAAACTGAACAGCGTGCTGCCTTAGAGGCACAGGTTAATAATCTTATTCCATTTGAAGGGGCTGTTCAGTCTCTGCAGCGACAATTAAATAGTGAGCTGACCAATGTTCGTTGGTCACTGCCAAGCTCTGCCAACGTCCAAGATACCTTCGAGATTCAACTTGCTGCCAATGTGAATAATGCTGTTCAAGGGCAAAGTTTCTATGCTGAGCTGTTTACTGACAGTGCCTTGAGTATGATGAGTGCTTCTGAGGCCGAATCGACAGTGGAAAATGGGCAAGTTAGCTTCCGTTGGCGTCTAACAGGTCTGAATGAGGCCCCTAATGCAACACTCAATGTTGTCGTTAACCAAAGTGTGAATTATGACGGGCACTCCTTCCAAAGAAAGGTTTACCGTGACCATACTCAGGTAGAATTAATATCTAATGATTGGATGGCGAAATACGGTTACTGGGCATTGGCCATTTTAGGAGGGTTAATCATAGGTTTTGCAGTGGGCAAATCTGGACGTCAATCCAATAAATAATGGCGCATCTGGGCAACTGTCTTAAAAATCAACGCCATATGGGACTTCATTCATCATTTCATTACTAAAATTCAACAACATCAAAGTTGGGTTTGGTATAGTAGCCTCGCATAAAATTGTTTGAGGTAGTAATTGTGGTGAAGTCCCGCTCGTACGACATTATAGAAAGCCGATTAAAAGAGAATATCCTGATTCTGGATGGTGGTATGGGTACCATGATCCAAAGTTACAAATTGGAAGAAGGTGACTATCGCGGCGAGCGCTTTAGCGACTGGGAAAGTGAGCTGAAGGGCAACAATGACCTTCTGTCACTGACACAACCTCAGATTATCAAGGCTATCCACCTAGCTTATTTAGAAGCTGGTGCGGACATCATTGAAACCAACACCTTTAACGCAAACCATATTTCCATGTTGGATTACCACATGGAATCTCTTAGCTATGAGATCAACTACGAGTCTGCGCGTTTGGCTCGACAAGCTGCCGATAAAATAACTGCCAAAAACCCGCAAAGACCTCGTTTTGTAGCGGGGGCGGTGGGTCCCACAAGCCGAACATGCTCTTTGTCCCCTGACGTAAATGACCCTGGTTTCCGAAACATTACCTTTGACGAGCTTGTAGACGCCTATACAACGTCCATTGATGGTCTCGTGAAAGGTGGTGTAGATCTCATTCTGATCGAGACTATTTTTGATACTTTGAATGCTAAAGCAGCTATTTATGCGGCATTACAATATTTCGAAGATCACGGTCAGCGTTATCCTATTATGATCTCAGGTACCATCACAGATGCTTCAGGTCGTACCTTATCAGGTCAAACAACAGAAGCGTTCTGGAATTCTATCTCCCACGCCAAGCCTCTATCAGTTGGCTTGAACTGTGCCCTTGGACCAAAAGACTTACGTCAATATGTAGAAGAGTTATCCCGTATTGCCGATACCCATGTATCTGCTCACCCTAACGCTGGTCTTCCTAATGCGTTTGGTGAGTATGATGAGACTCCAGAGGAAATGCTGGAAGAGATTCAGTCTTGGGCTGAGGCGGGCTTTCTAAACATCATTGGTGGTTGTTGTGGTACTGAGCCTGCTCATATTAAAGCTTTTGCAGATGCCTTTTTAGAGTCGGCTCCCCGAGAGATCCCTGAGATCCCTAAAGAATGTCGTCTGTCAGGACTTGAGCCCTTTAACATCAGTGAAGAAAGTCTCTTCGTTAACGTCGGTGAGCGAACCAATGTCACTGGTTCTGCTATGTTTAAACGCCTGATCAAAGAGGGTGATTTTGACACGGCATTAGATGTGGCTCGTCAGCAGGTTGAGAATGGCGCACAGGTCATTGATATCAACATGGACGAAGGGATGCTGGATTCTCAGGCTGCCATGGAGCGATTCCTGAAGCTTATCGCGTCTGAGCCTGATATCTCCCGTGTGCCGATTATGCTTGATTCTTCCAAGTGGGAGATTCTCGAAGCGGGCTTGAAGCTCATTCAAGGTAAAGGGGTGGTTAACTCCATTAGCTTGAAAGAAGGGGAAGATAAGTTCATCGATCAGGCGAAATCCCTGATGAAATACGGCGCCGCAGTGATTGTTATGGCATTCGATGAAGTGGGCCAAGCGGACACCCGTGAGCGTAAGATTGAAATTTGTCGCCGATCTTACGATGTACTCGTCAATAAAGTTGGCTTCCCACCGGAAGACATTATCTTTGACCCGAACATCTTCGCCATTGCTACAGGTATTGAGGAACATAACCGTTACGCTTTGGACTTCATTGAAGCAACGGCAGACATCAAGCGTGAGTTGCCTTACGCGAAAATTTCAGGGGGTGTTTCGAACGTATCCTTCTCTTTCCGTGGTAATAACCCCGTGCGTGAGGCTATCCACGCGGTGTTCCTATACCACGCGATTAAAAACGGCATGACCATGGGTATAGTAAACGCTGGGCAGCTTGCCGTTTACGAAGACATTCCAGAAGCACTTCGTAACGCCGTTGAAGACGCAGTCCTAAATCGCACTCCTGATGCCACAGACAACCTCTTAGCCATTGCGGGTGAGTATATGGGGTCTGGGGAAGTAGCTGAGAAAGAAACCCAAGAATGGCGTAATCTGCCAGTGGGTGAGCGTTTGACCCATGCTTTGGTAAAAGGCATAACCGAATTCATCGAAGATGATACGGAAGAAGCTCGTCAGCAGTTTGACCGTCCATTAGAAGTGATTGAAGGACCACTCATGGATGGCATGGGGGTTGTGGGCGACTTGTTTGGCTCCGGTAAAATGTTCCTACCACAAGTAGTTAAGTCTGCTCGGGTAATGAAAAAAGCAGTTGCCTACTTGATGCCATTTATCGAAGAAGAAAAAGCTCGCAACAATTCAGGCGGGTCATCCAGTGCCGGTAAAGTCGTCATGGCAACGGTAAAAGGCGATGTCCACGACATTGGTAAAAACATTGTGGGTGTAGTGCTACAGTGTAATAACTTCGAAGTGATTGACTTGGGCGTTATGGTGCCTTCTGAGAAAATTTTACGTACCGCGAAAGAAGAGGGTGCGGACATTATTGGGTTGTCAGGCTTGATTACGCCATCTCTCGACGAAATGGTTCATGTGGCTAAAGAAATGCAGCGCCAAGGTTTTGAATTGCCTGTCATGATTGGCGGTGCAACCACATCCAAAGCTCATACTGCGGTTAAGATCGAAAAGAACTACAAGAACAACCAAGTGGTTCACGTGACTAACGCTTCTCGAAGCGTGGGTGTTGCCAGTGCATTATTAAGCAAAGACGAAGAGCGTCGCGCTAAATTTATTGCCGAGATCCAGGATGACTACGAGAAAACCCGTCAACGTTACAAAGACCGTGCTAGCGCAGGTCGCCGTGTGTCCCTTGATAAAGCTCGTTTTAACAAAACACCTGTTGATTTCACTAAGGTAGTGACACCTAAAGAGCTCGGTATCACAGTATTCGAAAACAGTGATATTGATTTTAATCAGGTGAAGAACTACATCGATTGGACACCATTCTTCCAAACCTGGGAGCTGGCTGGTGCTTACCCCAAAATCTTAACAGATAAAGTGGTAGGAGAGGAGGCGACTCGCCTGTTCGCCGATGCAAATGAAATGCTTAATGTGGTCATTGAGGAGGCTTGGTTGGATGCCAAGGCAGTTGTTGGCTTGTTCCCTGCTAACCAAGTGGATCATGATGATGTTGCGATCTACGCAGACGAAAGTCGAACCCAAGAGTTGACTCGCTTGAATTTCTTACGCAACCAGAATGACCTAACGGCTCCAGGTAAATACAACCAGTGTCTATCTGATTTTGTTGCACCTGTGGGAGAAGCGAATGACTACATGGGAGCTTTCGCCTGTGCTGCTGGCTTTGGTATCGATCCGATAGTTGCGCGGTTTGAGGCAGACCATGATGATTATAACTCCATTATGATTAAGGCTGTAGCAGACCGACTTGCAGAAGCCACTGCTGAGTATCTTCATGAACGAGTTCGTAAAGAGCTTTGGGGCTATGCAGCGGATGAAACCTTAACTAACGAAGAACTGATCAAAGAAAGATATCAGGGTATTCGTCCTGCCCCTGGCTATCCAGCTTGTCCAGATCATACTGAAAAAGACAAATTGTGGGCGTTGCTGGATGTAGAGTCCAATATCGGCATGAAGCTAACTGAAAGCTATGCCATGTTACCCACGGCAGCTGTCAGTGGCTGGTATTTCGGTAATAGTGATAGTAATTACTTTGGCGTAGGTAAAATAGGACCAGATCAGGTTGAAAGCTATGCAGACCGAAAAGGCATGTCTAAAGACGATGCGGAACGCTGGTTAGCACCAAATCTAGGCTATGACCCAGAAGATGATCGCATCTAGGTATGTTTTCGCGATCATATAACATTGTTGTACATGTCCCGTGCAATCAAGCATGGGGCATGTTGATCGCACCTGACCAAGGCCAATGGAATCATGCGGTAAAAAGTCTTCAGGCCTCCTTTGGCTTTCACACGGGGTCAAATTTACAGATGGATTTGCGATCCCTGAAAGGCCCCTGGCATCTGAATGCTGAGGTACTACAAAGCCGCGCTCCCACCCATCTATCGTTTCAAAGTTCATTTCGTTATTGTTTTCTAAACCATACAGAAACTTGGTGCTTTGATCTGGCATCCATGAATAAACGTACCACAGACATTACCGTGTCCTATGAATTGAAAGGGACCTTTTCCGCCACGCTATGGAAAAGTAAATCTTATATCGTTCAAACTATTCTTGAGTTATGGCTTGAGAGTCTTAAAACACAATTGGAAAGGATCTAAACCATGGCAAAAGCAATTCACGATCCCGAGAAGCATAACCAACGCATGAAAGCGATTAAGCAGCATGTGGACAAGCGTATTGCCAAAGCACAGCAAGATAAAGGAACCTTTGTCTTGCTGACGGGAAACGGTAAGGGTAAGTCCAGTTCGGCATTAGGTATGGTCGCACGAGCCCTGGGGCATAATATGCGAGTCGGAGTGGTTCAATTTCTAAAGGGTGAATGGAACACAGGTGAAATAGACTTCTTCAAGTCCCATGAAAACGTCACTTGGCATATCATGGATTCAGGCTTTACTTGGGAAACACAGAATAGAGAAAAGGACATACTTAGTTCAGAAGCTGCATGGCAAAAAGCCAGTCAGTTGTTAGCCAATGAGTCCTATGATCTTGTGGTTTTAGACGAATTGACCTATCTGCTTCACTATGAGTATTTGTCCGCGGACCCTGTTTTGGATGCAATTATGAATCGTCCTGACTCTCAGCATCTGGTGGTGACAGGTCGTGGAGCATCAGATGAGCTTGTAGAACTCGCTGATACAGTCAGCGAAATTAAAGAGATCAAACATGCCTTCAAGCGTGGCATAAAAGCCCAGAAGGGGTTGGAGTTTTAATTTAAATCACTAGGAATCTTAAGTTAAATAGTGAAATATTCTTATTATTTGCTGTTATTCTAGTGTTTTTTACTTTAATGGAGAATGATGAAATGGCAGATATTGAGCGTCTTGAAGTGGGTCAACGTATGAGCCGCATTGTGAAGCATAACGGCACGATTTATCTATGTGGCCAGGTGGCAGCGGATGCTGAGACCGGCATTAGCGAGCAAACTCAAACCATGCTTGATAAGGTGGATGCTTTATTAGTTCAGGCTGGATCAGATCGTCAACACATTCTTTCTGCAACGGTATATTTGCGTGATATGAAAGACTTTGCGGCAATGAATGCTGTTTGGGATGCTTGGGTTCCGGAAGGTTTTGCCCCAGCACGAGCATGCGTTGAAGCGCGCCTTGCCCGTGCCGAACTATTAGTTGAAATTTCAGTTGTCGCGGCTGAGATTTAAAAAGTCAAATCCACGTCTATATTGGCAACAGCAATGGTATTGCTAAGCTTTTGAATGTTTCGCGCCATGTCACGTGAAAGATTCAAGATCAAAATACCGAAGTCAAAGGCGTGTTTATCGTGGAAAGCCGCAAACAAGTTGTAATCCACTTTTAAAAGTATGGCGTCTTTTTCTGCTCTGGCATTCCCCAAACGTTGTGTCAGAGAAATCATGGTGACATAGCCAAGCGCTTCACCAAACGACACTCGTCTTATGAGTGTTGCATTGGTGGAGTGCTTTTTATAGAAAGCTACCTCTCCGGTGATAACGATGTAGAAAAAATCGCCCTTGTCCTCATTTTCAAAGACGCTTTCACCCTTTGAAAAATGTAATAGCTCCCCCTCGTTGACTAGATATTGAATACCAGATGGGCTTAAGGCACCAAAAATTGAGCCTGTTTTTAACCGTTCTGGTGTGATGTCTTCAACACATTGTGAGATCTGGATTGTATTCATAACAATCACCTCCCTTTTTTTACAAGCCTATGCCTGGAGCAGGGGATTCTCCATAAGGAAATGGTGGTATTTCGTATAAATACGTAAGTAAAATTGCATTATTCATGAGATATTCATAACTATCACAACATTATTGTCACAGTTTGCACGATTGCATTAACTTCGCAATGAAGGAGGTAAGCTTGTGGAAGCTAGCTTACCTATCTGTCTTTAACAGACTTAGCCCATTATTCTTAACGCAACATTAACAGCTTTAGGAGAGGGCATAATGTTATTTAGCAATTTTAGCTCATCACCTGTTGAAAAATTAGCCGAAAAAATCCACTTTGCAGGATTTGGGGCACCAAGCTCCTTTATCGGTGATGCCGTATTTAAAGGGGTGCAATTTTCCATTCTTTGGGGTCTTGCTATGTGGGCGCTACAGTGGAGTTACACTGGCCTTTCTTTTCAAGCCGCCATCGTCACAAGTATTGTGGTAGGTATGGCTACCGGTGTCTGGATGGCAGCCATCAATCGACGCTCCAAACAATCAACCGGTCTGCATAGAGTAGGGTATCAGCCATCACAGGCTCATTAGCCCCTAAATGGATAGGCGCTAACTTTTAGGTTTGCGTCTATCCTCATATTTCTCTGGCTCTTTGTATTCAAGAATTTCCACCGAGTCGCCAACCTTAATTTCCCCTTCGTTTTGTGCAACTAAGTTCACTCCGAATGTGACACCTTCTTTATTAACCAACCTGAACTTCGCAAGGGATTTTAGTGGCTCACCTTTGGGACTACGCTGAGCGGTAACTGGATCAAGAGTCGTAAAGATACAGCGAGTACAGGGTTTTTGATTTTCAAAAACCACGTCACCAATTCTGATGATTTTCCAGGTATCTTCTGCAAAGGGCTTTGAACCGCTTATGACAAGGTTTGGACGGAACCTTAACATTTCGATTTGATGTGCAGTCGTCTCATTTAATTCGTTTAACGAAGCCTCTGTTGTTAATAGAAAAGGGTAGCCATCGGCAAATGCAACAGGGTCTGTGCTGTCTTTTTTGGTATAACGAGCGGACTCTTCATCAAAGTATACAAGCTTAACTGGCTCCTCTAGGGCATCACTGAACCACTTATCTGCTTCATTAGTGGTACGCTTTGCATCCACTAGTGTTTCCCAAATATCTACGGTGAGTCGTTCGGAACTAAAGAGTGTCTCATCAAGGATAAGTGCCCCGCCGCACTGGTCACTTTCTACTAGTAAGCCTTGATTGGTTACTTTTGTTTTTATAAGGGACATATGTGGGTGGGTTCGTGCTGTGATAAATAACCCAGATTCGTCCACTAACATATAGCGTCGGTCATCTTTTAGCCCAGAAAAAAGTACTTTAGATTCCAATAATGGAATGTGATGGGTGGACTTAATCGGGTAGATATTAAGGTGTGATAAGTACAGAGACACCTGATGCTCCATTGCTAATAAGTTGGTTCTCGATCATACCAAAAAATAAAGGAGCCATTAGGCTCCTTTGATCATTATTTTTTAAACAGACTAAATGTAGTAAGAGGCCAACGGAGGGAAACCGTTAAACTCTACTGCACTGTATGTTGTGGTGTAAGCACCGGTAGACAGCCAATACAAACGATCACCGATGGCAAGGTTTAAAGGCAGACCATACTTGTAGTTTTCGTACATGATGTCGGCACTGTCACAAGTCGGGCCAGCAATAATGACTTCTTCAAGCTCACCAGTCTTTTCAACATGGATAGGGTATTTGATGGACTCATCTAAGGTTTCAATCAAACCAGAGAATTTACCCACGTCTGTGTATACCCATCGGTTAAGCGCTGTATGGGACTTGCGGGAAATCAATACGACTTCACTCACCAGAATGCCTGCGTTCGAGATCAATGAACGACCAGGCTCTAGGATAAGACGCGGCATTTTATCGCCAAAATCTTCTTCCAGGAATCGTGTGATTTCTTCTGCGTAGGTCGCCAGATCATTCGTGCGACTGATGTAATTTGCAGGGAAGCCACCACCCATATTAATCATTTCTAATTCGATACCATCTTCTTCTTTAAGACGTTCGAAAATCACTTTAACACTGGCGATTGCAGCATCCCATGCACCAATATCACGTTGTTGTGAACCTACGTGGAAAGACACACCGTAAGGTACTAGGCCTAGTTCTTTTGCGAGTATCAATAGATCCATTGCCATATCGGGACGGCAGCCGAATTTACGTGATAAAGGCCAGTCTGCAGAAACCGTACCTTCTGTCAGAATACGAACGTATACACGAGCGCCAGGTGCAGCCTTGGCGATGTTACGAAGATCCGCTTCGGAATCCGTTGCAAACATTCGTACGCCTTTCTCATAGAAATAGCGTACGTCTTTCGCTTTCTTAATGGTGTTACCAAAGCTTACTCGGTCTGGAGAAACACCACCAATGGCGAATAATTTGTCCAACTCATAACGAGAAGCAACATCAAAGTTCGAGCCACGGTCACGTAGCATAGTAAGAATCTCTGGTGCTGGGTTCGCCTTGATTGCATAGAACACATCTGCGCTTGGAAAGCCTTTGGTAAGCTCTGTGTAGGCGTCATTAATCATTGAAGTGTCAATGACAACGAAAGGCGTTTCTTTAGTATCCGCTAAAGATTTTAGTCGGTTGAATTGTTCTGGGGTGTAAAAAGAATGGACGTCTACAGACATGGCGCATTGCTCCTTTAATTTATAAACATAATCCGAAAAAATTACGCCTTTACCTCCCTCCATCCTACTTATGGCTGTTACTTATCCGGTACGAGACCTTAAGCGACTAGCGCAGCAGTTGAAGCGGTGCGGAATATGTTAGCAACGACGCGGGGCGAAATTTAAGGCGCATTGTTTTCTACGTCAAGAATTTTTTGCAGAAATTAATACAACAATAAAAAAGGCTCCGAAGAGCCTTTACTGTAACCCGTACTAATTTGATTTTCGATGGTTCTGGAAATGGAACAGGGCGGAGCCTGCAATCAAGGAAGCGACAAAGTAGAAACCTTCCATAGGGTTATTGGTTAAGGCTGTCAAACCAGGACCAGGGCAATAACCACTTAACCCCCAGCCAACACCAAACATAGCTGCCCCGAGCACAAGGTTTTTATCAATATCTCGTCTTGTTGGCACATACCATTTGTCTGCCAACCAAGGCTTTGAACGGCGATTGCGAATCACATACCCGATCATGCCGATTGCCACAGCTCCCCCCATGACAAATATTAACGATGGATTCCAGTCTCCAAAAATATCTAAAAAGCCAATAACGACTGTAGGGTTGGTCATTTCTGATACGGCCAAACCCAGCCCGAAGACTAAGCCAGTGGCAAAGGTGATTAATGCATACATGGATGTGTTCCTACTTAGTAACCAATACAGTTAAGATTGCAGTCGTCATAAATATAACTGTCGCAATGAGCGAGCGAGGGGATAGGCGCGAAATACCACACACCCCGTGGCCGCTAGTACAGCCACTACCAAGACGGGTACCGTAACCCACCAGAAGACCTGAGATAATCAACAAGATTGGGCTACGCATTTCTGGAAAAGGAACAGTTTGTTCCGTTAGCACTCCGTAAGCACTCCCACCGATAATAAGACCTAAAATGAACAAAAACGGTAAAAAACGATCTTTACTGAATAAGGCTTGAGCCAAAATCCCACTAATACCGACGACTTTTCCGATCAATAACAGGTAGGCAGCGGTCGTTAAGCCGATTATGATGCCTCCACTGAGAGGGCTTATAAAGGATTCCATTAGGTCACTCCAAATAAGTTAATTTATATAAGTATATTCTAATATATTTAAAAAAACAGCAGTTGTTACCCTTAATCAGTTTCACTTTCTAATTTTGTTTTAAGGGCAAATGGAGCCCATTGTCATGAAGCTCATATTTTTACTACCAAATAAGCCTTTATTGCCGCAAGGCGTAATGAATTATAGGGAGATGGATACAAAAGATCTTATTTCACTTAACGGTAATCATTGGCGCAAAATTCTCACAATTATTGCCAAGTTGACCACATTTCCCAGTGAGGATTGGCGTATAGTGAGAGATAACAAACTCTGGGATAGAGCAAAGCTCGTTTTCAATGCTCAACATTTAGCGTCTGAGTTAAATGAAAGCGAGGCTAAGATTGGGGCTTGGGTGTTCATTGTGGGTAAAACATTTAACGATGACTTTCCAATACCTGAAAATGCGAAGGTGCTTGGGGAGGCTCATGTCGCCAAGGCAGAAGGCAACCTGATCTGGAGCCCATATTTAGATTATCGACAATTCCCCAATGATTTAATTGACGAAATTGTCCAGCATTTAAGAGTACACACAGTTTTATGTTAAACGCTTTGAAAAAATTGTTTGCTAATGAGCAGGAGCACATCGAGCCAATCAGCTACCAGAAGGCTGTCACAGCGCTTTTGTTGGAAGTTATGATTGCCGATGATGAAATTCATCCAGATGAAGAGCGCAAGGCAAAAGACGCTATTCGTTCAGTGGGTGACCTCGGGGAAGACATTGATCAACTGTTTGATGAAGTAAAAGACGAGATACGGGATGCTACCGATGCTTACCAGTTCACTAAGGTGATTAATGCAACGGCCAGTATTGAGCAAAAGCTAGAACTTTTAAAATGTCTATGGCGTGTAGCCTTTGCAGATGGGGATTTAGATGCTTACGAAGACCACCGCATTCGTAAGATCAGTGAGCTTTTATTCATGCCTCATTCAGAATTTATCCAAACGAAACTGGCGGTTCAGAAAGAGCTTGGCATCTAGTCTGTTGCTAAAATAACCCAGCCAAATGAAAGGGTCATTTGGCTGGGTTAGCTGTCATTTATCGTGAGTTGATTCTTGATTGGCTTTGTTTTTAGCGGCGTGGCTCATGCCTTCATTCAGTCCAGCTTCCCTGTCTACTGCAGCTAATACACCACGTAAGATTCCCAGCTCTTGTTTTTCGGGTCTTGAACGATTGAAGAAGCGCTTCAATTTGTCTAATACCTTCCCAGGGTGATTACGCACCACAAAGTTGATGCCATACAGGGTCTCTTCTAGATGTTCGTAAAACAAATCCATTTCTTTTTTACGTGGGTATTCAGGGACGGCTTTCTCATGGATGGATTCATTTTGATGGGCCATCCAGATTTCATAAGCAACAATCTGAACCGCTTGTGAAATGTTGAGCACTGGGTATTCGTCATTCGCATCAATATAAACCTGACGATGGCACTGGGCAATTTCCTCATTGAGAAGTCCCATGGTTTCACGGCCAAAAAGGATCGCAATATTGTGGTCTTTCGCTTCAGGAATGACCGCTTCCGCACACTCTCGAGCATTCATAATCGGCAATTGAAACGTTCTATGTCGGGCACTTGTTCCAATCACCAAACTGCAATCACCAATGGCTTCTTCTAAAGTGCTCACAATTGTTGCGTTTTCAAGCAAATCAACTGCCCCAGCTGCACGGCTAGTTGCCTCTTCGGAAGGGTAGTCGTTCGGATCGACTAAATAAAGATTTGTTAATCCCATGTTTTTCATGGCACGGGCAATAGCACCAATATTTCCAGGGTGAAAGGTGTTGATTAGAACAATACGAACGTTACTGAGCATGAAGACGAAACTCGTGTACAGGGTAGTTAAGGATTAATTGGATTCCGTATAGTTAGGGTTTGCTCAGTACTGGCGAAGGTAACACTGTCCAGCAGTACACGGCTCCCGTCATTAAAAAGGAATCTTTGGCAAGCGGAATGATACAGGGATCCGGTTTCTAACACCAATCGATAACGCCCTCGGGGAATAAAGTTTGCCGCTAATGGCTGGCCACCTTGAAGGTATATTGAGAAGGGAGTCTGCCCATCCAATGATTCAAAGATTAGTTTAGAAGCTTGAGGAAGTTGGTTAAGAATGCGAAGGCGACTATTGCCCGCGGCTTCGCCAATAACAGCACCATGACTCGGAGCTAATCCCGGTTGACCGACACAGCCTGTGTTAACGGCATTTTCCACAGATCCAAAGCCAAACAATTCGGCTTTAGCCCACCCAGTGGAGTTGCCAAAAGATAGAGTAAGCCAATCGCCTTCAGCTTTCATGACCTCTACATTAGTCATGGATGGGATATAGTCTTTAATTTCGGAAGCGACGCTGGGTTCAGTAAAAAGGCGAGCTTCGGACAAACTGTAATTAGTGCCTGAACGATACTGGGGATACAGGCCGCTAATATAGTCATTATTTGGTGAATCAAATACCGTGTTCTGCAGGCTATTCCAATAGTTAGACGTGTAAATTCCCCCCACAAAAACAACTAAGTAACTGCAAGCGACAAAGGCTGCTTTGGCTGCTTGGAGGCGAAATGATTTAATGTTGGGCTTTTGGTCATTGGACTGAGCTTCTGAGCTGTAACCAGGCTGAGAGGCTTGTTGATAGGCGCTAAATACGTCATCAAAAGAAGGCTCACTGCCCATGTTGTCTGTTGTTTCCGTGTAATCCTGGTGACGCTTATTGGCATCAGCTTTACGCATTTCTTCATACAAGGCTTTCATGCGTCGTTCATGGAGCGTATTACGGGCTGAATTCAAGGCTTCTTCGCGAGCTCTATCTTGTTGTGCATTATTCCGCTTCATTTCTTGGTAAGCGCGCTGCTGTTGTTTTACATAGGCTTCTTGCTTGGCGTCACTTTTGAACTCATAGGTAGTGCCAGGACTAGCACTTGGTTTTGCCTGTTCCGTAAATGAGTAGGGTTGCCAGGATTGATCACTGGAGCGTTTAATAGCTTGCAGAACATTTTGGTAAGCATCATGTATGCGTTGAAAATGTTCAGTGGTATCTCGATCAGGGTTTTTATCTGGATGATACCGGCGCGCAAGACGACGATATGCCGCTTTGGCTTCTTGTTCCGTTGCGTTAGTAGAGAGTTCTAAAACATTAAAATCGTCGATGAGGCTCATAGTCGTCTATTACATCCATTTAATCGCATTATGCCTGATTTCATTCGTATAACAATGTTAGTCGCGGGGAGCGCTTGATTTCGCTGTAGGTTTTGCCACTATAGTGGCTTTATTTTCATGCAAGGTTTTTTTTATGACCCAATCGCTTACGCATTTGGATGCGAAAGGCAACGCTCATATGGTTGATGTGAGTGATAAAGCTATCACCAAACGAACAGCCATTGCACGATCCTTGGTGGTAATGTCTCCCACAACTCTGACCAAGATAATAGAAGGTGGGCTACCGAAAGGGGATGTGTTGGCGACTGTGCGAATTGCTGGTATCCAAGCAGCTAAAAAAACCTCCGATTTAATTCCTTTGTGCCATCCGTTAATGCTTAGCAAGGTGGAAGTTGAGATAAATGTTCTGGATACCGAGTCTATTGAGATTCTCTGCCGCTGCTCCTTAAGTGGTAAAACAGGAGTGGAAATGGAGGCCCTAACAGGTGCAAGTGTTGCTGCTTTAACCTTATACGATATGTGTAAAGCCGTTGATAAAGGCATCGTTATCAAGGACACCAAGTTACTAGAAAAACAGGGTGGTAAATCTGGTTCATGGAGTAGTGATGACAACCATTAATGTTGTGTTTTTTGGTGCTTTAAAAGAGTCGGTCGGTCGATCTGAGCTTGCCTTTGAATTATCACAAGATATGACGGTGCAAGCCTTACGGGAAATACTCGCAAAACAATTATCCAATACGGCTCTACTGGATGATCACATTAAAGCCTCTATAAACTTCGAATTTGCACGTATGACGGATGTGGTTTCTCTAGAGACGGCTAATGAGGTCGCATTTTTCCCTCCGGTCACGGGAGGATAATTATGAACATATTTGTTCAAGTTGATGATTTTAATGTTCAGACGCTTTATGACGAATTGTGCGTTGCAAATCAAACTGGCGCAGTGGCTATGTTTGTTGGCCGTGTGCGTCAATTTAGCCCAGAACCGGAAGCCTCATCCTTTTTCTTAGAACATTATCCTGGGATGACTGAGCGTAATATTCAGCAAATCCTGACAGAGGCTGAACAACGTTGGCCACTTCTTGATGTAACCGTGGTGCATCGTATTGGGCAATTATCAGTAAATGATCAAATTGTTTTTGTTGGGGTAGCAGCCGCCCACAGGAGTGAAGCGTTTGCCGCTTGCGACTTCATCATGGATTATCTCAAAAGTCGTGCTGCCTTTTGGAAAAAAGAAACGACGGCACAAGGCTCACGTTGGGTCGATGCTAAGTTAGAAGATGAAACATCCTTAGACCGCTGGCGTTAATTTACTAGTGGGGGCGTAGAGTTTTCTTTCGGCCGCTGGCGTGTCTCTCACGATATTCGGTATCAATATAACGGTCTGTCGTGGCCATACTTGCATGGCCAGCGTCTTCACGAACGTGTTCTTTGGGGCGTACTTTTACGTCTTCTGAAATCCCAGTGTGGCGCAACCAGTGTACTGTTGCTACCCGCAAATCATCAGCATCTGATTTAAGACCATCATCACACATCCGATAATAAGCTTGATCAAAACAATGTTGCACAATGTTGCGAACTTGGCGGGAGCTGGTCATGGCTCCTTGTCCTCGGTTCTTTGGTATCAGGGCGGTAGGCTCAGCAACGGTAGGGAGGTCAGGAAGTTGTCGAAAACGTCGATACCGTTTTAAAGCGGTAAGCATTTCATCTGAGACGCTGACTAATCGTTCTTTGTTCCCCTTTGAGAGCACCTTAAACCACCAGTTTCCGTCCGTGTCCTTGATAAAATCCCCCATTATTGGCGCTGAACGCTCATCAGCCACTAATTCTGAGATTCGTAAATACATCCCAAGGAGGGCGTTCATGATGAATAAGGTGCGTTCATGCATGGCTGGGTCTTCTTCGGCCATCAGTTCCGCAGTTTCGATAACATAATCCCATTGTAAGTTGGAAATACGACGAACTTGGCGACGAGTGACTTCTTTTTTTACGAATTTACTTTTTTGCCTGATGAGAGCGACAGGGTTTTGCTGCACAGCTTCTTCTTGCATCAAAAACCCATAATAAGAGGACAGAATTGAAAAGGTCGCCCTAATCGCTGCCTGTGAAAGGCTATAGTGCTGTGACAAAGGGGTTTGCCCATTGCGAAAGTCGATTTTTGATACATGGGCAACAAAGGGACGCCATTCATCATTCGGGACACGTTCCCCCATATGATTTTTAAAGCGTGCAACGTTTTTAGTACCAATCCAAGCTTCTGGTGGGGTATTGCAAAAGTGTATGAACTCTTCGATTTGATCTCGCTTTAATTCAAGAGCAGGGGTCTCTTTTTCATACCAGGACCATAGTAGCAAACGTTCTACTTCGCGACGGTAAGAATTGAATGTGGCTTGTGAGCCGTTATAGCTATAGATAAAGCATAACGCGAGCTGTAAGTCTCTAACGAACTGATCTTCTTTGAGAAGTGACACACCATCCTTCAAGCCTTGAAGAATTAAGGGGAATTGGGTAAACGGATTCGCCAAATGCTCTAGGTTGTCTATCAAGGGCAAGGGTGTCTTCATTACAAAATCTCTAGCGTAGTGATGCCAGTGTTAGCCAGCTGTATCGCCTATTCTACCTGTTTTGCAGGACTTATCAGCTTTTTAGATAAAGGATCATCGAAGTTATCGATTTCAAATAAGAAAGCTAATTTTGTTTTTTTATCTGTTACGGCTTTATAAGAAGGACTAGAAATTCATATTTGGAATATTTACGAGTCAGCTGACCGTCTAATTGCATATCAATATGCCTGCAAACCTATGCGCTCATGATTATTATTTACAACTTAGGCTGGAAAAAGAATAGCGAAAGCGTTTTATCCACTTTTGATACCGAAATCGCCAAATTAAGGGTGTTTGAGTGGGTTATTGGAAGAAGTTTGAAACGCATTTTTAGACTCTTTTTTTTAGCAAAAACGCGGCTAATATTACTGACATCGAAGCGCGAAACACATTCGCTCAACAATATGAATCAAACCTTTTAGGAGGTTCCAAATGAAAAAGATCACAACACTAGCTGCTTCTGTTTTGGCTGTCTCAGCACTATCTACGTCAGCTTTTGCTAACACCTTCACTGATTACCGTGAGGCTCGTGCAGGTTATCAAGCGCTTTCAAATCAACTTGAAACCATGGGTTACCAAGCTGATGAAGTTAATCTAGATGGCGCTAACACTTTTGGTCAGAAAGAATCTGTTTACCTTGAGAAAACAGGTGAGCTACAAGCTGAATACAACAAACTAAACGCGTCATATTAATCGACAGTCGTTTTATTTAACCAGATTTAGAATTTAAGAATTTAGAGGTATTTATTATGAAATTTAAAACTCCAGCACTTATCGCCGCTCTTGCTGTTGCAGCCACTAGCTCTTTTGCCGCATCAGATAACATTCATGATGATTTGATGGCTGCTAAAGCCGATGTAAAAGCCTTGTCTGCTCAACTTGAAACAATGGGTGTTGATGTGGACAGCACTGTCGACTTTAATGGTCCTGTTACTTTCACTCAGCAAGAAGCAGCATACTCTGAAAAAGCAGCTGAGCTACAGTCTCAATTAGAAACCATTCGCACAGCGAACTAATTGATAGACTGATATTAATAGAAAAAGCCCGCATAGATTACTGTGCGGGCTTTTTTGTTGGTCATGATCTCTCAGTCAAACATCTTAATGACTGATCTGCTCAAATAGAGAGAAGTAAGTCGGGAATGTTTTAGAGGTACATCCTGGATCATTAATCGTCACAGGCGTATTTGAAAACGCAACGAGAGAAAAACACATGGCAATGCGGTGATCATTATAGGTGTCGATCTCTGCATGTTTCAGATCAAGCGTACTATTAGGAGTGACCTTTATAAAGTCTTCGCCTTCTACCACTTCTACGCCGAGTTTTTTAAGTTCAGTCGCCATTGCGTATAAACGATCTGTTTCTTTTACCCGCCAGTTGTAGATATTGCGAATAGTGGTAGGTCCCTTAGCAAAGAGTGCTGTGGTCGCAATGGTCATGGCTGCATCAGGAATATGGTTCATATCCATATCGATGCCATTCAATTCGCCCCGTTCAGATTCTATCCAAGTAGGGCCGTAGGTGATTTTCGCTCCCATTTTAGCGAGCACCTCAGCAAATTTAACATCTCCTTGTACACTCTCTGAGCCAACCCCATGTACTTTAATCTTACCTCCCGCAATGGCGGCGGCAGCCAAAAAGTAAGAAGCGGATGAGGCGTCACCTTCAACCATAATTTCGCCAGGTGATTGGTAAGTTTGATTGCCTTTAATCACAAATGCTTGGTAGTTCTGGTTCTCAACTTCCACCCCAAACTGCTTCATAGCATGTAGAGTGATATCAATGTAGGGCTTAGAAACGAGTTCTCCATCCACTTTGATGGTCAGATCAGATGTTGCCAAAGGGGCGCTCATCAACAAAGCAGTAAGAAATTGGCTAGAAATATTTCCCTTAATGGAAACTTCACCGCCAGGTAGGCCGTTAGCTTTTATAAGAAGAGGAGGGTAATTAACATTTTCCTCATAGGAAATAGCGACGCCTAATGCCTGCAACGAATCAACAAGGTCACCAATTGGGCGCTCATGCATGCGCGGTTCACCATGTAGGCGGTAGGAACCTGTGCCTAAACACAATGCCGCTGTGAGAGGGCGCATAGCCGTGCCAGCATTTCCCAAAAATAGGTCAGCATCTTCAACGTGTAATGGACCGCCGTTACCTTCAAGAATACAAGTGGTGCCTTCGTCTTCAAGAGTGTAACGCACACCCATTTTCGTGAGGGCACTTAGCATATGACGAATGTCGTCACTGTCTAAAAGATTGGTGATTTTAGTTGTGCCTTTCGCAAGTGTCGCAAGTAGCAAAATTCGGTTAGATAGACTTTTTGACCCAGGAATTTGAATCTCCCCGTTAGCGGAGTTTAGGGGGCCTAATGTAATGGCTTTCATAGGAGGGTTCCGTTCTGTCGCATGTGGCATTTAATGCGCGTTTTGTCATTTTATTACAAGTACCCCGTAAGATACTTTTTGTCGCTTTGAACTTCAACAATTTTGGCGGGTATTTCCCCCTGTGTCCCATGTAATAAAAGCTTTGACAGCGTGTTCAAGGGTTGTAATTACGTAAAGAATGGTAAGCAGTAGATTCAATTAAAGACAGGGGGCTTATAGTATTGATTTATCTTCTTAAAGTTGAACACGGAGCATCTAATGATTTATCAGAATTCTTGGGGAAAAATGATTCTTTCTGTTGCTGTTGTATCAGCCTCATCTTATGCAATGGCTCTGGACAAACCGGATGGCAGAGTAGTGTTGACTGTGCAAGGAAAAATTTCTCAATCGAATATTGATTCCACTGCGCAATTTGATCGCGAAATGTTGATGGCTTTAGGGGAAATGACCAGTGTCACTAGCACCCCTTGGACGGAAGGTGTCAATACTTTCACTGGTCCTCAACTGTCTGCTCTTTTAGACGCTGTTGGTGCTGAGGGTGACACCCTTACCATTACCGCACTGAATGATTATAGTGCCAAGATGCCGGTCGCGGACGCATACGACAGAGGCGTTCTTATGGCCATGACCATGAACGGGGAGAGAATGTCAGTACGAGATAAAGGGCCAATCTTTATGCTGTACCCATTCGATCAAGATCCTTCTCTAAATAATGAAGTTATTCATAACCGCTCTGTTTGGCAGGTTAAGTCCATTACTGTTGAGTAAGCCTAAACATGCAATATGATGACATGGATATGGGTCTTGTATGAGAACGATTTTTAAAACACGTGCGGGTAAGGTAATTGCCACCCTAGTTCCAGCCGCAGCCATGTTTTTGATCGTTGTAGTGTTGTTGTACCTACAGATTGTAGAACGTCAACAAGATCTATTATCCGCTGCAGAAGAAGATGCTCTGTGGGCTTCTTACCAGCTTGATAGAGAAGCTCTAAAATTACGAAACGCTGTGCGACTTTGGGAAGACAGTGCCACTGATCTTGACCGTATGGAAGAAGCGCAGCTACGTTTTGATATTCTCTACAGTCGTCTTAATGTTGTATCTGAAGGTCAGCTAAAAGACTTGTTTAACCAACTTCCTAATGCGGAAGAACGCCGCAGAGAGTTACGTCAGCGACTAAATGCTATCGATAGCCGCTTATTCTCTGGCAATGTTGGCCCATCAGATCTGGACTTTATTTCTGAGCATGTCAACGCATTGCTCAGCACAACAGAGCAGGTTGTGCTTGATGCTTTAGCGAGACGTTCGGCGGATAAAGTGGATGCGCGCAATGACATGATGCGTTTATTCAGCTATTTAGGGGTATTAGTTGCACTCCTCACTACCACTATGGTGGTTATAATTGTGATGCTGGTGCGTCAAGTCAAAATCAGCTTAATGTCCTATAAGCGCACAAAAGCATTAGCAAATGAGCTACAAGAAACGGCGTTGGCAGCGCAAGCGGCAACGAAAGCTAAGTCTGACTTTTTGGCCACCATGAGTCATGAGATTCGCACTCCGATGAACGCTATCATAGGTATGTCTCATTTGGCGTTGGATACGGAATTACATCCAAAACAGCGAAACTATCTAAATAAAATTCAAAATTCTGCAAATAATCTATTGTTGATCATCAACGACATATTGGATTTTTCCAAAGTTGAGGCTGGCAAGTTACAACTCGAATATGCCCCTTTTAATCTCGATGAAGTTTTAGAGTACGTTTACGAAATCTGCCGCTCAGGTTCTGATTCTAAGGGGTTGGATTTAATCGTTGAGCGGGATTTTGAACTACAGAATCAGCTGATAGGGGATGTCACTCGTATTAAGCAGATTTTGGTAAATATCCTCGGCAATGCGGTGAAATTCACTCATTTTGGACAGGTGATACTGGAAGTAAAACGTGAAGGGGATAGTTTACAATTTGTTATTAGTGACACTGGCATTGGCATCGAGTCCGAAAACGATATTTTTGATGGTTTTAGTCAAGCTGACACCAGTACAACGCGTATATACGGTGGTACAGGTCTTGGCCTGGGGATCTCCAAACGTTTAGTGAATCTAATGGGAGGAGACATCTCTTTTGAGAGTAAAGTTGGTGAAGGCACCGTCTTTTATGTCTCTCTACCTTTGCAACCTGAAAGTAATCGTCCCTCTATAAAGGAATTCCCACTCTTGGTTCTAACCCAAGATAATATTGCTGCTGAACACCTGGCCCGTTTAAATTTGTCCTTTCAACATATTGGAAAGGGTGAAAAGGTGAGTGATACGTCTGTACTGATCGTTAGCGATGATTTGTCCGACCTATTGTCAGATGATGAGGCTGGGGCATTACACTCATCATTTTGCGGTCGCGTGATCATTGTCGGACATAATTTACGTGTGGAGCTGCAATTTCCTTGGGAACAATTAGCCTTAATAACCCCTAAAAAATTAGAGCAAACCATCGATAAACTTCGCACAAAAGGCGCTAACACCGATGTGGAGAGCGCCCTGCCTTTGGCCTTGTTTCACGAGTGCGATAGCTTGCTTGGTAAAAAGATATTGTTAGCGGAAGACAACATTGTAAACAGCGAGATTGCCACCGCTTTACTGGAAAAGCTAGGCGTGGAGGTATTAGCTGTAGAAAACGGTAAGGCCGCCGTTGAAGAAGCGCAAAAACATTCATTTGATCTGATCTTAATGGATGTGCAAATGCCTATTATGGATGGTTACCAAGCGACTCAAGGAATTATCCAAGCACTCGGCGAAGATCATCCACCGATTCTTGCTTTAACTGCAGGCGCGTTAGATACAGACCGTGAACATGCCTTATCAGCAGGTATGAGTGATTTCTTGACCAAACCTCTTGACCCTTTATTGCTACTTAACAAATTAGAACATTGGTTAGTTGGAGAGTCTGTTAATAACGTGATTCCTATGAATCAATCCATGACTGCTAAAGCCTTTTCCCCAGAGCTAGGCTTGTATCGCTTTGGTGGAGATGATCATCAATATCACGAAGTATTAGAGAGGTTTCTTGTTCTATTGCAACCCTACACAGGAGAGCATGAAGACACCATTCCAACAACATCTTATGAGTTACACAGTATTAAAGGCGCGGCGGCTAATATCGGTGGCGAGAGTTTCGCTAGGGAGATTGCCGCATTAGAGTTGTTGATCAGTGAAAATCACGCGGCACAAGAACAGCGCATACAGGTTAACCGTATAGTCGACGCGGCGATTGAGTTGAAAGCCCTTGTTACAAGGTACTTAAAAATAGATTTAATCGAGGACCAATCGGCAACTGCTCAGTTGTCTCCGACAGACAAAGACTTAACAGAAGAATTTATTGAGCGTGTATCGAGACTTAAAGAAAGCCTAGAGATCGGAGAGGCTGATGTAGATGATCAGATCTCTGAGATCATTGAGTTGTATGGCCCTGATCATAACGAAAACTTATTAGAAATCCAGAAACTTATTCATAATTATGACTATGATTTAGCTATTGATCGTTTGAGGGCCCATTGTAAGTCCGCGTGAGCGTGTCCTTGCAACCCTAATAATAGCTTTTGACCGTGTCAGAACTCCAAAGACATAGGAGTGTTGGAGTCATGTTTGATCTTGATTATATGAATGATGCTTTATTAGCCTATGAGTCTAATTTAGCGCCTAAAAGCGTGCTTGTTGTCGATGACATGGCCGATAACATAGATATTTTAAAAGGTATCCTAAAAAAACATTACGATGTTCGTATCGCCAAGAGTGGTGCGATGGCGCTCAAAAGCATTGAAGCGAAGGTACCCGATCTGGTCCTGCTGGATATTATGATGCCGGGCATGAATGGCTACGAAGTTTGCCGTAAGATCAAAAACAATCCGATGACGGCCCATGTCCCTGTGATCTTTATTACCGCCATGACGTCAGTTGATGATGAACGTAAAGGCTTTGAAGTAGGCGCAGTTGACTTCATAACCAAGCCTATTACCCCTTTAACCACATTAGCCCGTGTCGCTAATCACATAGCCCTCTCGGAACAAGATAAGCGTAACAAACTTATTATTAAGCAGCGTACCTCACAGCTAGAAGAGTCGTTAGTCGCAGCGGTAAAAATGCTAAGTGAAGCGGGTACCTATAATGATGAAGATACCGGCTCTCATATGTGGCGCATGGCGGATTACTGTGCCTTGTTGGCACGCAAGGTCGGCTTTGATGCAGAACAAGTGGAGAGAATACGTTTAGCAGCCCCCATGCACGACACTGGGAAGATTGGTATTCCAGACAATATTCTAAAAGCTCCTAGAAAACTTACGCCTGAAGAATGGGAAGTCATGCAACAACACCCAACAATTGGGGCGAAAATTCTGGGGAATAGCCAGTCACCCTTGTTTCAAATGGCGGCTGAAATTGCATTAGCGCACCATGAACGCTGGGATGGCAGTGGTTATCCTAACGGCTTAGCAGGTGAAGACATTCCACTGACAGCTAGGATTGTTGCCCTTGCAGATGTATTTGATGCATTGACTATGGAAAGGCCTTATAAAAAAGCCTGGCCTATTAAAGATGCCTATCAATACATACGAGATAATGCCGGATCACATTTTGATCCGAACTTAGTTGAAATGTTCATCGTTCAAGACGAAGAGATTAGAGCCATTAAAGCGGAGTGGGAATTGAAGGGTGATCAATGATCACCCACAACATTTCTTGAATTTCTTACCAGAACCACATGAACATGGATCGTTTCGACCAATACGAGATTCTTGTGGCACAACATGAGGTGTGTTGCCCTGAACTTCGTGTTCCCCTGCAATGTAATACCAGGTTCCCTTGTCCTTTTTGAAAAGCGAGCGCTCAGTTAACTTTCCGGTGTTTTTCCCTTCCTTAAAATGAGCACTAAAAGCGACTAAGCCAGTCTTATCCTTTTCACCACCATCTTGAACCTCGGTAATCGTGAGCTTGGTCCATTTGGTGGTGCCATTACTGTCTTCTATGGCATCTGTGGTTTGCTCTGGGTCAGAGTCTAATTTTTGCGTTGCTGCAATATAGTCAAACTTATTCAGAGCAAAAGCAGAATAACGGGAGCGCATGAGAGCTTCTGCGGTAGGCGCAGTGCCAGGATTATTGTGGTACATTCCACAACACATTTCGTATGGGGCTGCTGAGCCACATGGGCATTGAGCTGGCGTCGACATCATTACTCCTTCATCGCCAAGTTCTTGTCTAGATGCGTATAATACTGATTTTAAACGAAGCGAACAGGAATTATTTGTGAGTAACAGTGCGACCACCTCGTTTTTTTGGTACGACTTTGAAACTACGGGAGTCGATCCCGCTAAAGACCGACCGATGCAGTTTGCGGGGATTCGTACAGATTTAGATTTTAACCCCATTGGCGAACCTATCATGCTTTACTGCAAGTTGGCCGATGACGTATTACCTCATCCTGATGCCTGTCTTTTAACAGGGATCACTCCCCAAGATGCTAACCGTGAAGGGCTTAATGAGTCAGAGTTCATGGGACTCATCGAAAAAGAATTAGCCACTCCCGGGACCTGTGCGCTGGGGTACAACACCTTAAGATTTGACGATGAAGTTGTTCGCCATAGTTTCTACCGAAACTTTATCGACCCTTACGCAAGAGAATGGCAAAACGCTTGTTCCCGCTGGGATATTATTGATTTGGTAAGGATGACCTATGCCATGCGACCAGAAGGTATTAAATGGCCCAAAAAAGAAGATGGCACTTATTCTTTTAAACTTGAAGATCTCACCGTGGCAAATGGCATCATGCATGAACAGGCCCATGATGCACTCTCGGATGTTCATGGCACGATTGCCCTAGCTAAGCTGATCAAGGAAACGCAGCCCAAACTCTTTGATTATTACTTCTCAATGCGTGATAAGGCGTCCTTGCAACAATTTATCGATCCTATTCGGATGAAACCTTTCCTGCATATTTCTGGCATGTTTGGCCAAGAGCGTAAATTCTCAGCATTTGTCGTGCCGGTGGCTCCACATCCCACCAATAAGAATGGCATCATCGTTTACGATTTGATGGCTGATGCGCAGCCTTTAATCGATCTATCTGTAGATGAGATTCGTGAGCGAGTTTTTACTCGTAAAGAAGCGTTAGGGGATGGGGTAGAGCGGTTGCCTTTGAAAGTGCTTCATATAAACAAATGCCCTGCCGTTGCCCCAGCGACGTTTTTAAAAGACGAATCGGTTGTTTCTCGTCTTGGATTAGATGGTGATATTTGTCGCGGAAATTTAGCCAAGATTAAACAGTCATCTGGCTTAGCTGCAAAACTCACTCAGGTATTTATGCAAGAACATGAGCGCATCGATAAAGATCCAGATCTCATGCTTTACAGTGGTGGTTTCTTTTCTAGGGATGACAAACTGAGAATGGAAGAAATCAGACAGACACCAAGTGATATTTTAGGCGAGTTAGAAATGACATTTGATGATCGTCGACTGCCTGAAATGTTTACCCGTTATCTTGCTAGAAACTATCCAGAGCAAATGAATGGTGAGCAGCGCGAAGAATGGGAAGAATATCGACGTATTAGATTACTCGAGAAGGACGGCAGTGGCTCCATTAACATGGAGCAATATTTTGCCCGTTTAAATGAGCTCGCTATGGACGAGTCATTACCTGATAGCAAACGCATTATGCTCCAGGATTTGGCCGACTATGCACAGAGTATTTATCCATATTAATTAGGATGTTCATGGCAGGAGAGTCACATTGATGAACGAAGGAAAAGGAATACATTGGCTGGTAGGATTTGCTGCCTTTATATTGATCATTGCGGGGCTTAAAGCCGCTTCGCAAATCATTGTGCCGTTTATGTTGTCGGTATTTATCGCCATTATTTGTACACCATTACTCGGCACACTTAAGCAGTATCGAGTGCCAACTTGGGCGTCCATCATCATTATCGTCTTACTTATTATGACGAGTTTAAGCTTTGTTGGCTTATTGGTAGGTGCTTCATTAGAAGATTTCACTAAGCAACTCCCTATGTACAAAGAGCGCTTTGGCAAAGAAATGTCGGCCTTATTCAATCAGTTAAATGGTTTTGGGTTGAATATTTCTTATCAGCAAATACGTGGCTACATGGATCCTTCTTCATTGATGTCAATGTTCACCAACACCTTATCCAGCCTTGGCAGTGTTTTGACGAATATGTTCCTAGTGATCATGACCGTTGTGTTTATCTTATTTGAAGCGGCTGAAATACCCAAAAAACTAGCTTACGCACTGGACGATGCAGACGGTTCTATGGAAAAGGTAAATCGATTCATTGACACGGTTAACCGCTATTTAATGCTTAAAACCTTGGTAAGTATTGGTACAGGTTTGATCATAGGCATTTGGTTATGGATTTTAGGGGTAGACTTCCCATTGCTTTGGGGTGTTTGCGCCTTCCTGTTAAATTTTGTGCCAAACATTGGTTCCATCATTGCGGCGGTGCCTGCCGTCTTTCTCGCGTTTGTGCAATTGGGAAGTGCCTATGCTGGTCTCACTGCGCTGGGCTTTTTAGTAGTAAACCTAGTAATGGGTAACTTTGTAGAGCCTAAGTTCATGGGGCGTGGGGTAGGGTTATCACCCTTAGTGGTGTTCTTATCTTTGATTCTATGGGGATGGGTCTTTGGTCCAGTGGGTATGCTTTTATCCATTCCATTGACTATCATTATTAAAATCGCCTTAGAAGCAAACCCAAGAATGCGTTGGTTAGCTATTATGATTGACTCGAAAGCGCACCAGTAGAAAAAGGAAACATTGGTTATATTCGTGAATTTAGCATTTTCTACTAGCTAAATTCACGTTATTGCACTAAAATGCGCGATTGATTTCTCGGTGCACTTATGCACGTCTCCCATCCTATTTAAAGGTTACCATCTACATGTCTGACGCTGATATTCAGCCTACTTTTGATTCTTTGGGTTTAGCCGCCCCAGTCCTTAAAGCGGTTAGTGAACTAGGTTATGAACAACCTTCTGCCATTCAAGCGCAAAGTATTCCATTTTTGTTAGAAGGGCATGACCTTCTTGGTCAAGCGCAGACAGGTACGGGTAAGACAGCCGCATTCGCGTTGCCATTGTTATCTCGTATTGACGTGGCAAACAAAACACCACAATTATTGGTGTTGGCGCCAACACGTGAGTTGGCCATTCAAGTATCAGAAGCATTCCAGAGCTATGCTCGCCATATTCCGGATTTTCACGTGCTACCCATTTATGGTGGTATGTCCTATGACTCACAACTACGTCAGCTAAAACGTGGCGCACAAGTTGTTGTCGGTACACCTGGTCGTGTTATGGACCATATTCGTCGTCGTACTTTGCAGCTTGATGGCTTGCAGGCACTGGTTCTTGATGAAGCAGATGAAATGCTTCGCATGGGCTTCATTGACGATGTTGAGTGGATTCTTGAGCACACCCCTAAATCTCGTCAGATCGCATTGTTCTCTGCGACCATGCCGAGTGTGATCCGTAAGGTTGCTCAACAACATTTGAACAACCCGAAAGAAGTTAAGATTCAAACCAAAACTTCGACTGCCACGACTATTTCTCAGAAATACTGGCAGGTGAGTGGTCTTCATAAGCTAGATGCCTTAACCCGTATTCTAGAAATGAACGAACACGACGGTATGATCATCTTTGTGCGCACTAAAGCCGCAACGGTTGAGCTAGCTGAAAAGCTAACAGCCCGTGGTCATGCCTGTGAAGCCTTAAACGGTGACATCAGCCAAAACTTACGTGAGCGTACAGTTGATCGCATTAAGAAGGGTCAAATTGACATCCTTGTTGCGACAGATGTTGTAGCACGTGGTTTGGACGTAGATCGAGTGAGCCACGTTGTAAACTACGACATTCCATACGATACAGAATCTTACGTACACCGTATTGGTCGTACTGGCCGTGCCGGTCGTACTGGTACTGCGATTCTATTTGTAGGACACCGCGAACGTCGTATGCTGCAACAAATTGAGCGCGCAACACGTCAAACGATCGAGCGCATGCAGCTTCCGACCGCCTCTGACATCAACGCTCAGCGTATCTCTCGCTTCAAACAGCGCATCACAGATACGATGGACAATGAAGATCTTGATTTCTTTATCGAGCTGGTTGAAAGCTACCAAAAAGATAATGAAGTCGATCCGATAAAAGCCGCCGCTGCGTTGGCGTTTATGGCTCAAGGCAAAACGCCTCTTATCTTGAAAGAGATCGAATTTAAACCTCGTGAGCGCCAAGAACGCCCTGATCGAGGTGATCGTGCACCGCGTAAACCACGTAACCTTTCTAAAGAAGCGATGCCTCTTAAAGACAATCCGTCTGTTGAGATGACTCGTTACTTGCTTAAAGTCGGTTACCGTGACGGTGTTAAGCCAGGCAACATCGTAGGCGCCATTGCTAACGAAGCGGACATCGATAGCAAATTGATTGGTCATATTGAGATCTTTGAAGATTTCGCAACGGTCGATTTACCTTCAGATATGAGCAAGCAGGTGATTGGTAAACTTGCGAAAACTCGTATTTGTGGTCAACGCTCAGACATCACTGAGCTGGAAAAAGCTGACGATGCTACCTTTGATCGCCCAGCCCCAGCGCCTCGTCGTCGATCACATAATGGCGGCAATGATCGTGGTGATCGTAAGCCAAGAGCCTTTAACAAAGATCGTAAGCCACGCCCAAGATCTAAGTAAGTATAAGTTCTATAAAGCCGAGCCTAGCTCGGCTTTTATTTGTTTAAAAAAAATTGATAAACGCTTCATGTCTTTATCTTACTAGGAAGCACCTAATGAGGCTCCTTGCGTTATTGATCTTGCCAGAGCATTAATAAGGTAACCTTTGACTGCTTTCGTTCGATGATTAACCACATGTAGCGCTTTTGTCTAAGCTATAAATCATGGTTCAGGCCCGTTGTAAGACCATGTTTTTAGCAGTTTTAGTTCCCTTTATCACAGATAAAAAGCAGGTTTTGAAATGGATCAAATCACTATTATTCGCCCTGATGACTGGCACCTTCATTTCCGCGATGGCGAGATGCTTAAAGAAACTGTGCCTGCCACAGCCCGTTGCTTTGGCCGCGCAATTGTTATGCCTAACCTAGTTCCACCTGTCATAAACGCAGAGGGTGTTATCGCATACCGTCAACGTATTGAAGCAGCGATCCCCGCGGATGTGGACTTTACGCCACTTATGACCATCTATTTAACGGATAAGACCACAGCTGAGGACATTCGCGCTGCGAAAGAGGCTGGTGCTGTCGCAGCTAAAATGTATCCTGCTGGTGCCACCACTAACTCAGATTCTGGTGTAAGTTCTTTAGAAACGCTTTATCCGGTGTTTGAAGCCTTAGCAGATGCAGGAATGCTATTGCTAATTCATGGCGAAGTGACGCAAAAACATATTGATATTTTTGATCGTGAGAAAGCCTTTATTGATCAACACCTAGTTAAGATTGTAGAGCGCGTTCCTACTCTTAAAGTAGTGTTTGAGCACATTACTACGAAAGATGCTGCTGATTTCGTTGCCGAAGCCCGTGATGGCGTTGCGGCAACCATCACACCTCAGCATCTAATGCTGAACCGTAATGACTTACTGGATGGTGGCGTTCGTCCGCACAACTACTGTCTACCAGTACTTAAGCGCTCAACACATCAAGAAGCTCTACGTGCTGCGGTCCAGACAGGTAATCCTAAATTCTTCTTAGGAACAGATTCAGCTCCTCACGCTAAACATCGTAAAGAGTCTAGCTGTGGTTGTGCTGGTTGTTACAGTGCTTGGTCTGCTATTGAGCTGTACACACAAGTATTTGAAGATCTTAATGCTCTGGACAAGCTTGAGGGCTTTGCAAGCTTACATGGTGCGGATTTCTATGGATTACCACGCAACAAGGAAACCATTACCTTGGTCCGTGAATCTTGGACGGTTCCAGAATCTATCATGTTGCCTACTGGCGAGCCGATTGTTCCTTTTCATGCCGGTCAAGAAGTGAATTGGAAGCTTAAAGTTTAAGTCGTCAGCACATTATTGATACGAGATAACTTTATAAAAAGGGCACCACGGGGTGTCCTTTTTTGTTGCTTTCAATGATAGTCAAATCACAGTGAGAGAATGGAATGCTGTGCACAGTGTGGCAGCATAATTGAAATATGATGTCACAGTTTGGAAAAAGAAGTTAACTCATCGGCAGGATAACGCAGTTTAAGTCACTGGTTGTTATAATTTGTTCAGTAAATTGATTTTGTATCTAGGTAAAATCATGAGTAAATATGCCATCAAAACCCTCTTTATTGTCTTACCTTTTATTAGCTTAACAGTCAGTGCAGACAGTCAGGTAAGTGTGGTTGCGCAAAATGATTTGCTTGATATCTATACAACTACTTCCGAAGATTACACTGACCGTTATGCCCATTCCGAAGTGTCAGAGCCAAGTACATTTAACGCGGATAGTTTAAAAAGCAAAACCCTTAAAAATTTTGAACAAGATGGTTCGTTTTTTAAACTGACTGACTTCAATTCCCTTAATACCACTTTTTAAATAAAGCTGTCCCATTTCCTCTTATGTGGGACAGACGCTATTTCCTTTTTTTCTAGCCAATTTGAGTTATCCCATGACATGTATGCGGGTTATTCTAATGGGAATGTTTCTTAATGAAGGAGATAAGCGGTGCCTTTTCGTACTATTTTCCCAGCCTGTGTGTTGGCCTATGCGTTCACTTCCAATATGGCTTTTGCTGATACGATAAATGTAGCAGTGGCTTCTAACTTTACGGCACCCGCAAAAGTCATTGCAGCTAATTTTGAAGGTCAAACTGGCCATGAAGTTGAACTGTCTTTTGGTTCATCTGGAAAGTTCTATGCTCAAATTTCAAATGGTGCACCGTTTGAAGTCTTCCTTTCTGCAGATCAAGCGAAACCAGAAGCTTTGATTAAAGAGGATCTTGCATTAGCAGAATCACGCTTCACTTACGCAGAGGGACAACTCGCACTTTGGTCAGCGGATCCCGAAAAAGTAGATCCTTTAGGTAAAATACTCGATGAAGATGACTTTAACCGTTTAGCCATGGCGAACCCTAAGTTAGCACCCTATGGCTTAGCGGCATTACAAACCCTGGAAACCCTAGAGTTGGTAGACAAAACGCAAACTAAATGGGTGACAGGTAATAACATCGCCCAGACCTTCCAATATGTAGACACGTCAAATGCTGATATTGGCTTTGTTGCCTTGTCACAGATCACCCAGAACAATAAGATTACCCATGGCTCAGTATGGATCATTCCTGACGAATTCTATCTACCCATTCGCCAAGACGCTGTACTGATGAAAAGTGCTGAACGTAACGCCGCAGCACAAGAATTTTTAGATTACTTAAAGTCGGATGAGGCGCACCAGGTGATTCAATCATACGGCTACAAAATACAATAATGGACACTCAGTGTACTTATCAGAATCAGACTTAGCCGCTATTTGGCTGACAATAAAGCTTGCCACAACGGTTACGATTCTATTGCTATGTCTAGCCACCCCGATTGCTTGGTGGCTAGCACGCACTGGCTCCAAACTGAAAGCACCAATTGCCGCAATACTGTCCTTGCCCCTTATCTTACCCCCTACGGTGCTCGGTTTTTACTTACTGATTTCCATGGGGCCACACGGATTCATAGGCCAAACAACACAGTTTTTAGGTATTGGGTTACTGCCTTTTACCTTTTCAGGGTTGGTTATTGCTTCTGTCATTTATTCGCTACCCTTTGCAGTCTATCCCATTCAAAACGCCATAGAGAAACTAGGGGAGCGCCCCTTGGAAGTTGCAGCGACGTTAGGTGCAGGCCCTTGGGATCGTTTCTTCACAGTGGTGTTACCCTTAATTAAACCCGGTCTATTTACTGCTGCTGTATTAAGTTTTGCCCATACAGTCGGTGAATTTGGCGTGGTGTTGATGATTGGAGGCAATATTCCAGAAGAAACCCGTGTGGTTGCGGTACAAATGTATGATCACGTTGAAGCGCTAGAATATGCAGAAGCTCATACTTTAGCCGCGTTAATGCTTGGGTTTTCTTTTGTAGTCTTGCTGCTCCTTTATGGTACGAAAAGCACTAAAGCAATGTCCCATGGAGCATACTAATGGAAAAGGCTAAAACCCTGTCGTTAGATATTACCCTGAAACGAAAAGAAGACTTTAAACTGCAAATTGCAATGCAGCTCCCTTTATCTGGAATCACTGGGATTATGGGGGTATCAGGTTCTGGTAAAACCACGTTATTACGGGTGATTGCAGGCTTGGAAGTTGACGCTGTAGGAAGCCTCTCCATAGGCGATGTTAAGTGGCTCACAGATAATCATCATGTGCCAGTTCATGAAAGGGCGGTTGGCTATGTCTTTCAAGAGGCCAGTTTGTTTCCGCATCTCACAGTGCAACAGAATCTGGATTATGCCTTAAAGCGCGCGGTGTCTAAGTCCACAGAAAGTGAGCAAGCTCATCTAGCTCAGGTTTTAGGTATCGAACATTTATTATCTCGCATGCCCCATGAGCTTTCTGGGGGAGAAAAGCAAAGGGTGGCCATTGCTCGAGCTATTTTTAGACGTCCTCGTTTATTATTAATGGATGAACCCTTAGCAGCCCTCGATAGCCAAAGAAAACAGGAAGTTCTGCCGTACATAGAGAAACTCACTCGAGAGATTCAGATTCCCATATTATATGTGAGCCATTCTATAGAAGAAGTGGCTCGTATTTCCGATCGTGTCGTGTATTTAGAGAATGGCAATATCAGTGCAATAGGGGAACCTAATAACATACTGGCGCGTCTTGGCCCCGAAGCTTCTGAATTAGGAGGAATGGGTACTGCCGTTGCTGGAGAAGTAATGGAAGAACTGTCTGCATGGCAGCTCACTAGAGTCAACACCCCGCTGGGTGATCTCATTGTCCCAAATTTGAGTGCATCCAAGGGAAGCACTGTTAAGCTATTTATTAAAGCGAATCAAGTAAGCCTTAGCTTAACTGCCATGTCAGATTCAAGTGCGTTAAATAGCTTCAAAGGCCGTATTTCGAACATCGTAACAAATGAATCTTCTGCCCTTGCAACCGTTACCATTGATATTAATGGCATTGAGCTTGTATCAAGTATCACCCGATTATCTGTACATAATCTGGCTTTAACAAACGGAATGACGGTCTGGGCAACCATCAAGTCAGCGCCCCTTGTTCGCTAGCTCAGTTGAGCTACTGAAACCACCACCAAACCCCACCCGCGACACCAAGTGATACGGGCAATGAGAGCATTATCATAAGTGCAATTTCGTCTTTTGGGCCATCAAAGCGTGTTGCCAACATATAACTGATCACCGCCACAGACATGCCGTGCAACATGACAATGGTTGCGGTTTCAACACTATTAAAGTTAAAAAAAGGCACCACCAGTAACGCAACACCTGAACCAATTAGGGGTCTGAACAGAGAAAGGCTGACGACTCGTTTAATTTGGCTTTTATCATTAATACTAAGACTGGCTAGGGACTTACCGAGTAGCATCAACATAATGGGTAAGGTGATTGCACTCAGCATCCCAAGAGTATTCATAACAGCTTCGGGTAAGCTCAGTTGCATACCACTAAATACCCCACCTACTATTAGGGCTAAAACAGGACCGTTCTTCACTAATTGCTTAGGATGATAACTGCCTGACATAAATCCCACCCCTAAAGTGAAATGACTGATCTGGACAACAGAACTCACCACAATAGCAACCGTCAATCCTTCTACACCAAATAACGCATAGGCCACTGGTGTTCCAAGATTACCTGTATTCGGGTTTACCAAAGGAGGTAAATAAAAGCGAACCGGTAATCCTAATAGTTTTAAAAACACAAATGACGCTACACCTACTAATACTAAAATCACAATCGTCACGGCCACGAGAGACAGCATACCGGACAATTCCATCTTCATATTTAAGATGGAGTGCAATAACAAAGCAGGGATCCCTATGTTGGACACCAAGGCACCTAACTGTGGACTATCAAGATATTGGGTCTTTCTAGAGAGTAGTATTCCAAGGCCAGCAAGGAGAATAATCGGCGTAAGCGCCTGAACAAATACAGCAATCATAAGCGTGAAGATAACATTTAAAGTCCATAAGCCGTTTACTTTACTCGGTTATCCCGTGCCTGTCTTTATGTAAGAAGCATGAAAGCAATCTTGAAGATTTGCGCAAATATCCGTTTGTATCAATTTTTCAGGTGTATTCGCTATTCGACATTTGACCTATGTGTTACACAAAGGTTCTAAGATAGGACGAATGAAATAACAGGGGGCATTATGAAAGTCGGAGAACTGGCAAAAGCAGCAGGGGTTACCGGTGAAACAGTGCGTCACTACACTCGCGAAGGACTTATTCACTCTACGCGAAACCCGAATAATGGCTATCAGCAGTATGACGCCGCTGCACTGAAGCGAATTAGGTTTATTCAACAGGCACGTTTGTTGGGGTTTAGTCTAAAACAAATCGCTGAAATTTTTGAACAATCAGATTCTGGTGATTCTCCTTGTCCACTGGTTCGCGACTTATTGCGACAAAAAGTCCCCGAAACAAAACGCCAGATAGCAGAGCTTCAAGCACACCTCGCTAAAATGGAGGCGGCTCTCGCAACTTGGGAAGAAATGGAGGATGGCATCCCTAATGGCCACTCCATTTGTTGTCTTATCGAAGAATGGGAACAGGAAACAGATTGCTGTTCTAAGGAGCATTAAATGAGTGATGTTAACCAAACGCATCCTGTGGCACCGGATGCACCGAATATTTTTGAGTTCGATTTGAATGTCACAGGCATGTCATGCCAAGGCTGTGTCAGCAAAGTGCGACGGGCCATTAAAGAGAAAGATCCTAGTGCGGAAGTGGTCGGCACTCCTAAAGACAACCGCCTAGAAATCCAGACTCAATTACATGAGTCACAAATTGAAACACTCATTGAAGAAACAGGGTATGAACTACTAGGGCAATATGAGGTGCCTGCACAAGAGCCTGAGCCCGCCTTAACAACAACTAAAACAAGCAATGAGCATGCTCATGAACAAACTCAAGTGCAGCCTTCTGATGTCGTCAAAGAAGAGGGTGCTGAATTAAACAACGAAGACAGCATTCAATTACAACTCTCCGGGATTACCTGTGCTGGATGCGTGAACACCATACAAAAGGCCCTTGATAAGGTTCCTGGCGTACAACACGCTGAGGTAAATTTTGCCAGCCGAACGGCTCAGGTGCGCGGTAATCAAGGCGTTGACGCCTTGATTATGGCAGTGACCAATGTGGGCTACGGGGCAACACAGATTGTTGATCCTGAAGTAGCTCAAAAGGAGCGAGACGAAAAAGAGCACCAAGAGTTAGTCACAAAATTTCGTAATGCGTTTGCTGGGTTGGCTGTTGGTGTTCCTCTCATGCTTTGGGGGCTACTGGGTGGCTCTATGATGATCAGCACCACAATACAGCAGTGGACATGGGGCGCTATTGGCGTCCTGACCTTGGCTGTGATGGTGTTTTCTGGTGGCCATTATTATCGTAGTGCGTGGCGTGCATTCTTACATCGCAGCAGTAACATGGACACGTTAATTGCCTTAGGTACGGGAGCGGCTTGGGTCTATTCAATGGCGGTGGTGATCGCACCTACTTGGGTACCTGAAGCGTCTCGCCACCTCTATTTTGAAGCCAGCACCATGATTTTAGGTTTAATTAACCTAGGGCAAGCATTGGAAGTAAGAGCGCGAGGTAAAACCAGCCAAGCACTAAAACGCTTGTTGGATTTACGTCCACGTCATGCCACGGTCGTCCGGAATAATAGGTCTCAAACTGTGGCCATTAGCGACATTCAGATAGACGATACCATTCAAGTAAAGGCGGGTGAGAAGCTTCCTGTGGACGGCATCCTTTTATCAGGCGAATCCGTAATAGATGAGTCCATGCTAACAGGTGAACCCGTTCCCGTTGAAAAATCACAAGGGAGCAATGTGTCTGCTGGCACCGTCAATGGTAATGGTAGCTTTACCTATCGAGCCACTAAGATCGGTGCTGACACATTGCTTGCTCAGATCATTAACATGGTGGGAGAAGCACAGAATTCAAAACCGCCTATCAGTAAACTTGCGGATAAAGTTTCAGCTATCTTTGTTCCAAGCGTGATGTTAATTGCTACGGCTGCCGCATTGCTCTGGTTCAATTTTGGTCCATCTCCCGTTTCTGTAAACATGCTAGTAGCTGCGGTTTCTGTGCTGATTATTGCTTGTCCCTGTGCCCTAGGCTTGGCTACACCTATTTCAACTATGATTGGTATCGGTAAAGCAGCGGAGTTTGGAGGCTTGATTCGAAACGGTGATGCCCTGCAAAAGGCCAGTGAAATTAACCTAGTGGTAGTCGATAAAACAGGCACCATCACTGAGGGCAAACCGGTAGTTGATGCAACTCAGTACCATGGTGAATTATCCCAATCAGAGGTTCACGGTGTTATTCAGGCCTTAGAGAAGGGTGCCAACCACCCGTTAGCAGAAGCCTTACTTAACTATGTTGAGGTGGAAGGGATATCTGATGTATACGCTGAAGCGCAAGTGAAGAATTTCAAATCCATTACAGGACAAGGTGTTTCTGGCGACATCAATGGGGAGACGTATTTACTGGGTAATGGGAAGTTAATGCAGGACAACCATGTAGATCTTTCCAAAGTCACTGACTTGGGCCAAGGCTCACATGTCTATGTTGCTAAAAATAAAGACCTATTGGCTGTATTTAATATTACAGACAAGGTTAAATCCGGTTCGGCTAATGCAATCCAAGCGCTACATGATCAAGGGATAAAGGTCGTCATGCTAACCGGTGATAATGAGCAAACCGCTGCAGCCGTATCAAAAGAAGTAGGCATAGATGACTTCAAAGCTGAGATGCGCCCTGAAGACAAACATGCTCACATCAAATCTTTGCAGCAACAGGGGTTTGTAGTCGGCATGATCGGTGACGGTATTAATGATGCCCCAGCATTGGCTCAAGCTGACGTAGGCTTTGCCATGGGAGCTGGGACAGATGTGGCCATGGAAAGTGCTGACATTACCCTCATTGGTAATGACCTCAATAATGTGGTGAGTGTTATTGCTGTGAGCCAAGGGACTCTAAACAATATCAAGCAAAACCTTTGGGGGGCATTTGGCTATAACGCCTTAGGTATCCCTGTCGCTGCGGGTCTGTTATTTCCATTCACAGGATGGCTACTCAGTCCGGTGATCGCTGGTGCTGCAATGTCACTGTCATCCATTACTGTGGTACTAAATGCCAATCGATTACGCTTATTTAAGCCTTCAACAACGCCAACTAAAGGAGACTAATCATGGATATTTTAATCAATGTACTAGGTGTTGCCTTAATGGGTTTCATAGTTTGGTGGTTTTGGCTTAGCGACTCTCGCTAAGCCCAGTCGGCTAAAAAATGGAGCAGATATGTCTAAATCCGCTTTTGAACATACTGTTAGTTTGACGTTTAAAACAACAGATCAGACACAAGAGGGCACTTGGTCCCTAGGGAATTTGAAGGAGCTGTTTAAAGCATTGCCCAGTGCAAAGGTCAAGTCTTATAAACCTCGCACTGGTAAGCTTGCTTTCAGCTATGATGCTTCGATTATAACGTTAGAAGACTGCTTAAATACCTTAACAAAGGTGGGGCTAGAAGTTGATCGCTCTAACTTTATAAAACGTTGGTATTTTTCTTTAGCCACCATGAAAGATGAAAACATTCGGGCAAACGCAAAGCACGTACCTCACTGTTGCAGTAAAGCCCCTAATGTCCGCCGCTAACCGCAACCTGTTTTAGTCCCAGCTTGGTAATGTAGTAGATTACCAAGAGGGACAAACAGGCCACAAAAGCACCCGCATAAGTCGTATAAGCAATGCCAGCACGTTCAATGACAACACTGCCAAGTAAGGCTCCAGCGCCGATGCCCACATTAATAATGCCTGAATACAGAGACATGATAATGTCCGAAGCACCTTCATCAATCCCTAATACACGGGCTTGCATAGATAGCGTCGTCAAAATTAGTGATGCCCCCCAAACCACAGTGACAGCAATCATCAACCAGGTAATGTTCGCCGCCAACCCAAGCACTAACATACAGACCGCTAAACCTGCAGCACTGCCAATCATTAACTGATTACCGTACTTTTCACCAAAGTACCCAAACGTTGTACTACCAATGATACCCGCTAAACCAAACGTTAAAAGCACCCCAGTTGTCATTGAATCAGAGATATTTTCAAAGGTTTTCAAAAACGGTTCTATGTAGCTATAAGACGTATAATGGGCGGTAAACACCAATAAAATCGCAAAATAAATGGTGAACAATATCTTATTGGTAAAAACAGATTTTACCTTACTACCTAAACCCGTTGTGGTCATACTAGGCAGAGGTGGCAACAAACGGAATACCGCAACGGTAGTGACAAATGCCGCAATACCAATGGCTTCAAACGCCATTCGCCAACCAAGAGTCTGTCCAATAAGTCGACCTAAAGGAACGCCCAATACCATGGCCATCCCTGTCCCCGTGGCTAAAACACTCAAGGCGAAATTCATCTTACCTGGAGGCGCAACACGGATTGCAATGGATGCCGTAATGGACCAAAACACCGCATGGGAGAATGCCACACCAATGCGACTGATTAACAAACTCTGAAAGTCCCAAGCAATGGCAGAAAATCCATGACTCAAAACAAATACCGTACATGTGCCTAATAGCAGACGTTTCCGCTCCATTCTGCTGGTGATCAGCATCATAGGTAGTGACATGAGTCCGACAATCCAAGCATAGATTGTCAGCATCCAGCCTGTCTGCGAGGGCATAATCCCAAAGTCAGATGAAATATCAGACAACAAACCCACGGGAACAAACTCAGATGTATTAAAAATAAACGCACAAAATCCTAACGCAAATACCCTTAAGTATTGAACGTAACGCGGTGTTTCTGAGTGAGGAGGTAATTGAGTCATTAATACATCCGACAGTATCTGGTTTCAAAGGAGCGCCTATTCTTCATGTTTTACACGAAAGAAAAAGCGGTCAAATATGAATCAAATTGGTAATCACACGATGCGCAACACAGTCGTATCGTTTAACATCTATTTCATACTATTTTCGCTGAATTTCTATAGGTCCCCGCCACTTTTCTGCTTATTATGATTGCATCCCATCAAATTCCATCATTTGTTAGCATTCGTCGTCAGTTCGATTTTAAAGGAATTGAAATGGGGCGCTGGGTCACACCAGAAGAACGGGATAGAGCAGCCATTAACTTTCATAATGCCCTATGTGATCTCCAATCTGCTTTATCAGGAACGACACATTTAATATCTCTAAGAGGCACGCTGGGGTTGCAATATGGCAAAGGTGGCCGACCTGGAGTGTCTGCTCATTATGTGCCGGCCATGAGAAAGCTGTCTTTAGCAAAGAATGCGGGGGCAGGAAGTCTTGCCCATGAATGGTTTCATGCATTTGACCATTATATGGGTGAGAAAATGTTTCCCATTGCTGACTCACAAGCCTTCGCTTCAAACATGTGGCTTAATGATTATCCCAGCGGTAAACACCCATTAAATGCCTTATTAGGTGAATGCTTTGCCGCCATCATGTTATCTAATGACGGTAAGCAACCTAGTGACTTATTTACTGTCTCACGGGATACGGATGATCGCCTAGGGGTATTATATTACTCACGGCCTGAAGAAATGTGCGCCCGAGCATTTGAAGCCTTTATTGAAGATAGCGTGCCGCAAAATAAGTTTTTGGTACGTGGATCCATTCATTCTGATGAAGCCAAGCTCGGGCTGTATCCTAAGGGTCAACAACGACTGATTATTAATGAAATGTTTAACCAATACTTTGGTGTGCTAGGAGCCGCTCTTCAGCGAGAGGTTATGATATAAAAAAGCCGGACTGATTGTCCGGCTTTGATTAGTTCATTTAATAATGATTAGGCAGATTGCAAAGTAGGGTAGTCGACGTAACCTTCAGGACCTGATGTATAGAAAGTATCTTGGTCTGGAGTATTCAATTCGGCACCTTTTTGAGTACGCTCTACAAAATCAGGGTTCGCAAGAATCGGCGTACCGAAAGCAACCGTATCAGCATCTTTGCTTTCAATAGTAGCGCTCGCTTCTTCAGCAGAATAACCCATATTCACCATTAAATGCCCTTGGTAATGATCACGGGCGACTCGAACCACATCCGCTTGCTGCACACCAAAAAAATCAGCACGCATAAGATGCAAATAAGCCAAATTAAACTTATTCAGATGAGTTGTTAAATACTCGGTCCAAGCAACAGGGTCACTGTCCTGCATACTTTGGAAGCTATTAAGGGGCGAAAGGCGCAAACCAACACGGCCAGAACCAAATACACTGGTCACAGCTTCAATCACTTCTGTTAAGAAACGCGCTCGGTTTTCAAAGGAGCCGCCGTATTCGTCAGTACGCTTGTTACTGCTGTCACGTAAAAATTGGTCAATCAAGTAACCATTGGCACCGTGGATCTCTACGCCATCAAAGCCCGCGGCTTTAGCGTTTTCTGCGCCTTTACGAAAATCCTCTACGATCGCAGCAATAGCTTCTTTAGTTAGGGCTTCAGGTACTGCATGGGGCACTTTGCCTTCTGGCGTATGAATCTCGCCATCAATAGCAATGGCACTTGGTGCCACTGACGGCTTGCCATTATTAAGGGCAGGATGAGCAGCGCGACCTGGATGCCAGATTTGCATGAAAATCTTACCGCCAGCAGCGTGTACGGCATCAGTGGTTAATTTCCATCCAGCCACTTGCTCAGCACTGTAAATGCCAGGATCGTTGCCAAACGCAGAAGTGCCTTCAGTCATCATTGTACATTCAGTAATCAACAAGCCAGCAGAAGCTCGTTGTGAGTAATATTCAGCCATTAATTGATTAGGCTGATGATCAACAGCACGACAGCGTGTTAATGGAGCCATGACGAATCGATTTGATAGCTGAACATCACCAAGAGCCACAGATGTAAACAGTGCTTGCGTAGCATTAGACATTGTTAAATCCTTAAAAGTTAATTTATCGATAACTAATAGATAGGACGATAATGGAGGAATTCAACACGGTGCAAGATTTATCCTAAGTTTGTGCTGTTGAACTCAGGGTGTGAATGGTACTGAGACTAGGAATAGTGAGTTTATAAAGGGAGCCAATGGCGAGCAGCATAATGAATCAATGCAGTTTCAATACAGCTCAATAAGAGAAAACTCTTAGGACAAAGTGTCAAATACAGAGAGATTGAACTTAAAATGGCTTATTTCGCTATTTCCGATAATAACATTTATCGGAAATATCAGAACTACTTTCGTTGTGCTCAGCTAGGCAAAACCTCTATTTGTTGAATTCGCTTCTTCTTAAGGCTTTTACAAGTTTAAAGCTGTGTTGATCAGTCGCGAATGTCTAGTTACGGCCTTTCAGTTTGCGAAGTAATATTTCCAGATTAGGAACTTCATACGTGGGCATTACGTGTGGCTCTACTTCAATGTTGTGATGATTCAACCAGACAGTATCAATACCGGCATTATTACCACCAAGGATGTCTGAGGCTAAGGTGTCGCCAACCATTAAGATGTGCGGTTTGTCTTGTTCCGTTAAGCCATGTTTGGCCATGGTATGCTCGAATACCTTGCTATGTGGTTTTGCGTACCCAATCTGCTCTGAAATGACTATGTGGTCAAATGCATCCCGTAAGCCCGTCTTTTGCAGTCGACGCTCTTGTAACGCGGTAAAACCATTGGTGATGATTGATAGAGATTTCTGTTTAGATTTCAGATAATCGATTAAACCCAATGCCCCTGGTAAAGGCTCACAGAGTAACGCCATGCTGTCTAAAAACTGCTCATTTAATACACTTGGCTCCACAGACAACTTATCTGCCCAACCCTTAAAACGCGTTATCTGAAGCGTATTAGCGTCTATTAAGCCGTCTTGGTATGCTACCCAAAGTGGCTTATTCGTCGCTTGATATACTTCAAAATGCTCTTTAGTAAATTCCACATCGTACATTTGAAACATGTGCTGTAGACCTGCATAAGCATCAAACTTAAACAGGGTTTCATCGGCGTCAAACCAAAAGTGACTGTATTGATCGATCATTGATATATCTCTTCATGCATAAAAGGCGCTAAAGCAAGTATCAAGGCCTGCATGTAGACACTTTCACGGGTTTCAATATGGTTAGTCAGGACACCGATCGCGCCGCCCTTTTGTCTTATATTGTGCTCATTAAACACATCATCCATCACGTGTGCCAGCTCTTCACCTTCAACTAGGCGCTTATAAATGCCACTTGGTAGCGGTAAATTGGCACTTCGGCCCGTGATCATTTTGCCATTTTTATCCCGTACGGTGACGTAGGCAAAGGTTGCTGGACCTTCGTCAAATAGGTCAACGCCCCCTTCCATGGCAACATAAAAATCAAAGGATTGTTTCTTATCATGATGAGCACAGTGGGTTGCTCTATTTTGCGCCCCAAGCTTGGTTTCAGCTTCATTCATAGGCTGATCAGGAACCCCGGAGGGGGCGCTTGTCGTTTCACAATGTAATGCACGACTGGGAAAAGCTTTCGCAAATGCTTTCATGGCCGCCCCCTGCTTTACAGGATTTTGCGAGCCTACTTGTATACGAATAACGACATTAGCCATCTGAGTTCTCGATCCGTAAGAGTTGATATCATGTGGTTTTAAAGACAAAAAAGCCGCTCGGAAGCGGCTTTTAAAACGTTATGCTTGCCCTTTTATGATCGGGGTCTCGCATGTCACGTCAGCATTTTGCCCACGATGACGTAATAAATGATCAATCAAGGTTAAAGCCAACATGGCTTCTGCAATCGGTGTGGCACGAATACCGACACATGGATCATGACGGCCCTTAGTAATCACATCGATAGACTCGCCTTGGCGATTGATACTTTTGCCTGGCACCGTGATACTGGAAGTTGGCTTAAGTGCCATGTGCACCACAATGTCTTGTCCAGAAGACAATCCACCAACAACACCACCAGCATGGTTACTTAGGAAACCTTCTGGAGTCATTTCGTCCCTGTGTTGAGTGCCTTTTTGTTCAATCACATCAAAGCCATCACCAATCTCCACACCTTTAACGGCATTGATGCCCATCATGGCTTTTGCAATGTCCGCATCAAGGCGATCAAACACGGGCTCACCCAGTCCAGGCATGACATTTTTTGCAACCACTGTAATCTTGGCACCAACAGAATCCCCCTCACGTCGCAGGTTCGTCATGTAGGTTTCAAGCTCTGGAATCGCATCAGGATCAGGGCTAAAAAAGGCGTTTTCATAGACCTGTGATAAATCTTTAACGTCTAGCTTGATCGGACCAAGTTGTGACAAAAAGCCTTGAATTTCGATGCCATAACGCTGTTTTAGCCACTTTTTAGCGATGGCACCAGCCGCTACACGCATGGCCGTTTCACGAGCAGAAGAACGACCGCCGCCACGATAGTCACGGAAACCAAATTTCTGATCATATACATAATCAGCGTGAGCTGGACGGAAGGTATCTTTGATATTGCCGTAATCTTTAGAGCGTTGATCCGTGTTACGGATTAGAAGTCCGATCGGTGTACCGGTGGTTTTGCCTTCAAAAACGCCAGACAGAATTTCGACTTCATCAGGCTCCCGGCGTTGTGTAGTATGCTTGGAAGTACCTGGTTTTCGAAGGTCTAAATCACGCTGTAGATCGGCTTCTGTTAGTTCTAAGCCTGGAGGGCAGCCGTCAACAATCGCGCCTAGAGCCAAGCCGTGGCTTTCACCGAATGTTGTGACTTTAAACATAGTTCCAAATGTATTACCAGCCATGTGTCAGGTTACTCTTGTTGTAATGTCTTTAATTCTTCTTTGGTGAGAACGAATACACCGTTACCACCGTTTTCTAGCTCAACCCACATAAAAGGTGTATCTGGGTAGGCCTCTTGCAACGCGACTTCTGAGTTTCCGACTTCATAAACTATGATGCCATTGTCGTGCAGATAGTCCCCTGCTTGTGTTAAAAATTTACGGGTGAAATCTAACCCGTCTACCCCTGATGTTAACGCTAATTCTGGTTCGTTATGAAACTCTTCAGGAGCCGATTCATAATCTTCTGCATCCACATAAGGTGGATTACAGATAATGAGGTCGTATTGCTTACCGGAAAGACCATCAAACATATCAGACTGGATAGCCGTGACGCGGTCCTCAACCTCATGCATAGTAATATTCTGTTGAGCTACGGCTAGTGCCGCATCACTAAGATCTGTGATGTCCACACTAGAGTCTTCGAAGGTTAACGCCGCAGCGATACCTAAACAACCGGATCCTGTGCACATATCCAGTATGTTAAGTGGATATTGTTGTAGCCAAGGCTGGAATTCATTTTGAATCAAAGCCATGATCGGTGAGCGTGGAATCAAGGTGTCCTTCGTGACTTTAAACGGCAGCCCCATAAACCAAGCTTCACCAAGTAAATACGGTAAAGGTTCGCGTTGATTGATACGAACATCAACGAGCTTAAGGATATGCTTTTTTTCATTATACGTGAGGCGGCTATCCAAAAACTCTTTATCAAAGTCCAAAGGCAGAGTCAGCGCACCAAGCACCAATTGAACCGCTTCATCCCATGGGTTATCTGTACCATGGCCGTAAAATATATCCGATCGACGAAAACGAGAATAAGTCCAGCGAATGAAATCTTGGATGGATTCTAAGTCGCGAACCGCGGTTTGATGTTTACTCATGACATTCAATCTTGCTACAAAGAGGCGTATTATACCGATAAACCCATATTAGCTCTATCGCTCAGCCCCTTTGTTCTGCAGGGATTTTGCGATTTCCTTTAGCTCAAGTACCGTGCTTTTTACCTGTTGATCGTATTCTTGAGTCTTACTTTGTTGCAGCTGCTGAATTTGACTCTGGGCAGACTTGTTCGCATCAGTGAGCAGTTCTATTTTAATGTCTTGTTTAGCAAGATCTACTTGGGCTTGATGTAACGCTGCATCAGCTTCCTCTAACTGCCGCTTCATAGCCGCTAAGTCAGATTCTAAAACTCGAGTTCTGGACAGCATGCCTTCATTTTGAGTGGTTAACTGCTGATTGCTCTTTTGTTGCTTCTCTAAGGCTTCCTTTAATTGATGGTTTTCAATTGTTCGTTCTTCAAGCGCTATTTGGCTTTCGGATAAGGCCTCGCTCAAAGCGTCGCTTCGCCCCTCTAAAGAAGCCTTGCGCAATGATAACGACTCTTCATGTGCACGTATTTTTTCGTCTAACACTACTGAGACAGCTTTGATTAAATCTCGATTAAAACGGTCGATACAAGGCTCAATGCTTTCAGCCAGATCTGATAATTCACTCGCACTTTGTTCTCTATAGGCTTCTTCCCATTCAGAGATAGCATTTAGCAATGTTGTATTGGAGCACCCTCTTCCATCTAGTTTTTTGAAGTACTCACTCAGACGAGGAATATTTGGAAAGGTGTTTTCTGAGATGAGATGCCAACAGGCTTCTATGATCTCTTCTTTAGCGATATTAGCTTTACGTGCCATGAATAACAGCTCCAACGTTAATTTGATCTATTAAATAAATAGTTTATCAAATAGATCATTATTTATCTATTGGTAAGATCTCAGGTCGATTTTATTAAAGCCATAAAAAAAGGGGCTTATTGCCCCTTTGGAAATGAAAAGTGTTTTGTCTCTGGCTGCTCGTATTCATCCAGTGCTTTCATGGCCAGATCGTAGCCAAAATCAATCAGCTCTTTGGATCGCCAAAATTCATAAAAACTACAAGTATCTTTTGGAATCGAGATTAGGACATCAGGCGGGTAACCAGCAATCTTGTATTGGGTTAAAGATTCCTGCATGGTTTCAAACATCATGTTAATGGTTTGAATTCGCCCCCAGTTTTGCGGTTCATAACGCTTTTCAGGAATGCCTTCAGAATCCTTTCCCTTACCAAAAAAGTTTTTAACATTGGACCACCACTCTGGCTCATCATCCTGTTTGATAAATTCTTCTTCTGATAATTCTTGCGCAGGTCCGTTTAAGTCCACCGCGATGATGAAATCGGCACCGGCCGATACTGTAGGAATGATTGGCAAGGGATTCAGTACACCACCATCCACATAAACTCGACCGTTTATCTGTATAGGTGTAACTATAGAGGGCACAGCAGAGGAAGCTCGCATGGCTTGCATTAAGCTGCCTTTTTGAAACCAAAATTCCTTCTGGCTTAAAATATCCACGCCGATGGCCGTATAAGGCAACGAAAGGGACTCTATATCAGCATCGCCTATCATGGATTCGATGACTTGAAAGTAACGATCACCACTGATGTAACCACCTCTAAGTACCGCCATATCAAGAAGCTTAAGCACATTAAATTTGTCTAATGTCTCCGCCCATTCTTGATATTCCTTGAGCTTGCCTTGAAGGTAGATTCCACCAATAATGGCACCGATTGAGCACCCTGAAATGGAAACTATTTCATATCCTTTTTCCAATACAGCGTTGATAATCCCTATGTGTGCATGCCCACGTGCCGCACCACTCCCTAAGACTAGGGAGACAGTTTTCTTGCTCATATCACCTCCTTGTGATGTGAAAAGCTATTTAATACTAACGAAAATAACACGGTTGACCCCATAAGCTGGATTACCCATATTCGCTAAATTAATGAAACGAAGTAAACGACGCTCATCAGGATTAAGCCCATCTTTTAGCATCTCAATGGACTTGTCACCTGTTATGATCGGGTTGCCATCTCGATTGTCTGACGTCACAAACGCCACAATATTGCTCAAATCAGACTGTTCTCGAAGAAAGCTACGTATTCGCGGCACATCAGCAACATTTAATTGGGCCAATATATTTGCACCAACCGCATCACTCCCTTTTGGCACAACTTCATCAAGACGAACCATGACATCACCTGCACCGCGACGATTAATATAAAGTACCCAATAATGATTTTGGGCATCTTTAAGAACTTTTAGTGATTGATTCTGGTCCGCACCGTAAAGCAAATATTCGTTAAAAAAGTTGTTTGCCCAAGCATTGGAGCTACCACAGTTACGGCTTTCACATTGAAACAAAACAGTGTTGCCTTCAATGCTGGCAAGTGCCTCGTCATAAAAATCCACTACTTCATTTAATGGTACATTACGACCAATCTTATAAAGAGTCTGAAATGATTGCCCATCTATGCGTTCCACGGATTCTGGCTCCCATCCACGACCTGAGCGATAGATCTTAGCGAGGGGCACTTCGATAGAGGAGCTTTCGACGGGTTCGCTTTTTATAATTTGCGCACCTCGAAAAACAGGCACTTCAGTAACGGCAGCATAGGACAAGGTCGGAATTATAAACAAGGGTGCCAATGCAGATCTAAATAGTCGGGACATAATCAGGACTCCTCACCAAATACTTACTAATTTTGGTCTATAAACCGTCTAATTTCCTCTGCAACGGCTTTGCATGTATTTGGCTCTAAATGAAAATGATGGCCACCTGGTAACCACTTAAGTTTAATCCAGGGAAACGCAGTAGCGCGCTTCTTAACCAATTCTTTATTGTTTTCATAGACACCATTATCAGCAACAAGTGCCAAGGTAGGACATTTTATGGACTGAATAAATGACTCGACAGCAGCTTCATCCATACGAAACGGTGAAGGAAATGAGAGCTTGTGATCAGATCGCCAAACCCATTCACCATTTTTCATGATCGAACCTCGCTCAACCAGAGGCTTAGCCGCTCCATGTGACAATTCAGTAAAACCACGCATCCTAGCCTGAATAAGGTCTTCTTGGGAGGGATACCGGGTATATCTATCTGCCCGGGTTTTTAGCATTTTCTGGACCGCCCGCTGCATAGTGGTCACACGCTCATCTGCCGACGCGGTCAAAGGGCCCATATTGTCGAGGATTATTAACCCTCTTACTTTCTCTGGAGCAAGTGCTGCGACCAACATGGCGACCGCTCCCCCCATACTATGCCCTACTAACCATGTACTTTGAGTAGAGGCATTTAACACACTAATAGCATCTAGGGCATGATCCCATAAATGATAAAAACTGCCATCTGGCTTATGATCAGACACCCCATGGCCAGCCTGATCAATAGCAGTCACATTGTATTCGCACAATTGAAGAGCAATATTATTAAAACTGGCAGCATTATCGAGCCAACCATGAAGCATCAAAACACGTAGAGCATTTGGATTGGCTGACAACCATTGCTGCGCGCCTAACTTAATATGGCCTAAGTTATAAGCCGTTTCATTACTCATAACAGTCCCATCAAATTATGGATTTGCTGGCGACAGGGACCAGCGATACTGACAGCAAGCTGTAGCAAAAAGCTCTCCCTCAAGAGCTGCGAGTGTTGCCGTTTGCATTGAAAAAGTCGGCGGCAATGGCTGGTCAGCAAGAAGATCTACTAACTGATATGCAAAAGGCTGATGAGTCACCAACAAGATCGATTGATAAGGTAAATCATTTAGCCAAAGCGCTACATCCAGCGCCTTAGCACTAGGGGTAATAGTTTCTAAAGTCGTCGGTAAAGTAGCAGTCCCTAATACTTTTATAAACTCATTAGCGGTTTGCTGAGCCCGCAAAAAAGGACTGACAAAAATTGCATCAAAGTCTTCAGTGGTCTCAGAAAATGCCTGGGCGGTTTGACGCACTTCTTCATATCCAGCCTCTGTCAAAGCTCTTGAGCTATCGTCCTGATAACCAAATGGCTCAGCATGGCCATGACGCATGATGTAGAGTCGTTTACTCTGCACGCTTGTCACCTTCTGGCCAAGGTTGAAATGGGAAAGGCTTCTCTTCGCTACTGAAAGCTAAGAAAGCCAATACTTGCTTCATGAAAGCGGAGACAGATCGCAGCCAAGCGCCGAGTGTCACAGGCTCATGCTTTGAGCCGAAACGTATCAAGGTGACGATAATCAGCAAAAAGCCGAACAAGGTAAATGCCACATTGAGTAGACACCAATAAATCAACATAAAAAGGATACGCAACCAATATCCCTGATCTGAATAACCCGGCTTATCCATTATGATTTTCTCCAGTCGTTGCAAACTCTACATCCCATTTTTGTTCGCCAGTCATAAGGCCACCAATCAGGGATTCCAAGCTCGCGTTTTCAAAGATCAACTTATACAGACCTTCTGCTAACGGCATGTACAGTTGATGTTTATGTGCTTCTTCTACCACCATGCGAAGTGTATTAACACCCTCTGCAACTTCACCTATGGAGCCCACTGCTTTTTCTAGCGCTTCTCCAGAACCTAGGGCGAAGCCTACACGGTAGTTTCGACTTAGCGGGGAAGAGCATGTCGCAATTAAATCGCCCATCCCAGCAAGCCCTAAAAATGTCATTGGGTTTGCACCGAAGTGCACGGCAAACCGGCTCATCTCCGCTAAGCTACGGGTCATGATCATTGCCATGGTGTTCTCACCTACTTTCACAGCCTTAGCAAGACCACACACTATGGCATAAATATTCTTTAACGCACCTGCCAGCTCAACCCCAGTACTGTCTTGGTTCTCATAAACGCGGAAAGTCCGAGACTTTAATAACTCTATCACAGTACCTCGAAGAGGAGCATCGTCGCTGGCAATAACAGAGCCAGTCAGCTGTCCTGCAGCAATTTCTTTGGCTAAGTTAGGCCCACTGAGGACACCAATTCGCTCTGTCACACCATTACGCTTGAGGATGTCACTCATTAATTCGAAGCGATTGGGGTTGAAACCTTTGGTGGTGCTGATAAGGATTTTTTCAGGTGTGAGCAAAGGGCGAATGCGTTCGACCACTTGCTCAAAAGATTTAGAAGGAATAGAAACAAAAATTGTATTACTAGCACGAATGGCTTCTTCTAAATTACTAGTCGCCAGCAACTCTCTATGCAAAGGAGCATTGGGTAAATAGCGGCTGTTAAGGCCCGTTAGATTGATCTCTTCAACCTGCTCCTCATTACGCATCCATTGGCTAACTTGATGGCCATTTTGAGCCATAATATTGGCAAGAGCAGTACCAAAACTACCGCCCCCCAAAACACAAACTGATTGCTTGTCCATAATATATAGGCTTACCTTATGGTTACGACGAGCAGCTAACTTCTAAGTCACGCCCCCAGTCTGGGGCGCGCATAGCCAGAGCTTCGCTGGCCGCATGCTCATCAAAGGGATTTTTTAATACGTTTAAAAGCTCTCTAAATGGCAGGTAGTTTCCCGCCTCTGCCGCTTGAATGGCTTCATGGGCTAAATAGTTGCGCAACACAAATTTGGGGTTAACTTGTTTCATTTGAGCTGAAACGTCATGCTGGTCTCGGCTATCTAAGCGGCATGTCCAGTAACCCTTCAACCAGCCTCCCATGGACTCCCGATCAACCACTTCGTCAAGAAGAATTTCCGGCGTTTCTGGGGTCACCGAGCTGAGCAACCTAAAAAATATAGTGTAGTCAAATTTCTCTTTACGAAGAATAGAGAAAAGCTGCTGAACCAGAGGCTCTATGTCAACCTCTGAGCTAAGACCCAGTTTGGCTCTCATCAGCTCATCATAGTGGCGTTGAAGTACAGGCTCGTAGCCCTGCAATATTTCAATCAATTGCTCTCGTGACAAGTGACCAGAAAAGCAACGCATAAGACAATTTAGATTCCAAAGCCCAATTCCCGGCTGTCGATCAAAACGATAGCGGCCTTCATAATCCGAATGGTTGCAGATCCAACGATCATCATAATCTTCCATAAATCCATAAGGACCATAATCGATCGTTTCACCAAGGATAGAAAAGTTATCCGTATTCATTACTCCATGCTGAAAACCGATGCTTTGCCATTTTGCCACCATTTTCGCAGTACGACTTACCACGTCTTTAAGCATGGAAATGATAGGTTGCTCTGATTTCAGGGCATCAGGAAAGTAGTGCTCTAGGGTGTAATCAATGAGTTGCTGTAGCTGCTCTGTTTTCTTATGAGCAAAGAAATATTCAAAATGACCAAAGCGAATGTGAGTGCGAGCCGTACGAACCAGCAAAGCGCCAGGTTCGGGTTGCTCACGGTACACGGCCTGTTGGCTGTCGAATAGCGCTAGAGAGCGAGAGGACGGCACACCCAGAGCGTGCATGGCCTCACCTGCCAAGTATTCACGAATGGAAGATCGCAGAACAGCACGGCCATCGCCACGACGACTGAAAGGAGTTTGCCCTGCCCCCTTCACATGAATATCGTGCAGCTGACCGTTTGAATCTTTTACTTCCCCAAGCAGTACGCCTCGACCGTCGCCGAGTTGAGGGGAAAAGCCACCAAATTGGTGACCGGCATAGACCATGCTTAAGGAATCCGCTACGGGCACCTCACCGTTAAGCTTGGCTTGAGTGTCTTTGTCACTTAGGTCAATTCCAAGACTTGTTGCCAAGTCCTTGTTTACCTCCACTATGCGCTGTTCAATTAAAGGCTGAATCTTAGTATGAGCTGAAAATTCAGCGCCTAGTTGCGCATAGTGATGGTAAAGCTTCATGAAACCTCGTTATTTTTGCTCGATCATGTATTCACAACGAATAGAAGCACCGATAGTGGCTTCTATTTCAGGAATCATGAAAGCGTCATCTTCGCTGGCAAAGCTGACGGATTTACCCATTTCGCCGCCGCGACCGGTACGGCCAATACGGTGCACATAATCTTCAGGGTCTTCCGGTAAAGTATAGTTCACCACTAGCTCGATGTTGTCTACGTGGATTCCTCGACCAGCCACATCCGTTGCCACCAACACTTGAATTGAGCCGTCTTTGAACTTAGCCAATGTTTTCACACGTTTATCCTGGCTCACTTCACCGGATAAAATCGCACAGTTGATCTTGGCGCCTTTCAGCTTTTCATATAAATCTCTGGTTTCGTCACGGCGGTTCGCAAAAATAATCGTACGCTGGCCATCATTACCTTCAATCAAAGATTTTAGTACCGGCCATTTCTGTTCCGCTTCGACCGTGTAAATAACCTGATCAATGTTTTTGTTGGTCGTCTCTTTTGGTACTACAGAGACTTCTTTTGGATGGAAAGTCCACTGACGAGCAAGTGCTTGGATATCTTTCGGGAAGGTCGCACTGAACAACATAGTTTGACGTCGCTCTTTGTGAGGCGTCATGCGAATAATGCTTTTAACATCCGGAATAAAGCCCATGGAAAGCATGCGGTCCGCTTCGTCCAGCACAACACACTCAACTTTATTGAGCATTACTTTCTTATTACGCGCAAAATCCAACAAACGGCCCGGCGTCGCAACCACTAGGTCAACGAACTCGGTTTCCAATTGAGAGCGCTGTTTGTCGTAATTCATGCCACCCACTAAAGACACTACATTCAAGTTTGTATTTTTAGTGAGTTTTTCTGCTTCATCTGCGATTTGCAAAGCCAACTCTCGAGTCGGAGCAATAATCAAACCGCGAGGGAAATTATTAGGACGATCCTCGTCTGCAGGGTAATCCAAGAAATCACTGACCATAGCAATCAGGAACGCAGCAGTTTTACCGGTACCCGTTTGCGCTTGACCAATTAAATCGTAACCTTGCAAGGTAGCTGGCAAGGTCGCAGCTTGAATTTCACTGCAGTACTCAAATCCCATTTCTTGAATGGATTTCAAGACACGATCAGGCAAGTTGAAGTCATGAAAACGTGACTTACCCTCTACTGGATCTACTTTGAACTGATCAACGGACCAAAGCTCACCACTTTTTGCGTCTTTGTTAGCCTGAACGTTTGCTTGGTTATCGCTTCCACTATTTTTGTTGTGTTTACGACGGGGTCTACGCTGACGTTTTGGGCCCTTAGAGGTTGGGCGTGTGGCTTCTTGCTGTTTATCCATGTGGGAGTCTTTCGTCTCTTTTCATTGGTAGTTTAATAACGTGGCACCGAGTGTACCTAAATGCCCCAGTTTTATCATCTTTAACTTACTAAATCTGTCGATATGGAGGCAAACTAGCGATTAATTGTCCCCCGTATCGTTTAGTACGAAGTCGTTTATCCAATATATGGATTTCCCCTTCATCTGTCTCACTTCGCAACAATCGGCCAGTTGCCTGAACCAATCTCAAAGAGGCATCAGGAATGGTTATTTCCATAAAAGGATTCCCGCCCCGCTTTTGAATCCACTCTGCTAAGGTTGCTTCAACAGGGTCATCGGGTACAGCAAACGGAATTTTTGCGATATAAACTCGGGTAAGGTATTTACCGGGCAAATCCACCCCTTCTGCAAAGCTTGCAAGGCCAAATAGCAAGCTACCTTTACCAGCATCAATGGCATCCTTGTGTGCGTCTAGGATAATCCGTTTCGATTGCTCACCTTGTATTAACAGCAATTCTTTGAGGTCATCTTTTAAACCAGCAGCCACCTCTTCCATTTGACGGCGGGAGGAAAACAGCACTAAAGAGCCAAGGTCTTTTTCGATGTGATCATTAAAATACTTCACCAACTCTTTAGTATGTGCCTCCGCATGATTTGGCTCAGCGTCCATACTCGGGACGACCAAGGTTCCTTTATTGGCAAAATCAAATGGACTGATAACCCTTAGATACTCACTTTCCCGTGGTACCCCCGAGCGCATGTTGAAACGATGAAACTCATTCAGTGCCGTCAATGTGGCTGAGGTAACAACCGCACCAAAGCACTTGTCCCAGAGCTGCATACGCAGCGTATGGGCGGCTAAGATGGGGGAACCACCCAGCTCTACATCTTGTTCAAGGCCTTGGCCCACTAAAACAAGCCATCGGGCATTAGGGGGATAGGTCTGATCATCAATAGCGGAATAGAGCTTCCAAAGCTCCACACAGGCTTCAAGACGCCCTAAGATGACACCTAAGATTGGCAGCCAATTTTCAGCGGTTTCCTCCGTGATCCCCATGCCTTCATTTTGCTTTACCTTTTTACATTCATCCTGAATGGTTTCAATCTGCTTGTAGAGCTTTTGGTAAGACATAGTAAGGCTGTATGCCAGCTGGCGTAATTCATCAGGGATAACACCAAATTCAAAACGGTGCTGACGCGTATCTTCGTCCAATCCCAACCCTTGGATAAAGGGTGCGATCCCCTGCTGCACGTACTGTACAAAGTTGATCGTGCTTTGTATTTGCTGGGGGATTTTTAATAAGATCTGCCCCGACAAACTGACTTCGTCCGTTAGTTCCTGACGGAAATTTATAAGGTTTTTGTCTAGCTGCTTAAGCCAACTGATACTTTGTTGCAGACGCACTTCATGTCTAAAGTGACCTATGGCCTTGTCAGGTAGATGATGTCCTTCATCAAATACATAGATGGTTTCTTTGGGGTCTGAAAGAATGGCACCGCCACCCAATGATAAATCCGCTAACACCAAATCATGGTTAGCCACTATGACATCTGCAATTTCTAGTTCACCTCGGGCCTTAAAAAATGGACAGGCGGAGAAGTTAGCACAATTACGATTTGTACATTGTTGATGATCAGTGGTGAGACGACGCCAATCATTCTCACGAATGATGCCTTCCCAATTATCTTTGTCTCCATCCCACTCACCGTCGCGAAGCTTATCATCCATTTCCTGATACAGGGTGATATTGACATCATCCGCCGCCAGATGTTGTTCAAACAGGCCTGCGAACATATCCTCTGTGGATTGCTCTTCAGCACCCAGAAAGCTCTCAAGGTTGTTTAAGCACAGGTAACGACCACGACCTTTAGCGAGGGTATATCGGAAACTATAATCCGTATGCTCAAGAAGACTTGGCAGCTCTTTATGTAAGATTTGCTCCTGTAAGGCAACTGTCGCAGTAGAGATAATTAGCTTAAGACCCTTATCCTTCACAATCGGAATCGTTGAAAGACAGTAAGACAAGGTCTTACCTGTACCGGTGCCAGCCTCGACCACAGCCACATGCTTTTCACCTAGCCGCTCACCTTCGGTGCCCTGTTTTATATTGCCAAGGGTCCGAGCAATGGTCGCGATCATATGACGCTGTCCCACACGGGCCTTGTGGCCTTTTGCCTCTAGATAATCTCGGTAGGCTTGCTGAATTTGATTCTTTATCTTGTCTGAAAGCATTTAATTAGTTGAGCTATAGATGATTAGCTGTATATAATAACAGTAACTGTATAAACAAACAGATGCCATATGATTAAATTAACAAAAAGACAGTCTGATGTCCTAGAGACGATTCGCGAATTCATTAATGAAACTGGCTTTCCGCCAACTCGAGCTGAAATCGCAGCACGACTTGGCTTTAAGTCACCCAATGCAGCCGAAGAACATTTAAAAGCCCTAAGTAAAAAAGGCGCTATTGAAATGCTATCTGGTGCTTCACGTGGCATTCGCTTAATTGAACAACCTGCCGAAAGTGCAAACGATGAAGACGGCACTCTACCCATCGTTGGTCAAGTGGCAGCAGGATACCCTATTCTGGCACAAGAGAATATTGATTCACGCATCAAGGTCCCCTCCGACATGTTTTCTCCTAAAGCCGACTACCTGCTTTCGGTAAATGGCATGAGCATGAAAGATGTTGGCATTTATGATGGCGACCTACTCGCTGTGCACAAAACCACCACTGTGCGTAATGGTCAAATTGTTGTCGCTCGAATCGGTGACGAAGTAACAGTAAAACGCTTCCAACAAAAGGGCAGCGAAGTCAGACTTCAGCCCGAAAATGAAGCATTTAATGACATAGTCGTTGATCTTGAAAGCGAAGAATTTGTCATTGAAGGTCTATCAGTGGGTGTTATTCGACGTGGGATCTAGTCCCCAAAAGCAAAAAAGGTTGCTTTATTTAAGCAACCATTTTTGTTTTAGATAGACAACACAGAACATCAGTGAAGAATACGAGGCATAAACTCTTCATCATGGGCATCATGCCCTTCTCCTGAATCGAAATCCTCTGAATACACGTAGTCAATGCCCGCATGGAACATACACTTAGCCAATTCAAAATAACGATCTTTTAAGAATGCCTTGGTGTCATCTGAGATTTTAAGGGTTGCAAGGGGCGTCTTATCGTCCTCATCCTCGCTTGCAGGACGGAGCACAATGTCTCCATTTTCTAATTCAACAATTTCTAAATACGTATCTTTCATTCTTAATATTCTGCGGAATCTTCACGAAACCGCAGTACAATGTCCACCAGTGAATTGAGGATGTGTTTTGTCGCTGCACCAGAGTCTGACCCCTTACCAATCAGGTCAGATCCAGAATTAGCCGATACGGCACCCACATTCGGGGTACACTCAAGGGCAGCCACATAGCCAGAGTAAAGCTGAGACAGCCATGACTGACGATTTTCTTGTAGCAGCTGTAGCTCTTGTAGAGCTGGCACGATAACACCTTTAGTCGCCGCAAGCTGGACCATGGCTGTCACAGACAACTCGCCCTTCAAGCTATACACAGATTGAATTTCCTGAAGTAAGCCATTCAGGGCACTGCGAAGCTGAAATAAGGCAGAGTTTTCAAAGCTAGAAGCAAGCCAACTGTCTTCCCCTTGCTGGCTTTGGCTCAATAGACGCCTCGCGGCATCAAGACGTTGATTCGTTGAACTTGCTAAGCTGGATCCACTCATTTTTTCTTCCCTGGTTGAACATCCCATTTACCATTGACATAGAAAGCTTTCCAGCCCGTAGGCTTGCCTTCTACTTCAGTCATAATGTACTGCTCTTTCGTTTTGCGACTGTAACGAATAACAGTAGGATTTCCCTCTTCATCCTGAAGGGGAGCTTTATCAAAGTAATGATACTTAGGATCAATCTGATCCATGTAAGGCTTAAGCTCTTTCACCAAAGGCGGACGAGTCTCACGCTTACGAGGGAACTGACTCGCAGCCAAGAACAGACCCGTTGCTCCGTCACGGAGCACATAGTGATCCTCAACCTTTTGACAAGGAAGATCCGGCATAGACACAGGGTCCATTTTTGGCGGTGCCACTTCGCCATTTTTAAGAAGCTTACGGGTATTTTTACAAGCCTCATTGGTACAGCCAAAGTATTTACCGAAACGCCCCGTTTTAAGCTGCATTTCAGAGCCACACTTATCACATTCAATAACCGGGCCATCGTAACCTTTAAGCTTAAACACCCCTTCCTCAACCTCGTAACCAGGGCAGGATGGGTTATTACCACATACGTGCAGCTTGCGGTGTTCATCCACTAAATAGCTATCCATGGCTGAACCACAAATAGAGCAACGACGCTTATTGATAAGAGCTTTAGATTCGCCTTCTTCGTCATCAACAGCAACGGCCTCATCACCACTCACCAAGTTTATGGTCGCTTTACAGCGCTCTTTTGGTGGCAATGCATAGCCAGAACAGGATAAAAACACCCCAGTACTTGCCGTTCGAATTTGCATCGGACGACCACAGGTCGGGCATTCGATATTCGTTGGTGTCGGCTCATTAGGAGCCATGCCACCCTCGTCAGCTTCTGCCTTATTTAATGTGTCGCTAAAGCTGCTGTAGAAGTCATTTAAGGTCTTAATCCAGTCCTTATCGCCTTCAGCAATGTCATCCAGCTGCTCTTCCATCTCAGCGGTAAAACTATAGTTCATTAAACTGCTGAAGCTTTGCACCAAGCGATCTGTGACAATGTCGCCCATCTTTTCCGCGTAAAAGCGACGATTCTCAACACGGACGTAACCACGGTCTTGGATCGTAGAAATGATCGAAGCATAAGTAGATGGACGGCCAATACCACGCTTTTCAAGTTCTTTAACCAGGCTAGCTTCACTGTATCGAGCAGGTGGCTTAGTAAAGTGCTGCTCCGGAAGAAGTTCGTTAAGAGTAAGCAGGTCACCGGTTTGTACATCAGGCAAAATAGTGTCTTCGGATTTTTTACCCAATGCACTCATCACGCGAGTGTAACCATCAAAACGCAAAATTCGGCCTTTGGCACGAAGTTCATAATCGCCCGCAGCCACAAACACTGTTGTTGAAGTGTATTCGGCTGGCGTCATTTGACAGGCCATGAATTGCGCGCGGATGAGGTCATAAAGACGATGGGCATCTTTGTCCATGCCCTGTAGTACATTTTGCGTAACTGTGACATCAGAGGGACGAATTGCTTCGTGGGCTTCCTGAGCGCCCTCTTTACTTGAATAACGTAACGGCTCCTTGGGTAGGTAGGCATCCCCAAAGTTGCTCTGAATGTACTCTCGAACAGACTCAACGGCTTCTTGGCTCAAGTTAGTAGAGTCGGTACGCATATAGGTAATGTAACCCGCCTCATATAAGCGCTGGGCAAGCATCATGGTCTTTTTCACACCGAAACCTAAACGAGTACTTGCGGCCTGTTGCAAAGTAGATGTAATAAAAGGTGCAGAAGGTTTAGAGCGAGTAGGCTTATCTTCTCGGTTTATTACCTTAAAGGGGTGTGACTCGATACGTTTAACATGCTCATCGGACTCTGCTTTAGAGGTCGGTCGGTACTCATTACCTTGGTACTTAACCGTAGCAAAGGTGATATTAGTCTTGTCCTGAGTCGCTAAATTGGCATCCAATTCCCAAAATTCGTCTGGGATAAAGGCACGAATTTCTTTTTCACGCTCAACAATAAGGCGAACCGCTACGGATTGAACTCGGCCTGCAGATAAGCCTCGAGCAACCTTTGCCCAAAGCAAAGGTGACACCATAAAGCCAACAACCCGATCCAAGAAACGACGTGCCTGCTGGGCATTGACCCGAGCCATGTCTAATTCTGAAGGCGTATCAAAGGCAGACTTGATGGCATTCTTGGTGATTTCATTAAACACCACGCGCTTATAGCGTGAGTCGTCCCCACCAATGGCTTCACGAAGATGCCAAGCGATGGCCTCTCCCTCTCTATCCAAATCGGTTGCGAGATAGATGGTGTCGGCATTCTTAGCAAGGCGCTTTAATTCATCTACCACCTTTTCTTTACCGGGCAAGATTTCGTAATGGGCGCTCCAATTATTTTCTGGATCCACGCCCATTCTATTAATAAGCTGCTTGCGGGACTTAGTACGCTTGTATTCAGCCTTCTCTTCTGGGCTCATCTTACGAGTTAAAGCCGCCTGCTGCGCACGTTCCTTTGGTGTCGTCGTCGATGTGGTGCCAGTCGGCAGATCTCGGATATGACCAACACTCGATTTTACGACATAGTCGTTACCGAGATATTTGTTAATAGTTTTCGCCTTGGCTGGCGATTCCACGATTACCAGAGATTTAGCCATTGAGTTGTTTGAGCCTTAATACTTAATTTTTGATGAGCTTGAGAATAAGAGTGTTGTATGGGGCGCAGATATTAAGCAAACCACATATATATGACAAGCTATCCCTAAGCAGATTCGCAACATTCCTATTGCCGAGCCATGTATTTGCCCTTTAACATACTGAAATCACATACAAAGGACAATCATGGCCACGTTACAGATACTAACTATAGTCATTCTTTTCATAATCGTACTGGCTTCAGTAGTGATCGGCTCACGCGCCCATCAAAAAGAACGTGAAATAAAAGAAAGACGTTTTAAATTCCTTCAGTTACAAAATCGTGCTGATCGAATGGAGCAACACATTATTGGCCTAAAAGACCTTCACACCGACACTATTGTTAGTGACGCATTTTACGATTTTTATTTAGAAAACCTACGAGAGCTATTGTCTTACACTGACGACCCTGAAAAAGTCGAAGCTCGAATTGCTAGAGCAGAGCAAGATCGAGAACAAGAGCCCGCTCCCTTAAATTTAGAACCAGGGGAAATGAGCTTTCCCGAAAAGACCAAATACAAGGAACGCCTAACCAAAGCGGCAAAAATGCTGCTCTACTTGCGTCGCAAAGGACGAATTAGCAACACCCATTACAAGCTTTGCTACACCTATTTACGCTGGCTAAACCTTTGGATTCAGCTAAATCGACAACTAGTGCAAGCCAACAAACACTTTCATAGTGGCCAAACACGTGTGGCATCCACTTTATTTGGTGTCATTAATTCGCACTTGAAATCCAACAACATCGACCGCCCTGAAAAAAAAGAGCTCGAAAAATACGTGGACATGCGCATCAAGGAAATCATTGCCCCTCAGATAGCGGCCATTCAGGAGTCTGAAAACCCTGAAGAAGCCCTTGCCGACCTGATGCTGGAGGCAAAGACCCCTGACGCTGTCGCTGCAGCCATTAGCGAAGAGCTAAAAGATCAGCCATGACCTCGCAAGCGTCATGAACGGCGCTTGCATCACCTTTTTCATTCCAAAATAAGCTAACACGATCTGAAGTTACCTCTAGGGCAACCCATACACCATGGTGTTTCTCCAGCTTTGCTTGTACTTCCCTACTTAGATCAATAGTTTTGCTACTAACCCAACCTTTACACAATTCTGGGTGTTTCCATACTTCGTAAGGGTATATGTTAATTTCAGTGAACTCTTTAAGGGGTTTTTCGCGGTACAGATGGTACGCACAGACTTTTTTGGGCTCTGTTACCTTGTCCCATTTATCGGGCAAATTAACAGAGGTTAACTTAACAGTGATCCCCAATTTTCGAGCCAGCATGCGAAGCTCCATTTTCTCCCGTTCACGCTTTGATGGCATGACCCACAAGGCCGATCCCATCAAGGAAACCACAATAAAAACTACAATTAGCGCTGTCATTGTTTTACTCTTGGTGTATTAATATAAATAAATGGAACCCTGAAGTGGAGGTATCCCATGTCATACCAACATATTGTTTTAGCTGTTGATTTAACTGATTACAGCATCTTGGTAGCCAATAAAGCTGCAGCAATTTGCAAAGCCTTTGGTGGCAACCTAACTATTGTCCATGTCATAGAATCCCTTAACTACGCCTACGGTGGCGATGTGCCCATCGATGTTAGCGATATTCAAGAACAGCTAGAAACCACAGCGAAAGAACGCATGTCTGTTTTAGCTGACCAATTAGACATTCCTGTACAAGAAACCATCATCACCCAAGGCGGAATCGAAAGCGAAATCCATCGCATTGCCGAAGAAAACAACTCAGACCTGATTGTCGTAGGTAGTCATGGTCGCCATGGGTTAGCCCTATTACTTGGCTCAACAGCAAATGGCGTTCTTCATGGAGCTCCATGTGACGTTTTGGCCGTTCGCGTACACAAGTCTGATAAACCGGAATAAGAAACGCTCACTAAAAAGGGAGGCCAAGCCTCCCTTTTTTATTGGACCTTAGGGATTAACCACGGGTCCAAGTTGTGCCTTCACGACTGTCCAGCAAAGTAATCCCTTGCTCATCCAGCAAATTACGAATTTCGTCACTGCGAGCAAAGTTCTTATCTTTTCGTGCCTGAGCGCGCTCAGCTATATAAGCCTCAATGTCCTCAGCCGACAAACCATCACTTAGAGTACTGTTTTGTAGAAAGTACTCAGGATCTTGAGACAGTAGGCCCACCAAGTCTGCTAGCGCTTTCAGCTCTGCCGCTAATGAGGCAGCGTTGTCAGCACCCTCAGCTCGGGCTTTATTCAATTCGCGAACCAGCTCAAACAACACAGACAGAGCAACCGGCGTATTGAAGTCATCATGCATAGCTTCTTCAAATCGCGCTGTGTAGTCAGTTGCTTGGTAGCTGTCCGCAACCTCTTGACCTCGCAAAGCGGTATATAGACGCTCTAGAGCGGTCTTAGCTTCCTTCAGGCTAGCATCAGAGTAATCAATGCTGCTGCGGTACTGACTTGAAACCATCAAGTAACGGACTACTTCAGGATTGAATTTTTCCAATACTTCACGAATAGTAAAGAAGTTGCCTAAGGACTTAGACATCTTCTCGTTATTCACGCGAACGGCGCCACAGTGCATCCAGTAATTAACGTACTGTTCACCTGTTGCTGCTTCAGACTGAGCAATTTCATTCTCATGGTGAGGAAACTTAAGATCAGGACCGCCACCATGAATGTCAAAATGATTACCTAGGCAGTGTGTTGACATGGCAGAACATTCAATGTGCCAACCTGGACGACCATTCCCCCAAGGGGACTCCCAAGAAACCTCACCGGCTTTTGCTGGTTTCCATAACACAAAGTCTGCTGGATGCTCTTTAGCGGCTTCTACTTCAATACGAGCACCAGCAAGCATTTCTTCTAACTTACGGTTATTCAACTTACCATAGTCTTCAAATTTGCTGGCGCGGTAATAAACATCACCACTTTCGCCTTGATAAGCAAAACCTTTGTCCACCAACACTTGAATCATATCAATGATCTGTTGCATGAACTCAGTCGCTTTAGGCTCCTGATCAGGTAGCTTATTACCCAGGGCAAGCTCGTCTTCATGCATGGCTGCGATCATACGCTCAGTCAATGCTGAGGGAGCTTCACCGTTTTCTTCTGCACGCTTGATAATCTTATCGTCTACATCTGTGATGTTACGCACAAATGTCAGATCGTATCCAATGTGACGCAGGAAGCGCGTAATCACATCAAATGAAATCATCGCACGGGCGTGACCTATGTGGCAGTAGTCATAGACTGTAATGCCACATACATACATTTTTACTTTCCCTTCCTCGATAGGTTTAAAGACTTCTTTTTTACCTGTCAGAGTATTAAACAGTTTTAACATGCTATGCCTTTAGCTTTTCGCTTCAATTTTCGCCCAAGAATCACGTAGTGTTACGGTACGGTTAAATACCATGCCGTCTTCTTTTAGGTCGCGACAGAAGTAGCCTTCTCGCTCAAACTGATAACCCACTCCGGGTTCAGCTTGGGCGAGGGAAGGCTCAACCTTAGCGTTAGACGCCACTGTCATAGACTCTGGGTTAATGAAATCAAGGAAGGTTTTGTCCTCGTGTTTGGCATCAGGCGCTTCGTGACTGAACAAACGATCGTACAAACGTACATTTGCATCCACTGCATGCTTAGCACTTACCCAATGGATCACGCCTTTAGGCTTATAACCCTCTGGGTTAACACCCAAGGTGTTTTCATCGTAGGAACACAATAGTTCAACAACGTTACCATCTGCGTCTTTGATGGCTTCATCACAGGTAATAACATAGCCACCGCGAAGGCGAACAGCAGTACCTAAACTCAAACGCTTCCACTTGCGAGGTGGCACTTCTTCGAAGTCCGCCGCATCAATGTAAAGGTATTTACTGAAAGGCACCTCACGGGTACCCGCTTCTTCATTTTTAGGGTGATTACCCAACGTGAAGATTTCTTCTTTATCCTCTGGGTAATTGGTCAATGTCACCTTAATGGGATTTAGCACTGCCATAGCACGGTTAGCTTTAGCATCCAAATCTTCACGGATGGCGTGTTCCAGCATACCAAAGTCAACAATACTGTCAGACTTGGTCACACCAATACGCTCACAGAAATTACGAATAGCCGCTGGAGTAAAGCCTCGACGACGCATACCCGAAATAGTTGGCATACGTGGATCATCCCACGCCTCAACATGGCCTTCATCAACAAGTTGCTTAAGCTTACGTTTGCTGGTTACTGTGTAATTCAGATTTAAACGCGCAAATTCAATCTGCTGTGGGTGGAATGTGCCCAAGGTATCCAAAGTCCAGTCATATAAAGGACGGTGATCTTGGAACTCAAGAGTACAAATCGAGTGTGTTACCCCTTCAATGGCATCGGACAATGAATGGGTGAAGTCATACATAGGGTATACACACCACTTATCACCTGTTTGATGATGGTGTACATGGCGAATACGGTAGATGATAGGGTCGCGCAGGTTGATGTTAGGGCTCGCCATATCAATCTTGGCGCGCAGTACTTTTTCTCCATCCGCGTACTTGCCATCGCGCATGTCTAAAAACAACGCCATGTTTTCTTCTGGTGTACGGTCACGGTAAGGGCTGTTTTTACCTGGCTCTTTAAGTGTGCCACGGTACTCACGCATTTGTTCTGCATTTAGCTCACAAACGTAAGCCGTGCCCTCTTCAATCATTTTGCAAGCGTAGGCAAACAATTGATCGAAGTAATCGGAAGCATACTTAGGCTGGTCCGCCCACTCAAAACCAAGCCATTCGACATCTTTTTTAATCGAGTCGATGAACTCAACGTTTTCCTTTTCAGGGTTCGTATCATCAAAGCGCAGGTTACATTGCCCTTGGTAACGCTCTGCAATGCCAAAATTTAAGCAAATAGATTTGGCGTGACCGATGTGAAGATAACCATTTGGCTCAGGTGGAAAGCGCGTCAGCACCTTGCCGCCGTGCTTGCCAGTTTCGTTATCTTTATCAATGATTTGGGTAATGAAGTTCCCAGTTTTTGACGCTTCTGACATGTTATATGTGAATCCCGATTGGTGTTCGTGTAACGGTTAGAAAAATTAACGATCAAGTATATCTGATTTTCAGAAGTGATTGGTACGCCCTTAGAAGATTTCTATGGACTTACCAGTAATTTCGCCAGAAAAAATGCAGCAACACCAATACTGATAGTCAGTAACTGACGTTTCAATAACACACCCACCACTAAGGAGACCAAGGCGCCGACAAACCAAGGATTTGTGAGGGAAATATTGAGTCCTACATTATCCGTTAATGACATAGGCGCAATGATCCCTGTCAGTACAGATACGGGCACATATTTGAGACCACTTTCCAACCATAAGGGCATAGCCGCCTTTTGTGCGGATGCAAACAGCACAAACCGAATGGAAAAGGTCACCACAAACATTCCCAATACAATTAATACCAAACTAAGATTGGACATGCTGTACCTCCCGCAATTTCGCCCTCTCTAATAACATTCCAGTCAAAACCGCACAGAGCGTCGCAACCATTAAACCTAGGTTATTAGGCAAATCTCTGAATGCCACAGAAGCAACAATCGCCACAATGAATGCTCCCCAATATGGAACAGACGTTAAGTAAGGAGTCACGATACCTATAAAAGTGGCCACCATCGCAAACTCCAATCCCCATTCACTGATACCCGGGATATATTCCCCAGCTAGAACACCAATGATGGTGCTGGCGTTCCACATTAAATAAAAGCTCACGAACGAACCAATGTAGACCTGATGACCTGTTTCTCTGGTGGCCGAGCCATGATCATACATAGGACGAACTGCTGCATAGGTCTCATCGATCAAGCCAAACGCCATCAGAGCCCGAAGCTTAAGGGGCAAATGCTTAATAAATCTCACCATATCTGCGGCATATAGAATATGACGAAGATTCACCACAAAGGTCGTAACAACTATGATCCAAATGGGGGCACCTGCCGCGATCAGGCCAATCGCAACAAACTGGGCAGACCCAGCGAAAACAATGCTGGACATGGCAATAGCAAACCAAATACTCAGATCATTTGCCGATGCAAGAGAGCCAAACAACAAACCAAATGGCAGCCCACCGACAATCATCGGAATGGAGGCCACGGCGCCTCGTTTCGCATTATTCAATGCTTCTCTCATGAATCAGCCTCCAACGTTTTCACCAAACGAATGTTGGCACGTGGCACTGAATAAGGCTTATCTTGCTTACATACACTGAATCCCAGCTTTCGATATAAACCTAAGGCAGGAGTTAAGCATGTGTGAGACTCCAGCATTACCTGCTGAACCCCCTGCTTTTCTGCGTAATCTAACCCATGAGCCATCAATCGCTCGCCAATACCTAACCCAGTGTAAGCGGGATCAACACACAGCTTACTCAACTCCAATTCCCCCACGTCAGACGGCGTCATAATGTAGGTACCAAGCACTTTGTCCTTATACAAAGCGCAGATGGCTTGGCCTCCGTACTGTTGTATTTTGCCAATTGGATCATTAAGGGTTGTCATGTCCTGGGGGTAAATATCGTCAGGAAAGAACTTTGTGAGCCAAGCAAGGTTAAGAGCCTTAAAACTTGGCGCGGTCGCCTCTGAAACAGGTTCAAACCTAAGTCTTTCTGGGTGTAGCCTTAGCACAACGCGATCAGAATAAGGAGCGTTTAATAATGATTTCTCTAACTGTCCTAGCTGCTCTAAAAAACTTCCCTCAACTTGATTTAGGTAGTTTTCTAACTCATCACCGATAACTTCCAAAACAGGCTCAACCAAAGCCATTTGCTGAGCACACAGCTCAGATAAAGCCAGCACAGAACGACGCTGATCATGTGGATCACTGCGTTTGATCAGTAATGTCTCTTTAATCATCTTAGAAACTTGCTTACTTACGGCGGGATGAGATAAACCAAGGCGCTCAGCCATCTCCACTACCGACAATTCACCACACTGCTGTAAAAGTCGAAGAATGGGAAAATAAGTAGAGGAGATGACCAAGGACTCAGACAAATAAACACTTTGCACTTCGTTATATAAATGATCACTTAGGCGCTTCAATCGGCTGCCCAAAGACAGCACACCAAACTGTTCCATAGGGATGATTCCAACATAAAATAGAATATGCGTAACTGGTTACGGATATTAATTCATTCTCAAATAAAAACAATCCCCCTCTAAACAAATCACGCACAATCCCATCGATTTGCTATACTCCGCCACCGCAAATCTGAGGAGAACTTATGTCTAACAAAATTAAAGCCGTCGTGGTCTATTCAGGCGGCATGGATTCTTACACGGTACTGCACCGTGCCATTGCAGAAGGTCGAGAGGTTTATGCTCTGTCGTTTAACTACGGTCAGCGTCATAGCAAAGAGCTTTTGGTCGCAGCAGAAGTGTGTAAATCTCTAAATGTGCCACACAAGATCGTCGACATCTCTGCCATCAACCAGCTTATGGCGGGGTCTTCCCTCACCAGTGACGTGGACATTCCTGAGGGCCATTACGCAGAAGAAAGCATGAAGAATACCGTGGTGCCTAATCGCAATATGGTCCTGCTCTCTATGGCCATTGCCTACGCTGTTTCCTTAGAAGCTCCTGAGGTGCATTACGGCGCACACGCTGGTGATCATCATATTTACCCAGATTGCCGTCCTGAGTTCGTACACGCTATGAACGCAGTCTCGCAAATAGCTAATTATCAAGCGGTCGAGATCGTTACGCCGTTTTTAAACAGCAGCAAAGGGGAGATTCTAGCAGCGGGTCTAGGGATGAACTTAGACTACAATCAAACTTGGACTTGTTATAACGGTCGAGAGAAAGCCTGCGGTAAATGCGGAGCCTGTAATGAGCGCCTTGAAGCCTTTGCAGAACAAAACACCCAAGACCCACTGGCTTACGAAGTCTAATTAAAAACCTATTTCGTCGGCTTTTGCCAAGCAATCTGCGGACGACTGATGCAACATTCACTGTTATCTCCGACTGTATTCGGATGATTGTAGGAATAGATATGTACAATATTAAAGAAGCGTTTTATTCCCTCCAGGGAGAAGGCGCGCACGCTGGCCGCCCTGCCTTATTTTGCCGCTTTACTGGCTGCAACTTATGGAGCGGCAAAGAACAGCATCGCAGCACTGCAGAATGCACCTTTTGTGACACAGATTTTGTGGGTACCGATGGCCAGAATGGTGGGCGTTTTAAAACCGCCTCAGACTTGCTAAAACACCTTGATACCCTATGGCCAACCAACAAATCTCACAAATACATCGTTTTCACAGGGGGCGAACCTGCATTACAGCTGGATGAGGCTTTGATACTGGAAGCCAAAAAAAGGGGATACACCCTAGCCATAGAAACCAATGGGACTCTGCCCTTACCTAAAGGCATCGATTGGATCTGTGTCAGCCCTAAAACCAGCAAACCTTTGGTGGTTAACCAAGGAAATGAATTAAAGCTGGTATTCCCACAATCCCATTTACCACCATCGGATTTTGAGCATCTAGCGTTTGATCACTTTTACTTACAAGCTATGGATCAAGCCGCTTTACCGAATGATCAGCAACGTGTGGATTCTCCCCAAGCGCAGACACTTCGATACTGTTTGCAGAATCCGCAGTGGCGTCTAAGTTTACAAACACATAAAATGCTCGGTATCGATTAGAATCGAGCTAAACCAAACCATTTTAAAGGAAAGTTACATGATCGTTTTTCACACAAACTTCGGTGATATCACAATCGAACTAGATTACGAAAAAGCCCCTAAATCCGCTAAAAACTTCGAAGAATATGTAACTTCTGGTCACTACGACGGCGTTATCTTCCACCGTGTTATCAATGGTTTCATGGTACAAGGCGGTGGCTTTGAGCCAGGCATGAAGCAAAAAGAAACTCGTGCTCCAATTGAAAACGAAGCGGACAACGGCCTAGAAAACAAAGTAGGCACTTTGGCTATGGCTCGTACTATGGACCCACACTCTGCTTCAGCACAGTTCTTCATCAACGTTGCTGACAACAGCTTCTTGAACCACCGTAGCAAAACGCCAGACGGCTGGGGCTACGCTGTATTCGGTAAAGTAACCGCTGGTATGGACGTTGTGAACAAGATGAAAGAAGCGCCAACAACGATCAAAGCAGGTCACCAAGACGTACCTGTAGAAGACATCGTTATCGAATCTGCTGAGCTAGTTAAAGAATAAGGCATGCAGCAATTCTTCATCTCAGATCTACATTTGAGTGACAAACGCCCGGATCTTATCCGGGCGTTTGTGTGTTTAACAGATGAGATCTTAGCCAAGAATACGCCCTGTGAACTCTATATTTTAGGTGATTTCTTTGAAGCCTATATCGGTGATGATTATCAACCTGAATGGATTCTCACCCTAGATAATCAGTTAAAGCAACTCACTGAAGCAGGCATTACCACCTACTTTATTGCTGGTAACAGAGACTTTTTGGTTGGCCAAGAATGGTTTGATCGTACCGGCATTATTGAGTTAAACGAGCAACATCTATTAGCTCATAATGAATCCCAACTGGTCTTAACCCATGGGGATGAATTCTGTGTGGATGACAAAGCGTACCAAGAGTTTCGAGCTATGGTTCGCCAGCCCGCTTGGCAACAACAAGTATTGGGCATGCCCTTAGAGCAAAGGGTGGCGTTAGCACAGAAGCTTAGAGACGACTCTAAAACCATGTCCGCGGATAAATCCCAAGACATTATGGATGTCAATCAACAGGCCATCGTACAGACCGTCTCTAAGGGCACTCACTTACTGATCCATGGGCACACCCATCGTCCCGCATTGCACGAGGATGAAGCCGTGCCAAGATTGGTACTTGGGGATTGGGACAAAAAGATCTGGCTAGCCCAGTTAAGCAATGGGCGATTGATTCAATCTTGCATAGAAACAACAGAGTATTTGGCTGAGCAAACACCCTATTCTCAGTGGTTAACTGAGCACACATTTGCTTTTAACTAATAGCAAATTTGAGACAAAAAAAGAGCAGCTAAAGCTGCTCTTTTTCATTATAAATGCAGAAGTTCTCGCACCCAATCCGTCTCCGTACGAACTCTTGATCGCTTGTATTCGAGATTGCGATCGTGCAGTACGGCGATAGCTCGGAAGAAGGCGTTATTGATGGTCACAGGACTTAGTTCAACGCCGTAACGGGTCCACCAATGTTGTTGAGCCTTGCTGGTCAATACCTGATAAAGATAATCCAGTTCAACCGTTCCTTGGTACACTTGTTCAAGATCAATACCTGGATCGCTTTTCGCAATCTGCAATGTTAGCCAATAGGTAACATCAGGCAGCAAATCATTCATTTGAGTGCTCATCTTCACGCCCTCCTCTTGTTAGAGCAGTTCTTTCGAGTGTAGCACCGTAAATGGGTTTGTGAAGAAGAAATCACACAAATGTTTGTTTTAAAAGGTAAACAAATGTACCAGTAGGCTACTAGGCCGCTTGTGGTGGTCCGCTGTGTACTCGGAACTCAACATCTGGCTCAGTGATCAGTTTATGTTCCAGCTCACGGAAAAACTGAATACGGTCATCAATGGGGTGGCCAGCGTACTCTTCCGCTAAGGTTAGGTAATCTTTAAAATGCCGAGCTTCAGATTTCAACAATGAATGGTAAAACTTGGCCAATTCCTCATCTAAGTGAGGAATGAGTACGGCAAAACGCTCACAAGAACGAGCCTCTACAAAAGCACCAATAATCAATGTATCCACCAAGCGTGCAGGCTCATGGGTACGGATGTGCTTACGCATACCATCCGCATATCGAGCGGCAGTCATATGCTCATATTGAATGCCACGATTGCGCATAATTTTTAAGACTTGTTCAAAATGCAGCAGCTCTTCTCGGGCGAGACGCGACATCTTATGAAGCAGATTTTCCCTATCCACATAACGATACATAAGACTCATGGCTGTGGAAGCAGCCTTTTTTTCGCAATGAGCATGATCAGTTAATAGTATGGTTTCGTTCTCTAATGCCCAGTTTACCCACTCTTTTGGGGACTCACAGGGTAAAAACTCTACCAATTCAGGGTAATCAGTTAACATCAAGTCTACCTTTTTTATCGCAAAAATCGGATTATACTCTGGATAAGATACATAATCAGCATAAGCAACGCATTGATTTGGATGCCAATTAACCGATGAATCAGTATTACGACGTTACCAAACTTGCTATTGGACAGCATGTCGGAGTGGAAGTTGATCCCTACGTTCTTAACTATCCCCTTAGCCAAGATAAAAGTGTCTGGGTGGCTGACCAAGGAGGCCGGTCTTTTGTGCTGCGCTTTTATCAGCCAGAAAGAGGCGATGTTAATGAATTTTTGAGCTTAGCTCGCAAATACGCCAAGATTAAGCATTCAGCAATCACGCCTAATTACCCTCCTTTTTATTCTGATTTATGGGTTTTCTCTAGTTCTGCACTCTGTGGTGGTGAACGGCTGTACAGTTATTTAGGCAAATATCCTGAAGGCGCCCCTTTGAAAACCGTGCTGAGTATTTTTGATCCGATTGCTAAAGCCTTGGATCAAGTGCATGAACGGGGTTTCGTTCATGGGCATATGGACCTTAACGGTGTTCATATTGTAAATGGTGCTGGCGTGTTGACGGGGTTTGGATCACACCATTGGTTGGAAAAAATCACTGCCACAGACATGGATGAAAGGTTTATTCCTCCAGAGTACAAAAAGCGCCGTTCAAGCAGTACACCTCTATCTGACAACTATATGTTTATGCGCTTGCTAGTAGCGACCTTAATTGGAGAATCCTGGCTCGATTCCAGTAACATGGCAAAACTTCCTACCAGCATTGAATCCCTAAGCGATGCCACCTGGAGCAAAATTAAACAATGGCTTAAACCCGCCGAGCGCCACCGTCCTAAATCTTTAGTGGAGGTGATGCGCCTGCTGCGTGCTGATCTATTTGTGGCAAGTGCTTCTCCTAATGTGGAACGTAAAGCGAGAATTCCTGCCCCTATCCCGCATCGGACTTTTGGCTTACCGACAAAGATACTGGCCTCTAGCGTTGGTTCGGCGATAGCGGTCGTCGCACTTGGTTCTTATATGTTTTGGCCAACACCGGAGGCAAGTGTCGCAGAAGCCCCTAATACCACACCTTCGACTACTCGATCTTTTGATGCGCTCCCCCAAATACTGGAAGAGCCTTTAAAAGATGGCGGCACCGCACCTAAGGTAGAAAAACTCGAACCTGCTAAATTTCAAATGGGGGATATTAATGGTGTTGGTGATGACAACGAATCCCCTGTGCGAGAAGTGGACATTCCGACGGGATTCTATTTCAGTAAATTTGAAGTCACCTTTGCTCAGTATGACCGTTTTGCCAAAGCCACAGGAAGAGTTTTACCTCCTGACAATGGCTGGGGGCGAGGCAACCGCCCTGTCATAAATGTCAGCTGGTACGATGCAAAAGCCTATACCGCATGGCTATCCGATCAAACAGGCAGTGAATACCGATTACCTACAGAGATAGAGTGGGAATACTCCGCTAGAGCGAACTCAGATACTGCCTTCTGGTATGGCAACGAAGTACGCCCAGGTTACAGCGTATGTGAAAGCTGTGGAAGCCAATGGGACGGTGTCTCCACTGGCCCAGTTGGCTCTCAAGCCAGCAACCCACTCGGTTTGTTTGATATGCATGGTAATGTGGCCGAATGGGTCGAGGATTGCTATCACCCTAACTACGAAGGTGCCCCCACCACAAACCAAGTCTGGCTCTCAGACCAATGCACCGGACGCGTACTGCGAGGAGGTTCTTGGTTCGACATTCCTGCGGTGGGGCGTAGCGCTACTCGCTATCGTGCAGAGCCCACACTTCGTGCAAGTAATTGGGGTTTTCGCGTTGTTCGCTTGATAAATGGATGAGTTCCCCTTACCTAATTACCATGTAATAAGTAAGGTAAATATCACTCATTCTAAATTTGTATGGCAGGTCAAACCCTGCGCTATAAATTTTTATATAGAATGTAACTACGAATATTTCTGCCAGTGCTAGGCTCAACTTACTCACTTTTATCCGAGTCAGTAAGGTTGTTGAGCTAACGCTTAAACAACATCGGTTAAATAGACTGATGTCAAAATAAGGGGATCTATTGTGTTAGAAGCATATCGTAAACATGTCGAAGAACGCGCCTTGGAAGGAATACCCGCGACACCTCTAGACGCAGAACAAACCGCAGCCCTCGTTGAACTTCTTAAGAACCCACCCGCAGGTGAAGAGGAATTTATTCTTGATCTGCTTAAAAATCGTATTCCAGCGGGTGTTGATGAAGCCGCTTATGTCAAAGCCGGTTTCCTTGCGGCCATCACCAAAGGTGACGCTTCTTCTCCACTCATTGATAAACAACAAGCCACTGAAATCCTAGGAACCATGCTAGGGGGTTATAACATTCAACCACTTATCGAATGTTTAGATGATGAAGAGATCGCCCCCATTGCTGCAAGCGCCCTCTCCCACACCCTTCTTATCTTTGATGCTTTTCATGATGTAGAAGAAAAAGCAAATGCTGGTAATGGCTTTGCCAAACAGATTATTCAGTCTTGGGCGGATGGCGAATGGTTCACCAAAAAGCCGAAACTTGAAGAAAAGATCACGGTTACGGTATTTAAAGTACCAGGTGAGACCAACACTGATGACCTATCACCCGCACCGGATGCATGGTCTCGCCCAGACATTCCGCTCCATGCTAACGCCATGCTCAAAATGTCACGTGATGGCATAGTGCCAGACAAAGATGGTGAAATCGGCCCAATTACAGAGATCAAAAAATTAAAAGAAAAAGGCTTCCCACTTGCGTATGTGGGTGACGTTGTGGGCACAGGCTCTAGCCGTAAATCTGCCACCAACTCTGTGTTATGGCATATGGGTGAAGACATTCCGTTTATTCCAAACAAACGTTCTGGTGGTATTTGTATCGGTGGCAAAATAGCTCCCATCTTCTTTAACACCATGGAAGATGCTGGTGCACTCCCCATCGAAATGGACGTAGATAACATGGAAATGGGTGATGTGATTGATATTTACCCATATGAAGGGGTTGTTAAGAAGCATGACACAGACGAAGTGATCGCTAAATTTTCATTAAAAACCCAAGTGCTTCTTGATGAAGTGCGTGCAGGCGGTCGGATTCCGTTAATAGTGGGTCGCGGTCTTACAACCAAAGCTCGCGAGTCACTAGGATTAGGAGCCTCTGATCTATTCTTGAAACCAGGTGACATTGAAGATTCCGGTAAAGGGTTCACCCTTGCTCAGAAAATGGTAGGTAAAGCCTGTGGTTTACCGGGCGTTCGCCCAAACACTTACTGTGAACCGAAAATGACCACAGTAGGCTCCCAAGATACTACCGGCCCAATGACCCGTGACGAGTTAAAAGACTTGGCCTGCCTTGGCTTCACCTCAGATCTTGTGATGCAGTCCTTCTGTCATACTGCAGCCTATCCAAAACCTGTGGATGTGAACACCCATCACACATTGCCTGACTTTATTATGAACCGTGGCGGTGTGTCTTTACGCCCCGGTGATGGCATTATCCATTCTTGGCTAAATCGGATGCTCCTGCCTGACACGGTCGGCACGGGTGGCGATTCTCATACCCGTTTCCCTTTAGGCATATCATTTCCAGCGGGGTCAGGTTTGGTGGCCTTTGCTGCTGCCACAGGTGTGATGCCATTAGACATGCCTGAGTCTGTCTTAGTGCGCTTCAAAGGCACCATGCAGCCCGGAATCACCCTACGTGATTTGGTTCATGCCATCCCCCTTCAAGCCATCAAAGAAGGTCATCTTACTGTTGAAAAGAAAGGTAAGAAAAACGTCTTCTCTGGTCGTATTCTAGAAATTGAAGGCCTAGAACACCTTACTGCTGAACAGGCCTTTGAGCTTTCCGACGCTTCTGCTGAGCGTTCTGCGGCAGGTTGTACCATTAACCTATCGGAAGAATCCGTAGCAGAATACCTAAGATCCAACATCGTCATGTTGCGCTGGATGATTTCTGAAGGTTATGGGGACCCTCGTACCTTAGAACGTCGAGCAAAAGCCATGGAGGAATGGCTAGCCAACCCAAGCTTGATGCGCGCTGATGCGGATGCAGAATACGCTGCCGTTATCGAGATTGATTTGGATACCATTAAGGAACCTGTCTTGTGTGCGCCAAATGATCCAGACGATGCTCGCCTACTGTCAGAAGTACAAGGGGCAAGTATTGATGAGGTATTTATTGGCTCCTGTATGACCAACATCGGACATTTCCGTGCAGCGGGCAAACTGTTAGATGCGGCTGGGCAAACTGTACCAACCCGTCTATGGGTAGTACCACCAACCAAGATGGACCAACAACAACTCACGGCTGAAGGCTATTACAGTATCTTTGGTAAAGCCGGTGCACGGGTGGAAATGCCGGGCTGTTCATTATGTATGGGTAACCAAGCCCGCGTAGCGGACAAAGCCACTGTGGTGTCCACTTCTACCCGTAACTTCCCAAACCGTTTGGGTAATGGTGCTGACGTATATCTTGCTTCTGCGGAATTAGCAGCGGTGTCCTCTTTATTAGGTAAGCTCCCTACCCCTGAAGAGTACCTAGAATACGCAAGTAAGATTAACAGCATGTCTGCAGAGATTTATGATTACTTGAACTTCGACCAAATGGGCGACTATGTCAAAAAGGCTTCATCTGTTATTGCAACAGATGCCACAGCCTAACAGGTGCCCAATACACAAAAAGCCCACCTAGAAGACTAGGTGGGCTTTTTTATAGATAACTCCCGCAGATCACAATTTATCTAGCTGTCGGCTACGCCAAATTTGGTCTGCAAGATCTAAGCATTCTTGATGATCTGTTCGGTGATGTATTAACCCCACTACCGAAGCCAAAGTCTGACGAACAGCCTGTTCGCCAAAGGGGTCAATTGCGTCCCCTCGCCAGTGGCTAATCAGGCGACCTAAATCTAGGTTACCTTTCATGCGTTTGTGTTGCTGTTCTGCTTTTTCCCAAGTGGACCATGAAGTTTCCCCACTTTGGCGCTTACCTAATACCACGTCACGCTCAGGATTGACTTCCACTTCACCATTACCGCCACGGAATACCAATACAGACGGATCACCTAGCTTTTCGCAGGCTTCGATATGCAATTCGTCATAGCCTTTATGAAATACCCCATGAACACTGTGGGGGGCTTGGAACGGATTCATCATTCGTACCACTGTATTGACCGGGGAACGCAGTCCTAGAATGTATTTAAGATCCATCATCTGCGCCAATTTTTGACTAATACTGGCTAATGGCATGTAGGCAAACTGACGTTCTTGTAATGCCCTAGAGGCGGAACTTTTGGTTAAACAAACTGGCAGACCAAGGGATGAAATCACTTCATCAACGTAGAGCCGGTCTTCCCCTTCAAAAGAGTGTCCATGCATCAAAACGCGAATCCCAGAATCAGCCAAAGCCAATGCAGCTAACAGAAACCAAGGCAACTCATTACGTTTACCCGCATAGGCTGGCCAATCTAGATCCACACAATCTGCCCCAGAAGTTGCCCCTAAGTATTCACGTACCGCTTTGGTAAATCCAACGGTTTCGTCAGCGGTTTCTTCACGAATACGGATGAGCATCCAAAACGCTCCTTCTTGCTCTGGCGCCACATCCCCATTAAGCATCATGGTCATGGCGGTATATGCTTCATCAGTGGTTAAAGGACGGGCCCCTTTTTTACCGCGACCAAGGGTTTGAATGTAGGGGGTGAATCCTCTACTCATACTGCCGTCTCCTTATTACTAGCAATCAGTGTTTTAAGCTCTGGAATACAGGAACCACAATTCGTGCCACATTTAAGGGTTTTACCTAAAGCTTCAGGGGAACGAGCACCGCCCTCTACGGCTTGATTTATTTGCTTAGTCCCCACTTGGAAGCAAGCACATACGATTTCGCCTTTATCCTCTACATTAGCTGGCGTGCCCACTAACAGCGCCATGCGATCCATCTCAGTTAAGGTTTGCTTTGGTGCCAACATAGACGTTAGCCAATCTGTCGTCGCCACCATGGGATTATCACTAATGTAAACCACCAGTTTTAAGCGGTCTTTTGTGACGCCAGCCAAACGAATTTGCTGATTGTGGGGATTAGTGTATTCCACCCATTGTGCTGTTTTAGGCAATAATCGAGCGAATCGATCTTTGAATGCTTTTATGGGCATTTCAGTGGGCCATACCACTTCATAGCGATATCCATGGTCGCTGGTCACAGCACACCAGTACAGACAGTCAGACAAATCTAATGGCACCTCTGAGACAATTGATCCGTACTTCACCTGTTTAAATGGCTCTAACGTGACTCTTGCGTGCTTTGATTCAGGTTGACCAGACAAAGGATCCACTTCACTTGGAATCAAAGCAGAGACAATGGATGCATTAGAAAACTGCTGAGTCCAATGAATAGGAACGAATACGGAGCCTTTTGCAACAGCATCCGTCACTTTAGCCTTCAGCAAAGCTCGGCCATAAGGTGAAAACACTTTAACCAGGGTTTTGTCTTTTATTCCTTGAGATTGCGCATCCTCTGGATGTATCTCGATAAAGGGTTGAGCCAGATGACGACTTAATGAGGCCGCATCTCCCGTACGTGTCATGGTGTGCCATTGGTCACGTACTCGCCCGGTATTCAGGGTAAATGGGTATTCATCATTTGGAAGCTGTTTAGGCAGCGCAGGGGTAATCGGCACGAATCGAGCTTTGCCAGAGGGCGTAAAGAAACGCTTGTCGGTAAACATGCGCGCTGTTCCCTGAGGGTTAGCCTTGTTTACTGGCCACTGTACGGGTACTAACGCATCGTATTCTTGCTTAGTAATGGATTCAAAAGCACTGATATCAAAGTCACGCTTTCCGTCATTCTCAAACCCAGACAAGGCCGCATGTTCTGCAAAAATCTCGTGGGGGCCTTTGAAGTTAAACGCCTCCCCAAAACCTAACTTAGTCGCGACGTCACAAATGGCCTGCCAGTCATGCTTAGCTTCACCCGCAGGCGGAAGTAAGCCCCGTTGACGTGACAGTCGGCGTTCCGAGTTTGTCACCGTGCCGTCTTTCTCACTCCATCCCGTTGCTGGCAGTAAAATATCCGCAAACGCCGAAGTGTCTGTCCCCATTTTGTAATCACTAACGATTACGAGCTCACACTTTTCCAGCGCTCGCTTAACTTGTGCTGTATTCGGCAAACTGACCATGGGATTAGTGGCCATAATCCAGAGGACTTTTATATCCCCAGCTTCTATGGCATTGAACATATCAACGGCCTTCAAACCGTTTTCCGTTGCCATATTAGGCGCTTGCCAAAATCGTTGCACTAAATCAATTGCACCAGGCGTCGCAAAATCCATGTGGGCAGCCAATTGATTTGCTAACCCACCCACCTCGCGGCCCCCCATAGCGTTAGGTTGACCAGTAATGGAAAATGGTCCTGCTCCGACTTTACCAAGGCGCCCAGTGGCCAGATGACAGTTAATAATGGCATTACACTTATCTACTCCTGAAGAAGATTGATTAACGCCTTGGGAGTAGAAAGTGACTGTTTTAGGGGTGCTACGCCACCAGTCACGTAACTGAAGAAGTGAATCCGCTGCTAAACCACAGAAATCAGCGGTTGCCTCCAGTGTTGGTGTTGACTGTTCTGCTTGGGCTAAGGCCTGATCAAAGCCTTCGGTATGGGTGCAAACAAACTCAGCATCTAACAGGTGCTCATGGGCACTGTCTTGCAGTAAATAAGAGAATATTGCGGCATCGGTACCGGGTTTTAATGACAAATGAAGATCCGCAATGTCGCAAGTGGCCGTCCTTCTTGGATCAATCACCACGATTTTCATATCTGGGCGTTTCGCCTTAGCAGCACTAATACGTTGGAACAACACCGGATGTGTCCAAGCAGCATTAGAGCCAACCATGATCAATAGATCACAAAGCTCTAGATCTTCGTAAGAACATGGCACCGTATCAGAGCCAAAGGCTCGTTTATAACCGACAACGGCTGAAGCCATGCATAAACGAGAGTTTGTATCGACATTTGCCGTGCCGATGAATCCTTTCGCCAGCTTATTCGCCACATAGTAATCTTCTGTCAGGATTTGACCGGATAGATAAAACGCAAAAGCATCGGGACCAAACTCTTCAGTAACCTGTTTAATCTTTGCACTGATTGCATCCGTAGCAGCCTCCCAAGTGACCGTTTTGTTGTTGATCATAGGCTGTAACAAACGACCTTTTGGCGTGATGGTTTCCGCCAAGCTACTGCCCTTCACACACAAGCGACCAAAATTAGCTGGATGAGATTTATCACCAGAGACAGGAGGGACAACTCTATTTGATGCTCGGCTCGATAAGTTGACTCCACAACCTACACCGCAATAGGGACAGGTGGTCTTGACGGCAGAAGCAGACATAGGCTTTCTCCTCACACTCACGATTAAAAACTAAAACGTTAGGCATAAAAAAGCCCGACACCTTCTAGGAAGATATCGGGCTCCGTTGCCTTTTGTAGTATCTGTATGCTTTATGTGTAAACCTTCATCGGCCTACGGTGCGACAGTTATTTTTATTAATGCAATCCGCAGGCCAACTTTGAAATCTTCTTTGAAACACCCTATTTCTTGAGATTTCGGGTAACACTTAATGAGATTAACGTGGAGCGCCCCTCCTATTTGCACCAATTTGCACAGGTTTATGGCACCTCGCACCACTTTAATTCATCACACCAACATAGATGCCATCGTCCTCTACCTTTGTCTGCCAAGTCGAAACATTCAGAGACTCTTCCATACAAAGGCCTGTTTCTAACGCAAAATGTTGCTTATAAAGCGGGCTCGCTACCACCCATTGGCCACCCAAATGACCAACGATGCCACGAGACAACACATTAGCCTTACCCGCTGGATCCCAGTTAGATAACGCAAAGACTTGCTGCTCACTTTGTGGCACGTAAAACAACGCTAATTGATTACCTTGAACCAGTGCCGCAACGCCTGCACCCGCAATAAGGTCACTTTTTTCACAGACTTTAGTCCACTGCATAATGATGTCTCCTATACTGCTTTCGCAATCAATTGGGCTTTTTCTTCGGCCGTTGCTGGGCGTATTTGGTCTCGCTCTTGAACAAATACAACGTTTTCGTCTTTGGCATCTAAGTTAACGAACTGACGGAAGTTTTTAAGGGCTTCTTTATCTTCCAAAGTGGTTTTCCATTCACACTGGAAGGTATCAACCACATGCGTCATTTGTGCTTCTAATTCTTCACACAGACCCAGTTTGTCGTTGATAACCACATCTTTTAGATAATCCAAACCACCTTCTAGGTTGTCCATCCAAACAGAGGTACGCTGTAAACGATCCGCTGTTTTCACATAGAACATTAAGATGCGATCTATGTATTGAATAAGCGTGTCGTCGTCTAAGTCTTTAGCAAACAAATCCCCATGACGTGGCTTCATACCACCGTTACCACATACATAGAGGTTCCAGCCGCCTTCTGTAGCAATGACACCAATGTCTTTACTTTGTGCTTCCGCACACTCACGAGTACAGCCAGACACGGCAAACTTGATTTTGTGAGGAGCGCGCAGACCTTTGTAGCGATTCTCCAATGCAATGGCCATGGACAAACTGTCATTAACCCCGTATCGACACCAAGTACTCCCCACACATGACTTCACTGTACGTAGAGACTTACCGTAGGCTTGGCCCGTTTCAAAGCCTGCGTCGATTAATTTGCCCCAAATCTCTGGCAGTTGGCTCACCGTTGCCCCAAACAAATCGATACGTTGTCCACCGGTGATCTTTGTGTATAAGCCATATTCTTTTGCAACTTCACCTAAGGCGATGAGCTTCTCCGCGGTGATTTCGCCACCCGGTACACGAGGAACGATGGAGTAGGTTCCGTCTTTCTGCATGTTTGCTAAGAAACGATCATTAGTGTCCTGCAGGGCAATGTGATTATCTTTCAATACATAGTCATTCCAAACACTGGCTAGGATAGAGCCAACAGCTGGTTTACAAATTTCACAACCGTGCCCTTTGCCATGTTTGTCTAAAAGCTCTTGGAAACTCTTGATGCCTTCTACCTTGACCAAGTTGTATAGATCTTGGCGGGTGTAGGCAAAGTGCTCACAAATATCCGTGCTGACTTCAACCCCAAGAGCAAGGAGCTCATGATCAACACACTTTTTAAGCAAGGCAGCACAGCCACCACAACCAGTCGCTGCCTTAGTGGCGCCTTTCACATCACCAAGGCTTAATGCCCCACCACATACGGCATCAGAGATGTCTTGCTTGGTCACGTTATGACAGCTACAGATGGACGCTGTCGCAGGCAAAGCATCCACTCCCAAGGCTGCAGGCGCACCAGAGCCAGCAGGAAGAATCAGTGACTGAGCTTGCTCAGGAAGATCAATACCATTCAAGTAATACTGCAACAAGGTGTCGTAATAACTGTTATCACCCACCAGCACTGCTCCCAAGAGCTTCTTACCATCTTCGGATACGACCATTTTGCGGTAAGCATTACTTAACTGATCTTGATAAACAAAAACTTTGCTGCCTTGAGTGGCGGCGTGGGCATCCCCCACAGAACCCACATCACAACCTAGCAATTTAAGCTTGGTGCTCATGTCCGCACCCATAAAGGCTTTGTCACTTTGGCCTAGCAGATTTGCTGCTGCCGCTTTTGCCATGGTGTAACCCGGGGCAACCAAACCATAAAGTCGATTGTTCCAAAGGGCACATTCACCAATGGCATAGATATTTTCGTCTGATGTTTGGCAGTCGTTGTTAATGACGATACCGCCACGCTCCCCAACTTCTAGGCCTGATTGTTTAGCCAGAGCGTCCTGAGGACGAATGCCCGCCGAAAATAGGATAAGATCGGTTTCAAGATGTGAGCCGTCTGCGAAGTTCATTCGGTGGAACGCTTGCTCTCCATCGACAATTTCATTGGTCGCTGTTGCGGTATGTACGGCAACCCCAAGTCCCTCAATCATGCCTTTTAGAACTTCACCACCCTGTTCGTCTAATTGAACCGGCATTAAGCGTGGCGCAAACTCCACCACATGAGTGGTTAGACCCAAATTTTGTAGGGCATTAGCTGCTTCAAGACCCAGCAGGCCACCCCCGACAACGGTGCCTGTCTTAACGTTAGCTGCGCAATCGCGGATCGCATCCAAGTCTTCCAAAGTACGGTAAACAAATGTGTTGGCGCGGTCATGGCCAGGAATAGGCGGAACAAATGGAAATGAGCCAGTGGACAATACCAGCTTGTCATAAGCCACTTCTGTACCGTCCTTTAAAACCACCTTTTTGGCTTCACGGTCAATCCCCGTCACAAGACAATCAGTAACGTATTTCACGCCATTATCGTCGTAGAGGCTGCCATCGGTCATAGCAAGATCTGCAGCGCCTTTACCTTGGAAATATTCGCTCAGATGCACACGGTCGTATGCTAAATGTGGTTCTTCACCAAACACAGTAATACTGAATTGCTCGTGGCCGCCCTGCTCAATTAGGCTTTCAATGAAGTGGTGGCCAACCATGCCATTACCTACCACTACAAGATTCAATTTTTTAGTAGAAGTCGTCATTATGTTTACCTCACCTTAGGTGCTGTCAAAGCGATGGCTATAAGAAGCCTCTGTTCTATTACGCGACGTCTTGGGGGCAATAAGCCTCACCAAAGATCAACGTATCAAGCATGCTTGAGACATTCGTTTTGTTTTGAATCAGTTGGAAATACCAACTACCATCGGCGACATTGCCGTAAAGAATTGCGCCCACTAGCTGATCACCATTGATCAGTAGTTTGCGATAATGATCAGTTGCTACGTCGGTGTAGCAAATTTCTTGGTCTTCTTCGTCTGCCACAATGCGACCTACCGAAAACACATTGACACCCGATACCTTCAGTTTTGTAGGTACAGCTTCGATGGTAAAAACTGAAGGGGTCTTCCCCAGTGTCTTTAGCAAGACCTTCAATTGATCCCAAATGGGAGCAACCAAGCCAAAGGTTTGAGATTCAAACTCACAACATTCACCAATGGCATACACATCGTCGTGGGACGTACGAAGCTGGGCGTCTACAATGATCGCCTTATTCGTAGTTATTCCTGCCGCTTTAGCGAGCTCAATTTCTGGGGTAATACCAGCAGCCATTACAACTAAATCCGCTGGCTGAATATGATCTTTGCCAAGGATGGCAATCACCTTACCCACAGCGTTACACTTAAATTTTTCTGGTGTCTGCCCTAGTCGGAACGTAACGCCATACTTTTCTAGCTGTGCTTGCAGCATCTTAGCTGCCGCCTCATCCAACTGGCGGTTTAAGATCCATCCAGAGCGGTGATAAACAGTGACAGGGTGACCTTTTTTTGCCAATCCCACTGCCGCTTCTAAGCCCAAAAGCCCCCCACCAATCACAGAAACGTGTGCTGTGCTCGGTAACTCCGACAGAACTTGTGTGTCCTGCCAATTACGAAAACCAATCACGTTTGAAGCTTTGCTGCCATCAATTGGCAAAATACTGGCCCTAGAACCCGTAGCAAAAACAAGTTTGTCATACTGAAGCTCACGCCCGCTTGCTAAAACAACTAAGCGCCTATGAGTATCAATATTGGCAGCCGCATCCCCAGCAACCACTTCTAGGCCTTTTTCACGCATGCCCTGAATATCCACCAAAGGCATGTCTTTGGCGTCAATCTCTTTAGCCAGCAGTGCAGACAACATGATGCGGTTATAGCCAACTTGGGCTTCTTCACTGATCAAGGTAACCTGATAACCCGCCTCCGTTGCCATAAGATCATGGGCCAAACGACTACCCGCCATACCACCACCAATGATGATAAGACGAGGCAATGACTCAACAGCCACTAAACTAACCATTGACTACTTTTGCCTTTGCTTTTTTGCTATTAGAAGCCGCTGCGATAGGCTCTACCTTACGCTGCTTCTCATATAGGAATGTCAGCACTTGCGCACGGTAATCCACATACTTAGGGTCATTTGCTAGAGCAAGTCGATCTCGTGGACGCTCAAGATCTACATGTAGCACCTCACCCACAGTCGCCGCTGGACCATTAGTCATCATTACAATACGGTCAGACAACAATACCGCTTCATCTACATCGTGAGTGATCATGATCACTGTGTTGTTAAGATCTTTTTGAATTTCCATCAATGAGTCTTGTAAATGGGCACGGGTCAAAGCGTCCAAAGCACCAAATGGCTCATCCATCAGCAGTACACTCGGCTCCATCGCCAAGGCTCGGGCAATGCCCACACGCTGCTTCATACCACCAGAAATTTCATCAGGGCGTTTATCCGCTGCATGGGTCATATGCACCAACTCAAGGTTGTGCATGATCCAATCATGCATTTCCTTTTTGGACTTGGTTTTACGAAACACCTGCTTAACCGCCAACTCCACGTTTTCATAGGACGTCAACCAAGGCAGTAAAGAATGGTTTTGGAACACTACCGCACGCTCTGGGCCAGGGCCGCGGACTTCTTTACCATCCAATAACACCCCACCAGACGTGGCGTCATAAAGCCCTGCAACGATATTTAATACTGTGGATTTACCACAGCCTGAGTGGCCAATCAGGGAGACAAACTCACCTTTCTCAATTTTTAGGTTCACACCATCAAGGGCTTTAAAGGGGCCTTTAGGGGTTGGAAACTCAATGGAAACTTGGCTGATGTCTAAATGCGTTGTCATAATTTTTTCCTCGTATATGCCATGTGATTAACGTAGTACTTGGGTTTTGTCCCAAGACACATAGCGTTGTAGCATCAGCATTGCACGGTCTAACAAGAAACCAATGAAACCGATCATCAGTACTGCCACCATAATGCGACCTAAAGAATCTGAACTACCATTTTGGAATTCGTCCCATACAAATTTGCCTAGCCCCGGGTTCTGAGCCAGCATTTCTGCCGCGATCAACACCATCCACGCAATCCCTAATGACAAACGCAAACCCGTAAACATCAGTGGGATAGCAGAAGGGATAACAATCTTGATTACATGAGTCATCCAACCTAAACGCAGTACTTTAGAAACGTTTAGAAGATCTTTTTCCACCGCGGCCACACCAACAGCAGTATTGATCAAAGTTGGCCACATACAGCAAAGCGTTACGGTGAACATAGAAGTCAAAAACGACTTAGAAAACATTGGATCATCCGACACATAGGACGCACTTACCACCATGGTCACAAGGGGCAACCAAGCGAGTGGAGATACGGGTTTAAACACCTGAATCACAGGATTTAGCGCGCTGTAAACAGAGCTATTTAACCCAATCAAAATCCCCACTGGGATCGCGATCAAAGTAGCCAAACCAAAGCCTGCTAGTACCGTGTAGAGGCTGGTAAAGATCTGATCAAAAAATGTAGGCTTACCTGTGTAAGCACGAATTTTGCCCACATAACTTGGATCTTTTGCTTGGCGATCAGCAATACGTTTTTCTTGACGCTCGTAAAAGGACGACTCTTTTACTCGTTCTCGCTGATGGTCATCTACGAGGCTGTTCCACTGTTCATATACTTTTACAGGCCCAGGAAAAGTACCCAGAGACGTATCAACTCGACTAGCGCCAGCCTGCCACAGCACTAAAAAGACTAAGATACCTATAACTGGAAACAGGGCTTTCTTAAGTGAAATTCCTGTTAACCAGTCTTTGATAGACGATTTTGAAAACATTGATAAGGTCATGTCATTCTCTCTCTAAATAACGTGCAACTTGAGCTTGGGCCTATGGCAAGACCCAAGCCCCAGAGGTTTAAATCTGCTCGTCGCCTTTTAGACCGATCTCAAATTTACCTAGGTATTCATTAGGACGCGTACCATCGTAGACTTTGCCATCGATGAAACCGGTTTGAGGTGGTTTGAAGCCAGTTTCTGTTTCGAAATCAGGGAATTCAGACGCCATCATCACACCCTCTTCAATCAAGGATTTCGCTGCTTCAGCATAAATGTCTGGGCGGTAAACAGATTTCGCTGTGTCCATGTACCACTGATCAGACTTGCCTTCTGAAATTTGCCCCCAACGACGCATTTGCGTTAGGTACCAGATAGCATCGCTGTAGTACGGGTAGGTTGCGTTGTGACGGAAGAATACGTTGAAGTCAGGGATTTCACGCTTGTCACCTTTTTCGTATTCAAAGGTACCCGTCATACTGTTAGCGATGACATCGTAATCTGCACCAACGTATTCACTACGGGACAAGATCTCTACCGCTTCAGGACGGTTTGCGTTGTTGTTTTCGTCCAACCATTTCGCTGCACGAATCATGGCTTTTACAACACGGATGTGGGTAATTGGGTTCTCTTCTGCCCAGTCACCGCTCACGCCAAATACTTTCTCAGGGTTATTACGCCAGATTTCATAGTCCGTGATGACTGGTACACCGATCCCTTTGAATACGGCTTGCTGGTTCCAAGGCTCACCTACGCAGTAACCATAGATGGTTCCGGCTTCCATAGTCGCTGGCATTTGTGGTGGAGGTGTGACAGATAGGAAAGCTTCTGCATTGATTTGACCACTAGTATCGCCTTTTGCTGGCGCATAAAAGCCTGGGTTAATACCGCCCGCCGCCAACCAGTAGCGCAGTTCATAGTTATGGGTCGATACTGGGAATACCATGCCCATGTTAAATGGCTTACCTTGAGATTTGTATTGATCAATCACTGGCTTCAATGCACTGGCACTGATTGGGTGAACAGGTTTTCCATCCGGTCCATTTGGAATGTTTTTCTTCATTTCATCCCAAACATCATTGGATACGGTAATACCGTTACCATTTAAGTCCATGCTAAAAGCTGTGATGATGTGTGCTTGGGTACCATAGCCGATGGTTGCACCTAAAGGTTGACCCGCCAACATGTGCGCGCCATCAAGCTGACCGTCAATGACTCGGTCCAAAAGCACTTTCCAGTTGGCTTGCGCTTCAAGAGTTACGTATAGGCCTTCATCTTCGAAGTAGCCTTTCTCATATGCCACCGCTAATGGCGCCATGTCTGTTAATTTAATGAAGCCAAACTTCAGTTCTTCTTTTTCTGGGTAGCCTAGTTCAGCTTGCGCCACACCAGACAACAACCCAGCGCCGACAATGATTGCCGCGCTAAGTTTATTCATTGTTCGATAATTAGAAGTAGGTAGAACAGTTTTCAAGGCATTTAACGTCATGGTCAAACTCCGTTTTCGGTGTTTTAAAAGCAAAAAAAAGGCGCCTGAGAATGCCACTTAGGTGGTTTCTCAGGCGCCTTTGCCAGTCGTTAACATTCTACTTTGAATGCTTAAAGACATTGATGTCATGCCTACGTTGGCACCACATCTATCAATTTTTAATCATCTAATAGTAAGCACACTCCGTGCCAAAACAATAAAACCCTTTTATTTCAATAATATAGAATTTAAGATTAATCACACCGAAGGAGTGTGATCTTTTTTTGCACTATCAGTGCGCATGCTGTGCTCCAAAAAAGCCATAAGTGATCCGATCATAAATGCCCTATTTCTTAATTCCCGATCATAAAAAAACCCGCCTTAGCGGGTTTCTTTTTAGTAGGTACTATTATCGTGGATGCTATTAGATAGCATCACGGCGTTCGAGCTCATTAAATTCTTCCTGCTCTTCTCGCTCTTCGACTGATTCAACATCACGGGCATCAGGGTGATGCTTGCGCCCTTCATGTTTTGATTTATGTTTGAGTAATTGCTTTTCAAGCTTTTCGGCTAGCATATCAACCGCAAGGCTCAATTGTTTGTCTGTGGTGACGGTCGCAAATAAATCGTGACCAGGTATATGTACTCGAGCTTCTACAATAAGCTCGCTTTTGTTGTGATGGTTCTCTGAGTTAACGATAACTTTTATTGAAGTAATATGGCTGTTGATTTCAGCTAAATAATCCATTCCCTCTTTGATAATCGCCTGAACTTCTTCAGTAGTGTGAACATGGTGACCGCTGATATCTAGTGTGTACATATTTTGTTTCCTTCTTCCTATCCCCTTTGCTCGGGGACGTTTAGCGTTTCATTGTCACACTAATAAACCTAGGGGTGATGTAAGGCTTTTTCAACAGGAGATATGTAAAAACACCGACATATTTTTGAAGTAATTGATCAGAACACATATTACTGTCTAAATAACAAACAAAAACAGCAATTAAGTTAACAAAGTCAACCGGTTAGCGATACCAGTGACCACGTTCCTCCAATAAGGTTTCGTTTGCCTGGGTAATCATTAAAGTACCCGGCTCAAATACCGTGTAGGTTACACCCGCATGTTGAAATCGAAAGCCAACGAATTGACAGGGGGTGATACCATCTGCGCACATTCGATGCAACGTTTGACCGCGCATGAGCAATGTATTGCCAGATGATTTAGATTTCATCACCAATAGGGCCTTATCACATGTCACATGTCCTTCCCCACATTTTTTCTTAATGGTTAGAACATAGCTGTCTGTCACTAAATAACTGGCATTAGCCACTGGGACGAGCATTAACATCAACAAGCCAGCAAAAAAACCTTTCATCACCTTTCTCCTTCAGTAATTTAAATGCTGTGGCTTATAGCCATTTTAGACCTTTGTAGGGTTTGGACTTTAACGCGCTTAAACGTGTCTCAAGGGAGCCTACGTGAATTTCAAGTTTGTGCCCGTCTGGATCCAAAAGATACAAAGATTGGCCTTCACTACGGTTGTCCTTCCAGATAGAGACTCCTGACTGACATAATCGTTCACAAAATGACTGAAAATTGGTTTCAGAAACGTCAAATGCTAAATGTGTGTAGTCTTCACTTGGAACAGGAGAATCCAAAGATAAACACAGCCAAAGGTCTCCAGCTGACAGATACGCTCCACCATCCCATGCCACATGACCTTTAAACCCCAATAACTCAATATAAAACCCTAAGGAGCGTTCCAAATCGCTCACTGCCAAGGTGATGTGATTGATGCCTGTAATCAAAACATGTATCCCAAATAATTCAGTCAAAAAAGGCAACGTCGATCTGACGTTGCCTTTTATAAAACGATCTAAAACTTAAATAAATTAGACCTGATCTTCCGGTGACATGACGTTAGCATACTCACTGAGGCTGCCATCGTCGTGCAAAAGATGCACCGCATAAGGCATGAATTGACCGTTATATTCCATTCCAGGAGAGCCCACTGGCATGGCGGGCACAACCAGCCCTTTTGTCTTAGGCGTTGGGTTAGCCAAATATTGCTGAATAAACTTAGCTGGAATATGACCTTCAAATACATACCCATCCTTTGACACAGCCGTATGGCAAGAGCGTGCATTCCCTGGAATTCCTAACTCAGACTTCAATAGATTAAGGTTAGCAGGATGACTCACTTTGGTTTGAGCCCCATGCATTTGCATATGTTCAACCCAACCACTGCAACAACCGCATGTAGGACTCTTGTGCACCAGCAGCATTTCACCTTTCGTAAATACCTCTGATGAGTCCGTGGCGTGGACTGATCCAGTAAACAAAGAACCTTGTAACGTAACTACAGCGACAAACGCCAACGATGTCATTGATTTCATAGCTTTTCTCCAAATTGATTATAAAAAGATTTAACAAAAGGGTTAAATCCTCTGCTTTGGAGGGCGCTCTAGTGGCTCAATACGATTCAAGGGTTTGGAATATGGCAGCCAGTGCGCCATAGAATGCCTAGGGAACGACGGAGGTTTGAACAGTGACAACACAGCACCAAACACGGAACATCCACAGTCATTGTCATGAGCTTCGGTCACACAACAATCCTCTTTATCATGGATAGACATGTCCATCCCCATACTGAAGACCGTAGCAGGTTGACTTGCAGTCATAATCTCAACCGCTTTTGCACCATTTACTAAGAGCGCAAAAGACAGCATCAGAATAAAAATAGAGATAAGCGGCGTTCGTTTCATGAATTGGTTTATGATGTTGTTCATATTGGACATTACATGGATTCCAATAATCTCTTCTAGTTCCATTCTTGTAATGATAATTGCCAATATGCCACCGACCATTTCTGACCAAATTTGACACCAATATCTCGGAACACACCGGCTTCCTTGAATCCAAATGATTGGTGCAGCTTAAGACTTGCTTCGTTAGGTAAGGCTATAACCCCAATAGCATGCTGGAAACCTTGCTCTTTCAAGCCGGAAAGTAGCGTCCGATATAGCTTAGACCCAACCCCCTCACCGACTGCATCCTTCGAAACGTAAACAGAAGGCTCAACCGTAAAGCGATAGGCGGATCTCGATTTCCAAGGACTGGCATAAGCGTAACCAAGGACTTTTCCATGTTTCTCTGCAATCAGCCAAGGCAACCCTTTCTCTAAGACTTCTGACACACGTTGTGCCATTTGCGAAGGTGTCACCGGCTCTTCTTCGAAGGAAATACTCGTGTGAATCACATAATGGTTGTACAGAGCTGTGATCCCTTCGATATCTAAATCATGCACATCACGAATTATCATAGACACCTCATCTCGGTTAAGCAGTACTCCCTATGACAGCAGATTCTTCATGGTTTTAAAATACAAAACGGGGCCAATGCCCCGTTTTAGAGATATAAACTAACGTAATTGCACTCTAAAGTTCGCCCTGAACACTGGTCATTACAACTCACTACGTAGACTCATTTCAACAGGACGGATGCAGCCCAAGCCCCTAGTACTAATAGGGTTAGCATCACCATGGATTTTGTTTTGTGTTGCTTAATCAAATCTTCTGCTTTGTTACCAGCAAAGTACACCACTGACGCCAAACCAAAATATCGGATAGACCGCGCAATGACTGTTGCGGCAAGAAAACCTATGATCGAATACTGTGTCGCACCGGCAGCTAACATAGCAATTTGAAAAGGTATGGGTACTATTCCTAGCGTTAAAACAAACCAGAAACCTTGGCTTTCCATTTTGCTCTTAACCATTTCAAATTGCTCTGGATTAGAAAAGGTTTCGATGACCCAATCTCCCACCAAATCAAATAAAAAATAGCCTAAGCCATAACCTGCCAATGCGCCAATAAGACAGCCTAAAGTAGCCATCAATGCAATCAGCCATAGCTTTTCTCGACTAGCTTGCATCAGTGGTACCATCACAGCTTCTAAAGGAATGGGCACCACAGTCGATTCTAAAAACGATGCCACCATAATTGCTGGCAACATGCGCTTCGAATCCACCATTTTTTGAGTGCTATGCTCTAGTTTTTTCACTATTTTTATCAATGCGCATGCCCTTTATTGTCACAAATTCAATATGTAACTTAGAGGTTAAAGGGCGAACGAATGACTTAAAAGGCTAACCTGTTATTTTGATCATTCTTACCACAGATCCTACACCTTTCTTATAGTCTATGTATCTTCCAATTGATCGAATAATCCATATGACAGGACATGAAAAAAGGCCTCCTAGGAGGCCTTTAGAGACATAAAACTGGGCAATTAAGCCACGTTCTTTGGTGCATGGTTGTACACATGCAAATCCCGTTGCGGGAATGGAATAGTAAGGCCTGCCGCTTCTATACGTAGCTTGGCGTCTTTTTGAATCGCCCAATAGGCGTCCCAGTACTTGTCAGTCGGTGCCCAAGCACGCAACTGCAAATTGACAGAACTGTCAGCCAGCATATGAACGATCACTTGTGGCGCAGGATCTTTAAGTAGAACCTCGTATTCAGCCGCCAGATCTAGTAACGCTTTCATACCTACATCAATAGAATCTTCATAAGAAATCCCTACCGTAATATCCATACGGCGACGGCTATTGCGAGTAAAGTTCTTGATCGTAGAACCCCACACCACGCTATTGGGGCTAGAAATGTAGAGACCATCTGCCGTTTCAAAAATGGACGTAAACAAGCCGATGTCTTTCACCGTGCCCATAATGCCACTAAATTCGACAAACTCGCCCTTTTTAATAGGCTTTAGAAACAAGATCATAATACCCGCAGCAATATTACTTAGGGTATCTTTAAGTGCTAAACCTACGGCTAAGCCCGCCGCACCCACCAGAGCAACCAGACTCGCAGTGTTCACACCAAACAAGTCTAGTATGATCACCAAGGCCACTAAATAAACAGTATATGCCGCAACCTTTGACAATAGATTAGAAACGATCTCGTCATTCTTGCTCATGCGCGAAGCACTGGCGAAGACCCCCTTGCGCACCACTTTAGATAAAATAGATGCAGCAACCAGAATAACCAGGGTCAATAGTGCATTGCGTCCCATATCAAAAATTTGGCTCTCATAGGTTTGATAAAATGACATCAAACTTTCCACGACTTGCTCCTTTTATAAACTGCCTGACACAAGATAAGCGTTATACCCCACATAGCAGAGTAACAATAAGCCACCCTCGTAACGGTTGATTACGCGAGTCTGACGTAAACGTACAGATACCAACAAGAGTAAAACCGTTAGGCCAATCATAGCCATCCAATCACGCCAGAAGACCTCAGAACCGATATTTGCGATTGGCTCAATCGCCCCAGCAATACCGACAACGGCGAGAGTGTTAAACATATTAGAACCGACCACGTTACCAATGGCGAGATCGTGTTCACCTTTACGAACCGCAGCGATGGAGGCCGCCAACTCTGGTAGAGAAGTACCCAGCGCCACAATCGTTAGACCGATAATAAGATCACTGACACCTAATAGAGAGGCGATTTCTACAGAGCCCCAAACCAGCATTCGTGAACTGATGACCAACACCACTAGACCAAGAACTAATGTAATAATGGATTTAGTTAATGAGGACTCTTTTTCCGGTAGGTCTGCTTCCATATCCGCTTCTAACGCATCCCCCTTGCCGTTCAAAGCAGCATAAATCTGCCAGCCGAACACCAAGAAAAACACCACTAATAAGCCAACAGCCTCTAAGGTGCTTACTTCAAAATCCCATAACATGGCACCAAGAATAAAAGAGATCAGCAGTAGAATGGGTAGCTCTTTACGAACAATGGTGGAATGCACAGCAATCGGAGCGATAACCGCCGTCACCCCCAAGATCAAGCTGATGTTAACGATGTTAGAGCCTATGGCATTACCAAGAGCTAAGGCAGGATTTCCATCAATCGCAGCCATGGCCGATACCACCATTTCAGGGGCAGAGGTACCAAAACCCACCACCAACATACCGATTAACAAAGGCGGCATGCCACTGTATTGAGCAACGGATGAAGCCCCTTCGACAAACTTGTCAGCACTTTTTATCAGTAAGAAAAAACCAACAATGATGGCAATAATAGGTAGGATCATAAGACACCTCCTTGTACGTAAAGTACGGAAGGCGAAGCAAAATAGGCGTCAGCCGATGATAGGTAGGTTTTCACGATAAGTACTCTTGTTAGCGGACAGGCTTGATTCCTAAGCAACACCCACGTCCTGTCCGCACGCGAATATTGCTTAAGTCTTGCCAATACACTTAGTACGTAAACACCACGAGCGTAGGCTCGGAGACTGTTGGCGTTTACTCTTCGGTTTCCCAAAGAAGGCTACTCCCCTAAACAGGCTTGAGTCTAAACAATCCTAACCATAAACACCACAGGTAACTGATAAGAGATTCTAATGGCATTACAAGGATAGGTATTTTGTAGGTTTTGAATTCAACACAAAGGAAATTCTATGGACAGTGACAAAATACGCCACATAAGAATGGGAATAAAATATTCCACGATATAGCATTACGGAATATTTATTTAATTTTGGTGTTGACAAAGTGATAGGTAAACGCCGTTAAGAAAAGGAGTTTTCATGTCAGATACAGTATTACTTATCCTAGCAGCCCTCATTGTAGGGGTTTCAAAGGGTGGCTTGTCTTCTGCTGCCGCCATTGCCGTGCCAATGCTAGCGTTGTTTATGAATCCAGTTAAAGCGGCAGCGATTTTATTACCCGTCTACATCGTCACAGACTGGATTGGTGTCTGGCTCTATCGCCATAATTTTTCTCTACGCAATGTACTGATACTCACCCCATCGATCTTACTGGGTGTTGGGATTGCAACCTTGATTACCCCCTACACACCAGAATATGCCCTACTCATTTTCACCGGTGCCATTGGTCTCTGGTACGGAATTAAATCTTGGCTTGGGAATAGATCCGGCGATAGTTCACCTCAACCAGCGCACATTGCCCCAGGTATTTTTTGGGGCACTTTGACTGGTATTGCTAGCTTTATCACCCACTCTGGCGCGCCACCAGCACAAGCTTATTTATTGCCTCAGAAACTCCCAAAGTTAGAATTCGCAGGTACTATCGCCATCTCTTTTGCCATTGGTAATGTGGTGAAGATCCCAGCCTATTTTGCTATTGGTCAATTAGATGGTTTGAATTGGGGGCTAGTCAGTATCCTCGCCGGTACAGGGATATTAGGTACTTTCTTTGGCCGATGGTTAACTTCAAAACTAAAAGATCAAACCTACATAAAAGTCATACAGATCTTGCTGTTCATCCTTTCCATTCTTTTGTTATTCCGTGGTGGTCAAGAACTACTATCACATTTTTAAAAGACATAAAAAAAGGCCCCTTGATCTTACAAGGGGCCTTTTTAATCAGTCGATACAGGCTTAACTTTCTTCAATGACCTCAAAGGTCAATGACTTGTGGAACTGCTCATGAAAGGCAATGAACTCTTTCGTATGGGCCTCTTCCATATGGGCATCATGGGCTGCTTTAGAAGTAAAGCATTCTATGAACACAAGCTTATTCGGGTCATCGGTACAGGTAAAAAAGTCATAGGCTAAACAGCCTTCTTCTGCTCGAGTGGCGGCCTGAGCTTTAGGGGCCACCTCAAGAATCTTATCCAGTGTATTTGGTTGTAATTCAATAGTGATTAAAAATTTGTACATCATCAGCTTCCTTATTGAAACAAGAATATCATCACGTTAAATCATCCTCACCAGACACACCAGTCCTTTTGATTTTTGGACAAGACAGACCTATAAGACAATTGGGTAGCTTTAGTATGCCCCTGCACTGTAGGTCAACTCATAACTATGACTGTAAATTTCAAGAATATTGCCAAAAGGATCTTCCATATAAATCATTCGATAAGGCTTTTCCCCTGGGTAATAGTAACGGGGCTCCTTCATACGTTTTTTGCCCCCTGCAGCGACGATTTTATCAGCTAACTCTTCTAGATTTGGGTCCTGCACACAAAAATGAAATACCCCTGTCTTCCAGTATTCAAAATTATTCTCTGGGTTTTCTTGGTTATCAAATTCAAACAGTTCTACCCCGATACGATCTCCGGTAGACAAATGAGCTATTCGAAAACGTTTCCATCCAACGCCAAAAACGTCAGTACACATTTCACCAATAGCACTGTCATCTTCGATAATTTCGGAAGGTTTCATAATTAGGTACCAGCCCAGTACTTCCGTATAGAAGTGAACTGCATTCTCTAAATCCGGTACAGAAATGCCAATATGGGAAAAGCTTCTTGGGTATGATGACTGTGTGGTCGTATTAGACATAATGCCTCCTCGTTTATGTATTGGAGAAAGCGTACCTCTGTGGCATCATCTCGTGAAATTATCATTAATAATAAAGTTGAGTAATCTAGCTAATGATTAATCCGAATTTATTGAAGAGCTTCGTGACACTATGCGAGACAAAGCACTTTACCCTCGCTGCGGAGCAATGTCATATGACCCAATCCGGATTGAGCCAGCATATTAAAAAACTGGAATCTCAACTCAATGTTGAACTGATTCATCGGCACGCAAAGCGTTTTGAATTAACGCCTGCAGGTGAACGTTTATTGGAGCAAGCCCAGCACATATTAGGGTGCCTCACTGAGCTTCCAGAGCAAATTAGAGAAGACGAACCTTATCGCGGGACAGTTAAAATCATGTCCCCTGGAAGTGTGGGCTTAAAACTATATCCAGTTTTATTGACCTTGCAGCAATCACATCCCGAATTAGTGATTGAGTATCGATTTGCCCCAAACAAAGACATTGCAGAAGCAGTGAAAACAAAACAGATTGACATTGGCCTTACCAGTGAACAGGTGGATCAACATGTTTTAACCTATGACCCCCTTGCATCGGAACCCCTACTATTAGTGACCCCAGAGTTCATCACAGCACCTAGCTGGGACGCATTGAGCACGATCGGATTCATCCATCACCCAGATGGCGCGTATCATGGAAACCTCCTATTGGGGGCAAACTACCCTGAATTTCAGCACGTGAATCAATTGCCCAATCGAGGGTTTTCTAATCAGATAGGATTAATTTTAGAACCCGTTAGTAGAGGATTAGGGTTCACTGTTCTGCCTGCCCACGCGGTATCCGCCTTCAGTCCAGCAGAAAAGATTAGGCAACACACTTTGACCCACCCTATTTGGGAACCCCTATTCATATGCCAAGGTAAACATCAGCCCTACACTAAAGCGGTGAATACTGTTAAGAAGGCTATTAAGGAAGTGCTCTCATAAAGGTTAATAACTAGATATTAGAGTTTGCTACCTGAGCGGTAAGGTTTTCACGATCTAGTGTAGGGTGCTGCTCAAATAACGGATTAATAATGTTTTCCCAAATCTCGAAAATGACTTTACCAATTTGCAATCGGTAATCTCTGTATTCATCTTCTGAAACGTGTTCTTTTACTTGGCTAAGTGTCTTTTCTAGACGCTCAACCACTAAAAATTGTTGCTTGATGACCTCTTCAGCAAGCATTGTATTTGTGAACATAAAAGGTTCCTTAAGTCGCCTTGATACTAGATTAAAACCCAGAGTTAGGCTGTTTTAAAAATTCCAATTCTTCGTCAGTAGAAACACGGCCCAGAATCTCATTACGATGGGGATATCGACCAAATCTTTCTATGATTGCCTTATGACGTTTTTCAAACTCCAGAGAGTTATCTAAACCGAGGGATTCAAATAGCCCTACTGCCTGTTCATGTATCACTAATGACTCAGAATGCATAAACGGCATATAGAGAAAGCTTCGCTCAATTTCTGACAGTTCAAGATCCTGCCCTTTTTCAATAGCACATTGCGCCAAAGCTAACGCCATAGGATCCGCTGCAAAAGATTCCGGCTGATCTCGATAAACATTACGAGAAAACTGATCCAGCAGAATTATTTCTGCCAATGCTCCCTTGGCTTCGCTACGCCATGGGGCCAACTCACCGGCTTTTGCCTGAGCGAGAAGCTCTGTAAAACGGAATGTAATCAATTTGTCGAAGGCGTCATCCTTTTCAAACCACTGCTTAGGAGTGATTTCGTTAAACCAAAAATCTAATACTTCTTGCCACATAGGAACGCCTTTCCTTCTTTGTACTTTTTGCCAAATAGACTAAATTTAAAAACAGCATAACGTTAAACCTTGTTAGATCAATATGTAGGGATCACATGAGCGAAAATAAAGCATCAGTCACCGAAGTGGTAAACGTAGATGATAAAGATTGGTTTTTACAGGATCTGATTGAAATAGCGAATAGCGGTAAAATGAGTTTCGATATCACCCTAACCGTTGGTGGATTTCTTGTCTCTGGCACATTAATTGGCGGCAAAGAATACTTCCAAGGTTTTGGTGAAGAATTCTCTTTTGGCTTAAAAGGCGAAGCCGCTGAGAAGGTTAAAGCGGCGTTTTCAAAGAACGGCGATGTGTATGCTAACAAAAGCGAACCCGCCCTCGCCCCTAGCTATATTCATCTTAAGAACGCTCACTTTTTCCATACCTCTGGCACCCCCGTACCTGAAAATCGTGGCGTATGGTGGCGCGGCCGCATCTCTGAAGTTTCAGGCTTTTCACTGGGGGCTCTCATAAACGATGGCCCCTAGTGAACAACCTTTGAAACACACCAAGGGAAGCACAAAACATCTTGATCGTAATATGACTGTCACCTTATCCCACTAATCTTCCTTGCTTGAAAATGGGCAGTTACCGAGTCCGTTACATTAATATCAAGGAAGATATATGCGTTACCCCATATTATTCACTACAGCCATTTCAGTTTTGGGCCTCAACCTTGAGCGCGCTCACTCTAGTGAGTATTTCTATAGCAGCAAAGCCATCTACAAAGCTGAACAGAACTCTGCCCGCTACGAAGCTGCTCCAGATGGTTTTGAGCCCTTCTATACTCAACTTGTACAACGACATGGTGCCCGGGGACTTTCCAGCCCTAAATATGACATTCTCACCAAACAAGTTTGGAACCTTGCCCAAGAACGTGGTCAATTGACGCCATTAGGTCAAAAACTCGGCCCTATCACTGATCAAGTCATCGCAGCGAATAACACCCTAGGTTATGGGTTGTTAACTCAAATCGGAGAAGAAGAGACCGCTGGTATAGCACACCGTATGGCTCAACGATTGTCACCTTTACTCACTCAAAGTGGCATCCAATCTCCTATCTGCATCCAAGTCCAGACATCCGGTAAAGAACGTGCTAACCAAACTGCCCACTACTTTATGACGGCACTGGCTAATAACGTGGACTTCGTAAACGACGACCCAGCAAAGTGTTATCAGAATCAACCAAACCCAAACCAGATCGATAGCCAACTGATAAACAAATTTGAGCTCTATTCCCATAAAACAGACCCACAAAAGAGCACAAAATACCAAGCCTATTCTGATAACTATCAAGCTTATAAAGCCTTCCAAGAATCTGACAAGCTAAATGACGTACTGGATCAACTGGACCAACTACCACAAACCAAAGCCATAGCACGGCAAATGCTTGAGCGCCTTTACACCAAGGAATACGTTGATTTTTTAGAGCACCAGGTATCGAAGGATAAGCAATGTGATGTTAAAGCCGACAATTGCTTCAAGACCAATACTAGGATGCCCGGCGAAACGGAAGATGATTGGAAATACGTGCAACACGAAGTTGATGCCGCACTCATGCTTTATAACATGTTTATCATTGGACCAGGCATGCTACGTGAAGCTCAACAGCAAGGTAATATCTGGAATCTAGAGCAGTTCATCACACCTGAAGAATCCGCATGGTTTTCCTACCTTTCTGATGCTGAAGACTTTTACGAAAAAGGCCCAAGTTTTTCAGATAATAACGGGGTAACTTTCAATATTGCCAAGCCTTTGCTTGCAGACATGTTTAGTGAAATGAAGCGCGCACTCGATAATGAAGGCCAACCTAAAAAGCTCGCTAAACTACGCTTTGCCCACGCGGAACAAATCATGCCCCTAGCAGCCTTGCTAAAAGTGAATGGCAGCCAACAACCCGCTCACCCCGATGAGCTCTACAGCCAAGAAAACAACCCATGGCGAGGTGATTGGGTCACCCCTTATTCCGCCAACATACAATGGGATTTGTACCGCAACCCCATAAGTGGCCAAGCATTAGTCAAAATGCTCTACAACGAAAAAGAGACCCTCTTTAAAAGTGATTGTCAGCCGGTCCCCGGCACTCAGTTTTATTACAGTCTGACGGAATTAGAGCAGTGCTACAGCGAAGAATTGACCCTTCCATAGAAGGACAATATCGATCTTGAAAGAGATCACCTAACTAAGCAAAGCGAACCAGAGAGTTTCTATAGGATGTGGAAATTCTGATTTGCCAAACTTCAAATTGAAAAGGGAATTTTAATATGAAAAAGACGCTTATTGCCTCGAGTATCATGACAGCGCTAACGGGTACATCGGCTTCGGCGGCGACCATCGCTGAAAAAGATGGCTTCAAATATGAGTTAAATGGCGATTTGCAGGTACAACTCCAAAAAGATAACGGTGACGATAAACACCTATACGTTAACTTTGATGATGTAGAGTTCGATAATAAAATCTCCTACCAACTTGATGACCACCTAACGGCTTTAGGTCGCATCAAATTTGACTTTAAAGATTCAGCCAATGATAAAAAAGGTAAAACCTCAGACCTTGATGAAGCCTTCTTAGGTTTTAAGTACCACAACACTACCGCTACCATTGGTAAGCAGGATTATGCATCGGACCACTTTGGTATTGCCGAAGACTATGAAATGTCATCTGAAGACGTCGCATTTGGGAAAACTAAAGGCGATGATGTCTTGGCGCTGGATATCGATCTAAACCGCCTCAATATCGTATTGTCCACAGAACTCAGAGCAGAAGAGGAAGACAGTGAGGACGAGCAGTCATTTGACCTGTTTGCTTCCTACGGAACAGATGTCTTTGAATTAGCCGTTGCCTACCAAAAAAGAGAGCAATCCCTGCATGGTGACGAAAAGCACGCCTATGGTATCAGTGCAGCCTTTGATGCAGGGTTTGCTACCTTTGCAGCGGATTATTCTGAAGCAGAAGACGAACTCGAGGTGTATAACGTGGTGAGCTTATTTGATGTGGCAGACCGAACTCGCATGGCCATTGGTTTTGTTAACAATAAGCCTACTGACGATAAAGAAACCAATGAGTGGTACGCCAACGTCACCTACGAATTCAGCAAATTTAAAAATGTTAGAGTCTTTGGGGAGCTTTCTAATTCAGATGCTGACGATTCAGAATTGGGCTATATGATGGGAACCCGCATTAAATTCTGATTTGTCATTTGAGAACCCTTTAATAAATTTAAGGGCTCTTTACGAGCCCCTTTTTATCTATAAGTCCTATACGGCTACAGAAAATATTTTATTAGGATACAAGCTGAGCAGATGAGCATAACTAAAAAAGTCATTACCATGCCTGTTTGACGAAAAGCCAGCGTTTCTCTACGTTGACTAACGCCATAAGCGTGAAGTACACGACCTAGACACAATAGAACTCCGAGGATATGAACCAACAGTGGTGCGCCATTCATGGTTTCATACATCCACAACAACAAAAGCGCAAATGGAACGTATTCACCAAAATTTCCCTGTACACGAATGGCCCGGGTTAATTGCTTTTGCTCTCCATCACCGATCCCTACTTTAAATGCGATGCGTAATCGAATTACACGAAGACTCAAGAATATATAAAGCAATGCCAGCAATGCAGCATAGATAGGAGTAACCATAGTATCTTCCTTGATTAAAAAGTAATCTGAATCTTACTCTTAGGTCTTTTGTTGCACAACTCGCTGATAGTGCTGTTTTCTAGTCGAAGTTTGGAATTAACCACGATTATTCCCCATGTTATGGCTTACATAGACTTTAAAATGGATATATAGTTGACTTTATCAACCAGTTAACTAAAAACGGACATCTATGAACAAATATCACGGCTTTTTAATCATACTTCTCGGGCTACTTGCAGGCTTAGGTCCATTGTGTACCGACCTTTACTTGCCAGCATTACCCAATATCACCTCTGAGTTAGGCAGCACCACAGCGACTTCGCAATTTACTCTGACGACAGCCCTTTTTGGGCTGGGTATCGGGCAATTAGTCTTTGGTCCATTAAGTGACAAATTTGGGCGTAAAATCCCTCTTTTAATGTCACTACTGCTGTTTGTTGGCGCTTCTATTTGGTGTGCTCTGGCAACAGATATGCAGCAACTGATTATTGCTCGCTTCATACAAGGTTTAGCAGGATCTGGAGGAGCAGTATTATCACGCGCCATCGCTCGGGACTTGTATTCAGGAGCAGATTTAACACGCTTTTTCGCACTACTCATGGCAGTGAATGGCTTAGCTCCGATTGCCGCCCCTATCATTGGTGGCTTTCAATTAGAGTACACCCCATGGCAGGGATTATTTATTAGCCTAGCCGTTATTGCAGGGGGTCTTGCGCTCGTATCTACAGTGGGCCTTAAAGAAACTCTTAAACCAGAGCATATCAGCCAGCAATCTATGGCTAAGGGGATAAAAGAAGTTTTAAGTAACCGTTCTTTTATTGGGATGAGCCTCGCCCAAGGTTTTGTGTTTGCAGGCATGTTCGCTTACATTGCGGCATCGTCCTACGTGTTTCAAGAGCAGTTTGAGTTGTCACCTCAAGCCTATAGTTATGTCTTCGGATTAAATGGCTTTGGTATGATCATTTCGGCAGGTATCGTCGCCAAACTGGCACGCCATCATGGGGAAACGTCTGTCATTAACTACACAATCTCTCTTGCTGTATTAAGTGCTGCCTGTCTGTTTGCTGTGAGTTTGCTTGACTCCCCTTTGTTATTGGTTGTGCCTGTTCTGCTTGTAACCATTGCTTTTACCAGCGCATTGGCAACCCTCATCAACTCCAAGGCCATGCAGAAACTCCACAAAAACGCTGGGGTGGGTTCAGCTGTCCTTGGGGCGACAATGTTCGCCTTTGGTGGAGTTTCATCTCCTTTAACGGGGATTAACGGTACCAGTTTAATTTCTATGTCTATCGTCGTTTTGACATGTTATGCCCTTGGTGCTTTGTCTTGGTTTTTCATTGCAAAGATCAACAAGCCTTACGTAAACACTGATGGCATCCCCGCTAAGTAAGCAGAATTCTCCGAGGTATTTGGTAGGCCGTGTTCTCTCAATTGGACAGAACACGGCCACCAGAACATGTCACCTCACTATGGATTCCCCCCTGATTACAAATCCCTTACCTTTCATTTGAGATACCCTACTATTTCAAAAATTACTTAGATATCTAATTATTTACTCAGTCTTGGGCTTGATAATTATCTGTTCTTTTGTGACAGTCATGTCAAAAAGGAGGATCGTTTATGACCCATTTCAAGCAGGCAAGGATAGGGGCAATGCTACTACCAGTATTTGTTCCCACGGCCATTGTGACACTACTTTTAATCATTGGAACTCTAAGTAATCCAGAACTCGCTGGACAAGCATTTCAAAGTGCTCTCGCATGGATAACGAATACTTTTGGTTGGTTCTACATGCTAGCAACCGCCATATTCTTAGTATTCCTAATTTGTATCGGCTTTAGTAGCTGGGGCAACATCCGGTTGGGGCCGGATCACGCCGACCCGGACTACAGCTTCCCTGCTTGGTTTGCCATGCTGTTTTCTGCCGGTTACGGCATCGCCTTACTTTTCTTTGGCGTCGCTGAACCAGTATTACATTTCTCTCAACCCCCTAATGCGGTACCAGAAACCATTGGCGCTGCCCGGGAAGCCATGCAAATCGCCTACTTCCATTGGGGGCTTCATATTTGGGGCATCTATGGACTGATGGGGCTGGTGCTGGCCTATTTCACCTTCCGTCATGGTTTACCCTTATCGGTTCGTTCAGCCCTTTATCCCCTTATTGGTGACCGCATTTACGGCCCTATTGGCCATGTTGTGGATATTTTCGCCATCTTGGGTACCCTTTTTGGCTTGGCTACCACTCTTGGCCTATCCGTTACTCAGATCAACGCTGGCTTACACTATTTGTGGGAAGACATACCAATCAGTACCACAGTTCAGATAACGTCCATCGTTCTAATCACTATTGCAGCCATTGGTTCAGTCGTTGCCGGTATGGATAAAGGGGTCAAAAACCTATCCATCTTAAACATGGTGTTAGCAGTCTTCATCATGACCATAGTGTTTTTAGTCGGGCCAAGTATTCATATCTTGGATGCCTTCGTACAAAACACAGGCTCTTACTTAAGCAATATTGTTGAGCGCACATTCAACTTACAAGCCTATACCCAAAGTGATTGGATCGGTAATTGGACCCTATTTATCTTTGCTTGGACCATTGCATGGGCACCGTTTGTTGGTCTTTTTATCGCTAAAATCAGCCGTGGTCGCACTATTCGCCAATTTATCTTTGGTGTTTTGGCTGTGCCGACCATTTTTACGTTTTTATGGTTCTCCATCTTTGGTGACACTGCTTTACACCTCATCATGTCGGAAGGTAAAGATGTCTTAATAGGCGAAGTGCAAGCAGACCATTCTGTGGCCCTGTTCCAGTTTTATGATTTGCTACCTTGGTCAAGCTTCTTGTCTGTGGTAACAGTGTTCTTGATCATCACTTTCTTTGTTACCTCATCGGACTCAGGTTCCTTGGTCGTGGATTCTTTGGCCTCAGGGGGTGCTCTAGAAACACCAGTGTGGCAACGAGTATTTTGGGCATCTTTAGAAGGTGCAATTGCTGCAACCCTACTTTTGGCTGGCGGTTTAAGCGCCTTACAGACCATGAGTATCCTTGCCGCCCTACCATTTGCCATCATAATGCTGATTTCTGCGGTTGGACTTTGGCGTGCTTTAGTCATCGAAGGACACCGAGGTGCTGCAGTGGAAGCCGCTGCCACACCAGCCAGAGCCTTCAGTAATGACGGTAACTGGCGCAAGCGTCTTAGCACTTTGTTTAAATTCCCAGGGGAAGCCAAGGTCACTCACTTCATTAAGGAAGTGGTAGAGCCTGCTATGGAAGAAGTACAAAAGGAACTGGCAGTACATGGCTGGAATGCCAATATCACACGAGAAGAAAAAGGCGTGACCTTTCAGCTTGAGCGTGATGAGAAATTGGACTTTTTCTACCAGGTCGTTGCCACCGAGCATGAAATACCGGAAGCCCACAGTGATCACTCTAAATATGACACTCACTGGCAAGCAGACGTCTATATCCGTAATGGTGCCTTAGGCTACGAGTTGTTTGGCTGTAGTAAAGATGAAGTCATCCGTGACCTCATTGATCAGCTTGAGCAATACTTCAATTTCGTTGATGCCGCACCAGGGCAATTGCCTTGGAACACGGTAACGGACTAATACATACAAATGAAAAACAAAAGGGAGCCATATTTGGCTCCCTTTTTCATTGAATAATGCTCGCCTGACTTCCATGGAAGTCAAAGAGTCACTTAGTGGTTTAAAGCTCAGCGTTTTTCGGGCACACCACCTGTCCAGCTTTGACGTGATACATCTCGATTTCTGGATGGCTAAAGAATCCCATCTCCCACGGATTCTTAGCAATAAACAACTCTTGGATTTGGGTGAATACAGGTGACTGCTTGGGGATTTGATACGCCTGACCACGCACAATACTGTAATTCCATTCAATGGCATGTTCAAAAGTAAATGTTGAGCGACCGTCTATCGCGAAATAACAGCGATTATCCTTTTGCAGTAACTGCCCTTTAAATGTACTAGGTAAAGTTATGAAAAAGATATCGTCGTCTACGGAGGATAAAAAAGCCATGACCGTAGAGTGAGGCTGACCATTAGCATAGGTTAGTAGAACACCGATCTTATTCTCCTGCTCTTCTAAATCCATAACTGGCGCCTTAGTCAGAGGAGAAATCGGTAGTGGCTTCAACTCTCTGTCATCTTCTGGAAATTGGTAACCGTCCTCGGTAATTTCCTTAACAACAGAGACGCCGTAATAGACTTGATAATCCAACGCCTTAACGATTACCTCTCGTTCACTCACTGACTGAACAGTTCCTTTAAAAGATGAACGATAAACCGACAGATCAGCATCGTATTCAGAAACACCTGTGCGATTATCCAGATGAAGAGTTACCGCTTGCTCTACCGATAAAGCATGACCATTAGCGAAACGCACTTTTAGATGCACATCATCAAGAATTTCCACACCACAGATGTAAACATCCATTCCAAACATACTGTCCTGATATGTGCCCAGCACACCGATAACATGTTTGCCAATCAAATCATTTAGCGCTTTATGTTCCATGATTCCTACTCTTGAAGCGGTTTTCTGAATTATAGCTAAGGTTGTTTCATGGCGGCACAAGTCATGCATCATTCCAATGATATTTAGCAAAAGAATAATCGCGGGGATGAGATGTTAGAATACCCTATAAGCCTCTGATACAATCCCATTTTCCAGACCGCACTAAGCATTCAGATAGCACTGAGACTGATATAAGGCCCACAATGCAAAAGACGACTCGAAGGTTGCTGTATCGTTCCCTTAGACGTTGCGCCACCCTCATACATCGCTACAAACGTTGGCGTGGTTATTCTCCTGTGACTGTTCAGCCTTATATGACCTACGGCACCTCTGAAGAACTTTGGGTAGCTGGCAGGCTCCTCGAAGCGAAAGGCATTCAAGGGCACATCGAAGACAGCAACTGGAAAAACTTCCTCCACATGATGCGCCGCTACCGCAGTAGCGAAATCCCCTTCACCCGGATCAATATCACACTTGAAGGTGAAGTACATTCGGCGAAAACCGATGCCCACGGCTATTTCCACTACCATTGGAAAAGACCAGCGAAAGACAGCGTCAAGCAGCCATGGACGGAGCTGATGCTACAGCCAACGGATGCTGAAATCGCCAAAGCTCAACCCTATACCATTGCGGAAGTGTCCGTACCTAATGACAACGTAGAATTTGGTGTTGTCAGCGATGTGGACGACACTATCATGCAAACCGGCGCAACCAGCTTTCTGCGTCACGCCAAAACCGTATTACTTAACAATGCCCACAGCCGTGTCTTGCTTCCCGGCACTTCTGAGTTCTACAAAGCCCTTCAAAAAGGTGTCTCTGGGAAAGCGAACAACCCTTTTTATTATGTCTCCAGTAGTCCTTGGAACATCTACGACCTGATTGCCGAATTCATCCATCTAAATGGTTTACCCAAAGGCCCAGTCCTACTAAAAGACTTTGGTTTGCGTGAAGATCGCTGGTTCAAGAGCGGCCACGAGAGTTACAAAACAGGCCGTATTGAAGCCATATTAAAGACCTACCCTAGTCTCAAACTGGTGTTGATTGGCGACTCTGGGCAAAAAGACGTATACGCCTACCTTCAGGTAGCAAAAGATTTCCCCGACCGTATCTTGGCCGTCTACATCCGTGACCTAACACCTGATAACCGCTCTGAAAAAATGATGGCAGCGGTGTCTGAATATGCTGATTACCAAGTCCCCTTCGCTTTTATCCGAGATGCGGGAGATGCCGTAGAACACGCTCGGTCGCTTAACCTAGTGACCCATGAAGCAGCTGAGAAAGTTAAACAGGATGCGGAAGAGGATCAGAAGCAGCAGAATGACAGAAATTAGCCTTAGATGGCTAAATAGCGATGTGCCATGTGTTTAGTTGGCGCACTTTTTAATTGGTAATTGTCTGATTCGTGGCTCGAGAAGAGACAGGCGCAAGCCAATTGAAGTACATGGGATAGCGCCACCAACAGTAGTCTCAGAGCACCAACTCTGTCGAGCTAAAGTTCGACCTACAAATGATAGTCTGTTTGGTGCTTCTGGCTGGCATCTGGGTTGCTAGTCTTGTCGCGAATGAAATTCGCTTATATGGACCCGCCCGACTGTTGCAAGCTATCTAGACGTCACAGAATAAAGTTGCACGCTTATATTCGGCCTACTTTAATTGAGCATATCTGCTCGGCCATTAAAAGATGTGCACTCACTTCCTCTGAACTCCCACTCGGCTTCAATGAGCCATCGAATTGCCTAGGGTAAGTGAGTCGATTTTATCTGCTTTGTTTTAATAGTCTGCGCAACGCTTTGGGTGTGCCTGTTACAAACGGTTTATGTTTCTTAACTCGTTATTCAATTGTTAACTTTGATACTGTGATTCAGAGCTGCTCAGTAAGCGCCATGCAATTCTTGCAAGCTTATTGGCCAACGCAACGACTATCTTATTTGGGTGTTTTCCATTGCTTTTCATGCGTTTCACCCAGTCAGCTAGGCGACCCGTGGATTCTTCCTTCAGTAAAACCCGATAGGCCGCTCTAGCACCGTGCACCAACTGCTTTCTCAGGTGTTTATTGCCTTGCTTACTTATGCCATTTAAACGCTCTTTTTCACCACTCGATGCTTGCTTGGGGACTAGGCCTAGTGAAGCGGCCACGTGACGGCCACTAGCAAAACGCTTTGGATCACCGATATAGCACCATAGCAATGAAGCATTGATTACTCCTAATCCAGGAACTGCCATGAGTTTCTGACACTCCGTACTGTCTTTTGAGTACTCCTTCAAAATCTGGTCATAACGCTTAACATGTGCTTCTTTTTCTAACCATTGTGATCGTAAGTCAGCCAATAACAATCGCCCTCGATAGGTAATAGGCTGCTCAGCATCTTCCAACAAAGCAGGAAGTAAATTCTTGATTGCGGCTTCGCCGGTTGGGATGACGACGCCCATATCTGCTAGCAAACCACGTATTTCATTACTGGTTGCCACCCGCTCACGAACCAGCCGCTCTCGCACTCGATGAATCGCTTGCAGATCTAATTGCTCCTCACTTTTAACCGAGACAGATGGAATCGATGGCAGTGAAGCTGCTAAAGCGATTGCGGCAGCATCTCGCTGATCATTCTTATTAACCTGAACAAAGGGTTTTACATATTGAGGGGAGATCAGTTTAACTTGATGCCCCATCGCCATAAATTGTCGTGCCCATGCATGAGCACCAATGCAGGCTTCCATGGCGATTAAACAAGGAGACAGATTAGCGACTGAATTTCCAAGCTCTTCCCGTCGCAGCCTTTTCTTTAAAACCTGTTTCCCTTGCTTATTCTGACCATGCAATTGGAAAACATTTTTCGCCAAATCGATGCTTAAGATGCTAATGTTCTTCATAGGACTCGCTCCTTTTAACTTAGATGCCGAACAGGCTTTTGTTTGCACACTAAGCATGGCACATAGTTAGGAGGGCGAGTCCATCTTATTTCCCACTGTAGTTGGTTGTTAGGTTTTTAGATTGCACAAAAAAGCCCGCTTGGTTAAGCGGGCTTTGGTGTTTGTTTCAAGACTATTGGTAATTAGTCTTCGATCAAAATACGCAACATACGACGAAGTGGCTCTGCAGCCCCCCAAAGTAGTTGGTCACCTACTGAGAAGGCGCTGATGTACTCAGGCCCCATGTTCAGTTTACGGATACGACCCACTGGGATGTTTAGAGTACCAGTCGCAACAGTTGGCGTTAGACGCTGCATTGTTGCTTCTTTGTCGTTTGGCACTACGTCTACCCATTGGTTGTGCTCAGCAAGCAAGCCTTCGATATCCGCTACTGGGATGTCTTTGTTTAGCTTGATGGTGTACGCCTGACTGTGACAACGCATTGCACCGATACGAACACATAGACCATCAACTGGGATTGGGTTGCCGTCGATACCTAGGATCTTGTTACATTCAGCCTGTGCTTTCCACTCTTCACGGCTTTGGCCGTTATCAAGTTGGCTGTCGATGTATGGGATCAAAGAGCCTGCTAGTGGTACGCCGAACTGATCAGTCGGAAGCGTACCAGAGCGCATTTTCTCTGCCACTTTACGGTCGATATCCAGGATCGCACTGGCTGGGTCAGCAAGCTCGTTTGCCACTTCTGCGTTAAGCAAACCAAATTGGTTCAGTAGCTCACGCATGTGACGGGCACCGCCACCAGACGCTGCTTGGTATGTCATGGAAGTCATCCACTCAATGTGACCTTTTTCAAACAGGCCACCAAGCGCAAGAAGCATCAATGAAACAGTACAGTTACCACCCACGTAGGTTTTAACGCCATCTTTTAGACCTTGCTTGATAACGTTTTGGTTTACTGGATCCAGTACGATGATGGCGTCTTTGTCCATACGAAGTGAAGACGCCGCGTCGATCCAGTAACCATTCCAACCAGCCTCACGCAACTGTGGGTAGACCGCTTTGGTGTAGTCACCACCTTGACACGTAATAATGACGTCCATCTTCTTTAATGACTCAATGTCCATTGCGTCTTGAAGAAGCGGAATGTCCTTACCAATATCTGGGCCCGCTTGGCCCGTTTGGGACGTGGAGAAAAACACCGGATCAATATGATCAAAGTCGTTCTCATCACGCATACGTTTCATCAGCACAGAACCAACCATTCCGCGCCAGCCGACTAAACCTACAGTTTGTTTTGACATGGTTATTTTACCTTTTTTTGGGTGGGCCCACTCATACCAAGAGCAGTATCCCGAGTTAATGCCTATTTTAGGCTTTTAATGCAGCAAGCACAGCGTCACCCATTTGGGACGTGCTTACTGGTTTGCTTCCCTGTGAAGCAATATCTGCTGTACGTAGACCTTGGTCTAATACATCGCTCACCGCTTTTTCGATCGCATCAGCTGCGTCTTTAGCGTCCAGCGAGTAACGCAACATCATAGCAACAGAAAGGATTGTCGCCAATGGATTAGCGATGCCCTTCCCTGCAATGTCTGGTGCAGAGCCATGACAAGGCTCGTACATACCGCGACCTTCTGCGTTAAGTGATGCAGAAGGTAACATACCGATAGAACCTGTCAACATGGCAGCGGCGTCAGATAGGATATCGCCGAACATATTACCGGTCACCATGACGTCAAATTGTTTCGGTGCGCGGACCAATTGCATTGCTGCGTTGTCCACCAACATGTGAGAAAGCTCTACGTCTGGGTATTCTTTAGCGACTTCTTCCATCACTTCTTTCCAAAGCACGGTGACTTCCAGTACGTTGGATTTATCGATTGAACAAACACGTTTGCCACGCTGACGTGCTGCTTCGAATGCAGAGCGTGCAATACGGCGGATTTCAGATTCGCTGTACACGTAAGTGTTGAAGCCTTCTCGCTCGCCATTTTCTAGGGTGCGAATACCACGTGGTTGACCGAAGTAAATACCACCTGTCAATTCACGTACGATCAGGATATCCAAGCCCGCTACGATTTCTGGCTTCAAGCTGGACGCATCTGCCAATTGTGGGTAAAGGATTGCAGGACGTAGGTTAGCGAATAACTCTAGGTTAGAACGCAAGCCTAGTAGGCCTTTTTCTGGACGTACAGACATATCCAGACCATCCCATTTCGGGCCGCCTACTGCGCCAAGCAAGATGGCATCTGCTGCTTTCGCTTTAGTAAGGGTTTCTTCTGGAAGTGGCGAGCCCGTTTCGTCATAAGCAGAACCCCCCACCAAAGCAGATGAGTGCTCAATGTCCAAGTTAAATGAAGCGTTTACGGCGTCCAATACGCGTACCGCCTGCTCTACGATCTCTGGACCAATACCGTCACCCGGCAAAACTAATACTTGTTTAGACATGTTCATTCCTTACAATGAGCGCGCTTCGAACAACCAAGGCGCTTGTTTCATGCGTTTTTCTTCGTAGGCGTGGATCGCATCAGACTCTTGTAACGTCAAGCCGATGTCATCTAGGCCGTTAAGCAAGCAGTGCTTACGGAAAGCATCTACTTCAAATTCAAATTCGGTGCCACTTGGGGTGACAACTTTTTGTGACTCTAAGTCTACGGTTAACTCGTATCCTTCGGATGCAGCCACTTCTTTGAATAGCTGATCCACTTCTTCTTCCTTCAAAACAATCGGCAATAGACCGTTTTTAAAGCAGTTATTGTAGAAAATGTCTGCAAAACTCGGGGCGATCACAGCACGGATACCGTAATCATCCAGTGCCCAAGGCGCGTGCTCACGGCTAGAGCCACAACCAAAGTTGTTACGGGCCAGTAAAACACTGGTACCTTGGTAACGAGGCAAGTTCAATACGAAGTCTTGGCGCAATGGGCGACCAGTGCATTCTTGGTCAGGCTGGCCTTCGTCTTCGTAACGTAACTCGTCAAATAAATTTTTACCGAAGCCAGTACGCTTGATGGATTTCAAGAACTGCTTTGGAATGATCATGTCGGTGTCGACGTTGGCCAAATCTAGCGGCGCTGCGATACCTGTGTGTTTCGTAAATGGGCGCATTCTAGACTCCTATTGTTTAACCAATTCGTTTACGTCAACAAAGTGACCGGCAATCGCTGCAGCGGCAGCCATGGCTGGGCTTACTAAGTGCGTACGACCACCAAAACCTTGGCGACCTTCGAAGTTACGGTTAGACGTTGATGCACAGTGCTCACCTTGTCCTAGTTTGTCAGCGTTCATGGCCAAACACATAGAACAACCCGGCTCGCGCCACTCAAGCCCCGCTTCCGTGAAGATTTTGTCTAAGCCTTCTTGCTCCGCTTGCGCTTTCACTAAGCCTGAGCCAGGGACAACGATGGCCTGCTTCAAGGACGAAGCCACTTTACGGCCTTTTACCACTTCTGCAGCAGAGCGTAAGTCTTCAATACGAGAGTTAGTACAAGAACCAATGAACACTCGGTCCAAGGTAATGTCAGCCAAGGTGGATTTACCTTCCAAGCCCATGTATTTCCATGCGCGAGCATAGCCTTCACGTTTTACTTGGTCGTCTTGATCTTCTGGACGGGGGATCGGTTGATCAATTGCGATCACCATCTCAGGAGATGTACCCCAGGTCACTTGAGGCTTGATGTCTTCCGCTTTAAGTACAACCACTTCGTCAAATTCTGCATCCGTGTCAGACACTAGGTCTTGCCACGCTTCAACAGCCATATCCCAGTGAGCGCCTCGAGGGGCATAAGGACGATTCGCCACGTAGTCGATGGTCGTCTGGTCAACGGCAATCAAGCCGACACGTGCGCCCGCTTCAATGGCCATGTTACAAACGGTCATACGACCTTCCATTGACAAAGACTGGATAGCAGAGCCGCCAAATTCAATAGCGTAGCCCGTACCACCAGCGGTGCCGATCGCACCGATGATAGCCAAGACAACGTCTTTTGCTGTCACGTAAGAGGACAATTCACCGTCCACACGAACAAGCATGTTGCGCATTTTCTTTTGCACCAAACATTGAGTGGCCAATACGTGCTCAACTTCAGACGTACCGATACCGTGGGCCAAAGCCCCAAACGCACCGTGAGTCGATGTGTGAGAGTCACCACATACAACCGTCATACCTGGCAAGGTAGCGCCCTGCTCTGGGCCCACTACGTGTACGATGCCTTGACGAGCATCGGTCATTTTGAATTCTGTAATACCAAATTCATCACAGTTGTCATCCAAGGTGGTGACTTGGATTTTAGATACTGGGTCAGCAATACCATTCACACCGCTCTTACGCTCTTCCACAGTCGTTGGAACGTTGTGATCTGGGGTTGCCAAGCTTGAGGATAATCTCCAAGGTTTACGGCCGTGCATACGCAAGCCTTCAAATGCCTGTGGAGACGTTACTTCGTGTAGTAGCTGCAAGTCGATGTAGATTAGTGCACTACCATCGTTACGCTGCTGGACAAGGTGGCTGTCCCACAACTTGTCATAAAGAGTTTTGCCTGCCATTTTTCTCTCTCCTAAATATGCATTGCGTTATGGTACTCAGTCCTTTTAAATTACTCCAATTCATATTTTTCATGTTTTGGATAATTATTTGGAATGATGGACATTACCGAACTGCTGACTTTTATCAAAGTCGCCGAAACCGAATCCTTCTCCGATGCTGCAGAGGCTCTTTTTGTCACCCAACCCGCAGTGAGCAAACGTGTGGCGGCATTAGAATCAAGCCTCAACGTGAAGCTGTTTGATCGTATTGGCCGGAAGGTACAGCTCACAGAGTTTGGTCATCGACTGCTGCCAAAGGCCCGCCGTATTGCAGAAGACCTGTCAGACATCAAACGCAGTATGTCCCTGCAAATGGAAGATGTAACAGGTGAGCTACACATCACTACCAGCCACCATATTGGCCTCCATCGATTACCAAATACCTTGAAAGCCTTCCAACAACGCTACCCACAAGCGGAGATCAAGATTGACTTCACTCAATCCGAAGAAGCTCATAGACAAGTGCTAAAAGGGGAAGCTGAAATTGGAGTCATCACCCTTTCAGGGCAATCTGAGCAGATGCTGACCGCCATACCCATTTGGTCTGACCCCTTAAAATGTGTGGTAAGCGTAGACCATCCCCTTGCCCAACGGACAGAAGTGGATGTGGTGGAACTCGCTAAGTATCCGTGCTTATTACCCCACGACAACACCTTTACTCGGCAAATTGCGGAGAAGGTACTAGCAGTGCACGGGGTGCGTCCTCAAGTACGTATGAGTACCAATAATTTGGAAACCCTCGCCATGCTGGCCAGTATTGGTTGGGGCTGGTCCCTTATCCCGTCTACCGTAGTGGGGGATCAACTAGTGGAGCTTAATCTGCCCGCACTCAACGTCGAACGTAAGCTGGGCATTATTCATCACAGACAACGCACCTTGAGCCAGGCAGCCAGTGCATTTATCGCCATGCTTCAAGATGCGTCGTCAGAGCGACCTCTTATCCCATAAAAAAAAGAGTCGCACTGGGCGACTCTTTTCGTTCTGACTAAACAAGAAATTAAATTACTTCAATTCTTGTCGTGCCTGTGATGCCATGCGCACATAGGCGTTGGCTTCACCATAGTTGTTATAACCATCAACACGCTGCAACACTTCAAAGAACACACCACTCACTTCTTCCGTATAACAGTGGAAGAAGGCACCGTCTTCGTTTTCGTCGTACATGATATTGTGATCTTGTAGCTTCCTAATCAACGCTGGCTCAAGACCCAAGCGCGCTTCTAGATCACGGTAGTAGTTATCTGGGATCGGCAATTGTTTTTCCTGATCCATGTTTTTAACTGCAGCAAAGATGTCCTGACAAGCGAAGGCGATTTGATGTACACCAGAGCCCCCCGCTTTTTTCATAAAGCGCTCTGCTGAGGCGGAACGTGCGTTGGTCATATTGATTGGGATACGCACAGACTTACTCTTATTGGTCGCCGTACGACTTACCACCAAGCCATGAATGTCTGGCAAATCTTGTTTTGGTTCAATATCAAAACCGAAGACAGATTTGTAGAAAAAGCCTGCGGATAAGAAGTCTACGTTAGACACGGTTTGTCCAATGTGATCCACACGGGTTAAACCAACACCTTGCTCCCCTTTCACGCCTTCGATTTCTTCAAAATCCACATCAAAGAAGCGGTAACGGCTATTCGCACCCACAAGGTAAACCAAGCTGTCGCCAATACCACGGATTGCTGGGATGTTTAGTTCACCCGGACCCGCTTGGTTGGTAAAACGCTCAGCACGGTAACGCTCAGCCATAGTAAGAGTTTCTTTTACGTTTTCTGTCGTGAAACCTAAGGCACAGACCGACACACCGTGTTTTTGGAAATGCTCATGGGCTTGGCTAGCGGATTCACGATTCAAAATCAGGTTGATGTCCCCTTGGCGCATCAAACTTACGTTTTTAGACACGTGTTTATGGGTCTCATGGAAACCGAGTTGCGCCAGTGTTTTGATTAAGTCCTCACCGGCTTCCCCTTCAATGGCGAATTCGATGAACTCGATCTCTTTCACTTCTGGGACAGTAATGGGCTTGGACTTAGGCTCTTCTGCAGACACCGTTTGATCGTCTAACCAGATCAATGAACGCATGCCATCAATGGCTTTTGCAATCGGTGAAGAAGAACGAAATTCGTCGTTAAAGATTTCATGGGACAAGTAGTCGTTAAAGCCTTTGTCTTTCAGAACTTGAAGGAATTCGACCACTGGCATGTCTCCTTGACCAGGGAAACAGCGGGAATGACGACTATAAGTCAGATAATCTTGGCGCGGCATGATTGGAGCATCCGCCACTTGAACCAACGCGATTTTATCAACTGGGATTTCATCACGTAGGCAATCCAGTGTGTTGCCACGGGAATACATGTGGAAGGTATCTAGGTTAATCCCCAAGTTTGGGTGATCGGTACGTTTTACCAAGTCCCATGCGTCCATGTAATCGGCAATATGATAACCCCAAGCCAAGGCTTCGTAGCCTAGCATAATGCCTTCTTTTTCGGCCATTTCCGCTAGAAATCGGAGATCTGCTGCACACAAATCACGGTCACCAGAAGCGTAAGATTGCACGTTACTACACATAAGCAAACGGCTAGTACCCAACTCATGGGCCACATCCATCTTACGCTTTAACATTTCACGTTTTTGTTGGCGTAAACGCTCTGGCATGCCCTCCATATCTCGAAATGGCTGGAGTGCGATAATTTCTAGCCCCAGATCATCTGCCATTTTACGGACTTCACGGGGAGAGCGTTCGTATTGGGTGAGGTCATTTTCGAAGATTTCAACGCCGTCGAAGCCTGCTTCTGCAGCCGCTTCAAGCTTTTCTTTTAAGGTGCCAGAGATGGTGACCGTTGCGAGCGCAGTTTTCATGGTACGCCTCTTATTACATATCAGTTTGGTTATATTAAAAAGACAGATTTTTATGAAACCTATCATTTAAGTTATTTAATTGCTGTACACAAAGGATATCCGCCTTCTTTGTATACCGTTAATGAAATAAGACATTAAAAATAATACCAAAATGGAATACATACAGACTTACTATCCAGCTATCCTTAGTATAGATTGCCTTTATAGAATCTGGTCACACATTCACCCCCTCAGTTCGTTGGCCATTTGGAGACCCCCATGCTTGAGAACCGCATCAAATACCGCCACCTGCAATGCTTCTTAGAAGTGACACGCCAAGGCAGTGTGGTTCGCGCCGCCGATGCCCTATCTTTGACTCAACCAGCAGTCTCCAAGAAACTAAAAGAGTTGGAAGAAATTCTCGGGGTGCGTCTCTTAGAGCGCAGTAAAAAAGGCATCGAGCTAACAGCTTTTGGTAATGTGTTTTTAGAACATGCCAGCACCAGTGTTGCAGCATTGCGTGAAGGGGCTGAACGTGTCGCCCAAGCGCAACAAAAAGGGGTAAGTCACATCAGTATCGGGGTGTTACCTACCGTAGCCACAAGTGTCTTACCTGAAGCAGTAAAACGGTTTCGTGAAGGGGGTGTCGACGCCAGATTGCACTTGGTGACGGGCTCCAACTCCTTGCTTATGAGCCAATTACGCGTGGGTGAACTGGATTTAGTGGTAGGCCGTTTAGGTATGCCAGAAGCCATGTCTGGCCTCTCCTTTCAGCACCTTTATTCAGAGCAAGTGGCCTTTGCTGTTCGCCCTGAACACCCGCTTTTGACGAAATCCAACTTCCAAGTAGCAGACATATCAGATTACACTGTGCTCTACCCACCGAAGGATTCGATTACCGCGCCATCTGTTGATCGATTCCTTTTGTCGCAAGGCGTTGGCAATATTTCAGATCGAATCGACACCATTTCGGACTCCTTTGGTAAAGAGTTCTTACGTATGAGTAATGCGATTTTTATTATCTCCCGTGGTGTTGTTGCCCGAGAAATCGCTGATGGTGAATTAGCAGAACTACCGGTTGATACGAAAGAAACCCTCGGCCCAGTAGGCTTAACCACTCGGGCGGATGCCGCACCTTCAATGCTATTGCAGCTTTTTATGAATGCCGTGCGCGACACAGCCAAAACGTTAGACAATTACTACAATCCTCAAGACCATTAATCGTCTAACTTTTCCTTTGCATTGATTTGGCTTTTGCCAGATAAGGACATTTGATAGACCTATGGGAAACATACTTACCACCACTGCCCCTATTTTCATTCTAATGATTTTGGGCTTCATTGCCGTAAGAACCAAGCTGGTCTCTGAAGATGGCATGGTCAGCATGTCCAAGGTGGTGATCTACTTCACCCTCCCTGCTCTCATTTTCAGCACCCTTGCTCGGATGGAGTTTGACGAGGTCATCATCCCATCGTATTTCTTTGGCTATATGATTGGCTCACTCATCATGCTGTTTGGGGGCTTATTCTTATACAGTAAGATTTTCAAACGCCCTTTGAGCGAATCCACCATTCGGGGCGTGGGCATGGCAAACTCTAACTCTGCCTTCTTCGCTTACCCAGTGATGCTTCTTGCGTTCAGCAACCCGCCCACAGCGGCCTTTACCATGGCGCTGATCATCGAAAACATTGTCGTATTACCCGTGACCTTTATGATTCTAGAATTCAGCTCTTCACAAGGAGGAGACAGAAGCACTTGGTCCATGCTTAAGGCCACCGCAAAACGATTGACAAAAAACCCGCTCATTATTGCGGTCACGGCGGGATTAGTCGCGTCAAATCTCCATGTAGACTTACCTGCCACGGCAGACCGGGTGCTAGTAATGCTGTCTGGCGCCTCTGCGACGCTGGCCTTGATCGTGCTTGGGGGCTCTTTGGTTGGAAATAGCGTTAAAGGAAATGCCCGTGACATTACGATAGTGACTTTCGGAAAGTTAGTGCTTCACCCTATTGCCGTAGGCGTCATGCTGTTTTTGATGCCAGGGGTGGATAAGACGATGATTTTAGGGGGCATCTTAATTGCCGCAGTTCCTATGATGAGCATCTATCCTATTATTGGCAGTGCTTATGGACAGCGCGCCATCTGTGCCAGCACTTTATTAGTCACTACCATCGCTTCTTTCTTTACCTTGATGGTGGTTTTGCAAGTACTGAGCATTCAATAGCTATCAAATACTTATCATTAAAAAAACTGTCCCACATAAAAAAGCCGTCTCGCTTTCGCTGACGGCTTTTTTGTGTCTCTCGTAAATCAGATATAGATTACGAAAGCTTGTTAACCAAACCTTGAATACCCAAGGCATAACCTTGGACACCAAATCCAACAATGATGCCAGTAGCACAAGGGGAAATGTAAGAATGATGACGGAAGGACTCACGGGCGTGAACGTTAGAAATATGCACTTCAATCACAGGCACTTCAGCACCTTTGATGGCGTCATGCAAAGCAATCGATGTATGAGTGTAGGCACCTGGGTTAAATACCACACCTAAGACTTTACCTTCTTTAATAAGACGGCCTGCTTCATGGATGCTATCGATTAGCACTCCTTCATGATTAGACTGACGAAAGTCGATGTCGTGGCCATATTGCTTTGCCGTTTCGATACATAGGGCCTCAACATCCGCAAGGGTTTCGTGCCCGTATTGGTCTGGCTCACGCTGACCAAGAAGGTTCAAATTAGGGCCGTTCATAACGATAATTGTTGCCATAGGATTCTTCCTCAAATAAACAAGCTCATTTCTAAATGAGCGTAAAAACGAGATTATGATCCGGGGTTATTAGCGCCTTGTGCAATGTGATGCTTTAACATTGCTATGGCTCCGGGCACATCTCCTTGCATGATTCTTTCTAGCAATTCTTTATGCTCCCCAAGGGATTTGCTTCCCCTAAAGGGACGCTTCTGCAACGCCAGAAGCTGATAACGCATATACTGTTCAATGATGGATCCGTGGTAGCGGATCATCTGGTGAGACCCACAGTTTGCTACCATTGTCATATGAAAGTCTCGGTCAGCACGCTCCCAAGCCTGAACGTGAGCACGCTCATCTTGAAGCATTAACTCTTCCATACAGCTTAAACGATAATGGGCAGCCACCATCTCCGATTTCCATGCAAGCAGGCCCGAAGAATTGGTCATAGACTTTTCAAGTCCCGTGGTTTCTAACATGGTGCGCAGCTCCAGTAGCTCATATAGGTCGTCTTTCGACACCATTTGAACACTGAAACCTTTTTGATCGATGAAGCGCACGAACCCATCCGACACCAGTCGCATCAGTGCTTCGCGCAGTGTATTGACGCTGGCGCCATAACGCGCCTTTAGAAGGTTAAGCTTAAGCTTTGCCCCAGGAGTAAGTTGCCCTGTCATGATGTCGGTACGCAATTGCTCGTACACAGATTGGCCAACTAATTTCTTTTCTACAGTTTCTAGCATGTGCGGATTCGGGCTCTTATGATTTTTTATACCCAAATATCAACTCACTGATATTTAGCGACTGTATTCTAAACAGGAATACAGTCGCTGTTAACTGGCAAACACAATAATAAACATTGCGTTTAAATAAGTGAGCTGACGATCTCGTATTTTTCCCAGAACTCATTCCAAACCGGCTCTATGTTTTGCACTGGCTGTCCGGTGAAGATCTCGAATGCATCAATGCCCTGATAGAAGAAGAGATCGAAACCAGAGACCACTTTTAATCCTGCGCTGTTGGCAGCCATCAGAAACTCTGTGTCGATCGGAGTATAAACCGCATCAAACGCCCAAGACTGATCGCCGAAGTGCTCTGGAGCCAAAGGAATACCTGGTGTGGTGTAATGCCCTACAGGAGTACAGTTAACCAAGCCATCAGCAGCTTTTGCAGCCTCACCAACCGCTTCAGCGGGCACATATCTAGCACTGTATCCCGCTTCATTGATCGCATCGACTAAGGATTGAGCACCGGCAGGATTAAGGTCGGATACCATCACTTCCGTAGCACCCACTTCAAATAAGGCGAAACCAATTGCACGGCCGACACCACCAGCGCCAATAAGCAAAACCTTACCAGCAGGCAAATCCCCTACACGACCACGGTAACCACGAATGAAGCCTGTGTAATCAGTGTTAAAGGCTGAAATCTTGCCATCTTTGATACGAAGAGTGTTGCTGGCACCTGTTTTAAGCACAGCATCATTCACTTCATCAGCGCGCTCAATGGCAATTTGTTTATATGGGAAGGTGACGTTCGTACCTGTAAATCCTTCTACCAACATCTCATCCAGCTTCTTGCTGAAGGCTTCAGGACTACTGTCTGTTGGAATTTGCAGATCATAAGTGACAGGTAGATTGTTTAGAGCACCCAACATTCTGTGCAAAGCAGGAGAACGTGAGGCGTTGATGTTTTGACCAATTAAGCCGAGTTTATACATTATTGTTATCCCCAGGTGGAACGAGGCAGCTTACCGCTGCCAATCTTTCAAATATTGAATATTAGCAAAAGTATCCTATATTTTTGAAATGGGTCAAATAACGATTTCGTTATATTTGCAACTCAAAAAGTCAATTATGTTTTGTGTAAGCCCTCTAACCCAAGCACGCCACGACTTTGCAGAAACTGAGCTATATTAATACTTATTATGGAATTGCCATTCATTTTTGATATAGTCATCTAAATTTCGTTGCTTCAAGGTACCAAGATGGACATGCAAATCCCCAACCTCAGACACTTGAGAGTCTTTCTTTCGGTGACCGAACTGAAAAGCATTACCCGTGCATCAGAAAGTATCTATTTGTCCCAACCCGCCATCACACAAGCCATTGCCAAGCTAGAAAAGCTACTTGGTGTCTCTTTATTTGAACGGCACTCTGATGGCATGTATCCCACCATTGCAGGGGAAGCTTGGCAAAAGCGTGTGTCACGGGCGTTGGATTATTTAAATGACGCAACAGACGATATTTTAAAAGAGCATAATCCTCGTGATGCGGTGCCTAAGAACATGATGGCTCAAATTAGCACGACCCAACTCAAGGCGTTGGTTGCTGTCTGTGAAGCCCAAAACTTTAGCATCGCAAGCCGTAACCTAGGTGTGTCCCAGTCCTCTGTACACCGTGCCGCCCGGGATCTTGAAAAACTGCTAAGTGTCACCTTATTTGAGAAAAACAGCATTGGTATCAGTGCTACTCGGGCTGCCAAAACCCTATCCAAAGCCACTAAGCTTGCATTCAGTGAGTTGCGCCAAGGGGTTTATGAAATCAATGCCCTGCAGTTTCGAGATGTCAGTACCATCTCCATTGGCAGTATGCCTTTGGCTCGTACCACCATACTGCCGAAATCCATTTTGAAATTTAACGAACGTCATCCGGATGTGAACGTTAAAGTCATCGAAGGCCCCTACCCTGACCTGTTACAGCATTTACGCCAAGGGGATATCGATATGATTTTGGGAGCCCTGCGCTACCCATCTCCTGCGGATGATGTGGTTCAAGAAGCCCTATGGAACCCCCCTTTAGCCATTGTTTGCCGTAAAGGGCATCCGCTGTTATCACAGACTAAGGTAAGTGCCGCCGATCTGGCGAAATACGCTTGGGTAGTACCTGCGGAAAAAACGCCAACAAGACAGGCATTTGAAGCCATCTTTACTGATGCAAACACGCCCAAGCCTTTGCGTATTGTAGAATCCAGCTCACAGATCCTAATTCGAGAATTATTACTTGAAAGTGACCGTTTAACGTTAATCTCGGCTCATCAGGTTGAGCGGGAAATCAATATCAATTTGCTCGACTGTGTTGACTTTCCGTTAGAGCATACACGTCGTCCGATTGGGTTATGTGTCCGTAAAAACTGGCTTCCAACCATAACTCAGTCACATTTTCTATCCGTGCTACGTGATATATCAGAAAATTTCAGGTAGAGATTTTCATACATGCTATGCATATTTTGAATGATGTGCGCGGTTTATCGATTATCGCCTTTTAGACTTGAGTGCTAGATTGAAGCACACAAAAATACGGCTTAAGCCCAACACATCGTGATGATAACAATCAGGAGCGAATAACATGAGAATTTGTATTGCAGGCGCATCTGGCGCGTTCGGCATGAAACACATGGATGCCATTGCGGCAATTGAAGGCGCAGAAGTAATCTCTGTTGTCGGCACTAAACCTGACGCTATTAAAGCCTTCGCAGAAGAGCGCGGCGTTCCACACTACACCACAGATTTAGCAGAAGCATTGGCTCGTGACGACGTTGATGCGGTGATTCTTGCTACCCCTACTCAAATGCACGCCGCACAAACGATTCAGTGTTTGGAAGCAGGCAAGCACGTGATGTCTGAAATCCCAATGGCGGATAATATTGAAGACGCACGTAAAGTTGTTGAAGTACAGAAGCGTACTGGCTTAGTTGCCATGGCCGGCCACACTCGCCGCTTCAATCCTTCACATCAGTGGATCCACAACAAAATCCAAGCTGGCGAACTAAAAGTTCAACAGATGGATGTTCAAACATACTTCTTCCGTCGTTCTAATAAGAATGCTCTTGGCCAAGCTCGTTCTTGGACTGATCACCTACTATGGCACCACGCTTGCCACACAGTAGATTTGTTCCAATACCAAACTGGCGAAGTATCGACTAAAGTACAAGCGCTACAAGGCCCAATCCATGAAGAGCTAGGCATTGCGATGGATATGAGCATTGGTATGAAAGTTCCAAGCGGCGCCATTTGTACTCTGTCTTTGTCTTTCAACAACGACGGTCCTTTTGGTACTTTCTTCCGTTACATCTGTGACAATGGCACCTACATTGCTCGTTACGATGATCTGTATGACGGCAAAGAAAACAAGATCGATCTTTCTGGTGTTGCCGTGTCCAATAACGGTATCGAACTGCAGGATCGTGAGTTCATCGCTGCCATCCAAGAAGGCCGCGCACCAAACTCTTGTGTGACTCAAGCTATCGATGCAATGGAAACACTGCACAAACTTGAACTTTGCCTAGAAGATTAAGTTCCGATATTTTCTATAAAAAGCAGGGCCTAGGTCCTGCTTTTTTGTCTATTTAAATTGTGTACGAGGCGCAACATGGCTGATAAACACTCCCTTTTTCTAGATCCCAAAATCGGCTTGGGCTGTATGAACCTTTCCCACGCATACGGCGTGCCCGTCGAAGAAGACGAGGCCATTAAGGCGCTGCATGCTGCATTTGATATGGGATACCGTCATTTTGACACCGCAACCTTATATGGTGGTGGCCGCAATGAAAGCCTTGTGGGCAAAGCATTAAGCTCTCGTCGTAACGAGTTCTTTCTTGCCAGCAAATGTGGCATGGCGAACGTGGACGGCAAGAAAGAGATTAACGGCCGTCCAGAGAACCTAAAAAAGCAATGTGAAGCAAGTCTAAAGCGCCTAAACACAGATCATATCGATTTGTATTACCTTCATCGCAAAGACCCTGACGTAGCCATTGAAGAGAGCGTTGGTGCTTTAGGCGATCTAGTCAAAGAAGGTAAAATTGGTGCCATTGCCTTATCCGAAGTCTCTGCCGAGACCCTACGTAAAGCCCATCAAGAACACGCCATTGCTGCGTTGCAATCGGAATATTCTTTATGGACACGTAACCCTGAGATTGCATGCCTTGAAGCCACTAAAGACCTAGGGATCACCTTTGTCGCCTTCAGTCCTGTTGCTCGAGGTTATTTAACCGGCGCAGTAAAAGATCGCTCAGATCTGACACAAGGCGATATTCGCTTAAACATGCCACGCTTTGACGACGAACATTACGCACGGAACCTAGCATTATTGAAAGACTATGAGGCACTTGCTAAAAAATGGGGCTACTCCCCTGCTCAGCTAGCCTTAAGCTGGGTGTTGTCACAAGGAGAGCACGTGGTAGCCATCCCAGGAACACGTTTTGTCTCCCATATGGAAGAAAACTTGTCAGCAAGCAGTTTAAAACTTGCAGGGGATCAAGTGGCGGAGCTGAATGAGTTGATCAATCAGAACACTGTTAGCGGTCCTCGTTACAATGCCGCTCAACAGAAAGAAATTGATACGGAAGAGTTCTAACATTTTCCTTAAACAGAAGGCCGCTATGTTTTAGCGGCTTTTTTTTGCTTGGGCCAAACCTGCCTTCTTCTCATACTTGTAGCCTGTTTACTTCCCATGCTTTCCCTCTTAATTAACCATCTACTGAATCAGCGCATCTATCAGTCATTGGATTCTGAGCCAAAATAGCAATACACCGTCTAACAGCATGACTATATCGGTGCACGGACTCCTCTCATTTTTAATGACTTAATATTTCCCATCAAACACCTTGTATAGTTTGTACTAAACATAGGATGGGTATTTTGGTCATATTGCCAAAACCCCTAATCATTAACGCTTTTATCAATAACTGGTTCGCATGTTGCTTATTACAACTCAGTGAGTATCAATAAGATGCATAAGGAGAGCCACATGAGCCAATCTGATTATCCGTTATCTGAAGTACCGCAAAACGCACGCCGAGGCTTATTACCTATGGCATTCGTGCTACTGGGATTTACTTTTTTTACAGCCACCATGTGGGCTGGAGGGACATTAGGGACTGCTTTTTCCTTCTCAGAACTCTTGCTGGTGATTTTAATCGGTAATTTCCTACTGGGAGCTTACGCATCCGCTCTGGCATACATTGCCTACAAAAGTGGTTTAAACAGCGTTCTCATGGGGCGTTATTGTTTTGGCGAAGTTGGCAGTAAATTATCCGACTTTGTTTTAGGTTTTACTCAGATTGGCTGGTATGCCTGGGGGACGGCAACCCTGGCTATTGTGCTTGTTAAAGTTACGGGTATGAGTGAAAGCTGGCAAACACCTCTAATGATTTTGTTTGGCATGGCATTTTGCCTTACCGCAATGGTGGGTTTTAAAGGCATGGATATCCTGTCCCGCGTCGCGGTTCCATTGATGCTGATCTTCATTTTAATCAGTCTATATACGGGTTTGATTGATGTGGGCGGCATGACAGGGCTCCTCAATATAGAAACCACAGAGAGCCTTGGCTTCACCGCTGCCATCACCATAGTCATTGGCACCTTTATCAGTGGCGGCACCCAAGCCACGAACTGGAGTCGCTTTGCAAGCAGCGGCAAGGTTGCCGTGATCGCTACTATGACTGCCTTTTTCGTTGGGAATGGCCTAATGGTACTTACTGGCGCATTGGGCACGCTTATTTACCAGCAAGCAGATATCGTTGACGTGTTGCTGGCTCAAGGCTTTATGGTGTTAGCGGTTCTCATGTTATTTATGAACATCTGGACCACCCAAGACAACACTATTTATAACTTCGCAGTGGCAGGCTGCAATCTACTTCGTACCGATAAGCGTCGAACAGTGACAGTGGTCGGAGCTGCCATTGGTACCCTGTTGGCAGTATTTGGAATGTACAACTTCTTGATTCCATTTTTAGTGTTACTTGGCACCTTTATCCCACCTATTGGCGGCATCATTATGACGGATTTTTGGATGCGCCATAAAGGGCAATACCCTAGCCTTGGGGAAGCCAAGCTACCAGCCTTCCATTGGCCAGGAATCATTGCTTATATGATCGCCTCCGCCGCTGCATACGCTTCTCCTTTCATGCCACCTGTTGTTGGGGTATTTAGCGCTATCCTAGTCTACGGTGCTTTCACCCTAATTATGCAAAACCAACCAAAGGCAGCCGTTACCCAATTATGAGCATCAGTTGTGCCGATATCCCTAAACTCCCCGGCCTAGAGAGCATTAGCTTTCGGGCTGGGCTTACCGGAGGTCAGCGTATTGTGCGCTGGCCTTACGTTGCAGAAAACGAGTCCATTCAAGAATGGGTCAGCGGAGGTGAATTAGTATTTGTCACCGGCATTAATCACACCCGTGATGAATCAAATCTCTGCCAACTTGTGCGTGAAGCCTCTGAGAGTCAGGTTGCAGGCTTGGTGATATTGACCGGCCCTGAATTCATTCAAAAAATCCCTAAATCAGTTTTAGAGCTGGCAAATAAACTACAGGTGCCCTTATTTGAACAGCCCTATGATTTAAAAATGGTCATAGTCACGGAAATCATCAGTAACGCCATTGTCCAAGATAACCTATTGGGCAAATCCATTCGCTTATTTTTGAGCAAGCTCATTAACGGTTTCCAGCAAGCGCCAGAACTCATTCATTTAAGAGCAAAAGACCTAGGTATCAGCAGCCATTCTGCTTTTGTTAGCTTATCTCTCAGCTACCACCAAAGTTCTGAAAATGCCGCATCATCTGCCAACAAGCCCCTTCAGAATTACCAACAAATAGAACAATCCTTAGAAGCACTATTAAGAAGACGCCATATTGAGTGGCCTGTCCTCTCTGATGAAAACGGATTGCTCGCGGTCTGGCCTACTCAGAAAAATGAAATATCAGAGCTATATGAAGACCTAGCTCAACTTCGTGAGCGCCTCCAGTCGGACTTTCCTCAGTTGGACTTATGCATGGGGGTCAGCACTCAAAAACAGGGCTTAGATGAATTATCTCAGGCCGTTGAAGAAGCCAAACAAGCACTACAATTTGCCATAAAGCACCCGCAACAGAAGCTGTTTTTCTATGATCAGCTAGGCATCGCCCAGTTATTTGCCGCCATTCCACAGCGCAATATGCTGGCGGAATTTTGTAAACGTCATTTAGGTTCACTTTGCTTTTGCAGAGATACAGCCAGTACCGAAATGAAAAGCACTTTAGAGCACTACTTCAACCACTTTGGACATTTGCAGCATACCGCTGACGCCATGGGCATTCACCGTAACACACTAAGCTATCGTTTGGGGCGCATCGAACAAAGGCTTGGCTATTCTTTACAGGACCCATTTAGTCGTTTGAATTTACAAAACGCCCTATTGATCGAGCAGATCCTATTTCATCATCATAATTTAGATGAGCAACAACACTCATTGGTCGAAGATTGAGGACACCTATGGAAATCATCAACGCACGATTACGTCATCAGCCTGAACTTTTCACCGTCACCATTAAAGACGGAATTTTCACCCACATCACTCCTCAAACCCAAGCTATCACTATCAGCGAAGGGCAAATTGATGCCCAGGAAAATCTACTTTGTGCGCCTTTTGTAGAGCCACATATACATTTGGATGCAGCCCTCACCGCGGGACAACCCGAGTGGAACCAGAGCGGCACCTTATTTGAAGGCATTGAGCGCTGGCGCCAACGTAAACCCATGCTCAACGAAGACGATATCTATCAGCGGGTCATATCTACTATTGAGCTTCTGGTACAACAAGGGGTTCAGGCTATCCGAACCCACGCTGATACCACCGACCCCAGTTTAGTAGGCGTTAAAACCCTCTGCGCCATTCGAGATGAATTGAAGGACAAAATTCAAATCCAAGTGGTTGCCTTTCCCCAAGACGGCATGTTGTCGTATCCCAACGGGTTAGCATTAATGGAGCAAGCTTTAGAAGTCGGTGCAGACGTGGTAGGTGGCATCCCCCATTTTGAATACACACGGGAGCTTGGGGAAGAATCCGTAAAAACGTTAATTGGCTTAGCACGTAAGTATGATCGCTTAGTGGATGTTCATTGTGATGAAATAGACGACCCTAACTCGCGCTTTTTAGAATGTCTTGCTTATGAAGCGCTAAAATACGATATGGGCCATAAAGTCACCGCCAGCCACACAACGGCCATGCACTCCTATGACAACGCCTATTGCTCTAAGCTGTTCCGGTTATTGAAGAACTCCAACATCAACTTCATTTCTTGCCCCACGGAAAGCATTCACCTTCAAGGGCGCTTTGATACTTACCCCAAACGCCGGGGCGTCACCCGTGTGAAAGAACTATTAGAAGCCGGTATGAATGTATGCTTAGGGCAGGATTCCATCTTTGACCCATGGTATTCACTAGGTAATGGCAAGCTTTTAAGAACGTTAGATTTTGCCCTACATATCTGCCAGATGATGGGTTACCAAGACTATCGCCAAGCATTAGACCTGATCACTGAAAACAGTGCCAAAACACTGTGCTTGGAAGGCTACGGTATTGCCGTTGGAAACAGTGCGAACTGCATCCTGCTCGAAGGTGAAGACGATTACAGCGTCATTCGACGCCAAGGGGAAGTCCTGCTGTCTATCCGTCAAGGTGAGATTATTATGGAGCGCCAAGCGGCTAAAATACTCACCCCAAATTATGTTAAAACCAATTAAGCGCAGCCCATACGGTCTGCTGCATTCTTAATGCAAAAATAAAGCCGCTTAATTAAGCGGCTTTAGGTTACTAATCAGAATCATCCATTGTCTTCCAGCAGCATAACACCTGCACCAGTATTTGAGATTGGTAAATGGTAGCTGCTGTGTAGAGCAGTCACGGATTGTCCTAACGCGCCACGCATTGCCAGCCACATATTTAACTCCACCCCCTGCGCACCGGCTTTTTCAACCAGCTCATAGTTTGAGTATTGAGTTAATAGCTCAGGCTCATCGACAATCTTTTCCATGCAGTACAGATCAAAAGGTTTATTGATGAATCCGGCGCGTTGACCATCTAACTGGTGCGACAAACCACCGGTGCCCATTACCACAACTTTCTGGTCGCCTTGGAATGAACGAACCGCATCTCCAATCGCTTTACCAAACGCATAGCTACGACTTGGCTTAGGTATTGGGTGCCGCTCACAGTTAATTGCAACTGGAATCACTTTTACATGACCATAGTTATGACCTGGCCACATCAAAGTGAGAGGTACCGTTAAGCCATGATCCACTTTCATTTCTTGGCAAACAGTAATGTCAAAATCATGCTCAATTAAATGATTCACAATGTGCCATGATAACTCCGTTTCGCCTGTGACAGGAGGAATTTCAGCGATCCCCCAACCTTCATCAGCGTTTTCATAGTGTGCGGCGGCGCCTATCGCAAATGTGGGCTTACGATCATGGAAGAACTCTAAACCGTGATCGTTATAAAAGATGATGACAATGTCCGGCTCTTTGCTATAAAGCCATTGTCTTACAGGTGGGTACGCTTCAAAAAACGTTTTCCAGTACGGTGTATCTTCAAGCCCTTGATCCATTGCCACACCAATCGCAGGAATATGAGAAGTGGCGATACCGCCTAATAATTTAGCCATTACACTTCTCCCTGTGCGACAAGAAATGCCTTAAATTCATCCGTTGTCATGCCTGTTTGTAAGCCACCCACATCCTGAACGCTTAAACCAAGCAATCCGGCAAATTTAGCCAAGTAATAGATACTTCCACCTGCTTCCAACATGGCAATGACATCGCGTTTACGCATGGCATCTTTTTGCTCTGAGGTGAGTTCAAATTTCTGGTAGTAGGCCTCTTCGTCCAAACGGAACGCCTCACGTGCTGCTTCGTTGTTGAAGGAATAACACATCTTGTTAAGGGGATAGCCTTTGGTTGCCATGGGTCCATCTAACATAATGGTACCGGGAATATTACTCGCCTTACTCATGTCTTACCTCGTCGTCACAATATTTTTATTCGTTAATCAAAGGTGAAAACAAGAGTATAAGAAGAATGATCAAGCCATTATTTGATATACATCTAGTCTCTAAAGCCCACATCATTGAATAATGACCTACTTTAAAAACCAAAAAAGTAATATAAAAAACAGCGTGATATGAGGCATAAAAAAAGCCACAACAAACTGTTGTGGCTTATAAGTTTTGAATTTCGTGCACCTTGCCCAACTCAGAACAAGGCTTTCATACACTATTTCTCTGGCATGGTGTGCTCAAGGAGCATAAGACCAGAACCAGTATTAGAAATAGGCGCATGATAGTTACGATGTAGCTCTTTCACTTCACCGATTAAAGTACCACGCATCGCGATCAGCATATTCAGCTCAACACCTTGGGCGCCGGCAATTTCTGCTAAATCGTGATTTGAGTACTTAGTTAGGGCTTCTGGATCAGAGACCAGCTTGTCCAAACATTCAATATCAAATTCACGGTTAATGATACCTGCACGCTCACCATCTAGCTGATGAGACATACCACCAGTACCAAATACCGCAACTTTCAAATCTTCATCAAAGGATTGCACCGCACGACCAATCGCTTGACCAAGCGCATAAGTACGCTTTGGTTGCGGCATTGGATGTTGCTCACAGTTAATACAAACCGGAATGACTTTTACATGGCCATAGTTGTGACCAGGCCACATCAGGTTCAATGGTACAGTAAGACCATGATCCACCTTCATTTCTTGACAGATGGTCATGTCAAAGCCGTCTTCAACTAAGCTATTGGCTATGTGCCAAGACAAGTCCGATTCACCTGTCACAGGCGGGATAGTTGGGATACCCCAACCTTCGTCAGCGTTGAAATACTCATCCGCTACACCGATCGCAAAGGTCGGCTTCTTATCAATAAAGAACTCTAAACCGTGATCGTTGTAAAACAGAATGATGACATCAGGCTTCTGTTCGTTGAGCCAGTCTCGTACTGGTGGGTAACCATCAAAAAATGGCTTCCAGTACGGCGTGTCTTCTAATCCATTCGCCATTGCATTGGCAATCGCAGGAATGTGAGAAGTTGTAATACCACCAATAATTTTCGCCATTACACTTCTCCTTTGCCGTTCTTTTCTAACATGGCTTTAAACTCATCCACACTCATACCAGTCTGTAACGCGCCGATATCTTGCATGTTAAGTTTTAATAGCCCTGCGTACTTAGCGAGGTAATAAATACTACCGCCCTCTCTAAGCATAGCGATGATGTCTTTATTTTTGACTGCTTCCTTCTGGGCATCAGTCAGCTTGAACTTATCACAGTAGGCATCTGGGTCAGCATTAAATTCATCACGGGCTTCTTGTCCGTTAAACGAGAAGCACATTTTATTTAAGCCGTAGCCTTTTTTAGCCATGGTGCTATCAAATAGATACGTACCAGGGATGGCTTTTTTTTCATTAGTCGCCATGGGGAGACCTCTTTTTATTCATTCACGGTTGTATGGGATCAGTCCCAGTACAGACGCATTGGATTGTCCACCAATAGCTTTTGTTGAAGCTCAGGGGTGGTGGCAATTTCAGGAATCACATCCACAAGGTGGCCGTCGTCTGGCACATGTGATTTCATATTCGGATGAGGCCAATCCGTGCCCCACAAAACGCGATCAGGGAACTGCTCCACCAAAGTCTTGGCAAACGGAACAACATCTGAATAGTCTGGTGCTTGAAGAGTTAGGCGCTCTGGGCAGCTTACCTTACACCAAACGTTATCATTCTCCGCCATGAAGTTAATGAAGCGTTGGAAATCTGGGTGGTCAACACCATTGGCAACGTCTGGACGCCCCATATGATCCACCACAATCGTAGTACCAAGCTCTTTCAAGAACGGGATCAGCTCTTCCAAGTCAGGAGCCTCGAAGTACACAACAATGTGCCAGCCTAGGGTTTTAATCTTTTCTGCGATCGAAAAGAACACTTCACGAGGAGTACTGTCGACCAGTCGTTTCACAAAGTTAAAGCGCACGCCACGAACACCGGCATCGTGCATTTCTTGCAGTTGTTCAACTGTGAAGCTGTCATCAATAAAAGCAACGCCTCGAGCCAATTCGCCTGCGGTTTGCAACGCATCGATCAAGGCTGCGTTATCAGTACTGTGGCAAGATGCCTGTACAATAACGTTACGAGAAAAACCTAGGTGATCACGCAAGGCAAACAATTGATCCTTGGATGCGTCGCATGGTGTGTACTTACGTTTTGGGTGATAAGGAAACTTATCAGCTGGACCAAATACGTGACAATGAGCATCCACTGCGCCAGCAGGCGCAACATATTTTGGCTTGCTTGGGTTTGGATGAAATGGAAGATAATCTTTATCCATCATAATTAATACCTATTCTTGTTCTGCAAAAGGAGCGACCTAAAGGCCGTTCTTGTGTACAAATACTTTTCCGTCAAACAGCTTACGAGCAGTACGAAGTAATGCCGCCGAAAGAATCTCACCGGTTTCGCTTTGGTCTAATACCACAGTCATGCGCCCTGTTGGGTGCTCCACATCAAGGGTCATCTGACCAGCAGATTCGTACTGTGCTAAGGCATTAGCGGGAGACCCCTCTAACACTGCAGCTGTTGCGACACTGACCGCGCCCAACACACCAATAGAAGCGTGGCAACGATGAGGAATAAAAGTGCGAGTGGAAATCGCCCCGCCATCAACTGGCGCTGACACCATAGTCATCTTAGGCACAGACTTTTCAGTCACATCGCCCAAATTCATGAGTGGACCACACTGAAGACGAATGGATTCAAGCTTGGCACGGAGTTCCGAATTGGCTTCTAACGCCTCGCGGGTTTCAGTACCCTCGATCCCCATGTCTGAAGCACGCATAACCACACAAGGCATACCATTATCAATCATGGTGACTTCTACACCATTGATAACATCCACAGGATTACCCGTTGGCAGCAAGGCGCCACAACTGGAGCCTGCGGTGTCCTTAAATGTAACCGGTACGGGGGCAGCAAATCCTGGCACACCATCAATACGGGCGTCACCTTCGTAAACCACTTCGCCGTCCTTCACGTTTACACGTGCAACAGCGATTTGGCCGGTATTTTCCATGTAAATACGAACACTGGTTTCACCTTCAACGGGCGTCACAAGTCCCCGCTCGATGGCGAATGGCCCAACGCCCGCTAAAATATTGCCGCAGTTTTGAGCATCCGTCACAATGGCCTGATCAACAAAAACCTGTAGAAACAAGTAATCAACGTCCGCATCATCACGATCCGACTTTTTCACTACCGCTACTTTTGAGGTTAACGGATCAGCGCCCCCCATACCGTCAATTTGACGGTCATCGGGAGATCCCATCACACGTAACAGCACATCTGCTCGTTCTTGATGATCCGCAGGCAAAGCATCTGCTAGGAAGTACGCCCCTTTAGAGGTACCTCCACGCATCCACATGCATTCAATGCCCTTAGACATATTTTAAGCCTTTCGCTTCTAGGCGAGGACGCATATCGTAGATATCTAGACCCAGCTCGCCATTTTCAAGGCGAACACGCTTGGCTTCCTCGTTTTCCATACGCTTACGAGACAGCTCAAGTACTTCTGCTGCTTTCTCACGACGTACAACAACTACGCCGTCATCATCTGCTACAACCACATCACCTGGATTGATAGATTCATCCGCACAGACGATTGGCACATTGACGGAGCCTAAGGTCTCTTTAATAGTACCTTCTGCAAAGACCGCCTTAGACCATACTGGGAAGTTCATCTTACGTAGGTCACGGGTATCACGTACACCGCCATCAATCACAAGACCCACTACACCGCGAGCCTGAGCCGACGTGGCGAGCAAATCGCCAAAAAAGCCATGTACCGATGGAGACGTTGGTGCAAATACCAATAGATCCCCTTTTTGACACTGCTCAATGGCCACGTGCATCATCCAATTATCTCCCGCCGCACCAGAAATGGTGATGGCGGAGCCAGCAATAGCTTTATCTTGCTGAATTGGACGCATGTAATGGGCTAACAGGCCAACACGACCTTGTGCTTCATGAATAGTGGCAACACCACATTCTGCCAAACCATCAATGATCGCCTGATCGGCACGTTCAATATGTTGTACTACTACGTTCTCACGCATAATCAGCTCCTTGGCTTCAGACCATTAAACTTTCAGACGAGAGAAGACACGACGAATGTTGTGTTCGAAGATGTCTTCTTTCTGTGCAGCAGTCAAAACGGTGTTGTTGTCGATGTAACGCTTGGTGTCGTCGAAGTAGTGACCTGTCTCTGGGTCAACACCACGTACCGCACCAATCATCTCTGAAGCGAATAGAATGTTTTTGGTAGGAATAATATCCAGCAATAGATCAATACCACGCTGATGGTAAACACAGGTATCGAAGTAAATGTTATTCAGTACACGTTCTTCCAGATCAAAGCCTTTATCCAGCGCTAGACCACGGAAGCGACCCCAGTGATAAGGCACAGCGCCACCACCATGAGGAATGATAATTTTCAGTTCTGGGAAGTCTTTGAATACATCAGACATCATTAGTTGCTGAAAGCCTGTGGTATCAGCCCCTAAATAATGAGAACCCGTTGTGTCGAAGCAATCGTTACATGCAGCAGAAACGTGGATCATCGCTGGAATATCGTATTCGCACATCTTTTCATAAATTGGGTAGAAAGAACGATCCGACAAACGGCTTCCGTTCCAATGTCCACCACTAGGATCAGGGTTCAGGTTAACACCAATGAATCCCATTTCTTCTACGGTACGAACGATTTCAGGAACAGACTTGGCTGGATCAACACCCGGTGATTGTGGCAACTGAGCAACGGGTACGAAATTTTCTGGGAATAAATCACAAACGCGGCGAATCAGATCATTTTGATGTTCTGTCCAGTATTGGCTGGTGTATTCGTTACCAACATGGTGACCCATCCAGCTAGCACGTGGAGAGAAGATGGTGAGGTCAGTGCCACGCTCTTGCTGTAAGCGTAATTGGTTGTTGATGATGCTTTCGCGAATTTCATCATCAGTAACGTGAACCATCCCCTTCTCACCTTTAGCGGTCGGGTCTTTCGCTACTAATTCTTTTTGCTTGTCGCGGTATGCACCCACACCAGGAGGAGTGGTCGTGTAATGGCCATGGCAATCTATAATCATGTTACTGCTCACTGTTTCTATCATTATTAGTGTGATCAGAAGCTGTTATTACTTTTGCATAAAGCAAAAACATTAAGTTTAGCTAAACTCTAGCAACAGCCACTGTTTTTAGCATGGCAAGAAGTATTAAGACCGTGGGGGGTATTTGCCATTTCAAAAATGGGCAAACGATATTGCATTTTGAGATAGTGAGTTAATGCTATTTATTTATAATGCTCAAACAAATTATATTTGTTTCGTCGTTATTCTCATTTTTGAATACCTAAAAATAGGCCGCGAATGGGTTAATCCACTGTTTTTAATCATTTTTTTATATTTTAATGTGTATGATAAAAATCTATGTATTCCATTTCAGCATGCTAAAACGCAAAAAAATCATTTCTCTTATTTTGCTCTTTAGCCCATGTTGAGAAGGTATCTCGACCCCCACCAAGGACGAGGTTGCTCCGTAAACCAACACAGGAGTCATACTTTTTGACCTCAAAGGAAAAATAAAGGGTATTTTTACAATTTACCTATAGTATTTCTTTTGCTGGATATTAAGATGACAAGGTCTTTATAAGTGACCTTACGCTGTGGGACAGAAAAGCAAATACAAAAATAACGATATCGGGTGGTTCCCGAGCTTGGAGAAATGATATGAAACTATCAAAAAAACTAATGCTTAGCCTTGTTGCCGCTGGAGTAGCTAGCTCTGTTAGCGCTGCGGATCTTACTCTTACTCTTGGTCATGTTGACCCTCAAGAGTGGACTAACTCTAAAAAAGGCGCAGCAACTGAAGTTTTTAAAAACCTAGTTGAAGCCGAGTCTGGCGGCCGTATTGAAGTAAACGTATACCCTGCCGGCCAACTTGGTGGTGAAACTGACCTAGTGCAATCCGCTCAAGAAGGCATGATCAGTATGACTATGGTTTCTGGCGCGTTCGCTAAAGTATGTGAAGAAGCCGCTGTTCTAGAAATCCCTTACCTATTTCCTTCCGCACCTGTTGCTTGGGAAGTCCTAGATGGTGAGTTCGGACAAGCCCTTTCTCAACACTGTTTAGAAAAAACTGGTTTACGTACCCTAGCGTACGGTGAAACAGGCTTCCGTAACTTTACTAACTCCAAGCGACCAGTAGCAGAACCTGCTGACTTAAATGGTCTTAAAATCCGTGTCATGACATTACCATTGTACGTTGAAATGGTTAAAGCCATGGGCGCTGAGCCAACGCCGATCGCATGGCCTGAAGTGCCATCAGCTCTTACAACAGGCGTTGTAGATGGTCAAGAAAACCCAGTGAGTGTTATCAACTCCAATAAATTCTACGAGTTCCAGAAGTACCTAACCCTAGACGGCCACGTTTACGGTACAGACTTCATGCTTATCAATGATGATTTGTACACTTCTCTAAGTGACGAAGACCGCGCAATCATTGACCGTGCTGCAAAAGTAGCCGGTACTGTCGGCCGCGCTATCCAGCAGTACAAATCTGCTGAAGGTCTAAAATCTCTTGCAGAAAATGGCATGGAAATCACAACACCAACTGCTGAGCAACTAGCTAAATTCCAAGAAGCTGCACAACCTGCTGTTCTTGAATGGCTACGCGGTGAAATCGATGGTGAATGGATTGACCGTGTTCAAGCGTCTGTACAAGTGGTATCAAACAAGTAAGCACTCGTTTCTACCGCACCAAAATGATCGGGGAGCAGCACTCCCCGATTTTTATATCCTCTTAGTAAATCGGAATATCCCATGAAGCGCCTTTATAAATACCTTCTGTCATTCCTGACAGGCTCTTCTCTGTTTGTGGTCTTTGCTGTGGTGTTTGCCAGCAGTCTTAGCCGCTATTTATTTAACGCCCCTATTCAATGGGCTGAAGAAGCCGCCAAATACGCCATGATCTACGGCACCATGTTTGGCATGGTTCTGTGTTACTTGGAGGGTATTCATATTCGCTTCACGTTCTTAGAGGACATTGTTCCACCCAAAATTCGTAACATTTTGCACTTTGTATCTGACATCGTTGCCCTAGTGTCCGGTGCCGTACTCTGTTACTCAGGTTACTTATTCATGATGAAGCGTGGCGGGATTCAAGCCCCCGGTACAGGCATTGATATGTACTACTTCCAAGTCGCTATGGTTATTGGTGGTGCAGGCTTAACCCTTGCAGCCTTAATGCGTGTTATTGAGCGTTTTACTCAGTTCAAATCCACATCAGAAGGGGCTCAATAATGTTAGGTTTTGGCATTCTAATCGTTTTATTAATCATTGGTAGCCCAATTGCTTTTGCGGTGCTGCTTGGGGTTGTAGGTCATGTCTACACTCTGCCTTTCAATGTGAGCCTTGTGGCGCAACGTATCTTTGCAGGCTTGGACTCCTTCTCTATTCTTGCCATTCCGCTGTTCGTTTTAGCTGGTGAGCTAATGAACGAAAGCGGTATCACTAGCCGAATTATAAATTTCGCCAATGCCTTAGTGGGGCATATGCGTGCCGGCTTGGCGCAAGTGAATATTTGGGCATCGGTAATCTTTGCAGGACTATCCGGTTCTGCGGTTGCAGATACCTCTGCTCTTGGTCGTGTCTTCATTCCAACCATGGAAAAAGAAGGCTACCCACGTTCTTTCGCCGCGGCCTTAACGGCAGCGTCTTCTGTAATCGGACCTATGATTCCGCCTAGTATTCCAGTGATCATCTATGCATTGATCACCAGTGGCGTATCTGTACCTGCCCTATTCCTTGCTGGTGTGGCACCTGGGGTATTCCTAGCGGTTGGCTTATCTGTTTATGTGTATTTCTTTGCAGGGGATTATGCGCCTCTAAAAGAAAAGCTAAGCACAAAAGAGCGTATAAAAGCCTTCGTTGAAGCTTGGATTCCTTTATTCATGCCGATCTTCATCGTAGGTTCGATCCTAACGGGCATCGTAACGCCAACGGAAGCCGCCGCTTTCGCCGCAGCCTACGCATTAGTAGCAGGTATGTTTATCCTTAAAAGCCTGAAAGTGACACAACTTCCAAGCATCTTCGTACGAGCTATGCGCGACTCGTCTGTTATCTTGATCGTGATTGCAGTGGTTGCAGCGGCAAACTGGCTATTAACCTTCTCTCGCGTACCTCAGACGGTTTCCGCCATGGTGTTAGAGCAAGTCTCTAGCCCTTGGATGTTCTTGCTGCTAGTCAACGTGATCCTTTTGGTGGTTGGTTTGTTCCTTGAAGGGATTGCAGCCATGTTGATTTTGCTGCCAATCTTACATCCGATTGCCATGAGCCTAGGCATTGACCCAGTTCATTTTGGTATTGTGGTTATCTTTAACCTAATGATTGGCTTGGTGACCCCACCGATGGGTATCTGTTTGTTTGTGTCCAATTCCATTGCCAATGTGGGTATAGCAGCCATCTCTCGTCAGATTATGCCTATGTTCCTAGTGGAGCTTGCGGTACTGATGCTGATTACTTTTGTACCGACGACAGTGACATTCTTACCTAGGTTATTTGGTTATTAGATAACGTCACTTTGAAACATAAAAGCCCCCGCTATTAGCGGGGGCTTTTTTGTTTCTGACGAAAATAAATTATTAACTCAGGTTCAATCGAATCCATACAAACGACTAGCGTTTTTCCATAAGTACTTCTCTCGCTGTGCTGTATCTGGAAACCATGACTTTGCTAGAGTCAGCAAGGTGCCATAATCCATACGCTGAGGGGCCATTAAGAATGGCCAATCTGAGCCCCATAAGACCCTATCTTCACCATAGGCAGCAAATAAAGCTTCCACATAGGGTTTGGTATCTGCAAAGGGATAAGCTTGTTCAGAAAACTTTGCCATACCCGATAGCTTTATAAAGTGACGCCCTGCTCGACCAATTTCTTCCAACATTTTGAAGGCTTCTGAATCCAGCCCCTGATTAAGATCCGGACGCCCACAGTGATCAATGACAACGGTTGCCGAGGTATTAAACAGCACGTCAGCAAAGGCGAGTATTTGCTCTCCTTGGGTTTGAATTTGTGCCAGCAAACCAAAACGATGCAATCGTTCCATTAGCTCAGCAGCATGAGCAAAATGCTCGGGGCCATAATAAGCAACATTGAATGTCACCCCGACAATGCCTTGGGCTTCAAAGCCCGCTAGCGTTGCATCAGTCACATCTTTTGACACCACAGCCATACCTTTAAATCTTTCATTAGATCTGGCAATGGCATCTATTAAGGCACGATTATCGTCCTCTCCGTAAGCGGAGTTCGGCCCTACTATTAAGGCATGACTGACACCGTAAGCATCGAGCACTTGGTGAAAATACTCTGCCGTCGTAATTTCATGACCAGAAGGGGCATAAGGGGTATCGGGCTGATAAGGGAATCCCGCAGGGTCAAATATATGGTTATGACAATCGATTTTTCGTTCAGTGAAAATGGTCATTGTATTCTCCTAATCCTTTCTAAACTGTACCTAGTTACGTCACATTAAGGCAGTTCATTTAGCGACCACGGCTATTGTATTTAAACAACAGTACTCTTTACGTCATTTAGAGCTTATAAGGCACATGAATTGCTTATCTTTACTGGATTACATGCTAGTGTTGAAACTATCAACACATCTTACGATGGAAGGGAAATGTCATGAGCAATACAGATTTAGATTGGTGGCGCGGCGCCGTTATCTATCAGATTTATCCTCGTAGTTTTATGGATGCTAACAACGACGGCATTGGTGATTTAGCAGGCATTACCCAAAAGCTGCCTTATATCGCCTCCCTTGGCGTTGATGCCATCTGGCTTTCACCTTTCTTCACATCTCCAATGAAAGACTTTGGTTACGACGTATCAGATTACTGTGACGTAGACCCCATTTTTGGCACCCTAGATGACTTTGATGCCTTGATCGGCACAGCTCATGAGTTGGGCATCAAGGTCATCATTGATCAGGTGCTCAACCATACGTCTGATCAACATCCTTGGTTCAAAGATTCTCGCTCGAGCCGTGACTCAGAGAAATCCGATTGGTACATATGGCAAGATGCCAAACCAGATGGCACCGTTCCTAACAACTGGCTATCAGTGTTTGGCGGCCCCGCTTGGCACTGGGACAGCCGTCGTCGCCAATACTATTTGCATAACTTTTTGGATAGCCAACCGGATTTGAACTTTCACAATGAAGAAGTCGTTAACGCCCTACTGGATGCAGTGAAATTCTGGCTGGATCGAGGCGTTGATGGTTTTCGTTTAGACACCGCCAACTACTTTTACCACGATCTAGAGTTAAGAGATAACCCACCGAAACAGGAAATCGTAGAAGGAAGTATTGGTGTGAGCTTGGATAATCCTTATGGTTATCAATTGCACCTATACGACAAGTCACGCCCTGAAAACATTCCTTTTTTACAGCGCCTAAGGTCTTTGTTGGATCAATATCCTGGCACCACGACTGTTGGTGAAGTGGGCTGTGATTTCTCCTTAAAGACCATGTCCGAGTACACCCAAGGGAATGACAAACTGCACATGTGTTATTCATTTGACCTACTCACCCACGACAACACAATGACACATATTCACAACACCATGACAACCATAGAAGAAGGCTTGGGGACAGGCTGGCCCTGCTGGTCCATGAGCAATCATGATGTGGAGCGTGTTGCTTCAAGATGGAATCACGGCACAGCCAATCCCGCTAAAAGCAAGGTCTATATGGCAATGCTGCTCTCGTTACGAGGCAGTGTTTGTTTGTATCAAGGGGAAGAATTAGGATTGCCTGAAGCAGAACTGGAGTTTGAGCAACTGGTAGACCCTTTTGGCATTAACTTTTGGCCTGAATTTAAAGGCCGCGACGGGTGCCGTACCCCTTTCCCTTGGGAAAATACCGACACGGCGGGCTTTAGTGAAAATCCCAGCCCTTGGCTACCTGTTGCCGATAGCCACAAACCTCTTTCAGTAAGTGAACAGGAAGGAGACCGTCACTCAGTTCTGCATGCCTATCGAGACTTTCTCCATGTACGTAAACACCACTCAGCTTTGATATCAGGGGACATAGAATTCCTATACACGGATGCAGAGGTTCTCGTGTTTACCCGTAAAGACGAAAATGAGTACCTTTTAATTGGCGTAAACGTTGGCGACCAAGACCATATCGTGCCCATAGCAGACCATCAGGTACAGGATATTATTCTGCCCGAGGGATTCCTCTCTACTCGATTCGAAAACGGACGCTTACCCTTACCCCCCAATTCCATATATTTAGGCGCCATTCAGCCATAAAAAAACGGGGCACATGCCCCGTTTTTTTATATCGTATGTTAGTGAAGTTTCAACTTCGGCTTAACCACTTTGCCGATGCGTTGTGCCGCCAAAATGATCATCGCTTTGAACCATCCATGAATGGCAATTAGGTGAAGGCGGTACAAGGAAACGTACACAAAACGCGCCAAGCGCCCTTCTACAAACATTGAACCCTTCATTAAATTACCCATTAAGCTACCAACCGTGCTGTATCGGCTTAAGTTAACCAAAGAGCCATAATCCTTGTAGGTGTAATCTTTTAGCTTTTCATTACGACTGGCAGCAGTGATGTTTTCAAATACCACTGAGGCCATCTGGTGAGCCGACTGGGCACGTGGCGGCACAAACGCACCATTAGGCTGTTCGCAAGCACAGCAATCTCCGATAACGTAGACATCTTCGTGCCCTTTAGCCTGCAGAGTTGGTGCGACTAGGATTTGATTGTTGCGGGTGGTTTCAAAGCCTTCCATTTGCCCTAAAAACTCAGGGCCTTTAACCCCAGCCGCCCAGATCATCAAATCCGCCTCAATCAAAGTATCATCGGCAGTCTTCAAACCATCCTGAATCGCCTCCGTAATGCGCGTATTTTCACGCACACTGACGCCAAGCTTTTCTAGCTCTTTTTTCGCATTATTAGCAATACGATCAGGCAACGCAGGAAGGATTCGAGGGCCAGCTTCGACCAACTCCACTTTGACCTTATCCGCGGACATCTCCGGCATGCCGTAAGCTTTTAGCAAGTCTGCCACATGGAATAATTCAGCAGACAACTCTACACCCGTTGCGCCACCCCCTACGATTGCGATCTTGAGTGTGGCATCGCCCCCCACTTGGTGAACACGAAGAAACTGTGTCAACAAAGCCTGCTGGAATCGCTCTGCCTGACGGTGAGAGTCCAAGAAGTAACAATTATCCGCCACACCGGGCGTACCAAAATCATTGCTCACACTGCCCACAGCCAACACTAGGGTGTCATAAGAAATTTCCCGCTCCGGCAAGACTTCTTTGCCCTTTTCGTCTTTCATGGACTGTAAGCGAACGATTTTTTCTTCTGTATTAATATCGAAGGCAGTACCCAATTGAAATTGATAATGGTGCTTTGCGGCGTGGGCGCGATAGTTAATGCCGTCAGTATTAATATCCAGAGATCCTGTTGCGACTTCATGTAACAAAGGCTTCCAAATATGGGTCTGGGAACGGTCAATTAGAATAATTTCAGCTTTATTTCGCTTACCAAAACGATGTCCCAACTGGGTCACCAATTCTAAACCTCCGGCTCCACCACCGAGAACTACTATGCGTTTCATACAAAACTCCCTAAATTGCGAATGATTTGCTAAACACCTAAATAGCCCGAGTATGCTTAGCAAATAACTCCCATTAAGAAGTTACTTATCACGTTTCGCCAAGATTCGATCCAGCGCATTGGCGAAGGCTGCCTTGTCTTTGTCTCCAAAGGGCGCTGAACCTCCTGTATCAAACCCACTGGAGCGCATTTGATCCATAAAATCACGAATGGCGAGACGCTGCTTAATGTTCTCTTGGGAGTATTCTTCCCCTTTGGAGGTAAGAACTTGGGCCCCTTTTTTAAGGCAGTCTGAAGCGAGCGGGATATCAGAAGTAATCACTAGATCGTTTGGCTGAGCATTATCTTCGATGAACTTATCAGCTTCATCAAAGCCACTGGGGACAATTTTGCGGGAGACCCACTTTGAATTGGGTAAAGCGATAGCGACATTGGCGACAAACAAACACTCTACCTCACAGCGCTCAGAGGCTTTAATCAAAATAGGCTTAATGGCGTTGGGACAAGCATCGGCGTCAACCAAAATTCGCATGAACATCTCCTTTATATGGAGCTTTATTATCACGGCTAAAGAGGAATTTGGCTAGGCTTGCAATAAAACGAATTGGAGGAAAATACCATTAACAGTTTCCTTTAAAGAAAAAAGGCTGAGTATCTAGATAATATTCAACCTTTGATAAATTGAATAATTAATTTACTTATTTGATCTTAAAGTAAAAGCTCTGCGTTGTACTGATCTTCCACATTAAATGATTTCACACCTGCAAAGTGCGTATTGGCTCGCGGCAGCAAATGATTAACGTAAAACTCCGTTTTTGTTTGCCAGTCTTGTTTCACTTCTGAACTTTGGCATCCCTTTAGCATCAACCATGCGCCCACCACATAACCAGCCATCATCATAAAATCATAAGCCGCCGTGTTCGCTACGGACTCACCATTAAGGATCGCCTTAGCCGCCACTTCTAATTGATCAAGATGAGCAAGGAAAAGATCTTTATGACCAACGAAGGATTCAGCATCTTGTGACATTTCATAAATCAAAGCCTTTAACCCCTCACCTTTATCAGCTGCAAGCTTTCTTCCAACAAGATCCAACGCTTGGATACCATTAGTCCCTTCATAGATGGGAAGAATCCGTGCATCTCGGAGCAACTGAGCCACCCCCGTTTCCTCGATGAACCCCATACCACCGTGAACCTGAACAGCTGTTGAAACTATCTCCTGAGACAGCTCAGTCATCCAACCCTTAACAATAGGAGTGTACAAATCCGTTCGTTTCTGATGTTTAGCATCCACCCCTTTTAAATCCGATTCTACGGACGCCACATACATGAGCGCGCGCATGGCAGACAAGGAGCTTGCCATCTGCCACAGCATCCTAGAAACATCACCATGTTTCGCTATCACGACTTTTTCTGGACTACCCTTAACAACCCCCTGAGTACGATCAAAGGCATAATCTAACGCCATCTGATAGGCACGCTCAGCCACAGCCAATCCCTGCAAGCCAACACTTTGACGGGCGTTATTCATCATTGTAAACATGGCCATTAAGCCTTTGTTTTCTTCCCCTACCAAATAACCAATCGCCCCATCCCCATCACCAAATTGCATCACACAGGTTGGCGATCCATGGATACCAAGCTTGTGCTCAAGAGAGATGGCATAGGCATCATTACGAACCCCAGGTTCACCACTCTCATCTAGTAGGAATTTAGGAACAAGAAACAAAGAAATACCCCGGACACCTTCGGGCGCATCAGGCAGCCGCGCCAAAACCAAATGAATGATATTGTCGCTCATTTGATGATCGCCCCAAGTAATAAAGATCTTTTGCCCAAATATTCGGTACCCATCGCCATCAGGTATCGCTTTGGTTTTAATGGCCGACAAATCACTGCCTGCTGAAGGCTCAGTCAGATTCATGGTGCCAGTCCAGCGACCTGAGATCATATTAGGCAAGTAGGTTGCTTTGAGATCGGCATTGGCATGGGTTTCGATGGCATCGATAGCCCCTTGAGTCAGCAAGGGGCAAAGGGAAAACGCCAAATTGGCTGATTGAATACCCTCATTCACGGCGACCTCTAAAGCTCGAGGCAGGGCCTGTCCACCATACTCCTCTGGCGCACTCAGGGTTGTCCAAGCGCCATCACACATGGCTTCGTAGACTGCTTTAAATTCCGGTGTTTCGGTAACCGCTTTATCTGAGATAGTGGGCCAGTTAATGTCCCCTGCACGATTGGAAGGTGCCACAAGCTGTTCTGAAAATTTTGCTGCCTCAGACAAAATTGGGTCCAGCAATTCAGAATCATAATTTGGAAAGTGTTCGGTTAGACGATGAATGCCTGCGATGTGTTCTAAACAAAACCGAACGTCATCGGTGGGATAGCGGTAACCACTCATAAAATACTCCTAAGTTTAATGACTTTTATTTTAAGAGTGGTTAATTAGCTAAATTTCCTCAATGGCAAATGGTCGCGAGTTTCATGACATATCTGCTCATTGAGGAGGCTCTTAGGATGGCAAAGTACGATAGTCCGTATGTTTGCGGTATTCACCGGGTGTCATACCCGTCCATTTCTTAAATGAACGATAGAAGGCACTCGGCTCATCAAATCCCATTAATGCAGCAATCTCATTGAATGATAATTGTGGCGCATTAATATAGGTGATGGCCGCTTCTTTACGGCATTCATCCTTAATATGCTGGAAAGAAGTCCCCTCATCAGCCAAACGACGACGCATGGTCGAGACACTCATATTCAAGAATGCAGCCACTTCTTCAGCACTGAACATATCTTGTGAGAAGTCTTTCCCTAAAATCGATATGATTCGGGACTTAAGACTGTTGTCATTATCCACCATTACCATCAATTGATATGGGGCCGTTTTTAAAAAGCTCCGTAGAGACTCTTCATTTTGAACGATGGGCATATCCAAATAAGAAGCAGGAAACACCAGAGCGTTACCATGTTGACCGAACTTAACATCTGATTGAAACAGGGTACGGTAATACTCCACATCATCCGGACGCGGGGTAGTAAAATACGCTGCTTTCAGATTCAAACGACGACCAATCAACCAACTAACAAAATGATGCCACATAGATAATGTGGTTCTCACTCGCTCTTTGGATTCAAACGCCTCGTCCAACTGACCTTCTGGCGTTGCCACTGAATCAATCGGCGTAAAGGTGATCTTCGCATAACGCCCCTTACGGATGACAATCGGCTTAATGGTTGGACCACGGCAGATTTCATAAAAGTCGCTACAGCGCCTTAACGCTTGAGCGAGATGCTTTGAATGAATAATACACAGACACATCATCCTGAATGAGCCAATAGGCATTCGCCCACCACTCAAAATACAGAAGGATTCATCTTTCATTAACTGCATCACTTGCTGATACAGCAATCCATAACTATAGGTCGAGATCGGGCGGTCGCTCGAAATGTCCTCTAGCGTAACTCCGGCTTCCTTTAGTAATTCAGCCGTATCACATCCTTGTTTTTCAACCGCTCCTATTAGATAACGCACACTAGAAGCTGGCACAGATGCCCTTGAATTCATAACACTTCTCCTTTTCAAGGCATAAAAAAGGCCGCAAAAATTGCAGCCCTTTAATCATATAATGATTAGTTTTGTTCTGTAAGTGCCGACAGCAATTCCTCATTAGATAGCTGTTCTTTATCTTGGGACTCAGCCTTTGATAACTCAGCCTCTTGAGAGGGCTTCGCAGGGGTGAAGGTAAAGCGCTTTGGGCGAACCTTTGCCACAGGGGCTTCCGCCTCTGGCGCTATACCTAAACGCTCAAGCTTACGCTGAGCCTGGACCTTACGTTGCTTGACCTTTTTAGCATCAAAACGTGAAGGCGAAGCAGCTTTGCGAGCTTTCTTCTGCTCCTTCATCATTTCTTTGGTGCCTGTTTTGCCTAATTTTCCTTTTAAGCTACGTGATTTTTTCGAGCGAGACATAATAAACCTCTTTAACAAGTCGTCTATTGTATCAATCTAGCCCAGCGAGGTCACGGGGATTAGCAGCCTAGCAACTGGCTTTAAAAGCACTATGGCCTTTTTTACGCAAATTCCCTACTTCTCTAAGTAAAGAACCTGCTTCACCCATATCATTCGCCTCTATCGCTTTATCTACGGACACAAAGACCTCGATAGTCTCATCCATAAGAGATTGGTACTCAGCCATTTCTGTCGCTAAAGCCTCACCCGTTAAGCCTTCTTTAGTGAATTTAAACGGCGTTTCTTCACGTGAATCTTTTAGAAGTGAAATAATGACATCCACACGCTCAGAAGCTGCTGCCGCATCCTTACCACGTAAGTCAAATGACAGGGACTTTAATTCCGTTTTAAGATTTTCCATATCTTCATGCAAAGCAGTTTCGCCGCAATGACCATGGGCTGCTGCATAACCAGAAAGCCCCATCGCTAGAATAGCGCCACCAAGTACCTTTTTAACCGTAAGCATCTCTCTCTCCTTTTATCAATAAACGAAAATGCTCTTTTCACTAATCCATCGATGCCGATAGGATATAGCCAAATGCCCCATACTTTTGTACTTTTAAGTATTGGCTTTGTTTATGACCTCATCAAGCTGACATTGTTCACTGCATTTCATCATAAAAACTATCATATTAAGCACATTACAGGATACGCAATGCATTCAAAAGTAGATCAAAATGCTTAAAGTCCGGCCAACGTTTTACATCATGGTGGCTCTATTAGTCCTGACAGGAAAGGTCAGAGCCGAATGCGACGATCGTAGCGCCCTATTAGCCGCCACGAATGCCTCTGGTAGCGTGCTAGGTGGAGAGAGTTTCCGACCACCAGTGGTACTTAAAAGACACCACCCCAGTAAACGCAAAGAGGTCGCCACGTATTTCAAACGAGGCGACCTCCATTACACACTTTACTTTCTAGTCAATTCAAATTGCCAAGCAAGTTTTATAAAAAGAACCCGCGGCAAATATTAGATCAAGCCTGTCACGACTTAGTTTTATCGGCTTCTTTTTTATCCTGCTCTTCATCTTCACCCAGTTTGGAGATTTCCTCCAATCGCTTGAGAATACGTTGAGACAAGCTGCCCTCAGGATAGTTACCTTGATCATCTAATGAACCTGGCTCCATTCCTGTCAACAAATGCAATGCTTCATCCGCATTTTCAATAGCATAAATATGGAATTTACCAGCCTTCACCGCCTCAAGCACATCATCATTTAGCATTAGATTAATGGCATTGGACTTAGGAATGATCACACCTTGTGTACCGGTTAGGCCACGAGCGTTACAAACATTGAAAAAACCTTCGATCTTTTCGTTTACCCCACCGATAGCTTGAATCTGACCGTACTGATTCAAGGATCCAGTAATCGCAAGATCTTGGCGCAAAGGTACGTTTATCAAGGCAGAAATCAAACAACACAACTCCGCGGTCGAAGCACTGTCCCCATCAACATAGCCATAACTTTGTTCCATGGCGATGGAGGCAGAGATATCCAACGGATAATGTTGAGCGTATCTATGGCCAAGGTAACCAGACAAGATAAGCACCCCTTTCGAGTGAATATTTTGACCTAGATTCGACTCACGCTCGATATCTACGATGCCCTTACCTCCTGGATAAACCGTAGTAGATATTCGAGCTGGCGCACCGAAGCTACTATCACCAATCTGCATCACAGTTAAACCATTAATCTTACCAACGGCCTCACCTTGGCTATCCAGCAAGATAGTTCCATCAACGATTTCCTCAATGATCTTTTCTGCCACACGACCTGTTCGGTGCTTTTTAGCAGACAAAGCTCGCTGAACATGCACATCAGTAATGATGTCATCTTTGGCCAACTGACGATTAAAATCCGCTTCACCGAGTAGCTCAAACACATCACCGATCTTAGCCGCCATCTCTTTTTGATGCTCTGCCAGACGGCTGCTGTATTCGATTAGACGCGCTACTCCCTGCGGAGAAACATCCGCATACCCTTCTTTCTGAACACGGTCTTTCAACAAGCGAGCAAAGGCATACTCTGTGTCAGATGAACGCTTTAGGGAGTCATCAAAGTCCACCAAGACACGAAACATTTCTTGAAAATCTGGATCCGCATCCTGCAATAAATAATAAATATCTCGAGAGCCAATTAGCACCACTTTTACCTGAAGAGGCAATTCCTCAGGAGACAAAGTAGTCGTACTCATTAACCCCATATCAGCGTATGGGTGCTCGATACGAAGTGTTTTGCTCTTTAGAGCACGCTTGAGTGCCTCCCATAAATAGTGATCAGTTAGAAGCTTTTCAGCATCCAGAATCAAATAACCGCCGTTTGCAGCATGTAAACTGCCGCTCCGAATCAAACGGTAGCTGGTCACCAACATACCCTGCTCGTTACTGTATTCCACCTGGCCAAATAGGTTGCGGTACGTAGGATGGGATTCATACACCACCGGCTGACCACCATCTGGTTTATGGGTCACCGCAACGTTAGGTAAATACATCTCTTCGTACAGGGTGCGTCGGCTAGACTCATCACGATTATCAGTCGTTTTATCATCCACAAACTGATCAATGATGACCTTGTCTAGGTCTTCGCGCATTGCTTTAAGATAAGCCGTTAACGATTCGTCTTCTGCATATTTCTCAAACAAAGGCGCCATCAAAGGATCAAGAGCTTCTTTGACCGTTTCCAGGTTGAGCTCTCGCAACTGTTCGTAGGAAATACGCTTCCAAGTTGGCAGACTGAGTAATTCGTCATTCAGCATTCCCTCAAGCTCTTGCACACCCGCTTGAAATGCATCTCGCTCCTCATCAGTCAAGGTGGCAAAATCAGACTCTTCTAGTGCCTTGCCATCACGCATTGGTGCGAAGCTCACAGAAGAAGCATCTCTAAACATAGCCACGCCAATTTTAGACGAGTGACGCTCTACCAGGTTAATGGCCGCTTCGTATTGCTCATTAAAGGCACGATCAATAGCGCTTTTTTGTTGCTGATAATCCGGGTTTTCAAATGCCGCAGGAAAAGTAGACATTAAGCCATCTATCAAGCCACGCATATCTTGTTCAAAATGCGCCGCATCACCTGATTTAAACTCAATAGCCTTAGGAGCATGGGATTCTTTGAAGTTGTTGACATATGCCCACTCACTTGGAGAGGGCTTGCGTTTTGCTTCACTTTTTAAATAGCTGGTCACGTAAGATGAGCGACCAGTGCCCGAGTCACCCATTACAAAAATATTGTAACCAGGTCGATGCATAGCCACGCCGAACTGAATCGCTTCAACCGCACGCTCTTGCCCTAAAATGCCGCTAAGGGGCTCCATGTCACTTAACTTTTTGAATGGTAAGGATGCCACGTCTAATTTGGCGCATAGGGATTGATAAGGTAAAGACTGAACCATTTCTGACATCTAATAGGTCCTTATGATGAACGCCTCACCACTTATGCGGGAGGCGAATTGTTATGGTTAGTATCGCAGCGTCTGTGTCGGGACGACTTTTGAAAATTTTTGATGAAAGTTTTGTGAAGTAATTTCTAATAATTCTTCGTAACGGACACCCTTCAGGTCAGCAACAAACTGAGCCACATCACGAACATACTTGGGCTCATTCTTTTTCCCACGATGGGGTACGGGAGCCAAATAAGGCGAATCCGTTTCAACCAACAATGATTCCAATGGAATTTTACGCACAGTATCTCGAAGGTCCTCAGCATTCTTAAAAGTCACAATACCTGAAATTGAAATCAAATAATTCAGATCAAGTGCTGCCCGAGCCATGGCATAATCTTCGGTAAAACAATGAACTACACCACCAACGTTCTCATTACCATGAGCTTTTATCAAGAATAGAGTGTCTTCTTTTGCGTCGCGAGTATGGATGATCGTAGGTAAATTAAGCTCCCCCGCCACATCTAGATGGATCGCAAAACTGTCTTTTTGCGCCTGATGAAGTTCAGGCTCTTTATCATAAAAATAATCCAAGCCAGTTTCACCGATGGCAACAACCTTATCCCTTTGGGCAAGGGTTCTCAGAAAATCAGGAGCGTCTAATAAACCTTCTTTATGAAGTGGATGAACGCCACAACTGGCAAATACACCCTCTATATCAGTAAAGCTATGAATACCCTCAAAGCCATCAAGATCCACTGAAATGGTTAATATTTGCTGCACGCCAGCCTGACCTGCAGCCTGCACAGCGTCTTTTAAGTTATCGTTATAAGGAGAGAGATCCAGTTTGTCTAAATGACAATGTGTATCTATTAACATGTACCTACCAAGAATTTAGTTCGCCAATAAGTTGAATAGTGGGGTTTAGGTGGGTTTTATCAAGGTTAGACTTAAGGGTTTCGAGGCGTTTGATCATTTCCATTAATCGATACAGATCATATCGCATCAGAATACGCTCAATAGCAGGCTTAATACGCTCATGGCATTGGCCCGCTGCAGAATACATAAGCGCACCATGCAACACCGCCAACACCCCATCAATAAAGTAGTGAATTTTGTCATTATTGACAGCGGACACCAACTCATCCGACCGGCTTTGGCCAGATAACCATTTTTCTAATTCATCAGGAAGTGTGAGCATCATTTCGTGGCTACTTGATTCAGCCAAAGACAACAATCGAAAAGGCGCCTGAGAAAACCATAACAATTCTGCCGCATTAGACTTCCCCTCTCCCTCTAACCAATGAGCCGTCTGCTCAGGATTAGGAGATGGCAAGTTAAGACGCTGACAGCGGCTGATGATGGTGGGCATTAATGACCGAGAGGTATTACTAGTAAGCAAAAAATAGGTCGCTGCTGGAGGTTCTTCTAGCGCTTTAAGGATAGCGTTCGCTGCATTGATATTCATAGCGTGAGCATCTTGAATCAAGACAACTTTTGAGTACCCAAGTTGCGGCTTGTTCGCCACTTTCGCGACCACCTGCCTGACTGCATCAACCTTAATCGAACCAGCCGATCCATCCAAAGTCAGCCAGTCTGGGTGTGTTTCGGACTTCACCAATTCACATGAATGACACTTTCCACAGGGAGCGCTTTGAGGATGCTCACACAGCAATAAGCGAGCAATTTGTTCCGCAAATACACCCTGCCCAATACCATTAGCGCCAGTCATCATCAAAGCATGATGAAAATTGCCAGACTTTCGCCATGCCACAGCTTGCTGATACGGATCTAATAGCCAATCTGGAAACCTCATGGATTCCCCACTGCAGAAGTATTCAAATCGGATAAGACATTACAAATGTCCGCTTCAACCGACTCAAGTGATTGGTTCGCATCAATGACATGAATCCGCTGGGAGTGCTTTGCCGCCAATGCCAAAAAGCCACTACGAACCTTTTCATGAAACGCAATAGATTCACCATCAAGACGATTCATCTCTCCACGGGAGGCAACGCGCTGCAAGCCTATACTCACCGGCACATCTAATAAGAGAGTCGCATCAGGTAAAGCCCCTTGCAGAAAACGATCAACAAGATCATCAATAACCTTAGCGTCAATATTTCGTCCAATTCCTTGGTAGATGTAAGAGGAATCAACAAAACGATCACTAATCACCCATTTCCCCGCCTTCAAAGCCGGTAAAATAGTCTGCTTAACATGCTGGACACGGGCAGCAAAAACCAGCAACAACTCAGCATACACATCAACAGGCTCATCCCGGGGAGCCAGCACTAAATTGCGGATTTCTTCCGCTAACGGAGTTCCGCCCGGTTCACGGGTGACAATAAACTCAATACCTTGATCTGTTAACCAAGTCTTAATGCAGCCAAGAGCCGTGCTTTTACCTGCACCCTCGCCACCTTCTATAGAAATAAAATATCCGCTCAAATTAACCTCTACTGACTGGGGGAGGAACGATAATTTTCAACACGTCGACGCTGGTACTCTCTTACCGCAGCATTGTGTTCTCTCAATGTTTTCGAAAACACATGGGAACCATCACCCTTGGCGACAAAGTATAAAGCATTCGTTTCACCCGGGTGCATCGCGGCATGAATGGCTTCATAACCAACGTTCGCAATGGGCGTAGGCGGCAACCCATTAATAGTATAAGTGTTATAAGGGGTAGGTCGTTGAAGATCACGACGGGTAATATTCCCCTTATAGGAGTCACCCATTCCATAAATAACCGTTGGATCAGTTTGCAATCTCATCCCCCGTTCAAGGCGACTGACAAACACCCTAGAAATCAACGGTCGCTCTTCAGGAACCCCCGTTTCCTTTTCAATAATTGACGCCATAATCAAAGCTTCATAAGCCGTCGCATAAGGCAGCCCCTTCGCCTTATCGCTCCACTCTGATTCAAGGGTGCTAACCAATAACCTATGAGCCTGCATAAAAATATCCAAATCCGTATCACCATCGTGATAGCGATAGGTGTTTGCCAGCAACATACCTTCAGGAGAAGCAACGTTTAGCCCCATTTTCTCAGCTATTTGCTCTTCAGACAGGTCACTCAGTGTCATTTGGATATTACCCGTTTGCTCTAAGGCAATCAGATAATCACGGTAGGTTTTGCCTTCCAGTAAGGTCACTGGGTAAAAAACAGTGTCTCCCGAATCCAGCAGGGCCATCACATCAATAAGATTCATATTTGGCTGCAGCTCATAAACCCCAACCTTAGGCACTAAGGTGGGATCCAGTTTAAAAGCAATACGTGTAAGCACAGGATGCTCAATCCATCCAAGATCGGCCAACTGCTGCCCAATTCTAATACTGCTCACACCTTTTTGAACCTCGTAGCGTTCCGGCTCAGTGATATTAATTGGCTTAGTTAAATAGTGATAAGCCATCCCCCCAGCAATTGCCAGAAGAGTGACAGCCAATACTAAAAGCAGTAAAAAAGACTTAATTAATTTCATGAGAATTTACCAAACGCTCCCTTAAAGATCGGCAAATTGGACCGACAGATAACTCTCGATCATTGAATTGAACAACCGGCAAAATACCACTGAGCGCATTTGTAATAAAAATCTCATCCGCATCAGACAAGGTAAGAATATCCTCCTGCACTATATTAACGACCCCAAGATGGGCTTGGATAACAGCATGACGCATGGTCCCCTGAACCCCTGACGCAGACAGTAACGGAGTAAAGAGCTCGCCATTTTTCACCCAAAATAGATTACTCTGCACACATTCAACCATCTTGCCATTCGCATCACTCAAAACCGCTTCAAAATACCCATCCGGTAACATTTGTTTAGCCAAGACATTCTCTAAACGATTTAGATGCTTGAGCCCAGCAGTATTGCGATTAATGGAAGTTTGAACAGGTAAATGAGTTAACGAAATACCTTGAGATTGAGCGGCACTGTAATCTGGCAGATCAAACATCCCCACCAGCCAGGAAAAATTCGCCGATGCAGGTGGCAAATAGCCTCTCCCGCCAGAACCACGGGTCACCATCACCTTAAAACCAACCGACTCAAATCTTGCCGCCTGATCTGACAAGAAACCAGCCAACTTAACTATTTCGCTGGTATCGACTTTAAACCCTAAGCGCTTAAATCCGCGCTCTAAGCGGCTAAGATGAAGAGAAAGATTAGAGATGACACCATCATGGGCAGACAAGGTCTCAAATAAGCCATCACCGTAAGCCAAGCCACGATCAGAAAGCTCTATACTTGTTGCTGGATTGAAATTTAAAAACCACTGCATATGACTGATCTCTAAAGAAAAGCTAATCATAACAGATAAGGAAATGGCGTCCCATAGGGGGTTCGAACCCCTGTTACCGCCGTGAAAGGGCGGTGTCCTAGGCCTCTAGACGAATGGGACGTAGAGATCTTCCGTAGAAGTATGTGCTGAGCACAGAATGGAGCGGGAAACGAGGCTCGAACTCGCGACCCCAACCTTGGCAAGGTTGTGCTCTACCACTGAGCTATTCCCGCATGACATTGAGTTTTACAACTGACTTTTATGTAGTGAAAAGCGTTGGCGTCCCATAGGGGGTTCGAACCCCTGTTACCGCCGTGAAAGGGCGGTGTCCTAGGCCTCTAGACGAATGGGACACAATAGAAAGCGTACTTTCATTCGCTATTTAACAACTGCGAGAGTTGGCGTCCCATAGGGGGTTCGAACCCCTGTTACCGCCGTGAAAGGGCGGTGTCCTAGGCCTCTAGACGAATGGGACACATGATTGCTTCCGTAGAAGCTCCCTACTCTTACGAGTGAGGATAATTGGAGCGGGAAACGAGGCTCGAACTCGCGACCCCAACCTTGGCAAGGTTGTGCTCTACCACTGAGCTATTCCCGCATAATGTTACGTATTTAACAACTACGTTAAGTTGGCGTCCCATAGGGGGTTCGAACCCCTGTTACCGCCGTGAAAGGGCGGTGTCCTAGGCCTCTAGACGAATGGGACACATGATTGCTTCCGTAGAAGCTCCCTACTCTTACGAGTGAGGATAATTGGAGCGGGAAACGAGGCTCGAACTCGCGACCCCAACCTTGGCAAGGTTGTGCTCTACCACTGAGCTATTCCCGCATAATGTTACGTATTTAACAACTACGTTAAGTTGGCGTCCCATAGGGGGTTCGAACCCCTGTTACCGCCGTGAAAGGGCGGTGTCCTAGGCCTCTAGACGAATGGGACACATGATTGCTTCCGTAGAAGCTCCCTACTCTTACGAGTGAGGATAACTGGAGCGGGAAACGAGGCTCGAACTCGCGACCCCAACCTTGGCAAGGTTGTGCTCTACCACTGAGCTATTCCCGCATAATGTTACGTGTTTAACAACTACGTTAAGTTGGCGTCCCATAGGGGGTTCGAACCCCTGTTACCGCCGTGAAAGGGCGGTGTCCTAGGCCTCTAGACGAATGGGACACATGATTGCTTCCGTAGAAGCTCCCTACTCTTACGAGTGAGGATAATTGGAGCGGGAAACGAGGCTCGAACTCGCGACCCCAACCTTGGCAAGGTTGTGCTCTACCACTGAGCTATTCCCGCATAATGTTACGTGTTTAACAACTACGTTAAGTTGGCGTCCCATAGGGGGTTCGAACCCCTGTTACCGCCGTGAAAGGGCGGTGTCCTAGGCCTCTAGACGAATGGGACACATGATTGCTTCCGTAGAAGCTCCCTACTCTTTTGAGTGAGGATATTTGGAGCGGGAAACGAGGCTCGAACTCGCGACCCCAACCTTGGCAAGGTTGTGCTCTACCACTGAGCTATTCCCGCATACTTGCTTGCCTTAATGATAACTTTCATTAAGCTACTCTGACCAAGGAGCCAATTCGTAAATTGGCGTCCCATAGGGGGTTCGAACCCCTGTTACCGCCGTGAAAGGGCGGTGTCCTAGGCCTCTAGACGAATGGGACACGTCAGAGTCTTGCTGTGCAAGCGGGTGCGTATATTACTGTTACCAGACTGAAAATCAACAACTTTTTTTAAATATATGTAATCTAAGTATAAAATCGTCACAACAACTGAATTTTGATTAGGAGATCTTATGATCCGCAAACCTTTATTAGTGGGTATAGCATTAGCCAGCACAATCCTTTTACAAGGCTGTGCAAACACTACCCATGTCATCAACTTAGCTCCTGAAGCAAACATTGAAAGCCAACAACGTACAAATACTCACTCTATTAAGGTAAACGTCTCTGGATTTGATGGCAGCGCGATTGGCAGCATCGATACAGGCATTGGTGAACACGCCGATATCACCATTGCCAACAATGTCAGCGTTGCCCTTTACCAGAGCATACAGTCTTCCCTAACCCAGTTAGGTTTTACACCATCCCAAGGCCGAACCCCTTCTACCTCTATTACCTACACCATCGAAGAATTAAGCTACACAACGAAAACTCTTTCCCTTAAGACCGAAGCGAAATTAGTAAACGATATTAAGGTAACAGTAGAAAAAGGCGCGAAGACTTATACGGCCAATTTCAAATCAGAAAAAATCGATCAATACGGTTCATTACCTGATCGCGAGGACGTAGAACAAGAGATTAATGATTTGGTAGGAAAAACAGTCGCACGCAGCCTTGAAGATCCGACCATTCTAGACATGCTGAGCAATTAATAGATAGCAATAAGCCCAAGGTTAATCCTTGGGCTTAAAGTCTAATGAAGCAGAGTTAACGCAATAACGAACACCTGTCGGCTTTGGTCCATCAGGAAATACATGCCCCAAGTGAGCATCGCATTGCTCACAGACAATTTCCGTTCGACGCATCATCCAAGAGTCATCAAATAACTCTTTAATGTTTTCCTTGTCTGCATCATAAAAGCTGGGCCAGCCAGAGCCTGAGTTATATTTAGTATCAGAATCAAATAAGTGAGCACCACAGCACACGCAGTAATAACTACCCGGCTCGTAGAACTTTTCATACTTACCAGTGAATGGACGCTCCGTGCCTTTATTACGAACTATTTGGTACACTTCTTCTGGTAAACGTTGCTTCCATTCTTCATCGGTTACAGCTTTAACATCATTATTGATTTTATCATTACTCATATTGAAGACTCCGAAATAACGTAGCGTTAGTATACTGAACATATCCCTCTTTAATAAGGAAGCGTCGTGGAAATACGTAAATCCAATAAACTAGCCAACATCTGCTATGAAATTCGCGGCCCAGTATTAAAAGAAGCCATGCGTATGGAAGATGAAGGCCATCGAATTTTAAAACTGAACATTGGCAACCCAGCCCCTTTTGGCTTCAAAGCCCCTGATGAGATTCTAGTCGATGTGATCAAGAATCTACCTAACGCTCAAGGTTACTGTGAGTCCAAAGGTTTGTTTTCCGCCCGCAAAGCCGTTATGCAAAAGTACCAAGCCTTAGGCATTCGCTCCGCCAACGTAGAAAATGTCTGGATGGGGAACGGTGTCAGTGAGTTAATCGTGATGGCCATGCAAGCCCTACTGGATGACGGCGACGAAATCCTAATCCCTGTACCGGACTACCCTCTTTGGACGGCGGCGGCCACACTCTCTGGTGGCTATGTGCGCCATTATCTTTGTGATGAGGGAAATGGATGGCAGCCAGACATCGCCGATATCAAATCGAAGATTTCAAACAAAACAAAGGCCCTGGTTATCATCAACCCGAACAACCCAACAGGTGCAGTGTATTCTGAAGAAATACTCAAAGAAATTGTTGCCCTAGCCGAAGAACACGGACTACTTCTGTTTTCTGACGAGATTTACGATCGAATCCTTTACGATGGCGCACTACACATACCTCTCGCCACCTTAACGGAAGGCCGCATTCCCTGTGTCACTTTCGGTGGCCTATCAAAAGTCTATCGCACCGCAGGCTTCCGCTCTGGCTGGATGACCATCACTGGCCCACTCAGCGGCATGGAGGATTACATTGCTGGACTTGATATGTTGAGTTCAATGCGCCTTTGCGCCAACGTCCCAGCCCAGCATGCTGTACAAACAGCGCTTGGAGGCTACCAAACCATCAATGAACTGACCGCTCCAGGGGGCAGACTCTATGAACAAAGAAATCTTGCTTGGGAAATTCTCGATAGCATCCCAGGGGTTCACTGTCATAAGCCTGAAGGTGCCTTGTACCTTTTCCCAAGACTCGATCCTAAAATGTATGACATCAAAGATGACGTGGACATTGCCCTACGCTTTCTGAAGGAAGAAAAGGTGCTATTGGTCCATGGCACAGGGTTTAACTGGCCTACCCCAGATCACCTTCGTATTGTCTTCCTGCCCCATGTAGAAGAGCTACAACCCGCCATGGAACGTTTTGCCGCGTTTCTAGGAAGAATTCGAAAATAGTACTACTTGAAAAGGAACTAACTGCCCCTATGATGCTCCATAGTACTTTTACTTTGGAGCGTCTAAATAATGCGTATACTGCTATTTTTATTAACAAATATAGCTGTTCTAGTTGTTGCTGGTATTGTTCTGAGCCTGTTGGGCGTAGAGCGCTACATCTCTGGTAGCGGTTTAAACCTAACATCACTGTTAATTTTCTGTGCTGTATTCGGCTTTACTGGAAGCATCATTTCCCTTCTTCTTTCCAAAAAGATGGCAAAATGGGGCTCCAAAGCACAGGTTATTGAACAACCTCGTAACCACAAAGAACAGTGGCTTCTAACAACTGTTCAAGAGCTTGCCAACGAAGCAGGCATCAAAATGCCTGAAGTGGCGGTCTTCCCTGCTCATGAGGCTAACGCGTTCGCCACAGGCTGGAACAAAAATGATGCTCTAGTGGCCGTATCAAGCGGTATGCTGGATCGCTACCCACCGGATGAGATTCGTGCTGTTATGGCACACGAGATCGGTCACGTTGCCAATGGCGACATGGTGACCCTGACCCTCATTCAAGGGGTGGTAAACACTTTCGTGATGTTCTTTGCCCGTATTGCCGCTTACGCCGTGGACTCCTTCCTTCGCCGTAACGATGAAGAAAGCCAAGGAAGTGTCGGTTTTGGCTATTACATTGCGACCTTTGTGTTTGAAATCCTATTTGGCATCCTAGCAAGCATGATTGTCATGTGGTTCTCGCGCTACCGTGAATTCCGCGCCGATGAAGCGGGGGCACGTTTAGCTGGCAAAGGGGCCATGATCGCCGCTCTGGCGAGAATCCAAAGCGAAAACGAAGTCTCCCACATGCCTGACAGCATGCTGGCTTTTGGTATTCACAAAGGACCTTCACCTAAACTTGGTGAGCTTTTCTCTAGCCACCCACCCATCAAAGATCGCATCGCTGCATTGCAACAGCTGTAAGGTCGCCACAAAGCACAAAAAAGCCCCTCAATTGAGGGGCTTTTTAATAGTAAGTAAATTTAAGACTTGGCACTGATGGTTTCAAGAATATAAGCAAGCAACGGAATCCCTTGCTCCTTATCCATATCGATAAAACGAATACCATATACGTATAAATACTCAACCCCCATCCTTGAGAGGAATGCATTATCTGCAATGGAGGCCTGAACCTGCTCAAGCATCTGGATTTCTTGATTGCGAATTTCACACTGGATTTTGAGGATATGCTTGTAGCCACCAATCGTCACGTTCACGGCCATACGCATGGTTTGGTTCACAGACCCAAAATCCGTCTTGGATAAGATCTTACATCCGCCAGTACTTAAATCCACCACCACCCCAGTTGCAGACTCACTAATAGGCTGATCACCGACACCCGCCTCCAAGGAACAAATAAGACGAGTTTCAACACGAGCGGCTTGGCGTACTTCAGAGGTATCCACATAGGCAGGATAAGCTAAATGGAGATGTGCGCCCGGCTCCATATAGCTTTTAGCCACCTTCGTAGAAAACGCACAGACGGATGTGGCAAGCATTAACCGGACATTCACAACTTGACTGTCCCTAACAATGATATTTTTACCGCCAACCCGAGGGCACGATACAATCAGAGACCTTCCCGGAATACGACCAAGCACTTTCACAGTGTGACGACCTGGGGGAGAAATGAACTCCAACTGGACATTTGTTCCAATTGGCACATCCAATTCTTTGAAGTCTACCTGGCGAACTTCGGCCATTTTTATCCTTACTTCTCAAATGCTTTTTTAAAACCGAGAGCCATCAATTGTTGCTCATAAGATGGAGCTGAAATAACACAAGTACTAAACTCATCTCGCTCCACGTAATGTTTGCGAAGCCAATCAAAGGGTTTCAATTGACCACTCGTCATCACCCTTAGAAAACGATTACTGTCCCGTGATGGATCGTAGATAGCGAGCATGGCTCTTGATAAAAACTCTAACGGAGACAACTGCTTGCTTAAGCTCAATGATTCGATACTACCCCGAGAGATGGATTCCGAAAAGGAACTTCTGACATTCAAGTCAAAATATTTGCACATTGCCTCATAGATCTGCCAAGTCCCCTTTTCCCTGCCCTGCTTGCTATATCCTGCAATATGAGGCGTGGCAATATCACAAATACGAGCAAATGCCATATTAGGGGTTGGCTCTTGATGCCATACGTCGAATACTAAGTTTAAAGCACCGTTGAGCTCATCGAAGCGGGCCATTAGAGCCTCTTCATTGATCACGCCGCCACGGCCAGCAGAAATAATCGTTTGACCAGCACGAAGATTCGCAACGCTCTGGGCGTTAATCATATCGAAACTAGGGTAATCACCAGTCCGAGTAAGAGGCGCATGCAAACACACAACATCAGCCCCCAACACTTCTTCAAGGGTACCTTGAGTGACACCTGTAACACTCGATTGTACCAATGGGTCATAAACTGTCACATTGCAGCCTAATTTAACAAAACGAGCCGCTACCGTTTTGCCAACATTCCCCTGACCAATCACCCCAATAGTGGCGTCCAACCAGTTCAACCCCTTGTTAAGATACAAATGCGCCAAAGAGCTAAACACATAATCTGCTACCGCATCCGCATTACACCCAGGGGCACTATTGAAGCCTATTCCTTGCTTTGCTAAATAAGACTTATCAATGTGATCAGTGCCTATGGTGGCACTACCGACATACTTAATGGATGACCCCGCCAATAGGGCTTCATTCACCTTAGTCACAGAGCGTACTAAAAGTACCTCCGCATCAGCCAACATGTCATTCGTCAAATCACGACCACTCACAAGAGTGACGTCCCCTAGGCCAGAGAATAAGCGCTGGGCGTTTGGCATGTTTTCATCGGCAATTATTTTCATGAGACTCTCTTAAAAATTGTTGTAGCGGTAGCGAGGATTGTGCCGTGCGCAGGTATAACGCTTGGGCGAACTGTTCTACCCGTTTAGGTAAGCCATTTTCTAATAAGGTCTTAACATTGTCATACACCGTCCGTCGAAAGGGCGTCGGATCGTAGTCTGGCAAAGCTAAGTTATCAACACTGACATCAAAAGACATGCCTGCGGCCCAATGGAAAATACATTCATAGGACTGGGGCGTAATTTCCACTTGCTCAAACTGCTTCTGCTGAGCTTCTGAACGACCATCCTCCGCATACCAATACCCGAAGTCATCTAACTGACGTCGTGCCTCTCCTGCCACACACCAGTGACTTATTTCATGCAAAGCACTGGAGGCGTAATCGTACCGATACTGAATTTGGGCAATACCATCTGAATCAGAGGCAAGATAAAAAGGCTCATCAAAGCCACCACACAAGGTGGTTTTATAAGCATTAAAAAAGACGTCCTTAAACGTCTTTTCAAGAATTTCTGCGGTCAACATTGAATCTCGAAATGGGCTTGCTCGACACTTCTGACGTAGAGCAAACCCTGAGAATGTCTCTAGCCTCGGAAGTAGCGAGCGGTTACGAATGGCATTTTTGTTGCCTTTAATGGGATCAGTTTACCACGAAGTGAGGCAAAAAGAGGGGTTTCTAAATGACTGGATGACACGTAAGCCATAATGATTGGTTGACCAAGAGTTGGCGCAAAGCCACCACTGGTCACAACACCTACCGCTTCACCAGACTCAGTGACAACCTCAACCCCTTCACGTACTGGCGCTTTTCCTTCCACAACAAAACCAACACGTTTACGCGAAGCGCCTGAATCAAGCTGAGACAGAATAACATCAGCCCCCACAAAGCCCCCAGCACGCTCACCCTCTTGGCGACGCACTTTCTGAATAGCCCAAGTAATAGAGGCTTCCACTGGCGTTGTGGTGTCGTCTAGATCATGACCGTATAAACATAAGCCTGCCTCCAAACGAAGTGAGTCACGGGCACCCAGACCAATCCACTCCACTTCTGCTTGACCTGTTAAGGCCTTACAAAAAACCGCAGCAGAATCATTAGGCACAGAAATCTCGTAACCGTCCTCTCCCGTATAACCTGAACAGCTAACCCACAATTCAACACCTTCCCAGATTATTTTGGCAGATTGCATAAATAACATCTGCTCAACACCAGGTAATAGATTAGCAGTCGCTGCGCGTGCTTTAGGCCCCTGGATTGCCACCAAGGCCCGATCTTCAACAACCGTCACTTCAGTGGTTTTAAGAGACGACTTTAAATACGCCACATCTTGCTCTTTACAGGCAGCATTAACCACCATGTAAACACAGTCGTCACCCCAGTTAGTGAACATTAGGTCATCTGTGATGCCGCCTGTTTCAGTAGTAAAAACACCGTAACGCTGAGTATTCAATGGCAAGCCTTTGACATCTACTGGCAAAATAGCTTCAAGCTCGTCTTTTACATTCTCACCTTTCAAGATCACTTGACCCATATGAGACACATCAAACAAGCCTGCATCGCTGCGCGTCCACAAGTGCTCTTTTTTGACCCCTAATGGGTATTGCACAGGCATTTCATAGCCTGCAAATTCCACCATGCGAGCACCGGCATCAACATGGGCTTGGTATAAAGGAGTACGTTTCATTGAGCACCTCAACAGTATCTTAGGTTCGCTAGAGAATTAAGTTTCCAATTGGAAACAAAGTATCTAAGTTCGCCGTTAGTTTTGCAACCTTCCATTGATTGTTCGAATAATTTTTGTCCAGCATCCCCGTATTATCTACTGAAAAGCTATATTTATAACCATTCGGTCAACATTTGAATTCTGAACATTTTTTACTAGACTCGTGTTTTTGTTTAGCAACACATGTTTCCAATTGGAAACTTTTTGTTTATGATTTGAGAAACTTAGTCAGAGCAGATGATTATAGCGACAGTGTAATTGATCTTTTTTCATCTATTTTGATCAGACAAATGTTAGAATATGTCCGTTGTAAAATGTCACTGACATGAATGTTAATCTAAGAGGACCCCAACATGGCGAACACTGAAGCCTTTTTCAGCCAAGCACTTAAAGAGCGTGATGCTGAGCTTTACGCAACACTTGTAGAAGAACAAGAGCGTCAAGAAACTGGTATCGAGCTAATCGCGTCTGAAAACATCGTTTCTAAAGCTGTTTTAGAAGCACAAGGCTCTGTCCTAACCAACAAGTACGCTGAAGGCTACCCAGAGCGTCGTTACTACGGCGGCTGTGAAGCAGTAGACGTAACTGAGCAATTGGCAATTGATCGCGCTAAGCAGCTATTTGACTGTGAATTCGTGAACGTTCAGCCTCACTCTGGCGCTCAAGCAAATGGCGCTGTAATGTTGGCACTGCTTCAGCCAGGTGACACCATCATGGGTATGTCCCTTTCCTCTGGCGGTCACTTAACTCACGGTGCGCCACCAGCACAATCTGGTAAATGGTTCAATGCCGTTCAATACGAAGTTAATGCGGACACATTGTTGATCGATTACGATGCGATCGAAGCGCAAGCAATCGAATGCCAACCTAAAATGATCATCGCTGGTGGCTCTGCTATTCCACGTCAAATCGACTTCAAACGTTTTCGTGAAATCGCTGACAAAGTAGGTGCTTACCTATTCGTAGACATGGCACACATTGCTGGTCTAGTAGCGACAGGCGCACACCCTTCTCCACTGCCACATGCGCACATTGTTACTACAACTACCCACAAGACACTTCGTGGTCCTCGTGGCGGCATGATCTTATCTAACGACTTGGATCTAGGTAAGAAAATCAACTCTGCAGTATTCCCTGGCTACCAAGGTGGTCCACTTATGCACGTTATCGCTGGTAAAGCGGTTGCATTTGGTGAAGCACTGAAACCAGAATTTAAAGACTACATTGCGCAAGTTGTTAGCAATGCTAAAACCCTTGCTGCAGTAATGGTTGAGCGCGGCTACGGCATTGTGACTGGCGGTACTGACACGCACCTGATGTTGGTTGACCTTCGTCCAAAAGGCTTGAAAGGTAACGTTGCAGACAAGGCCCTTGAGCGCGCTGGTATCACATGTAACAAAAACGGCATTCCGTTTGACACTGAAAAACCAATGGTTACCTCTGGTATCCGTCTTGGTACTCCTGCTGCGACCTCTCGCGGTTTTGGTGAAGAAGAATTCCGTAAAGTTGGCAACCTGATCAGTGATGTACTAGATAGCCTAGTTGAAAGCCCAGAAGGCAACACTGAAGTTGAAGCACGTGTACGTGCGGAAGTTGCTGAGCTTTGTAAGCAATTCCCTCTATACCGTTAATTTGTTCACGCCCGAGACCTACCGTCTCGGGCAATTTATATAGGACTTATGGCCATGAGCAACATTCCATCTAATCTGAAATATGCTGATTCTCACGAATGGGTACGCGACAATGGTGATGGCACCGTTACTGTTGGCATCACAGACCACGCACAAGACCTACTAGGAGACGTGGTATACATCGAGCTTCCTGATGTGGGCGCAGAAACAACTGCTTCTGAACAGTTCTCACTGGTTGAGTCTGTGAAAGCAGCATCTGATATCTACGCACCCGTTTCTGGTGAAGTCGTTGAAGTGAACGAAGCCCTAGACGACTCCCCAGAGCTTGTGAATGAATCACCATTTGAAGACGCTTGGATTGCTAAAATCAAACTTAATGACCCTGCTGAACTAGACAAGCTTTTAGATGCGGCTGCATACGCAACCTCTATCGAATAATTCGACTCAACACCCCTAACCCTAGGGGTGTTATTTCTCCTCCTGCAATTTCTTTTATAGGTGACCTTACATGACTTCGTGTATCCGCGACTTGCTAGGCAAAGACGAATTCATTGCACGCCACATCGGCCCTGATGCAACAGAACAATCTTCGATGCTAAACACCATCGGCTTCGAATCCCTAGACCAATTGATCGAGAACACCATTCCAAGCGCGATTCGCTTAGCTAATCTCGACATGTCTAAACAGCCTGTCAGCGAAAACGACGCCCTTACACAGCTAAAAGAAATTGCAGGCAATAATAAGATTGCCCGCAGCTACATTGGCATGGGGTACCACGACACCTTCGTTCCCAGCCCAATCCTACGCAACCTGTTAGAGAACCCAGGCTGGTACACAGCCTACACACCTTACCAACCAGAGATTTCTCAGGGTCGTCTTGAAGCTTTACTAAACTTCCAACAAGTAGTCATCGACCTTACTGGCATGGAAATTTCCAACGCTTCCCTATTAGATGAAGCGACTGCCGCAGCAGAAGCCATGACCCTGATGCAGCGTGCTGGTAAAAAGAAAGTAAATACTCTTTTTGTGGGTAATAACGTCCTACCACAAACCATCGACGTTGTTAAAACCCGTGCCGAGCTACTAGAAATTGAAGTGGTGGTTGCAGACCCAAGCACCCTATCAGAATACGATGTATTTGGTGCCATTCTTCAATACCCAGGTATTGATGGACAAGTAGTGGACATCTCCAGCACCATTGCACAAGCACACGAACAAGGCGCACTGGTTTCTGTTGCCGTGGATCTACTATCACTGGTACTAATTAAGTCACCAGGTGATCTTGGTGCAGACATTGTTGTGGGTAGCGCACAGCGTTTTGGTGTTCCAATGGGCTTTGGTGGCCCTCACGCTGCCTTCCTAGCCACGAAAGATAAATTCAAACGCTCAATGCCCGGCCGTGTAATCGGTGTCTCCAAAGACAGCCATGACAAGCCTGCATTGCGTATGGCCATGCAGACACGTGAGCAGCACATTCGCCGTGAAAAAGCCACGTCAAACATCTGTACCGCCCAAGCACTACTAGCCATGATGGCAGGCTTCTACGCCGTCTACCATGGCCCACAAGGCTTGAAAAAAATCGCTACACGTGTGGCAGGTTTCACTCACATCTTGGCGACATCTCTTAAAGGCACTTATTCCGTTAACAGCACCCATTTCGACACCCTGGTCGTTAAGACGCTTGATAAAACAGATACAGTTCTAAAGAGCGCTGCAGATAAGAACATCAATTTATACCGTGTAAACAGCACAACGCTTTCTTTGTCTTTCAGCGAAACCAGCACCATCGAAGACTTACGCAACCTATCAGACAGCTTCGGCGTTTCACTAAATGAAGACCTACTCGATGCAGAGCTAGAAACAGGTATTGATGCAAACATGCTGCGTACGGACGCAATCCTAACGCACCCTGTTTTCAATTCGCACCACAGTGAAACCGAACTGATGCGCTACATGCGCCAGCTTGAAGTAAAAGACATTGCTTTGAACCAAAGCATGATTCCACTGGGCTCTTGTACAATGAAGCTAAACTCGGCTTCTGAAATGATCCCAGTGACCTGGGCAGAATTTGGTCGCATACACCCATTCGCACCTAAAACACAGGTAGCAGGCTACCAAACTCTACTTAATGATCTAATTGCCATGCTTTCAAAGGCAACCGGCTACGACACTATTTCTTTGCAACCCAACTCAGGTGCGCAAGGTGAATACGCTGGCCTGATCGCCATTGACAAATACCATAAGTCCCGCGGTGATGATCAGCGTAATATTTGTTTGATTCCAAGTTCAGCGCACGGTACTAACCCAGCTTCTGCTGCTCTTGCTGGCATGAAAGTTGTCATCGTTAAATGTGACGAGAACGGCAACATTGACGTCGCAGACCTTAAAGAAAAAGCAGAGAAGCACGCTGACAACCTAAGCTGTATCATGGCCACTTATCCCTCTACTCATGGTGTGTTTGAAGAACAGATCCGTGAAGTGTGTGACATTGTTCATGATAACGGCGGCCAAGTGTATATCGATGGCGCTAACCTAAATGCACTAGTAGGTATTGCACCTCCAGGCAGCTTCGGCGGGGATGTGTCTCACCTTAACCTACACAAAACCTTCTGTATCCCTCACGGTGGTGGCGGTCCAGGTATGGGGCCTATTGGTGTTAAATCACATCTTGCGCCTTTCTTGCCAGGCCATGCGGTATCTCCTGTCGTACAAAACGACATGCAACACGGCGCCGTGTCTGCTGCGCCATATGGCTCTGCAAGCATCCTTGTTATCACTTGGATGTACATCAAAATGATGGGAGACCGTGGTCTACGTGATGCAACATTCAATGCGATCTTGAACGCTAACTACATCGCTAAGCGTCTAGGTGAGCATTACCCAGTGCTTTACACAGGCAAAAACGGCACAGTTGCTCACGAATGTATCATCGACATTCGTCCCATCAAAGAAGAGTCTGGCATTTCTGAAGAAGACATCGCTAAGCGCCTAATGGACTTTGGTTTCCATGCGCCAACCATGTCTTTCCCAGTAGCCGGCACCCTAATGATCGAGCCAACAGAATCTGAAAACCGCGAAGAACTAGACCGCTTCTGCGATGCTATGATTCAAATCAAGGCCGAAATCACCAAGGTACAAAGTGGCGAGTGGCCACTAGAAGACAACCCATTAGTCAATGCTCCTCATACGGCAGCCTCTTTACTAAAAGGCGACTGGGCACACGCATATTCTCGCGAAGAAGCAGCCTACCCACTACCTTGGATTGCAGCACGCAAGTACTGGCCACCTGTTGGTCGTATCGACAACGTTTACGGTGACCGCAACTTGTTCTGTGAGTGCCCACCAATCGAAAGCTACGAGGGCTAAGCCCCTTTAAGCATAAACATCAAAAAGGCGAATCCTAGGATTCGCCTTTTTTGTTCTCTTTACTCGGCAAAAGCTCGCTATCACTGATTTTCAATACAAAAAAGCGAGCCATTAAGCTCGCTTTAGAACCTCAATCAATAAGCAGTTACTTAATTGTAAAACGCTTATCGAAACGACTGATCATTAGAATATTGCCAATAAAGTCATTAGCATTAATGATCTCGATTTCAACCCCATCACCCAGTGCCGATTTCATACTGAGGAGCATACCTAAGGCTGCGCTGTCTAAGTACTCAACGTTTTCCATGTTGACTACAAAGTGATCGTACTGGCCAATGAAATCAGAATAAGCTAAACGAAAATCATTGAACAAAGAAAAGTCGAAACTGCCGATAACGCCGATTTCGACGATTCCTTTACTATCCTGTACGGTTACGGAAATGCTCATATCCTATCCCTTATCAGGCGGTTTAACGCCCTCCTCCCAAACAATCAGGTGAATCTGGAGATTCGTATTTACGAGCCTCCCATTCTTCGTCGGTATACAAATGCAATGCCAAAGCATGAATCTTTGGCATCTGGTCAGTTAATGCGCCATAGACCAACTGATGTCGCTGTACGCGGGTTTTACCAAAAAAGATGTTACTTACTAAGGTTAGCTTAAAATGCGACTCGCTGCCCGCAGGAACATTATGCTTGTAGCTTTCATTTTCAAGCTCCATATGATGCACATTAAATGCTCTGCTTAAGGTTTCACGAATCTCGTTTTCAATTTGCATTAGTCTCTCCAAGCGCCTTATTGGGCAGGCGCTTCTTCTGCATTGGTTTCGTTGTCACCGCTCAATAGAGCTTGGCCTTTATTTTGCGGATACGCCACATCCAGTGACACGGCACCACCCTCACGCCAAACGCTAATAATGGTATCCATATTCGCAGCCATGACGGCACGTTTGTCATCAGGTGCTGCGGCGATAACCTGTAAGCCGATATCACGCATAAAGCCCATACAAGTTGAGGTCTTCGCCATATCAATCTTGTTAAAGGCCTCGTCAAACATTGCTAGAGAGAAGCCCCCTACGATGTCCCCATCCATAGTTTCGTGTAAACGGTAGGTTGTCGATAAGGCTGCAGCGATAGCAAGGTAGAAAGGAATCTGGTGCTCACCACCGGAACCGGTCTGGATACGCTGGGACAAGGTGGTTTTCTTCTCACCATCCAAGTTTAGGATATCTACTTCAAAGTTGTAGAACTTGCGGTAGTCAGCCAGATCTTTCTGCTTCTCTTCATCGCTAATTAGCTCTTGGATCACTGAAATAGCTTTTGCATGCTCTGGGTCACCAGTCTGCTCAGGATCGAATAATCCCCCTACATTGGCTTGATCCATGGAGCTGAACTTCTCAACCAAGTCCAAAATGTCTTTCATATCCCCGTTCGGATAAAAGCGGAATTGATAAACCTCTTGGTTAAACGGACGGCGCTTCAAGCTATGGTTCAACTCACGAATAATGTGAGCCACCTGATCAAGGGAATCTTTCAACTTAGAAACATAGTCACTGCGGAAGGTTTCTTCTGCTTCACGACGCGCCAATTCGGCACGTTTGGCATATTTAGCAAGCTCTGTTTCACCAAGCACATCGATCTGGTGGGTGACATAGTGCTCAAATTCTTCGAACTTGGACTCTAAGTAGTCCAGCTGAACATCATCATCTAGATTACTGTTGTGGTACTTAGCGTAATGATCGGCCACCTCTTTACGCACCTTCTGATCAAAGGAGCGGACTTTTTCTGCGGCTTTTTCAGAGCGGCTCATGGCCTCTTTGTAGATCGCAGCACCATTTACCATGCTGGATTCCAGCAGGTCATAACGCTCACTAGCGAACTCAGCATTAAACAATGGGTTACCGGTAATTTTGTTACGCTCTTCGTCTAAAGCGGCTAGCGCCTCAGAAAGCTGAGATTTCTGCGTATTTAAAGAGCCATACTGTTCCGCTATTTGCTGACGTTCACGGTCTAGTTTCTTGTGCTCTAATTCAATACCAGCAATACGCTCCTTCAAGCTTTCAATTCGCTCCTGCAGCTCTTTATCATCATTCTGCTGCAGGCCTTGAATCTGCGCCTCTACATCTGCCAAATCTTGGGCGATACGGGTATTCGACGCACCCGCCTCATGTAAAGCAGACGCATCTATCTGATTAGACGCCATAATACGACCCAGCAAGTTATCTGCTTGCTCAAGACGTTGGTCTGTTTTCATAAAGTCCATCAACTCGCCACTCAATTGCTGTAGCTGAGCCTCACGGGATTTACGCATACCGTCTGTGTTAATCCCCACCATCATATGAGGGGTAAAACGAATGGTGGAAATCGTACCTGACAACTTCAACATGCCGTCGGCGGTCATTGCGCTGTCTTCACGAAGCAGCTGACGCTCCGTCTCAACTGGCTTGATACCACCAAGGCGACGGTTTAAATACGCTTGAGCATGATCATCGTTACAACGAATAAAACGCAACACAGAGTTACTATCACCACGATTGAGCCACAAACGGGTTTGAGTGGTATCGATTACTCGACACCCCATTAATTGGCGTCGATGCGCACGAAAGATACGAATGGCCTCTTCCGCATCATCTGGCGCCACGATCAAAGCTTCCCGCTGACTACCAAGATAACCTTCAATGGCATCTTGCCACTTGTGATCCGTCACTTCAGCTAAGTGACTTAACGGAGTCGCTTTGATGTTGGCTTGATCCAATAGGCCAATGAGTTTTTTAACGTTAGGCGATAACGGGCTCGAGCCACCTTTTAAAGACGATACGTCTGATTCCAGTTGGCGACACTCATCTTTCAGGTTAAGTATATTGCGGTTCAACTGGGTACGTTGCTGGAATAAGGCACCCTTGTCTTCATCTAGGGCCTCATTAACACTAGCAAGAAGCTTACTCACCACCTTGGCGTTACCAATGATGTTGCCATCGGCATCGATGTTTTGTGCCGCTTGCTCAGCATCCTCTACTAACGCGCGCACCTTAGGTGACAACACATCCTCAAAGGTATGCAACGCCGACATTAATTGCAGCACTTGGTGTGCCTGCACAACAAGCTTTTTGTCCTGCTGGCCTTCCAGTGTTAACAGCTTTTTGCTTTGCTCTAGCTGTTGCAGTTTAAGACCCACATCAGAATGCTCATACTGCTGCTCTAGACGCAACAACTGCCCTTGCAGTTGCTTAAGTAAGTTAGATTGAGCCGTAATTTCCTCGTCAATCTCTTCTTCACGTTCTTTAAAGCCTTCGTATTGATCCTGAATTTCATCCTGTTTACTGCCTAGCTGATCAAAACGGGCTTCGGTCGCAATCCACTGGTAATTCACCACGGTTTGCTCTTGTTGGTGTTTTTTCTCACACTCTACTTGGATGGCTTTTAAATCATCGATTCGCTTGGCCACTTCTTGGGTTTTGGCTTCCAGCTGTCGATATTCGCTCAGAGATTTTTGATATGCGCCAACTTGTAGCGGCGCCTCAGCGAGAACGAAGTCTTGTACGAAGCGTGTTGGTGAAGCAATCGGCACAAACTTTAAGGCGTTCTTAAAGTTCTTCATAAAGCCATCTAGAGTAATAAGCTGATCTGCACTCGGGCTCAACTCTTCTAAATAGCGGTTCATGTACTGGGTTGCGGAAGCACTACCTGACTTAATGTATGGGTCTAGGCAGACCTTTTTCATGGCTTCACGCACTTCCAACCAAGGTTTAGCCTTGTATTGTTTCGCACTAATGGTTTCAACAAAGTCGTCACGTCGAACACCATAATTAGACAACACAAAACGACCGAGTACATCTTCTTCTGGCGATGCTAATGAGGCGGACAAACACAACCCCACAGTGGTCTCTTTGCCGCTGTTTTCATCTTCAAACACCAAAGCAAGGTAAGCTATGGCATCTTGACGAGTTTGCGCGCCAGACACCTTATCACTCGCTTGGCCTGAGTCGATCATCCCCAATATATAAGAGCGAATACTACGACCGGACGCTTTACCATCGTTGGCGCTGGCGTTGTAATTTAGGTGACGTTTGCTAGCGCCAGTCAAAACAGTTTGGATGGCATCCAATAGTGATGATTTACCAGAACCGGTAGGACCAATAATGGCCGTATTGCCACGTAAGTTAATTTCTTCTGCGCCCAGCAGGTACCAATTAACGAGTACAATTCGATTTAGCTTCTTCATAGTCGTTTACTGTGCCTCTGTGCCTGATTCAGTCGTTTCCATTTCTTCATCAACCACTTCATCTTCATCGGGGTCAACACCATTGAAGTTTTCAAGTTGACGCAGATAAGCCTCTGTAACAATTAAGCGCACCACAGGGGTAATGTTGATCATCAGGTTCTTAGCATCTTCTTCATAGGCTTTGCCACGAATAATGACACCGTGCTTACTGAACAGGCTCAAGATTTCTTTAAAACGAGTCTCTGATGGAATTTCTCGTTTGACCAGCTGAACGTAACGTTCCAAGACAGTGAGGGTATTGGTTGCCACAAAACCATTGTCTACTTCGAAATTCTCGATTTTCTCTTCGTAAACTTGTCGCAGCACCAACAAAATCAAAGTTTCGTCTGTCTTTAAACGAACAAAGGCTTCTTTTTCAACAGGCAACACCCCTGCTAAACGTTCATTTTCGTTTACGTAGAGCTTCATGCCTAAGGCATCAAACAGGTTCGCAAAGTATTGCTGATACATTTCAACCAATAAGAAATGACGTCGTTGGCCATGTTTAAAGGCACTGACAAACTGATTCGCGAGCAGGTAGTTCGCAGTCTGCTGAAACTCCTGTGGGTCTTTCCCTGATTCCTCAGCAGCTTTTTTTAACTCTCTTAGCATGGGGGTTAACTCCTGCGCACTACATTGAATTCACGACATTCGACAAAGTCGCGAACATTGATATATTGATCGGTAAAAATGACATCAAAGGTCTTTTCAATTCGCTTCGCATTGATACCTAACGAACCTATGTAACGAAGGTGGTCGAAGCAAACAAAATCCTCTACAGACTCGATGGTAAAGTCCAACACATGCATGGAGGCTTTCTGGGACAATTGACGATCTAGGTAACCCTGTAATTTAACCGCACTTACCTGTCGTGCTTCATGGAAGCGACGCTGGCGGTCTCGTAAAGCGATGGCATCTTGTGAGACCTCCGCTTGGGTAATAACACGGGGAGCCGGTGGCTCACGTCGCTTAGCAGGCTGGGCTGCAGACTCCACCCCCACCACTTTACTGCCTACCACGTTTTTAAGGGTAGGCAGCACTTCATAGCTTGCCACATCACTAATAATACCAGCGATTTTGTTTGCTAAGCCTGGACGGGACGAGTCCATGTATCGAGCCGTATCAGCCGCCCGCTTCTCAAGTCGATAGCGGTATTCATCAATACGCTCAAGGCGTTGCTCAATGGTCGAAAATGTCTGAATGATATCACGACAGTCTTTTTCGACCGCGGCCAAGGCTTGATCCATAGAGATCAGTTGCTGGTCCGCATAACATTTCGCAATTTTACCGGCGACAGCCGGGTCTGCGAGAAAGTTTTGTGCAAGCTCTAGAATTTGGCGACGAAAACGAAACGGGTTATTACTGGTTTTAATGGTCTTGTAGTCAGCAATCAGAATGCCTTCTACAAACAAATCGAAGAACCCGGCCACTATCTCTTTAGGGTTTCGTTTTGCGAAAAGGTCTCTCTGCAACGATCGAATGCCTAGCAAAATTTGGTTTAAATGTGCCGAGAATTCTCGAGAGGCTTCAGCGGATTGGCTTAGGGTAACTCCGCGCTCTTGGGGGTAATTTGCGACCGACTCCAGGTTACTCAAAATACTTAGCACGGTGGCGCCATAGTTACGCTTACCATGGCGGCTAATCTCAACCAAGGAACGTAGCAGCATGGATACCTGAGGCGTCATCAAAACACTGACCCGATACAGCTCCTGCTCTTCTACTAACCACCCAGTATTTACTAATCGATGGTAGATCCGTAAAGCGTATTCATGAATCGTTTTCGGAGAGTCGAAGCCTTCTTTGATTTCATCATGCCATGCCAGAGTATCCAGCTTATGAAGGGTGTCTTCAATGGACTCTATGATAGCGGATTTCTCTTTAATAGGATCTTCCGCATGATCATAAAACACATCTGACAAATCAAATAATACCGCTTCAACAAGCGCTTTGTTTGAGCCTGATAACGCTTGAAATATCTCATCAGGCAAATGGGTGAATAGCATTAAGAATCAGTCCATTTATAAACGTCTGAGTCGCTGTTAGATTAGTTTTCTACCAGCTTTTTGACGATCGCACTTTCCATTGCTTTGATCACCTCGGGGTTATCTCCAATTGGCTCAAGCAATGTCAGTACACGTTGATTGTTGGTTAAGGTTTCAAGTTGTTTTGGCACATCGACTCGTAAATGCCGGCCTTGGGCAAAAAACAAAGGATAAACCGCCACATTCACTTTATCCGTCGGCAGAGCTGCCAAAACATCTTCAATGCTTGGCGAGCACAATTCCATATACGCCAAACTTACCTTATCTGAAGACACTTCACCAGTCACCCTAGCCAATAGACGTTCGAATGGCAGCCTCCAGTTATCGTCGCTGCTACCGTGGGCCAATAGGATGATATGGTCGTATTGCTTTAGCATCATAGAAATACCTTTGAGTAAGTTGTCATTTTAGCGATTAAGCCTTGTAAAAAGAAGGGCTTAGAAGTGAAAGATCCCGTTTGGCAAATTGATCTGAACATAATTGTGTAACGTATAACCAAGCAACAACCGATCTAGGGCTGAAGCATGAAATTATTGATCACTGGAGCAAATGGCTTTGTTGCCTCTTACCTGATGCCCAAACTGGCTAAGGAAGGTCATGAGCTCTACGCCTTGATACATCAACATTCATTTGCCATTCCTGATTACGTAACAAGATTAAGCTTGGATGACCTAAAAGGCTGGGATTTCGTTTTTAATGGCGTGATCAACTTGGCTGGGGCCAACATAGGGGAAAAACGCTGGACACAAGAACGGAAAAACACCCTCTTTTCAAGTCGAGTGGACTTCACCCAGGAGTTATGTAACTCACTGATCAATAAACCTGCCATCTGGTTGAACGCGTCAGCGGTGGGATATTACGGTAACGATGAGAACAAAACCTTCACCGAAGAAAGCACCCCCAACTCTGGCTTTACCCATGACCTCTGTAATGCATGGGAACAGTTCGCTATAGACAGAGGTTTCCAGCGTACTGTGATCTTTCGCCTAGGCGTTGTGTTAGGCAATGGTGGAGTACTAGACAAGATGTTACTCCCCTACAAATTAGGCCTGGGCAGCAAGATTGGTAGCGGGCGGCAATTTTTCCCATGGATTCACATACAAGATGTCTGCAACTTCATCTGCAATGCCCTCACCGACCAAAGCTATCAAGGGGTGTACAACCTTGTTGCTCCGGAAACAGTAAACCAAGTGTATTTTTCAAAAACTCTTTCTAAGACACTGGGACGCCCCCACTTACTTTGGACGCCAGCCTGCGCATTGGAGCTTGCTATGGGAGAGATGGGAACCTTAGTAACAAAAGGTCAAAAGGTTATACCCAAACGATTGCTAGAACGTGACTTCACATTTGAATATCCAGAACTCAATCAGGCCCTGACATCGATAGTATCAGCCCCTCACGGGGAATGACGGACCTTGCGGGGCACAGGTTGACCTTTATTGTCTTCAAGGGAGTGCCGGCATTCAGGGTATTTTATGCATCCCCAAAAATAGCCTTTAGGGCCTTTTTTACGGACTAAATAGTGGCCACAAGCACGACATGGGTATTTTTTAGCAGATGCGGGTGCGCCATCAAAATCATCCAGTGTCATTTTGCAATCAGGATAATTAGTGCACCCCCAAAACGTATTACCATTATAGGTTTTACGCTTTAACTGCCCACCACACAAAGGACAAAAATATTTTTTAGCACGAACGGGCCTACCCGCTTCATCGTTTGCAGTGTAATCACAGGACGGATAATTTTCACACCCCCAAAAGGTTCCGTTTTTACCCTGCTTTGACACCAGCAGGCCCTGACACTTGGGGCAGCGATAGCGCTTGCTAGGCTCCCCAATATAGCCGGAATCTTGAGAGAGGAACTCATTTTCCCAATGATCAGAGTGAGCCTGATCGTCTTTATCCTTCACTTAAATAGCCTTATTTGTCTTCCTTGCACAAGGTTTCGGAATGCTCACAAACCTTTTCATTACTGTACTCACGGAACTTAGTAACGTTCTCTCGAGTCGCATCTACTGCTTTGCCAGTTACTTCTTTCACCTTTTCCCAAGCGTTAGCTGAAGCTTCGCCCACGTCTCTCCCTACTTCTCTAGTTTTATCTAGAGCACTGCTTGCTGCAGATTTAGTGGATTCCGCCGCGTCATCCGCCTGAACAGGAATAGCGATGGCAACAGCCGCTGAGATCAATAGAACGTTCAAAGCTTTTATTTTCATACTTCTAACCCTTTAAATTAATGTGTTGTTCTAACCAAAGAGATATTTCTTCAGCCGATGATACCTGATAGATAGGACCATATTTTTCGAGTTCCGCCTCTGAAACTAACTCATGATCCCAAGTGGTATGGTACGGCACATGCAATGCAATCCCACCAGCATCCAACACAGGCAAAATATCAGAACGCATGGAGTTACCAATCATTAAAATCTCGTCCGCTGGGATTTGCAAACGATTAAACAGTTTGCGATAGGTTACTTCGTTCTTATTACTCACCACTTCGTATAAGTCGAAATATTGGCTAAGACCCGAGCGGGCTATTTTGCTTTCTTGGTCAAGTAAATCCCCTTTGGTGATCACCATCAGCTGGCATTTCCCCTGCAGACTTTCAAGCAAGTCTTTAATACCAGGTAGAACCTCTATTGGAGAGGCGACCATCTCTTTTGCCAAGGTGATGATTTGATGAACTTCGTAGCCTGTGACTCGCCCTTCTGTTAACTCGATCGCCGTTTCAATCATCGACAGCGTAAAGCCTTTAATCCCATAGCCAAAATTCGCTAAATTACGAACCTGCACAGTATTTAAATGCTCAAGTATGTACTCTTTAGAGTGATAGGCTTCAAGCATAGAAACAAAGTGCTGCTGGGAGTTTTTAAACAGCTCTTCGTTGCGCCAAAGGGTGTCATCCGCATCAAAGGCTATTGTTGTAATCTTCTGTTTTTGCAAAACCTAAATCCAATGTTTTGTGTTATCCCGGACCAAATGCTCATAAACATCAACATGTTCTTCTGAGTCATTCAAGGCGGGAATATAATCAAATGCTTCGCCACCAGCATGAACAAACTCATCTCGTAGCTCCATGCTAATTTCCTCAAGTGTCTCAATACAATCAATCGAGAATGCTGGACTGATCACGTTGATACGTTTGATATTTTTCTCAGGAAAACCTTTCAAAGTCATGTCAGCATAAGGTTTTAGCCACTCTTCTCGACCAAAACGCGATTGATACACATGGGTGTATTCATCTTCGCTTAAACCCAACTTTTCTACCAAGGCTGCGGTCGTGGCCTCACATCTGGCTTGATAGGGATCCCCTTGAGTAACATATCGCTTAGGTATGCCGTGGTATGACAATACCAAATGGCGTCGTTCACCTTGAGCCTCCCACTGGGATTTTACAGACTTCTCCAAAGCTGAAATATAGATGGGGTCGTCGGCATAATCCTGTACCAAGCTCAGTGCTGGCCAATGGGGGCAACGCTTTAAAGACCTCATGAAACGGTCATAGGCCGCCGCGGTAGTTGACCCTGAAAACTGTGGATACATAGGCACTAGCACAATTTTATCGACACCATGTGCTCGAAAGCTTTTAGCCGCCTCTTCAACGGTCGGGGCCCCATAAGTCATAGCTGTTTCTACCACGTAGGCATTAACACCATATTTGCTGTTTAAACGTTCACGCAGCTGATCTCTTAACCTGTTTCCCAAAACTAATAAAGGGGATCCTTCATCCATCCAAACCTGTTGATAGACTTTAGCCACTTTTGCCGGACGGAAGTTGAGAATGACCCCATTAAGAATGGGCTTCCACAACAAAGGACTCATATCGACCACGCGACGATCTGATAAAAATTCTCGTAAGTATCGCTTCACCGCAACCGTTGTCGGTGCATCGGGCGTGCCTAAGTTCATCATCAATACGCCGATCGGCTTCATATCTGATTCCATTTAAAAATAGATTTACGTTCACCAAAAGTATTGGACGCACACATGCCCCCAAACACTCAACATCATCACCAATACGATGGCAGACAAGACTTTGGACTCAAACTGATTAGAGTTTATATGACGACTCACCAGCGTTCCTAGTAATACAGCCATCAAAGAAGCAATGATAACTTCTGGATCAAAAACAAACATTGAAGCATTAGGTAAGGCTAAAACACCAACTAACGCACCAATAATGGATACCAACCATACTACTGCGGAAGCTCCCGGGCTATTAACGGGTAAAAATGCCCTTCCAGACGTGAGGGAAATAAAATGAACAACACCCACTCCTAGCCCCGCCATCAAGCTCAATGGAGAGGCGTAACAGGCCGACAGATTCAAACGCCCAAATAAGACCGCAACCGCCCCTAATGAGGCGATCAGTAACAGCACCAACAAATAATGGGCGTTAATCCCTAAAGCGAGAACCTGAAGTGCGACAAATGCGCCCAAGCCAGAACCTGCCGCAAAACGGGTAACGGATTCAATTTGCAATGTCTGCCGATAGGTAATAATAGTCACCATAGCCAACACAGCGCAGGCTGGTAAAAGATTGACATAAAGGTTGGCAATGCTCGCCAACGATTGAGGAACTATCAAGACACAGGGAATGACTATTAAAGAAGGGTCCAGCAGCACTTTTTTCTGCATCAAGGCGACACAGAAAAAAGCTAAAAACACATAAACAGCAATTAACAGCATTTAAACTCTAAACAACTAGTCTTGTCCCACCACACTGCGAATGCGTTCTTGGATAATAGACGCCAACTTATCAGGCTGGAACTTCGACAAGAAATCATCACACCCCACTTTTTGAACCATGGCCTTATTAAAGCTACCACTCAGGGAAGTATGCAAAACGATGTAGAGATCTTTTAAACGGGGGTCTTCACGAATTTCTCGAGTCAGTCGATAGCCATCCATTTCCGGCATTTCCGCATCCGTAATCAACATCAACAATTTATTGGGTACGTCTTCACCGGCAGAAGCCCAGCCTTTTAGCACATCTAGCCCACGCTTACCGTCAGTAGCTGAATGCACAGTAATACCCAAGTGATCAAGGGTAGATTTACATTGAGCTAAGCCCACAGAGGAATCGTCAACCACCAGTACCTCAAGGCCTTTCGCCAAGGTAAGCAGGTCTTTATCAATCACATCCTCTGAAATACGCGTGTCATAAGGCGTGATTTCCGCCAAGACTTTTTCCACATCAATGATCTCAACCATGCGATCATTGACCCGTGTAATAGCCGTCAGATAATGCTGGCGCCCTGCCCCATCCGGTGGTGGAAGAATTTCACTCCAATTCATATTGATAATGCGATCCACCTCTCCAACCATAAATCCCTGCACCGAGTTATTATACTCAGTCACAATGAGATTACAGGGCTCATCGCGATTAATTGGACGTAAGCCAATGGACTCAGAAAGATCGATAACCGGAATGGTGCGACGACGGAAGTGTGTCACACCCGCCACAGAAGGATGACGATGAGGCATTAAATTGAGACGTGGTAGCTGAACAACTTCTTGAACTTTAAATACGTTAATCGCGAACATTTGCATTCCGCCAAGGCGAAACATTAACAACTCAAGACGGTTTTCACCTACCAGTTGTGTTCGTTGATCAACCGCATCTAACATTCCAGCCATAGGAAACTCCGAGAACTTCTGTTCATCTGCTAATTCAAACTATAGCCATGATAGTTAAATATTGCCGACTTAACAGTATTTTTTTGTCTCAATACGTTGTTAAGTCATGATTTATAAGAAGTTATGTGACAGACTTCCGTGGAATTTGAGACAGCCCGAGGAGTAGCCTAGATGTTTGATATTGGTGTGAACCTTGATCAACCTGCTTATTTAGATGATCTTGATCTATTTAGAAAAGAGTACAACGAGGCTGGTGTGAAAGGGATTATTTGTATCGCCTCACACTTGGAAGAAGCCAGACAAATCCTATCTCATTGCGCACCCTACCATGACATGCAGGTTACACTGGGTTGCCATCCACACCACGCCAGCAGCTGGACGAATGATCACTTCAACATATTACAGACGATGTTTACAAACCACAGCAAGGCTGTAGCGGTTGGGGAAACAGGATTAGATTTTAATCGTAATTATTCTACGCCTGACGAGCAAATTTATGCCTTTGAGCAACAATTAAAACTGGCTGAAGCCGTCAAAAAGCCCTTATTTCTACACGAGCGTGACGCCCAAGACACAATGATTAAGATGCTCAGTAACGCGGACCTTTCAGCCGGTGGCGTGATACATTGCTTTACGGGTGATGAAGACACAATGCAAGCTTACCTTTCCCTTGGTTTGCATGTAGGCATTACGGGTTGGCTACTGGATGAGAGACGTAATGAGGCCATTCAACAGGCGGTAAAATCACTTCCACTTGATCGCCTGTTATTAGAAACAGATGCTCCCTATTTGACACCGCGAAACATTCGCCCTCGTCCCAAGCGAAATCACCCTAAATATTTATCTTACATTGCAGCCGAAATCGCTCGCATAAAAGACCTTGACGTATCGCAAGTGATCGAAGCTGCCAACCAAAACACACGAACACTCTTTTCTGTGTAATCCCTTTTAAGTTGATTAGATATGCCCTAAGCATATCCAGCCTGGGCACGCTCTAATTCAAATATTGACTGTGGCAGTGGGTTCAAAGGGGTCAATGGGCAAACGAGACTGGAAGCACTGTTTAATGAATCACCGATCAACCCCATTGCAGACAATGCTAATACTACAATCTGCGTTGCTTCTTCTTCCGGTACGGTTTGAGACTTGTGATGATAGGACTTCAGTAACGGGAAGAGACCATTCTCAACGAAGCGAGCGGCTATATTTGCGTCGGTAAAGTGACTCTTTTGAAACAAGGCACTTTCAAGAATAAGGGGCTCTAGCAAGGCAACAAGCCCCCCATCCAGCCGTTCAGAAAAACAATCGGCCCGATAAAAGTAATTAGCCCAAGTAGGCTTTGTGTTTAGAATATTAATAAAGTACTTGATGAGAATTGAAATACGATTTTCAACACCTGGCTGGGTGTTCAAGAGTATAAACACATCCTTTTTAATCATCTCTGACAAACAATTGCGAACATCTCGTAGAGCTTCATCTTTGCTATCGTAGTAATTATAAAATGTGCCAATACTGACCCCAGCTTGTTCTGCGACGTGCTGAACGGTTATCTCTCGCCAATTTGTCTCTAACAGGAGATTTTGCACAGAAGTACGTAATCGATCATGGGTAATCAGTCTTTTACGTGGTGGTGTCATATTCAACCCTATCATCCCTTTTGACAAATGGTGCCATGGCTTTACTTATTACTTAAGCATAATTGCAATTAAGTCAAATCATTTAACTTAATATTGACACCTGTCAATTCCATTTTGGTAGACATAAATTAACGCAAATTAGCAGTCAGTTAAACAAACCAAAAGCTCACTGCTGTCAAAGTAAATTAAATTGAGGCGTTAGTATATCATTAGCATTCATATTGAGCATTAGGAAGACCCCCTCAACAATAGGTAAGATTTGTTTATCTATGTAATGCTGGTAATCCACATTGACTAAATCAGACTCATCACGATAGGGCACAACACCAGATAGTTGATACAGGTAAGACACTCGTTTTCGCCCGCGATCGTACTCAGGGGGCAACCCAAGCTTGGCGCGTTCTTCGTCGACCATTTTTGCTGCGCGCACGTGTGGCGGCAAAGTTTTTGTATATTTTGCCAAAGGTCGGGTTAGCTGTTTGGAATACACCAACTCTTGATCAAATTTCCCCTCAAGCAGGTCCCGCACAAAGTCGCTTACATAAGCTTCTGCATCACGGTCATGAAAAAGGTGGTCAAATAGCTCAACTTGAAAGCGTTTGGCTATGGGCGTCCAATCGCTCCTGGCAGCTTCTAACCCTTTAAATACAAGTTCCCCATTGCTCAAACCCGCATAGCGTTTTTTCGAACCTTCTTCTTGCCCACGAATGGTTGGCATATAAAACCGAGTATACAGAGTCTCAAATTCAAGCTCTAAATAAGAGTTCAAATCTGCATAGTCACCACACCAATCTGCTAAACACTGGTTAATCACAGCACACAACTCAGTACCAGCTTGCCTTGCTTCTTCTTCATTCAAATCATCAGACAGGGTGATAAACAAAGAATCTGTGTCCCCATAAATCACTTTAGCGCCGCGTTCTTCCATCCAGTCCTTGGTACGCCCAAGCAATTCATGACCTCGCATAGTGATAGAGCTAGCCAACTCCGCATGATAAAAGCGGCACACAGCAGAACCCAGCACGCCGTAAAATGAGTTCATAATGATTTTGATGGCATAACTCAAAATACTGTTGCCGTCTCGTTTGGCTTGCTCTCTAGATTGTGCCAGCTCCGTCACCAACTCTGGCAAAATGGCATATTGACGCTCAAATGAGGCTCCACGGTAACCAGGCACCAATGAGGGATCTTGCTTCAGGGCTTGCGCGACTATTCTCGCCAAAGGGTCCACATAGAAGGTGCGAATGATGCTGGGATATAGACTCTTAAAATCAAAAACAAGCACGTTTTTATATAAACCCGGTACCGAAGACATGACAAAACCACCCGGGCTCGCGACAAACTTCTCGTCTCGCCAAGCGGGCGCCACCCAACCCTTACGGTGCAGTCGTGGTAAATACAGGTTTTCAAAGGAAGCAACCGACCCTCCTGTTTGAGATAAAGGGATACCGGTCAAATCAACTCGTGTTTGCTGTAATTCAATAAGTTGAAGCTTGTGAAAGATTCGTTCAACCAGAACACAATCCTGTAAGTTGTAAGCAACAAACTGAGGCAAATCCTCCTGATGCATACGCTCGATTTCTTGCCAGCGATCACCACCAGTGAGTAACTTACCATCATCCAGCAATTCATGGCTGACGTTATTTAAGCTGTAAGAATTAAAATGGTATCCCCCCACTTTTAGCATGGTGATGCCATCTAACACTACTCGCCCAGCCATGTTGGCGAACACCTTCCCAGATTCTTTTGCTTCTCTAACACGCCATGGCTCTCCCCCAACACCTAAAGCAGGACTGAGCCCCAAGGCCCTAAATCTCTGATCAAGAAACATCAGGTCAAAGCCAATAACATTCCATCCAATGATGATGTCTGGACTATGGCGGCGGACAAACTTAATAAACGCCAACAGTAGCTTACGCTCATCTGAAAAAGCATAAACGTTGTCAATCTCCACAGTGGAATCACTCACCACCAAGACCACCTGACGCTCACCACTCGTGATACCAATAGACAGGAGTTCATTACGAGAGACAGAGGTTTCAATGTCTAAAGACCAAACTTGCCAATCCGCATGATAAGTTCCCGGCTTCATTCGAGCATCAGTAAAAGCTCCGCCTTCCGGTCGCCCGATAAACTCTACTTGGCCACGTATGTTCCGCTCCATTAAATAGCGGTCTTCTGGCTTTACATCTTCTTCGTAAACGTCATAGCCCTGTTTTTTTACTAGGGCAACCATTTGGCGCAGCAACAATAAGCTTGCGCAACGCACCACAGTGACGTTTTCATGGGAAAAGGATTTTAGGTGACTGTCTTCGCAAGTCACACCTACTACATTAGGTTCAATGACATCCGCAGGAGCATTAGTAAAGAAAAGCGAGTCAGGGTTAGCGATACTCACCCTGACTGTTCCGCCATCCGTTTTAACGTAATAGTGAATGTCTAATTGACCTTTTTCATCACTGCTGTGACGGCTGACGATATAACCTTGATGTGTTTCAAACATGAATAGATGTACTTAAATGGATCTCAAAAGTCGAATGGGCGGCACTTTTAACACAGCTCGACTCGCAAATACACCTATAATTGTCACAATCAACCATCCAGCCAAAGGACCAATTACCCAGAGAACAGGATGTGGACTCACTTCCATTTCAAAAACAAAGTGCTGCAATCCAATTAGTGAGAGCTCCGCACCGGCGGCACCCACTAGGCCAGAAAACAAACCCAGCGCTCCGAACTCCACTAACAGAGCTTGTCGCACAACCGCTTTCGTTGCACCAAGTGTTCGTAGCAATGCCCCCTCTTCAAGTCGCTCATCCAAGGTTGCACGTACACTGGCGATCAATACCAAGGCCCCCGCAGACAAGATAAAGGCTAGTACTATCTGCAAGGCACTGGCGAGCTGAGCAATAATTGCTTGAACCTGTTTAAGTAACTCACCAATATTTAACATGGATACCGTGGGATAGTTCGCCATGAAGCGATAGAAACCAGGTGCCGTCGCATCGGTCAAAAACACACTGCTCACATAATTGGCTTGATAATCAGATAGCACTGACTCAGGCAATATCAGATAAAAGTTAGGCTGCATACTTTGCCAATCCACTTCCCGTATAGACGTAATCGGCAAGGTGTAATCAATACCACCAATATTAATGGTTAATTCGTCCCCTAAGGTGACACCAGCCTCAACCGCTGCCTCTTGCTCAATGGATAAACCTTCACCATTAAAGTTACCCTCAACCACACTGGTGCCCTCACCTAACTCATTCGCCCAAGTCAGGTTTAGCTCTCGTTCAGCGATTTCAGGTTCATCTCGACGATCAGGAAACAAGACCTCAACCGCTTCCCCATTAATATGTGTCACACGGCCACGAACCATTGGAAACCAGTCGGACGACACAATATTGGCACTCTGAGTATATTGAGAAATACCCTCAAGCTGCTGTGCTTGAACATTAAACAAATAGTGATTTGGGGTGTCTTCTGGAATCTGATTTTGCCAGTCACGTATCAGGTTACTCTGAACCCCCACCAAAACTAAACTCAGCATAATAATTAAGGTAAACACCAATAACTGAAACAGGTTGCTCACTAAGCGACGATGCAAAGAGGCTAAACCAACCTGCCACCCCGTAGTGGCTTGCCTTGATAATGAGCGACTGACACGAAACAGCCCCCATCCCACCAAAAACACCAGCAAGGTGACAGCCCCCAGCGCCACCATCATGATGCTCGGCAAAGTCCAGCCCCCCGCATAGACCACCATCAGTAGGTACATGCCCACCAATCCAAAGACAAACAAGGATACGGCGCTGCCTTTTATTTCAGCATTTGGCTGCAGTACACGCAGGGGTGGAACTTGTATTAACCGTGCAAGTAAGGGCGCACAAAATGCTAGGACAGAAATACCCGCCGTAGCTGCGCCAAGCCATAACTTCACCAAACTAGGCGCAGGTAATTCTGACGTCATTAGCGAGGATAATAATTGGGCAATAAACTCCTGCACCCCAAGCCCAAGAGCCGACCCGATAAGAATCCCCAGAAGCGTAATCATCACCACCTGAAAGGACATCAAAGACACCAATCGCTTGGGCGTCGCCCCAAGGGTTTTCATCACCGCAAATTGAGTTAGATGACGTTTTACATAACGAGAGGATGCCAGCGCCATGGCCACCCCTGACATCACTACAGCCAAGGTTCCAGCCAATAACAAAAAGGACTCGGCGCGATTAACTGTGCTGCCAATGCGCTCGCCACGCTCTATTGGCGTTCTAATACGCTCATTTTCTGGGAGCTGAGCAGATAAAGACGCATCAAAACTTTCTAGTGCGCTCTGATCCCCAGCATACAAAAAGGCATAACGCACCCGAGAACCAGGAATAATCACTTCCGTAGCCGCTAAGTCCGCTTCGTTCATTACTGCCCTTGGGGCAATAGAAAAAGCCGACGTGGCACTGCCTGGATCCCGTACCAGGTATTTGGACACCCTTAACTCCTTCTCTCCAACCCGAACTGTGTCATCGAGAACAACCGACAACAGACTGGCTAAGCGAGAAGAAATCCAGATAGTACCTGGTAATGGAGACGCCGAGGTTTCTACCCCAGCACCAAATGGATTGGTGTCCGTGAGATAAGCCCCCCGCAAAGGGTAGTTGGACTCAACCGCGGTGATTTGTGCCAATTGCAGGCCTTCACCACCAAAGGCCATAGACGAGAATGACGCTGTCCTAGCTGTTTCTAACCCTGCCGCTTGAGCTTCCTCTATCCATTCTAAGGGGATCGGGTCGTCCCGTCTGACACTTCGATCTGCACCCAATAGATTGGCAGACTGCACTTCAAAAGATTGCTGTAATCGGTCTACAAATAAACCAATGCCTGTGACAGTCGCAACAGACAAAACAAGGGCTACCAATAGAGTCAGCACATCCCCCGTTTTAAATTCACGTAATAGGAGTCTCCACGCAAACATTTACGACTCCTTCAGCATGCCATCGGCGATTTCAATCTGGCGGTCACAACGCTTTGCAAGCTCAGGATCATGGGTCACCACAACCAAAGTGGTGCCCTCCTCCTTATTCAAATCAAACAGCAGGTCTTCCACCAGATCACCATTCTTACTGTCTAGGTTTCCGGTGGGCTCATCCGCAAATAGAATTTTAGGGGCTGAGGCAAACGCTCTGGCAATGGCAACACGCTGCTGCTCTCCCCCAGACAGTTGTCGCGGATAATGATCTAGACGATGCGCTAACCCCACAGCCTCTAGCAAGGCATGGGCACGATCGTTAGCGGATTTTTCACCTTTTAATTCATTGGGCAACATGACATTTTCAAGGGCCGTCAAACTGGGCAATAGATGAAACGACTGAAAGATAAAGCCCACATATTTACCCCGCAAAACAGCTCGACCTTCTTCATCTAGCGTTTCTAGCTTCTCCCCAAACAACTCGATACTTCCGCCGGTATGCTGATCCAAACCGGCCATCAAACCAAGGAGCGTAGATTTACCGGAACCAGAGGAGCCAATAATGGCAACGGATTCCCCGTCCTTGATTTCGATGTTAATTCCTTTCAGTATGTCCAGTTGCCCGTTATTGGTATCGACGGAATGATTTAAGTCTCTGATGGTCAAAGCCGACGGTGTTTCCATGTCTTGCATATATAAGGTGCCCTATAATGTTTAAACTGTTCATTTCACTTGGAATGCTGTTGCTGTCAGTGTCAATTCAAGCCAAAACGCTATTGGTTTTTGGCGACAGTCTCAGTGCTGCATATAACCTCAGACAACAGGATGGCTGGGTTAGTTTAATGGCAGAAGCGTTAAAATCTTCCCACCCAGAAATTACTGTTGTAAATGCCAGCGTTAGTGGCGAAACCAGTCAAGGTGGATTGTCACGCTTACCTGCACTTTTAGAACGCTATGATCCCAGCTGGGTTGTTTTAGAACTCGGTGCTAACGATGGTCTGCGTGGCTATCCACTGCAACAAACTCAAGAAAACCTAGCAACCATGATTGACCTTGCCATGAATACCAATGCAGAAGTACTCCTTATTGGTAATCGTCTTCCCAGTAACTATGGCCGCACCTACACTGAGCAATTTTTTACTATGTACAAGACTCTAGCGGACAGTAAAGAGGTGGCATACATTCCCTTTATGCTGGAAAATGTCGCCCTTGATAAATCACTTATGCAAAGCGATGGCCTTCACCCCAATGCCGCTGGCCAGCCCATAGTTCTAAACAACATAGCACCGGTTCTCTTGCCAATGCTGCAATAACCTAAGGAAGTACGATGAAAGCTGTATTTTTGGATCGTGGATCTTTCCCTGAAAATATAGATATTCCACTCCCTGACTGTATTACCCAGTCAGAGTTTTACCATAATTCTGATGACAGCAATGTGGTTGAAAGAATTCAAGACGCAGAGATCATTCTCACCAACAAGGTAAAACTCAATCAGGCTCAACTTGCCCAAGCACCGAATCTAAAATTAATCCAAGTCATGGCGACAGGCCTTAACAATGTGGATTTAGAGGCTTGCGCGTCACTTGGGATCGCAGTACGTAATGTTTCCGGCTATTCCACTGAAGCCGTCCCAGAACACACTTTCTCACTGATTTTGGCTTTGCGCCGTAAGGTTTTTCAGTATCATCAAGATGTACGCAATGGGCGCTGGGCGCATTCAGAATTCTTCTGCTTTATGGATCACCCTATGCAGGACATCTACGGCAGTACCTTAGCCATCATTGGAAAAGGGGCACTAGGAACACGAGTCGCTACCATCGCCGAAGCCTTTGGCATGAAAACAGTATTTGCTGAGCACAAATCAGCCACTAAAATTCGTTCTGGTTATGTTGCCTTTGAAGAAGCCATCAGTAGCGCTGACATCATCACCCTACACTGCCCATTAACCAGTGACACCAAAGATCTGATTAATGCAGAAGCATTTGCCAAAATGAAATCCAACGCCTTAGTGATCAACACAGGTCGTGGTGGTTTAGTGAATGAAGAAGACTTGGTCTCTGCATTAACGTCAGGTCAAATTGCTGGGGCGGGATTTGACGTGGCTACGGTAGAACCCATGCCACAAGACCATATTCTAAATACCCTTATGGACATGCCCAATTTCTTACTGACGCCTCATGTTGCATGGGCCAGTGAAAATGCGATGACCAGACTGGTTAACATTGCAGCGACCAACATCGAAACCTTTGTTAAACAAGAGGCCAAATGAGTCTCGACATCCTGTATCAAGATTCCGCCATTGTGGCGGTTAATAAACCCAGCGGTTTACTGGTGCACCGAACGGATCTCGCCAAAGAAGAACAAGACGCGGTAGTACAGCGTCTAAATGAGCAACTAGGCCAATGGGTTTACCCTATACATCGACTTGATAGAGCCACTTCAGGGGTACTGATTATGGCGCTAGACAGTGACACTGCAGCCCAGCTTGGGAACCAATTTACTGATCGCGAAACCCAAAAAGTTTACCAAGCCATTGTCCGAGGCCACACCAACGACAATGGGATCATTGATTATCCCCTTGCAAAGCTTAACGAAGAAAAAGGCAGGTCAAGGTTTAAAATTGAAGGCACAGAAAAAGAAGCGGTTAGCCACTATAGAACACTACAGCACTTTGAAATCCCCTATGCCGTCAGTCGTTATGACAAGATGCGTCTTAGTTTAGTGGAAGTGAGACCCGAACATGGCCGCACCCATCAAATCCGGCGCCACTTTAAACACATCTTTCACCCACTTCTTGGGGATACCCGTTATGGCTGCCGCCATCATAACCAGGTAATGAGGGCGAACTGGAACCCGGCTTTGCGACTTATGCTTCATGCAACCTCTCTGACCATTCAGCACCCAAAAAGTGGAGAATCCTTGACCATCAATGCACCACTGCCACAAGATTTTAATGAACTGATAGCAGAGCTTAATGCACTATCAGTACCAGACTTACCCAGCAATACAGTGAATTAAATTATGAGCAAAAGACTAGTTTACTCAACAGACCAAGGACGACTGTGTCCAGAATGCAACCAAGCCATCGATGACTGTCGCTGCAGTACCGCAGACCAACCCCTAGGCAGTGGCAACGTTAAAATTCAGCTCGAGACAAAAGGCCGAAAAGGAAAAGGGGTAACTTTAGTTAAAGATTTAGCGCTTACAGCCGATGAGTTAAAGGCACTTGGGAAAAAGCTAAAGAATCACTGTGGTGTCGGCGGATCCGTTAAAGACGGAACAATTGAAATTCAAGGTGATCAACGCCCCAAGATTAAAGCGTTTCTTGAAAGCCAAGGGATTAAGGCCAAAATAGCTGGAGGCTAGTTACAAAAGTTAACAGTTGTATTTTTACTGTAACCTAATCGATACATGAGAATGGAAATTGTCCCTATTTATCAATAAGCTAAGGTTTTGTTTTATACGCGCAACTGTTAAATTTGACTGAATCTTAATTCAACTAAGGTGATCGAATGCACGTGGACAGTCCTCGTCAGGCAAACGCTCTACTCAAAAAAGCAGTTCCTCTGATGCGAAAAATGGACGTCGCACCGACCCCTTACAACTACGGAATTTGGTACGAATACGTTCGCCAAACTTCTCCTAAACTTAACCAGCTCGTCGACACTACTATCGGCCGGCTGGGAAGTTTACCCAGCTTTGTTTCCAAAGAGCTGTTTCATCAGTTTCTGGTGGCTGAAGAAGCCCGCTATAACAACGAACATAAAGACCGCCTTGAGCAACTAGTCGAAAACGTCTCACAAAGCACCACTGACATGAAGTCTAGCCTCAAGACACTTGAGTCTAATGTTGCCAAGAGCCGCAAAGTTTTAGCTCGTGCAGATCGTGCGAAGCATCTTGATAAAGTGATTAACTTTTTGGACAAAGGTACACAGAAGGCACTTCAAGATGCTGACGAATTCTCCAAGACCTTATCTAGAGTTAACAAAGAAGTCTCACAACTTAAAGCAGAACTAGAAGAAATCAAAAACAATGTCGACCTAGACCCACTGACCCAATTACTAAATCAGAAAGGCTTGGAAAGACAATTGTATACCCTAGTACCTTCTTCAGAAGACGATCTATCTGTTCTTATAATCGACATAGATCACCTGAAGTCCGTTAACAGCAATTATGGTCGTCGCGCAGGCACTGCACTGATTTGCCATATTAGCCGAGTATTACAAAGCCGGAAGCTGGAAAACGCCACCCTTGCACGGTTACACGGTGGCACCTTCGCTGTGGTACTTCATGAAGCCACGCTGGATTTTGCTATTGAGTACGCAGAAATCTTAAGAACCCACCTCAATAAACAACGCCTAAAATCTCGTAACGGATCAGGGATATTACCAAGCATTCAAGTCTCAATTGGCGTCGCCACCATCATAGGTCAGGAAAACCCTGCTAACTTAATTGCCCGTGCCAACGGATATCTGGATAATGCTAAGCGTCAAGGCCGAAACAGAACGGCCAGCCGCTAACTTAACAGAAGATCCACCCTCCTATGGATAGCTCAGTACACACGCTCGAAATTGAAGTTCGAGACTACGAATGCGACATGCAAGGCATCGTCAACAACGCCGTATACCAAAATTACCTAGAACACGCCCGTCATACGTTTATCAAAAGCAAAGGCTTAGATTTCGCGAAAATCACTGCCCAAGGCGTGCACCTTGTCGTGATGCGCGCAGAGCTTGATTACAAAGCCCCTCTTAAAAGCGGCATGACTGCTTGCATCAATACCCAGTGCGAACGCATTAGCAAATTTAAAATCGCATTCCAGCAAGAAATCACAGCAAATGGACGCACCAGCATGGTGGCCCGTTTTATCATTGCATCGATAAATCCTAATGGACGACCAGTTGTATACGAAGACGCTGACGCTCTTTTTAGCTGACCACTTACTTAAACCCAACATGAAAGGATTGCATGGATAGCAAAGGGACTTTGCGTATACAATCAACCTACGGGATACACATTAGAGGCAGTAACAAAGTGAGCACCCCCCCAGAGACTTCTTGGATCGACAACAATCAAACAAAGACATTGAGCAAAGACGACAGCATCCACCAAAGCATACTTAACGCCATCGTTGAGCATCGTTTAACACCCGGCACCCACCTCCCGGAAGACTCCCTTTCTGAAGTATTCGGCGTAAGCCGTACTGGTATCCGCAAGGTATTACAACGCTTGGCCCTTGAAAAACTCATTACGATCAAGCCGAAACGTGGTGCATTTGTCGCAGAACCCGGTGAACAAGAGGCGAATGATGTATTTGCCGCCCGCCAACTGATCGAGCCAGGCCTTATGGCGCAAGTGATTGAAAAGGGAACCAAGGAAGACTGGGACAATCTGAAAAGCATTGCAGAGCAAGAGCACCAAGCACAACAAACCAACCAACAGAACCTATCCATTCAGTTATCCAGTCAGTTCCATATTGCCGTAGCACATATTGCAAAAAATCATGTCTTAACAGAAGTGGTGTCACAGCTTACAACACGCTCTTCCCTAATCATTGCTGTCTATGGTTCACAGACTCAAATAGGCTGCGAGTGCGGCCACCACTCAGAACTTATCCAGCTATTGGAAAGTGGCGAAGGGAAGAAAGCAAAAGCTTGGATGAAGAAACACCTAATTGAAATCCAGAAAAGCTTAAACATCGCGACAGAAGTAAAGCGTACGCCAGACTTCCACTCAATCTTCAAACAATAAACCGCTTGTTAGAGCTGTTTATAACAAACACAAAAAAGCCGCTACTTTTTCAAGTAGCGGCTTTTTAATATGGCGGTGAGCAAGAGATTCGAACTCTTGATGCCTTTCGACATACACGCTTTCCAGGCGTGCTCCTTCGGCCACTCGGACAGCTCACCAAAACTTTTTGATTGCTTCTCTGCAATTCGTGGCGCGTATATTAGTGGTGAAGTTATTGAATTGCAAGCATTTATTTATCAATAAAAGACAATCTTTCTGTTATGCCTGTATCTTGTACAGGTTGTGGCGTATTTGTAGGGGTTCCTGCATAAATTAAGCCCACAACATGGTGATTGGCTTGTAAACCTAATAATGCTTTTGCCTGATTAGTAAACACGGCAGGGCCAGTACGCCACATTGCACCATATCCCAGGGCATCTAAACCAAGCAATACCTGTTGTGCCGCCGCAGAGGCAGCCATAAGCTGTTCAAACTCTGGGACCTTTGGGTGATCAACAAGCTCAGCGTAAACCAACAATACTGCTGGAGCGCGGTACGCTTTCTTAATAAATGATTCTGCTTTTTCATCAGTTAAGCTATCGACTTCTTTTTTTGCGTGCTGCCAATACAACTCACCCAGTTGGCGACGCCCTTCTCCTTCATACACTCGAAAACGCCATGGCTTCAGAGCACCGTGATCTGCTGCCCTGCTGGCCGCATCCAATACCTCAAACCACTCATCATGGCTTGGCGCTGGCGCCTCAAGCTGATTTTTAGATACACGATTACGCATGAACTGCAAAAAATCTTTACTCATACAATCAATAATTCCGTTAATATCAAAAACATACCCACAACATAACGAAAGTGTTGTTCAATGTAAATTGAAATGAATCTCATTTAAGTGGAGTTTAATCATGGAAAAGTGGACAGTTTGGATACTTTTAGAAGCCACAACCGTATTTATCGCTACATTTCTTTTCCTAATGTGGCGAATCCATGCCTTAAAACGTACTCCCCTAACCTCCAGTAATCAAGAAGAGCAAATCGACAAAAACACGGACTCCCCTAGCACTAACGAAGACGAGCCAGAGACGATAAACCCCTATCGACTGTTTGCAAGCAAACTGGATGCCCAAGCCAATGACACAGCTGACCGACTTGCGATGCTGAGGGACAGCGACGACCTAAGAGCCGTTACCGAATTGAAACTGTGGGGAACACTCGTCAAAGCCGAGAGAGCCATTGTATTAAATGATGCATCCCAAAACCCCCAGATCATTCTTAATCGTTTTATGGCGACCATCATTCAAAGTTTAGAAGTTGTACAAGCCAAAAACCTAAACAAACACGCCATTTCAAAAAACCTAGAAGACCTAGACGCCGAATTCATTCAAGCGAGTGAGATATTGATAAGCAAAGAATCTCTATTAGAGAATCAAAAGGCATTACACGAACAACTACGCGAGAACATTGATCGAGCTGACAAAAAATTAAAGAAACTTGGTGTCAAAACGATTGAGTTAGAGCGCCTAATCCATGAGCTCGAAACACTGAAATCACACATCAAAACTCTTGAACAAAGCAGTGATCAAAGCTTTGAAATTACTGCGCCTTCAAAAGCTGAGATTGAACACCATAATCACCATGCTGCACGTCATCTACATAAATTACAGCGCCTATCAGAGCGCCAGCAAGCGATTATTGATCAATTACAAGCTCAACTCGTAGACAACCAAACCAACCCCACTGAACGGGAAGAAGTTAGCCATTTGGCCTTGAAACGGATGGAGCGAATGGCCGCAGAATCGAACTCTCTTATAGGACAACTGCAAGCAGAGCTTGAAAGTGCAAACCTATCCATTAACTCCCTAAAAGAAGAAATACATTCCAAAGATACTCAGCTCAAAGAGCTTGATGAGAAAATTAAAGCCGCAGAAGGCAATGGCGCTTTAGATGGTTTCCTAGCACTGCATTCTGATAAACAAACCACGCTGGAATCTATCATTGGTAATTTATCGAGCATTAAGAACACTTCACCAGAATCAGACTCCACCCTATCTAAACAAGAAAAAGAGGTCAAAAACCTCGAACACATGCTAAAAGAGTCTGAAACCTGTGTGCAGCTCCTCGCTCAAGAGCTAGACAGCGCAGAAAAAGCAAATGAAAACCTGCGCGAACAAGTCGAAACAAAAATGCGTGAAAAAGCCCTAGAATCTGACGAGCCAAATCCACTCAAAGAGCTTGAAAAACTTCGGGAAAACAACCGAGACCTAGTCTCCAAAGTAAGCAAGATAAAAGAGTCCCTTTTATCTCAGGTGTCAGAAAGCGCAGAAAAAGACCTTAGAAACACCTATAACAAAAAGAGCCTAGAATTAGACCGACTTCAACTTGCTTATTCGGATCTTGAAAGGAAATATTTAGGGACACTTCGCTGACGCGACCTAGGGCCGCGTCGGGAAGATTCTTATCTATAACTATTGTCGAATTAAGCGATCATTACCCAAGACGATATTGTCACTAGAGCGATATGGGTTAATATCCAAGCCTCCGCGACGCACATATCGAGCATATACGACTAAACTCTCTGGACGGCACTGGGTCATAATATCAATAAAGATACGCTCTACACATTGCTCATGAAAGTCAGTGTGTTCACGAAAGGACGCCACATATTTTAGTAGTCCTTCATGACTGATTTTGTCACCACGATAGTCAATGAACAAAGACCCCCAATCAGGCTGATTGGTCACAGGGCAATTTGACTTCAACAAATGACTTACCAAGCGCTCTTCAACCACACCTTCTGACTCACAAACCAACAAAGAAGCGTTAGGGTGGTACTCAGAAACCTCCACATCCAACTCATCAATGCAATAGTCGGGTGTCAAGACCACTAGAGATTCCATCGCGTCAACGCCACGAATAATGACCGTTACAGGAGCACCCGCCGCGCGGGATAAATCCTTTTCTAAAATCCCCTGAACTTCATATTCATCTTGATAACGCATCTGATTCAAAGAGTTTAGATACAGCTTAAAGGATTTTGATTCAATAATATTTGGTGAGTCGCACGGCAGTCGAAATTCCGCCGTAGCAACCACAGGCTTTCCTTTTTTATTGAGCCAAGATAACTCATAGGCATTCCAAATATCTTCTCCGTGAAATGGTAAGCGCTCTGACTCAATTCCCATCTCTTGCCATTTATCCACTCTGGCAATCGGGAATAATAACCCCGGATCATACTCAGAAACATACTCCGTTTTCTGACCTAAGGGCAATGCACCCATATCACACACCTCAACTTCTAATGCCTCTGCCGCGATTCAGCAGAGTAATACCTATAAATGATAACGCCACGATAAAGGCGACAATAATAACCAATGCCCACGTAACATCAATATCAGAAACACCCAAGATGCCATATCGAAACGCATTCACCATATAAAGCACAGGGTTTAGCATGGAGACACCCTGCCAAAGGTCTGGCAACAATGAGATCGAATAGAAAACCCCACCCAAGTATGTCAATGGCGTTAGAATAAATGTCGGCACTATGGAGACGTCATCAAAACTACGAGCAAACAAAGCGTTCACAAAGCCGCCCAAGGCAAACATGATGGCCGTTAACAGCACCACTAAGACCGTTAGAAGCAAGTTATGCAAATGTAACTTGGTAAAAAACAACGACAATATGGTTACCGTAACACCGACACATAATCCTCGAGCCACCCCTCCCAAAACATAGCCCGCCAACACCACCCAGTTTGGTGTAGGTGACACCAGCAATTCTTGAATGCTGTGCTGGAACTTTGCTGAAAAGAATGAAGATGCAACATTGGAGTAAGAGTTAGTGATGACAGACATCATAATCAAACCTGGCACAATGTATTGCATGTAAGTAAAGCCGCCCATTTCTCCAATTCTCGAACCAATAAGGTTACCGAAAATGGCAAAATAAAGGGTCATGGTAATGGCTGGTGGCAAAAGAGTTTGCGGCCAAATGCGCATAAAGCGACGAATTTCACGACGTAAAATAGTATAAAATGCGATCCAGATTTCACCTGAGGACATTTTAGTTTCCTTTGATTAATTTGACGAATAGCTCTTCTAAGCGGTTTGATTTATTACGCATACTGACAACTTTTGCGCCCTGAGCTTGCAAATAATTGAATACATCGTTTAGTGCTTGCCCCTTATTAATGGCAACCTCTAGTACAGATCCATCACCCACTAATTGCAGATCATAATCAGATAGATTCACTTCATTGAGAGGCTCAGCCAAATCTAGAATAAAGGTTTCACTACTTAGTGTTTTAAGCAAAGCTTTAACACTGGTGTTCTCAACAATTTCACCAGAATTAATAATGGCAATGTTACGACACAGCTGTTCAGCTTCTTCCAAGTAATGAGTTGTTAAAATGATAGTAGTACCACCTTCATTCAACCCCTTAATAAACTCCCACATAGAACGGCGTAATTCGATATCAACACCCGCGGTAGGCTCATCAAGTATTAACACTTTCGGCTCATGAATCAGTGCGCGAGCAATCATTAGTCGACGTTTCATACCGCCAGACAACATACGGGATTGAACATCTTTTTTATCCCATAGATCGAGCTGCTTCAGGTATTTCTCAGCACGCTCTTCTGCCACATCTGCAGGTATGCCGTAGAACCCAGCCTGAGTGACCACCACATTAAAAACGGTTTCAAAAACGTTGAAGTTGAATTCCTGTGGTACAACACCAAGGTATTTTTTTGCCCCTGCAAAATCCTTGTCGATATCCACACCAAAGATGCTCACTTTACCGGAGGACTTATTTACCAATGAGCAGAGAATCCCAATGGTAGTTGATTTACCGGCCCCATTAGGCCCCAGTAATGCAAAAAAATCGCCCTGCTCGACATTCAAATCCACACCTTTTAGCGCTTCAAATCCATTGTCATAACGCTTTTTAAGGTCCTTTATCTCGATAGCATATGCCATAATAATCTTCTTACCTTAAATATTAGAAACCCACTGAAAAAGGTTACATTACACGTGAGTTCAAGAATCAATTTCATCAAAGACCTGCTACAAACACTTGATCAGCGAATCAAAGAGCACGACCCTTTCGATCGCGATGTATTAGCTGAAGAGGAGCAAGACTTTATCGATAAGTGGAACACACTGATTGTGTCGGCTGATGCACCGACCTCTGAGTTTCTATTCGACACACAAGAACTCATTGGCAGATTTATTCGCTGTTATCCGAATTTAGTGCCGCTGATGCACAGGGAACTATTATACTTCGTTGGTGGCGAGTGCCTACATTACCTAGGTGATGAGGAGCTAGCACTGTATCAAAGCATCGATGAACAGCTATATGAGTTAGAAAGCGCCGGAGAAACTGCGGATATCGCGAAGCTTATCGAAATAAACAAACCAAGCGTACCGCAAAACGCACCATTGCAATAAGTTTTCTTAGTTAGAGAGCACTATCGTTAAAAAAAGCGGCTTAGCCGCTTTTTTTATACCTTCTTGAACACCAAGGTCCCGTTGGTCCCACCAAAACCGAAAGAGTTGTTTAGAACTAACTCAACTTTTCGCTTTTGAGGCGTCATGGGCACATAGTTCAAATCACACCCTTCACTTGGATCTTCCAAGTTAATCGTTGGAGGTGCCACTTGGTCACGGATTGCCAATACAGAAAATATAGACTCTACCGCTCCAGCAGCTCCTAACAAATGCCCCACCATAGATTTTGTGGAGCTAATGGCCACATCAGATGCCGCCTGCCCCATCAGAGCTTTCACTGCTTCCGTTTCAGCAAGGTCACCAATAGGCGTAGAAGTTCCGTGGGCGTTGATGTAGTCAATATCACTGGCTTCAACAGATGCGTCTTTAAGTGCTGCACTCATAGCAGACAAGGCACCCTCACCCGTTTCAGGAGGCGCGGTCATATGGTAAGCATCGTCGCTCATGCCAAAGCCCGCAAGCTCAGCATAAATAGTCGCTCCACGTGCAACCGCATGTTCGTACTCTTCAAGCACAAGAATGCCTGCACCGTCTCCCATCACAAACCCATCTCTGTCTTTGTCCCATGGACGACTTGCAGTTTTAGGATCATCATTTCGTGTAGATAATGCACGAGCAGCACCAAAACCACCAATACCAAGTGGCGTGATAGCCATTTCTGCACCACCAGCAATCATGACATCCGCATCACCGTATGCAATCATGCGCCCCGCCATACCAATATTATGTGTACCAGTAGTACAAGCGGTCACAATGGAAATATTTGGCCCTTTAAAACCAAAACGAATGGCAACATGCCCCGAAATCATATTAATGATGGCCCCAGGCACAAAAAATGGTGAAATACGCTTCGGGCCAGATTCATTTAATAAAGCGACATTTTTCTCAATCATCGGCAAACCACCAATGCCTGAGCCGATTGCACAACCGATACGATTAAAATCAGTGCTTTCGGAGCTTAATCCTGAATCTTCAATAGCTTGTACGGCCGCAGCAATGCCATATTGAATAAAAACATCCATCTTACGAGCTTCTTTAAAGCTCATATACTGCGTTGCATCGAAGTCTTTTACTTGTGCAGCAAAACGTGTTGAAAACTGAGAAGCATCGAAGTGCTCAATATTAGAAACACCACTTTTTCCCTCTAGGATATTATCCCAAGTGTCTTTTACGTTATTGCCAAGGGGTGTCACCATTCCCATTCCGGTGATTACGACCCGACGACGAGACATATGCGTCCTCCGAAAAACTCCCTGTCATTAGGGGGTAAAATAAGAAAAGCCGCTGTACCTAAAATACGAGCGGCTTTTCGGAAACTCAATACACCAGAGTATTACAAGTTAGCGTTGATGTAATCAATTGCTGCTTGTACAGTGGTGATTTTCTCAGCTTCTTCATCAGGAATCTCAGTGTCGAATTCCTCTTCAAGAGCCATTACAAGCTCAACAGTGTCTAGGGAATCTGCACCTAGGTCATCTACGAAAGATGCCGCTGGCACTACTTCTTCCTCTTTAACACCTAGTTGTTCGCAAACGATTTTTTTAACGCGTTCTTCAATGCTACTCATTAGAAGTTCCTACTCTACTCGTTAATAGCTCATTTTGAGCATATTATGAAATTTGTGACACCCGAAAAAAGGGCGTGATTCTCATCATGAACCGGAGACGTATTTTCGTTGAATTCATTACAAAATTCAACTCAAATTACGCCATATACATACCACCATTGACATGCAATGTTTCGCCGGTGATATAACCCGCTGCATCACTCGTCAAAAATGCGACTGCTGCTGCGATTTCTTCTGGCTCACCTAGACGTGCCGCTGGCACTTTTGACACTAGATTAGCCTTATGTTCTTCAGGAAGATCTTTTGTCATGTCCGTAGCAATAAAGCCCGGTGCCACACAGTTTACTGTGATGCCACGGGAACCGATTTCTGCTGCTAAGGAACGACTAAAGCCCTCCAAACCTGCTTTGGCTGCCGAATAATTCGCCTGCCCAGCATTACCCATGGAACCAACGACAGAGCTAATCGTCACTACACGACCAAACTTAGCCTTTGTCATGCCACGAAGACACGCTTTGGTTACACGGAAAACAGAGGTCAAGTTAGTGTTGATAACTTGGTCCCATTCATCGATCTTCATACGCATCATTAGGTTATCACGGGTAATACCAGCGTTATTAACCAAGATAGTTGGCGCACCAAACTCATCGTTGATCTGCTTGATCACATCATTAACAGAGTCGTCACTGGATACGTCCAATACTAGACCTTTACCGTTGTCACCAAGGTATTCACTAATGCTGGCTGCACCAGACTCACTTGTTGCCGTGCCAACCACTGTCACACCATTTGCAACCAAAGCCTGAGCGATCGCTTTACCGATTCCTCGTGTCGCACCTGTTACTAGCGCAATCTTGCTCATGAATAGTTCTCCAATATTTTATAGTTAGGCAATCGCAGCATCAAAGCTAGCAAGATCACCAATTGCTACCGCATCCAAGCCTTTCACAATACGCTTGTTGAGACCAGTCAATACTTTACCTGGCCCACACTCTACGGTTTTATTAACACCCAGTTCGCTCAGTAAATTAACAGATTGAGTCCACAATACTGGCTCACTTAACTGAGAAACAAGATTTGCTTTAATCTGCGCCGCATCAGACACCGCTTGCGCCGATACGTTCTGTACTAAAGTAATGGTCGGCTCACTAAACTCAATCGCATTGAGTTTTTCAGCCAATTTTTCACCCGCAGGCACCATCAATGAACAGTGAGACGGAACGCTCACCGGCAGCGGCAGTGCACGCTTAGCACCAGCTTCCTTGGCATTAGCCATGGCCAATTCAACTGCCGCCTTTTCACCTGCGATGACAACCTGACCAGGAGAGTTAAAGTTTACCGCGCTTACTACACCCTCGGAAACAGACTCACAAGCCGCAACCACTTGCTCATCAGACAAACCAATAATAGCCGCCATTGCTCCGGCACCCGCAGGTACCGCTTGCTGCATGTATTCACCACGCAACTTAACCAGCTCAACCGCCGCAGCAAAAGGAATAACGCCTGCACAAACCAGTGCTGAATATTCGCCAAGACTGTGACCCGCCACATAAGAAGGCTGCTCACCCCCTTGTTCTGACCATAAGCGCCACAACGCAACACTGCTAGTCAGCAAAGCAGGCTGGGTTTTGTCTGTTTGATTCAATGATTCCGCATCATTTTGCACTAATTCCCACAGGTCATAGCCTAATACATCTGATGCTTCTGCAAATGTTGCCTTGATCACGTCGTATTTCTCAGCCAAGTCTGCAAGCATACCGAGTTGCTGAGAGCCCTGCCCAGGAAAAACAAATGCTACCGAATTACTCATAACACCCCCTGTTGAATTAACTTTTGTTCGATTTTTTTGGATAAATTCGTGCGAGCTATATCAATACCGTACTCAATCGCACCTACCATGGCCTTTTCATCGGAACGACCATGACCTTTCACTAAATTACCTTTAACACCCACTAAGCACGCACCATGTCGATTCTCAGCGCGCACTAACTTTTCTACCGCTGTTGTATCCATGGAATGCTGAGACAACTGAGATAATAGAAAAGCAAACAAACCTTCGGACGCTTTTAAAACAGCGTTGCCGACCATGCCATCACACACAATGACATTTTTACCCCCATCAAATAACTCAAAGCCCTCAGCAAACCCAGAAAAAGCAGGCCAAGAGCGAGCACTTAACATTTGATAGCAATCTTTAATCACCGAACTGCCTTTGGAGGTTTCAACGCCAACATTTAGCAGAGCGACATTGGCCGCATCATCACTGCGAGCCTCTAAATAAGCCGAACCTAATAAAGCAAAACCCGTCAACATATCCGCAGGACAGTGAACATTAGCACCTAAGTCTACCAAACACTTTAACGGAGCGGGTCGCATTTCCCTAATCAAGGCGGGATATAGCTTAGGTCGAAGTAAGCCAACAATGTAACGGGTAAGCGCCACCATAGCGGCCGTGTTGCCAAAGGTCACTACCACATCCACTTGCTCGCCAGCCAAATCCGTCAAGGCACGAAAAATCGTGGCATCACAGCGCTTAAATAAAGCACGATCAACCGACTCAGTGCTAGCAACATGCTCGGAACAAGAAACAGAAGTAAAGCGATTTGACGAAGCCCCTTCAGGCACAGTGAAGTGCTGAGGGTCAAAATAGAAGCGCACCTCAACATCAGCAAAGGCGGCAAGAATCTTTTGCGTTGCCTGAAAAGCAATGCGGGGACCTAAGTCCCCGCCCATAGCGTCTATAGCTACCCTAATCATATTGGGGTATCTATTTACTCACCTTTAGGGGTGACTACTTGACGACCACGGTAAAAACCGTCTGCAGAAACGTGGTGACGACGGTGAAGTTCGCCAGTAGTTTGTTCTACAGAAAGTGCTGCGCTAGTCAAAGCATCGTGTGAACGGCGCTGGCCGCGACGTGAACGAGTCACTTTACTTTTTTGTACTGCCATTTTGGAGCTCCTAATTTTTCTTGGCTTTCAACGAAGCCAATATACTAAATGGATTCGGTTTATTTTCGTCATCCGGTGCGTCATCGGTAGACGATGCATACTTTAGAGCTACTGGGTTGCAACCACTTTCAGCGTGATAGGCAACAATGGGTAGCGCAAGAAGCAATTCCTGCTCAACCATCTCAGCGAGAACGACCTCACCATCGGTCATGACAACGGGATCATAGTCGCCAGGAAGATTTTTCGCATGATCTTCGTCATAGACAAAACCAATTGAAAGATCGACCTCCAGCTCAATTGGCGCAGGTTCTAAGCATCGTTGACACTCAAGTTGAACCGTTGACTTAATTGAACCAGTCGCAATGTAGCGCCTATCTTCATCCACTCTAAAGTCTAGATGAACGAACGCATCCCCCTCATCTGACGCTAAAGCAGCGCACAACTCAGGAAACTGTTTGAGCAGTAAACGCCCCTCTATCGATACCTCTTGGGCAGCGTATTTACGAGGGTCAAAGTATTTGGGTAATGTGTCATTCAACATGGCGGGGAATAATATTGCCAAGTCCCCATGTTGTCAAAGATTACTGAGGCGTAATTGGCATTTTTTACGTAATATTTCACTAGCAAACCACATTTACGGTTTTTTTCACCAAATCAAAGCACTAGACAGGCCATATGACACACAAATTAGTCCTAGCATCCTCATCAACTTACCGTGCCGCCTTACTCAAAAGACTGGGGTTAGAGTTTCAATGCACCGCCCCCAACATTGATGAGACCAGTCTGCACAATGAAGGCATAGACGATTACATTGAAAGACTCTCTGTCGCGAAAGCCAAAGCAGTCGCCGTGACACTGAAGGAGCCATCTATCATCATCGCCTCTGACCAAAGCGCAACGTTTGAAGAAAACATCATCGGCAAACCCCATACCCGACAAAATGCCATAGAGCAGCTAAGTGCATTTAGCGGCAAATCGGTCACATTTAAAACTGGCGTCTGTGTCTTTAACACCCTCACATCTGAATACGAATATGAGCGGGTAGATTACTCCGTTACGTTTAGAGACCTCACCCTTGAGGACATTGCTAATTACGTGGACAAAGACTCCCCTCTTGATTGCGCCGGCAGCTTCAAATCCGAAAAACTCGGCATCGCACTCTTCTCGTCCATGTCTGGTGATGACCCTACAGCACTAGAAGGCTTACCCTTAATCACCACATGTAAACTGTTAAGAAATCAAGGTATCGACCCCCTATCAATTTAAAATAACCACAAATAAAAAAGCGGCGCATAATTAGCGCCGCTTTCGGTTCGGTTGTTCGATTATTTATGCCATCAATACCAACGGGTTAATACACGCTCAAATGAAGCTGATAACTGCACGCCAAACTCTTTGGCTAGCTTTTCCCAAGGCTCCTGATAAGGCGAATAATAATGAGGCGTTAACCCCCTAAACTCTGAGCTCAATAATTGCTGAGCATAGCCAAAACGATCGGCGAGCCCCAAATTCACCGCCTGGGCACCCGTATAAACCATACCGGAAAAGATTTCAGGATCATCCGTCAATCGATCGCCACGCCCTGCTTTCACAGCAGCTATAAATTGGGCATGAGTTTCGTCTAGCACCGCTTGCCAGCTTTCTATTGCATGGTCACTCATAGGTGAAAAAGGATCTAAGAAAGCCTTATTTTCGCCAGCAGTAAAGATACGACGTTTTACACCAATCTTTTCAATCAATTCACTGGCTTCAAAACCTCCTGAAACCACACCGATAGAACCCACTAAACTGGCCTTATCAACAACAATTTGATCTGCCGCAGAAGCAATGTAATACCCACCGGACGCTGCCATATCTTCCACAACCACAATAACAGGAACATCAGGTCGAGCGGCCCGGTAAGACATGATGGCGTCATGCAGAATCCCCGCGTGAACAGGGCTGCCACCTGGACTGTTCATTTCAATGAGTACAGCCTGGGTAGTACTGTTTTCATAGGCATCATCCAGCAAAGCAACAAAGTCATTTGCGTCTACTTCCGCGCCGGCCCCAATAGCACCCTGCATAGGGATAACTGCCACTGAAGGCGCCACATCCACATCATCAAAATCCGCTGTATAAAAATAGGTACCAATAAGCCCAATAAACACAAATAAATAAACAAACCTAAAAAACAGCTTCCAGCGGCGAGCTCGGCGCTTTTCTGTGGTTTGAGATAATAAAACTTCTTTTAGTGCCCCTATCAACTGCTCGTTTTCAGAAGCATCCTTTGATCTGTCTTCCTTAACTTTAGGGGTTGTTGTCGTATCTTCTTGCTTTAGATCTTCATCTTCTGTCCATGCCATGAAATCACCAATCCAACTGTGTTTTAAGTGAAAGTAAATTTGAAACAACCATCAAGGGGTTGTGAGCCACTAAGCGTTCTGGATGATGAGCACCATAATCAACCCCCACAGAGGAAACACCCGCAAGGGAAGCCATTTCCAGATCGTATTCCGTGTCGCCAATCATTAGAGCATGCTCAGGCAAAACCTCTAACTCTGCCAATATTTCTTTGATCATAAGTGGATCGGGTTTAGATAAGGTTTCATCTGCACAACGTGTGGCACCAAAAAAACGTCCTGTATTAGTATGTCCCATTACTCGATCAAGCCCACGGCGGGTTTTACCCGTTGCGACCGCCATTTGCACACCTTGTTCTTTAAGCCATTCCAAAAACTCTATCGCACCCCCATAAGCTTCTGGAGGCGTTTGATCCGATGCAACATAATGACTCTTGTAGAACATCTGTATTTGCTGTTTTGTTTCTTGGGACTCATTCGGCCAGATAACGTCCACAGCCACATCCAGAGACAACCCTATGATATTTTTGACATCATCAGGGGCACGTGGTTCGGCACCCGCCTCTTGACCCGCACGCAACATGGCCTCACAAATACGAGTAAGGGAGTTATAAAGGGTGCCATCCCAATCAAAGATTACCAGCTTTATCATATTGAACTCTTAAGAAATTGTTACGCTGAGTGTACCATACGCAAAATTTTATAAATGAGGACGTAACTGTGAGCTACTCTTTTGAAGAACTTACTTTAGGGCTATCTGCCAGCATTGAGAAAACGGTAACGGAAGACGACGTACATACGTTTGCAGCCGTCACTGGAGACAACAATCCCGTTCACCTTGATGCAGAATTTGCTGCCACAACCAGTTTTGAGAAACCCATTGCCCACGGCATGCTAACTGCGGGATTCATCTCTGCCGCAATCGGCACCAAACTACCAGGACCTGGCTGCATTTATCTAGAGCAGTCGTTGAAATTCCGCGCACCGGTTTACATTGGCGCCACAGTCACAACCACAGTGATCGTGACTGAGTTAAACGAACGTCGCCGCCGAGCCACCATCGAAACCATCTGTACGGTAGAAGGCAAAAAAGTCGTCACTGGCGAAGCAACCATCATGCTTCCATAAACTATCTGCAATATACAAAAAAGGGGCCTAGGCCCCTTTTTAATAATTCAAAAAACTTAATACTTAGTCGGCAAGGCGTCCATCGCCTCTTTCCAGCCCTCTTCTAAAGGGGCTTCAAGAACCAGTTTTTTACCTTCGTGCATTAGCTCCAATTTAGCCGCATGCAAACATAAGCGCTTGAAACCTAGTTGCTTTGCAATTTGATTGGCATCATTTGGTGTGTACTTATCATCTCCAACAATCGGGTACCCAGCAAACTGAGTATGCACCCGGATTTGATGAGTTCGCCCAGTCACTGGCTCACACTCTATCAAGGTGTATCCATCAAAAGGACGCAGCACTTTAAAACGCGTTAAAGACTCCTTGCCATCCGTATGAACCTTTACAACCCGTTCGCCAGATTTGAGTTCGTTTTTAAGTAATGGAGCATTAACCTGTAACTTACGCTTTGGCCAACTACCAACAACAAGCGCTTGGTAAGTTTTCTGCACACCCTCTTTTTCTCTTAACGCCTCATGTAAAGCCCTAAGCACACTACGCTTCTTTGCAATCATTATTAGGCCTGACGTATCTCTATCAAGTCGATGAACAAGCTCAACGAGCTTCTCATCAGGCCTCATTTGCCTAACAACTTCAACCAACCCAAAGCTCAAGCCACTTCCGCCATGGACTGCAAGGCCAGAAGGTTTATCGACCACTAACAACCCTTTGTCTTCAAAAACAATGCGGCGCTCGATTTCCTTTTTTAGGCCATCTGGTACTGTCGGCTTATCCGAAACAGGCGCTAACACAATTGGCGCAATACGTATGACGTCCCCCACCGACAATCGATAATCAGGCTTGATACGCTTCTTATTGGCACGAATCTCGCCCTTACGAAGCAAATTATAGATCTTCCCTTTTGGCACCCCTTTTAACAGAGTCATTAAATAATTATCGACCCGTTGACCATCATGACTTTCATCAATGGTTTCAAATCGTACTTGGGGACGCTCTATAGAAGCTTTATTTTCGCTTACAGCCAAAAGAATGGTTTCCTATGTAATTGAAGCACTTAGATTTTACTGTTATATTCAAATCCGCAGAGGGTAAGAGGCAACAAAACGCCTCGAAGAATCAATTGTAACGAATGAGAAGCCATTACCAAAGCGACACTTTGGATCTTTCTTACCTCTAGCAACAAGATATTTTTTTATAATAAACCGCATGAGCCAGTCAGTCTGTTCATGGGTGTAATAGTTTATCAATGAATGCGCTTTCAAGATCCTCACCATTTATGTTGATCGGTATTTGAAAACACAAGTTCAATACAGAAACGCTCTCCTGTAATTCCAACTTATCGGTTAGGTTTAGAGCTTATATATGTGCTTGATTTTTGTTCGCGCAATCAGAAAAATCTTTATACCTCATGAGGTTAGAACACACTGACTCATATAGAAGAGTCACACTATAATGATTAGAATGCTAATTAACGCAACTCAACAAGAAGAGTTGCGCGTTGCACTGGTAGACGGGCAGCGTCTTTACGATCTTGATATCGAATCAGGTTCTCGCGAACAGAAAAAAGCCAATATCTATAAAGGCAAAATCACTCGCATCGAACCCAGCCTAGAAGCAGCCTTCGTCGACTACGGCGCTGAGCGACACGGCTTCCTCCCTCTTAAAGAAATCTCCAAGACCTACTTCTCTAAAAAAACCAACTCTGACGGCCGCATCAACATCAAAGACGTGTTGACTGAAGGCCAAGAGGTCATTGTTCAAGTTGATAAAGAAGAACGTGGTAACAAGGGTGCCGCCCTAACCACTTTTGTCAGCTTAGCGGGTCGTTACCTTGTATTAATGCCAAACAATCCTCGTGCCGGTGGCATCTCCCGCCGTATTGATGGTGATGACCGCACACAACTTAAAGAAGCTATGTCTGGTCTAGAAGTTCCAGACAACGGCGGTTTAATCGTACGCACAGCAGGTGTCGGTCGTTCCACAGAAGAATTACAGTGGGACCTTGATTACCTGCAAACTCTATGGAGCTCCATTACTAAAGCTGCTGCAGAACGCCCTGCGCCCTTCTTGATTTATCAAGAGAGTAATATCGTTATCCGTGCAATTCGTGATTATCTTCGTGAAGACATTGGCGAAGTACTGATCGATGAAAAGAGTGTCTACCAAGATGCGATGAACTTCGTCATGCAGGTGATGCCACACTTCAAAAACCGCATCAAGCTATACACTGACTCCACACCGTTGTTTAACCGCTTCCAGATCGAAACACAGATCGAAACAGCATTCCAACGTGAAGTTCGCCTACCATCTGGTGGCTCCATCGTTATCGACCCTACGGAAGCATTGGTTTCCATCGACATCAACTCCGCTCGCGCAACAAAAGGCGGTGATATCGAAGAAACTGCACTACAAACAAACCTAGAAGCAGCGGATGAAATCGCACGCCAACTTCGCCTCCGTGACATTGGCGGCCTTGTGGTGATCGACTTCATCGACATGACGCCGGTTCGCAACCAAAAAGAGGTTGAGAACCGCATGAAAAATGCACTCGAAGCTGATCGCGCCCGAGTACAAATCGGCCGCATTTCTCGTTTCGGCTTATTAGAAATGTCTCGTCAGCGCCTGCGCCCTTCTCTTGGAGAAACAAGCGGCATTGTATGTCCACGCTGTAACGGCCAAGGCTTTATCCGAGACGTTGAATCCCTAGCCCTTTCTGTTCTTCGTTTAATCGAAGAAGAATGTGCTAAAGAGCGCACTGCTCAAATCCGCGCAATCTTGCCAGTATCTGTAGCGACCTTCCTACTAAATGAGAAGCGCGCCAACATTGCCAAAATTGAAAAACGCAACGATGTTCAAGTGATCCTAGTGCCTAACCCACACATGGAAACACCTCACTTCCACGTTGAGCGTATTCGCGATGACAACTCTGTGATCTCTCAAGATGACAGCAGCTACACCTTAGTCGAAACACCAGAGCAGCCAGATTACGAGCCTCGCCAAGCCCATGAGCATGCTCGCCCTCAAGCGGCTGTAACAAGCATTGCTCCAGCTTCTCCTGCACCAGCTCCAACGGCGCCTGCAGCCAAAAAAGAGCCAGCTAAAGCAGGACTCTTTAGTCGAATTATCAAAGCATTGTTTGGTTCTTCAGAAGAAACAACCCCAAGCAAAGCTACAGCACAAACTAAGACAAGCTCAGGCAAGTCTGATAAGAAACCTCATTCTGAAACCAAAAAACCGTCTCAGAATAACCGTAATCGTCGTAATGCTAAGCATCAAAACAAAGATAACGAGCAAAATAACGACCAACAAAAGCCTAAGTCCACACGTCAATCTCGTCGTGCGCAAGCTGAAGCAAAGAACACCCCAAGCGAAAACAAAGGCAACAGCCGCAACAATAATCGCAATAAGGACAACCGCGAAGAGCAAAAGGCCAATAAGGACAACACTCCTGCGGTGAAACAACGCCGTTCAGAGCCAGAATTGCAAGAGCGTAAGCGTGAGCGCAACGACAACAAACGTCGTAATGGTAAACTCAAAGAAGAAGTTGAACTGAATCAAGCGCAACAGCAACAAGCTGAAACTCAGGCAAAAGCAGCTGAGGAAGCCAGCAAACAAGCCACGTCAGAGCAATCTAAAGAAGCAAATAATGACGGCGCGCCTGCAGAACGCAAACCACGTCGCTCTCGTCGTTCACGCCGCCCACAAAAAGACGAATCAAATACGTCTCAGGTAGAGGTGAAAGAAGAGAACACAACTCAAGAATCGGAAGGCAAGGTTAACGCCCAGCAACAAAACAGCGAATCATCTGATAAGCCAACCTCTTCTAAACCTGAAGTGAAAGCTGAAAAAACGGATGCACAAGCCAAAGCTGAGCAACCAGCTCAAGAAACTGAGGCCAACAAAGCATCCGAAAATGCTTCAAAAGAGTCTTCTGACAAGCCTGCAAAACCGAAAATGACCGCCAAAGCAGGTATGAGCAAAGCTGAGATCAAAGCAGAAGAACAGACCGAAGCAGTCACTTCTGTAGCTGAAGAACCTAAAGTCGAAGAGCCTAAAGCTGAAGAACCTAAAGCTGAAGAACCTAAAGCTGAAGAACCTAAAGCTGAAGAACCTAAAGCCGAAGAGCCTAAAGTCGAAGAACCTAAAGCTGAAGAACCCAAAGCTGAAGAGCCTAAAGCTGAAGAACCTAAAGCTGAAGAACCTAAAGCTGAAGAACCTAAAGCTGAAGAACCTAAAGCTGAAGAGCCTAAGGCTGAAGAACCTAAGGCTGAAGAACCTAAGGCTGAAGAACCTAAAGCCGAAGAGCCAAAAGCTGAAGCACCTAAGGCTGAAGAACCTAAAGTCGAAGAGCCTAAAGCTGAAGAAACGAAAGCCGAAGAAACTAAGGCTGACGAAAGTAAAGCCACCCAATCAGGCAAGAAGATTCGTCAACCTCGTCAAGTACGCGGTCGCTCAAAAGCTAAGCCTGCAGCAGACGACAAGGCTCCTATCGAACTGCCTCAAGCACTTCTTGAGCAGCAAGAAAAAGCCAAGCAAGAGCTTCAAGCTAAACGAGAACAAGCTGCTCAAGAGCGCCGTAAGCGCCGAAGCGGACGCGTTCAAAATGATCCACGCATCAGTCGCGATGACTCTGCAGCGGAAACTGAATCAGCTGAATAACTATCAGCTCCATAAAAAACCGCCTAATGGCGGTTTTTTTATGGGTAGATTTTTAATCGAGTATTTAGCAAAGAATCTCGACCATCAATCAAAGACCCGCTAGAACACTAGAACTTAACTTAGATGACCTGACTCTTAACCTGAGCGGCCAGCCCTAGCTCCTCCAGCCAGTGAGATAAAGCTTCCAATTGCGCTTGGTTACCATTGCTTTGCACCATCAGACCACTGTTTTCAGCCTGACTTACGAGTAAATTATTCGCCTCATTATAAGACGTCACTCGGACAACCTGAGCCGCAACCCCTACACTAGGCTCTAAAATACTGACCGCTTCACCCAGATACTGCTCAAAATACGCTCTAACCAAAGGGTAATGAGTGCAAGCAAGCACCAAGGTATCAGAACGATGATCTAATACCTGAGCACAAATACGCTGCACCTCAAGATTCACTTCAACTTGAGAAGTTGGCATATGATCAATTAAAAAGGCTAAAGTCGCGCTGGAAAGAATTTCTACGTCAGCATCTTGTCGCCAGGCATTAATTAAGTCATTGAGTCTTGAACTGGCTGCTGTAACAGGGGTAGAGAGCACACTCACGCTTTTCTTACGTGTATAAGAGCAGGCAGGCTTTACCGCAGGCTCAACCCCCACTACAGGGATCTGAATACTGGAACGCAAATGATGAATACTGACCACAGTAGCTGTATTACAGGCCACTACCATGGCATGACAGCCTTGCTGGAGGAAATACTCACCAATTCTGACAAGTCGCTCCGCGATTTCAGGGGCAGTTAAATTACCATAGGGTGCATATTTCTGATCGGCAAAATAAAGAATTTCAGCCGAGGGCATGGCACCGGTAATGGCCTTAAGTATCGTTAAGCCCCCCACACCAGAGTCCATAACCCCCACTTTAATCGTCACGCCTTTCTCCAAGCAATACTGGCTCACGCTCTAAGATCACACCAAAGCACTCATAAATAGAGTGTTTAATATTCTGCTCAAGCAACAACAAGCCGTCAGCCACCACATCAGAATAATTCACCAGCACTAACGCTTGCTTATCATAAACCCCAACACCACCTTGGCGAACCCCCTTCCAACCCGCCTTATCATTCATCCAGCCAGCCGCAAGCTTCCATTGCTCACCAAAAGGAAAAGAAACCAAATCGGGGAATTTCTGCTTTAATGCACTGTGCTTTACATCATTAACGACAGGATTTTTGAAAAAGCTACCCGCATTACCTAGCGAATTCGGGTCTGGGAGCTTTTCACTGCGCACCTTACATACTTGGTTAAAAACATCCCTAATGGAGGAATCACTGGTAAGCACCGCATTTAACCCACCATAGTTCAGGATTAATTTAGGAACACGAGTGAGGTTGAGAGTGACAGAAACAATGACGTAGCGATCCTGCCAATCATGCTTAAAGTGTGACTCACGATAACCAAAACCACACTCAGCCGCCGGCAATTGCTTGATTTCAAGCACTTCTCGATCAAGCACCGTAACCTGTTTAATGACATCTTTAATCTCTACCCCATAAGCACCAATATTCTGCACGGGGGCTGCACCCGCGGTACCAGGAATCAAAGCAAGATTTTCAATGCCACCGTAGCCATTTTCCACAGCCCATTGAACGCACTCGTGCCAAATTTCACCGGCCCCAAACGAGACTTCTACCCTCTCATTTGAAGCACAAACCTCCTCAATACCACTGATACGATTGACGATAACCAAGCCTTGGAGGTTTCCTTGGAGTAAGATATTACTACCACCACCTAAAATCTGAACAGCATATTGCTTAGCTTTTGCCCAAACTAATACAGATTTGAGGTGATCAATGGTGTTCACCTCTACCAGATAGTCGGCGTAGTAATCAAAACCAAATGTGTTATAAGCCTTGAGGCTGATTTTCGCTTTTATGTCGAAAGGTAGATCTTGGCTCATTGGGCGCTCAAGTGTTCAACAAAATCCTTTGATATTTCCAGCAGATGCTCACGCATACGCTGAAACCCTTCATCACCATCATAGTAAGGGTCATCCACTTCCCCGTAATGGCGATCTGCAGCGAAACTGCCAAACATGACCACCTTAGCTGTATGATTCTTAGGGGCAAGCCGTTTCAGATTGGCATAATTCTGAGCATCCATAGCAAGAATCCAATCAAACTCATCGAAATCGGATTTGGTGACTTGTCGGGCACGTTGACTAGAGATATCGATACCAATATCACTTAATGCGCGTTGGGAGCGAGGATCAGGGGCTTTACCAATATGGTAAGCAGCAGTGCCCGCGGATGCCACTGATAAGGTAAGCCCTCGCTGTGAGGCCATAGCTTCAAGAATGCCTTGAGCGGCAGGGGAACGGCATATATTGCCCAAACAGACTGTTAAAACTTTCACTAGTTTTTGCCGTTTTCCAGACGCTCGTCTGCATTCAAGGTGCGAGCTTCTGACTCCAGCAACACAGGGATACCATCTCGAACTGGATAAGCCATACCCCCTACTTTACTAATCAACTCGTCGCCCTCTGGACTCAATGTCAAAGGCGCCTTAGTAACAGGACACACAAGTACGTCTAACAAGGCCTTATTCATAACTTTTCTCACTTAATATGTGTTCGATCTTTTTCGTAAATTCTGTAGTAAATGACTCAGGAAGCTCAAGGTCCACAGTCACATACCACCAATCGTCTAACGACGTTGCAAACGGCTCAATCTTCACCGCATCTTTTTCCGTCATTATTATTTTACGATCCTTAGGAAGGTCGTCTAACTGATATTCATGGTGATCTGGAAAAAACAAGGTTTGCGTTCCGCGGGCTAAGCCACACGCTTCAAGAGAAGAAACAAAACGCTCCGGATTGCCAATCCCTGCCAAAACCAGCCAATCTAGGTCCTTTTGCAAGGCATCTAAAGGCATAGTGTGCCCCTGATTGAGGGATACTAAGGAAGCAATTTCAAGCTTTCCTTCATGGACAACACCTAGTCCATTGTTAGCCCCAGAAATAGCACCAATAGAAAAACAAAAATCCACACTGGCCAGTCGGCTGGACGGCTCACGCAAGGGTCCCACTGGCAAAAGAGCACCATTTCCCAATTGACGCTTAGCATCAATCATGGCAATTTCCACATCACGACCCATTTGGTAATGCTGTAGACCATCATCGCTAATGATCACATCAACCTGACGAGATGACTCCAAAGCTTTCACTGCCTCGACCCGATTAGCACATACGGCAACTGGGCATTGGGCACGGCGGTGAAGCATTAAAGGCTCATCTCCCACCTCTTTTGCGGCAGAATTAGCCGTTACCAATACAACACCCTGACCTTCTCGCTTATGACCTCGGCTAACAATACCTGGCCGCAAGCCCATATTTTTAATATGTTGAGCCAAAGCGATTACCATGGGGGACTTTCCCGTCCCCCCGACAGTAATATTTCCAACGATGACTACCGGGATACTGGCTTGGTAACTGGCCTCTGGATGGCGAAGAAATTTGCGTCGTTTACCATAAATAACAGGAGCAGAAATCAACAATAATGGCGCTAGCGCCCAAGTCCACCCCAGTTTTTTATACCAAGAACGAGTAATGTGTGTCTCTAAACTCACTGAACAGGCTCTTTTTGTGCTGTGTGAGCAAGCTTGGTGATTCCGAGCTGAGCCGCTGCATCATATACCCGCATAACCAGCTCATAAGGCGCATTAGCATCTGCTGTAATAATAAGAGGACGCTCCAACTGGCCTCCAAAGGTTTCCGTTAAACCTTGAACTAATGTGGTCACACGCTCATTAATCAGGGTTTGACCATTAATTGTAAACTGACCATCCTGAGTAATCACAACCTCTACAGGCTGCTGTGACTGCAGTGAAGGGGCATCCGTAGATGCGGTTGGCAGGTCAATGGTTAATTCTGTTGTTTGCTTAAAAGTGGTACTCACCATGAAGAAGATCAGCAATAAAAACACCACATCAATAAGAGGAGTTAAATTGATCTGAACATCTTCTAATTTCTGTCGACGAAATTTCACACTACCACCCCGTTAGTCGTTGCCACCATCAGCATTCAATACATCGATAAGTTTGGTAGATTGTTGTTCCATGTTAACCACCAACTCATCGATGCGACGACTAAAATAACGATGAAAAACTAACGCTGGAATGGCGACAGCTAAGCCTGCTGCGGTAGTCAATAACGCTTCAGAAATACCTCCCGCCAACAGCTGAGTATTTCCTGCACCTTCCTCCATGAGCACATTAAAGACCTTGATCATGCCTACAACGGTACCCAGCAAACCAAGTAATGGTGCTATGGCTGCTATCGTACCCAAAGTACTCATAAAGCGCTCAAGCTCGTGAATAACGTGATTGGCCGCTTCTTGGATACTCTCTTTCATCGCACGACGCCCGTGTTTAGAATTCAGCAAACCTGAGGCAAAAATAAAACTCAATCCAGATTGAGCCTGCATAGTGCGAATATAATCCAAAGTCATTCGATCATCTCGAAGACGGGCCATAACATCGGACAACAGGGCCTTGGGGGCGACCCGTTTACTGCGTAAGGTCCAAAAACGTTCAAGAATAATGGCTAAAGCCAAAATTGAGCATAAGAGAAGTGGCCACATAAAAATGCCGCCTGATTTAAAAAACTCTAACACCGGGACCTCCTGTTCAAACTGAGCTTAATTTAACACACTCTCCAAAGTTTCTGCATGCTCACAACCATCAGTTTTCAAAAGATTTAATACCTGAAAGCAGCTTGCCGCCTGTACGGTATATTTTGCGTCACTATAACGTATCGTAAAACGCTCATTCGTGGGTATTTCAAGAGTTTTAACAGATAAAGCTTGCAGTAATGTGATCGAGTCTTGTCCTTGTGGCACCACCACAAGGCGCCACTGGTCCGAAATAATTTGTTGAGCGGATTCAATTGATTGAATAGCCAACACATTAGGGGCTATCACCATCACCTCCCCTCGCTCCATAATAGCCCGATTTGGCCATAGAGCTGTTAGCGCACCCCGGTCAGTACCGATAACCAAGGACACATCATCCTCTCCAACCCGCCAAAACAACAACACAAATGCGCCAATCAATAACACACCGCCGCGTAGTAAAGGCAGGTAGAACACCCCCAGAAAGGCTACCAACACAACCAGTAATTTCTGTAGACCATCTACTGGTTGTGTAATCTGGATATCAGGGGACCAAGCCAATCCCCCATAACTCCATTGAAACGCACTGACTAGCAAACTATCTAACCATGGATAGACAAAACTCTTCCCCCAAAGACTGTATTCACCATAGGACAACAAGGCCGCCGGAAACCAAACAGCCGCGACAAAGGGAATCATCACAAGATTCGCCAGCACAGTGATACTACTTATGCTGTTTTGCCAACCCCAAGTTAACAGCACAGCAAACAGCGACAGTAAGCACTGAACAATTAAAAACTTACCCTTTTCAGGCGTTCTGCCAGCCAACCAAATTAATAACAGCACAAAACCAAATGACAACCAAAAAGAGGCATCTAAAGCTCTTCCAGGCCACTGCAACAACATCAACCATGCACACATCGCTAATACAAGAGCAGAAGGAAATGCTCTATATGTGGCACGAATCCCCAGAAACACAAACGCCATTAAAGACGCTCTAATCGCCGGCTCCCCTGAGCCACTCCATAAGGTATAGGCGAGACATGCAGGAACAGCCAAGACAAACTCTAACCATCGCCGACCAACAGGAAAACGCTTCCAGCCACTGGGTAAAAACAGCAATCCATACCAAAGCAACTTCACCGCCCAAATGGCTAGGAAACACACGAATCCCACATGCAAACCGGAAACTACAAATAAATGCGTCAACCCCAAGTAGTTGATTAACCACTTGTCACGCTCTGACCAAAAAGTTCTGTCCCCTTTTATTAAAGAGAGACTAAAGGCCCAAGAAGAAAACTGAGAGAAATATTGATTAGATTCAGAAAGACTCGGCGAATGGGTAACAGGCGCAAAAGCTATTGCCCCAACATGTTTACCGTAACCATATTGCCCTGCCCACTGGCCAAATCGATCAGGCAACCTAAGGACAATGGATTGCCCATGACCGTTGACCTCTTCTTTTGCACAAGGCTTTGCGTAAAAGCGTTCTTGCCCTTGGAGAATATATACTCGCTCAAGAGCCAGAGGTTGCTCACTGACATAGCAACGGGCATCAGCATACAAAATCCCGGGCACATCATTTGGCTTTGATGAGACAAACCAATCTCGCCAAACATCAGCATGGGTTAAAGCAATTAAGGAAAAACCGATAAAGGTCAGTGTAGACCAATTACCCATTCGCAATTGGTAGAGACATAGCAAAGCGATGTGCGTAGAATACAGCCACCAGAGCGATGGCGGCGTCAAAATTGCGCCGACTAGCACACAAATATTTATAAGCAGCATAGGACCTCCGTGTCCGTGCGCAGCCTAAGTAGTTGTTTATGCCGAAGCGTTTTCTACAAAAATTTATTCCTCATCCTGAGAAACTTAAGCAAAATAAAGCATTAGCCGTGCTTGGCTCTCAGATCTATGAGGCAGAGTTATGGCACCTGACCAGACGGTCCGTTGCTAAGGCATTTTTAAACGGCTTATTTTGGGCAGCTTTACCCATGCCATTTCAAATGGTGGCCGCGGCCCTGCTTGCCATTCCTCTAAGGGCAAATATCCCCTTATCTATCGCTTTAGTATGGGTCACCAACCCACTGACAATGCCAATCGTCTTCTACGCAAACTACCGCGTAGGTAAATGGATCACCGGTGCCGGCATCGATTCAGACTTCCACCTATCTGTAGAATGGATCTGGATGCAGATGGAACACATTTGGCTACCACTGTATGTTGGCTCTATTGTTTCCGGTCTAGCCCTGGGTTTGGCTTCTTATTGCACAGTGCTTATTCTGTGGCGTATGCACGTCATCAAGCGCTGGAAAGAGCGAAAAAAGCGCTAACATAATCATTAGCGCCCTTTCTCTTTTAACTTACTCGCCTAACGCAATACTATTTAACGTCTTTTGACTCAATCGGTATGCTCGATCCATCCATGTAAGCATTTTCTCATCGTGGGTTACGATCAAGAACGCCATCTGCTTTTCGTGCTTCAACTTAACAATTAATTGTTGAATATCTTTAGACGTTGTTTCATCTAGATTACCTGTAGGCTCATCCATCAGCACGCAGACAGGATCGTTTGCCAAGGCTCTAGCAATTGCCACCCGCTGGCGCTCGCCACCAGACAACTGAGCTGGACGGTGCTGCGCCCTATCTGTTAATCCAACATCCGCCAACAAACCAAGAGCCTTTTGCTGCGCCTTAGCGTTCGACACCCCCGCAATAAGCTGAGGCATCATGACATTCTCAAGCGCGGAAAACTCTGGCAACAAATGATGAAACTGATACACGAAACCAACAGTGGAGTTCCGCAGCTTGGACCGCTTAGCATCCTTCATAGACAGCCAATCTTGACCATCAATTTCGACCTTGCCACTTGAAGATCGATCTAAGCCTGCTAATAAATTTAACAAGGTGGTTTTGCCAGAGCCGGAGCTACCAACTATGGCAACGGCTTCCGAGGTATGCAGCTCGAAATTAATATCGTCAAATACAACAATGTCTTTTTTGCCATCACGATAGGTTTTAGAAAGTCCTCGACTCACTAATACTGGATTACTCATAACGTAGCGCCTCCGCTGGCTCGACTTTGGACGCACGCCACGCTGGATAAAGTGTTGCGAGAACCGTCATTACAAACGCACAGCCCACAATGAACCGAACATCACTCCATTCCAATTGGGACGGCAAGTAACTGATAAAATACACATCACCACTCAAAAACTGTATGCCAAGCAACTGTTCAATCCAGGCAATGACATCACTAACGTTTAACGCAGCCGTCACCCCTAAAACCAAACCAATTAAAGTCCCTAATAATCCGATAAAGATTCCTTGCACGACAAACACCGCCATGACCTGACTAGAGGTTAAGCCCATGGTACGAAGAATGGCAATATCAGTCCGCTTATCCGTCACAACCATCACAAGCGTAGAGACAATATTAAATGCAGCCACGGCCACAATCAGCAGCAGCAATAAGCCAATCATGGTTTTTTCCATCTTGATAGCTTGGAATAAATTACCGTGGGTACGCGTCCAGTCACTGACTTTATTTTGACCTGGAACGGCTCTAGCGATGTCCCAAATCAAATCAGGCGCTTTGAACAGATCATCAAATGAGATGCGTAGGGCTTCCACATCATCTTGATCGTAGCGCTTCAGTCGAGCCGCATCCTGTATGTTTATATAGGCAAAACTACTGTCTAATTCCGCTCCCACTTTAAACGTCCCCACTAGAGTAAAACGCTTTAAAGTTGGAGTAATTCCAGCAATCGAAACATTGGCTTTGGGTAGCAAAGCGGTAACTTTATCCCCCATTCGCACGCCTAGCATGCGGGCCAACTGCTCCCCCAAAACAATACCGAACTCCCCTGAACGAAGATCCTCCAAAGAACCACTCGTCATGTGATTTGAGATAATCGACACCTTGTTTTCCAGATCCGGCTGCACCCCATTTAACAAGGCCCCATGAACTCCTCTTGCGGACTGGAACATCACTTGTGCCTGAATATGAGGCGCCACAGCTTTCACCCCAGGCATCTCTGACACCTGATCGACCGTCTCTCGCCAATCAACCAAGGTAGGATTACCCCACAAGGTCGCATGTGGCACCATCCCTAAAATACGCTCACGTAATTCTCGATCAAACCCGTTCATTACAGATAACACTGTAATTAAAACGGCCACACCTAAAGCTATACCTGCAATCGAAGAAAAACTGATAAAAGAAATGAAATGATTTGCCCGCTTCGCCCTAGCGTAACGTAAGCCTATTTTTACGGGTAGTAGATTCATACTCTCTCTTGTTCCTAAAGCAAAAGAAGGGGCCTAAGCCCCTTCTATAAAACAACTTACATTAGGCATCAAAATCGATGCCAATGCGTCGACCTACATCCTCGTAGGCCTCAATCACTCCACCAAGACCTTGGCGGAAGCGATCTTTGTCTAATTTTTCTTTGGTTTGGGCATCCCAAAGACGACAACCATCGGGGGAGAACTCATCACCAAGGAGCACTTCTCCGTTGAACAAGCCGAATTCTAGCTTGTAGTCCACCAAAGTCATGCCACCTTCTGCAAACAAAGCTTTTAGAACATCATTGACTTTGTAGGTCAGCTCTTTTGCTTTGGCCAGATGCGCAGGATCAGCCCAACCGAACGATTCAACGTGAGATTCGTTGATCATAGGATCACCTAAGGCATCGTTTTTAAGGAATAGTTCAAAGGTTGGTGGATTTAGTTCCAAACCTTCTTCAACACCTAGACGACGACATAAACTGCCTGCTGCGACGTTACGCACAACACACTCAATTGGCATCATGTCTAAACGCTTAACAAGAGACTCGTTGTCGCTTAGCAATGCTTCAAAATGTGTTGGGATACCAGCTTCTTGAAGCTTAGTCATGATAAAAGCGTTGAACTTGTTGTTCACCATGCCTTTACGATCCAATTGCTCCACTTTTTTACCATCAAAAGCAGACGTATCATCACGAAACACGAGAACCATTTTATCAGGGTCATCGGTACGAAATACCGATTTTGCCTTACCTGCATATAGCTCTTGTCGTTTTTCCATTGGAGGGTCTCCGGTTAGTACTGTAAGGGGAAAATTATTACTCGAACATTGAAAGTATTCGATATGAAACCAAACGAGGAAATTCAACAGCCGATGTATCGACTTTCAAGAAGTAACCTTCTTGCTGTTTTATAACCTGATATGGGTATGTACGATGGGTCCATTCCACATCATCTAGGTCACGTCGGTACACGTTGAACAACTTCATCTCTTTTGTTGTGCCATCCTGATCACGCATAGGGACGGTTAAAGGAACCACATCACCAACACGGGGCACTTCATCTGAAGGGATCATGGAAAGACTTTTAACACCAGCGTCATCTTCTACTACATAGAAATCCATTTGGGCTGATACAAAGTTGTCTACGGTAGCAGGGTCAAAATTCTTACCTAAGAAGTAAGCATACTCGCCTCTCTGGTTGACCCAAACTGTCGAGCGCGTCAGATCATCTCGACCTTGATCCGAAAGCAATACACTGTCTTCACTGATCTTTTTAGCAACATGATACCATGAGTTCAGAGCCATAGATGTAGGCGCCTGATCATCATTAAGCTCAGCAACTGTTTGTTCACCATCTTTGTGTACCAGTACCTGAAATGCGACATCAGTACCGTTACCTGTTTCAGAAAAGGATGCTTTATATTGATACTTTTCAGGATATAGACGGGTGATAGAAGACCATGTACGGGCCCAGAACCCCTGCTTCTCAAGCTGAATAGGTTTGCTGATTAAAACATCACCCTCGTCAGTCTCGATGGTTTCAGGCTCTTCCTCGGTCGCTAATGTCGCTAAGTAACTCTTAAATAGCGCCTTAGTTCGATTGATGTCTGTGGGAACCGTCATGGTTGCCTGATCCCCTAGCAAGGAGAATGACACATCAGCTAGAGGTTGATACAAGAATGGAGCCCTAGGTGCTTCAAATTCGCCAGAGGCCTCTAAGTCTGCCACATTAGACTCATTAGGAATAACTAAACGGTCTTTAACTGGCTCTGCACCTTCAGGTACAACTAAAGTCTTTTCATTTGACTCTGCGGTTTGATAGTCCAAACCATGATCTTTCACGACACTGGAACAACCTGCTAACACTAAAGCAGAGCAAACAGTGGTCATTACAAATAATTTATTCATGAGTTAGTCCTTAACTCCAGCGTTTTTTAAAGCATCTAGTACACGGGCATGATATTCAGGGGAAAGTTCTGTTAGCGGCAAACGTATGCTTTGCTCACAAAGCCCCATCTTTGCAGCCGCCCACTTCACTGGAATTGGATTTGGTTCAACAAATAGATCTTTATGCAACGGAGAAATCTTAGCATCAATCTCTCGTGCAGCTTCCGCATCACCCTGCAATGCCAGCTCAGCTACTTTTGCCACTTGTTGTGGCGCAATGTTTGCTGTAACTGAGATATTCCCCTTGCCACCCAATAGCATTAAGCCAAGTGCCGTTGGATCATCACCGGAATACACGGCAAATTCAGCGGGTGTTGACTCGATTAACTCTTTTGCCCGAGCCAAGTCACCTGTGGCGTCTTTGATACCAACAATATTAGGAAGTTCAGCTAAACGGATTACCGTTGCGTTAAGCATGTCACAGGCCGTACGACCAGGAACATTATAAAGAATCTGTGGAATGTCAACGGCCTCAGAAATGGCTTTAAAATGTTGATACAAACCCTCTTGGGTTGGACGATTGTAATAAGGAACCACTAAGAGACATGCATCAGCGCCCGCTTCTTTAGCTCGCTGAGTTAGATCAATCGCTTCGTGGGTGGAGTTTGCCCCTGTGCCAGCGATAACGGGCACACGCCCATTGACCTTTTCTACTACCTGACGAATAACATCCGCATGTTCATCATAAGTTAACGTTGCGGATTCACCGGTTGTACCAACCGCGACGATGCCATGGGTGCCAGCCGAAATATGGAACTCGACAAGCTCATCTAGCTTTTGCTTATCAATAGTTCCGTCCAGCTTCATTGGGGTGATAAGCGCGACTAGGCTTCCAGTGATCATTCTTGAATCTCCACATTCATTTAAGCGTGCATATACTACCGCTCACGCTTACCCTATACAACACGACAACAGCCTTAGAATGGAATATTTAGGTTAGTTTACAGATCCAGTAAACTAACACCTTCGTAAATGAATTAGTCTTACTAAAAGTTGAACAATGACACCTGAATGGAGATCACTATGAGCCTTAAGATTGGCGACCAAGCACCAGACTTTGAGTCAAAAGATCAAAACGGTGAAGCCATAAAATTAAGCGACTACCGAGGCAAAAAAATTGTCTTGTATTTCTACCCAAAGGATTCTACACCCGGCTGTACCGCCCAAGCTTGCAACCTGAGGGATAACATAGATCATCTAACTAACGCTGGATACGTAATCCTTGGCATCAGCCCAGACTCAGAAAAGCGCCATCAAAACTTCATCAACAAATACGAACTTCCATTTACCCTCATCTCAGATGAAGACAAGAGCGTTCACGAATTATATGGCACATGGCAGCTTAAAAAGTTCATGGGCAAAGAGTACATGGGAACGGTACGCACCACTTTTATCATTGATGAAGAAGGTAAAATCCAAGACATCATAACAAAAGTCAAAACCAAAGAGCACGCAGCACAGATACTCTAAAACGAAAAAGCCCAGCTGGACCAAGCTGGGCATTTAGGCAAAATCAAATTACTTATCAGCATTTTGTAATAATGGCGGCTCCACATGAGCCCTAGGCCAAGCGTTGATAATCGCTTTCACCAAGGTGGCAAGCGGAATAGCGAAAAACACACCCCAAAACCCCCAAACCCCACCAAAAAACAACACAGCCACAATGATTGCGACAGGATGCAGGTTTACCGCCTCAGAAAATAACAGTGGCACCAGGACATTACCGTCCAAAGCCTGAACCACCACGTATGCTACAAAGACATACCAAAACTCATTAGAACTACCGAACTGATAAAAAGCCACTAAGACCACAGGAATGGTCACTGCTGCCGCACCAATATATGGGATCAGCACAGACAAACCAACCAGAAGTGCAAGCAACGCGGAGTAGCGCAAATCAAAGAACCAAAATACCAGGAAGGAAACAACCCCCACCACCAACATCTCAATGACTTTGCCACGTATATAGTTAGCGATTTGATCATTCATTTCATGGGAAATATTACGAATCATTTTACGCTCTTTTGGCAACCAAGAAGTCATGTAAGCAATGATGCTTTCTTGATCCTTTAATAAAAAGAACATCACCAAAGGCACCAACACCAGATACAGAGCCAAAGAAAACACGGAAGGAATGCTAGAAAGCGAATACGTTACCAGCCATTGTCCCGCACTCCCCAATTCAGCCGCCAACAAATTGACCACTTCATCAACAGCAGCCTGACTCACATAAGCAGAATGCTCAGCGCTCAAAGATTGGACAAAAACCTGAAAATCCCCAAACATGCGCGGCAAATCGTTAACAAAACGAACAGCTTGCTTCCAGATGATCGGCACCATTATGCCAATAAAAGCACCGCAGGCCGTAACAAAGGCTATAAAAACTACCGTGACACTAAGGTTGTGGGACAAGCCAATGCTTTTAAGAAAATTAATAAGCCCCTGCAACAAAAAAGCCAAAACCACGGCAATAAACACAGGTGCTAAAACGCCCCCCCATAGAGCAACGACACCCAACACAAACACCAACAAAAGGATAAAAATCACAACTTCTTCGTTGGACAAGTAACGCTTTAAAAGGTTATCTACAACACGAAACATTTATCATTCACCCTTTCTTACCACAAAATAGAACCCGGAATCATCGGTTTCCCCCGTATCTACCAAGCTCATCCCAACCATTTCAAGGTAATGGGGAATATCTTTCTTTGAGCCCTCATCTGTCGCGAAGACACACACACATTCGCCAACAGTCATTTTAGCAAGAGCAAGTTTCATTTTGAGGAGCGGCATAGGACAACGCTCTTCTCTTGCATCAACGATTACGTCATACTCATTTACATCAGACATAGTTTATTCCGATAGTTTACCCAGGTCAGTATGAGACATTTTTTTTTGAAAATCAGCAAGCTACTCATAGGGATAATATTTTTCAGCTCTCCCCTAACCGTAGCCAACACCTTACCCGATTTCGCCAACAATCAAGATGAAAGAGCCCTATCTAATCCTGGATATATTCTAGGTCAATACTGGTTTAGACAACTGAGCGGCAGCTCTGGACTCATAGAATTCCCCCCTGCTTACCAATACTTGCAGGATGCCATGTCCCGGCTAGTTCCCAACACCGACTTATACAACAAAACCATAGACATCGGTTTGCTAAACAGTTCCCAAAGCAACGCTTTTGTTATCCCTGGGAACCACCTTTTTATTTACTCAGACATTATGCGCATTATCACTGATGAAGCGGCATTTTTAGGATTACTTGCTCATGAGATCGCCCACCTTGAACTAAATCACTATGAGCGAACCCTTGAATCCCAGCGCAATGAACAAAACAAAACCCTCATGATGTTACTGGCGGGGATTGCTGCGGCATCCGCCGGCAATGGTGAAGCCACCTCTGCACTTTGGCTAGGTGGAATCGCCAACCAGCAGGAAAACTATCTAAGACACTCACGAGCACAAGAACAAGAAGCCGATAGACGCGGCAGAGAGCTGCTTCTAGCATCAGGGCTCCCTGTTTATGGAATGGCTCACTTATTGGGCGCATTGCAGCGCCAATCTCTAGGCTCCAATCGCATTGAATTTTTATCGACCCATCCGCTTCCGCAAACACGGGTTAGCGATACGCTAACCGCCGATCCAGAGGACTCCATAGTATTTGAGCCCTCTTCAAATGAATTTCAATATTTTCGCGCAACCCTTATTGCGTATCGGGCGGCCATTGAAGGCAATCAATACTCTAATTTCATTGCTCGTCATGTCACCAACAGAGATCAGCAACACTTTGCCAACGCCTTAGCCGCACTGCTTATTCACCACATCAAGGACGCTGAATCTCATATCAATCAAGTCAACGAGGTCACTCAATTTACTAAATATCTTGAAGGCTTAATTTCATTGGCTAAGAATGACTTAAGCGGACTCAAACAAACAGTTAATGAAAGGCTTCTTTTATCACCTAATGACAGGACCTTTCAGTACCTTTTATCCCAAGCAAATCAAACTGACCAATACCTAAGGACCAGAGATGACGCTCTAGGTTATGAGAAGCGCATGACCTACCGCAACAACATTGCCGTCGCACGTAAGCAAAACAACCATGAGGCAGCACTCTATTACCAAGGATTACTCGACTTCAGCCGCGGCTGGGAATTAGCAGCACTAAATCTTATTAACAGGGCTCTTAGGACTGCAGAACCCCCTCTAAAACAAGAAATCGAGCGAAGCAAACAGCACCTTGAGCGAATTAGAGAGGCACAGAAACAGCAGGATATTAGATAATAAAAAAGCAGCCAGAGGCTGCTTTTTTTTGTAGATCCGAGGGTTGTTAGGACTTTTTAAAATCCAACATTCGCTGCAAAGGCTTCAATGCATCCACACGAACACTTTCATCCACATGAATCTCATCGGTCCCATCGCGCAAAGCATTTCTTAGAAGCTCAAGGGAATTCAACGCCATCCAAGGACAATGAGCACAACTACGGCAAGTGGCCCCAGAACCAGCTGTAGGCGCCTCCACAAAACGCTTACCAGGAGAGGCCTGTTTCATCTTGTAAAAAATGCCGCGATCTGTGGCAACAATGAAAGTCTCATTCTCAAGGGTTTGTGATGCTTTTAGCAACTGAGAAGTTGAACCCACCACATCCGCTATTTCTACCACTGACTGTGGAGATTCAGGATGAACAAGAACAGCGGCATCTGGGTAGATGGCTTTAAGATCTAGGATCCCTTTTGCTTTAAACTCTTCATGAACAATGCAAGCACCGTCCCAAAGAAGTACATCCGCACCCGTTTGAGTCTGAACATATCGCCCTAAATGCTGATCAGGAGCCCAGATGATTTTTTCGCCCTGATCTGATAAATGCTGAACAACATCCAATGCAATGGCTGACGTCACAACCCAATCCGCTCTAGCTTTTACCGCTGCGGACGTATTAGCGTACACAACCACGGTTCGATCCGGGTGCGCATCGCAAAATTTTGCAAATTCATCCGCAGGGCAACCGATATCCAAAGAACAGGTTGCCTCAAGCGTTGGCATAAGGACAGTTTTCTCTGGGCTTAAAATTTTGGAGGTTTCCCCCATAAACTTAACGCCAGCCACAACCAGTGTCTCAGCTGGGTGCTCTGCACCAAAGCGCGCCATCTCAAGGGAGTCAGCTATGACACCACCCGTTTCTTCCGCCAATTCTTGTATGGCATCCTCGGTGTAATAGTGCGCCACCAATACGGCATTTTTGGCTTTAAGTAAGGCTTTGATTTCGTCACGTAGGGCTTGGTTATCCACCACAGGCTTTTTAAGTGACTCTTCGGCTTCGGATAAGTATTTTTGAACGGTATCTCGTAGCGCTACTTTATCGACTAATTCTGACATTGAGTAACCCCTTGGACTGGGCTGTTACAGATGTGATGGTGGGTCGTACTGGATTCGAACCAGTGACCAATTGATTAAAAGTCAACTGCTCTACCAACTGAGCTAACGACCCATCACAAGAAAAGAAGAGTTGGTGGGTCGTACTGGATTCGAACCAGTGACCAATTGATTAAAAGTCAACTGCTCTACCAACTGAGCTAACGACCCAACGGGCGCGTATACTACAGCAGCTGACGCAGAAAACAAGTAATTATTTCATATTATTCAAATAATTAGTGGAAAGCTTCGCAGCATTAGAATCACCATATTGGTTAATCACTTGCTGCAGGTATTCTTTAGCTAACGCTTGGTTACCCATTTGATCGTTAACAATGCCCAGTTTATAAACCGCATCCGGCACTTTCGCATGACCAGCAAACTCGTCTACAACTTTTTTAAATTCTACTAAAGCAATACCTTGATCACCCAATACTAGAGCCAACTCACCCAACCAATAATGGCCATTACCGGTAAGCTGATTATTAGGGTAATCCATCACAAACTTATTGAAAGCATCTCGAGCTGACTCGAAGTTTCTGTTTTTAATAAGCTCATAAGCAGCCTGATAGGCCTGTTTCGCCTCATCACTGGCTGGTGATAATTCTGCAGGGCGAACCGCTGCAGTGGGAAGTGCTGAAGTAACACCAGCAGAAGACACAGATGTGCTAGACTGAGGTACAGGCGCACTCGTCTCAGGGACCGCTTGGCGCTGTGTAATAGCATTAGAAATACGTCTATCAAGATCAATATAGCGATCTTTCTGTAGCGCTTTCATTTTATTTATTTCATGTTGTTGCTCTTCAACTTTCCCACGAAGTTGTGATACTTCGTATTGTAAATTCTCAAGCTGATATAACAGATCCGCAGCAACACTTGCAGAAATTCCGCGATTTTCTTGATCCGCAGCCATTGCGATTGGTGCTGACAATGTCAGCACCAATGCAACGGAGCTCATCGTGAGTCGATTACTCATTACTCGTAACGAACCTCAACACGACGGTTTAGCTGCCAAGAATCATCATCATGGCCGAAAGAAACTGGCACTTCTTCACCAAAGCTCACAGTTTCGATCTGAGAAGCAGCAACACCTTGAATAGTTAGGTAGCGTAACACTGCTTTCGCACGACGCTCACCCAATGCCATGTTGTACTCGCGAGTACCACGCTCATCTGCGTGACCTTCTAGCACAATGCGCGCATCTGGGTTGTTAATTAGAAATTCAGCGTGCTTAGCAAGCGCTTCGCGAGCAGCTGGTCGTACAATTGACTTATCGAAGTCAAAGTAGAACACAGTTGCAACACCTTCTAGAGGATCTACGTCTTGCATGTCAGCAGCCATGGCTGCGTCATCTTCAACGATTACGCTAGATACACCACCGTTTTCGCCTGCACCGTAAGTAGCATCGTCAGATTCAGCCATAGTGTCGGCTGCTTCAGTACCAGTGCCTTCCTCTGCCATTGCAGCGTTATCAGATTCTGTAGCAGTTGTACTACAGCCAGCCAACCAAGCTGCTGACAGACCCACTACAGCGAACTTACCCAGTTTACTTACACTCATTGTTAGCTCCTTAAAGTGTGCTATTTAAAATACGGAGACCAAGCAGGCTCACGTACATCTCCGTCTGCCGATGGTAACCTATATTTAACAAGCCCATCAACGGAAACAACTGCCAAAATTCCTTTTCTATTCTCAGTAGTTGCGTACATTACCATGCTGCCATTTGGCGCAATACTTGGTGATTCATCAAGATAGGTTTCGGTTAAAACTTGCACCCGTCCAGTTTTCATATCCTGAAGTGCGATATGATAGTTACCGTCATTTTTCTGTACGGTCACTAAATAACGTCCGTCAGGCGTGATACGTGCGCGGGTATTTAATTCCCCTTCAAACGTTACTCGCTCAACGTCCTTGCTATTTACGTCTAGTCGATAAATCTGTGGATTGCCACCTCGATCAGACGTAAAAATAATACCCTTGCCATCGGGCTCCCAGCTTGGCTCCGTATCAATCGAGTAATGATTAGTCATACGTTCAAGCTTTTTGGTAGCGATATCAAGTGTGTAAATTTCTGGATTATTATCTTTGGACAATACCAGTGCTAATTTTTTACCATCCGGTGACCATGCCGGAGCACCATTTAACCCTCTAAACTGAGCCAATTGCTGCTGGCGACCTGTGGCAAGCTCTTGAATAAAGATATTAGGACGGCGATTTCTAAACATCACATAGGCGATGTAGCGCCCATCAGCACTCCAAGATGGGGATAAGATAGGCTCTTTTGACGACGCAACCACCTGAGGTCGATAACCATCCGCATCAGCAACCTGCAATTTGAATGTTGGAGCAGCTTTGTCACCTTCTGCAGTCACATACAAAATTCGAGTACTGAAAGCACCGCGAATACCTGTCAACTGCTCATAAACCTTATCACTTATGTAGTGAGCCGCATCACGAAAATTACTAGGTCGAACATCCAGGGCTTCTTTATTACCTACACGCTTTTGAGTTAAAACATTCACCAACTCATAGGCAACCCGATAAGTACCCCCTTCATTTGGGGTAACACTACCAACAATGACATAATCTGCCTTGAGTAAACGCCAATCCCGATAGGAGATGTCTTGGGAAGATGAAGGCAGACTCAGCATATTTTGACGCGGTATGGATTCAAACACACCACTTCGCTTTAAATCACTTTCCACGATCCCAGCAATATCTTCGGACAATGGGGTTGAACCAGTATAGCCAAATGGCACTACCGCGATAGGAAGAAGCTGATCAGCACCACTGGTGATCTCAATAACCAACTGGGCCCGCGCAGGCAAAGAAAACGCCATCACACAAGCCAAAATAACTGAAAATAAAACTTTGGTTTTCATCAATTTCTCAAATCTTGGGGGTTAAACAACAACTCAATCTGCCTGAAGTTACGTTCAAAGATCGCGTAATCAATATCCGCTAATTCTTCAACACGCCCCATTCGGCTGACCGCATCCTTAGCACGCTGGTCAAACAACGCATCACCACTTCCCTCTACCACATCAACACTTGCCACTTCACCATTTGGTAAAAAACCAATACGTAACTTAGTGGTCATGCCATTACGTGCGCTTGGGGGGCGAATCCAACCCGAAGCAATTCTATCCATAATCAAACTACTGATTGATTGAACGGCTTGACCTTCTTCAATGGCCCTTTGCCTTGCTTCTTCTTCCGCTATAGCCTTCTGAACTTCGGCTTCCGCCTGCTTACGTCGCGCTTCTTCAACAGCCTTACGCTCCGCTTCTCGCTGGCGAGCCAACTCTTCCGCCCGCTCTTGCTCTCGACGCTTGCGCTCTGCTTCCGCTTTACGCTGACGCTCAGCTTCTGCTTGCTTCTTACGCTCCGCCTCTTGTTCAGCTTTACGTTGCTCAGCAAGCTTACGCTCTTGTTCGGCCTTACGCGCACGCTCTTGTTCCGCTTCTTTGCGCTTAATGGCCGCCTGACGATCTGCTTCTGCCTTGCGCTCAGCTGCCTCTTTTCGCTCTTGGGCTGCTCTTGCTGCTTGACGCTGTTTTTCAATCGCCTGACGCTCAGCTTGCTGTCTAGCCGCCTCTTGGGCTTTACGTTTTGCCTCTTCAGCAGCTTTTGCAGCAGCGATCTCAGACTGACGTTTTTCAGCTTCTCGCTTACCTATGATGGTATCAGCCACATCCACTACCGTGGCATTAACAATAGGCGGACGCTTCGGGGCTGGCGGCGTATTATCGCCAAATGCCATAGCGACAACACCGGCCCCTAAAACGACCACATGAAGACCAACCGCCAGAACAACAGGTAGCGAATAACTTTCCTTATCAGTCCACTTCATGAACTATTCGGGCTCCGTTACTAAACCTACGTTGGGCGCCCCTGCCCCCTGTAGAGCCACCATCAAACCTACGACATCACCGTAGGGCACATTTTTGTCACCTCGAACCAAAATTGGTAACCGTGGATTCTGGGCTAGCACCTTTGTCACTTGGGACTTTAATTGTTCTAGGGAGACGGAAGACTGCTCACCCCCTAAATCAACATAATAATTCCCATCCTTATCTACGGAAGCAATCAGCACATCGGATTCATCGTTTTGCATCGGCGCCGCATTAGCATTGGGCAATTCCACATCCACCCCTTGGGTGAGCATGGGAGCAGTAATCATAAAGATAACCAGCAACACCAACATAACATCGATATAAGGGACGACGTTTATTTCTGCAACGGGCTTACGGCGCTTGATACGATTTCTCAAAGCCATAATTAATTTCCTTCGCGAGCATGCACTTTGCGGTGCAAGACACTGCTGAATTCGTTAGCAAAGTTTTCATAGCTAGAAGCAAGGGATTCCGCGTTAGCAGAAAAGCGGTTATAAGCCACAACTGCTGGAATGGCTGCCGCCAAACCAATGGCCGTAGCAATAAGTGCTTCGGCAATACCTGGAGCGACGGTTGCTAAGGTAGCCTGTTGCACTTCTGCTAAACCAATAAAGGAATGCATAATCCCCCACACAGTACCAAACAAGCCAACGTAAGGACTGATAGAGCCTACAGTTGCCAAGAAAGGCAAATGCGCATCTAACTTTTCTTCTTCACGATATAAGGCAACACGCATAGCACGCTCTACACCTTCCATCACCGCATCGGGATCAACTCCCTGATGCTGACGTAGACGAGTAAACTCTTTGATACCCGCAGTAAAGATATTCTCCATCCCCTCTACTTTACGACCTTCCGTCGTAAGCATCCGGTATAATTTACTTAGGTCAATCCCTGACCAGAACTGATCTTCAAACTGACGTCTTACGGTTTTCGCCTTTTTAAGAACACGAATCCGCTGAAAAATAACAATCCAAGAAAATACTGAAGCCAACAACAAAGTTAGCATTACAAGTTGCACGACAATACTCGCGCTGGCAATCAAGCCCCATATGGACATTTGTATTCCTCTATTCTAAATCTTGAGGGAGTTGATAATTAAAGTGTTCATAGGCACGCTTAGTCACTTGACGTCCCCGTGGCGTACGAATCACAAAACCTTGCTGAATCAAAAAGGGCTCGATCACATCTTCGATGGTATCTTTGTCTTCGCCCACCGCTGCGGCAATACTGTCTAACCCTACAGGCCTGCCATCGAACTTTTCTATCATAGTCAATAACATACGTCGATCCAAGTGGTCAAACCCTTGGTTATCTACACTTAACATATCTAGTGCGCGCTGGGCAACTTTCTGACCGACAATGCTATCACCACCCACTTGAGCCACATCACGGACACGGCGCAACAATCGATTGGCAATCCGCGGCGTACCTCTAGAACGACGAGCCACTTCGAAGCAACCCTCATCATCTAGATCGATGCCAAGCTTTTGTGAAGAACGACGTACGATTGTAGTGAGAGATTGGACATCATAAAACTCCAAACGTTGCACTATTCCGAAACGATCGCGTAAAGGTGACGTAAGTAAGCCCGCACGGGTCGTCGCACCCACTAAAGTGAAGGGAGGAATCTCTATTTTTATGGATCTAGCTGCCGGCCCTTCTCCGATCATAATATCGATCTGATAGTCTTCCATGGCAGGATAAAGCACCTCCTCAATGGCTGGACTTAAGCGATGAATTTCATCAATAAAAAGCACATCACCTTCTTCTAGATTCGTCAGCAGAGCCGCCAAATCTCCTGCTCTTTCCAAGACCGGGCCAGAAGTGGTTTTTATCTCCGCCCCCATTTCATTTGCAATGATGTTAGCAAGGGTTGTTTTACCCAAGCCTGGAGGACCAAATATTAAGGAATGATCTAAAGGCTCCCCCCGCTGCCGAGCCGCTTGAATAAAAATATCCATCTGCTCTTTAACAACAGGCTGTCCAATATACTCCTGCAACGATTGGGGGCGTATCGCCCGATCAACCTGTCCTTCAGTACCCTTAATTTGAGGAGAGATTATACGGTCATGCTCTATCATATTTGTTTTATCTCAACGTACTCTTTAATGCCGCTTTAATTAGAGACTCACTGTCGGAGTCATCTTTAGGCAACTTAGCAATCACCCGTGCGGCTTCTTGTGGCTTATAGCCTAACGCCACCAAGGCTGACTCTGCTTCCTGCCTAGGATCTGTTGTCACCTGCTGCACCACAGCCTTCGTAGTAAACAAGTCTTGTTTTGCCGCGGCACCAAGTTTATCACGTAACTCCACAACCAAACGCTCGGCAGTCTTCTTACCCACACCCGGTATTTTAGTTAATGAGGTGATTTGGGACTCCTGGACAGCTTCAATGAGCTCAGACGGAGACATACTAGATAATATGGCCAAAGCCATTTTAGGCCCCACACCATTGACCTTAATAAGGATGCGAAACAATGCTCGTTCATCCTTTGTGACGAAGCCATACAAGGATTGAGCATCTTCCTTAACTTGAAAGTGCGTATGCAAGGTGACCTGCTGACCAATGGGAGGCAATTCATAAATAGTACTCATGGAGGCCGTCACCTCGTAGCCTATACCAGCCACATCGACCAACAATTCAGGAGGGGACTTCTCAACCAGCACCCCAACAATTCGACCTATCATTTTAAGCTTTCCTTAAATCAGATTGCTGCCAACGCTTTGACGTTCGTCCGGCGCGTTTACCAACACCATATTCCAAACCATCCGAAGTCCGGGTATTTGAATGACATAGGGCAATAGCTAAGGCATCCGCCGCATCAGCCTGGGGCGTTGATTCCAAAGACATTAGCAATTGAACCATTGCCTGAACCTGTGACTTATCAGCATTACCATTACCCACGACAGACTGCTTCACGCGCCGTGCGGCATATTCAAAAACAGGCAAATCAGCCATAGCCGCCGCCACGATCGCTGCGCCACGGGCTTGCCCAAGCTTTAACGCAGAATTGGCATTTTTTGCCAAGAACACTTCTTCAATGGCAAATTCCTTTGGTGAAAACTCCTCAATCACTTGGGAGACACACTCAAAAATGCGCTTTAAACGGATGGGCAAATTTTCATCAGGAAGACGAATGCAGCCACTGCTCACATAACGTGCCTTGCCATTTATTACATCAATAACACCAAACCCCGTCACCCGAGAACCTGGGTCAATCGCCAATATACGTGTAGAAGCCACAGCCTAACCACTTAACCATTAAGATACTGTATATTTCACCAGCCCCAGTAATGCAATGCAATCCTAGATACAAAAAAGGGCCACATATGCGGCCCTTTTTTTTATAAACTTACGCTAAATCACTCAACAACTGGCTTACGAACACGAATGCTCAGCTCTTTAAGTTGTTTATCGCTGACTTCGCCAGGCGCTTGAGTCAACAGACAAGTAGCACTTTGCGTTTTAGGGAAGGCAATCACATCACGAATCGATGCAGACCCCGTCATTAGCATAACCAAGCGATCCAAGCCAAATGCCAAACCACCATGTGGCGGCGCACCAAACTTCAACGCATCCAGCAAGAAACCAAATTTCTCTTCTTGCTCTTCTTCAGAGATATTCAGCAATTTAAACACTGCTTGCTGCATTTCTGCTTGGTGAATACGGATAGAGCCACCACCTAGCTCGGTTCCATTTAGAACCATGTCATAGGCCTGAGAAAGAGCTGTCAGCGGGTTTGCCTGAAGCTCTTCTGGAGAACAAGACGGCGCAGTGAATGGGTGATGGATAGCTGTAATGCCACCGTCAGATGTTTCTTCAAACATTGGGAAGTCAACTACCCAAAGCGGCGCCCACTCACAGGTATATAGGTCAAGATCAGCACCTAGCTTACAACGCAACGCACCTAGCGCTTCGTTAACAACACTAGTTTGGTCAGCACCAAAGAAGATTAAATCACCATCTTGCGCTTCCACACGATCAAGCAAAGCTTGACGCACTTCTACAGGCAAGAATTTAACAATTGGAGACTGTAACCCTTCTTCCAGATCAGACTTATTGTTTACTTTAATATAAGCCAGACCTTTCGCACCGTAGATACCTACAAACTTAGTGTACTCGTCAATCTGCTTACGAGTTAAGGCATTGCCACCTGGCACCTTCAATGCTGCAACACGACCTTTAGGATCAGACGCAGGACCAGAGAAGACTTTAAAGTCAACTTCTGTCATTAAGTCAGACACTGTCTCAATAGTCAGTGGAATACGCAAATCTGGCTTATCAGAACCGTATTTTTCCATTGCTTCAGAGAAAGGCATGCGCGGGAAGGTACCCAAATCCACATCTTTCAACTCTTTAAACAAATTCGTAATCATACCCTCGGTTAGGGTCATGATGTCTTCTTGACCTAGGAAAGAGGTCTCCAAGTCAATCTGAGTGAATTCAGGCTGACGATCTGCACGCAAGTCTTCGTCACGGAAACATTTTGCAATTTGGTAGTAACGATCAAAGCCAGACACCATCAACAACTGCTTAAACAACTGTGGCGATTGAGGCAAGGCAAAGAAGCTACCTTGGTGAGTACGGCTAGGCACCAAGTAGTCACGTGCACCCTCTGGGGTTGCGCGGGTCAAAATAGGCGTTTCAATGTCTAAGAAACCATTTTCGTCTAGGTAACGACGCAATACAGACGTTACTTTTGAACGGAAACGTAGTTTCTGTTGAATTTCTGGACGACGCAAATCGATGAAACGATTCTTCAGACGAATGTCTTCACCTACTGTTTGGTGGTCGTCTAGCTGGAATGGAGGCGTTGCCGCTCGGTTTAGGATTTCTAGCTCGTGACCCAAAACCTCAATCTCACCTGTGGTCATATTTGGGTTAACTGTCCCTTCTGGACGAGCACGAACAACACCCTTAATCTGAACCACAAATTCACTACGGCAGCTGTCTGCTAGGGCAAAGCTGTCGGCACGATCTGGATCAAATACCACTTGAGTCAAACCTTCACGATCGCGAAGATCCAAGAAAATAACACCACCATGGTCGCGGCGACGGTGTACCCAGCCGCTAAGAGTGACTTCTTCTGAAATGTTTTTTGCTGTTAACTCGCCGCAATAATGGCTGCGCATAATTTGTATCCTATTACCGTCTCATCTTGAGCGTTAATGTTGTTCTGAGTTCTCGTTGCCGAGCCTTTAAGCTCACTTTTTAGACAACCAAAACCTCTTAAGTCTTTCAAAGGCCAAGCATTATATGCCAAGCGTCAAGGACTCTCTAGGGTGTGACCTAAATTTCTAATCTTGGGGCAGGAATATTCGGGTAATTTCGACAATTTGATCGACTCCACGACTTTTCATCTGCAGCTCATCACCCTCTTCTTTATGAAGCAACGACTGACCGAGAGGTGTTTGCGGCGTGACCAGCAATACATATTGATCATCACAAATGAACTCTCCTCCACCACAACGGGCAGAGAGAATTACGATTCGACTCCAACCGTCATCACGCTCTAGCTGCATTACAGAACCGACAACAACTTCTTGTGTCTTTGCAAAAGACAGTTTGTGAAAATAGGCAAGGTCCGCTTCACACTCAGCCACCCGCACCGATTGCCCATGGGCAAGGTATGAATTCTCCAAACCAAAGGTATCCCACTTGGTCTCCGCTACACTCTCACGGTCGGTAGCAGCACTTCGGGCTTGGTCTGCTGCGTCTTTAGACACCCTTACCCGTTTCACGCCATATTCAATTAAAGCCTGATGCAGATTCTTTAAAAACATTTTCTTCACAAACAAAAAAGCCACTGAAATTCAGTGGCTTTTTATACACGATTTAACGCTTATTTACAGGCGAACTGTCGACAAAATTTGTTCGGCAACATCTTCTACATTACCTTCTGTCAGTTCAATATCAGCGATACCTGCATCCGCCACCACAACTACAACACCTGTCTGTTTCAGTAACTCGGCTTCGCCAACTGTCGCATCAAGCTTGGCCAAGGCCACGACACCGCGACGCAACAATGAACGCTCAAGTTGCTGCGCATCTACCTTAGAACCAGTAGCCAAAGCCACTACTGCAGGTTTCTGACCCAAACGCCCTGCACGCTCTTCAGCCGTAACAACCGTATCCGCATCAAGATCACCAACCGTCTCTTCTACCATACCAGCACCAACAGTGACGTTTGATAGACGATCAATCACAATCAGCGCACCCGTTAATGGGCTCGACTGGTAGTTATCAAATGCCACTGGCGCGTCAAAGCTAATGACACAGTCCGCAATAACGTTAAGCTCAACTTGATCAACTTCGGTCTTTTCAAGCGTGTTAACGTCAACACGATAGTTAACGTGATGCACTTTACCTGGAACCGTTTGCGTGCCCAGCTTAAAGTTATAAAGCTTACCTGGCACCAACGGCTGTTCAGACATCCAAACAACAGACGCTCGTAAGTTAGCACTGATCTCAGGCTCTTCACCTGGGTGCACAATCATATCGCCACGGCTGATATCGATTTCATCTTCCAGGGTAATGGTGACCGCTTGGCCTTTTTTAGCCACTTCAAGGTTGCCGTCATAAGTAACGATCTCAGCTACTTTAGACTTCTTACCTGAAGGCAATGCCACGATCTCATCACCAGGCTTCACCTGACCCGCTGCGATAGTGCCAGCGAAACCACGGAAGTCTAGGTTCGGACGGTTAACGTATTGCACAGGGAAGCGGAACGCATCGCTCTTCACGTCACGATTAATCTGTACCGATTCCAGAATCTCCATCAGAGGGCCACCCTGATACCAAGGCGTTTGCTCTGAAGCATTTACTACGTTGTCGCCTTTGAGGGCAGACATAGGTACAAAATGAACATCCTCAGGCTTACGGTTACCCAACTGCTCAATAAATTCTAGGTAGTCTGATCGAATCTCGTTGAATTTGTCTTCTGAGAAATCCACCAAATCCATTTTATTAACAGCAACCACTACATGCTTAATCCCTAACAAAGAGGCAATGTAGCTGTGTCGACGTGTCTGGGTTTGTACACCGTAGCGAGCATCAATCAAGATGATCGCAAGATCACAAGACGATGCACCGGTAGCCATGTTACGAGTGTATTGCTCGTGCCCAGGAGTATCCGCAATGATGAACTTACGCTTCTCAGTTGAGAAGTAACGGTAAGCCACATCAATCGTAATGCCCTGCTCACGCTCTGCTTGAAGACCATCAACAAGTAACGCCAAGTCAACTTCTTCACCTTGGGTGCCAGACTTTTTACTGTCTCGTTTTACGGCATCTAAATGATCTTCATAAATCAACTTAGAGTCATGTAATAAACGACCGATTAATGTACTTTTACCATCATCTACGTTGCCACAAGTAAGAAGGCGAAGCAGATCTTTTTCTTCATGCTGTTTTAGGTAGCCAAGGATATCTTGACTGATCAATTCTGATTGATGAGACATTCTTAAAACTCCTAGCCCTAGAAATAACCTTGCTTCTTCTTCTCTTCCATCGAACCCGCAGAATCGTGGTCGATGACACGGCCTTGACGCTCTGAACTTTTAGTCAAAAGCATCTCTTGAATGATTTCAGGTAAAGTGTCCGCTTCGGACTCAACCGCACCTGTCAGTGGGTAACATCCAAGGGTACGGAAACGCACTGATTTCATTTCAGGCACTTCACCTTCTTTCAAAGGCATACGCTCATCATCCACCATGATTTGAACGCCATCACGCTCAACCACAGGACGTTTAGCAGCAAAGTAAAGAGGAACAATTGGAATGCTCTCTAGGTAGATGTATTGCCAGATATCCAACTCAGTCCAGTTAGAAAGAGGGAATACGCGAATACTTTCGCCTTTATTCACTTTACCGTTGTAAATATTCCACAATTCTGGACGTTGATTTTTTGGGTCCCAGCGATGTTGCTTATCACGGAAAGAGTAAACACGCTCTTTCGCGCGGGATTTTTCTTCGTCACGACGGGCGCCACCAAAGGCTGCATCGAAGCCGTATTTATCAAGCGCCTGTTTCAAGCCTTGGGTTTTCATCACATCGGTGTGCACAGCACTACCGTGAGTGAATGGACCAATACCTTGTGCAAGGCCGTCAGGATTCTGGTGCACTAATAGATCAAGACCAAGATTCGCGACCAGCTCATCACGGAACTTAATCATTTCCTTGAACTTCCAACCAGTGTCCACATGTAGTAGCGGAAATGGTGGCTTACCTGGGTAGAAGGCCTTCATAGCAAGATGCAGCATCACCGCTGAATCTTTACCAATAGAATACAACATCACCGGGTTATCAAACTCGGCGGCCACTTCACGAATAATGTGAATACTCTCAGCTTCTAGCTGTTTAAGGTGAGTCAGTCTTGCCTCTGTAACTGTCATAGTATCTCGTCTCGAAAATTTTAAGGCTTCGGCATTTCGCTTACTATAACATGCCGGAAAGTTATAAAAACCATAGCACATAGACTTTCATGGCATATGGATATTAAAAAAGGCTCATAACGAGCCTTCTTAAATAGAATTCATTTTTAACCCAATTCAATGACCATTAGGTAAGTTGCGCATCACCAACCCCAACGCCAACTGCTCTGGCTGAACAGGCAAAGGAATTCTCACCTTATGACCAGATCCCGGTGCTACCGCCATCGTCTGCCCTTTCAAGTTCTCCATCACCTCAATCTGATATAGCATGCTGCCTTTAGGAGTAATCAACTCAATAGAGTCCCCCACTTTGAAGCGGTTTTTCACCTCTATTGTTAGCCATCCGTTGTGCCAATCCAGCATCTCTCCCACAAATTGCTGACGATCTGAAATAGAGTTTCCGTATTGGTAGTTTTGGTACTGATCGTGCACATGACGGCGGTAAAAGCCCTCTGTATAACCCCGGTTAGCCAGACCTTCCAACTTATCCATCAATGACATATCAAATGGCTGACCATGAATCGCATCATCAATGGCCTGACGATAAAGCTGAGCAGTACGGGCTGCATAAAAATGGGACTTGGTGCGCCCCTCAATTTTTAATGAATGCACACCCAATTCGATCAACTTTTCAACATGCTGAATCGCACGAAGGTCACGGCTGTTCATGATGTAGGTACCATGTTCATCCTCAAAGGCGGGCATAAACTCACCTTCACGACCTTGTTCACGAAGCAACACTACATCATCAAAAGGCTTACCCTCACCTAACGTTGGTGCAATAAAGTCTGACGGATCAAAGCTTTGCACACCTTTAAGATGACTACCGTCTGCAGGGACAATGTCTCCATTCTCATCCTGCACTGCTGATTTCACATCGTATTGCCAACGACAAGAATTGGTACATGTGCCTTGGTTTGGGTCCCTACGATTAAAATACCCAGACAACAAACAGCGCCCTGAGTAAGCAATGCACAAAGACCCATGAACGAAAGTCTCGATCTCCATTTCTGGCACCATCTGACGAATTTCACCCACTTCATCTAAGGACAACTCCCGAGACAAAATCACGCGCTCTAGGCCAAAGTTATGCCAAAACTTAACCGTCGCCCAATTCACCGCATTTGCTTGCACTGAAAGATGGATTGGCATATCCGGCCATTTCTCTTTAATCAGCATCATCAACCCAGGATCAGACATAATAAGGGCATCCGGCCCCATCTCCACGACAGGCTCCATATCTTTTATAAAGGTTTTAATCTTTGCATTGTGAGGAGCAATATTGGTCGCAACATAGAGCTTCTTACCCATGCCATGAGCCTCCTCAATTCCTTGAGCAAGGTTTGCCATGGTGAAGTCATTGTTGCGCACACGTAAGCTGTAGCGGGGTTGGCCTGCGTATACCGCATCCGCTCCGTATGCATAGGCATAACGCATGTTTTTTAACGTGCCCGCAGGAGAAAGCAATTCAGTCATAATCAATCTTTATACAAGTTAGAAATGCCGCGCATTCTATCCAACTCTCAAAAGGTATCCGAAGCCCAAAAACAAGAAAGGCTGAACAAGTCAGCCTTTCTTTGATACACATCATAATTTTAGAGCGCTAAGGACGTGTTACTCATCCAAGCTCAAAGTTTGTTGCAATGAAATCTGACGCACTTGCGCTTTCAAACTATTAATTTCACGCAACACTTGGGGGCGAAATTCATCGATAGATTTAATCGCCTCATCATAACTATTCAATTGCGCCTCCATTTCTGGTGTAAAGGATGGCGAATCGCTAGCAGATGCCACTAGGCGGCGCTGCTCTTCCAAAGAATTAGCAAGAGAATCTAAGCGGGAAGAGATTTCATCTAGCTGTAAACGCATGGCTTCGATACTCCCCTGCTGGGCAGATAAAGCACTGGCATTTTGCTCCCCTTTGGCCACCAACTCACTGACGCTTTCATCCTGAGCCGTCTGCTTCACCTCAACTGCGGCAACCGAGTCGATTAAACGGTTATAACCATTCTCCACTTCATTAAAAGCATCTGCTTGAACTGCCACACGCTTAGATTGGGTAGACACTGTTTCACGCAAATCGCCCAAGCGCCCATCAAGCTTTTCTAAAGCCTCGGTATTGGCACTGATGTTGCCGCGATTTCGGTCATACGCCACACCCCATAACTTACGAATTTCGCTGTCATGGTTCTTAAGCACCTCTTCGACAGTGGCTCCTAACTTATCGGAGGAAACATCGGCGGCTAACAGCTGATGATCGAGATCCTGGATCTGACTCTTAGCGCCAGTTAATTCATTACGCAGCTTTTGATTATCCAACCAAAGCCAATAACCCCCAGCGCCGGCTGCCGCAAGTATCAGCAGCAATAGGAAATACACACCAAACAAGCTTTGTTTTTTTGCTCGCACACTGGTGGCCTGTGTACCAGGGGTTGGTTTCGCAGGGGGCGGATTAAGTCGGCGTTTTTTAGCTTGAGCCGTCGGATTTACGGAGGAAGGTCGATCACTGATCTCATCTTGATCTAGTGTAAGACTTGGGATTTCTACGTCGTCATCTTTTCGCATGGTAACCAGGTCGTCGAGTACATTTTTGAATAACTATGAAATAAATAACCACACAAACAGAATGAATATAATCTTCAAACGTTCGATGCTAGTATATAATCACCATTAACTGCTTGATCACAAGCACTTTTCGTTACACATAAAGCAAGGAGAAAAGAAATGGCTTTTGAATTACCAGCTCTACCTTACGCTAAAGATGCACTTGAGCCGCATATGTCTACTGAAACTCTAGAGTTTCACTACGGAAAGCACCACAACACTTACGTGACTAAATTGAACGGTCTAGTACCTGGTTCAGAGTACGAAGGTAAGACTCTAGAAGAAATCATCGCTGCTGCTCCAGCTGGCCCAGTTTTCAACAACGCTGCGCAAATCTGGAACCACACTTTCTTTTGGAACAGCTTAACCCCTAACGGTGGTGGCGAGCCAACTGGCGCGCTAGCTGACGCGATCAACGCTAAATGGGGTTCTTTCGCTAAATTCCAGGAAGAGTTCAACGACAAAGCGGTTAACAACTTCGGCTCTAGCTGGACTTGGTTGGTTAAAACTGAATCTGGCGACCTAGAAATCGTTAACACTAGTAACGCAGGCACACCATTAACAGCAGGCCAGACACCTCTAATCACTGTTGACTTGTGGGAACACGCTTACTACATCGATTACCGCAACGTACGTCCTGATTACCTTAAAGGCTTCTGGGCACTTGCTAACTGGGAATTTGCGGCAGCCAACTTCTCAGCATAATAAAGGCTATTAAGAGCCAGTCACAAAAGCGCGATTTTAATCGCGCTTTTTTTGTTTTACTCTTTACTGACACAATCGCGCCCTAGCACAGACCAACTGCATGTTGCTCTTATTGGTCTGTGGCGGTATTGTGGCGCTACAAGTAATTGATTGTTAAAGGGTCTTAACGTGCTGAAACACCTTCTTTTTGGATTAACCGCTTCTTTTAGTATTGTACTTTCCGCGCAAGCAGAAACTGTCTATGTTTCTGATATTCAATTTGTGGCGATTCGTGAAGGCATGGATAATTCCACAAGGGCCACTGAACGAGGTATTCGCAGCGGCACACCTCTAACAGTTCTAGATCGCAGCGAAGGCTATGTAAAAGTCCGTTCACCTGAAGGCAATGAGGGCTGGCTGCCAGATTACTTTGTTAGTGAAGACCGTGTAAGCCGCGACCAATTGGTATATTTACAGAACCAACTTACTGCAGCGCAAGAACAACGCGCAGCCGCTGCAGAAGACCTACAAGAAGTGCGCAATTCAAACACTGAACTTGCCAATTCTGTTAGCCAGTTAACAGAACAACGTGAAAGCTTGGAACAACAATTAGAAGACGTATCGGAACTCGCACAGCGTGCAGAAGAAATTGTCTCTGCAAACGAGTCCTCTGATTACAAAATTGAATCTCTGCAACAGCAAGTTGATGCCCTAGTCGCTCAAAATGATCGTCTAACCTCCTCTACGGAGCAGCGCTGGTTTATGATTGGTGCCGGCACCTTATTAATAGGCGGCTTATTTGGCTTCTTATTTCCTATGACACGTCGTAAGAAAACACCATCCAGCTCTTGGTAATAGATGCTATAAAGCGAGCTCCGGCTCGCTTTTTTGCTAATCCTATCGACTTTTTCACTTTGAACAGCAAATACACTGATTCACCAAGTGACCCCCAAACCAGTGCCCTCTCTCACTTTACGGCAGTATTCCTAACGGATAATGGCAAACCAACTAAAATAATTACGTAAATAGCCTAGCCGTAGCCCATGCGCCTCTTTTATTGCTGTGCCTTCTTATAATAGAATAGCCGCCAATACCTGACTACTTCGCTGAAAAGTCTCGTATACTAATACGCGAAAAATTCATCCTACACTAATTAGAGCAATGTAATGGCTGACTTATCTCTATACAGAAACATCGGTATCTTTGCCCACGTTGACGCGGGTAAAACGACCACAACTGAACGTATCTTGAAACTTACTGGTAAGATCCACAAAACTGGTGAGGTTCATGACGGCGAATCTACTACTGACTTCATGGAGCAGGAAGCGGAGCGTGGTATCACTATCCAATCTGCTGCCGTAACATGTGAGTGGAAAAAGCACCGCTTGAACGTTATCGATACTCCTGGACACGTTGACTTCACAGTAGAAGTATACCGTTCCTTGAAAGTACTTGACGGCGGTATCGGTGTATTCTGTGGTTCTGGTGGTGTTGAGCCACAATCAGAAACCAACTGGCGCTACGCTAACGAGTCAGAAGTTGCTCGTGTTATCTTCGTTAACAAACTTGACCGCCTTGGTGCGAACTTCTACCGCGTTGTAGATCAAGTTAAAAACGTTCTAGCTGCTAACCCACTTGTTATGACTCTTCCAATTGGTGAAGAAGATGACTTCGTAGGTGTTGTAGACGTTCTTTCTAAGAAAGCGTACGTTTGGGACGACACTGGTCTTCCAGAAAACTACGAAATCAAAGACGTTCCAGCAGACATGGTAGACAAAGTTGAAGAATACCATGAAGCCCTAATCGAAACGGCTCTTGAGCAAGACGAAGATCTAATGATGGCTTACCTTGAAGAAGGTGAAGTGCCATCTATCGACGAAATTAAACGTTGTATCCGTAAAGGTACACGTGATCTTGCATTCTTCCCAACTTACTGTGGTTCTGCATTTAAGAACAAAGGTGTTCAACTAGTACTAGACGCTGTTGTTGACTACCTACCAAACCCAACAGAAGTTGACCCACAAGATCTTACTGATCCTGAAACTGGTGAGCCGACTGGTAAAGTTGCAACAGTCTCTGCAGACGAGCCACTACGCGCACTTGCATTCAAGATCATGGACGACCGCTTTGGCGCGTTGACGTTCATTCGTATCTACTCTGGCCGCCTTAAGAAAGGTGACACGATTCTTAACTCTGCTACAGGTAAAACTGAGCGTATCGGCCGTATGGTTGAAATGCAGGCAGACGATCGTAACGAAATCACTGAAGCGCAAGCTGGTGACATCATTGCCATCATTGGTATGAAGAACGTTCAAACAGGTCACACTCTTTGTGATCCTAAGAACGAATGTACTCTTGAAGCAATGATCTTCCCAGAGCCAGTAATCTCTATCGCTGTACAGCCTAAAGATAAGTCTGGTATGGAAAAAATGGGTATCGCAATCGGTAAAATGGTTGCAGAAGACCCTTCTTTCCAAGTTGAAACTGATGAAGATTCTGGCGAAACCATCCTTAAAGGTATGGGTGAGCTTCACCTTGACATCAAAGTTGACATTCTTAAGCGTACATACGGCGTAGACCTAATCGTAGGTCAGCCTCAGGTTGCTTACCGTGAAACTATCACGAAAGAAATCGAAGATAGCTACACGCACAAGAAACAATCTGGTGGTTCTGGTCAGTTCGGTAAGATCGATTACCGCATCAAACCAGGTGAGCCAAACTCTGGCTTCACGTTCACATCTTCTGTTGTGGGCGGTAACGTACCGAAAGAATTCTGGCCTGCAGTTGAGAAAGGCTTCAAGTCTATGATGGACGAAGGTGTCCTAGCAGGCTTCCCTGTTCTTGACGTTGAAGTTGAATTGTTTGACGGTAGCTACCACGCAGTTGACTCCTCTGCAGTAGCCTTCGAAATCGCTGCAAAAGGCGCTTTCCGTCAGTCTATTCCAAAAGCTGGCGCACAACTTCTTGAGCCTATCATGAAAGTTGACGTGTTCACTCCAGAAGACAATGTTGGTGATGTAATCGGTGACTTGAACCGTCGTCGCGGCATGATCAAAGACCAAGAAGCTGGCCTAACTGGCGTTCGTATCAAAGGTGAAGTACCACTATCTGAAATGTTCGGATACATTGGTCACCTACGTACAATCACTTCTGGCCGTGGTCAATTCTCTATGGAATTCGCTCACTACGCTCCATGTCCTGCAAACGTTGCTGAAACAGTAATCGAAGCAGCTAAAGCTAAGAAAGAAGAAAAATAATCTTCTTTCTAGAAGTGCATAACAAAAACCCGGCTTAGGCCGGGTTTTTTTATGTCTTATGGTGACCATTATTTAGAATGGTACAGGATATTGCCTAAATACCTCTGCCACATCCTTCAACACTTCATCCGACAATGATAGCTCAAAAGCATCTACATCTTCCTGAAGCTGCGACAAAGTCGTCGCACCGATAATTGTAGAAGTCACACCATCCACTTGATCACACCAAGCTAGCGCTAATTCTACTGCACTCATACCATGCTTAGCCGCCACGTCCATATAAGCTTTTACAGCCGCGTTTGCTTGCTCAGTATCACGGAACAAACCTTGGCGCTGAGAATATGTCCAACGACTTCCCTCAGGACGTGCGCCATCAAGGTATTTACCACTTAGAGAGCCAGCCGCTAGTGGTGACCATGGCAAATAAGCCACATCCTCATGCACACAGTTTTCGATCAAATAAGGCCAATCTTTTGCGTGCAACAAGCTGAACTCATTCTGAATCGATGCAACACGAGGCAAATCATGTTGTTCACTCAAGCGAATGTATTCATTAATTCCCCAAGTCGTATCATCTGATAGACCAAAATGACGGATCTTACCCGCTTTGACACACTCCTCAATGGCCTGAAGGATTTCTAACATCTTCGCAGAATGGGCATCACGATCCACATCTGAGAATGTAATCTTGCCAGGCCAATGCTTCGCAAAATGAGGCGACGTGCGATTTGGCCAGTGCAACTGGTACAGGTCAATATAGTCCGTCTGCAAGCGAGCCAGAGACGCATCAACGGATGAAATAATAGCCTCACCATCAATTTCGCCACCATTACGGATATGTTTTACACCACCACCTGCGATCTTTGAAGCTAAGACATACTCTTCGCGACGATTTGGATTACGACGGTTCCAATCACCGATAATGGTTTCAGTCTTACCATAGGATTCCGGCGTAGGCGGTACTGAGTACATTTCCGCCGTATCAATAAAGTTAATACCTTGATCTAAAGCGTACGCCATTTGTTCATCAGCGTCTTTTTGATCATTTTGAGTCCCCCATGTCATGGTGCCAAGGCACACACGGGACACATCTAGACCAGTTCGACCTAACTTACTGTACTTCATGAATTCACATTCCTATTTACAGTTAATATTCGACTTTAGAAATGTAAAGAATACCGAGAAACAAAGCCAGCCCAAGGGGAGGAAAGAATGTGAAGGGCTGGCTGAAGGGAGAGAAATACCTACTCTTGTAGGTATTCGTATTGCTGATCTGTTAACGTTTTCAAGAAAGCGACCAGAGCATCTACTCGACGATCATCCAAAGCGGGTGACTGCTCTAAGGTCGCAAAATCAATGTTTTCGGAAACTTCTGGTTCCGCCCAAGGGGCGCCAGTTTCAGGATTCAATTTACGTGTTGGGTTATTGTACTTATCGTAGAACAACACCACGGTACGCAAATCCTTAAACACACCGTTATGCATATAAGGGCCAGTGACCGCCACATTTCTCAGGGTTGGCACACGGAACTTACCGCGCTCAATATCGTCATTGATATTCGGATGAGCCCTTAAACCCAGATCCGCACCAGCTAAATGCTTCAAGTTAGGATTTGGGGGCACTCCGATATTACGGTACTCGTAATTTGTAAAAGTTTCCCGCTCAAAGAAAGGCGAAGGATTCAACTGATGGCAAGCATTACAATTCGTAAACTGCTCAGAGAAAAACAAGGTACGCCCCAACTCCTCCTGAGGTGTAAATGTTGCTTCCCCACGCATGACACGATCATACTTCGAGTTAAACGGCATGAATAATTCAGTGCTTTCGAAATGGGCAATGGCATCCGTAATAGCACTAAATGCTTTAGCCTTATCTTCAAACAAGCCATCACCATAAATCTGCTCAAATGAGGCAACATAGTCATCACGCTCAAGCACACGATCTACAACTGAGTCCTCTGAGGGCATTTGCATTTCAACAGGATTTACAAAAGGACCTGCCGCTTGATCAGCCAATGAAGACGCTCGGCCATCTAAAAACTGCCCGCCTCGATATTCTCCAGAAGACATGCGATGAAAACGCGGCGTTAAAGCAGAATACATCGCTGTAGGCGTATTTCTATCTCCCATGGAGACATCATCACTACCGATTGACACAGCCCCTTCAGCGCCAGTCAAACGCCTATCTGTAAATGCTTGGCCAATGTCATGGCAAGTGGCACAAGATTGATTACGGTTTTTAGAAAGATTCACATCAAAAAACAGCTGACTCCCAAGCATCGCCTTAGGATTGTCCAAAGGAATTGGCAAGTCGTTTTTGGGGGTCTCAGGGGGATTTTGAGGCTCAGACTGTGATGAGCAACCCACAACAAAAGAGGTTAGCAAAGTAAAAAATATAGCAGTGTATTTCATAGGAAAACTCATTACATTTAAGCCCCTATGATACATCGGAAGGCAAATGGGGTTAAGTGCAATTCCAACCAAAGCAAACTGGAATTCAGCCTGATCAATATTCCATGATATTAATCAGGCTTTTGCCCCTAGTTTTTCTCAGGCAAGGTTACATTCAACTCCAGCACAGAGCAGTCATCTGTATTTTCAAGCTGAATCTGAACATCATCTGATTCCACTTGTACGTATTTACGGATCACATCAATGATCTCTTGCTGCATTTGCGGCAAATAATCAGGCTGGTGACGACGACTGCGCTCATGGGCAACGATGATTTGCAGACGATCTTTCGCAACCGATGCAGAGCTTGGTTCACTCTTACTCTTAAAGTAATCAAAAATACCCACTCTAGCCCCCTAGTAACCGTTTGAAGAATCCTTTCTTTTGCAAGTCGATAAAGCGAAGAGGACGCTCTTCACCTAGCAATCGATCCACTGCATCACCATAAGCCAATCCTGCCTCAGCTTGGCTATCAAGAATCACTGGCGTACCTTGGTTAGATGCCTTTAACACAGCTTCAGACTCAGGGATAACACCCAATAGAGGAATTGCCAAAATCTCCTCCACGTCCTCTACACTTAGCATCTCACCCTCTGAAACTCGCTCAGGGTTGTAACGAGTGAGCAGCAAATGCTCTTCAATCGGTGACTCACCACGTTCTGCACGGCGACTTTTGCTCTGTAGAATACCTAAAATACGATCAGAATCTCGCACTGAAGATACTTCAGGGTTGGTCACAACAATCGCCACATCAGCAAAGTAGAGAGCCATCTGAGCACCACGCTCGATACCTGCCGGAGAGTCACACACAATGTAATCAAACTCTTGGGACAACTCATCCAATACAGCCTGAACACCTTCCGGCGTCAATGCATCTTTATCTCGGGTCTGAGAAGCCGGCAGAATAAACAAATTTTTCGTACGTTTATCCTTAATAAGAGTCTGGGACAAGGTCGCTTCCTTGTTGATAACGTTTACGAAGTCGTATACCACGCGACGTTCACACCCCATAATCAAATCAAGATTACGCAAGCCCACATCAAAATCGATGATGACTGTTTTGTGCCCCTTTAGAGCCAACCCGGTACCAATTGCGGCACTGGAAGTGGTCTTACCTACCCCGCCTTTACCAGAGGTTACGACGATAATCTTAGCCAACTATTTATCCCCCAAACTGAATCTCATAAGCTCATGCTATGGTTACAACGGTACGACTTCTAACGTATCGTCCACTAATAGCACTTGCGCTGTCTCTTTCCAAATAATATTTTGTAGTGCGTCGCTCAACATGAAATTTCCTGCAACAGAGACCAGTTCAGCTTCCATACTACGACAAAAAATACGCGCGTCAGTATTACCTTTAATACCTGCCAGGGCTCGGCCACGCAACGCCCCGTAAATGTGAATATTGCCTTCCGCTAACACCTCTGCCCCTGGGCTGACCTGGGATACAATGATCAGATCACCTGGAGCGTAAATCTGCTGCCCAGAGCGAATCGGCTTCGTCACCAAGGTGGCAGGCTGAGCAATTTCCCTTTCTTCCACAACCGTTTTGATCACCACATGTGGGTCTGAAGCGGGAGCACTGTCCTCATTTTTAATGTTAATCTTGCGGTTTCCACCACTTGGCAACATGGGAAGCAATACATCAGAGCGCCAAGGGGGAACACCATTGTCAGGAGCTCTCCACCCCATAACCGCTAAACCTAGCAGCCGACAGTTATCAATTAATGATTCAAAAGCATCAAAAGACACCTTCTCACAGTGACTGAAGTCAACAATCAATGGCGCCTGATTAAAAAACTGCGGCACCTGAGCAATCTTTTCCTTTAGCCCCAAAATGACCTGTTCCACATTTAACCTGCGTACTTCTAACACGACTGTGGTAACAACGCTTCCTTTGAGACGAAAGTCAGTATCTGACATCTAGAGAAATCCTTAAATAAATCAAAGCCGTAGCAATTACATTTTGCTGGCTGTAAACCAGTACCTATTCTAGCAATATACCACCGCAAATGAAGTGCGATGATGAAAACTATTTCTATCATCGCACCTTGATTGTGCCCGATAGACCCCATTGTGTGCAAATTAAACTAATCCCTTAACCCCCTGTTTTTTAATAACTTTTACAGCTTATTTACAAGGTTTTGCCACCTTTTCTGGGGAAAACTCATGACCCATTTTGATCCCCATTATGGCGCACGGTATTGATAGTCTAATGTGGACACCCCTAACCCTGAGTGCTTAGACACTTTAATTTGAGTGGGTATGCGTTCCTTTAACGCCTCAACATGACTGATGATACCTATTGTTTTACCATGACTATTCAGCCGATCTAGGGCATCCAAGGCCGTATCAAGGGTCTCACTGTCTAACGTCCCAAACCCCTCATCCAAAAACAGAGAATCGATGGATGTCTTATGGGATACCAAATCAGATAGAGAGACAGCAAGCGCCAAACTGACAAGGAAAGACTCTCCTCCTGATAGGGTTTTAGTATCCCTAGAGGCATCCCCTTGCCAATGGTCAATCACTTCTAACGCTAGACCCTCAGCTGCCCTACGCTGCAACTCGTAGCGACCATGGAGACTACTTAAATGCTTATTTGCCAGCCAAATAAGATGATCCAGTGTGACTGACTGGGCATAACGCCTAAATTTAGCTCCGTCCGCGGAGCCAATAAGAGCATTTAAGTCATCCAGTACGGCAAAAGCTTCTTTCTTTGCTTTAATCTCTTTCATTAAGGTCAGATTGCCTTGTCGGTTTTCCTGCTCCGCCCGAACTCGCTCACGAACTTCTCCCAACTCCAGCAATAGGGCTTGATACTTAGCTTTAACCCCTTGCTGCTGATCCGTGAGACTTTCATAGGTATCCGACTCCGCTATCGAACTTGGAACCGACTGCTCTTCTTGAGCCAATTCCTGATCTCTATTACGAATCTCAATGTTTAATTCTTGGATCTTACTATGTAGTTGCTCTTTCAAGTCAGATAACCGCTGTCGCACTTCTGGTGCCAATCGACTGCTCTGACGCACTTGTTCCGAAGCAAACCCATTTTCTTCTAACGCACGTTGGTACTCTGCTTGCGCTTTTGAAAGCACTTGCTCTGCTTCCTGTAATCGAATTTGACAACTATCAAGCTCAGTCGCCAACCGGGTATGATTGAGCGTTAGCCTTTCCCGCTTGGTCGACCATTCATTAAAGGCTCGTTCTTTATCAACAATTTGATCCAGCCACCATTGACGTGTGGAAGCCACACTTTTGCCATCTAGTGCGGTGACCAACTCAGCGACCAATGCTTGCTTTTGTTTTTTGAGTTCCGCCATGCGCTCTTGACAGGCTTGTTCTTGTGATAGGAGGTCCTGTGTATGTTTACCGCTCGCTTCTAAGCGCCACTCTAATTCGCTGATTAATTTTTGACACTCTGCTGTGTTCCGAGATGCCGATGCCCATTTCTCCAGTGCTTCATTGATTTGCTGAAGATTGACGTAATCCTCTTGAATTAAAGCTGGCTCCAAAATCAGTTCATTCACTTCACTAATAAATACCTGACGTCTGTTAGCTAAGCTTTGGGTTTGCTCTGCATTCTGTCGTTGTAACGACGTCAATTGCTGCTGTGCTTGGGCCTTACTAAGATCCAAACGTTCTGCATCTTTTTCCAGCTGAGTCAATCTAATGGTGTTTTGCACCCTCGCTAAGCCGCCTTTTTGTAGGGTCTTTTCAATATTAACGGCTTGCTCTAATTCGGCTTCCTGATGTGTGAGTTCTCCCCAGAAAGCTTCCATCCCAGCTTTATAGCTTTCTATATCAGGCACCTTTTCAAACCAGCTGGATAAAGTCATTTCAAGCTGGTGATTAAGAGCCTGCTGTTCCTGCTCCCAATCAAGAACTGTTTGACGCTGCTGGGCTAACTTGTGCCGCAGCAACTCTAATGCTTGATGGCATGCTTGGTAAGCTTTAACGGCTTGTTGATAGGATTCTTCTAACTGCTGGTAACGAGTTTCAAGATTTAGATCAATCGTAATCGGGGCGGCTTTGTTGAGGTCATGCTCTGTCGCACCACAAACACCGCAAGGGTCGCCGGGAATTAAGCTCTTCCGTTCTTGCTCTAACACCGATAACCGCTGCTGTAACAGACGCCTTGCTTGCAAGTCTTCCAAATGCTGATGTATCGCTTGTTGTTTAGCATCAAGGTCTGCTTCTTGCTGGGTCAGCCTTTGATGCTCCTGTTCCGATACCTGCCATTCTTGCTTTCGCTCACTCACCAGTCGACTCAGTTGCTCTAAACGGCGAACATCCCCTTCCGCGCCAGACAAACGAGCCAAGGCATCCCGTTTTTTCTGAAGCAAGGAACGTCGCTCTTCAATACTGCCAGACGCCCCCAGTGTCACTTGCAGTTGTTGGCGCGCGGCTTCTTCAACTTCATCCTGCTGAGCTATTTCTGAGCGGCATGTATTCTGCTGATCAAGAATCGATACTCTCTCTTGCTCAAGTTGCTGCAGTATTATTCCCTGCTGGTTTTCTTTGGCAATCAATTCACTTAATTGTCGTTCAGCATTGACCAACTCAGCTTCTTGGGCTTCCCATTTGGCCAGTAAAGATTGAGCTCTACCTCCATCTTTCCACGCCGCAGAAGCCACTTTATGAGACAGCAACTCAGATTGAACCTTATCAATGTCAGACTGCAATGACTGATCCGTCGATGCAGCCGCCTGCTTTTGCTCCAACAGCTTTACAAGAAGACTGTGCTCACGCTCTAATTCTCCACTTACCGCCCCAATCTTTTGTTCCATTGGAGTCCAATGATTTTCAGCTTGGCGCTCAAACGTCATCATTGATTGCTTCGCTTGATCTAGGTGATGCTGGCTCTGGTCACATTCAGAATTGGCCTCTTTTAACGCTTCATCACAGACCTGAACCTCATGATTAATACCTTTTAATTGAGTGCTTTGCTTATCACACTCCTTGGCCAACTCAACCAATTGTTGTTGCCCAACTTCCAGACTCTCTGCTTTCTGAGCAAATGCCAACCGGTCAAACTCTGATCCATGAGAGGCCAAGGTTTCGTTTGCAAGTCCGAACTCCTTTTGAGCTTGATTTTGCTTACTACGCAACTCTCTTAGGCGGCTAAACCAACTTACGCCCTGATTCAATCGCTCCAACTCTTTTTCAAGAGCCTGTTGGGTCAAACTATACTCTTGTAGCTGTGTAGACAGAGCCGAAAAAGCGTCTTCATCCATCAACTTATGGCTTGCGTAAATCGCCTCTTGTTGTTGTATCTCTTGCTTGCCTTCACGATGCCGTTCAAAGATACGCTTAGATATAATGGCGTACAGCTCCGTACCGGTAAGCTCTTCTAGTAACTCAGCACGCTCTCCATCTTTGGCATTCAAGAAAGCAGCAAAGCCACCCTGTGCCAGCATCATGGAGCGGGTAAAGCGGTCAAAGTCCAAACCTGTTAATTCCGCAACCTTGGCGATTTTAGGGGCAATTTTGTCGGTGATAACTGTGCCATCTGATTGGGCCAGTTCACATTGAATCTGCTGTAAATTTCCAGTGGCTTGGTTGCGGGCCCGCCGCTGTCCCCAAAAGGCTCGATAGCGGACACCTTTTACTTCAAACACCACTTCGGCTGAACAATGGGCCGTATGACGCGTCATGACATCATTGGCCGACTGGGACACATTTACCCTTGGCGTTTGATGGTAAAGGGCAAGACACATGGCATCTAGTAAGGTGGACTTACCTGCCCCTGTTGGCCCAGTGATGGCGAATATTCCAGAACTTGCTAACGGCTCAGCTTCGAAATCAATGAACCATTTACCTTTGAGGGAATTTAAGTTTTCAAACCCCAGTGAGCAAATCTTCATTCCGCGACCTCATTCTCATCGATAAAGGTATTGAACATTTGCGCAAGATGTTTGGCGTGATCTTCATCAAGTTGTTTTTCTTCCAATAGCTGGGCAAACACATCTTGCGGAGTCACATCTTCCAAGGTCGCTGTTTCGCCGTTATTGGTATTGAGACTAATGTGCTTACGAAGGCGTTGCACCTTAAGCACCTCAATATTTTTACCCTCCAGTAGCTCACTCACCTGCTCTTGAAACAAGCCAATATTGATGTCATCGGTCAAGGTTAAATCAAGCCATAGGCATAATTCGGACTCGTTTGTGATAGCCGCTAATGCTTCAACTAACTCATCACGACTGCCTTTTAGACTTCTTAGCTCCCTAAAATTTGGGATAGAAATAAGGTCTACGTTCTTATTCTCTGTATCAAAAACCGCCACAGATTTTTGTGTACCACTTTCATCAAAACTCATAGGAATGGGTGAACCCGAGTAACGCCACTGCTCTTTACCCCCCACCTGCATTGGCTTATGAATGTGACCAAGCGCCAAGTAATCGAATTCTGGTAATAACGCTGGCGGGAGCGCCTCAAGGGTCCCCACATAAATATCTCGCACGGACTCTGTTTTCTGGCCACCTAATACCGTCAAATGCCCTGTACCAATGATAGGTAAATCTTCGGCCACTTGCTTGGCTTGCTCATATAGCACCCTGTAATAGGCTTGAATACGATCTGACAGTTGCGCTTGTTTCGCATCAATGGACTGTCCTAACTCACGCTGCACCATGTCTCTGACTCTTAAAAAAGGGACCGCGCAGACCATTGCAGCACGCTCCCCGGCTCGGTTCTTTAAGGTCACCAATGATGCTTCTAGTTGGTCCCAACTGGGTTGAGTAATCACATAGGTATTCATCTGCTGTAGCAGGCTTTTACTTTCATTGAGCACACTCACAGAATCATGATTTCCTGCCACCACGATCAGAGCACAATCCCGTTGATATAAAGCCAACACCAATTCTAGATAAAGCTCTCGGGCATAACTGGGAGGTGTACTGGTATCAAACACATCTCCAGCTAAAATCACTGCTTCAATGTTTGCTGCGGTTACGTAATCCAGTAACCAGCTAATCAATAATTGATGTTCCTCGGCGCGACTTCGCCCCATAAAGCTTTGCCCAAGATGCCAATCAGAGGTATGGAGAATTTTCATAGACTACTTCGTAAGTAAAAGGTACTGGTACTGCTCAACCCGCATCTTACTGAGGCTAAACACTTTCTCTAAGGATTCCATAGACACACTGCGATCAATTAAAACATATGCCACGTCATAACGTTGAAAGACTTGATCTGGGATGGCCCCTTCAAAGTCAGTCACCAGTGGTTGCCCATAAACTCGGTGACTGAGCGCCATCAGTGATTTAATTAACTCGTCCCCCAATGGCACGAGGTGCCCCTCACAAATAATGACCGATTTAAGGGCTGGATCTATATGGGTACGTTGCTGTTTTTTACCTAATTCTAGGGTGCCAAAGTCTGCTTCTAAACGAATAGGTAGCAATAAACGCACGGCTTCATCAGAGGAAGTTAAACTCACTGACATCCCCGTCTCATCGCCAATACGCCAATTAATGGCGTCGCAGGGCAATAAAGCGGTATTAGCGTGGCAGGTAACGATAGCGAAATCATCTGCCTCCACTGTTACATCCGTTATTCGTGTGGCAATAGGAAAAGCATTTTGTCCATAACGGGTTAAAGCGAGATTTTGATCCACGGATGTTTGGCAGGTCAGGCGTTTTTCCTGAGAGTGCAGATCAAACAAGGCACAACTTTCACAAGCGCCCGCTAGACAACTGTGTGGCACAATCGCTCCTTTACCCAGCAAGCCTTGAAGAAGATTGCTGCCCGCGGGCAAAAGGTAAGAAGAACCATCCAGTGTGACCGTATAAATTTCAGACATGAAGGGCTAAGTATCCCGTACAAAACCCTATTATGACGGGGGGAAGCTATCGGATGCAAACCCAAGCCCCCATGGGGGATTAGCAGATTTTCAATGCGCCTCTGTGGGGAACAAGGGTAATGAGATAATAGCGATGGATGGGCAAATTCAACTCTTTAATACTCCATGTACAGGCCATCGATTTCCCTCCTTTGCCTTTCAACTGCCCCATATGAGGAGTAGAAACCTCTTTTAAACGTGTTGCTAGCTCCTGACTCCAACCTTTTTCAAATAACTCTGTTAAATCATCAAACAGCTTCAACTTACCCAAGGAAGCCCCAAACACCTCTTGCATGGGGTAGCCTGTTAGCAATTGGGCACTTTGACTGACACCTAAAATAGCGCCATGTTGATTAACTAAAATACTGGCGTCTGGTAGTTTATCGAGCAAAAGTCGCGACAGTTCATTCACCTCTTGCAGCTGAACCTGTACGCCAATTAAATCATCATTCAGATCATTTCGTTGATGCCGTAACACCTCACAGCGTTTTGCTAGGCTTTCACACAGACTTAGGCCATCCATACTGACCTCTAGGTATTCCAAATGATGACGAGCCAAAATTAGATGAAAGCTATGATAACGCCGGTATAAGCTGTACAAGAGCGCTAAAATAAGCACTACAACCAGAACAACCAAATAAGCTTGCACATTGAACTCGGAATGGACTTGATTAAACACTAGGTATTCAACCGCCACACCGAGTATGAACGCGAGCACAAGCGCCAGAGTAAAACTGCTACGCATCGAATTTGGCACTCTTAGTGTAACGAAACGAAATGGTCACAGGCTCTACCCAATAAAAAAAACGACCTGCTAAATTTAGCAGGTCGTTGGGGCTCTCTGTGTGACGAAATGTTGTAATTACTTTGGTGGGGAGTAACTATGCTCGCACTCTTGGTGTCGCCAGCAGCAGAGCCTTAAGCAGCTCCCAAAACTCTGCTACTGAGGCTATCTCTAGTCGCTCAGAAGGAGAATGGGCGCCGCGGATATTCGGCCCAAAAGACACCATTTCCATTGCGGGGTATTTTGCTCCAATGATCCCGCACTCCAGCCCTGCATGGATCACTTTAACGTTTGGCGCAAAGCCCATCACTTGCTGATGAATCTCGTTAAATTGCTTTAACAGCCCCTGATCAGGCTGGGGCTTCCAACCTGGGTAGCCATTTTCCAACAAAACATCGCATCCAATTAACTCAAAGGGAGACGCCGCCACTCGGGCCAAGTAATCCGTCTGACTATCAACTAACGATCGCACCAATAAGCACGCTGAAAAAGACAGTCCACTCCCCTCTGGCAACAAACGAACAACGCCAAAATTACAGGATGTCTCGGTGACACCGGATAAAACGGGTGACATTCTATGAACCCCATTCGGCGCCACAGATAAGGCTTGCAAAAACGCGACCTGCTCCGCCTCAGGCAAATGAGGTGCTGCGGGTGCTGGTACCACCGAGATCGTCAAATTAGGATCTGTGTCTGCAAATTCTGCAGCAAACACCTCCGCAAAACCCTTCACTAGGTTTGACGCTTGGTCAAGCTGATCCTTTGCAAGGGCAATCGTAGCTTTGGCATCTCGAGCAATGGCATTTCGTAAAGTGCCCCCCTCAAAAGACCCTAAGCCAAATGAAATCTGCTCCGCCAATTCAGACAACAAGCGTGTTAAAAGAACGTTGGCGTTGGCCAGTCCCTTATGAATATCAAGTCCCGAGTGCCCACCTTTAAGCCCTGATACCGTCACTTGCAAGCCCGTATCAAACAGCTCAGTTCGTTGTGCGGGATACTTATGAGCAACATTGATATCAATCCCCCCCGCACAACCGATGTAAACATCACCCCGGTCTTCAGAGTCTAGATTCAGCAGCCGAGTGCCCTTTAGAACACCTGGAGCAAGTTGTGCCGCACCTCTAAGACTGGTTTCTTCTTCAATGGTAAATAACGCCTCAATAGGCCCATGGGGGATATCCTCCGCTGCCAGCACAGCAAGTATCGCCGCAACGCCAATACCATTATCAGCCCCAAGTGTCGTACCACGGGCATGAACCCAACCATCCTGTTCATAAGTCTCTAACGGATCAGTTTCAAAATTATGGGATGAGTTTGCTTCTTTTTGTGCCACCATATCCAAATGGCCTTGCAACACTGTGGTCTCACAATGTTCCATACCCGCAGTGGCATCTTTTAAGATAAATAGGTTACCAACCTCATCCACAAAGGACGTTAGGTTCTTTGCCTTAGCCCACGCGATCAAATGATCTCGCAGTTTTTTTTCGTGAAAGGAAGGGCGTGGGGTGTCGCACATTAGGCGAAATTGTGTCCACACTGACTCGGGGGCCAATGTGTCTAACCATGCATTCATTATTTACTCCTAAGGGAAGCCATCATGGATCACAAGATGGCTTCTCAAACAGTCTGATTAATTAACGCTTTTTGAGCGCCGCTGCGGAGAATGTGACAAATTCTTCAGCGCTTGTGGGGTGGACTCCGACCGTTGAGTCAAAGTGTGCCTTAGTTGCGCCTGCTTTGATAGCAATTCCTAATCCTTGAATGATTTCACCCGCATAATCACCCACCATATGTGCGCCTAAAACTCGATCGGTTCCGCGATCCACGATCAGTTTCATAAAGGAGCGTTCTTGTGCCCCTGACAGGGTATGCTTCATGGCGCGGAAATCTGTTTGATACACATCGATATCGAAACCACGATCGTCCGCTTCTTGTTCAGTGAGGCCCACAGTGCCAATCGGCGGCTGACAGAAGACTGCAGTAGGAATGTTGTCGTAATCCATGGCACATTCTTTCTGGTCGAACCAGTACCCTATTAGTGCCATAGCTTCTTTGATCGCAACCGGCGTAAGCTGAACCTTATCAGTCACATCACCGATGGCGTAGACACTTTCCACTGTGCTTTTGTAGTTGTGGTCTACCTCAATAGCCCCCTTGCTGTTGGTTTTCACACCCACTGCCTCAAGGTTTAACTCTGCCGTTTTAGGAACACGTCCAGTCGCATACAAGACTTGATCCACCACTAGCTCTCGACCATTTTTTAATGTTACGCGTTTTTGTTTGCCATCCATTTCAATGGCTGCCACATCACTGTTGAGCTGCACATCAATGCCCGCTTTATTAAACTCTTGGGTCGCAAACTCACGTACGTCTTCATCAAAGCCACGTAGCAACTTGTCACCACGATACATAAGAGTAGTGCTGACGCCTAAGCCATTACAAATACCCGCGAACTCTACAGCGATGTAACCACCGCCCACCACAAGAATAGACTCAGGCAATTCATCCAAATAAAACATGTCATCTGACACCAGAGCGTGTTCACTGCCGGGAAATTCAGGCACAAAAGGCTGAGCCCCTACTGCGATCAAAATACGCTCTGCCGTGATCAACTCCTCACCCACTTGAACTGTGTGTGCATCAACCAACTTGCCATAACCTTGATGAATAGTAACCCCAGGGTTCTCAAGAAGGTTTTTATAAATTCCGTTCAGTCGTTCAATCTCTTTTGTTTTATTGTCTCGTAGGGTCGCCCAATCGAAGGAAGGTTTAGCAAACTGCCAGCCATATCCTTGGGCCTGCTCCGCGACATGACCGTATTCAGAGCCATAGACAAATAATTTTTTAGGGACACAACCTATGTTTACACAGGTACCGCCCAGGGCTGAGGCTTCTGCAACACCTACTTTAAAGCCTTTTGATGCCGCAACTCGGCTGGCTCGGACACCACCAGAACCAGCACCTATTACGAAAAGATCGTATTGATATTGCATAACGTTTCCCTCTTAAATTCGTTTGCTTCTTTTATGAGGATCAATCCACTATTTTCAATGAAGGTTTTGCACGCCAAATGCAGAAGAAAAGCGCTAATCGTGTTGTCAATAGGACTTTAATCTGTAACTATTCTTGACCAACAGGATTATATAAGCAGGATTTATAGGTGTTATGAAAGTTGTATCCTTCAACATCAACGGCCTTAGAGCACGCCCCCATCAAATTGAAGCTTTGGTAGCCGAGCAACAACCGGACATCATTGGTTTACAGGAAATTAAGGTTCATGACGAAGCCTTTCCCCATGAGATCCCTCAATCAGTTGGGTATCACGCATACCACTTCGGCCAAAAATCCCACTACGGTGTGGCCATATTCAGCAAAGCACCTGCTGTAAGTGTTGAATACGGCTTTCCAGGGGACGAAGAAGACGCCCAGCGCCGTATGATTATCGCGACATTTGATACGCCATCAGGACCACTAAAGGTCATTAATGGGTATTTTCCACAGGGGGAAAGCCGTGACCATGAAACAAAATTCCCTGCTAAGCGTAAATTCTACGCGGACCTAATGTCCTACCTTGCAAATCAATCACCTGAAGAGCAAATTGTCGTCATGGGTGACTTCAATATCTCCTACCAAGATTGCGATATTGGTATCGGTGAACAAAATGCAAAACGTTGGTTACGTACGGGCAAATGTAGCTTTTTGCCGGAAGAGCGTGAATGGTTTGAGCAACTTCTTGGTTGGGGGCTTGGGGACACCTATCGTGTCCAAAACCCTGATAACAATGAGTTTTTTAGCTGGTTTGATTACCGTTCCAAAGGATTTGATGACCAACCTAAACGCGGATTGAGAATAGATGGCGTCCTGGCTACAGCCTCGCTAATGAACAAGCTAGTTGCCTCTGGCATTGATTACCAAATTCGCGGCATGGAAAAACCTTCTGACCACGCACCGATTTGGGCAGAATTTAATCTCGCCTGATTAGATCATTATTTGATCAAGTAGAATAGATAGACATACGCTGGGGGTAGGAACGCCTTGTACGGAATCTACCCCCAGTCTTATCCACAATAGATGTGGATCATTTATTTCTGAACGGCTATTTGATATAAAACATTATAGTCATTTTCATTTACACTAACGATTACAAGCTGACCACCATGCCTAACCCTAACTTAACCATTAACGAAATACTCGATAGAGCGGGAGAAGCTTCAGGGTTTCTTAAAGCGCTAGGAAATGAAAACAGACTGATTATTCTGTGTTATTTACTAGAAGGCGAGTTATCAGTTGGTTCGTTGAATGAAAAACTCCCATTGAGCCAGTCCGCTCTTTCACAACACCTTGCCGTGTTACGTAAAGATAAGTTGGTAGAAACACGTCGCGACTCTCAAACCATCTACTACTCTATTGCAGATGAGCGCGTTAAAGAGCTGATCCAGACCCTTTATCGTCTATTTTGCCAGTAGAAATTGCTCTAACTTATTTGCCATCCACTTTGGTTGCTCCAAGGGCAGCATGTGCCCACAATTTGAGACTGAGTGGATGGTCACATTATCTAAAGCATTTAAGCGCACCATGGCCTGCGGACTGACAAACTGATCATATCGACCGGCTAAGACCAACCAATCACACCCGCTAGCTTTAATGACATCAAAATTCTCTCGACGCTCCAAAGTCGCCTCTAATTGCGCCAAAAGCGCTGGCTCCCCAAGCGCCTCATCCATGGCTTTAATACACTCTAAAAGTCCACCATCTTCCCTATGATCTGGCGCCAGCATAGCCATGGCTTTTTTCTTTGGGATGCCTTTATAGCCGACCTTTTTAACCCAATTCAACGCTTGCACTCGCTGAGCTTTCTCCGACTCAGGTAAAGCCGTTCCTACATTCGAGACCATAACCGCAGATAATAAGCGTTCTGGAACGACGCGAGCTAACTCAGACACCAGATATCCACCAAGGGAAAACCCTATTACGTGGAATGGCTCTTTTGGTAAAGATTCAACAAGAGCTGCCACCATCCGATCCAAGACATTCTCCTCAGGAATGACTATGTGAATCAGACGGATGTTATCAGGTAAAAAATCGAGCACCCTTTGCCAAAGGCGCTCGTCACACATGGTGCCAGGTAGGCAATACACATCAATCATAGGATCTTTGTTCTCTTCTAAATCTAATCTTGTCGAACTCTGATAAAACTGGCAAACCTCGGAATCCCATTTTGAGTCAATCCCTGATAGCGGTAGGTCACATGGTCTCCTATGGCTGGTGGCTGAGCACGCTCTACATCAGTAAATCCTGTGCCAATTCGAAACTGCTTACCATCAGGCATTTCCACCAATAGAGAGCCAAGCTTACCCTCATACTTTCCCTTACCTGGGATATGGCCAATCACTCTGGCCTCAGCATCCATGTAGGGCTTAAGCTTTAACAAGGCATCACTGCGACCACTTCTATGCAAAGCATCTTTACGATGCAGCATCAGACCTTCGCCCCCTTTGGCAACAACCTTATCAAGCCATTGATACAAGGCAGCTGCGTCGCTTACCTGATGTTGAGAAATGGGACGAATAGTTGGACTGTCTAAGCTGAGTATGACTGCAAGATAACGCTCAGCCCGTTGTTCGAACGTGTCTTCTGCAGAGGGAGCATCAAACACCATATAGGTGATCTGTTGCCAATCAGCGGTATTTGGCGTGTTATCCAGAACTGTTTGTTGAACTAGATGAAACTTCCCTTCCCCTGCCCAAAGCTCTCCGTCCAACCAAAGTTTTGGCCATCCTTGGGTATAACCTTCAGGGGTCACAATAGGATGACCGTTGCGAGTAACCAAACGTTCACCATCCCAAATGGCACGTATGCCATCCAGTTTCTCACTAACCAAATATTGGTCAACTGGCTCTGCATCATAGACCTTCGCTAACTGAACACCTGTTTGCGAAAAAACCTGAGTTGCGAACAATAAACACAATCCTAGCCAAAGCTTCATACTCCACCTCCCTGTGGCGCAGCCAAAAAAAAGCCCAGACATCCTGTCTGGGCTTTTCACTTTAGCCTGATTAGTTCGACATTTGAACAATCAGTTTATTCATTCGACTCACAAAGGTCGCTGGGTCATCCAGTTGGCCACCTTCTGCCAAAGTCGCCTGCTCATAAAGCAACCAAGCCATATCAGAGAAACGGTCTTCGTCACTTTCAGCGTCCATTTTCTGGACGATTGGGTGATCAGGATTCACTTCCAAGGAAGGCTTAGATTCAGGCAATTGCTGGCCCGCCTGCTCTAACAAGCGGCGCATCTGTAAGCCCATGTCAAACTCACCAACCACAAGGCAAGCTGGAGAGTTAGTCAGGCGATCAGTACTGTTTACCGATGTCACTTTTTCAGATAGCACAGCTGTCATACGCTCTAGCAGAGGCTTAATTTGCTCCGCTTTTTGTTCGTTCTCTTTTTTCTTCTCTTCGCTTTCTTCTACATCGATGTCCAGCTTACCTTTCGTCACATCTTGGAAAGTTTTGCCATCGAATTCACGTAGAGAAGACATCATCCACTCATCAATACGATCACTTAGCAGCAAGACTTCGTAGCCTTTTTTACGTAGTACTTCTAAGTGCGGGCTGTTTTTGGCCGTATTGTGGTTTTCAGCATAGATGTAGTAAATCTTATCTTGACCCTCTGGCATACGCTCAATGTAGCCTTTTAATGACTCAGTTTGAGCCGCTTTATCAGTATGGGTCGAGCTAAAGCGAAGCAATTCAGCGATCTTGTCTTTGTTACCAAAGTCATCTGCTGGGCCTTCTTTTAGCACTTGGCCAAATTCATCCCAGAAAGTTTGGTAAGTGTCTGGATCGTTTTTAGCCATTTTAGACAACATATCCAACACACGCTTGGTTAACGCTGAACGCATGGAATCCACTGCATTGTCATTTTGCAAAATTTCACGAGAAACGTTCAAAGACAAATCATTAGAGTCGATGACACCTTTCACAAAACGCATGTAAGGCGGCAGGAAGGCTTCTGCATCATCCATAATAAACACGCGCTGCACGTAAAGCTTCAGCCCACGCAACATGTCACGGTTCCAAAGATCCTGTGGTGCCTTCGCTGGAATGTACAGCAAGCTAGTGTATTCAAGCTTACCTTCAACCTTGTTATGGGACCATTTCAATGGATCTTGGAAATCATGGGACACGTGCTTGTAGAACTCTTTGTACTCTTCTTCGCTCACTTCGTTACGAGGACGTGTCCAAAGCGCTTTAGCGGAGTTCACGGCTTCCCATTCTGTTTCACCAGTATTTTCTACTGGTTTTGGGTTACCTTCTTCATCGAACTCAGGAGTCGGCTGCTTTTCCATTTCTACAGGGATGGAAATATGGTCAGAGTATTTAGAAACCAAAGAGCGTAGGCGCCAGTTGTCCGCAAACTCTTTATCACCTTCTTTAAGATGCAAGGTAATACGAGTACCACGGGTGTCCTTTTCGATGGTCTCAATAGTGAATTCACCGGTCCCTTCTGACTCCCAACGAACCCCCTCTTGTGAGCCTGCTCGACGTGTCTCGACGGATACGCGATCTGCTACGATAAACGCAGAATAGAAACCTACACCAAATTGGCCAATCAATTGGCTGTCTTTCTTTTGATCACCGCTAAGCTGCTCTAAAAATTGAGCAGTACCTGATTTGGCAATAGTGCCTAAGTTTGAGATGGCTTCATCACGGGTCATACCGACACCGTTGTCATCTATCGTTAGGGTACCCGCTTCTTGGTCGAAGCTAATACGCACTCTAAGATTGGGATCGTCTGATAGTAAATCGGCGTTTGAAACTGCCTCAAAACGGAGTTTATCTACCGCGTCAGATGCGTTTGAAATAAGCTCACGTAGAAAGATTTCTTTGTTCGAGTACAAAGAATGGATCATTAAATGAAGCAGTTGTTTGACTTCAGTTTGAAATCCTAACGTTTCTTTTTGAGTTTCAGTTGTCATGTTTCTCCATGCTCCTCACAGTTACAACATTCGCACCAAAGGGCGCGTAATTCAGTTCTGATTAGGGTTATGGAGTCACTGAAAAATTTTTCAACCGTTAACGTGAACGCTTATGCACAATTGTGAGGCCATCTCCGATGGTAAGTAGGCTTGAATCCACTTCCGAGTCTTGGTGAATGAGATCATTAAGAGCACGGACAATGCGAGTATCTTTGTCATCAAATTCTTCATTTGCCACATTGCCCCACCACAGCGTGTTATCTATGACCATACATCCACCCTCTCTTAGCAAGGTTTTACCAAGATCGTAGTAGGCCAGTAAGTTGCCCTTGTCGGCGTCCACAAACATAAAATCGAAAGTACCCGCTTGCTCTTGAACGAGGGCTTCTAGTGCCGCTTTTGCATCACAACAACGTGTCGTTATTCGATCAGATAAGCCTGCTTGGTCGATGTACTTGTTCGCTATATCTAGCCACATTTGTTTTTTATCAAATGCCAGCAAAGAAGCATCCTGAGATAACTTCAACCCCATAGAGAGAGTGCTATAGCCAGTAAAAACACCTACCTCGAGGACCTTTTTGGGTTGCTGCAAAGCAATCAATAGCCCTAAAAACTGACCCACTTCCGGTGACAAAGCCATCCGAGCCATATGGTATTGAGCAGTTTCTCGACGCAGGGCCTCAAGTACCTCTGGCTCATTGACGGAATGCTCAATCAAATAACGGTACAAACCATCATCCACCTGTACCGTTCGATTAACAGGAGGATTATCTTCGGACACTTGTTTAGGGAAATTAGGAAGCATGAGACTTAATCACCAAACCACGGCTGAGGGTTTTAAACGTCTTAGAACGGAACTCGCGACGGTAAAGCACCGCAACCACCATAACACTAGCGGCCATGCAGAAATACGGACCCAAAAACCAAGCAGAAAAAGCCATAGCAAAATAATAAGCACGCAAACCATAATTAAACTGGTTCGCCGCTAAACTGCAGATTTTCGCCATATGCATGGCATAAAGTTCCCGCTCACTGTCTTCGATACCACGCTCCGTGGCTAAGGGGGCACTGCCCACTAAGACAGAGCAAAAATTGTACTGGCGAACCGACCAAGTAAAGGTAAAGAACGCATAGACAAAAATCAGAACTAAGACGATGATTTTCAATTCCCACTCGGTTTGATTGGTGGGAGAAAACAATGCAAACTCATTAATAATACTCAAGGCCTGCTCTGAGTAATTAAAGGCTGTAAACAAGCCAGCAATAATCAACAGACTGCTTGACGCAAAAAATAAGCTACTGCGCTCAAGGTTGGCCATGACCGAGGCATCGGCGATGCGATTGTCTCGACGAAGTAAGCGGGACATCCATGCTAATCGAAATTGGTGCAACACACTCACTAAACAGGTACGTCGTTTGGAGTTATGCAGCGCATAGAAGGCATACCCCCACCAACATCCAATAAACACCACCATGGTTAAAATAGTTAACGGATCAAATAGAACCTGACTGTCCATATATCGTTACAACGCCTTATCAATGAGAGAGACACTCGTCATTATATCCAAAACTGTGACAAAGAGAGTGTCTAATGGACCTAAGTTAAGCAAACATCTTAATCTTTTTGCAGGTCTGTGACGTTTTAGCTCCACACAGTGAAATAAATTTGACTAATTGGTCTGATAGTCATTTGTTCCTTGTCTTTAACAGAAAAATAGCGCTATGCTGGATTTGTAACTTGATGGGAGGACGTTTGATGAAACGTTTGTTGATTTTCATATTGCTATTGCCTTTGATGCTCTTTGTGAGTGCAGGCAGTCATGCGAGTGAAGATTGCAACGCTCCTAGCTACCTCAAAACAGGTTTAGTCGAAACCGCTTTTGAGCTTCCCACTGTCGAAGTGGCTCCCGACTTAGATGACGTATTAGTCACTAGCCATAACCCTTTAGGCTCTTCACCTAGCACTTTTAAAGTATCCATCGCACATTTCTGCGCTGTTTCTGATGCTATCAGCCTATTCACCTGTCGTGGTCCTCCAACCGCTTAATTATTTAACAAGCCTTTTTTAAATAATTAACTATTTGGAGTAACACCATGAAAACACTTACCTACGTGACTACGAAAGACGTAAACGAACTTGCTTGGCCTGAACTGCAACAAAACACAGGCCTTTACTCACCTGCTACCCGTGTTTTTACGGATTTTAAAGTCAGCATCCCACGTGTGATCGAGCCAACGGTTCGTGCTGATGTGCTTGCTAACATTATGAAAAAAGAGCACGTGCGCATGAAAGTCGTGGTAGACGCAAAAAACAGCTTTTTAGGTATCGTTAGCTTAGAGGATTTGTCTGAAGAAGCCTTTATCAAGCAAGCAGCTGCTGGCTACCTTAGAGATGAACTTTTAGCAATAGATCTAATGCGCCCTAAAGAAGAACTATTAGCCGTATCTTATAGCTCACTTAAAAACAGTGATATCGAATCTTTAATTTACAGCCAAAAATCAAATCCATTTCAACACCTGTTGGTGGTAGATGAGGAAACTAAAGCCATACGTGGTTTAATCTCAGCAAATGACATTGTGCGCCAATTAAAACTAAACGTAGACGTAACAACTTCTACCAGTTTCGCCAAGTTACATGCAGTGATTGAAGGCGATTACGCTCAGAGCAAACGCCTACGCGTTGCCTAAGCAACTTTCGCATACCCCAAAGAAAAAGGCTGGTTTAACCAGCCTTTTTCTTTTGCACCCAATAGTAGTAAAGATCCCCTTCTACCACCTGCTTAATCAGTGGATGACCAAGGAAATTACAAAATTTCGGCACATCCCGTTCAGTTGATGGGTCTGTCGCAATAATCTTAACCACCTCTCCAGGGGCCATCTTACGTATGACTCCATGGAGCATCATGACTGGCTCAGGGCAATATAACCCTTGGGTATCTAGCTCTTCTTTATGTTCAATGGTATCTGTCATATTTGCCTCAAATCGACGACTGAATACAGCTCACAGTCTGCTTGACCAAGGTCTCAATGACCTCTTCTTGACTCATATTGTAACGCTTTAACAGTTTAAAATCGTGATCAGCGCCTTCAAACCAATGCAGATTAATATTGGGTAACAATTGTTGCTGCTCTACCCAATCCCTATTCCCTAACCCATCTCGCGTACCTTGTATAATATGGAAAGGCACATTTTTGGAGTGCTTTAGATGGTATAAACGATCTTTTTCTGGTTTTTTGGGAGGGTAAAATGGGTACCCTAACGCGACACAGGCCTTAACCTGGTGCGTTGCACACAGTTCAGCAATGATTCGACTCCCCATGGACTTACCAATCAATATAATCGGCTCTTGCTTGGGAATCTTGTCACGGGCTTCTTCAATCAGCTTATTAATATTTGGCGGAGGACGCCGCTTTCCACCCAAGTCCATTTCAGCCATATAGTCGAGGGTAAAAGGTATCACTTCCACCTCTCCAAACACTGCAAGACACTGGGTTAACTGCTGGTCAAAAACGTTTAAGAAATCGCCACTGTGGCCTGCGCCAGCACCATGTAACACATATACTTTAATCATACGTAGCCGCAATCATCTCCTATACAAATTGTAACGATTAAGCCCGAGAATGGACGCACTATTATGAGGACAGAAGCTTTAATAACAAGCCTGTTAAGGGTGCCCCATCAATGAACACACCTACTTGAACGCACTCGCAGCCCTGCAAAGCTAATCAGAGAGGGGTGGATAATGACAAAGCTTGATCTATATCAGTTTCCCATAATGCAATGGGAGTACACTTCCTATTAGAAAATTTAATAGGACAGACTCCATGCTTTGGGATTCACAACTCATTCATAAATACAATTTAGCGGGGCCACGTTACACGTCCTACCCCACTGCACCTAAATTTGACAGTAACATCAGCAAAATGGCACTGATCGACAAGATGTTGACGCCCTCAAATCAGCCTTTAAGCTTGTATTTTCATGTGCCTTTCTGTGCGCACCTTTGCTATTACTGCGCCTGTAATAAGATTGTGACCAAGCAATATGATAAGGGTAACGAATACGTGGAGATTTTGGGTGAAGAAATGCGTCTTCGCTCCTTGATGCTTGACCAAACCCGCCCAGTAACACAACTCCATTTTGGTGGTGGCACCCCCACTTTTCTTAGCGAAACCAACCTAAGACGCTTGTTTAAAAAAATCGATGAGACATTTACTTTAGTGCGTGATGGCTCACAAGATTTCAGCATTGAAATTGATCCGCGAGAAGTTGATCGAAGCAAACTGGAAACACTGGCAGACCTTGGTTTTAATCGAGTCAGCCTGGGCATTCAGGACTTTAATCCGGATGTGCAAAAAGCCATTCATCGAATCCAGTCATTAGATCTGGTCAACAAGGTAGTCAATGATATAAGAGCGTTAGGTTTCAGCTCCATAAACTTTGACCTTATTTATGGCCTACCAAAACAAACTTTAGAAGGTTTTGATAAAACCTTAGATCAAGTCATCGCATTATCTCCTGATAGGATCTCAGTATTTAATTATGCCCACTTACCAAATAGATTTGCGCCACAAAAGCGAATTCTAGATGCTGATCTACCATCACCCGATCAAAAACTTACATTATTAAAATATACCATTGAAAAGCTCACGGGAGCTGGCTACGTTTATATAGGCATGGATCATTTTGCTAAGCCCAGCGACCCTCTAACGATTGCTCAGCAGCAGGGTCATATGCAACGCAATTTCCAAGGTTATACCACCCACGCAGAAACCGACCTGCTTGCATTTGGTGTCTCTGGTATTAGTCAAATTGATGGGGCTTACTTTCAAAACCATACGGATCTTTCGCTGTATCAAAACAGTATTGAGAATGGTCAATTAGCCATTATGAAAGGCTATATTAGTCACCAAGACGATCGTATCCGACATTTTGTGATCATGCAGTTGCTTTGTCACAACTATATTTCCAGCAGCATGGTGGAGTCTGAATTTAATGTTAGTTTTTGTGAATATTTCCAAACTGAACTAGACAGGCTAGCAGCGCTGGAGGAAGATGGCGTCCTGACAATCACGAAAAGTGATGACGGCGTTACCATCCAAATTAATGAGATTGGTCGATTACTAGTGCGCTGTGTGTGCATGGCTTTTGACCAATATATCAACGAAAACGCATCATTTTCTAAAGTCATATAATAACGCCCGATCGAGCTCAGGGAGAGTCCAATGTCTGTTATCAACGCAAATACTCGTTTCAATAGTAAATTGACATCGCAATGTCAGAATTGCAGTTTAAGCGCCCTTTGTTTGCCAATTGCCTTGGCTGACGAAGACGTAAACCGCTTAGATCAGATTATTGAACGTAAGCGACCGCTTAAAAAAGGTGAATTACTCTTTCGCCAAGGTCAGGAATTCGACTCTGTGTTTGCTGTGCGTACTGGCACACTTAAGACATTCAATATTACTAATACCGGTGAAGAACAAATAACAGGGTTTTATTGCCCTAGCGAATTATTGGGTTTAAGTGGCATTGATAACAACACATACCCTGTATCTGCAAAAGCATTAGAAACAACGACAGTCTGTGAAATTCCATTCGCTCACTTGGAGCAATTAACAGCGCAAATTCCGTCCTTGAAACATCAGATCTTTCGTTTGATGAGTCGTAAGATATGTGACGACCAACAAATGATGGTGTTACTTGGCAAGAAAAATGCGGATGAAAAAGTCGCTTCATTCTTGATGAACCTTTCCCATCGTTTTAAAAAGCGCGGTTACTCTGCCACCTCTTTCCGTCTTTCCATGTCACGAAGTGAGATTGGTAACTACCTTGGATTAGCTGTTGAAACAGTGAGCCGTGTGATGACACGCTTCCAAAAAAATGGGCTGATTGATGTGGACGGCAAAGAAATTACCATTGTCGATCTGCCAGAGATGGAGAAACTTGTCGGTGTTGTGGAAGAGTGTGGTAAGATCGAGCACGCTTAATTAACCAAACAGTTAAGGTTTTACTTCATGCTCTTTGATGACTTTTACTTTAAGTCGCTGATTCGCACGGTCGAAGACTGGCCAAAGCCAGGTATCAGCTTCCGCGACATTACTCCCATCTTCACCAACCCGAAAGGGATGAGAATGGTCGTGGATGCCTATGTTCACCGTTACATTGACTCAGACATCACTCACATTGCTTGTATTGATGCACGAGGCTTTTTGATCGCATCTGTGTTGGCTTACGAGCTACGCAAACCTTTGGTACTTGTTCGTAAAAAAGGCAAGTTGCCAGGCAAAACGATCTCCCAGAGCTATGACCTTGAATACGGCAGCGCAGAGCTGGAGATTCAAGAAGATGCCGTATCTGAAGGCGCCAATGTTCTATTGTTTGATGATCTTATTGCAACAGGTGGCACCTTGATCGCAGCCATGTCTCTGCTTCGTCAGCAAGGCGCTACAATTAAAGAAGTAGCCTCTATCATTGATCTTCCTGATCTAGGTGGTAGCGCTAAAATACAGGAACTTGAAGTGCCTGTCTTTGCATTATGTGCCTTTGAAGGCGAATAGCTTTCCCTTCCTAGGGACAATAAAAAAGGTGGCCATTGGCCACCTTTTTTTGATCTCTCAAAAGGATTTAGAAGTAAGTTACCACACCAATTCCGATGCTTTTGTTCATTTCAGCATCAGAAGAGTAGTCATCCAAATCGACATTGGTTAGGCCGTAGCGGACAAACACAAGAGCATTACGCAAAGTACGGTACTCACCTCGGATCTCAGCCTGGTACATGTTTTCAATGTTTTGGAACGATAATACTTGAGGAGAGTAGTATAGGGAGCCATAAACGCTGAAACGGTTTGCCTTAGGGAATGTGTAACGGTAGAAGCCACCTAGTCCCACTGCAACACCATCATCGTTGTCCCCTACTTCAGTATCAACCGCCAACAAGCGAGCCCCAATACCAATCTGAAGTGGGTAATCTTTCGCTGTATCTTTATCTTCAATATGGGCACCAATGTAACCATATTTACCGTCGTCGGTATGGTACATACCACCAGCATCAAGGAAGTATGAGCCTCGATCGATACTCACGTCAGCTTTAACCGCTTCGTTTGAAAGAGAACCTTCAAATGTGTTTGCGCTTGCTTGAGCGGCTACGGCAGCACCTAGAGCCAATGGCAGTATTTTCTTAATCGACATTCTGCATCCTTTTTAGAGCGAAATTATATTTAAACGTTTTAAAGCGTCTTCCGACTGTTTAAGACTTTTAAAATCAAACAGTTCGGTATCTGCCAAATGAGATGGCACAACATTCTGTATTGCGGAGAACATTGTGTCTAATCGTCCTGGGTGTTGTTTTTCCCAACCTTGCAACATCTCTTTAACAACTTGTCTCTGTAGATTTTCCTGAGACCCACAAAGATTGCAAGGGATAATAGGGAAAGCCTTTAGTAAAGAGTATTCCTCAATATCTGACTCTTTACAGTAGGCCAAGGGGCGAATCACAATATGTTTGCCGTCATCACTTAATAACTTGGGAGGCATGGATTTCAATTTACCACCAAAAAACATATTTAAAAACATGGTTTCTAAAATGTCATCTCGGTGATGCCCCAAAGCAATTTTAGTCGCACCAATCTCTTCTGCGAAGCCGTATAAAGAACCACGACGTAAGCGAGAGCATAAACCACAAGTAGTTTTACCTTCTGGTACCACTTCTTTTACGATGCTGTAGGTGTCTTTCTCTAAAATATGATAATTAACACCCAATTCATCAAGATAAGCAGGCAGAATATGCTCTGGAAAGCCTGGTTGTTTTTGGTCCAAGTTCACCGCGATAATTTCAAATGTAATCGGCGCACTGCGCTGTAAATTACACAAAATATCAAGCATGGTATAAGAATCTTTACCGCCAGATAGGCACACCATGACTTTGTCGCCATCTTCAATCATGTTGAAATCAGCGATGGCCTGCCCCACATGTCGGCGCAGACGTTTCTGCAGCTTGTTTAGCTCCAGTTTTTCTTTTCGATCAAATTCAGAATTCATTTACAAGTACCGTATATCAGATGGCGCTATCTTACTACAAGGTCAAACGCTAAGCATCAAGCTGTCTCATTTTTACTTGGCTCGAACAAAGGCTAAATGGCCTTTACATCGCTTACAAAGATACTGAGTACCTCGTTTGGCTCGACCATGACGATGAGCGGTAAATTCATGGGTTTGGCAGTCACACTGATAGATAAATAAACGCTTAGGGCTTGGCACGTCAAAGTCATGGGTTCGGTCCGCTTCTACATTAAACAAATGCTCCATGATAGCCGTCCATTCAGGACCATGGGGTTTGGGCCGGCTTCCATAAACTTGAAACACCACAAGATGCGCAACCTCATGGGGCACTACTTGCTCAATGAACTTTTCACAGTCTTGCTTGAGCATGAAAAGATTAAAACGCATTTCGTTCGTTTGTAGATAGGCTGTCCCAGCCGTTCGCCCTCTTTGTTTAAAGTTAAAAGTCGGGACAACAAGCTTGATCTTAAAATAGCGTTCGGCAAGCTGAATGCAGTGGGCAATCTTTGCCGTAATTTTTGCCCGAATGGCCGGTGTCACAGTGCAATTTGAAGCAGGGTTAGAACTCACCAAACAATTCCTCTGCATTAAGTTGCTCTAGTTGAGGCACACTCAACCCAGTCACCCGACTTAAAGATGCGTAGTTTTTGGGGCGGGCGGAATAAATTTTATGAATTTGCACATCAGACAAATGCTCATAAATTTTATTGGCCACAGTCCATCGCATAAGTCCTTTCCAACTTCGATCATTTAACGAAGGCAATTCATCACTTTCTTTCACTGCTGGATAATGGAAATCAGCCGTAAGAATGAGCTGGTCACTGCCTTTTAATATCCGTCGACAGGTTTCATCCATAGTGATCATAAATGGAGCGGTTTGATGAATTCTTATGTAATTCAATGCTAAAAGACGGCGAATAACACCTTTCCACTGACTTTCGTCCAGACTTTTGCCACTGCCGAATAGTGGATGATTAGACAAACCGAAAGCAGCGACACTTTTGTTATTTTTACCTAAAAGTGTTGCGATCATCACAGAGAAAGAAGCCAGACCTCTTGTCTTATGGACCAAAGTCAGTAATTTTTGCGCTGCCACGGTCACATTATGCTGAGCACTTTGCTTAATACATCGATCACAATGGCCACAATGCTCAGTGTCATCTTGGTTAAAGACCTTTAACAAGGCACTCTGACGGCAACCTAAAGACTCAACGCAGCGGACTAACTCCCAAAAATCCTCTTCACCCACACCTTCATGTTGCACAAACTGCCATGCTTGCAAAATATCCTGCAGACCGTAAAACAAAAGAGCATAAGCTTGACGGCCATCCCGCCCAGCTCGGCCGATTTCCTGTACATAGTTTTCAAGTGATAGAGGCAAATCCATATGCACCACAAAGCGCACATGATCCAAATCTATTCCCATACCATAGGCAGTGGTCGCTACCAGTACTTGAACTTCTCCAGTAGAAAACCCATGGTGAGCTTGTATGCGTTGCTCATGAGGTAAATTAGCGTGATAACTTAAAGCGTTGACACCTCGCTCACGGAGCCATTGGGCGATGTCCTCGGTTTTTTGCCGTGAACGACAATAAACAATGCCTGGTTGAGCCAGACCTTCTTTCATTAAAAAGCCAAGCAACTGGTGTTTAGCCCGACGTTTTTGCGATATTTGCACCCGTAAATTAGGTCGATCAATGCTCTCACGGATTACCTTAGGCGACACCAGAGATAAAGCATGGGCCACATCAGCTTCTTTAGAGGGTAGTAATGTCCCCGTTAATGCGATGACAGGCGTCTCAGGAAACACCTGCTTTAATTGACCCAATTGGGCATATTCTGGACGAAACTGTTGCCCCCAACGCAGCACACAATGGGCTTCATCCACGGCAACACAGGACACTTCAATATCCTGCAGCAACCCTAACACACTGGGCTGTAGTAACTTCTCTGGAGACATATACAAAATCTCCACATCCCCATGACGTAGGCGCCAATGAAGATCGTTCTGCTCGGCGCCGTTTTGCGTTGAGTTTAAGAACTCTGCTTTTATTCCGAGGGCAACCAGATCTTCCACTTGCTGTTGCATGATTGCGATCAATGGACTCACCACAATCCCCACACCATTACGAGCCAATGACGCCACTTGATAAATGGCCGACTTACCAGCACCTGTTGGCAGCAATGCCAGCACGTCTTCGCCATTTATTATAGGCTCAACACAAGCCCATTGAGACCCGATGAAGGTACTAAAACCAAGGCGCTGCAATGCCACGTGGCATTCTGGAGGGATAGCTAAACTGTGGCTTTTCACCGATTTGCTCATGGTTTTTTACAACTGATATGTTTAAACTGTGACGCGATTAATTAATAGGAATGCCTAAATGCACCACCAACCACTTGATGACCTAGAACTCGAAGAACTCGAAAACTTTTTGGACTCGGATGCTGTTCATGAAGACTGCCAGAATTTTGTCATGGCACACGGTTTTTTAACAGCCCTAGCAATCAGTCCAGAAGCGCCAGCCCCGTCTCAATGGTTGCCTATCGTATTTGAGGAAACCCCAGAGTTTACCTCCGATAAAGAACAAAAGCACATCGAGAATCTACTCGTACGGTTATTCTCTGATCTCCAAAAAGAGCTGGAATCGGAAGACGATTATTTAGTCCCATGTGACATTGAAGTCAGCCATAATCCAGATGAGCTCAGTGAGCTAGAAGAATGGGCATCAGGCTTTATGGAAGGAGTATTCTTTACTGAGCGCTATTGGTTTGAATCAGAAAAGGAAGAAGAAGTCGCAGAATGCCTACTACCCTTTATGGTGGCATCAGGACTGTTCGAGGATGAAGAAGTTCAGCAAATTCGCGAAAGTGAAAAACTGACCCAATCCTGTATCGCCCAGATTCCTCAGCTTATAACGGATCTGTTCCTTATCTTGCGCACGGAGCCAGAGAAAAAAACCAAACCAAAGTTCCATCCTGGCAAAAAAGGCAGCCAAGGTAAAAAGACAGGCAAAAAAGGCAAACGTTAATACCGTTCTTTTTTGAGGCACAAAAAAGCCGCTAATTAGCGGCTTTTTTAATGATTAGCGCAGTGACCTAGCTACGCTGAGGTAAGGCTTCTAGCTTAGAGATTTGCTCATCGGTCAGCATGGCATAAAAGGCATGGCGGGTCTCCGCTTGCTGAACGTCCAAGCGCATCATCAAATCACCTCGTTTTTCAGCTAATTCTGCCACTTGATCCACATAATCCCCAGAAGATGGCTCAAGATTTTGAATCGGCTCTCTTAAGGAACGCAAGCCTTCAATCACCTCTTTACGTTCTTGACGAGCGTCTGCGAACAACTTAGATGCTTTGGCCTTTGTTGGTTCATCAAGCTGAAGTTGCTGAGCAACACGATCCAGCATCGCTTCAGAATACGGATTCATCATATCCATTCGCTGTTGTGCTTGGCTACCTTGAGCTTGAGTCTTGTGGCTTTGGCGGCTATCAGGTTCAACTTCCGCAAAAGAAGCAGTCGCCACAGCAGTAGATAAAATCGCTGCGACACCTAGCGCGCCGTATTTAGCTGATTTGGTTTTTATCTTCGTCATAATGAAACACCTCTTTGCTTCGTTTCGATGATTTCATTATGGGACCAGAATCAGTCAGTGAGTGTCATTGTTGAGAAAGGGTATGTAAAGGTTGGTCCCAGTTATGTGCTCTTTCTCATTCTTTGAAAGAGAATCGTTGAATGATCCATAATCTCACCTGAAGTGTTCAATATTGTGCTCAATTACCGCTCACTTGTCATAAAAATTGATCACCTTAGACGACTTCAAAAAAAAGGCGCAAGAATTATCCCGCGCCTTATTAGTTCAACCTAAACGAACAAGTGATTACTCGTCTTCTGATCCATCCGATGTTTGAGCCTCTAGCGCTTCGGACTGAAAAGTGGCCGAAACCAAGGAAACCAATCCAATGGTTCCAAACTTTAACGTCTGCTCAATAAACCGCACCATGTTTCTGTCCCTTGTCATGTTTATGTTGCGCGTATGGTACGCAAAGCCCATTGCAAATACCGTCATGCAATTGCAAACACGGGGTAAAACTACTTCAAAACAGCTTCTTCCATTGTCACCTGATAACAACGCTCAACCTGTTGGGTAATCTTTCCCCAACGGGAGGCTTTCACTCTTGCCTGATGTGCCTCAAATGCTTGAGAGTTAGCAAACTCCTCGTATACATTGAAACGCAATGGATAATTATCAGACTGATTCACGTTAAACACCAAACAACCAACCTCTTTTCGTGTCAGCGCTATATGAGTTGGCAACTCTTCCAGAACGTCATCTAAGACATGAGACGGCACAATGATGTGCCCTTGCAGGATCACTTTTGACATAAAGCTTCCACTAAAAGATGGGGATATGTTTTAAAGCAGGGTGTTTGCTCAACCAATCTCTCTCGCCCCGTTGAGCTCTCACCCTAAGTATATAGTAAGCCTGGCCATCACTAGAGACTTTAGCGTGAGTGTTAGTGACTCATAAGCAGCTCTTACTGAAAGTTAATTGTCTGAACAAAACCATATATTAGAAATGTATCGAATTAAATATAAACGGGAAAAAGCTACCCCTACTAGTGCGTATCAGGGGAAGTATATTTGTATATACAAACACTTACATTTCGCACAAAAAGTGTGCTAGATTGACATCTAACGCACCCCAAAGTGCCAAAAAACAACAACAAAACACCTAGAGATTGTATATACATGATGGCACAACAATTGCTATCACCTCTGTATCCATCTCATTTAAAGGGAGTCATCTAATGGATACCAACCAAACTCAAACTGCCCCTGTGGGCACTGCTGTTTTTAAGTTAATTCTTTTCAGCTTAATTGGCATCGTGTTCTTCTTTGTGCCCATTACTCTCAACGGTAAAAGCACCATCCCCCTCGATCACATTATCTCTTGGCTACGCTCAGACCATGCTTCTTTAATTAGGGTTTACGCCCTATTAATGGTGATTGCAGGCGGCATTTATCCATTCGTCAATGGCTCGTGGAAACAGAGCACAACTCAGAAGGTATTATCTGTTTTAAAAGTGCTCGGTATCTGTGCCGCGTTACTGGCTTTTTTTAGTATTGGGCCAGCTTTCTTATTTGAAAAAGACATGCTGCCTTTCCTATTTGAAAAGCTGGTCGTACCCGTGGGTCTAATCGTGCCAATTGGCGCAATCTTTCTGGCATTTTTACTAGGCTTTGGTTTACTTGAATGGGTTGGCGTCTTGTTACAGCCTATAATGAAGCCACTCTTTAAAACACCGGGGAAATCCGCTATTGATGCGGTGGCCTCCTTCGTGGGCAGTTACTCAGTTGGCCTCTTGATCACCAACAAAGTGTACAAAGAAGGCCAGTATTCAGCTAAAGAAGCGGCCATTATTGCCACGGGCTTCTCTACTGTTTCAGCCACTTTTATGATCGTTGTGGCCAAGACATTAGGCTTGATGGAGGTTTGGAATACCTTCTTCTGGAGTACATTGGCCATTACCTTCCTGGTCACCGCCATCACGGTGCGCTTGCCTCCCATTCGCTCCATGGATAACAATAAAACTCAACCTGAAGTTACTGAGTTTGCCCATTCCCGTTGGAAACAAGCGACAGCAGAAGGCCTTACTGTCGCTCAGCAAGCAGAACCCTTGTTTAAGCTCATCGTGAGAAACGCAAAAGATGGTCTCATCATGGCCATGAGTATCCTGCCCTCTATTATGTCTATTGGTTTGATTGGCCTACTGCTAGCAAAATACACCCCGGTATTCGATTGGATTGGCCTACTGTTTTACCCATTTGCATGGTTATTACAATTGCCTGATCCAGCCCTAGTAGGCAAAGCCTCAGCAACGGGTCTAGCGGAGATGTTTTTGCCGGCATTAATCGCCGCGAAAAGTGTGTTTGTAGTGAAGTACGTGGTGGGGGTAATTTCTATTTCGTCTATTTTGTTTTTCTCTGCATCCATTCCTTGTATTTTGTCGACGCAAATTCCCATTTCGATCAAACAAATACTTGTCGTTTGGTATATCCGAACCGTACTAACCATGATCTTAGCAACACCCGTTGCTTATTTCTTAGCAAGTTAAAAGGTTCCATTTATGGCGTTGCGTGTACAAATAACCACGTAACGCCTTAACTAGCTTTCCTCGATCAATCTTTTAATGACCTGACTTTGCTTCTTTACGCTTACGCAAAAGCCACATAACAAAAGCAATGATACAGCCCCAAAACGTTAGACCAAATGCGGGAATCGCCAACCAAAACATCATCCCCATATTATACAAGGTGTCCCCTAACTCGACGCCAAGTACCACACAACTAGAAACGGAAGCTTCGTTAAGCTCACACCCGCTCAGATTTGCAATGATCATGGCTAGTATCGCTATACCGATTGGGACACAGCTAATCAATACTGAAATAAGGGCAATCTTTGTCTCTAACCTCATAACCCTGTTCTCAACATCACGCTTTTTATCAAAACAAAATGATTTTTAATGCCAGCTAGTGCTGCACTGATGCCAGTAATCAGGGAAGTATTCATGGTGACATCCTTGTTATCCGTCAATCCATTCAGGAGGAGACTTCCCCCTTAATCCGACTTAGTTAGCGTCGCCTTTATTGGATCTTGCTTGGCGTTTTTGCTTTTTACGCGCATTTTTCTCTGTAATGATTTTGATCGCTTCATCCTTGGTCAGATGAGGGTGCTTAGCGATTAACTCTTCAACTCTTGTGTCAAACTTTGTCATGTATAACTCTCATGTTTTGAAATTACCAAAATAGCCGCAGCCTTTGGCGTACGGCATAGTAACAAGTCATCAGCATTAATGCTCGATAAATCCAATGCAATAAAAGCATCTAGGGGTCGAACCGCCTCTTATTCTGGATTGAAGGTGTTACCTCTAATGAAAACCCCGTAGAATGCCGCCCTCAAGTGCCTGCATTCCACCATGCGACATGATATCAAACCAAGAGATGGAAGAATGACCGAAACCACCAAAGTAATCGCAACCCACAATGGCAGTTTTCACGCAGACGATGTCTTTGCCGTGGCTGCGCTGAAAACACTTTATCCTTCCGCCGAGATTTTACGAACTCGGGATCTAGACCTATTAGCAAAGGCCGACATAGTGTTAGATGTGGGGGGTATTTATGATGCTGATACAGACCGCTTCGACCATCATCAAAGGGGCGGCGCTGGAGCACGAGACAATGGCATTCCCTTTTCATCCTTTGGTCTAATGTGGCAAAAGTATGGCCTACAACTCTGTGGCAACAACCCAGAAGTCACCCATGCGGTAGACAAAAACCTTGTATCCGTTATCGATGCTATCGACTGTGGTCATGTTGATGGCCCACTCACTGGCGTCAGCTTGAGCCAAACCATCTCAATGTTTAACCCCACATGGGAAGAACAAGGAGATTTTGATGCCTGTTTTCAAGAAGCCGTAGCGTTTGCATCCCGAGTATTGGCGCGCTTTATTGCCGCGGCACAAGGCGGTATTAACGCAAAATCGATTGTGGCAGATGCCATTGCTAAAGCCGAAGACCCAAGAGTTATCGTTCTTGAGCAATACACTCCTTGGAAAACCACGGTTTTAAACCTGTCCCAAGAAGCGTTATTTGTGGTTTACCCTTCGGAGACTGGCGCTTGGCGTATACAAACTGTCCCAGTAGAACTTGGCTCCTTTGCGGATCGCAAAAAACTTCCCGCAGCTTGGGCAGGGTTGTCTGATCAAGCACTGCAAGATGTTACTGGCTTAGAGGATGCCATGTTCTGTCACAACGGCTTGTTTATCGCGGGCTGCCAATCCTTTGACAGCACCATGAAAATGGCTGAAATGGCGATAAAAAACTAGCCCACCAAGGGCAATAAAAATGCTTGAGTGAGATGACAGTAAGGTGTTTTCATCTCACTCAAGGTTCAACAAACAGCTCGTCTACTTTAATAGAGTCAGGGCTATATTTTTTTGCGCAGCAAGTAAACCACTAAGATAGGTATCACCAAAGATAAGATCGCCACTGTGATCATCAAGCTACCTACCTCACTGTAATCTTGTGAGACAATGACCACGCCATTTTCCCGCACTTCCCGGGTCACCGTAAATATTTGATTCAGGTATTTCGTTCCCAAGCTGGACGCAGAGAGTGTAAGGTTTGTAAAGCCCGCCATAACTGCAAAGTACGTTGCCTTTAAATGCTTTGGTGCTTCTTGAGCAATCCAGGCAAGCAGCGGAATCATGGCTACCTGTCCAAAAGGTGACCCTGCTACCGTATCAATAATAGCAATTGTTTTAGCACCAAACCCCAAATTTGCCGCAGTCCATTCATGTAAACCATAGTACATACCAATCGTTGGCAGAGATAACACAAAACCAATCAGGCTTAAAAACACCACAAAATAATGCATGGGCCTACTCTGCATCCATTCACGGAGCATAAACATGCCAATGATGGATAGCACAGAAGCAATTTGACTCAAGGTCCCCATAAAGGATTCATCAAAAGCAAGCGTATCAATTTGCCACCAATAGGCACCCGCTCCTGATGCGGGTGTTGCCCTGAATACAAAGATAATACACGCCATTGCCACTAGCTGAGTCTGCTTTTCCTTAGGGAGATCTTGTATGAGCTTTTTCACTAGAAAGCCGATAATGGCTAACGAGCCAATAAAGACAACTTCTTTATCTAGAGCAAAACTAGACAGTCCGATACCTACCACCAGCACAACATAAACAGCACTGCCTCCTAGAATCCACCAGTTAGCTGTCACCTTTTGCTGGCTCTCATGAAGGATCTCTTTGATACGGGATTCTTCTACACCGTTGAATCTGAGGTCTTTTGCTTGTTTGTTTTTAAACCAGAAGCCTAAGAACACACCAGAAACAGAAATAAGCGGCACAACTAATGAAATCGTGTACATCCAGTGATAGGAATAAACAGAAGCAAGCCAACCACCTATACCAGAGACCAAGGTGATCCCCCCCATGATGGCAATACGGCCAAGGGTCTGCATGGTCACATGCATATACCGCAGTTGCTCTTCAGGCAGTTCATTGCCATTTTCATCCGTTGTGGGGACCGCCTCAATGGTCATGGCATCAGCCACAACGTCCTGCAGCACAAAACCCACAGGTGCCAACAGTGCGCCTAGGATATACCATTTTTCTAGACTCCAGATGGCAGTCATCCATTGGGGGTTTCCCGTTAGGCCCACCATGATGAGTATACTGGCCGTCATGAAGCCCGCGCCAATAAAGACAAAAGTAGACTTCCAACGCCAGAACAAATCCACCATATGCCCTATTGGGATTTTTAACGACCACGGAATAATGACCCAGAAACTTAGAGCGGCAAGGAAATCAGCGCTTAAAGCAAGCTCTTGTTTAACATAAAAGCTTTCGATAATACTGGTGAAGCCAGATACACCAAAGGCAAAATACACCATCAGCGGTGGCACGTAAGACCAGCGCATTTCTTTCGCTAGGTGGGTAAATAAGCCCACACATTTTTTCAACAGATCCATATACATCCATATACTAGGTAATAAAAATTTTGTTAGGGCGGACTAACTTTATTATCACAAAGCATAGGGGGCAGCCAAGCTAGCCGGTCAACTTTCGACCTTCATAGGGCGATAGGCTTGCCCCGTGGGTGTGGCTCCCACGGGTAGAAATTAAGCGAGGTTAAGTGATGGGTCCCAATCTTTCCAGACCACTTCTCGACCCTGAGAGCGGATGGCATTAGCGATGTCTTTGACACTGCGTTCGTCACTGATTTCGAATTGCTCTAAAGCTTCTTTCGCATCGTCCGCATAGCCTCCCGGTTGAGTTTTTGACTCAGCACTCATGGTGGTGAACCCCATCCGTGCTGCGTGATTACGAAACTCAGGTGACTCCCGCGTCGAAATGCTCATTTCCAAATCTGCATCGAATAAGCGCCATGCGGCGATCAGTTGAATGAGCTCTAGGTCAGAGATGACAGACTTTGGCTCTATACCACCAGCACAGGGGCGTATCCTTGGAAACGCTACGCTAAACCGAGATCGCCAATAGCGCTTCTGCAGATGTCTAAGATGATAGGCCATCATGATGGAGTCCGTTCGCCAATCATCCAAGCCCAGCAACACACCAAGTCCAATTTTATGAACCCCTGCTTGCCCTATCCTATCTGGGGCATCCAAACGATGGTTAAAATCAGATTTATTACCTCGCAGATGATGTTCTAGATAGGTGGTTCGACGGTAGGTTTCTTGATAGACCAACACACCATCCAAACCCAGGGTCTTAAGCTGCGCGTACTCTTCCCTCTCCAATGGCTGCACTTCCATAGAAAGTTGACTAAATGCCGGTTTAAACAAAGGCAGCATGCGCTCAAAATACGGCATTGAGACTTTCTTGGTCTCACCTGTCACCAGCAAAATATGGTCAAAGCCCTTAGCTTTAATGGCTTTTATCTCACGCTCTACTTGTGCTTCATCGAGGGTCAAACGTTTAATGGCGTTACTCATGGAGAAGCCACAATAGGTGCATTCATTGGCACAGGTATTAGACAAATATAAAGGGGCGAAAAGACTGACCGTATTACCAAAACGCTGACGGGTTAACTGCTCACTTTGTGCCAACATGTCATTTATAAAGGGCTTTGCAGCAGGAGAAATTAATGCCGCAAAATCATTTATATCACGCTTGGATTTCACCAGCGCTCGGCGCACATCGGCTTCGGTGACATTGAGATGCTTTGCCTCTACCTCATGCCAATTAAGGGCCTCTAACTGCTGACTAAAATGCCCCTCGACTGCTGGACTTTGATGCAACACCCGTATGGCGCCACTCATGACAGCTCCTTTAAAAACTCAGTAAAGGGGCTGGAAGCTTCCGCCGTTTGTAGCACTTGCCCAGTGCCAGATTCATAGGCTAGACGCCCTGCTTCCACGGCCAATTTAAAGGCTTTGCCCATGGTTTCTGGCCCACTGGCCACAGCCATGGCGGTATTCACCAACACAGCATCCGCACCCGCTTCTAAGGCCGCCGCCGCATGGGATGGCGCACCAATACCCGCATCCACGATAACAGGTACATTGCTTTGCTCAATAATGATGTCGAGAAATGGCTTAGACGCCAGCCCTTGATTAGAGCCAATTGGCGCCCCCAAAGGCATGACACATTGAGCCCCCACTTCCTCTAAGCGTTTACACAACACAGGATCCGCATGGACATAAGGCATCACAACAAAGCCAAGGCGCACCAATTCTTCTACCGCCTTGAGGGTTTCCACCGGATCAGGCATGAGATAGCGAGGATCTGGATGAATCTCAACCTTTACCCAATGGGTTTCCAAGGCTTCTCGGGCTAATTGGGCCGCATAGATGGCCTCTTTCGCATCACGGGCACCAGAAGTATTAGGCAAGAGCTTAATACCTAATGCTTGTAAAGGTTTTAGAATGTTGTCAGTGCCACTCTTAAGATCCATTCGGCGCAGGGACAAGGTGGTCATTTCGCTGCCACTAGCAAGAATAGACGCCACCATTTGCTCTTGGTTAGCGTACTTACCAGTGCCCGTAAACAAACGGGACGAAAAGGTATGATCTGCAATGGTTAAAGACATATTAGCCTCCAGCGATAGATTCAAAAACGTCGATGCGGTCGTTTTCATTCAACACAAACTCAGACCACCGGCTACGAGGTACGATGTTTTGGTTCACGGCAACAGCCACTCGCTGATCCGCTTTGACATAGCACTCCAGTAAATTTGACAAGATGACGGAGTCTGACTGAACTGGCTCATCATTCACATAAAGCTGCATGGGGCGCTCCTTTTTCTGTCATAGCTTGAAGTAAGGACTGGGTCGCTGCTTTAGGGGAAGAAGCACGGGTAATGGCTGTGACCAACGCAATGGCATCGACTCCCGTTGCTTTTACCTTTGGCAAACGCTCGCCACTGATTCCGCCGATCGCGACCGTAGGGTAAGCCCCTTTAATCAACGCCACATACTGACCTAAACGAATCACTCCTTGAGGTTGCGAGGGCATATCCTTGGTAACGGTTGGAAAAATGTGACCAAGAGCGATGTAGCTTGGCTTCAGGTTAAATGCGCGCATGATTTCAAAATAACCATGGGTACTGATACCCAACCTAAGACCAGCCGCCTGTATGGCCGTTAAATCAGCCACTTCAATGTCTTCTTGACCAAGATGTACGCCAAAAGCCCCCATCTCTATGGCCAGCTCCCAATAGTCATTAATAAAGACTTGGGCACCATATTGTTGACCTAAGGCAATGGCTTGCTGGATTTTACTTTTCAGCTCAGGATCATTTGGGTCTTTGATGCGTAACTGGGCCGTTGTCACCCCTTGCTCTAAAACCAAGGCTAACCATTCCACTGTATCCACCACAGGGTACAAAGTGAAAAGGTCTTTACGAATCGGACTAAATTCCGCCTCTTCGCCCATGACATGATCCCCTGAAAAATGCGTAGTGGGAAACCAAGTACGATCTTCAGGCCAACCTGCCCCTGCAGCCCTTGCTTGTTGTGTCATCCAAGCAAGACCTAAGGTCATGGCATCTAGTGGGTCAAATCCCAATTCAATAAAACACGCTAAGGCGACCGCCAAATCGTTTTGGTTCACCTTGGTAAGCTTGTCTGCATGGAACAAAGCGACTGACTGTACATTTTCACCTTTTGGACATTCACCTTTAGGTATATGCACAGCCACCCTATTGTCTTGGCAACAAACTTGATAAATAGACTCCGAAGGCTGAGATTCGCGAACAAATTGCCACACATTATCCCCTGTGTTGAGGGTCAGCCCTGCTTGACACATCTGAATGATCGTATCTTCTGTGGTGGCGTGAAACACACGACACCCAAGGTGCCGTGTGTTGTCTAAGACAGAAGATTTAAACTCAACATCGGCAAAACCAATGGTTTTCATCTCTGTGGTGTTCATTTACTTTTCTGTCTCAAGAGGGTCTGCGGTCAATTTGTCAGTGGTGAGATACACATCACTGCCCAGCTCTTTGAATTGCTCAGACATTTGCAGCATGCCTTCTTCGGCAGTGACCTCTACTGCTTCGATTTTTTCAAGGCCAGCAGCGTAGTCCCGTACCTCTTGAGTAATCTTCATAGAACAGAATTTTGGTCCACACATGGAACAAAAGTGCGCCACTTTACCAGAGGCCTGAGGCAGGGTTTCATCGTGATAAGCACGGGCCGTTTCTGGATCTAAAGCAAGGTTAAACTGGTCTTCCCAGCGGAATTCAAAACGGGCTTTAGACAGCGCATTGTCTCGTACTTGGGCACCTGGATGGCCTTTTGCTAAATCGGCTGCGTGGGCAGCGATCTTGTAGGTAATGAGCCCCTGTTTTACGTCCTCTTTATTGGGCAAACCCAAGTGTTCCTTAGGGGTCACATAGCACAACATGGCACAGCCATACCAACCGATTTGCGCCGCACCAATCCCAGAGGTGAAATGGTCATAACCTGGCGCAATGTCTTGAGTCAGAGGCCCCAAGGTGTAAAACGGCGCTTCGTGACAGTGCTCAAGCTGCAAGTCCATATTTTCTTTGATCAATTGCATGGGCACGTGGCCAGGGCCTTCGATCATGACCTGAACGTCATAGTCCCAAGCAATCTTGGTCAGCTCACCTAGTGTTCGCAGCTCGGACAATTGAGCCTCGTCATTGGCGTCCATAATGGAACCCGGACGTAAACCATCCCCTAATGAAAGGGACACATCATAGGCGGCACAAATCTCACAGATTTCTTTAAAGCGTGTGTATAAGAAGTTTTCTTGATGATGGGCCAGGCACCATTTCGCCATGATGGAACCACCGCGGGACACAATACCCGTTAGGCGTTTAGCGGTCATGGGCACGTAACGTAATAAGACGCCACAGTGGATAGTAAAGTAATCTACCCCTTGCTCCGCTTGTTCAATCAAGGTGTCTCTGAACACTTCCCAAGTAAGGTCTTCGGCCACACCATCTACCTTTTCTAGGGCTTGATAGATGGGGACCGTACCAATCGGCACTGGAGAGTTACGCAAGATCCATTCACGGGTTTCGTGGATGTTTTTACCCGTTGATAAATCCATCACCGTGTCCGCACCCCAACGGGTCGACCACACCAATTTCTCGACTTCTTCTTCAATGGAAGACGTCACCGCGGAGTTACCAATGTTGGCATTCACCTTGACCAAGAAATTACGACCAATAATCATCGGCTCAGTTTCTGGGTGGTTAATGTTCGCAGGAATAATGGCTCGCCCTTCCGCCACTTCTTTACGGACAAACTCAGGGGTGATTTCTGTTTGGATATTGGCACCAAAGCTATGGCCAGGATGCTGCTTCAACAACAGCTCGCTTTTGATCGCCTGAAGGTTTTGGTTTTCACGGATGGCGATGTATTCCATCTCAGGGGTGATAATTCCTTTACGGGCGTAGTGAATTTGCGTCACACATTGTCCTTGTTGGGCTTTACGTACTGTGGGCAGCTGCTTAAAGCGCAGTGTATCCAGAGCATCATTTGCTAAGCGTTGTTGCGCAAACTGTGAGCTTACCCCTTCTAACACTTCGGTGTCATTGCGTAAATCGATCCATTGCTGACGCAAGGCTTTGATCCCTTTATGGACATCAATGGTTTCTGCCGGATCCGCATATGGGCCAGCTGTATCGTAAACATAGATGGGTTCGTTCGGCTCAAAGGTTAAGTTGTCAGGATCAGAGCCAATCGGGGTATCAGTTAGGTTGATCTGACGCATTGGTACCTGAATTGAAGGGTTTGAGCCTTCAACATAAATGCGTTCGGAAGATGGGAACGGTTTAGCCTGTAGTGACTCAATAAAGGCCTTGGCGTCTAAACGCGCTTGTTCTCGTGTTTGTTTATTAGGTTTTGCAGTCGACATAAGCAGATTCCCGTCATTATTGTAATGGAAAAAATGCTTGTCAGGAGGACACGTACTTCCACGTACGTGTGGCTGTTAGCGAAGAAAAAACCAATGGTTTTCCAAATACAGCGCAATTTCAGCAGAAAAGAAAAGAGGCTTTCTTGTTCCCTTCGCAGGTATTAGCCTGATCAGGTTCTGCGGATCCCGCATTAAAATGCGATCTCAGCCAGTTAAGGCACTCCGACAAGTTGGGCATCAGTATACGCGTTTAAAGGGTGCTGTAAACTCCCTTAACGCAGTTTAGTTGGTAAGCTTGTTAGGATTCATTTAAAGCTAGCGCCTGTTTATAAAGCGCATTTTTCTTCTCGCCAGTGATCTCTGCAGCCAGAGCAGCCGCCTGCTTTACAGGCAACTCTTTAAGCAAGACTTTAAGAACTTTCAGGGCTTCTGAATTGTCTTCTTCCTGTTCAGGAAGAGACACCATTATGACAAATTCACCACGGGTTTGGTTGCTATCTTCCGTTAAAATACGATGAATATCCGCCACTGACCCACTCAAAAAAGTTTCAAATGTCTTAGTGATTTCTCGTGCTAAAGCCACTTGAATGCGGTCCCCCCAAACGGCCTCAAGATCCACTAAACAATCAAGAATTCGATGGGTAGACTCATAAAAAACGACCGTCCCTTGACTCGGTGTCCAACTGGACATTTCGTCCCGACGGGACTTACTTTTAGCCGGTAAAAAGCCCACAAAGCTAAAACGATCTGTTGGTAATCCCGAGGCACATAAGGCAGTTATCAAAGCTGAAGGTCCAGGGACTGGTACCACTTTATGCCCTTGCTGTCGCAAAAAATTCACCACATGGTAGCCGGGATCAGAAATCAGAGGCGTCCCCGCATCGGACACTAAGGCAAGATTTTTACCTTCGTCCAGCAACGAACCAATGTAGTTCGCCTTATCCCTTTCATTATGATCGTGGAGCGCAAATAGCTTGGTATCAATGCCAAAATGATTGAGCAAACGCTTTGAGTGACGGGTATCTTCCGCTGCAATGAAGTCCACTTCTGTGAGTACTTTTTTAGCTCGATCGGTAAAGTCTTCTAGGTTACCAATAGGGGTAGCGACAATGTAGAAGGTTCCTCTCACATCGTTATCAGTCTGTGTTACCATGTTTCCTCTTTTGGGCTTAAGTATCGCGAGCATATGAGTTTGTTAAGATCCCGTATCATACCACTTTCAATCGTCACGTTGTCGTTAATCGGTTGTGGCGCTATCGAAACCAACATGCCAGTGGAAAACACCGCCTCAAACGCGGCACTAGAGCAGAGCAACGCTCCCACTGACAACCCAGCAAGCTATGCTCTCTGGCAGGCTGAACAACAAGCCACACCAGAGCTGGCTGCCCCTTATTACCTTCACGCAGCTGAGCTTTTAGTCATTGACCAACAATCCGTGAAAGCGCAACAGATCCTTGAAGATCACGTTAATGAAGTACGCTTTCCAGGGCAGTTCTCAGGCTTATTGCTCTATGGACGTGTCATGGCGTCACTAAACACTCCAATTCCCGCTTTAACAGCGCTGGGCGAAGCAAGCCGTTTACCCGTTGCAGACCAGCCGAAAAATCAAATAGCACTGTTAGAAACCCGTGCACTAGTGATGGCATCTTTAGATAACTGGCCAAATGTGGTCCGAGACCGAGTGCGCTTAAGCACCATGGTGCCGCCAGAAAAGCAGGAAGAAAATCAAACAGAACTTTGGAGCGCCATTCAAAACCTGACGGATAACGAAATTGGCTACTTAGAATCCAGCGACCTGCCCTTGTTGTCTGGATGGCTACAGATCTCCCGAATATTGCGCAACCAAAATCTAACGGTAGATCAGCAACTTCAAGCCTTCTCTTTATGGCGTGGTCGTAACAGCTCCCACCCAGCAAGTGCTAACCCGCCCTTGGATTTCAAAATCATGGCCTCCCTTGACGAGCAGCTTCCTACCTCATTTGCCGTGCTATTGCCCATGAGTAAAGAGCTAGAAACTGCCTCTCAGGCCATATTGAACGGCATGTTACAACAGTACTATGCGACAACTGGCGAACGACCAAAAGTACACGTCATTGACACGGATAAATTTGAAAATTTTGAAGATGCCTATCAAACGGCACTGGACTCTGATGCGGAAATCATCATTGGTCCCTTACGTAAGCAAAATGTGGCGCGTCTTCCAGGGTTAATTACAGACACTCCAACCATTGCTTTAAACCAGCTGGATATCACTCGGGTAACGGACAACCTTTACCATTTTTCTCTTAATGTGGATGACGACATTAAAGAATTAATGTCCTTCTCAAAATTAGAGGGAGCTAAATATGCTGCAATTTTGTCAACTCAGGATACTTGGGCCCTGCGTCAGAGTGACCAATTTCAACGCCTTGCTGAGGAACAAAATGTCCCTGTACTAGAGACCATCTCTTATGAAGACACACCTTTAGGACGTCAACGCGCCATTAAATCCCTATTACAAATAGATGAAAGTGAAGCACGCATCAGAGCCATCACCCAATGGACTGGCCAGTCTATAGAAACCACCTCCCGTGCACGCCAAGATTTGGACTACATCTATTATGCGGGGAAACTAGATAATGCCAAGCAGATACGACCTTTGGTGGATTTCTACTTTGCAGATCAGATTCCAATGCTGGCCTCTCAGACCTTACATGATGGTCAACCAAGCCGTAACACCAAAAACGAAGACATTGAACGCATTGTCTTTACTGAAATCCCTGTTCTGAGTAACGGATCAGAAACTTCGAATACCCCTTATGTATTACAGCGCTTGACTGCGTTGGGTAATGACAGCTACCTGATTGCGAGCCGCCTGCCATTATTCATTAATGTCAATTTGGCTAAAGTCTCGGCCAAAACCGGCATCATTACATTGAATGAAGAAGGAATCTTCAATCGACGTCCTAACATAGTGACGTACAAGAGAGGGAACTTGGTAGATGCTAAAGAGGAATACCTTAAAGAATCGGAAACACGCTGATGGCCAACAGGCTGAGGCCTTAGCCGAAGCCTTTTTGATCAAGCAGGGTTACCAACCTTTAGAGAGAAACTTCCACTCTCGAGTAGGAGAAGTGGATTTGATCATGCGTCAACACAACACCTATGTGTTCGTTGAAGTGCGTTATCGGGCCAACGCCTCACGAGGCAAAGCCGCTGAAAGCATTACCCAACATAAGTACCAGCGCTGCTTAAAAACGGCGCAATATTGGTTAATGAAACATCATTTATCTGGCAGTCAGTTCCAAATAGATGTCATCGCCATTGATGGCAGCCTGGATGAACAACATATAACCTGGATGCCGGCCGTATAATTGAGTAACAAGCATGGATTATCAAGAAGCGATCTACACCCAATTTGCCCAAAGCTTTGAGTCCCAGCAATATGCGCTGGAGAACCTTCCTCCTTTTATTGAGCATGCTGCCAAAGTACTGTTTAACAGCATCGCCAGTGGCGGCAAAGTCATCGCTGTAGGCAATGGCACAGGGGCTTACATTTCACAGTATTTCAGCACACTATTGATTGATCGCATGGATCGTGAACGCCCAGGTCTACCTGCCGTATCTCTGAGCAGCAACGGTAACACCCTATTGGCTATCACCCACAACGACAGTTACCACGATGTTTTTTCGAAGCAAATTACTGCCATTGGTAACCCAGGTGATGTGCTTTTTATTGTGGCCAATAAAGGCAATACATCCCCAATCATTCAGGCCATCCAAGCCGCCCATGAACGCAAGATGAGTATCGTAGCCTTAACGACTCCAGACGCCAAAAACGTCTCCTCTTTAACATCAAGGGATGACACAGAAATTAAGATTAATTTAACAGGAACGGCACGGGTACAAGAGTGCCAAACAACTGTCGTTCACACCCTAGTGGATTTGCTCGAACGCCAGCTATTTGGCTACGAAGATTAAAGACTTATTTTACCACTTTTAAGGTAAAGCCTTTTTTAGGTGGCTCTGGTGGCGTTGGCTCTGGGTCTGGATCCCCTGAGACTTCAAAGTCTTCTGGTGGAAATGACAAACCATCGCCACTTTCTTTGGCATACAGAGCCATAGCGGCACCGATGGGTACAAATACTTGCATGGGTTTGCCACTGAAACGCGCCTCAAAGGACACCCCCTCTTTATCCATGTGTAACTGGCGCACCGCACTCATACTGATGTTCAGCACTATTTGACCGTCCTGAACGAATTCACGGGGAACGATCGCCCCTGGATAATCTGCATTAACCAATAAATAAGGCGTTTGGTCATTATCTGCCACCCACTCGTAAATGGCATTTAACAAATAAGAACGTTTAGGGATCATACTTCGCAACTCCTAAAAACAAAAAAAGGGGCGCATAAGCCCCTTTTATTTAATCACGTCCAATTAGTCTAGACGCATTTCTTGTTCGGCTTCAGACAAACTCTCTTTGAACGACTCACGTTCAAATACCAAATCCATGTACTTATACAAGCCTTTTGCTTGAGATTTTTCAATCTCAACACCTAAAGCGGGTAGTCGCCATAAGATAGGAGCTAAACAGCAATCAACGATAGTGAACTCTTCACTCATGAAGTATGGTTTTTCTTCGAAGATTGGAGACACACTGATTAAGCTTTCACGAAGCTCTTTCTGGGCATTCTCAACCGCTTCTTTGTCTTTGCTGGACAAAATTAAGTCAACCAACTTAGCCCAATCACGCTGAATACGGTACATGTACAAACGGCTGTCAGCACGTGCCACTGGGTACACAGGCAATAGAGGTGGGTGAGGAAAACGCTCATCCAAGTACTCCATCATCACATTTGGCTCATACAAAACTAACTCGCGATCTACTAACGCAGGCAGCTCATTGTAAGGGTTTATATCCGCCAATTCCTCTGGCTTGTTGAAAGGATCAACATCAATAATGTCTACGGTTACCGCTTTTTCAGCCAGTACAATACGTACGCGATGGCTGTAATGATCTTCTCCATCAGAGAAGAACGTCATGGAAGAGCGCTTGGCAATAACACCCATGTATAACCCCTATATTAAAAACAACGAACCCCCCGAAGAGGGATTTAACTTTACAAACTAATTTGAAATGCTCCTTGCCAATAGGCGAGGACATTTTGGCAGAATTGATGCTCTTGTTAAGGAGCCTCACACCAGAATTCTTTCCACGCTAGGCATATTAACGCACCTATGTGAACAACGAATGATAACACTTTTATTCCCAAAAATTCAGCCTCTTAAAGACTTAGCTTCTCATATAGACAAAAAAAATCGTCACATCAGTGAAAAGCGCTTCAATTCTCAAGGAACCCTATATAAGCCGCATCATTAAAATGGTTAATTTCAGGCATAAAAAAACGCCTGACTGAGCAGGCGTTTTGAAATTTCGAAGCGTAAGTAAAAAATTAACGCTTGGAGAATTGTGGACGACGACGTGCTTTGCGTAGACCAACTTTTTTACGCTCAACCTGACGAGAGTCACGAGTTACGTAACCAGCAGAACGTAGAGTACGACGTAGAGTCTCATCGTATTGAATTAGCGCACGAGTAATACCGTGACGAATGGCACCTGCTTGACCAGAGATACCACCACCAGAAACTGTAACGTATACGTCGAATTTTTCAGTTGCTTCAACAAGTTCAAGAGGCTGACGAACAACCATGCAAGAAGTTTCGCGACCGAAGTATTGCTCTAAAGAACGGTTGTTAACAACTAGGTTACCAGAACCCGCTTTTAGGAATACACGAGCAGTAGACGATTTACGACGACCTGTTCCGTAGTATTGAGTAGCTGACATAATGACCTTCCCGTATTAGATGTTAAGTTCTTGTGGCTGTTGTGCGGCATGTGGATGCTCAGTACCAGCATACACTTTCATTTTCTTGTGCATTGCACGGCCTAGAGGACCTTTAGGCAACATACCTTTAACAGCTAGTTCAAGAACACGCTCTGGAGCATGGTCAATCAGCTTTTCAAAGCTCATTGAACGTAGGCCACCTGGGTAACCAGTGTGACGGTAGTAGTTCTTGTCAGCAGCTTTGTTGCCAGTGACACGAACTTTCTCAGCATTGATCACAACGATGTAGTCACCAGTGTCAACGTGAGGAGTGTATTCTGCTTTATGCTTGCCACGTAGACGGCGAGCAATTTCTGTAGCCAAACGACCAAGAGTTTTGCCTTCAGCATCAACCACGAACCAGTCGCGGCGTACTTCAGCAGGTTTTGCAGTAAAAGTTTTCATTAAAAAACCCTTTTCCATTTACATGCAGTGCGCATGTCAATACCTATTATTATTGGTTATGGGGTTAAGCGGACTTAAATCCCATAACGTACACATACTCCATTTTTGGAGCGCGCGAATTATAACCAAGTTCTAACTAAAACTAAAGTCTTTTATTAAGGACGATGTTCAAGCATCAAGTACTCTTCCGACTGCATTTCAAGCAGTCGGCTGACAGTACGATCATATTCAAAAGCCAAACGCGTCCCTGTGTAGATATCAGGTATAGCGACATCCGCAGAGATAATTACTTTTACATGACGATCATAAAACTCGTCGATCAGGTTGATAAAGCGACGCGCCATATCATCACGGGCAGAGTCAAATTGAGGTAGATCAGAAATGATGATGGTGGAGTAGAGCTTGGCAATCTCTATATAATCCACCTGACTACGCGGACCATCACATAGAGCTTTAATGTCAAACCAGGCCAAATCTTCATAACTCTTATAAAGCGGGATATTACGACCTTCGATCTCAACTGATCCCCCCTCTTTCACTAGATTTTTATTTGGCGTAAGACTATTAAAACGCTCTTCCAATGACTCATTTGCTTCTGGCCCCAAAGGAAAATGATACAGCTTCGCTTGCTTAAGTGTACGTAAACGGTAATCGATCCCGCCATCCACATTCATCACATGAGTGTGCTTATTCACCAAGTCAATCGCAGGTAAAAAGCGAGCACGCTGCAAACCATTCTTGTACAGACCATCAGGCTCTATATTAGATGTAGCCACCAACGCCGTACCATTCATAAACAAATGCTCAAGCAAACCGGCCAAAATCATGGCATCCGTAATATCCGTTACGAAAAATTCATCGAAGCACAACACTTCCGCCTTAGCAGAAATTTGTTTAGCAACAATCTCCAATGGATTCTTAGTGTCTTTTAGTTGACGTAACTCCTGATGCACCATTTGCATAAACCGGTGGAAGTGCAAACGTAACTTACGCTCCATCGGCAAGCACTCAAAAAACGTATCCATTAGGTAGGTTTTGCCGCGACCAACACCTCCCCAGAAGTACAACCCGGTTTCCACGTCTATTTCTGCTTTTTTCTTCTTTAAGAAGCCAAACAAAGATTTTTCAGCCTTTGGCGGGTTATTGGATCGTGCAACCAAACGATCAAATAAGTCCTGCAACGCCATTACGGCTTCTTCTTGGGCTGGATCGTAATTAAAGTCAGAACGCTTAAGGTCTTCTTGATATCGGGATAGAGGGGTCATTGTCTGCGAATACACCATTGCATAGTTGAGGAACACATCTTACCAAAATGATACAGAAACCTCACTATTCACTATATTTCCGTTGCGGTATTTCCGCTATAATGCGGACAGATGTCTTGGGGAGTAAACCATGGAACTAGAAGTATTCGATATCATCGTCTTTGTTACAGGAATCATCTTAGGTTTTGCAGCGGCACTTATCTTTCGTGCACTGGGCAAAAAAGGCGCAATGGCTAAGCATCAGTCAACCGGCGCGACCATTGAAGCACTGCAAAATGAGCTTGAACGTAGACAAGTGTTAGCAGACGATCATTTTTTACAACTTAACAATCATTTACAGGGTGTAGAGAAGAAGCTAGCGGACGTTCGCAAAACCCTTAACGAAGGTGCGAGCTCACTCAGCACAGTGGAATTTACTAAGCCAGAAGCAGAGCCTGAATCAACCACTGAGAGCCTCTCTGCACCGCCGCGAGACTACGCCACCAAAGGCCAAACTGACGAAGGCATGCTAAGTGAGAATTACGGCCTACATCGCCAGACCATTGAAGAGCCTAAACGCACAATCTAACTGAGTGCTATAAGCAAATAAAAAAGGGACTAAAGGTCCCTTTTTTATTTTCGACAAAAGATCTTTTTATCTGTTACGCCGGATTCGGCACATCAACAAATTCGCACTCCACATCCCAATTCGCGTTTATGTATTCCGCTAACGCTCGAGGACCAAAGCACTCTGTTGCATGATGACCTGCCGCACAGAAATGGATCCCCTCTTCCCGAGCAATATGAATGGTCTGTTCTGAAACCTCACCCGTAATAAACACATCAGCGCCAGCACTGATTGCCTTGCCAATATAGCCTTGGGCGCCGCCGGTACACAGGGCCACTTCCCTTATATTTTGGTCGCCAATATTTTCAAACAACACCTCACGCCCCACCACCTGTGACACTCGCTGAGAAAACAACTCAGGAGAGACCTCATCATCAAGCTCACCGATGACACCAATAGACTCTTCGAGAGGCTTACCCACTTCCAATGGCCGCAACGAATGAAGACCCAGCGCCCGCGCTAGGTTAGCATTGTTCCCCACCTGAAGATGGGCATCCATTGGTAGATGGTAACCGAACAAATTTACGTCATTTTTAATTAGAGTTGCGATGCGGTGATATTTCATCCCCACGATCTCAGGCGCTTCTCCTTTCCAGAAATAGCCATGATGAACAACAATCGCATCTGCTTGCCTAGCAATAGCCTCATCAATTAACGCCATACTCGCCGTTACACCAGTAACAATCTTACGTATCTCTTGTTTGCCTTCCACTTGAAGGCCATTGGGCGCATAATCTTTAAATATATTTGGACGAAAAAGCTCAGTCAGCTTTCTTTCTAATTCACTTTTTTTCATGGGCACCCCTATCAATGAAATTTGTTATCGGCCGCAATAGTCTAATCTGGGGATTATTCGGGCTTTGGCTAGGAACAGTCCTACTTTTTTGGCAATTTTATAAAACAGAATCTAATCAAACCTTTGCTGACGCAGTAGCATCTACCTCTAGCTCAGTGGTAAATATTTATACCTTTTCGAACCAAGCTTCTCCATTCCGCAATGGCGACCAGCACACTATTACCAACCTTGGATCTGGGGTCATTATATCAAAAGACGGCTACATACTGACAAACCACCATGTCATCCAGGGTGCCTCAGAAATCATTCTTTCTTTAAATGATCGACGACAGGCGCGCGCTACCCTTGTCGGTACAGACCCCGCCAGTGATCTAGCCGTACTAAAGACAGATCTAGATCAGCTAACACCGATTAAGATCGGCAACAGCAGCACCATAAGAGTGGGTGACCAAATTCTCGCCATTGGCAATCCTTTCGGCATTGGTCAAACAGTTACCTCAGGCATTGTCAGTGCCAAAGGTCGAGATAGCATAGGTCTCAATCCCTATGAAAATTTCATCCAAACCGATGCAGCCATCAACCCAGGCAACTCTGGCGGTGCTTTAATTGACCTTTCCGGCAATTTAATTGGCATCAGTTCTGCTATATACACAAGCTCCGGCGGCTCCCAAGGCATTGGCTTTGCCACTCCTATTAATGACGCCATTAAAATCATGGACGCCATCATTAAACATGGCAGCGTGGTACGTGGGTATTTGGGAGTTCAAGTACAAGAAAATAATGAGCAAGTCGCTCAGGCTTTAAACCTTCCCTCTGCCAAAGGGTTACTTGTCACTTCAGTCACCCCTTATGGACCTGCAGAAAAAGCTGGCATGAAAGCAGGAGACATCATCATATCGATAGAGAAACAGAGCAACTTAAGTGCCCATAACGCACAACAACTTGTATCAGACTTAACGCCTGGAGAGAGGGTAACTATAAAGGCTCTAAGAGGACGGCAGAGCTATATCACCAAAGCACTAGTGGAGCGTTTGCCTGCCATTCAGCAAACAAACACCCCATAGCCTTAGTGATTAAAAGTCTGTAAGACGAGCAAGGCTGGCTTCTAAATTGGAGCCAGCAATAGAATTAGCAAGCAGAGCAAGATATGGGCTTAGAAAACCAGCGTCCAAAACCCCCTCAATAACCCAACTTACTTCAATCCCTTGGGGACGATTGCGCAAGTAGATGACATTGGGAACAGGCTTTACTGAAGCGCTTGGCGTCACTAAAAACGCGACACTGTCATCAGTCACCGTACCAACCAAAATTTCCCCTTGCTTATCCGCCTCATCGTAGACAAGTTGAAACTTCGCTCCCTCTAAATCACTCACAGGAACACTGCTTAGCTGTAAGCGACCCGATTGAATCAGCATCCAATCCGACCAGCGTTCAGCATTGAACAATCTGCTTTTTAGCTCAGTTTGGTTCCCTTCACTTACCACAACAGACCGCTCAATTCGGTAATCTGAAGGCAAGAAAAAACCCACAGCAACCATCACCAAAATGATGACGGCTGCGATGCGGGTTACATAGCGAAGAGAAACAAGTGCTTTAGTAGGCTGCACTGTTTACCTCGTTATTGCTTATCAATAATACGAAACTCAGCGGATAATGCGTGAGCTTCAAGAGACTCACCACGGGCAAGAGGTGAGGCAATTTTAGCTAGCTCGCTGGCACCTTCATGGGAACAATGAATGATAGAGCTCCGTTTTTGGAAATCATAAACCCCCAAAGGCGATGAAAAGCGTGCTGTCCCAGAAGTTGGCAAGACATGGTTTGGACCCGCACAGTAATCACCCAATGCTTCTGGTGTATAACGACCCATAAAGATCGCACCCGCATGGCGAATATCTTTTACCCACTCTTCTGGAGATTCTACAGACAATTCCAAATGCTCAGCCGCAACGATATTGGCCACCTCAATGGCTTCTTCTTTGGAAGCCACATGAATCAAAGCACCACGTCCCTCAAGAGAGGTTTTGATAATCTCTTTACGGCTCATGTCATCGATCAATCGCTCCATAGACGCTTTCACCGCTTTGATGAACTCAAGATCCGTACTGATCAAAATAGACTGGGCATCTTCATCGTGTTCTGCTTGTGAGAACAAATCCATCGCGATCCAATCCGGGTTAGACAAGCCATCACTTACGACCAAGATTTCTGATGGCCCAGCAATCATATCAATGCCCACTTGACCAAATACCATACGCTTGGCTGTTGCCACATAAATATTACCTGGACCGACAATTTTATCGACCCTAGGCACTGTGTCAGTACCATAGGCCAAGGCAGCTACAGCTTGCGCACCACCAACGGTAATCACACGATCGACCCCTGCAACGTGGGCAGCTGTCAACACAATATCATTCACAAAACCATCTGGTGTCGGCACTACCATTACGATTTCACCCACACCTGCTACCTTAGCGGGCATAACATTCATCAACACAGAAGAAGGGTAAGCTGCTTTACCGCCCGGTACATACACCCCCACTCTATCGAGCGGAGTGATTTGCTGACCCAGGATGGTGCCGTCTTCTTCTTGGTATTGCCAAGAGGTTTGTTTTTGTTTCTTGTGGTACGCCTTAACGCGAGCAGCTGCTTTTTCTAGGGCATCCACAATAGCGCTATCGACACGCTGAGCGGCAGCGGCCAACTCATCCGCTTCGATCACCAATTCCGAAGCATTGGTCACATCACGACGATCAAAAGTATTGGTTAATTCAACTAAGGCATCATCGCCTTCAGTGCGAATACGATTAACAATACTTTCCACTCGCTCCTGTACTGTTGCATCGGAAACACTTTCCCATGACAAAAGCTTACTCAGCTCCGTCTTGAATCCAGTGTCTTGTGAAGAAAACTGTCTTATGTTCAATTGCATGGACTACTCCCCCGCTTCAACCGCACCACTTAGCATGTCTAAAATGGGCTGAATATGCTGGTACTTGGTTTTGTAAGCCGCTTTATTCACCACTAATCGTGTACTAATATCAGCAATGTGATCTCGAGGCTCTAGGCCATTCGCCTTTAGGGTATTACCAGTATCAACGATATCCACTATCAAATCTGCTAAGCCCATAATGGGAGCAAGCTCCATCGCACCATAAAGCTTGATGACATCTGCCTGAATACCTTGTTCAGCAAAGTATGACTTAGCTGTTTTAGTAAACTTAGAAGCCACCTTCAAGCGTCGTTGGGGCAGTTCTTTTCCGGTAACACCCGCGGTCATTAAGCGACACTTGGCGATTTTAAGATCTAGCAACTCATATAAATTTTTGGTGGTGGCTTCCATTAACACATCTTTACCTGCCACACCAAAATCAGCCACACCATGCTCAACATAAGTAGGAACATCCGTTGCACGTAAAATCACCAACTTAATATGAGAATGGTTGGTATCGAAAATTAGCTTACGGCTTTTACTAATGTCTTCTACTGGAAAGATATTTGCCTTTTCCAGCAATGGGAGTGTTTCTTTTAAAATACGCCCCTTTGACAAGGCAATGGTTAAGGTCTCGCTCATGTTAATTTAGAACCCTTGAAATTTTAGCGCCCAAAGCGCCTAATTTTTCTTCAATACATTCATAGCCACGGTCAATGTGGTAAATGCGATCAATCTTAGTGTCACCGCTTGCCACCAGTGCCGACAACACCAAGGACGCAGAGGCACGTAAATCGGTTGCCATAACAGGGGCCCCCGTTAGAGAGTCTTTTCCTCGAACAATAGCAGTGTTGCCGCTAACTTCGATATCAGCCCCCATGCGCACCATTTCATTTACGTGCATAAAACGGTTTTCAAAAATATTTTCAATAACACTGCCTACGCCATCTGCCACAGCATTTAGCGCAACAAACTGTGCCTGCATATCCGTAGGGAATGCTGGGTATGGTGCCGTTGAGATATTCACTGCTTTAGGGCGACGACCTTGCATATCAAGCTCAATCCAATCTTCCCCTGTGGTAACAGTCGCACCCGCTTCTTCTAACTTAGCCAATACGGCTTCGAGGCTCTCAACATCCGTATCGATGACCTTGACCTTACCACCCGTAATCGCAGCCGCCACTAAGAATGTCCCCGTCTCGATACGATCAGGCATTACGGAGTAAGTCGTTCCAGACAGCCTTTCCACCCCTTCAATGGTAATGGTATCTGTACCATGACCGGTAATCTTAGCGCCCATTGCATTAAGACACTCTGCTAGATCGACCACTTCCGGCTCACGGGCAGCATTCTCAAGAATGGTTTTACCTTCCGCTAAAGTAGCGGCCATTAGCAAGTTTTCCGTGCCAGTTACCGTTACCTTATCAAAGAAAATACGCGCACCTTTCAAGCGACCGTCCACGGTTGCCACGATGTTGCCATTCTCTACTTCTATGTTGGCCCCCATCGCTTCAAGGCCGCGAAGGTGCAAATCCACTGGACGACTACCGATAGCACAGCCACCCGGTAACGAAACAATCGCCTTACCAAAATGAGCAACTAACGGCCCCAATACAAGGATGGAAGCACGCATGGTTTTAACTAGCTCGTATGGCGCTTCACAGTTATCAAGAGTGGAAACATCCAACTCAACATTCATCCGCTCGTCCACTACGACGCCACATCCCATGGAGCCCAATAGCTCAAGCATGGTGGTTATATCGTGTAGATGGGGTAGATTTTTGATGGTAATCAAGTCTTTCGTCAGCAAGGTGGCCGCCAAAATAGGCAATGCTGCGTTTTTCGCTCCTGATGCTCGTACAACGCCATTTAGAGGCGTGCCACCAGTAATAAGCAGTTTATCCATTAAATTCTCTCTATGATTTTATTAGCTGTCGAACTGTGCTGGCGTTAACGTCTTCATCGTTACCGCATGGATGGCACCAGTTGAAATGGCATCTTGGAGGTGAGAGTAAATGAGTTGCTGACGCTTGACTGTGTTTAAGCCTTCAAATGCATCAGCAACAACGGTGATTTTAAAATTACAGCCTTCGCCCTCAGCGATGACTTGGCTACCTTCGATTTTGGACTCTAATAACTCTTTAACTTCGGAGGCGTTCACAAAAACTCCCAATATAAATTAGTGACTCATAGAAGTATTGTACCTCACACGGGAGGGGTTTTGGCACCTTTTAAAACGCAAAAACAGGAGTTTCCTCCTGCTTACGAAATCTATTCAATCTCAAATATTGCCTCTAGCCCGTACAACCGCAACATGTCATAAAAATCCTCTGAGCCACCATACAAGACTATACTGTCCGTATGGCGCCTCATTTCCAAAAGCAAAGACAATATGGGAGCGTTGATCGATTTCAATTCAGACAAGTCAACCCGCACATTTCCTTCGAATCCATAGTGAGAAAGCTCAGACTTTATTTTCAATAAGTTGTCTAATGAATAAGCCCCTTCTAGCTTGAATCCTTCCTTAGATGATGAAAGACGCATATCATTCAGCCTCAGATGCCAGAGACTTTTGCCATGCAACAATGGCTTTATCTAGATCATTTCCGTTTTGCTGAACCATTAATCCAAACTGCTTACGGAAGGTGAGACCAAAGTTGATGTTATTGATAACAACATTACTTAGTAGCCAGCCACTACCTGCCTCATCAGTAGGCTCCATATAAAATGCAATATTAATAGGACTGCCACTGTTCAGCGTAAACGCTGCATCCACACGCACTTCTCGACCTGGCTTTTGCTGAGCCAACGGCAACACATCAATTTTACTTGGGTCGAAGTCGATCACGGCAGCACTATAAGTATTTAGCAAAGTACGCTCAGTAACCTTTGCAAAACGAGCAATTTGCTCATCCGAAGCACGACGGTAATATTTGCCCATTACATTTTTAGCCAAATCATCGAAATCCACCACAGGCGCTAAGATGTCTTTCATGACATTATTTAGCTGTTGTGGATTACTCTCTAACTCATCCCTATTGGCAACTACCTTAGTTTTAAAGTCTTCAACAACCGCCAAAACAGTCGTACGAGCCCCTTCTGGATTAATCGCAGCATTGGCAGAACCAAGGGAAAATAGCATCGCTCCCAAAAACCCCAGAATGATTTTACGCATTATTTATCTCCTGAGTTAAATAGAAATTGTCCAATTAGATTTTCTAACACAAGGGCAGATTGGGTGTCATAGATTTCAGCCCCTTCAGTTAGCACCTCATCTTCAGCACCAATAGAAATACCCAGATATTTCTCGCCAATTAAACCACTGGTCAAAATAGCAATGGAGCTATCCACGGGTATATTGTCTACATTTGGGTAAATATTCATAACAACTTTGCCCATATAGTATTCTTTGTCGTATTCAATACGGCGCACTTCTCCGACAGTGACACCCGCTATCGTAACCTTAGAGCGTTCCGTGAGCCCACCCACATCATCAAACCTGGCCACTACAGTGTAACCATTGCTTCGATCATTAAAGGCCAATCCACTCACCTGAATAGCCAAATAAATAAACGCCGACACGCCTAACAACATAAAAATGCCGACTAACACTCCTGCCTGCTTATCCTTCATCTTAAAAATCCCCAAACATGGCTGCAGTTAACAGAAAATCTAACCCTAAAATAGCAAGTGACCCAAGCACTACGGTACGAGTGGTTGCTTGACCAATTCCTTCTGACGTAGGGTGACAAACGTAACCTTGATAAACAGCAATCCAAACCACTGCAAATGCAAAGACAAATGACTTAATCACGCCATTAAAGATATCTCGATCAAAATACACGGACTGCTGCATCAAGGACCAAAAAGAACCATCATGCACACCCAGCCAATGAACCGACACTAACATCCCACTCCAAATACCCACTGCCGAGAAAATCACGCTCAACAGTGGCATACAGGTAATACCCGCTAAGAATCGCGGCGCAATAACTCGGCGAAGTGGATCTATCCCCATCATCTCATAACTAGAAAGCTGCTCAGTGGCCTTCATTAAACCAATCTCAGCAGTAAGCGCAGAACCAGCCCGGCCAGCAAACAGCAACCCCGTCACCACAGGCCCCAGTTCCCTTAACAAGGTAAGCGCCAAGAGTTGACCCACTGCTGACTCTGAGCCATAACGAGCTAAGATACTAAACCCTTGCAGGGCAAGCACCATCCCAATAAAAGCTCCAGAAACAACAATAATAATCAGAGACAAAAAGCCGACAGAGTAGACTTGTCGAACATAGAGGCGGCACGCCTCATCAAAGCGCACCGGCAATCTAAATAAGGATTGGGCCAGAAAAATCCCCGCCAAGCCAAAGGATTCAACAAAAGCAACAATCCTCATGGCAACGCTTTTGGCAATCATGGTTGAACCTCCGCAAGAAGTTCAGATTGATAATCACTGGCAGGATAATGAAAAGGAACTGACCCATCAGCCAAACCTTGAAGGAATTGCACTACCTGATCGTTGTCAGACTGACGAACTTGATCCGGAGGCCCCTGCATAATCACCCTTCCACCGGAAACAATACAAACATGATCTGCGATACTCAAAGACTCTTCCACATCATGAGAAACAAGCACAGAGGTAATCTTGGCCGCGTTGTTTAATCGCTTAATCAAACCGACTAAAACCCCTTTTGAAATGGGGTCCTGACCAGCAAATGGCTCATCATACATAACCAATGCAGGGTCCAAGACAATAGCTCGGGCCAATGCCGCTCTTCGTGCCATGCCTCCGGAAAGCTCTGAAGGCATCATGTCCGCAGCACCTCTTAAGCCCACGCTATGGAGTTTCATCAGCACAATATCTCGGATCATTTGCTCATCAAAATCCGTATGCTCTTGAAGCGGTAAAGCCACATTCTCGAACACCGTCATATCGCTAAAAAGGGCTCCGCTTTGAAACAGCATTCCCATTGTTTTACGAACCTCAAAAAGCTTTGAGCGTCCAGCGCTCCCAACTTCAATACCATCTACCTCGATAGTACCTTGATCAGCTTTTAACTGGCCGCCAATCAATCTCAGTAAGGTCGTTTTACCTGTTCCGCTAGGGCCCATTACCGCCGTAATTTTGCCTCTAGGTATATCGAGTGAAATCCCTTCATATATGACCCTTTCCCCACGATGAAAAGTCAAATCTCGTATTTTAATGTAGGCGTCCACGTTGTACTCCCTGCCCTATGATAGTTCGGGATACTAGCATTGGACCTTCGGAAAAGGAATGCCAACACTTTCAGCGCGGGAAATACAAGTCTTGAAATACTCTTTCAAACTTCATTAAATGTCCGCATTAATACATATCAAACACATTCATTGCCTATTTGAGTACCTTATACATGTTATTGTTTTCCATCGCTCTCGTTGTTGGCTTAGTACTGCTAGTCATGAGCTCAGACAAATTTATTGAGCATGCTGCACTGGTCGCCGAAAAACTCAACGTAAGCCCCATAATTATTGGCGTAACACTCGTAGCTCTAGGCACTTCCGCTCCTGAAATGGTGGTTTCCGCTATAGCGGCTATCGATAATGCACCAGGCATTGCCATTGGTAATGTTATCGGCTCTAACGTTGCCAACATCGGATTAGTTTTTGGGGCAACTTTATTACTTGCAGCAATACCTATTAATAGCAGCCTGACAAAAAAGGAAATTCCGCTGTTTTTAGGAATTACAGTTCTTGCTGGGGTATTGATGTATGATGGCGCACTAGACATTTTGGACGGAACCTTGCTTGTCGCTGGTTTTGCTATCACCTTATTTTTCTTGTTGAAAGGCTCTAAAGACATAGAAGATGAGTTGACTGGCGATCTACCGGAAGACGACGGCAGTCCTGTCATCAAATCCCTTGCTATCGCCCTAGTTGGCTTAATCGTACTGATCGCCAGCTCAAAACTTCTGGTATGGGGAGCAATTGGGATTGCGACATCTCTTGGAGTATCAGATTTAATCATTGGCTTAACCATTGTAGCGATTGGTACTAGCCTGCCTGAACTCGCTGCATCAATAACCAGCGTAAAAAAAGGCCATCACGATATCGCCATCGGCAACATATTAGGCTCCAATATTTTTAACCTAGCTACCGTTTTACCATTACCTGCCTTATTAGCGCCTGGAGCACTTGAAAACAGCATCATGAGTCGGGATTATTGGTGGATGTTCGGACTGTCTGTCATTTTTGCATTATCGGTGTTCGTGTTTAACAAACATCACGGCCGCAGTATCCCCAAGTGGATGGCATTCCCTTTACTGGGCGCATACGGCACCTACATGTATTCATTAGTTTAATCTGGAAGTAAATGTGGCCATCAAATACATACTAGAACGCAAACGCTTAATAGGTGTTGCCTGCATACTCATTGTATTCGTTTTGATTTTCATACTCGGCAATAAACCTTCTTTATATCTAATTGAGGAGCAAAAGCTAGTCAGCTCTCCCGATTACTTTTTAGAAAACGTGACCACCAAAACGTATGCCGTAAATGGCAACCTAGTTGAAGAAGTTGCAGCGAATACAGCTAATCACTACAACGCTTCTAAAGAAACCTTGCTGATTCGACCAGTGATCACACGCACCGAGCCAGGGGCAACCACTATTGCACAAGCTGAGAATGGTGCCATTAATGACTCTTCGAAAAATTTCACGCTCAATGGAGATGCTTCTGTTGTTCGTACCAGTTCTGACAATAAAAATGTTAAAATTGAAGCACAAACGATTACTTATGATGATTCAAGCCAGCTGATCACAGGTAAAGCACAAGCAAAACTCAGTAGCGCTCAGATAAATACATCTTCTGACATCATCATTCACAACCTAAAAGAAGAAACAACGTCCCTCGATGGCGGTGTAGTAGGTACTTATGAACCAGAAAAAAATTAAGCTAATTTCAACCCTTGCCATAATACTTTCAGTGCCTGCCTATGCACTACCTGATGATCAATCTCAACCGATCAGCGTAGAGGCAGACAAGGCCACCTTTGATCAAAAAAGTGGCGTTGCAACCTATAAGGGTAATGTTATCGCAACCCAAGGCAGCATTCGGATCGTGGCTGAAAGCTTAATCATAAATACCAACACTGCCACGAGTGCTTTTCAGTCTCTCCATGCAACAGGAACTCCATCGGAATTCTCACAAGTACTTGATGAAGCTGGCACACTGCTTAAAGCAACAGGAAACACTCTTGATTACGACACCTCAGCGGGTGAGCTAGAAATTCATAAAAACGGCTTCCTAAAACGTGGTGACAACGAAATCGCGGCGGATTACATACATTACTACATGGAGACCGATGTTTTTAACGCCGAGAATCGTGGTTCAGGCCGCGTAAACATGACCCTACAGCCAGCCACCGAGCAGTAGCATCAAGGATAAACAGCATGGCTATTTTAGAAGCGAAGCACCTCGCAAAAAGCTACAAGAAAAGACAAGTAGTAAAAGACGTTTCTCTTGACGTGAGCACGGGGCAAGCCGTGGGCCTACTGGGGCCAAATGGTGCAGGAAAGACCACTTGTTTTTACATGATTGTCGGCATGGTCACCAACGACCAAGGGGGCATATATATTGATGGGGAAGACATCACCCAAGATGCCATGCATACTCGCGCTCAAAAAGGGGTCGGCTATTTGCCTCAAGAGGCTTCAATATTTCGAAAGATGAGCGTAGAAGATAATATCTCTGCTATCTTAGAGACGCGCAAGGAGCTATCGAAAGCTGAGCGTAAAGAAAAGCTAGAAAGCTTACTAGAAGAGTTTCATGTCACGCACATCCGTAAAAATTTAGGTATGGCGTTATCAGGTGGCGAACGACGCCGAGTTGAGATCGCTCGAGCATTGGCCATGAACCCTAAGTTTATCCTGCTTGACGAACCCTTTGCTGGCGTCGACCCTATTTCAGTAGGTGACATCAAGCAAATCATCCGCCACTTGCAAAATAGCGGTATCGGCGTACTTATTACAGACCACAATGTGCGAGAGACCCTAGATATCTGTGACAAAGCATACATTGTAGGCAATGGGCATATTATTGCCTCTGGCTCCGCTGAGACCATAATAAACAATGAGCAAGTCAAGAAAATTTATCTGGGCGACGACTTCCGCCTGTAAGCCCCTTATTTTTCCCATCAAAAGGGAGTAGTATGCATAACTCATTCCAAAATTCTAATTTTAAAAGAGTTGCGCTATGAAGCAGTCTTTGCAACTTAAAATCGGTCAGCAGTTAACAATGACACCTCAGCTACAGCAAGCAATCAAATTGCTGCAGCTGTCAACGCTCGACCTACAACAAGAAATACATGACTTCTTGGAGTCCAATCCTTTACTAGAGTTAGACGAGGAAGAAAACTTCAACCATGACGCTGAGGCAAAAGTTGCCGAAGCGGCTTCGACAGTAGAGAACATTGACTCCAACCAAGAGTCTTCAGAGGACTCCCGTGTCGAGTCAGAATGGACGGAAAGCATCCCAAATGAACTTTCCATTGATAGTAACTGGGATGACACCTACCAGAACTCAGCAGCGGCGTCTGACAGCCCAGCCTTCGAGGGCGAACAAGATCTAGACAGTCGAAATGCACTATCAGAAGACATTCAAGACCACCTAATCTGGCAACTCAATCTGACTCACATGTCCGATAAGGATATTGAGATCGCTTACGCCATCATAGACAGCGTACAGCCAGACGGCTACCTTTCAGCGACCCTTGAAGAAATTTTCACAGGACTAACAAAGGAACTGGAAGATTTAGAATTCGATGAAGTAGAAGCCGTTCAACACCGGTTGCAACGCTTTGACCCCGTGGGCGTGTGTTCTCAAGATTTACGGGAATGTCTATTAGTACAATTGGAAGCTTACAAAGATCATCCTCTCTATCGCAGCACCCATCTAGTTGTGGATCAACACCTTGGACTGTTAGGCAACAGAGACTACACTCAACTAACACGCAAAACCAAGCTCAAAGAAGACGCCTTAAAAGAAGTCATCGGTTTAATCCAACAGCTTAACCCACGCCCTGGATCCCTCGTTGATACCAGTGATACTGACTACGTAATCCCGGACGTAAGTGTTAAAAAGCATAAGGGTGTATGGCAGGTTGAACTTAACAATGATGCCCTACCGCCCGTAAAAATTAATGAAACTTACTCTGCAATGCTAGCCACATCGAAGTCCAATGATGATGTGTCTTATATCCGTAACTCTTTACAAGAAGCCAAGTGGTTTTTAAAAAGCCTGCAAAGCCGTAACGAGACCTTACTGAAAGTTGCCAGCTGCATCGTCTCTCGCCAAGTGGAATTCTTCGAAATTGGTGAGGAAGCCATGAAACCTATGGTGTTGCATGATGTCGCAGAAGAAGTAGGAATGCACGAGTCAACCATATCTCGAGTGACGACACAAAAGTACATGCATACACCCCGAGGCATATTTGAGCTGAAATACTTTTTCTCAAGCCATGTGAACACAGCATCCGGTGGCGAGTGCTCGTCAACAGCCATACGGGCCATGATTAAGAAGCTGGTTGCAGATGAACCAGCCAAAAAACCGCTTAGCGACAACAAACTCGCAACTATTTTAGCTGACCAAGGTATCCAAGTTGCCCGAAGAACTGTTGCGAAATACCGCGAAGCGATGAATATTCCACCATCTAACGAACGTAAACGTCTCATTTAAAGGTTTTTAACATGTCCGTCAAAAACTTAGTGAAGCCAGAATTAGTCTTTGCGAAAGAAAGCACCACAAGCAAAAAGCGCCTTCTTGAGCAAATATCAGAAGCCATCAGCTCACGCTTACACTGTAATGCTGAAGAAGTGTACGATGCATTACTCGGCCGAGAGAAACTTGGAAGCACAGGCATCGGAAATGGCATCGCCATCCCCCATTGCCGCCTAGAACAAGCCAGCCATGCCACCATAGTATTAATGTCTTTGGATACCCCCATTGACTTTGATTCCATTGATCGCAAGCCCGTTGACTTAATCTTTGCTTTAATTGTGCCGCCACACCAATGTGATGACCATCTAGCGACCTTGGCACAGATTGCTGAGTTGGCTCAATCAAGCGAGAAACTGGACACTCTCCGCGCTCAAACTAATAATGGTGACCTGCAGAACGCATTCGAACCATTAACGTAAGGACACAGCATGCTAGAGCAATCTATAGAGATAATTAATAAGCTTGGTCTGCATGCTCGAGCAGCAGGCAAACTAGTTGAGACCACTTCGCAATTTTCGTCTGACGTAACCATTGAGAAAGAAGGCCGAAACGTGGATGGCAAAAGCATTATGGCAATGATGATGCTAGCTGCAGCAAAAGGCACCACCATCAAGGTAAAAGTTAATGGTTCAGACGAAGAAGCTGCCATGGCAGCCATCATAGAGCTTATTAATAACCGCTTTGATGAAGGCGAATAACAGCAACTATGAGCAGTGAGCAAACCACCCTTGAACATTTGCAGGCCGTATCTGACTCTTTAGAGACAGGCGCCACCATGCAAATACGCTACCTTCTGAATGGCGCATTACCCGCTCAGGATGTTGCTCGCTTATTAGAATCCAGCCCCCCCAAAGAACGTAAACTTCTTTGGGAGCTTATTGACCACAAAAACCAAGGTGAAGTCCTCCAGTATGTAACCGAAGAAATCAGTATCCAGTTTATGAAATCCATGGATACAGAACGACTTCTAGCGGTTTCTGAACACTTTGATAACGACGATTTAGCCGACATACTTCAACAACTACCAGAAACATTGGTAAAAGAAGTACTGGCTTCCATGACGGCACAAAATCGTGCACGCATGGAAGCACTCCTCAGCTATTCAGAGGACTCAGCCGGCGGCCTGATGAACACGGACACCATCACCATACGTCCGAACATCACCGTCGACATAGCATTTCGATTTTTACGCCGTCATAACGAGTTACCAGAAATGACCGACAGCCTCTTGGTGGTCAGTCGTTCTGATCGCTTTTTAGGCATTTTACCCCTAACGAAACTACTGGTTGCTGATCCTGAAGCCAAGGTCCGTGACATCATGGAAACAGATTGTGACGTTATCTATGCCGACCAATCCGCTGCCGAAGTCGCTCAACTGTTTGAAAAAATGGACCTAGTGTCGGCCCCCGTCCTTGACCCGGATTCCAAGAAACTACTTGGCCGTATCACCATCGATGACGTGGTAGATGTCATTCGTGATGAAGCAGAGCACTCTATGCTTTCTATGGCAGGTCTTGATGATGACGAGGATACCTTTGCCCCCATCATGCAGACCACAAAACGTCGCGCGGTATGGCTTGGGATTAACCTAGTAACGGCCTTCACCGCATCTTATGTGATCGGCTTATTTCAAGACACCCTAGACAAGGTCGTCGCCCTGGCCATATTAATGCCAATCGTAGCCAGCATGGGAGGCATTGCTGGCTCCCAGGTACTCACCCTAGTAATTCGAGGTATTGCCCTAAACCAAATTGGTGGCAGCAATGCTAGATGGCTTTTAAACCGAGAGATTATTGTTGGCTTGATCAATGGCTTGCTGTGGGCTGCAGTGATTGCTGCACTCACTGTCGTCTGGTTTGGTGACTGGCAAATTGCTTATGTCATTGCAGGCGCTATAATAATTAACTTATTATTCGCAGCCTTAACTGGTACCCTGCTCCCCATTGCCCTCAAAAAACTTGGCATCGACCCTGCGTTGGCAGGGAGCGTCATACTCACAACCGTTACGGATGTGGTTGGCTTTTTAGCATTCCTTGGCCTAGCCACTCTATATTTAATTTAGATGAATACATAATGACTGATTTTGAACACTACGACGAAAACGAAGAAGAAATAAAAAGCAAAACCCAAGTTAAGCGGGAAATGGAAGCGTTACAGGATTTGGGCGCAAAGCTGGTAAAACTTACCCCAGCACAGCGTAAGAAAGTTCCCATGTCTGATACATTAAGAGATGCTTTAGCAGAAGCGGATCGCATCAAACAATGGGGCGCTCAGCGTCGCCACCTTCAATACATCGGAAAAGTGATGCGGACTGAAGATGCAGAAGCCATTGAACACCGCGTACAACTGTTTGACAGCGCTTCGGCCGCCAGCAACAAACGTTTTCACCAACTGGAAGCAACACGAGATATGCTGATCGGTGAGAACAGCAAATCTGCCCTGGATCAATATATCGAACAGAACCCATCGGTTGATATCCAACACCTACGATCCCTTGTTCGCATGGCGCAAAAGGAAGTCAGCCAAGATAAAGGCACGACCAACCGAAAGAAGCTGTTTAAATACTTGCGGGAACAACAAGACATTCAACTAGGCCTAGCCTAGCCCCTAATTTAATGGCGTTACTTATGAGTCCAGTTTCCCATGTAACGCCTCACTCTCTTAATTTAAACCTAACCCTTATCTTCGTGGATTGTACTTCACAGGGATGACTTCAGGGTTTGCAAACGGCCCCTTAATTTCATACTGAATACTGGTCACTTGAGATATCTTATCGCCGATCAACTTATCGGTAATATATAGCAACCCTGCAATTTGCGGTGTGGCCAGCAGCAACCCCGCCACAGGCAAAGTACTGCTGATTGGAATTGTTGCCGTTAAACGCTCGTCTAAAGTCTCATCAACCAAGTTAGCACTGCCAGTCAGCCTCACCTCAGCCGTCGGCGAAATCACCCTTACAGGCTCATCGGTGTTCAACATGCCGTCTTGAATCACCAAACTACTGGAGAAGTCATCGAATGGCATCCCCTCTTCATAAAGGTCTGAAAAATCAAATGTTAGGCGTTTCAATAAAGAATCCACATTGAAAATACCTAATACCCGAACAAAAGCAGGTAACTGATCCACTTGATTGAAGGTACCGTCCTCTACAAGAAACTTGATGCGACCATTCAAACTCTCACGGTCAAACTCCAGTATGCTACCAGACCAACTCAAGACCACATCTAAGTCATAGGAATTGGATTGAATAAAGGGCGTTGGAGAAAATTTACGTGTCAGCTCTCGAGTATCAGACCCCGAAGCATCGATCACCATCTCCACGTTAGGCTTCTCACCCCCCTGCCAAAACACATTGCCTTTAAACTCACCGTCATTTAGGCCAGTTGAGATATTATCTATGCGAACATTCTCACCAAGATTCACCACATTGGCTCGCCAGTCACCATAGGGCCGATTATCAATCACCAGCTGATCTAGACGCAGATTAATGGTAGGAATCATTGACGGCGTTAAGAATGAGGCTTCCGTTTCTTCGGGTTGATCCTTCTTCTCCCCAGTGCGCCAATTCGCGTAGGCAATATGCAGGGATGGCGTGGTTGCTGCGTCACGCAAAACCAAATTTAACTCATCTGATGTGAGCGTCAGGGGAGAACCTTCTTGATATCTTGAGTAGACAAGTTTGACATTATTCAGCTGGTTAGCTTCATTGATCGGCACCTCATCCATGAGTAAATCAAGGCTTCGGATCCACTCCGGCACCTCTAAGCTAATAGGCGTATTTTGGCTCTGTTCTTGAGCAGATACTTGAGTTTTCCCTTGAACGATCTCCTCAATCAAAGGCGTCCATTCCTGCCACTCAAAGCGCTCAACCTGACCATTAAATGCAACCCCCGGCTGCATTGTGGACTCTTCTGGTAGTGGCTTGAAAAGAGAGAAATGACCACTTTTGATATCTCCTGATTCGAGCAGCAACTTTCCATACAGCAGTTGCTCAGCATCGAAATCCAAAAGAATTTCTCCTTTATAGATTTTCAGATCTAACTCAAACGGCAAGGCCATCTGCGCCGTTTTGCTAAAGGGCTTAGGCAAATCGGCTGACACGCCCTTCAGATCCGTGAGCACCTTAACATCCACTTGACCCGACTGGGATCTGTTAATATGAAACTCAGCTTCGTAATCGGTTTTGCCAGTTAAGCGACGGGCAATCGGCTCCGGCAGGGACCGCCAACCCGCCAATTCGGCAGATGCAACCTGCCCATTAACCTGGCCATTAACTACAAATCGACCATCATCAGGCTGCTCAGAAGTGAGCACAATCTCGCTGCTCCCACCTAAAGTGTTGACTCGAAACTCTGAGTCTTTTAAGCCTGTTCTACTATTAAAATGCAGCAATCCAGACTCCAAGGAGCCCGCCAAATTAATATCAGGGATATAGAGATTTCCCGGAGAAAAATTCAATAACAAATCTACGACAGGATTACCTAGTTCGGCGCTCAAAGGTAAATAAACCCTGAACGCCCCATCCACTTCTCCCTCTAACTCCCATTCAGCAAAAGGACTCAGAACCTGTTCTTTTAAAGGGGTTTGGGACAGGGAATTAAGCACAAGATTGGCCTCATTCTGAAGGCTTCCCGCTATATTAAGCCAAGAGGCACCATTACTTGTGAGCGGCACATTGATTGACAGGTCAGAAATTGGCAAATCAGCCAAGGAAGCTTTATCAACCTGAACATCCACCTCAGATTGACCCAAATAAACATTTGCAGATACCTTCTTGGCAGCAGGCCAATCAGGAGAGAATTGCAGCTCATCAACTTGCGCATCAACATTCAAGCGCACCAGAGGCTTCTGACCCGGCGACAGACCAGCCCTCACCAAAACATCGACATTATGGGCTTTACCGCCATTCAAACTTGTATCAAGCCAGTCCACCAAGCTTTCGGACAAAGCATTTGGAGGTACGAAGGTAAATTTATCCGAAACATCTAAATTACGACCATTAACATCTAAAGCAAGCCAACCATCACCTTCTTCGGGCTGCTCCAGTCGGAACTCGCCACGAAGATCGGCCCCTTTGTAATCGACCTGCAAGCCCTCTCCACTGACAACAAACGTATCTTGCACCTTGCGCCATGCTACTTCCCCAGAAGCTTTATCAATAGACCAAGGCGAATCATAAAGAGTCGGAAATGCCAGCTGTGAATCAACAGCCAAGAACTCAACACCGCCACCAGAATCCGTTAACGAGAAGACCCCCGACACATTATCAACTGCTGGGATACCGTTATAACCCTCTACTTTCGCATCATAAAGATTTGTCCCAACTTGGTAACGCATCGCTTCATTGGCGCTCCAAACTCTCACCATTCCGTTTTGAGCAGAGCCTTGGGCATTTAGCCCATTAAGCAATCTAGACAGATACCATTCCTCAGGAACAAACTGGAGCGCCAACTGACTGACTGTTTGAGCATCCAAATAGTCATAGGCAACAAAACCCCGTTTTGCCTCAAGGTCCCACTCACCTTTAAGTTGAGTAGACTTAAATGCCTTATTGTTATCCAACCACTCTAACCGAGATACAGTGATAGCACTGGTATTACCGTTAGTCTTCAGGCGCCAGTCCGCCCCCAAATCTACTCGGCTTTGATCTGTAAAGGAGAGCCCAAATTGGCTCCCTTGACTCTGTACTTCAAAACCAGAACCTGGACGATAAGTCGCCCAAAACTCACCAGACAAATCCAAATAATTTGTATTCTTCAGGAAGCTCAGTTGAAGCCACTCAGTAGGCATAGACAACTCAGGCACCTGAATATAAATATTGGCATATTTCTTTAGGAAGCTGGTGATGTCCGACTCCACTTCCACCCGAACTTTTATAGGTGCGTGTTGATCATTGACATAAACATCTGAACTAAGAAGGGTTTTGGAGCGCTGCTTCACCAAATAGCTATCCGGCAAGGTAATACGCAAAGCATCAAAACGGGAGCTCGCAAGACTCAACTGAACATCATGTACCGATATTTGCTGTTGCTCAGTGACGTAGTTTAAAACTCGAGAAACCGCCACATCCGTATTATTGGACGATTGAGATGACACCTCTAATCCAGCTAAAGAAACCTTGCCGTTGCCATCCTCGTATAGGGCAACATCGACCCCTGACACAACGAAATTCTTAAACTGAGGAGATAAGGTTAGAAGAGTTCTTGGAAGATCCAGCTCAAACTCAAGATCTTCCACAGACAATGCAGCCTTTTGCTGTGGCGTATCTACGTCAATTTTGGCTGCAGCAAGCATGATATTAATACCATTGAGCTTGGCGGAGATGTTTTCAACATGAACCGGCATACCGGATAACTGACTCAGATTTCGTTCAATCTGAGGGCGGTAATTATCGACCATGGGCAATAGGAATTTGGACGCAACCACTATGGTTGCCAACAAGACAGCAACCATCACAAGCACCCAATAAGCGAGCCCTAAGGCTCGTTTAATAACCCACATAACCACCCTCGATTATCTCAGCACCACGTCATACTGATCTTGCGTATAGACTGGATCCACTTGGAAGCGGATGGTTTTGCCAATAAAGGCCTCTAATTCTGCCACCGCTGCACTTTCCTCATCCAAGAAGCGCTCAACAACGGACGTTGATGCCAGCACAGTGTAGGTTTGGGAGTCATAGGCACGGTCCGCACGCAGAATTTCACGAAACACTTCATAACACACAGTTTCAGGGGTTTTCACAAAACCGCTACCACGACAGGATCGGCAAGGCTCACACAAAATCTGACCGAGACTTTCCCGTGTGCGCTTACGGGTCATCTCTACCAAGCCCAATTCAGACACACCTGTAATCTTAGTTTTCGCATGGTCAGAATCCAGCACCTTCTCAAGCATTCTTAATACTTGACGCTTGTGCTCTTCGTCTTCCATATCGATGAAATCAATGATGATGATCCCACCCAAATTACGTAGCCTCAACTGGCGGCCAATCGCTGTAGCAGCCTCAAGATTGGTTTTGTAAATGGTTTCTTCTAAGTTACGACTACCAACAAATGCCCCAGTATTAACATCTATGGTGGTCATAGATTCCGTTTGCTCGATCAGTAGATAACCACCAGACTTTAATTGCACCTTACGATCCAAGGCCCGCTGGATCTCATCTTCAACACTGTATAAGTCGAAAATAGGTCGCTCACCTGGATAGTACTCAATACGTGGCAAGAGTTCGGGGATAAAGTCCTCTGCGAAGGCACGCAGCTTCACATAATTCTCTTTGGAATCGATGCGGATCTTCTCGGTGGTCAAACTCACTAAATCTCGCATAGTGCGCAAATGAAGTGGTAAGTCCTCATAAATAACCGCAGGAGCCTTAGCAGAGCTAATGCGTTTTTTAACGGACTGCCATAAGCGAGTTAAGAAATTAATATCTGACAAAATTTCTTCTTCGCCCGCGCGCTCCGCAGCGGTACGCAATATATAACCACTTGTTTCGTCGCGATCCTCTAGGGCACTAGAGACTAAAGACTTTAATCGTTCACGCTCTTCTTCATTCTCAATCCGCTGACTCACGCCCACATGGGACTGATCCGGCATGTAAACCAAATAACGAGAAGGAATAGATAAATGGGTCGTTAAACGAGCACCCTTTGTACTAATCGGGTCTTTGGTCACCTGAACGACCAAAGACTGGCCTTCACGCAAATAATCACCAATCTGATCACTGGCATTTACCGCATCACGGTCAGCCACCTCAGAAACATGGATAAACGCCGCACGCTCCAAACCAATGTCTACAAATGCAGCCTGCATACCCGGCAACACTCGCACAACGCGACCTTGATAAATATTGCCAACAATACCTTTACGGCTGGAACGCTCAATATATACTTCTTGCAAAACGCCGTTTTCTACCAGCGCAACGCGAATCTCCATGGGCGTAACATTAATCAGTACATCTTCACTCATGAATATTCTCCTTCAGCGCACTCACGCCGAATTCACTTAATAGTTGTGATAATTCAAATAAAGGTAAGCCAACCACAGCGGAAAATGAACCTGAAATATGTTGTACAAAAATCCCGCCTATCCCCTGAATGGCGTAGGCACCCGCTTTATCTTGAGGTTCTCCAGTATTCCAATATTGTTGAATCTCTAAATCAGAAATTTCTCGAAATGTTACCTCTGTCACCACATTACGAGTCGCAACGCGGTTAAGCCCTCCGTTGCAGACACACAAGGAAGTCATGACACTATGGGTCTGCCCAGACAAGGAACGCAACATTCGTTTAGCATCATCAAGACTCGTTGGCTTACCCAATATCGTATCACCAATCACCACACTGGTATCAGAAGCAATGATGAGATCACGAACACCGAGCGACGACTTTTCAATCGTCGCTTCTGCCTTTTCTCGTGCCATACGAAGAACATATTCTTCAGGGGTTTCTAGCTCAAAAGGCGTTTCATCGATATCTGCAGGCATCACCTCAAAGGATTTAACCAATTGACTTAAAAGATCTCGCCTACGAGGAGACGCTGATGCCAGGACAATCATGTATCACTCACTTATCGAATAGAATAAATACGCCGAACACTACGAAGAATAATAAAACACCAAGGCCATAATAAGGCCGTTACAATCGCCGGCATGAAAATCATTAAAGTCGGCTCTGCATCACCTGTGTAGTGATCCAGCCAAAAACCAACCAACTGGTTAATGCTTACCAGTAGGAATACAAACAGTGCTTGCTGCCAACGACGATACATACGTAAGCGCTTATACAAGACAACACACATAAAGGTAATCAGCACATACGTTAGAGAATGCTGCCCCATCACGCCACCTTGCAAAAGGTCAACAAGCAAGCCTAAAAACCAAGCAACCCCGACCCCAACTCGCAATGGCAACGCAATGACCCAATATAAAACAACCAGTAAGGCCCACTCAGGACGAAACCAAATAAATTCAGCGGGGAAGGTCAGACCTTCAAGCATCAAAGCCACAATAAAGGTCAGGATAAAGACAAAAGAAGACTTCATGGCTCTTCCCTCTCGGAACGCTCAATCAACATCACATGGCGACTCCTGCCCAATTGCGCCAATGGCACCACATCAACATCCGCATAAGCTTTGCCAGGTATGTGCTGAACCCCTCGAACGACACCAACGGGATAGCCAACAGGGAAACGCTCATCCAGACCACTGGTCGTCAAAATGTCGCCCTTTTGGATATCCGCAGTATGCGGCACGCTCATTAACTCCAACTTTTTAAGATCACCCGTACCACGCAATACACTTCTAAAACCTGTACGAGCGATTTGTACTGGCACAAAATGACTGGCATCTGCTATCAACAATACACGACTCGTGTAGGCAGAAGTTTCAACAACCTGTCCTAAAACACCTGTGGCATCTAACACAGGCTGGCCAACATACGCCCCCGTGGAAAAACCTTTGTCGATCAAAATACGATGACTGTAAGCATTTTGGTCAAAGCCAATCACTTCACTCATGACTATCTTTTCATCAACACGCTGGGAGGCATCCAACAGCTCCCGAAGTCGGACGTTTTCAGCTTTTAGAGAGTTTAAACGCTGAAGTTGCCCACGCAGCATCAATAACTCTTGATTAAGCTCTTCATTTTTGACCACCAACCCCTCGCGGCTCTCGAGACGCATGTCCGCCCAGCTCAGTACTTTTTGCGGCATACTGACTACGACTTGAATGGGAGTGACCAACCAAGTGAGATAAGGTCGGATAGGATTAAAGGCGCGGAATTGTAGATCTGCCACAATCATGGCAATAGAAATAAGCACCAGCACAACAAAGCGTGTGCTGGTGACTTTATTAGAGAAGGACACGGAATTGCTAATGGGACGAGCTCCTACATTACTCGCTGTCTACAGAGAACAGCTCAGAAGCATGCTTATCCATCATTTCAAGAGCCATACCGCCACCACGGGCAACACAGGTCAGCGGATCATCAGCAACAATAACAGGCAGACCTGTCTCTTCACTGATCAATTGATCGATCTCACGTAGCAATGCGCCGCCACCTGTTAACACTAGACCAGACTCAGCAATGTCCGCTGCAAGCTCTGGTGGAGACTGCTCAAGTACACCTTTTACCGCTTGAACGATTTGAGCTAAAGGCTCTTGCAATGCATCTAGAATCTCTCGGCTCGTTAGAGTAAACGCACGAGGCACACCTTCTGCTAAGTTACGACCACGAACGTCGATCTGTAAATCTTCACCAGTATGATAAGCCATACCAATTTCAGTCTTAATGCGCTCAGCTGTGGCGTCACCAATCAAGCTACCGTATTGACGGCGAACATAAGTAGTAATAGCCTCATCAAAACGATCACCACCCACACGGATAGACTCAGAAGTCACGATACCGTTAAGAGAAATGATCGCAATCTCTGTGGTACCACCACCGATATCAATCACCATAGAACCTGAGGCTTCCGCCACCGGCAAACCAGCACCGATCGCTGCTGCCATAGGCTCTTCAATAATATATACCTCACGGGCACCAGCGCCCAACGCTGATTCTTTTATCGCACGACGCTCAACCTGAGTGGATTTACATGGCACACAAACCAGCACACGAGGACTCGGTTTTAAAATACTGTTTTCGTGGACTTTAGAAATAAAGTATTGAAGCATCTTTTCAGTGACATGAAAGTCTGCGATGACGCCATCTTTCATTGGGCGGATAGCAGTGATGTTACCGGGAGTACGACCCAACATACGTTTTGCATCGACCCCGACAGACGCCACAGTTTTTTGGTTGCCATTGTGGCGAATCGCCACAACTGAGGGCTCATCCAAAACAATCCCACGGTCGCGTACATAAATAAGGGTATTGGCTGTCCCTAAGTCGATGGATAGGTCACTGGAGAACATTCCCCGAATTTTTTTAAACATGAATTTCTACACCCTGAAAAGATCCATTACGAATAGTCAGAAAATGTAACAATCGGCACCCCTAAGAGCAAGGCGAAAGCGCATAAATGTTCGATTTCTTTACTCTTACATCGTTGTTTATTGGTGGTTTTTCGAGCACCTCTTTTAAAAGCCATATTTTTCTGCCGTAACCTTTCTCCCCTAACACAATAGCGATACAATGAATCCATTTTTCGAAAACCGACAAAATTAGGTGATTCATGTCTCTAGATAAGCAAGACGTGCAAAAAATAGCTCATCTTGCTCGTTTGTCGTTGGATGACAACGATGCCGAGCAATACCAACATTCATTGACCAGCATCCTTGACCTAGTTGAGCAAATGCAAACCGTCGATACATCTGGTGTCGAGCCCCTATCTCATCCATTGGAAGCCAAGCAGCGCTTACGTGACGACCAAGTAACAGAAGAAAACCGTCGTGACGCCTTTTTAGCCAACGCACCGCAAACCGAAGCCGGCCTATTCTTGGTTCCTAAAGTTATCGATTAAGAGCGCACCACATGATTGATCAAAGCATTGCATCCCTTGCTAAAAAACTACGAGATAAAGACATCTCGAGTGTCGAATTAACACAAGACTACCTAGCTAGAATTAAACAGCTAGATGGCCAACTTAACAGTTACATCACAGTGACGGAAGAAGTGGCATTAGCTCAAGCAGAAGCCGCTGACAAACTCATAGCCGCAGGCTCCACAAGTGCTCTTGCTGGCATTCCCATCGCACACAAAGACCTATTTTGTACCGATGGCATTCTAACCACATGCGCCTCTAAAATGCTGTACAACTTTGTGCCTCCTTATGAGTCCACTGTTACGGCTCGCATGTTAGCGTCAGGAGCAGTTACTCTAGGCAAAACCAACATGGATGAATTCGCCATGGGTTCTTCCAACGAAAACAGCCATTTTGGTGCGGTTAAAAACCCTTGGAATCTAGACAAGGTACCAGGCGGTTCATCTGGTGGTTCCGCTGCAGCGGTGGCCGCAGGCTTAGCCGTGGCAGCAACAGGCACAGATACGGGTGGATCAATCCGTCAACCCGCTTCATTTTGTGGTATTTCAGGACTTAAACCTACTTATGGTCGAGTGTCCCGCTTTGGCATGATTGCCTACGCGTCCAGTCTTGACCAAGCCGGTCCAATGGCACGTTCCGCTAAGGATTGCGCGCACATTCTACAATCCATTGCTGGATTTGATGCCAACGACTCCACATGTTCCGAAGTCGCGACTGAAGACTACACTGCAAACCTAGATGCGCCACTAGCGGGCCTTACGATCGGCTTGCCGAAAGAATACTTTGGTGACGGCCTCAACAATGACGTTGCCACAGCCATTCAAGACGCCGTCAAAGAGTTTGAAAAGCTCGGCGCTCAAGTAAAAGAAATTTCTTTACCTAACTTAAACCTAAGCATTCCGTCTTATTACGTGATTGCTCCGTCTGAAGCCTCCTCCAACCTGTCTCGCTTTGATGGCGTTCGCTACGGCTACCGCTGTGAAGAGCCAAAAGACTTGATGGACATGTACAAACGTTCCCGTGGCGAAGGTTTTGGCAAAGAAGTTCAAAAACGTATCATGGTTGGCACATACGCCCTATCTGAGGGCTACTATGACGCCTACTACTTAAAAGCACAGCGAATCCGTCGCCTTATTAAAGAAGACTTCGTTAAAGCCTTCGAAGAAGTCGACGTGATCATGGGCCCTGTTGCACCAACCACTGCCTTCGGCATTGGCGCTAAAACAGATGACCCAATCGCCATGTACCTAGAAGACATTTACACGCTTTCAGTCAACCTTGCTGGCATCCCAGCCATGTCAATTCCTGCAGGATTTGCAGATGGCATGCCAGTAGGCCTACAAATCATGGGCAACTACTTCGCTGAAGCCAAGCTGCTTAATGTTGCGCACAAGTTCCAACAAGCAACCGATTGGCACACTAAAACACCTAGCTTGGTAGAAGGAGCATAATCATGAATTGGGAAGTTGTAATCGGGTTAGAAATCCACGCCCAGCTGTCCACACAATCAAAGCTTTTCTCTGGCGCTGCCACTAGCTTTGGTGCAGAACCAAACACCAACACCACCCTTGTGGATTTAGGCATGCCAGGGGCTTTGCCTGTTTTTAACAAAGAAGCCCTTCGCATGGCGGTTATGTTTGGCCAAGCTGTGAATGCAGAGATCGGCATGACCTCTGTGTTTGCACGCAAAAACTACTTTTACCCCGACCTACCAAAAGGCTACCAAACCAGCCAGATGGACCACCCTATTGTGGGCAAAGGCCACCTAGACATTACTCTGGATGATGGCACAGTGAAACAGGTTGGTATTACCCGTGCCCACCTTGAAGAAGATGCTGGTAAATCTCTCCATGAAGATTTCCAAGGCATGACAGGCATCGACCTAAACCGCTCCAGCACACCTTTGCTTGAGATTGTCTCTGAGCCAGACATGCGCTCAGCCAAAGAAGCTGTTGCCTATGTCAAAATGATTCACTCAATCGTGACTTACCTAGGCATCTGTGATGGCAACATGGCAGAAGGCTCTATGCGTTGTGACATCAACATCTCCTTGCGCCCTAAAGGTCAAGAAGCCTTTGGCACACGTACAGAAATCAAGAACGTAAACTCTTTCCGCTTTATTGAACGCGCCATTTACACTGAGATTGAGCGTCAAGCAGACATCCTAGAAGATGGCGGCAAGATCACCCAGGAAACGCGCCTGTATGATCCAGATAAAGACGAAACCCGCAGCATGCGTTCAAAAGAAGACGCCAACGACTACCGCTACTTCCCTTGTCCTGACTTACTACCAATCGAGTTAACACAAGCCTACGTAGACGAGATCGCAGCCAACCTGCCTGAGCTGCCTACTCAAAAAGCCGAACGCTTTATGTCTGAATACAAGCTAAGCGAATACGACGCTGGTGTACTTTCAGCCACTCGCGCCATGGCAGATTATTTTGAAGAAGTGGCCAAAGTAGCAGGCAACCCTAAACTGGCAGCAAACTGGGTAATGGGTGAACTGAGTAAGTACCTGAACACAGAAGGCAAAGAAATCACCGAGTCTCCTGTCTCTGCAGAACATCTCGGCGGCCTTTTGGTCCGTATTGAAGACAACACAATCAACGGTAAAACAGCCAAGAGTGTTCTCCAGTCCATGTGGGAAGGCGAAGGCTCCGCGGATGACATCATCGAGGCGAAAGGTCTTAAGCAAGTAACCGACACAGGCGCCATCGAAAGCATGATCCAAGGGGTGTTGGATGCCAACCCAGCCCAAGTAGAACAGTTCCGAGCTTCCGATGAAGACAAACAAAAGAAAATGATTGGTTTCTTTATGGGACAAGTGATGAAAGCTTCCCAAGGTAAAGCGAACCCAGGCATGGTAACGCCAATCCTTAACAAGCTATTAAAAGGCTAGTTGCAGACCACTGTATCAGTGACAAAAAACCGAGCCATGAGCTCGGTTTTTTTATGCGCAAAGTTCTATGCAATCTTTGCCAGAATGCTTGGCTCGGTATAGGTGACTGTCAGCCGTATCCAACATCTCGCTGAGACTGGGTTTATGCGTTGTGCAGACCCCCACACTACAAGTAACATTCAGATCAAACTCTGTGAACACTCGGTTTCGCACTTCAGTCATAAAGCGCGCCATGTCCACACAAAAAGTCGTTTGGTCTCGGTTAGAAATGATCGCAAACTCTTCACCACCGTAACGCCCCACTAAATCATTACCAAAATGCTTGGTTAAAATGGAAGCAAATTGCTGCAATAACTGATCGCCCGCCTTATGACCGAGGGTATCGTTTACATTTTTGAAATTATCAATGTCCATCATAGCCACGGTCGTTTCCTGAGATTCAAAAAACATCTCTTCACCACGATCGAACAAATAACGTCGGTTATAGATATTAGTTAATGCATCCATATTGGCAGCTTGACGAATCTGCTCCAACATCTCTTGAGATTCCAGATTTTGGAAAATACGGCAAATAAATTCTTCATGATAAAAGGGCTTCTTAAGAAAATCGTTTGCCCCGCTTTTAATGAATTTGGCAGAGAGTATACCGTCGCCACTTGAAGACAATCCAATTAAAACCGTTTCTTGAAACCGGCGATCCAAGCGAAGATTCTTAACCAGTTCACAGCCGTCCATACGAGGCATCTTGTGATCAGCTATCATTAGCTTAATGTCGGATTCAGCCTCCATCACTTCAATCGCCTCAACCCCATCAACAGCCGTTAAAACTTGAAACTGAAGCTTGCGAAGCAATGAGCAGATATACGCTGAGCTGGTCACACTGTCTTCAACCACCAACACCTTAATCGCAAGGTTTTTGCGTAAGCGGTCTAACAAATTAACCACTTGATTGTATGCCAACCTAGAGTCTTTCGTGATGTAGTCGATGACACCCTTATCCAACAAATTAGTCCGTAAGGATTCATCAAAATTCCCCGTCAAGACAACCGTCGGCACCTTATGCTGCAAAGTCAGCTCAACAGCTTCACCTGAGGGAGCATCAGGTAAATTTAAATCAACGATCGCTGCAAAAAACTGCTCGTCTGTTTCAAGATGCGCCTTGGCTTCTGCGTAGTCACAGCACATGACATACTTAAAATCAGGCATCCCGCCTAGTAGCTTGCCGAGAACTTTTCTAACGACTCCGCTATCCTCAACTACTAATATGTTATACATTCTGAAGTCTCTAATGACGATTCTGAATTAAGCCTAGCAAATATTGTATATTTGCTCGCTAATATGTGTGTAACAGAAGCGTGTCAATTTGTAATAGTGAGCCATGAACTGTAGACCTCAATGCGGCGCTTGCTGCATCGCACCCTCTATCACAAGTCCTATTCCAGGTATGCCCCATGGCAAACCTGCAGGCACCCCTTGCATTCAACTGGATGACGAGTATCGCTGCAAGATTTTTGGACAACCAGAACGCCCAGAAGTCTGTGCGAAATTCGCTGCAGAAGCTTATGTTTGTGGCGAAAATAGAGAACAAGCACTAATGATTATTAGTGACATGGAAGACACCACGACCCCAATGCTTTCTAAGGAGCTTTGATGACTATAAGAGCTAAGGAACTTGGCGCCGCCATTTTAATGAGCGCCGTACTTGCAGGCTGTTCTTCGAGCGGCTCCAGATCAGGCGGCGAAGCCCCTTCATTTGTTATGACGCCTCCCTCTGAATCACAGATTGAGAGCAGCGTCCGTCAGCAAGTCTCACTTATGCTTGAAGCCTTTACCCCCATTGCTGGGCAAGCATTACCTAACCGCAGCGTACTAGAAGCCTACGATTTTCGAGATTTCGAACCTATTTGGATCAAAGGCACAAGCCTAGACATGTCTATTTACAAACTAGTAGACACCCTAGAAACAGCCCAAAGCCATGGTCTTAATGCCGTTCATTACCACATTGACACCATTAAAGAATACTTAGACCTACCAACCCCCTCTGCGCAACAGTTAGCCGAATTAGATGTCATCGCAACGGTCGCCATGTCCAGCTTCGCTCATGATTTGTCTAACGGTCGTTACGAGCCACAGCTGATCGACCCTAACTGGCAATTGGATGCTCCCAATAAAGACTGGAAGAACCTCCTATTCTTGGACAATCCAAGTGACATGGTGAACTACCTACCCATGCTCGCTCCCCGCCAGCCTGAATACCAAGTACTGCAACGCTGGTTAGTTTACTACCAAGAGCTTGCACAGAAAGAAGGTGATATTCGCGTGGAGGCAGGCGTGCCACTCACCATGAGTGACGAAGGCCCTAGGGTTGCCCAATTACGCGCCCGCCTTGTGCAACTTGGAGACATTCGCTTTTCAACCCGCAAGGTAAATGAAGATTACTTTGATTCGGATTTAAGATCCGCTTTGATGCAGTTCCAAAAACGTCATCACCTTACGGCCGATGGTGCAGCAGGGTCGCAGACCATTCAGATGCTTAATGTGCCTTTAAGTGAACGCGCCAAACAAATCTCCTACAATTTAGAACGCTGGCGCTGGCTTCCATCGCAAATGGAAGACGACCGTATCTGGGTCGATTTAACGGATTACACCGCGCATATTTATCTCAACGGCCAAAGCGAAAGCATGAAGGTCGTCATTGGTAAGCCAGAACGCAAGACCAATGTGTTTTACGGCAAAATGTCTTACATGGTGGCCAATCCTACTTGGCGTGTCCCCCACAGAATCGCTCAAGAAAACCTATTACCGAAGCTACAACGTGACCCGAACTATCTAGGCAAGCACGGTTTCCGAGTGTTCTCTAGCTGGAGCATTGGTGCAAAAGAGCTGGACCCGACCACTATCGATTGGCAATCCATTGACCCAATGAAACTTAAATATCGCTTTGAACAAGCCCCAGATGATGGCAACGCTCTCGGTGCTTACAAGTTCATGTTCCCGAACAAGTTTGATATTTACTTGCACGACACCCCAGCGAAACACTTGTTCAGAGAAACAGACCGCGCATTCAGCTCCGGCTGCATCCGCCTAGAGAAACCTGCTCATTTCGCCAACTTATTGGCAGGCAACAGCAAAAAACAAGTGGATTCACTCAATAAAGCCCGTCAAACCAAAGAGACCACTGTTATTTCTCTGGAAAGCGAAATTCCTGTTTACTTGGTCTACTTCACAGTCGTACCAAATGCTAACGGCATGCCGGAGTTCCGTTACGATGTATATGACCGAGACCCATTAATGGAAGAAGCCATGGGCTATATGCCATTCCATCCTTCTGAGAGCCTTTAACTTAATTCTTAAACAAAAAAGGGGCGCATTTAGCGCCCCTTTTTATTGAATAAACTTTAGCGAATCATAATACAAACAGTCACTTCTTCCCGGTCATGATACAGGTGCTTATACTGCATATCGTAGCGCAAACCCTTTTGCGACAACTGCCCAGCAATCAACTGCAGACACTGATCTACTTCTTGGTAGCGTTTCTTCATTGGTAGTTTCAAATTGAAAATTGCTCGCTGGGTCCAGCCTTCACTGAGCCATTTTGCCATCAACTCTGCCACCAAGATGGGACGCTCCACCATATCACAGACCAACCAATCCACTTTGACAGGGGGCTTAAACTTAAAACCATCTTCCGTCATGTGAGACACCAACCCAGTATTCATAAGCTCCTTCTGCATGGGGCCATTATCCACTGCGTAAGTATGAATACCTCGAACAACAAACTGGTAGGTCCAACCACCCGGTGCCGCACCAAGATCCACCGCATGCATCCCTTCATGCAAGTCTCTTTCTCGGGTTTTCTGAGGCACAAATTGCAACAGAGCTTCTTCTAATTTTAGAGTTGAGCGACTGGGTCCTTTCGCAGGAAAGCGCAAGCGACGAATTCCAAGAGGAAATTCAGAGCGGCAAGAGGCATAACTCACACCTAAATAAGCCTGGTCACCCTCCATAAAAAACACATGGTGACGCACACCTACCGCCTTTTTACGGATTAAGCCAGATTTTTTCCAGCCTTCCCTAAGGGGCTTCTCAATCTTTTTAATCAGACCTGCCAGTGCTTTGGCTTCATTAGTGTCTGCAGTCTCTAACCAAATATCTTCTGCCAAAGGCAACGACCGAGCCGCCTCCAACAAAGCCTGCACTCGACCACCCTTTTCGAAATCAATCACATCATTTACTGCAATAATCTGACGTGCAAAGATAAGATGATTAAATGACAAGGACTGAATCAGTTTCTCACCACCGTCCTCATCATTAGTGTGGTAAACAACAAAACCCTGCTGATCAGAAGGTTTTCCATAGCCATAAAACCCCAGCTCTGCTGCTTTATCCGTGATCTCTGCCAAAGCATCGCGTTCAAATCCAGCTCGACAATAGATGAGCACATTTTTCATATTAAATAGACTTTTTTGGAATCGTGAATTTTGGCCAAATCTCTTGGCCCATTAAAAATAAATCTTGGTACTGGGTTTTAGATGACTCAGTAAAAAACTCTCCAGTGTCCGGCCATGAGACAAACTCAAAAGCTTCTCCGCGCCATTCGAAAGCAATTTTCACCGCATGCAAATAACCACGATCCGCGGCAACCCCTCCGTATCGCTCATCCCCTAGAATGGGAGACCCAATACTTTTTAGGGCGACACGAATTTGATGGGTTTTACCGGTTAACGGACGTAACCAAAAATAACGCTTCCCAGACTCGGCAAAACTAAAGAACTGGGTGGCTGCAAAATTATCGAGTTGTTTTGTTAAACGCCATTGGCCACGTCGGCTAGGTATCATCCCTCCAGCCACTGTCCCCTGTTTTTTATTAGGTTTTGCTGCAGAGACAGCAAGATAGCGCTTCTCAAATTTATGCTGCTCAAACAACACCCCAAACTCAGCCGCCGCCTGCTTATTGGTCGCAAACACCAAAATACCGGACGTCAGCTTATCGAGGCGATGGAGTGGATAGAAAACTTGCTCGGGAAACTGGGCACTCAAGCGCGCAAAGAATCCTTCTCCGTCTTCCGAATGAAAGCTCTCGCCACTGGGTTTGACCACTATCCAAAAGTCTGGATGTTGGAAAATTAGTTTTATGGGATTCATGGTCACATCAAGAATGAACTAGGGCCACTGTTTTGTGCCCATTTTGGCCTCCATTATAAAGGGACTTATCCCGCTGCGCTAATATCTCATTGCATTCAACTAAATGGACCCAATACGCCCAAAATTGAACCGATCGGTCAAACTTTAGCACCAAACTCGGGCAAAATACCCCCAACTTTCCCACTTATGCTAAAAAACTCTTAATATTTTTTGGTTTAAAAAGCTGACCGTGCAGACAAACAATGCGAAATTTCGTATTCTTCGCGCCCATTAGCCAAATACGCGCTCTCATGCCACATATGGCACGATTATTGTAAATAACATGGAATGTTTAAACACAAGCGCGAACGTTAAGCCAAAATAATAAGGCATAAGAAGCGGCTATCAGATTAAGCGTGACACACTGTGATGCTGCATCTTGAAAGCGAACTGCCTTAGACGCATTAGCGAAAAGATCCAACAAATGTTGGTCGGTTTTTTTGAGTATATATTCGCATTTAAACCCACTCAATTTAGAGAATTAACGGTGTCGGAAACATTGAAAAAACAGAACTCTCACCCTAGGTTGGAGTTACTGAATATCACTAAACAGTACCCCGGATGTCTTGCAAATGATCAAATTTGCATGACCCTCATGCCCGGCGAAATACATGCTCTACTAGGAGAGAATGGTGCAGGTAAAAGCACCCTAGTTAAAACCATATACGGAGTCGTATCCCCTGACGCAGGCCAGATCATTTGGGATGGCTACGAAGTTGATATTAAAAACCCGTCAAAAGCACGGGATTTAGGTATCGGCATGGTGTTTCAACACTTTTCCCTGTTTGAAACCTTAACAGTCGCACAAAACATCGAGCTCTGTTTAAGCAAACCACAACTTGAAGCCATTGGTGATTTAGCAGGTAGAATCCGCGAGCTTTCCCAATCTTATGGTCTCAATGTTGACCCTGATCGCTACGTTCACTCCCTATCCATCGGTGAACGCCAGCGTGTTGAGATCATGCGTTGCCTTGTGCAGTCAGTAAAACTACTGATTCTAGACGAACCCACGTCAGTACTGACGCCACAGGAAGTGGCGGGCTTATTTGACATCTTGCGCCAGCTATCAGCTGAAGGCTGTAGCATCATGTTTATTTCTCATAAACTCCACGAAGTAACGGAGCTTTGCCATACAGCAACCATTCTTCGAGGAGGCAAGCTTGTAGGGGCGTGCTCCCCCGCCGAAGAAACCCCTGCCACGATTGCTAAAATGATGGTGGGAGATCTTGCTGAACAAGATGCTGGCTATGCTAAAGCCTACGGAAGTGAAGTGGCATTCTCTGCCAAGCAGCTTAACCTTAGCGCCAAACACCCCTTTGGTACCTCACTCAAAAATGTCAGCTTTGACCTTATTAAAGGTGAAATCTTAGGCATCGCAGGGGTCGCAGGTAATGGCCAAGAAGAGTTGATGTCAATCATCAGTGGTGAAGACAATCGCCCTCAAGCTGATGTGCTGTTTATTGATCATCAAGACATTGGCAAATTAAGCGCTGGTGCACGCCGCAAGCGCGGCTTGGCTTATGTTCCAGAAGAACGCCTCGGACGCGGTGCTGTACCCGATATGAGTTTGAGCGAAAACACTCTGCTTACCCATAGCGCAGGCTTTGTTTCATCTGGTCTGGTGAACTGGGGTGCCGTGAAAACCTACGCTAAGAAGCTTATCGGTCAATACAGTGTTAAATGTCATGGAGAGTTCTCTGACGCGAAAAGCTTAAGTGGCGGTAATTTACAAAAATTTATCATGGGTCGAGAAATTGGCCAAAACCCTAAAGTGCTGATTTGTGCCCACCCTACTTGGGGCGTGGACGTTGGTGCTGCCTTGGCTATCCACCAAGCGCTGTTAGAACTTAGGGATCAAGGGGCCTCCATTTTGCTGATTTCTGAAGACATCGACGAACTCTTCTTACTCGCCGACCGAATGGCCGCCGTGTGTAATGGTCACCTCTCTCCGGTTGTCCGCACAGAAGACACTAACATTGACCAGATCGGTCAATGGATGGCTGGCACCTTCATCGATACTAAACAGACTTCTCAGGAGGCTAACGCATGATCCGCGTTCAGGCTCGTACCGAGCAAAGCACCTTAATGACATTTGCGTCTCCGATTCTAGCCATCGTGCTGACGTTAATATTCGGCTCTATCTTATTTACCGCCTTAGATAAGGATCCACTGCAAGCGCTCCACGTGTTGTTGATCATGCCTCTTTCAGATGCTTATAACATCAGTGAAATGTTTGTAAAAATGGGACCTCTACTGCTGTGTGCTGTGGGCTTGTCCCTTTGCTATCGGGCAAACATGTGGAACATAGGTGCCGAAGGTCAATTGTTGGCTGGTGCCCTGGGCGGCAGTGCCGTTGCACTGCTATTCGTTGATTCAGACTCAGCTATGGCAATGCCATTAACGCTTATTGCGGGTATCGCTTCAGGTATGGTTTGGGCGGCGATTCCAACTTTTTTGAAGATCAATTTCAACTCTAATTTGATCCTCACCACCATCATGTTGAATTACATCGCTTTGTATCTATTGATTTGGGCGGTGCATGGACCATTACGAGACCCTGACGGCTTTGGATTCCCTGAATCCGCTCTGTTCTCTGATGCCACCTTGCTGCCTGTATTAACTGATCAAGGGCGTGTTCACCTTGGGGTGGTGTTTGCCATTATTGCGGCGTTCGTTGCATGGTTCATCCTTGCCAAGACACATCTTGGCTTCAAGATCCGTGTTTATGGTTCTGATGCCCCTGCGGCGATTTATGCAGGCTTTAGTACGAAAGCGATTAGCTGGTTTGTGATGTTATTTGCAGGCGGGCTAGCGGGCCTTGCAGGCGTAGCGGAAGTAGCCGGCCCGATCGGCCAACTAACGCCTGTCGTGTCTCCTGGCTACGGTTATGCGGCCATCATTGTGGCTTATCTGGGTCGACTTCACCCAGCAGGGGCCATTGTAGCGTCTATTTTCTTGGCCATTTTATACATGGGCGGTGATTTGGCTCAGATTGAAATGGGCATCCCAATCGCTGTGGTAGGTATGTTCCAAGGTGTATTGCTGTTTTTCTTATTGGCGTGTGACTTCTTCATCCGTTACCGCCTTGTATCTACTCGCGATAGCGTCGCATAGGAGATAAGCATGGATATTGATTTAATTACTCAGGTTCTCTTTGCTGCGATCAAAACCGGTACGCCGCTTTTATTTGTTGCCCTTGGTGAAGTGATTTGTGAAAAAACTGGCGTCCTCAACCTTGGTCAAGAAGGTATGATGCTAATGGGTGCCGTGGTTGGTTTTATGGCCGCCTATGGCACCGGCAACGCTGGCTTCGGGATTCTTGGCGCAATGATGATGGGAGCCCTCATGAGCCTCATCTTTGGCTTCCTAGTATTGCACTTAGGGGCAAACCAAGTAGCAACAGGTTTAGCATTGACTATCTTTGGTACAGGATTGAGTGCCTTTATTGGTTCAGGCGTTGTCGGCCAGACCATTCCTGGTTTCCAACCAATGCTGATCCCTGGCTTGTCTGACATCCCTGTTATTGGCAAAGTATTATTCAGCCATGATCCATTAGTGTATCTCGCCATTATTATGGCGTTTGTGGTGAGTTATGTGGCAAACAAGACGCGACTAGGCTTAACCATTAAAGCGGTGGGAGAAAATCCAAATGCCGCCAATGCTATCGGCATTAAGGTTTTGCGAGTACGCTATTTAGCTGTCATGTTTGGCGGTGCTATGGCCGGTCTTGGGGGCGCTTACATGTCTCTAGTGTATACACCTATGTGGGTAGAAAACATGACCGCTGGCCGCGGCTGGATCGCCTTAGCCCTAGTGGTATTCGCCTCTTGGCGCGTTGGCAATATTGTATTGGGCGCTTACCTATTCGGTTTGGCCAGCATTATGCATTTGGTACTTCAAGGCATGGGCTGGTCGATTTCTCCAAACTTACTGGCAATGCTGCCTTACGTAGCAACCATTGTTGTGATGGTGATTATCAGTGCCGATCAGTTTAAAGAGAAGCTGTTGGCCCCTCGTTCTTTGGGTAAACCATTTGACCCACGTCAGATGGCATAAAACGTGTTAAAAGATAGTTTGATCTATGTAAATCGCCTTCGGGCACAAAAGGAGCTAAAAATGAAACTAAAGAGTTTACTCGTAGGCCTTGGCCTATTAGCGGGTGTCGGTGCAGCGCAAGCTGAAGACCCATTCAAAGTTGGATTTGTCTATGTAGGTCCTGTAGGTGACTTAGGCTGGAGTTACGAGCACGACCGTGGCCGTAAAGAGCTGGAAGAGCACTTCGGCGGAAAAGTGGAAACCACTTACGTTGAAAACGTGCCTGAAGGTGCCGATGCTGAGCGTGTTATCACTCAACTTGCAAAAGCCGGCAACGACCTAATTTTCACCACATCTTTTGGTTTCATGAACCCTACTTTGAAAGTAGCGAAACGTTTCCCGAAAGTGACTTTTGAACACGCAACAGGTTACAAGCGTGCCAAGAACCTTGGTACATATGTATTACGTACCTACGAGGGTCGTTACATCTCTGGTGTTGCGGCAGGTATGCTGACTAAATCTGATACCATCGGCTACATCGGCTCTTTCCCGATCCCTGAAGTTATCCGTGATATCGACGCTGCCTACATGGGTGCGAAAAGCGTCAACCCTAATGTTAAAATGAAAATCGTATGGGTGAACTCTTGGTACGATCCAGGTAAAGAAACCGATGCAGCAAACGCGTTGATGGACCAAGGTGTTGACGTACTACTACAACACACTGATAGCCCTGCGCCACTTATCGCAGCCGAAAAACGTGGTATGCGCGCCATTGGCCAAGCGTCTGACCAAAGCAGCTTTGCACCCAACGCACACGTATTCTCTGTACGTGATGACTGGGCTCCTTACTACATCAGCGTAGTGGAAGCTGTTATGAACGGCACTTACGAGCCTTCTGACTTCTGGGGTGGTTTCCAAGAAGACATGCTGTCTCTAGCGTCTATCAACGACAACCTACCAGCAGATGTGCGCAGTAAAATTGATGAAACGTATGCCATGATCGATTCAGGTGAGTTCCATCCATTTACTGGCCCAATCACTGACAACAAAGGTAATGTTGTTGTCCCTGAAGGGCACACTTTAACTGACCAAGAACTTGCTCAAGTTAACTGGTATGTTGAAGGCATCACTGACGAGATTCCACGTTAATAGTAAACCCTATTAACCATTGTCTCTTTTGAAAAAGGGTGAAACCTAATGGTTTTGCCCTTTTTTATTACGTAAACATCCCCGCATTACAAAAAACCTTATGTTATGATTTGAGCAAATTCACTCATCAGCAGTAAAAGGTATTATGTCGAGCCTAAACACTGAATTTTTTCGCCAGACCAGCCAAGTTCGTTTTGAGCTATTTGTTAACCATATCAAACGCGAACAAGCTTGCTTTGTGCTTGCCGACCCAGAGGGTTGCTTGATACTAGAAGTTGCTCAGGAACAAGTATTGCCGATTTGGCCCACTGCAGAGATGGCCAATGAATGGGCCAGCAAAGAGCACGAAGGCTTTAGCGCCATGGAAATTTCAGCTGCAGATCTGACTGAAAAATGGCTACCAGGGATGACTAATGATGGCTTTAGTGTGGGAGTCGCCCCTAATATGGCTGGCGAAGGCATAGTACTTCAGGCCGCCGAGCTTCTTAACGACTTGCAGCGTTAACTTTTCAGGAGATCCCATCATGGCATCACGATTACTTCGTTCCACGACGATTACCCTATTAGGATTAGCCATCGCAGCTTGTAGCTCTTCACCGACTGGACGCAATCAATTGGTTCTTGTCCCAGACGATCAACTAAACGAGATGGGCGTTCAATCCTTCGAACAGATGAAGTCTGAAATCCCAAAGTCAGACAATCTGAAGCAGACTCAAAATGTCCAATGTGTTGCGGACCATATCATCTCAGTGCTGCCTGAGAAGTATCAAAAACAAGCTTGGGAAGTGGTTTTGTTTGACGATGAACAAATCAACGCCTTTGCCCTACCCGGTAATAAAATCGGTGTTTACACTGGACTACTAACCGTTGCGACCAACCAAGCACAATTGGCGGCTGTTATGGGGCACGAAGTTGGTCATGTCTTAGCACGTCATGGGAATGAGCGCGTGTCTACACAGCTTGCCACCAGCCAGGCACTTGCACTAGGGTATGAACTCTCTGGTGAAGACTCCGCTGTCAAAAGCGCCGTATTCCAAGGTCTTGGTGTGGGAGCTCAATATGGCATCATACTGCCATTTAGCCGTGCCCATGAAACCGAGGCAGACCTGATCGGCCTAGACCTGATGGCAAAAGCTGGCTTTGACCCTGAAGAAAGCGCCGAGCTTTGGCGTAAAATGGGAGGCGGTGGTGCCAGTACACCTGAATGGATGTCCACTCACCCATCCAACAATACCCGCATTCAGTCGTTAGAAAGCGCAATGGCTGAGCCCAACAAGATTTACGCTTCGCTACAGGCGAAGAACCAAACAGCGAACTGCTATTAATAAAAAGCTCCTAGCATCCCTTTGCTAGGAGCTTTTTAAATTTTGCTCTATTCATAAACCTCACCCCATTAAGAGACATAACGCTCATTACCACCATCAACAACATGGTGCCTTTAGCGGTTGTCACAGCTTGATATGCAACCCGCTCATACGCTCATCCTGAAACTTTTTATTACGCGTCATCGTGTGTAAAGATATGATCAAGACCCGCACACAATACAGGTCACTTAGCGCTAATTTATCCTGTATATTAGAGTTGATAATGTCAGTATAAGGAGCACCTTGTGTCTCAAGCCATTCCACTCGATGAACTGCACACCCAAATCCCGCTCTCTGAGTTGATACTGTCATTAACGACAGCCTTGGATATGACGGAAGGGCAACCCCCAGAGCATTGCATACGCTCATGTTGGATTGGCATGCACATTGGCAAGAAGCTCCAATTAGCTCCAGACGTTCTTCACGATTTATTTTATTCCTTGCTCTTAAAAGATGCTGGATGCAGCAGCAACGCCGCTCGAATTTGTCAGCTATATCTCACTGATGATCGCGAGTTTAAACGCAACTATAAAACCGTGGGTACTAGCCTGTCATCGGTGCTGAATTTTGTCATTAAAAACGCAGGCCAAGGGGAAAGCTGGCTCACGCGTATTTCAACCACCATAGACATTCTTAAAAATGGCAAAGATTACTCCCAAGAACTCATTCAAACACGCTGCACTCGCGGAGCGGATGTGGCCAGAGAACTGCGCTTTAATGAATCTGTCGCCCTTGGCATTGCCAGCTTAGATGAGCATTGGGATGGATCCGGTCGCCCCAATCAACTGACCAAGACTGACATTCCGTTGTTTTCGCGTATTGCTTTACTGTCTCAAGTTGCCGACGTGTTCCAATTTGAAGGCTCCATTGAGCAAGCCTTAGACGAGGTGAGCGAACGCAGTGGCGTCTGGTTTGATCCAGAATTGGTTGGTCTTTTCAAAGAACTGGTGCAAGACCCACAATTTATCGCTGGTCTCACTGCTGCAGACGTAAAAACTAAAGTGATGAATCTCGCCCCCGCACAGGCCAGTATTATGCTGGATGATGACTATTTTGACTGCATCGTGTCTGCCTTTGGCAAAATAGTCGATGCTAAAAGCCCTTATACCTCAGGCCACAGTCAACGAGTAGGTGTTTATGCAGAACTGATTGCTCAAGAGCTCCAACTAAACGCGGACGAAAGAAAGTGGGTAAAACGTGCCGCCCTGCTCCATGATCTAGGTAAGCTAGGTGTTAGCAACTCAATACTCGATAAGCCCGGTAAACTAGATGAAGATGAGTGGCTGGCCGTACAAAAGCATGCCCATTTCACTGAGGTGATTTTAAACGAAATTACCCCACTAAAACCCCTAGCCGCGGTCTCCGCTGCCCACCACGAAAAGCTCGATGGAACAGGCTACCCGAAGGGGCTTCAGTCAGACGAGATCCCTCTGATCACCCGCATTATCACTACAGCTGATATCTTCGACGCCATCTCCGCAGAGCGCCCTTACAGAGCGGCTATGCCCGTTTCTAAAGTGCTGTCTATCATGCGTGAGAACTTAGATAGCGCTATTGATCGCCGCTGCTTTGAAGCCCTTGAACGGGCACTGGATCAAATCCCTAAAAGCTGGTTTGTGACAGAAGATGGCGCAGAACAACACTAAGCGGAAGACCTTGCAATAAAGAACAGCAAGACCAAAATAAAAAAGGAAAGCAGCGAGACTAACGCCTCGCATACTTTCCTCAAAGGGTGATCATTGAATCGTTTCAATGGGAAAAACTAGCCGAAGCCATTGTTCATTCCCTAAAGTTGCTGACAGTCCCCCATTTTAGAAAGCCAGCCCCTTAAATGAATCAATCATTAAGATAATCACCATTCCATAGAAGACTTCGATAAGCACATTGGGCCACAGCCCAGAACTCGATGTCTGAATTTATAATATGTGTTCTTTTAAAAACGTGTTTTCTTATATGCGTCAAAGCCATTCTATTTGCGACAAACACACCTAGAAGCCAAGTATTCCGTTACGGCGTGGCAAGGTGTTCCATGTCTGCAATCCGCTCGCGCCATTGACGCCGATACAGATTCAGCAACGGCTTCAGTGTTGGTTCACATTGGGCGAGACTCAAACGCCCTTTATGTTTCAAGCTTTTATTAGACAATAGCGCCGCTCCACCTGCCGTGCCCGTTACATCACGGGACGCGTAGATTTCACTGTTGGCTTTCAAACTGGACAGTAAGGTCAGGAAATTTAAGTTATTACTAAAAGCTCCTTCCACCACGGTCATATCACTCTCGCCCAATAGATCAATGCAATAGTCCGTCATCAGCGCCACATAGACATCTGCCAAAGCTGATTGCTGGCCTGGAGTGAGACTCAATCCTCTGGCGTCAATGCGCCCCTGATACTGAGCAAAGGGGCCTCCCCCGGCAGCAAAGGAAGGTAACGCGAACACACCATTTTCCAGAATAAAGCCAACGTCCTCCATAGTGCCCTCTTTATCCGAACGCAAGGCTTCCCATTCCCTCCCTCCCATAAAACGGATGGTAGGCGTGGCACGTCCAAAAGCGTCCACATTGGCAAGCATGTCTTTGTGCTCATCCAGGGAATCTAAGTCACCGTTTATCGTGGCGATCACTGTCCAAGTGCCGCTGGAGATCACCGTAAGCGAATCCAATGGTTTACTAATGTAAGGTACTAAGGACGCATTGGAATCATGAATACCGTTAAAAATTGCGCAGTTTTTGGGGAGTCCGGTTTCTTCTGCAAGAGCAGGTAAAATGTTCCCCAACTTGGCACCTGTCTCAACCAATTGCGGGAAAAGCTTGTCCCAACCTTGCTGCTGAGAAAAATGAGAAAACTGGCAAGCGGATGGATTCCATAGATCCGTATGACATCCAAGAGAGGTCACTTCCGACACCTTTTGTCCCGACAGAAGAAAACCCCAATATTGTGGATACAAGAGTATATCGGTCACATTGCTAAACGCTTCTGGGAACTTAGATTGCTGCCAATAAAGCTGCTTACCTAGGTTTAAACCTTGAGGCAGTAAAGGACTGAAGGTTTCAGAAAATGGCGAGCGCAACTTCTCATACTCTGTTCGGCATTGATCTATACCATCGTACTCATAATCCAATACAGGTAACGCCAACTCATCCCCTTTCATGCAGGCAGCTGTTGCACCATGGGTTGTAATGGCAATACTGCCGATAAAATAGTTTGGTGTCAGGCTGGTCAATGTATCCTTGATCCATTGCCAAATGTTATTTACGTCAATGTGGGGATAAAGCCCATCATCCACAACGCTATTTGCTCGCTTTATCACATCCCTCAAAATTCCTGTTTGAGCATCCATCAAACAGATCTTGATATTGGTTTTACCGATATCCAAAACTGCTACAACTCGCGCCAGGTGCGCATCCTGAACATTGAAACGAAAAACTTCTTGCAGAGCCCCGGAAGCAGGCTCAAAGGAGCCCGATTTCGTTTCCATAATGTCCGCCATGTATTTCCACCAGCGTTGCATCACAGGCTCTTTTGCGAGCGCCTCGGAGTCTAAGTTCTCCGCATCAAATGTTGCATAAAGGCGACTTTCGGACTCGTCCAAATAAATGTAGTAGTTCTTAATGCCATAGGATTTCAGTAGTTCTGCCAAATCTGGCCAAAGCTCATCATGGCGCTTTTTGTATTCCGCTTCACATCCTTTGTGAAGGTACATTACGGATGAGTACTTCATACTTGCCTCTGACGTTTTGCTTTATACATGGAAATTAACACTGGCAAACTCACCACAAACATCAGCATCAGACCGACAATAATTGTCATAACGATGCCCGGAATATTCACCAGCCCCATTCCAAACGTCACCATACCCATCAGTATGACCGCCAGTACTACACCACCAATGGTGCCACTACCACCTAAAATACTGACGCCTCCTAAAACCACCATGGTAATAATGCTAAGCTCCCAGCCCATCGCAATACTGGGCCGCGTGCTGCCTAGTCGAGATGTTAACAGTACCGCTGCTACACCAGACATAAGTCCCACAAGAACAAACAAAATCAGTTTATGGCGATTTACATTAATACCTGAATAGTAGGCTGCATCAGGGTTATTACCGATTGCAAAAGTACGTCGCCCAAAGATGGATTTATGCAGTAACCAATAGAACACCAGGGCGAAAACAATGAATGCTACAAACTCAAATGACACTACCCAGTACACATAGCCTTGCCCAAGGAAATCAAAGCCATCTGGATAGTTTTTCAACACTTCATCGCCTAGGATAATGTAGCTAATACCGCGAAATAAACTCATCGAACCAATCGTCACTACGATCGAAGGAATCGCGAACTTTGTCACCAATAAGCCGTTGCACAAGCCACATAGACCACCGACCGCAATACCTGTCACAACAACCGCATAAAATGGTGCACCTAGCTCGGCGACCAACCCCATAATGGTACTGCTGAGCGCAATGATCGCAGCAACGGATATGTCAATCTCACGAGCAATGATCAGCAGCGCCATTGGCAATGCGATCAAGGCTTTCTCAGTAAAATTGAACGTTGCATCGGACAGATTCCAAGGGTCTAAAAAATAAGGCGATAAAAATGAATTCAGCACACACACGCCAAATAAAATAATCACCAAAAATGATTCCCAACGTACAAACTTGTTTAACTTACCTACGGGCAAAAAGTCAGGAACGCTGTTCTTTTTTGTTATTGTATTTGTTGTCATATTAACCTCTTACTTCGCGGCCATGGGTGTTTGAACTTGAGGACGATCCCGAAGGATAATGCGACCTTTGCTTTTCCCAGAACGGGAATTAGCTATCACAGCAGCAATGATCACAGCACCAGAAATGGCCATCTGCCAGAACGGTGATACACCAATCACAGGTAATGCATTGTTTACGACACCAATAAACAAAGCACCCATTACCACACCAAAGACGCTACCTATACCACCCATAATGCTAACGCCACCAATCACACAAGCCGCTACAACTTGAAGCTCAAAACCGTTTGCGACATCCACATACGCCACGGCAAATCGAGACACCCACAAGTAACCACACAAGCCAGACAAGGTGCCAGACACAAGGAATGCATAGAACTGCACCTTGCCAACATTTACCCCCGAGTAAAACGCCGCTGTCGGGTTGCCACCAGCGGAGTAGAAATTGCGCCCCCATTCGGTGAATCGCAACAATACAAAAGCCGCAAGGATAAACAGAATGGCAAGCCAACCGAGTACCGGAATACCCAGTAGCACAGCACGTGGGAAATCAATAAATGCAGCACTCATTTGGTGGGAGTTGATCCAGTTACCGTCAGAGATTAGAAATGTCATACCTCGATACACACTCATGGTCCCAAGTGTGATAACAATAGACGGCACTTTAAGTAACCAAACAAACACACCATTAATAGCACCAAGTAACGCCCCAACACCCAGCGCTAAAGCGATCAGTACAATGACAGGTAACTCCGGATAGACGTTATTCGTCATCGCCACTAACATGCCCGTAAACGCGACATTGGCCGCCACAGACAGATCAATGCAGCGGGTCACAATCACCAACATTTGCCCTATCGCGAGAATCATAAGAATGGATGTATCATTAAAAATACTCACTACATTGCTTATGGAGACAAAGTCCTGGGCGATCAAACCAATCGCAAAAAACATCACCACCACAACAAGTGCCAGAAAGCTCTCTCTTGAATTAGCTAAAAACTGCTTCATGCTGCTACGCCTCCTGTCGCTAGGGTAACCACTTGCTCAGGTGATGCCTCAGACCGATCCAGCTCTCCGACTAAGCGCCCTTCACTCATGACTAATATTCGATCAGACATACCTAAAATTTCTGGCAGCTCAGAGGACACCATAATCACGGACAAACCTAATTGAACTAATTCAGACATGAAGGCATGTACCGCGGCTTTAGAGCCGATATCAATACCTTTGGTCGGCTCATCAAGAATGATGACTTTAGGATTTGTTGCCAGCCATTTAGCGATGACGACTTTTTGTTGATTCCCACCCGATAAATTACCGACCGGCTCATTCCAGCTCGATGTTTTTACACGCAAACGCTCCCCAAACTGGCGCGCTAGATTCATTTCATCATCTAAATCAACACTGGCATTTTTTGACAAAGCCGAGAGCTGCGGCAAGCTGATGTTTTGGTAAATCGGCAATTCAAGCACGATGCCTTGCTTTTGACGCTCCTCAGGAACATAAACAATACCGTGGTTAATGGCTTCCGCCGGAGAGTTAATTGTCACGGTTTGACCATCAATGCGGATTTGACCGGATACATTATGACTCGCCCCAAACAGGGCTTGCATGGCTTCGGTTCGACCGGAACCGACCAATCCATATACGCCTAAAATCTCGCCTTTACGAAGCGTTAAATTAATATCGTCAAACTCAGTAGGATGACTGAGGGACGTAACATCCAGTACCACGTCACCGATGTCTGCGTCTTGTTTGGGATAGGTGTCTTCGATGCTACGCGCCACCATCATCTCCACCAAAGACTTTTCATTGGTATCGCAAATGCGCCCTTCACCAATGTAGCGTCCGTCACGGAAGACAGTGTAATAATCTGCAATACGGAAGATCTCATCAAATTTATGGGTGATAAAAAGAATGGCTTTACCGTCTGCTTTGAGTTGCTCAACTAAATCGTAAAGCTCTTGAATTTCATGGTGTGACAAAGCTGCGGTTGGCTCATCAAGTACGACAACTTTAGCGTCAATGGACAATGCCCGAGCAATCGCCACCATGTGTTTTTGACCGATACTTAAACCGCCTAAGTTCGCTTTTGGGTCGATCTCAGCATTAATCGAAGTCAGAATCTGTTGGGTGTTCTCAAACATGACTTGCCAATCGACAAAAAGGCCATGCTTACGTGGATAGTTACCTAGAAAGACGTTCTCAGCCACACTCAAGTTGTCAAAAAGCACCGTTTCTTGGTGAATCGCTGTAATACCAAGCTGGTGGGAATCCTGCGGCGAAGAAAATTGTATTGGCTTGTCATCAAAAACAATCTGACCTTCGTCAGGTTGATAGATACCCGTCATGGTTTTTACGAGGGTAGATTTTCCAGCGCCGTTCTCTCCGATTAGAGCCGTTACTTTACCTGGATAGAGGTTTAAATTGACTTGATCAAGCGCCTTAACCCCAGGAAACAGCTTGCTGACCCCTTCAAGACGAAATATTGGGCTACCTTCACTCATAAGCTTTGCTCTTATTTTTTTAGCTAATTAAAGGATTTTGTTTTCTGATATAGCTGGGTGATAGCGGCTCAGGGAGGAAACATCTTCCCTGAGCCGCTCACATTAAAAGATCGATGAGAAATCATCTACATTAGACGCGTCGTACACAAATGGATCTGCCATTGCACCATTTCCCGCATTGTCCAACGATAAGCTTCCCATGCGCCCCATTGGGATTTCTTTCCCAGTGGCTTCACCTTTCACAAGGTTGTAAGCAACGGTTGTTGCCGCATAACCTAGATCGATTGGATTCCAAATCGCGAAGTTATGAACCGCACCACTGTGAACGTGCCCCGCTAACTCTGATGGCAAGCCAAGGCCTGTTACATACACTTTACCAATCAGGCCAAGGTCGGTAATCGCTTGCGCCGCAGCCAAAATCCCGACCGTGGTGGGTGCTACAATCACATCTAGATCAGGATGATTTTTGATAAGTGCTTGCGCTTCACGGAAACTTTTATCTGCTAAGTCATCCCCGTAAACCGTATCGACAAGCTCCAGATTAGGGAACTCACCTAAAGACTTCTTCATCTCATCAATCCAGATATTCTGGTTGGTTGAGGTGGGTGTCGCACTCAAGATAGCGAACTTACCTGACTGCTGCCCTTTCTCGGCAACTGCATCGGCGGCCAATTTAACATTCATGCGACCAATAAGGCTGTTACTAGATGGGTTAATGTGGGCAATACGACCCTCTTCACCCACACCTGAGTCCCAAGAAATGACTTTGATACCACGACGCTGGGCTTTTTCCAAAGATGGAACCAGAGCATCCGTATCGTTAGCAGAGACAGCAATCGCGTCGACACGCTGTGCAATAAGTGAGTTGATGATTTCGATCTGACCTTCAGCGGTCGTCGTGGTAGGACCAGTGTAAATAACTTCTACGTCGCCAAGCTCCTCGCTGGCTTCTTGAGCGCCTTTATACGCCGCTTCAAAAAAGCCAATCCCTAGCGCTTTCACTAATAGGGCGATACGAACATCGTCTGCTGCCAACGTGTGGCTCGCGGTAAAAGTAGAACAGGCTAATACAACTGATGTGATGAGTTTCTTATTCATTATTAACTCCAAGAGTGCGTTCATCACCTACCGTTCATTATGACGATATAAGGTTCAGAGACGCAGTTTATTGTTTTTGTTTTGCAACTGTGATCAAACGACACCCTGCCGACTCGATCATCTCTTTACTCTTGTTATCAATACCGTCATCCGTGATAACGATATCTATGTGTGACAGTGGACAAACGATCATACTTGAGCGACTTTGAAACTTTGCGCTATCAACCAACAGCACCCGCTGATTCGCTCGGTTAATAAGCTTCATTACCGCCTGTACAATCTGTGGATCCGTTTCCATCACACCGTGAGAATTAACACCATAAGCACTGATAAATAGGTAATCAGCGTAAATATGCGCAGAAATATCCGTCGGGAAAGGACTCAAAATAATGTTCTGCTCCCGATGAATCTTGCCGCTAGGCACTGTCACACTGCATTTACTTTTCTTTATCAGCTGGTCCGCAATCACAAATGAGTTGGTGAACACCTGCAACTTCAAGTTCCGCATATGCTCTGCCATCGCGCTGGTGGTCGTACCGCCACTGATCATTATCGACATATTGTCTGATAACAGCTCTGCAGCAGCCTTTCCAATCAGTCGCTTTACATCGGCATTAATCGTTTGATTCACCGAGTAAGGGCGCCCAACTAGGCTCGCATCAGAAGGTGGATTAAGAGACTCAGCTCCTCCTCGCACTCGCTTCAACAAGCCTCTCTTGTCTAATAAGGTGATGTCTCTTCTAACTGTCGCTTCCGATGCACCGAGCATTTCTACTAGCTCTGTTACCGTGACCACAGGCCGATTACCCACCTCTGACAAGATCACTCTATGCCTTTCAACTTCGTGCATAAATTAACCCTCGCCATTCAATATAATTAATTTTCGATCATATTCAAGCAAATTTTGATCGAAAAATATTGAAAATGATTTGTTTTGTCTTATTATAGACCCATCAATCATTCTAACCCGCTGATTGCTTATAACAAATATAAAAAATTCTTTTGCCCAAAATTCCTAATAAAACTGGGCCAAAGAGCATTTAGAGGTCTACTATGTCCAATTCTACATCTCTTCCTAATCTTTGGGTCGACGCCACAGCTGCATCGATGTCCGAACCAGAAAAGTTGCAATATCGATCAAACCTGCTCGGTTCTGACATGCGTGTGACCAATTACGGTGGCGGCAATACCTCAGCCAAGATCGAAATGACTGACCCTCTCACTGGCGAGACAACCGAAGTACTTTGGGTAAAAGGCTCTGGCGGTGACATTGGCTCAATGGGCTTAGATGGCTTCGCCACTCTTTATATGGACAAGCTAAATCGCTTACCTGACTTGTATCGCGGCTTAGAGCACGAAGATGAAATGGTGGCGTACTTGCCACACTGTACTTTCAACTTAAATAGCCGTGCGGCAAGCATTGATACGCCATTACATAGCTACTTACCTTATAAGCATGTCGATCACCTACACCCAGATTCCGTTATTGCGATCGCAGCAAGCAAAAACAGCCGAGCACTCACTGAAGAGATATTTGGTAACGATATTGGCTGGTTACCATGGCGCAAGCCTGGCTTTCAGCTAGGGATGGATCTTCATAAGATCGCCACAGAAAACCCACATTTAAAAGGTGTGGTACTAGAGAGCCATGGTCTATTCACTTGGGCAGATGATTGCAAAGAGTGTTACCTGTTGTCGCTTGAAATCATCAACAAAGCACAAACATGGCTAGAGCAACGCAGCGAAGGAAAGGCGGTATTTGGCGGAGCAAAATTTTCAACCTTAGAAACCGACAAACGCGAACAAGTGGCAGCAACCTTAATGCCGATTATTCGTGGTAAAACCAGTGCGATTCAACGCCAACTAGGTCACTTTAATCAATCAGCCGAAGTCCTAGAGTTCGTAAACTCTAATGATCTAGAGCGCTTAGCCAAACTTGGCACGTCGTGCCCTGACCATTTCTTGCGTACCAAGATTCGCCCATTTGTTGTGAAATACAATCCAGAACAAGACAACCTAGACGAAGTCATTGCTAATCTAGACACGGAACTTGAAGCCTACCGCGAAGACTACGCCGCCTACTACAACCGTTGTAAACGCGCTGACAGTCCAGCTATACGCGACCCAAATGCAGTGATTTACCTGATCCCAGGCGTTGGCATGCTCTCGTTTGCTAAAGACAAAGCAACAGCTCGTATCGCGGGCGAATTCTATGTTAACGCCATTAATGTCATGCGTGGTGCGGATACCGTCAGTGAATACGTTGGTTTACCAGAACAAGAAGCTTTTGATATTGAATACTGGCTACTTGAAGAAGCGAAACTACAGCGCATGCCAAAACCGAAAGCCATGGCTGGCCGCATTGCACTGGTAACAGGTGGTGCTGGCGGCATTGGTTTAGCAACCGCGAAGCGTATGGCGAAAGAAGGTGCCAACATCGTCCTATTGGATATTGATGCTGAAGCGCTCACCAACGCTCACAAAGAGATGGAAGCCCAGTTCGGCAAGGATACTGTTTCTAGTGTGACAATGGACGTGACGAGTGAAGAGCAAGTCAAACACGCCATTCATCATTGTGCATTAGCATTTGGCGGCTTGGATACGGTAGTGTCCAATGCGGGCATCGCATCTTCAGCACCACTTGACGAAACCAGCCTTGCTCTATGGAATAAAAACCAAGAGATTCTTTCGACGGGTTACTTTTTAGTGGCTCGTGAAGCCTTTACCCTATTAAAAGCTCAGAATATGGGTGGCAACATGGTATTCGTTGCCAGTAAAAATGGATTGGTTGCATCGGCAAACGCCAGCGCCTATTGTGTTGCTAAAGCCGCTGAAATCCAATTATCACGGTGTGTTGCTTTAGAAGGTGCGCCACTTGGTATTCGAGCAAACGTCGTGAACCCAGATGCAGTATTGCGAGGTTCTAAAATCTGGACAGGTAAATGGAAAGAAGAACGAGCCAGCGCTTACAACATGTCAACCGACGATTTAGAAGAACACTACCGCCAACGCAGCATGCTAAAGCTAAATGTTTTCCCAGAGGACATCGCAGAGGCAATCTACTTCTTCGCATCGGATGCGTCAGCTAAATCAACTGGTAACATCCTGAATGTCGATGCAGGGCATGCGCCATCATTTACCCGCTAACAATAAAAATAGGGACTATTTATGACTCAGTTAATTAATAATGATCTGCTAGGCACCCAAAACCAAAGCCTAGAGAGCGGACTTAAAAGTGACTACACCGCACTGGGCGAAAAGCTTGCTCGCTCAGACATCAATATTGAAGCCATCCTACAAAAAGCGAAAGCTTTTTCGATCGCCGTACCTTCTTGGGGCGTGGGTACAGGTGGTACACGTTTCGCGCGCTTCCCAGGACAAGGGGAGCCGCGCAACATCTATGAAAAACTTGATGATTGCTCTGTCATTCAGCAGCTTTCCCAAGCGACCCCGGCCGTATCCCTTCACATCCCTTGGGATCGTCCGTCTGACCCAAATGAACTTCGTCAATATGCAGATCAATATGGCTTAATGTTTGATGCGATGAACTCTAATACGTTTCAAGATCAAGCAAATCAAGAGAACTCTTATAAGTACGGCAGTCTGACTCACACCTCTCAGGCAGTACGTGATCAAGCGATTGCTCACAATATTGACGTGGTTGAATTGGGCCAAAAGCTTGGCTCAAAAGCATTGACCATTTGGGTGGGGGACGGCTCAAATTTCCCAGGTCAACAACACTTTAAAAACAGCTTCGCTCAGTACATAGACAGTATCAAGCAAATCTACGCGACTCTTCCTAATGATTGGAATATGCTGTTGGAGCACAAAATCTTTGAGCCAGCCTTCTATTCCACTGTGATTCAAGATTGGGGGTCCAGCTATCTAGCCGCCAAGGAAACAGGAGAGCGCTGTTTATCATTGGTCGACCTAGGACATCACGCGCCAAACGTGAACATCGAAATGATTGTGAGTCGACTCGCGCAATTTGGAAAACTAGGCGGATTCCATTTCAACGACAGCAAATACGGTGATGACGACCTAGACAGTGGCTCTATTAATCCATACCAACTGTTCCTAGTGTTCAACGAGCTGACGGACATCCAGCTTGAAAACCCAAGCTATAGCCCGTTTTATATGCTGGACCAGTCCCATAACGTGACTGATCCAATTGAAAGCTTGATGTACAGCGCCGCTGAAGTGCAACGTGCATACGTGAAAAGCTTGCTTGTAGACCGCAAAGCATTGGCTCATTACCAACAAACCAATGACCCGATGATGGCGCAAGCCACACTGAAACAAGCGTACAACTTGGACGTTGAGCCTATTTTGCAAATGGCTCGTTTCCAAAGTAACGGCGCCATAGACCCTATCGCCTGTTATCGTGAAAGCGGTTACCGTCAGCAGTGCGCCCAAGCCCGCCCTGTAGATCCAAACAAAACCGGCTCAGGCATCATTTAACGGGCACTGAGCGCTGCTATGACAAAAAAGCCCAACAATAAAGTTGGGCTTTTTGATGTCAATAACTGCCACGAAAGAGCCCTCTCCCCTTATAATAGCTACCGCATAAGGTAATAAAACCGTTACATCCAGGAGCACATGATGAGCTTAATCTGCGAACTAAGCGACCTACGACGCTTATACCATAAACGCGTACCTAAGATGTTTCAGGGTTACTGTGAGTCAGGTTCTTGGACCCAGCAAACACTATCCCTCAACACTTCCGACTTTAAAGAAATACTGTTCCGCCAACGTGTAGCGCGTGATCTTGAACCGCGCTCCCTAAAAACCACTTTAGTGGGCCAAGATGCGAAGATGCCACTTGCCCTCGCACCCGTTGGCTTACTTGGTATGCAGCATGCTGATGGCGAGATCTTAGCCGCCCAAGCAGCAGAAGAATTTGGCGTACCCTTTACCTTGTCGACCATGAGCATCTGCTCGATTGAAGCCGTTGCCGCCAAAACCCAAAAGCCCTTTTGGTTTCAACTTTACGTACAAAAAGACCGAGAATTCACTAAAAAGCTTATTGATAGAGCCAAAGCCGCAGGCTGTTCAGCATTGGTTGTTACACTGGATCTGCAAATGATTGGCCGACGTCATGCCGATCATCGTAATGGCATGACAGCACCGCCACGCCTAACCCTGCCAAACATCATCGACATCGCTAAACGCCCCCGATGGGCCATGGGCATGCTCAATACAAAAAACCGCGAGTTCGGAAACATTCAAGGCTGCGCAACTGGCGTCGATGACATGAACGACCTAATGAAATGGACGGCTGGCTCTTTTGATACCAAATTAGGCTGGGAAGACATCCAATACTTCCGTGACATCTGGCAAGGCCCGCTCATCATCAAAGGCATTATGGAAGCAGACGACGCTCGGGAATGCGTCAAACTCGGCGCTGATGCTATCGTTGTTTCCAACCATGGAGGTCGACAGCTAGATGGTGCTCGATCTTCCATTAGCACCTTACCTGAAATCGTTGAGGCCGTAGGCGACCAGATTGAAGTATGGCTTGATGGGGGCATCCGTAGTGGACAAGATATTATTCGCGCTAAAGCACTAGGAGCAAAAGGCGTCATGGTGGGCCGCCCAATGGTGTACGGACTTGGTGCTATGGGCAAGCCTGGAGTCTCAAAAATGCTAGAGATTTTCCACCAAGAAGCAGAACTCACTATGGCCTTTATCGGTCACCGAGACATTCACCAAGTGACCCGAGACGATATTGTCTTAAGGACACCCTTCCCTCGTTAAGCACAACCACACAACTCAGCACAACAGTGCTGAGTTACCTCTATCGTGAACCACTCAATGCGTAATGCTATTCCACAATAGGCATCGTCGTGACTAAGAGAAAACGAAGCTACTAGCAAACCTCGAAGAAATAAGAATCCCCGATATAAAGGTCAGACATGAGAATTTAAAAGAAATGGTTGCGGGAGCTTCGGGTTATGAGGATCAATTTTATATCTTACTTTATCTTACATAAATTCAATTTTCTAATATGTGAAATTAAAAACCTTAAAAATCAATAACTTAAATTTTACTTTATTTCTAAAATTTAAAGTACTAAACCTAAATCAGCCAATAGAATGAAATTAATTTCACTTTCTCTATATGTAACTTGGTCTCAGAATCCCTATTCTCTTAGGGTGAACCCACTACGAATGACAAGTCCTTCGGGCTGCTATTCGTAAAGAAGAATATCAGTTTCCGAACCGTTAAGTAGAACTAAATATCTCACAGATGTTCTCTGTATGTGATGAGTACAAGGACATTAATGGATCTCCCTACTTTCAGCATACTATGCCAGAGAAGCACAATAATGGGCCTTTCTGAAAATGGACACCTTTTGGATTTGCTGACTTTGGGGTGCCATTTCGCAGAGTGTGCGCAAAGCACCGCAATGAGTTCCTTAGAAAACTGACCCCCCCTTTATCCCTGTTAAATTAGGTGTCAGTTTGTCTAAGCAATTAAAGGCCTGAAATGTATTTAGGGGAAATAGAAACAAGTAACTTTTCGCTTCTGCGAATTATTCAATCCAACTTACCCATTTGGTAAATTAGTCAGCATAGACAATAGCTGCAGAATATTAGATTTCTTTTCTAAAGACTCTATCTCATCAATTATTGAGAATTGTTGCTCTATGGAAAGCACATCTCGTGTGTAATTCTGAAATTTTGCCACAATATCTTCTTTGGTCATCGGCACATTTGGATCTCCTTTAGCCTGACTAATAGGACTACGGATCACACGACCATTTTTTAATACAATCTCTACTCTAGAAAGAATTTCTGCTGGAAAACGCTGTGACAACTCATCGGATTCAACAATCCTGATGCGGTCTGCCAATTTTAAAACAGCTTCATCATGAATCGCATTTTCATCAACCTGGTTAGGACCTAACTCTCCGTTGCAAATCAAAGCAGCAACAGGAAAAGCCAGTGCATATTGAGCCTCATCGGAATTCTTTGGGTGATAACCTTGTAAGCGCATGGACTCATGGAACGTTTCAATTTGGACCGATTCAATGTTTTCTGGCCGAATCGTTTCATCAAGCTCTAACATAGCAACAACAGCTGTCAGTGCAGGTTGCGCCCAACGACAAACAGGCCAAGGTTTAAAATATTGATTGTCAATTTCCCAAACTGCCCCAAGATCTTGCCAGGCATTTGATTGACCAACGTTCAACATTAATTCTGTAGGCGCACCAGTAATACCACTTTGAGCTAAAAACAAAGCATTCACTCCACTGAAAGCGCCTGCGCCATGGGCATCTCTCAAATTACTCGGATAGTCAATTAACTTCATCATTGGGCAGCGCGGTGAGAAATATTCCGCGATTCCCATTGCATGTAAACAAGCACCTTGTTCAATCTTTAAGATCCGAGCCCCTGCTGCCACAACCCCTAAGCCAGAAAAAGCGCCTGATGCATGGTAATCGGAGGCGTTTGACATTAGCGCCACTCCTGCTCTTAAAGAGACTTCATAACCGATTGCGAGTAATGTTAAAAACTCTTCGCCTGAGATATCACGCCCTTGATCACAATAAGCATCAACTAATGACAATAATGCAGGGACAACTGTAGCGCCAGCATGACCTTTGGATAAAAAATGCCCTTCGTGAGCATCTAAACTATCCGCAGAAAAACCTCCAGCCCAAGCTGCCCCCAAAGGAGAAACAGAACGACCATCAAATAATAAACGAGTTGAAACATCAGAGGCTGAATAGTAATCAATTGCAAATTTCCTAATATTCCTACTGGTATCATTTTCCGAAGCGGCGCAAATAATACCTAAAATATCTATCAGCGAGGACTTCAAGAGTATTTTCGTTTTTTCAGGTATATCTTGGAAACTCAAACTTTCGCTAAACCTAAAGACCTCGTACATTATATTTCCTCTTTTTTGGCCATTTAATTATCTGAAAATAATCATTAGGTCTGATGAAAGTCAATATTTACAAAAAGTATAAATCCTTTCCTCTACATAAAATCAGTTATTAAAAATATCTCCTGTCTACATTCAATTTATTCTAAAATATTAATAACCTTGAGGTTTTAACAAACACATTGTCGTTAACCTCCCCACTTCGATAACCTAAAGTATTCAATTACCCTTAAAAAAGGTCGCTTTACCCCTTTGGCACACCCGACCTAGACTTGTGAATAAGCCAGACATCTAGCGATATCAGGGTAACTATTGTATAAAAGCGCCCTATAAAATCAGGCCTCAGAGCCTACGTCGGGGGGAACCAGTCGTTTTAGGATGAGTTATAACATCCTCTAGCAACTGCCGATGACAAACATAATGGAGAAAGAAATGAGTAGCCAAAAGTCTACCTTAGATTTAATCAACGAGCGTCAACCTAGGCATGCCTTAAGTCGCGAGTTGTATACCAATGAAGATGTGTTTCAAGAAGATCTTGCTCAAATCTGGCACAAAGAGTGGATCTTTGCTGGCCATACTTTTGAAATTGAGAAAGCAGGTGAATATATCACACTCCAAGTTGGCAATTATCCCGTTATCGTTGTTCGTGATGACAAAGGTACTGTAAGAGCTTTTCACAATGCCTGTCGCCATCGTGGATCCCGCATCTGTAAAAACAGCAAGGGTAAAAATGCTAAATTAGTTTGCCCATACCATAAATGGACATTTGGACTAGATGGTAAACTTTTATTCGCAGGCAATATGGGTCAAAACTTTGACACCTCGACTCATGGGTTAAACACTGTTCACTGCGAAGTCATAAACAGCTACATATACATCTGTGTTGCAGACGAAGCCCCTGATTTTGCTCCATTTCGAGAAGCAGTAAGGACCTTTACTACGCCACATAATCTAGATGATTGTAAAGTTGCATTCGGATCTAACCTAGTAGAAAAAGGTAATTGGAAACTAGTTTTTGAAAACAATCGAGAGTGTTATCACTGTGATGCAAATCACCCAGAATTATTAAACTCGTTTGTTGAAAACCTTTCCGTAGCTGGGGTAGGCGGGGAAGAAGACCCAGAGCTTACGGAGCACTGGAATAAATGTGAAGCTGCAGGTTTACCAAGTCGCTTGGTTATGGATGAAGCGGGTCAGTTTCGCATGACACGAATTCCACTATCTGCAAAAGCAGTGAGTTATACCATGTCTGGTAAACCTGCTGTAAATGGTCGACTTGATAATTCTGGGGTTGAAGACATCGGTGCTCTGCTCTACTTTCTCTACCCATCCACTTGGAATCATTTCTTAGGAGATCATGCATTGAGTTTCCGCATTCTTCCTCTAAGCTCTGGAGAAACATTAGTTACAACAAAATGGCTCGTTCCAAAAGAGGCCAAAGAAGGTGTCGATTACGACATCGACGACCTGACAAAAGTGTGGCTGGCCACTAATGACCAAGATCGAGAGTTAGTAGAAGAAACATTCCGCGGCGTTCAGTCACCTGCTTATATACCAGGCCCATTCTCTGAAATTGCTGAAAATGGTGTTTGCCAATTTGTTGATTGGTATTGCGATACCATGAAAAAAAGGCTGAGTTAATACTCTTTTACATTCCCCTTAAAAATGCGGCTTTATTAGCCGCATTTTTTTTGCTAGCAACCTCTAAAAACAAAAAACCTAAAACCTATTTTTAATAAATCTTTAATAACTACAGGTTAGGCATTATGCCGAAAAAAGGTTGATTGTATAGGTATCAAGTAACTGAGTAAGATCATTATTAATGTAATGATGTTTTAAGTCTTAATAGTATTGTTTTTATAAAGATACCATGGATAAAAAGAGAGTGAAGCAAATGAAATTTGAAGGCATATATACTCCTGTCATCACCCCTTTCCGGGAAGACAGCTCGATCGATTTTGACGCATATGTTAAGCATGTAAACTATCTAGTAGACTCAGGTGTTCATGGTCTAATGATCGGTGGTACTACAGGCGAATACTATGTGGAAAGCCATGAAGAGCGCTTGGAACTTCTGAAAAAAGCAAAGGAAGCCGTGGGTGATAAGACACAAATTATTTTTGGTACTGGATCACTCGACCCAAAAGCATCATTAAAGCTTGCGGAAGATGGAGCTAAATGCGGTGCGGATGTATTACTTGTCGCAACTCCCCCTTATTCTCTGCCAACACAACGGGAACTTGCACTTCATGCCTTAACAATCGACCGTGCTGCAAATCTGCCTATCATGCTTTACAACTACCCAGATCGAATGGGTGTAAACATGGAAGAAGAGTTCTTAGATCGAGTTGGGCAATCAAAAAACTTTTGCGGCATAAAAGAAAGTTCAGGCGATATCAATCGTCTTCACATGTTATTGCGAGATTACCCTCACATTCAAACCGCTTGTGGTATGGACGACCAAGCATTGGAATTCTTTGCTTGGGGTGCACGTAGCTGGGTATGTGCTGGGTCTAACTTCCTGCCAAAAGAGCACCTAGCGCTCTATCAAGCATGTGCTTTAGAGAACGACTTTCAAAAAGGACGTCGAATAATGTCTTCTATGCTTCCTCTAATGCGAGTGCTAGAACAAGGCGGTAAATTCATTCAGTCTGTTAAATATGGCGTCACTTTAGACGGACGGTTTGCTGGCACGGTTCGTAAGCCCTTGCGTGATTTGAACAAAGATGACAAGCGCCAAATGGAGCAAGTAACCCGAACGCTGAAAACTTCTATCGCAAAGATTCTAGCTGAAAATCCTTCCAAACCATCCGCGAAAGCCACCAAGTAAGCAGGAGATTAAACTATGTCAAACGTATTAACAGAGCAAGAATATCAAGCCATTGCCAGCCCTTTGACATTTCCGACAATGGCTTTCATTGATGGGAAGTTTCGACCTGCAAAATCTGAAAAGACCTTTGCTAGCTTAAACCCGGCCACAGGTGAACATCTCGCTGATATTGCAGCATGTGGCAAAGAAGATGTTGATTTTGCAGTAGAGAAAGCACGTGAAGCTTATGATGACGGTCGCTGGAGTAAGCTTCATCCAAGTGAACGCAAAGCATCGCTAATTAAATTGTCAAAGCTCGTACTGCGTAACCGACATGAATTAGCGGTAATGGAAAGCTTGGACTCAGGTAAACCGATTTCTGATTGTGAGAACATTGATATCGAAGAGTTTGTTCACATCATGAAGTGGCATGCCGAACTCATTGACAAAATTTATGACCAAACGGCCCCTGTTGGTCCTGATGCTATATCGATGATTGTGCGGGAACCCATTGGGGTCGTAGGTGCTGTGTTGCCTTGGAATTTTCCATTGCTAATGCTTGTATGGAAAATTGCTCCTGCATTAGCAGCAGGTTGCTCCATGGTCATAAAACCAGCCGAGCAAACCTCTCTGACTGCCTTGCGCATTGCCGAACTAGCTGTAGAAGCAGGTATACCTCGAGGCGTGCTAAATATAGTTACTGGTGGTGGTGCGGAAGTTGGCGAACCTTTGGGCCTTCATATGGATGTCGATATGTTGACATTCACGGGGTCCACAGCAACAGGTCGACGTTTCCTTCGCTACTCTGCTGACTCAAATATGAAAAAAGTCGTACTCGAGCTTGGCGGTAAAACCCCATGTATCGTTCTAGATGATGCAGAAGACATTGATTATGTGGCTCAGCAAGTCTGTGCTGCAGCATTCTGGAATATGGGGGAAAACTGCTCTGCTGGTTCTCGTCTCATCGTTCAAGCAGGCATCAAAGACAAGCTTCTGGAGCGAATTAAAGTGCATGCTCGCGACTGGAAAATTGGCAACCCGCTAGATCCTCAAAATGCCCTAGGAGCGATGATTGATAGTAATCACTTTAACAAAGTTGAAAGCTATCTAAACCTAGGCAAAAAAGCAGGATACGAGCTTGTTCTTGGTGGCAATACTATAGATGGGCGCTTTATAGAGCCAACTGTGTTTGATGGCGTGTCAAATTCAGACGAACTTGCCCGCGACGAGATCTTCGGTCCAATCCTGTCAGTCATTACAGTGCAAAGCTATGACGAAGCGATTCAGGTAGCAAACGATACCGAATACGGCTTAGCCGCTTCTGTCTTTACCGCTAATGGGAAAAAAGCAATACGAGCAGCTCAAGCGATTAAAGCAGGTACCGTGACAGTAAATTGCTTTGGCGAAGGTGACATAACGACACCATTTGGAGGGTATAAGCAATCTGGGTTTGGAGGTCGAGATAATTCAATTCATGCCCACGATCAGTACACAGAACTTAAAACCATTTGGATCGATCTGAGTGACGGCCAAGTAGATGGCTCTATCGACTAACCACCTCTAGTCGGTAGGTTCAAGAGCTCTCCCTTATCGCCTCAAGTTATAAGTGGGGAGCTCTCCCTATTGTTTTCAAGATGGGATTTGCTATGACGCATAAAAAAATCACAAGACTTCCAAAGGACCCCGGCCCCTCGGCGTGGAATAAGATCATCGGTTCAGATGACGAGTACCCGATGTTAACAAGTGACATCGAGGCTAGCTGGGTCATAGTTGGTGCTGGGTGGGCAGGCATGGCCGCTGCACGTAGATTAAGCCAACTAATACCTAATGACGAAACAATAGTGGTCGTCGATGCTACACGATTAGCTGAAGGGCCTGCTGGTCGAAACAGTGGTTTTCTAATCGACCTGCCACATGATTTGAACTCAGAGACTTACGCAGGTAACAACGCGAACGATCTCATGCAGATCAAAATGAATCGGCATGCTATCGACTTTGCAGAATCAGCAGCCATTGAGTATGGCATGCCCAAGTCCGTTTTCAGCCGTAGTGGTAAGATCACTGGAGCCTCAACCAATCAAGGCATCAAACATATATCCAGCTACAGCAAACACTTAAATGAGATTGGTGAAAGTTTTGTGCTCAAAGATGCTGCAGAAATGCAGCAGATTACAGGATCATCTTTTTACATCGCTGGACTCGAAACCTCCGGTGGTGCAATGGTTCAACCGGCTGCTTTCATACGCGCCTTTGGTAAAGGTTTGCGAAACCGCATAAAGATATTTGAAAACACGCCAGTTTTAGAGATGAAAACGGGCTCTCCTCATATTCTCAAAACCCCTAAAGGGTCAATAAAAGCGAAACATTTGATCTTAGCGACGAATGGTCACATACAATCATTTGGATTTTTTCCTAAGCAGCTACTTCATGTGTTCACTTTTGCCTCAATGACACGTGCACTGTCACCTACTGAGCTTATATCCTTAGGGGGCAGACCAGACTGGGGAATTCTCCCTGCTGATCCAATGGGCACTACAGTTAGGAAGATCTCTAACTACTCTGGCAGTGGAGATCGATTGATCATTCGCAATTTAGCCACGTTAAACCAATCACTCGAAGCGACCACTGCAGATATGCGTCGAGCTAAATCAATGCAAGACCAATCATTTTCAGACCGTTTCCCTATGTTAAAAGACGTTGAGATGGAATATCGATGGGGTGGCCGCTTATGCTTGTCCTTGAATGCAATGCCAGCCTTCGGAGAACTGGATAAAAACGTGTGGTCTGCCTGTTGTCAAAATGGTCTTGGCACCGTTAAAGGAACACTTTCTGGTATGGCAGCAGCTGAACTTGCTGTACTGGGACACACTGATTTAATGGATAATATCCAGTTACCGAGTACATTGCCCCCCGAGCCATTTTTATCAATTGGCGCAAATATGACAATGCGCTGGAAACAGTGGCGAGCAGGCAAAGAGCTTTAGTAAATAATTGCACTGGACTGCTATCAGTCTCTTGGAGAACACCAATGAATGAATTTAATTCCTCAGACTTTTTGAATACCATGAATACTCAAACATGGAGCAATGGTCGTCATTTAGTGCGGTGCGTGAAAGTCATCCCTGAAACTCATGATGTCACCACGTTCACTTTTAGTATGAATGAACCAGTTATGTTTTTCTTTAAACCTGGTCAATTTGTGACACTAGAGTTAGACATAGCAGAAGAACGCATCATGCGTTCTTACACAATTTCCAGCTCCCCTTCTATTCCGTACAGTTTTTCGATCACGGTAAAAAGGGTACCTGGTGGCGTGGTATCCAACTGGTTACATGACAATTTAACACCAGGGGATCAGTTGGCAGTTCACGGACCGGTTGGTAATTTCAATTGTATGGACTATCCCGCTGATAAAGTCCTGCTACTTTCTGGTGGTGTTGGTATCACGCCAGTCATGTCTATGGCTAGGTGGTGGTTTAACACAGACTCCGAAGTCGATATGGTATTTGCTCATAGTGCTCGTTCACCTAAAGACATTATCTATGCTAAAGAACTCGAGTACATGTCAACTCGAATTGACAACTTCAAGATGCATCTTATTTGCGAACAAACGAATATAGGTGAATCTTGGGGAGGTTATAGAGGCTATTTAAACACCCATATGTTCCAATTAATTGCGCCTGATTATATGGAACGAGAAGTTTTTTGCTGTGGACCTGAGCCTTATATGAAAGCAGTCCGAACATTACTTCAAGAGCTGGGATTTGACATGACTCGCTATCATGAGGAATCGTTCGGCGCGACTCCTATTGAAGATGTTAAGTTAGCAGAAAAACATGCAAATCAAGCTGAGCTCGAAGATCTAGAACCCAAACAAATGATCATGCTTCGAATTCCTGAAATGGAAGTAATGCAGGAAGTAGCTCTTGACGTCATTCTAAATGAAGCAGCGGCAGAGGGTGGTGTTAATATTCCAAAAGCTTGCGGTGTTGGCATATGCGGCTCTTGTCGTGTAAAAGTAGTCCATGGCAACTTTGAAATGAATCATAATGGCGGTATTTCTGAAGAAGAGATAAACGACGGCTACGTATTATCATGCTGTACTCGTGTAAAAGGCGATATAGAAATAGAGCTCTAAAATAGGAATAGTCTAAAATCTTTACCTATTAATTCATCCTGATACAAAAATGGGCGTATAAGATTTCTTATACGCCCATTTTTATATCATTTACACACCTAATTTCTGTGGACAGACAGGCTCGAAGAAATTAAATAATTAAGCACTTTTCTCTATTTGAAGATGTGCATAACTGTCTACAAAACGACGGAATTTATGTTCACCGCATTTATAAGGTGAATAACTTGATTGCTCTAAATCCGACACACAAGTTGGAACTGGCTCCACAACTGCATCAAAGTCCATATCCATAAAGAATGGATATGAGTATCGCTCTTTACCACTGGTATTTATGACTCGATGATACGTAGAAATGTATTTATTATTCGTATACGTTTGTACTAAATCACCGATGTTAACAATAAAGCTTCCAGGCATTGGCGGTGCACTAATCCAGTTACCATCTCGATTTTTTACCTGTAAGCCACCTACTTCATCCTGAGATAAAATAGTTAAAAATCCGTAGTCCGTATGTTCACCTATACCAATTTTTTCACGAGATATCTCTCCAGTTTGCGGTGGGTAGTGCAATAGGCGCTGAATAGAAATAGGTTTCTTCTGTAATTTATAAAAGTAGTCAAAGGGCAAGCCAAGGCTCAATGAGATCGCGCCAATAAGTTTATTTGCGAGAGCTAACATCTCAGAATGATATTCTTCCATCACTTGCTTGAAGCCTTCGATGGATTCCGGCATCAAATTTGGCCCAAAAAATGGCGATACTTTATCCTCGTGTTGTCCATAATCAAAGCATTCTTTAAAGTCTTGCGTGTGATTTGGATCGACGTTTTCACCAAACATGGGAATATAGCCCCTGAGTGTCTCACCGCTTCTTTCAATATTTAACTTTTGCTTTTCTTCTAAGGGTAAGTCAAAAAAAATCTCTGTATAATTTTTGACTTTTTCCATTAATTGTTCATTGACACCATGATTAACGATGTAAAGAAAGCCGATATTTTCACATACTTCACCAATTTTTTTCGCCACAGATTCAATGTCTGTTCCATCAATTAATGTACTCAAATCAATAACTGGAATTTCATTAAAATTTGTTTCTTGTGCACTCAAATAACTATCAACTCTAGTACTCATGCTCCTTTCTCCCTTTATGGTTTTTATAGGACAGAAGCTATTATGATAAAAACTAGATTATTGCTGATATTAAAAATCCGAACATTTTTAGCAAATTTTATTTCCCACTAAAACGGGAGAGGTAGCTTTGAAGTCCGACCTCCATCCACTACTAAAATTTGTCCTGTGACGAAGCTTGATGCCTCTGAAGCAAGAAACACTGCGACTCCACCTATATCTGAAGGCGTGCCCGTCCTACCTACTGGGTGCATTCGCAGTAATTCACTCATCACCTTTTCTTCATTTTCTTGGCTTCCAATATAGGCATTGCTTAAATCACTTTGAATCCAACCTGGGGCTATCGCATTACAACGAATGCCCTTGCTCCCTAAATCTACGGCTAACGCCTTAGTTAAACCATGAACAGCTGACTTTGAAGTACAATAAGCTAAGTGGTTTGGGTTCGCCGCTATTCCTTCTATCGAACCCATGTTGATAATGCTAGCGGAAGTACTAGCCACTAAAAATGGCATAAGCGCTTTGACAATAAAGGCTGGGGTACGAGTATTAATCATCATCATTCGATCCCATTCTTCTTCATCCAAGTCTTCAACCGCTTGCTCGAACATAATCCCCGCGTTGTTCACGACCACATCTAAAGCGCCTAGGTGCTTTTCGACGTAGACAGCAATAGTTTTAGATGCATCCTTCGCAAGTAGATCCACTTGGCAAAAATGAACGTTGGGATTTTGTGAAAGAGTTCCTTGTAAAGGCTGCCTCTGAGCAATAAGAACGGTCGCTCCAGCTTCTAGTAAGGCTAATGTGACTCCAAGGCCGATACCTCTACCACCACCGGTAATGAGTGCAAATTTACCCTTTAGCGTCATTATGATACTCCTATATTTGTTCCATACTTATTGACTATCTATACTTTTCCTAACAGCAGAAGGATGACAACCAAACTCTTTCCTAAAACATTGCCCCATATAACTATGAGACGAGAATCCGCACGCATTCGCAATTTCTGATAATGGTAAGTGGGTTGCTTCAACCAATTCATAGGACCGTTCAAGCCTGATTTTTAAATAATGCTTGTTAGGCGTAGTATCAAAATGCTTGCGGAAAGTCAGCTCTAACTGGCGGATAGAGGTACCAATCATTCTACAAATCTCATCAATACTGTAAGGCTCCTCTATATTTGTTTCCATAATTTCTATTGCAGCCCCTAAAACGGGTGATTTTAAACGTAACCTTAAATGATGATTGCTTTTTTTGATTTCATCTAATGTCCGAATTTTATCTGCTTGAAATCGCTGTGAGATTCTTTCAGTCAAATTCGTGCCAAAATCCAAACCTATTAAATACATCATGAGGTCTAGTGCCGTTGTGCCACCTTTACAGGTATAAATCTGATCTGAAACGGAGTACAAACTTTCTTGAATTGGGATACGAGGGTAAAGCTCTCTAAAAACATCTTCTTGCTCAGATGTAACTGTACAAGTCATTTCTTTCATCAACCCTGAACGGGCAAAAATAAAACTTCCACTTGATAGTGAAACCAGCTTACCACCATTCTTATACTGGTTTTTCAATAGCGTCATCAGATGTGAATTATTATATTTAGAGGCACCTTTATAAGCACATAGACAGATTAAATCCGCTGCTCTAAATTCAGAGATATGTTCGTCAGCTTGTATCATTATGCCATTTGAGCTTAGAACCCTTTTATCTCCTACTTCATCAGAAGCGCTAAATATCACACATTTGTAGAGCTCTTTTTTTTCTAAAGCATTAGCAACACTAAAGGCTTCTACCGTTAAAGAAAATGAGGTTAACGCAAACCCCGGTAACAAAATAATAGCGACCTTTTTAGTCAAAGTTACCTCTACGAACAAGTATTTTTCACAAAAAATAAAAAAGGCCAGGTTTTAGCCTAGCCTTTGATAGTAAAACCTTAACTAGCCGATTAGTTTGCGGCTTTACGAGCCATTTCAACCCAACTATCGAATTGCTCTTGATGCTCAGAGATCCATTCATCAGCATGACGTTTTATATCAGCTTCAGAATTTTCACCATTGCGCATTAATAAGTTCTGAGCACTCTCGTCATCAGAGCTAATTTGGACATTCGATAAAAATGCCATTGCAGCAGGATTATCTAACCCAAAATCACGATTAACAACAGACATTACTTCATCTACCGCAAAACCTAAGTTCTTGCCGTTAAATGTCGTTGGTACATCATTACCGTTTGGCAAATCGGTGTACGGAACCTCTAACCAAACAACATCCTGATTCACCTTAAGAACACCTGAAATCCATTGTGGAACCCAAGTATAAAAGAGCACAGGCTTGCCATCTTGATAACGTGCAATGGTATCCGCCATTAACGCAAAATATGATCCGCGATTATGAGTCACTGTATCACCTAAATCATATGCATCAATATGATGATCAATAATCAGTTCGCAGCCCCAACCTGGATTACAACCTGTCAAATCTGCTTTGCCATCACCGTTGCTGTCAAACAACTTTGCGATCTCTGGCTTTTTAAGATCATCGATAGAAGTAATGCCGTACTTGTCTGCTGTTTTTTTATCTATCTGATAACCTTGTAAAACGCCTGGCATGATACTACCAACTTTCATCATGGTGTCATCACCACCTGCTTTCTGATAGAAAGTGTCATGAAGTTTGTCCCATAAATGTACGGTAAAATCTGCATCACCGTAACTAATAGCAAGCAGCATTGTCGCATACTCAGACTCTTTCGGCTCTTCTACTTCGTATCCTAGTGCTTCAAGACCAGCAATAGCAATCTCTCCACGAAAACGCTCTTCAGCAATTGAAGGGAAAATTGGAGTAACTTCTACACCTTTCCCTGGCATATCATTCGCTATGGCCGAATTGCTTAATACGCCTGCCATTAATGCGATAGAGAAACTTTCTACGACTTGAGTTTTCTTACAAAATTTAGAGATAGATTTCATAATGTTTCCTTTTGATTGCTTGTGATTATTCTTGCGTTGCTTTTTTGGGCTGAGATTTGATTACCTTCTGATGCTGAGTTTTACCCCCAAAGATTGAAACAATTAAACCAACAGGACCGACTTGGTACCAACGTACCGCGCCACTTGCACTGGTCTGTTGCCCCATGGCTTGTGTTAATCGGTCAAGGAAAATGGCCAATAGCACCAATCCAAGTCCTCCGACCGTTGCTAACCCCATGTCTAATCGTCCAATACCTCGAAGAACCATCTGACCTAACCCTTCCACTGAAATCATAGAAGCAATAACAACCATCGAAAGAGAAAGCATTAGAGTTTGGTTAACACCCGCCATGATAGTTGGCGTCGCAAGAGGCAACTGAACCTTAATAAGCATTTGTTGCTTAGTACAACCAAAGGCACGTGCTGCCTCAATTTTGTCTGCAGGTATTTGACGGATACCTAAATTCGTTAGACGGACTAAAGGGGGGAGAGCAAAAATAATAGTGACCAAAACCCCCGGTACGTTTCCGATACCAAAAAGCATGACAACAGGCACTAAGTAAACGAAAGCAGGCAAAGTCTGCATTGCATCCAAGACGGGACGAATCGTTTTTTCCATTCGATCATAGCGTGCACTGAGAATCCCTAACGGGATGCCTATTACGACACAGAAAAATAAAGAAGTAATAACCAGCGACAACGTAACCATCGACTGCTCCCATACTCCTATCAGACCCAACAATGTTAATGTCACTGCACAGAAAAGCCCCATACGTGGGCCAGCCACTTGCCAGCCAAATAAAACTGAAAGTACTATTCCAATTAAAGGAGGAATGGAGTTAAGAACACCTTCTACTAAATCTAAAATCTGATCTATCGGCCAACGCGCCGCGCGAAATACATCTCTAAAATTCTGTACTAGGTAGTTCAATACAGCTTCTACCCAATCGCCAACGGGAATCGTAAATTGTTGAAATGGATCTAGAAAACTTACATCAATCATAATAAATGCCTTTTGTGTTATGGTCTTTTTATTAGTTGTTTGCGAGCGTGGCTAAAACTTGCTCTTTTGATAGAGTCCCTTGGTAACTTCCCTTGTCATCAATTACAGGAACGGGATAAGGTGACTCAGAGACCACTGGAATCGATTCCTTTAAAGAGGTTGAGCCATTGATTGTAAAATGCTGTTTTATTCGATTAGACATCAAATTTTCTAACGAATTGACCGAATCATTAGCGATTGGAGTGACACCAACTAGCTTATTATTTTCATCCAATAAATAGACAAATCGATTTTCAGCGTTTGATATATCGAGTGGCAAAGCATGGGATGGAGTAATTGCCAGTTCTTCGGATTGAGCAATATCTCTGGCTTTTATTGTCTTGGTCATATCAACGCCTTTGAAAAAGGACGCAACATAATCATCAGCAGGATTATTCATAATTTCGTCAGGCGTACCAATTTGGACAATTCGCCCTCCTTCCATAATGGCAATTCTATCCCCAATACGAATCGCCTCATCTAGGTCATGAGAGATAAAAACTATCGTACGTTCTTGTTCTTTCTGTAAACGAATCAACTCTCCTTGCATTTCATATCGAATCAAGGGGTCTAACGCAGAAAATGCTTCGTCCATTAAAAGTATGGTCGGGTCATTTGCCAAAGCACGCGCCAAGCCTACACGCTGCTGCATCCCACCCGAAAGTTGATCGGGTCGGCTAAATGCATAGCTGTCGAGCCCTACTTGCTTTAAAGCCTCGAATGCTCGCTCATGACGAGTTTTCTTAGCTACGCCTGAAATTTCGAGACCGAAAGAAGCATTATCAATAACAGACATGTGAGGCATTAGAGCGAAGGACTGAAACACCATACTCATGTCATTACGACGGACGTTCAGTAAGTCTTTATCGGTCAAATTTGTGATAGTTTGGCCCTTTAGCTGAATTGAGCCAGCTGTCGGCTCTATTAAGCGATTAAGCAATCTGACCAAAGTCGATTTACCCGACCCTGAAAGCCCCATAATCACAAATATCTCACCCCGCTTAACTGAAAAGCTTGCGTCAAAAACGCCAACGTTTTGGCCTGTCTCAGCAAAAACTTGCTCTTTAGTAGCGCCTCTATTAAGCATATCCATTGCTTTTTTAGGAGCATTTCCAAACACTTTGAATACATTTTTTACTTCAAGAATTTCTTGAGAATTAGCCATATGTTCCTCTTTTTACTCAAAAATTATGCCGTTAAGCATTGAGTTTAAAATTATTATTTTGGTTAAAAATTGACTAACTCTAAGTTAAGAAGTTTACAGTGAAGCGTCCAATCACATATTTTCGGTATGATTGATTACTATAGGTTATTAAAAGCGGAAATGAGAATGGTTAAATAGATTGAAAGATGGGCTCAATGTATTGCTGGAGTAATGTAATTGTAGACTTTTGTTGGTGCATGACAGATTTTAGATTGAGGGTTGAATCGCCACTAGTTAGCTAGACACCTTTTAGTTAGATAAAATGATCTAATTGAGAGGTATTTATGAGCAAAACACGTTACCCAGAACAATTCAAAATTGAAGCGGTTAAGCAAGTGACTGAAGCAGGCTTTAGTGTTGCTGAAGTCGCTAATCGCTTAGGTACCACCACTCACAGTTTATACGCTTGGATTAAACGATATGGCCCTGAGGCAGAATCGTTTGCAGAGGCTTCTGCTGAGTCGAGCGAGATACTTCGTCTTCGGAAAGAGCTCAAGCGAGTGACGGAAGAGCGCGACCTGTTAAAAAAAGCCGCGGCGTACTTCGCAAGCCACCCAGACTAAGATACGCCTTTATCAGGGATCACAGTGCCGACTTTTCAGTAAGGCAACTATGCAATCTCTTCGATGTTCACCCTAGTGGCTATTACGTTTGGTTGAAAGAGCCAAAATCAAAACTTGCTAAGGAAAATGAACGCCTAACAGGTCTTGTCAAACAACTCTGGTTGGAATCGGGTTGTGTTTACGGCTATCGAAAGATCTATCAAGACCTGAGATCCTTGAATGAATCTTGTGGTATTAATCGAGTGCATTATCTGATGCGAAGAGCGGGACTCAAGGCTCAGGTGGGTTACCGTAAGCCTAGAGCTCGGTCAGGAGAAACACATACGATAGCCAGCAATGTGCTTGAAAGACAGTTTAATCCAGAAAGCCCGAATACAGCGTGGGTTACAGATATCACCTATATCCGAACTCATGAAGGCTGGCTGTATTTATCTGTCGTGCTTGATCTCTATTCCCGTCGAATAATAGGTTGGAGCATGGGGCCAAGAATGGTGAAGGAACTTGTTCTTGATGCACTGATGATGGCTGTGTGGAGAAGAAAGTCAAAGCAAAGGGTAATAATCCACTCAGATCAAGGCAGTCAGTTTACGAGCTATGAGTGGCATAGATTTTTGGAAGATCACAACTTACAAGCCAGCATGAGTCGACGTGGGAACTGTCATGATAATGCTGTTGCTGAAAGCTTTTTTCAGCTGTTAAAGAGAGAACGAGTGAAGCGAAAGATTTACTCGACAAGGGGCGAAGCAAAACAAGACATTTTTAATTATATAGAAATGTTTTATAACCCTGTCAGACGCCATAGTGCTAATGATATGTTGTCACCTGTTGAGTATGAGAAACTGTTCGAAAAGATGACTGAGAAGTGTCTACTGAACTAGTGGCGATTCAATGCGCTTGCTGATTTAGGTCAATCTCAAAACCATAAGTCCTTAGCCATACATCCCAATCTACATGCTCCGCTACTTGAGAGCGGCCATAGGGAGTGAGATTCAAAAGACTAGTGTCTGGTAAATTTTTTAGCTTAGCTACTTCAGGATGTTTTTCTAAATAGGCTGGCGAACACACAGGGTAGACAATATCATGGAAAATTGGGATGGCAGTATAGTCTTCCCTAGGGTCATTAATTTTACTAATGAATATATCCGGTGTTGCGCCCGGCTCAACTGGACCAACATTTAGAAGGTTACTGGTGGTGACAACACTGACGTTAATATCTGGATTGTCCGTCAAAAATTCACCCAAGTATTTAGATAACCAAAGCGCTGAAAAAGCAGGCGAACAACAAACTCTAAGCTCTTTTTTTTGCTTTTGAGTATTTTGAATTCGCTGGGCTGCTTGGGCAATGTTTACAAATGATAGATAGGCCGCATCGTAAAACATTGAGCCAGCTCTCGTAAGTTCCACTGTCCGGCCAGATCGAATAAAAAGCTCTACACCTAATGCTGCCTCTAATTCTCTTATCTGCCGACTGATCGCGGCTTGTGTCACACACAATGATTCCGCAGCACGCGTGAAATTTTGATACTTTGCGGCGGCAACGAATGATTTGACAGCTCTAAGTGAAGGCATTTTGACCAAGATTTGATCTGGCTCAATGTGAATTGACATATGGTGTTCCTAAAGTTCTATAAAATCTTATACCACTGTTGCTAGCTTAAAGAACTAGCGTACTTACAAATGTATTTAGTGTAATAACGGATTAAGCAGCCAATAGGCTGAACTTCTACCCTAACATCCGATTTTTAGCTTTAGCTGATCATTGATTAGGTAGGCTCTTAACAATCTCTAGTTCAATCTTTTGGATCTTCAGACATACACTATGATGTCGAATCAACTTGTACGAAGGTAAGTATAATTGGGCACAGAGTCTCCCCACTCACGCATTGCTTCAAGCACTTCTTGTAAGCTCTCACCCAAAGGGGTCAATTGGTATACCACTCTTGGAGGCGTCTCTGCATACGCCGTACGAATCACAATGCCATTAACTTCGAACTGCTTCAAGCGATTGGTCAAGGTATGGGCGCTAATCCCCTCCAAAGCTGCCCGCAATTCAGTAAAACGCATCGGCCCCTTTAACAACTCTCGAACAATAAGAGTGGACCAAGGGCCATCTAGTAAAGTAAGAAAACGTGCTATACCACAACAAGGCTCTTGCCGACTTTGTTTCATTTTAACCTCTCTAAAAATTCTATTAGTGCATTTTACGTAACTGATTCTTGTATGAAACTATTAATAGATCAAATAATTAACTAATAGGATTTAAGCATGAAATATATTATTCACGGTGCAACAGGCGCTCAAGGCAAACCACTTTTTGATCAATTAATCCATAAAGGGAAAAATGCGCTCGCTGCTGTACGTCACCTAGATAGCATCAATGCAAGCCAGGGAGTCGAAGTCGACTTAGCCTCAATAGAGTCCCTTGTTGCTGCCTACTCTGGCGCAGACGGCATTTTTGTGCACCTACCGCTAGGCCCAGAAAGCGCTCGACAAACATATGCTAATAATATTGCCGAAGCGATTGAGAGAGCAGAACCTGGGCGTGTGGTGATCTCTACCAGTGGTTGGAAACTTGGTGTTGAGGGCGATACCAGTGCCTTACCAACCTTGATTGAGAAGGTCACCGCCACAGGCGTCCCGACCGCGGTGATTGCACCTCAGCTTTACCTTGAAAACTTGTTGTTGCCGATTGTAATGGAGCCTGTCAGAAAAGAGGGAGTACTGCCTTACCCGCTAAGAGAGGACTACCCTGTGTCTTGGTGTTCACATTTGGACATCGCCGACGTAACAGCACATTTGCTACAAGACAGCACAGTAATCGGTATAGTAGAAGTCGGTATGTTGCCGGCTATCACCGGAACAGAGCTTGCTACAGCATTCAGCGAGCATTTCGGAAAAACCGTGCGCTTTGATGCTCTATCACCGGCTGAATTTGGCGATCGTTTAGCCACACTATTTGGCCGTGCTGCCGCTGACGAAGTAGTGTCAGGTTACGAAGCCAAAGCACAAACATCAGACTCGGCGATCCATTATGAAACTAGTGCTCAGTCAAAAATTGGTCTGCGACCTCGCAGCGTAGCAAAATGGCTTGCTGACATCGCCTAAATCCACATTCTATGAGACGATATTTATTTGTATAAATAGAGGTCTTTATGGCTGAGGTATCGATTGCCATTGTCGCGTATCCAGATTGTTTAAAGTCGACGGTTCAAGGTCTTGAAGAGATGTTCACCCTCGCCTCTAAGCTCAGTAGAAACTCGGACATAGAAGCTACCACGTTTGTATATCAGACGTTGGAGTGGCCAGAGACATTTGAAACACGCGCTTCATTGCCTTTGTTTCAAGTGGTGATCTTACCGCCAAGTCTAAAACGGGGTTTTGATATGGTATCAGACCCCGCTTTATCAAAATGGCTGAGGTACCAACATCAACATGGGGCAATCCTAACCTCTGTGTGCGCGGGCACTTTTTTGTTGGCCCATACCGGATTGCTACGACATAAGAAAGTGACGACTCACTGGGCTCTGGTCGATACGTTTCAAGACCACTTCCCTGGCATCGCCTTACAAAGTGAGGCCATTTTAATCAATGAGGGAGACATCATCTCTGCCGGTGGCATGATGTCATGGGTCGATTTGGGGTTAGAAATTATTGCTCAGCAAGCCTCTCCTAAGCTGATGCGCCAATTAGGCAAGATGCTAGTGGTCGATACTGGACAACGAGAGCAGCGCTATTATCAACAGTTCGTACCGAACCTCACCCATGGCGATGTCGATATCATACAGTTGCAGCACCTTATTCAAGACAATTGTGATCAACCACTAAAAATTACCGAGTTAGCCCAAAGGATTAATACCACGGTTCGCACGTTGCAACGACGCTTCACTAAAGCGACTGGCTTATCTCCGCAACTGTACATTCAACGAGTGCGCATTCAAAAAGCCTGCGAGTTATTAGAGTCTAGTCGTCAATCTTTTGAGTCGATTGCTGGAAAAGTAGGTTATGACGATGTGGGGGCGTGTCGCAAAGCGTTTATTAAAATCATTGGTCTAACACCACAAGCCTTTCGCAAACGCTTCGGTTAGACACCATAAGAGCATTGACCTATGGTATCTAAGGCACTCAAAGTTATAGTTCGGTAAACGCCACACCGCGGTCTCGGATCGCCTCAAGGGCAGCACCGTGCACCACAGGATCGGGAGCACAACACGCTGCTGGCAACACTTTCACATCGTATGATGCTGCATCTGGAGAGATCGCAGTGTACGCCACACAGTTTTGCGTCATGATGCCGCAGATAACGATGCTCTCAGCACCCTGCTCTTTCAAGACCTCTTCGAGATTGGTTTCAAAAAAACTGTCCGCATGGTATTTCTGAACCACAGGCGCATCAGGGGCTGCGGCCAATACCTCTGCATGAATCGCAACATTATCTGTACCGGCTTGGAAAAGCGGAGCACCTTCTGGCATGAAGTGTTGCACCAACACCACCGACCAATCATGGGCGTGAGCGTGGGCAATGGCCTGCTTTACAGATTGCAGCGCTTCTTCTACTCCGTGTTGCGGGTAGTTACCGTGCGGGAAATACTCGTTCTGTACATCGACAACAATTAGGGCTGTTTTGCTCATACTTTTCATCCTCTCATTTGGTTTCACGTTATGCTGATTAATTTGCCCTGTTTTGCCATCCCGAAACAGTGTCGCATATGACATATATGAAGCCAAATACGACAGCTAAATATCATGATGGAAAGTTTTACGCCAATGGTTTGGTGTCACTGAGAAGCGTTCTTTGAATTTATTACGAAATGTCAGCACTGAACTAAAGCCTATCCGATCAACAATGGTTTCAATGGGCAGTTCTGTGGACTCAAGGAGGTCTTGCGCTAAGGTAAGGCGCTCACTTGCTAGCCATTCCCCAAACGCCATACCAGTGGCTTTATGAAATTTACGCGTGAACGTGCGGCGCGTCATCATCACCGAGTCAGCTAGCTCATCGAGGGTGTATCTCTTACCGATGTTTTGGCGGATCTTGGTCATCAGCTCATTAATGCGCACATCTGATGTCGTGATAGGAATGGGCTGGTCAATAAATTGTGCCTGGCCACCACCTCGATATGGCGGCACCACCAAACGCCGTGCCAATCGATTGGCAACCGTACCACTGTAATATTTGCGGAAGATATACAGGCAACAGTCCATGCCCGCGGCTGTACCTGCTGAGGTAATCACGCCCTCGTCTTCGACATAGAGCGCGTTGGTATCAAGTTTGACTTCAGGAAAACGCTGGGTGAAATCACGCTCCAGCTCCCAATGGGTGGCCGAGCGTTTGCCTGTCAATAAGCCTGCATAAGCCAGCACATAAGCGCCTAAACAGAGACCAACCACCAAAGCGCCTCGCGCGTGCGCGCTGCACAAAGCCTCCATGATGGTTTGATTCGGCCGCTCATCGGCACTGCGCCAATAGGGCACGATAATAATATCGGCGCTTTGCAATACACTCAGGTCCAACTCAGCCTGCATTTCCATGCCAATATCGGACACAATCGACCCCGCTTCACCGGCGACAAATGTTAACTCAAATAAGGTTTCATTGAGTGTCCGTGAACTGAACACGATACCCGGAACCGAGGTGTGGTAAGAGCTGAAATCGTTAAAGACGATCACAGCAACATGAGGAGTATGGGAGAGTTCGGTGTGTGGCATGAGTGCTCCGCGGTTAACCCGTTCAGGGCAATGGTAGTCCATTGCCCTGACGGACGCGAGTGACATTAACCTTTTAGCTAGCCAGTAACGTCTACATGATCAAAGTGCTTAGCCTTCTTAGCTGCGATTAGTCATGATTTTTCCAATGCTTCTTATATTTTGTATGTCATGTTTCATTTTATTAAAAATAAGACTTTAGTTTTACTCCACTAGGAGTAGGTCAAACATAAAAAATAAAGTCGCAAATAATGAAATAGAGGAACATGTAATGGAAAGAAAACTTGGATGTGGCAGTGTAACTGCTGCAAGTGTAGGGCTAATAGTCGCTTCTAGTTGTTTGGTTATTCTTGCTCAGTTAACAGGGCTTGCAGGGAAGGACTTGTACATCCCTATGCTCATTGCATTGCTTATAAATACTGCTGTGGCTTTTACATTTTTAGAATTATATTCACTTATGCCACAATACTATGGTGGTTTAGGGCAGTTTAATTTAGCTACTTTCGGTCCATTTGTTTCCATTATCTCAACAATCTCTTCTTATGCGATCTGTATTCTACTAGCAAACACTATCGAAACTTCAATGCTTGGTATGGTTGTAACAGAAATTTTCATTCCGGGTGTAAACCCTTTTTTGATTTCTCTAGCAATTATGATTTTCTTGTTAGTAATAAACCTACTAGGAATTAATTTTTTTGCGAAGCTTCAAAACCTAGTAGTTATCTTTCTAGTAGGCTCACTGCTCATAATGGGCATCATGGGTGTATTGAAAATTGCTCCTGGCGAGGTCATTCCTGCTAATCAACAAAGCTCTCCTGCTATTACCGGATTCTTACCTTTGATAGGTTTGAGTGCGTTAGCTTTTTGGCTTTTTATTGGTATTGAATTTGCCATTCCTTTAGCAAAATCTATTAAAAATCCGAAACGAAACCTTCTATTTGGAATGCTTACGGGGCTTGTTTTATTGTTTTCTGTACAAACATTACTGGGTCTAGGAATTGCAAACTATGTAGATCTCAACCTGTTATTGAGCTCAAATACACCACACCTTTTATTTGCAGAAAAGATGTTTGGTACTCTAGGTAAATACTGGATGGGGGCATTATCTCTTATTGCTGCTATTAGCACACTGAACACTATGTATGCAGCAGGTGCACGTATTTTCCATGGTATGGCAAAGGATGGCCTATTACCTTCTGTATTGGCGAAAACAAATCAACATGGTTCTCCATATGTCATAATGCTTATACAAACAATAATACTTCTTGCTATTTCAGGTATGGGCGCTGGGACAACTGATGAGTTCGTTATTCTTCTTCTATCTGCATCATGTTTTTGGCTAATAGCTTATGTCATAGCTCATTTAAACGTCTTAACTTTAAAGTTGAAATATCCTACAGCCAAACGTAACAAAATCCTTAGTTTTATGGGAATACCGCAGATTATTGGTATATTAGGCAGTATTTTTATGGTAATCAACATCTCAGACGATTTAGATCAGCGCGCTACTGTCTATAAAATATTTTTTATTGTTCTGTCAATTCTTATTATATATTCAGCCACATGGGTGAAGCTAAAAATGAAAAAAAGACTTTTCCAATCGGAAGGTTTCGATAATGAAAAACTACTTGATATTAATAGAGCAGAGAAAAATTTATTTTAAAATTTCAATATCATTGATGACAAAATTTTAGAAACCATTCTTCAAACAAAAAAAACAAAACAAAAAAAGGATGATTAAATTATGACTATATTATTAAGTATTGGGGGGCAGGACTGTGCTGCCAGCAATCAAAAAGAGTATAAACGCATAAACCCAGTCACTGGGGAGATTGCGTCAATATGTTCGGCCGCTACACTCGATGATATAAAAGTTGTCACACAAGCTGCTAATGATGCCTTTCAAAATTGGTCTCATGCTTCGCCTGCTGATCGCCGTATCTTATTAAACCGCACTGCTGATATCATGGAAACTAAGCAAGAAGAGTTTGTCCAAGCAATGATCAATGAAACAGGCTCGACTACTCAATGGGCGCAATTTAATGTCATGCTTGCTGCAAATCATATCCGTGAAGCTGCTGCATTAACAACTAATGTGGGCGGTGAGGTTATACCTTCAAACAAACCTGGCACTCTAGCCATGTCAATAAGAACCCCTAAAGGCGTATGTTTAGCAATGGCGCCCTGGAATGCCCCAATCATTTTAGGCTCTCGCGCTATCGCTACACCTTTGGCATGTGGTAACACAGTTATTCTAAAGAGCTCTGAGTTCTGCCCATTGACTCATCGACTGACTATTGATTGCTTTCTACAAGCTGGCTTCCCGCCGGGTGTGGTTAATTTCGTATCCAATGACCCAAGTGATGCATCAGTAATCGTCAAAGCACTAATCGAAGCGCCACAGGTTCGTCATGTAAATTTCACAGGGTCAAGCGCAGTTGGTCGTATTATTGGTAGCATTGCAGGAGAAAACTTAAAGCCAGCTCTGCTCGAACTCGGCGGTAAGGCACCATTAGTTGTTCTATCCGATGCCGACATAGAAGGAGCTGTCAATGCTGCTGTTTTCGGTGCTTTTATGAACCAAGGGCAGATCTGCATGTCCACAGAACGCGTGATTGTGGAGAGCTGTATAGCCGATGAGTTTGTCAAAAAATTCACAATAAAAGCTTCAAAGTTGTCATGGGGAGATCCTCGTGATCATGTGATACTTGGATCATTAGTCAATCCAGATGTGTCTGATAAAATGAACGAAATGATCAAGGATGCTGTCGCTAAAGGCGCAAAATTACTTTGTGGTGGCGAAAGTCGAGGTTCTATTTTTGCACCAACTCTATTAGATTGCGTAGACAGTTCAATGCGAATTTATCGCGAAGAAAGCTTCGGTCCAGTAAAATCGATTATCCGAGTCAAAGATGACGAAGAGGCCATTCAAGTGGCAAACGACACAAACTACGGTCTATCTTCAGCGGTTTTCTCCCAAGATATAAACCGCGCATTAAAATGTGCTAATGCAATAAATAGTGGCATTTGTCATATTAATGGCTCAACCGTTGCTGATGAACCACATATGCCATTCGGTGGTGTTGGGGACTCTGGTTATGGACGTTTCGGCGGAAAGTCAGGTGTAGAGGAATTCACTGATATTCGTTGGATCACAATAGAAGATTCTAACCAGCACTATCCATTTTAAACAATAAAAACCTAGGAAAATGAGATTAGGTCGGCAATATAACACAATCTTGCCAACTTAAGCCTTTAAGGATCCCTATCCGCTATAAAGAAGCTCTTTGGTAAACATCGAATCTGCTAGTGTTTGGCAAAGAGCTTCATTGGTTAGATGGATGCGCTGATTCTTTACAAGGGTTTGATGCTCGAAATTAGTAATTTATTTCAAATTCTGGCAATGGTCGTCAATAATATTTATCTATCATCGTCTTGTCAGACTTAATTGCATCAACCCTGGTTATTAGATGGGGACGGTATATGTAGTTCTACCTAATTTAAAGCAACAACCTCTAAGTTAATTGTAATGCGTTTTACTAGAATTTTATTTACACTTGAGCTTATGGCTTAAAAAATGATGTTTTGGAGAAAAATTAATTGCCCCCTTGATTCTGGCTTTATTTTTTCTTTATATTTATCTTCTTTTCGGTGGACTAGTATGATTAAAAAAAATGGCTTTCTTCCTGCTCAACCACTTGTTGAATTTACGACACTAGGTTTTCATCATCAAGTCACGCCATTCTCTAGAGCATGTGCGCAATACTATACACATGAGGTATCCAAAGATGCGGATCAAAAAATTGTAATTGTGCCAGATGGTACGATAGATATTCTATTCAAAATCTCTGACAGTTCTGTTGATTCTCATGTATGTGGAGCTGTTAAAAAGGCAACACTTCGAAGGTTTAATCAAGGTTGTAGTTATTTTGGGGTACGATTGAAGCCAGGTACTGCAAATAAACTTATTGACCTGCCAATTGATATTATAACTGAGGATTGCATTGAATCCAATAATATATTAAAAGATGTTGAAAAATTAAAAGAAGGATTTATAAACTCAAGATCATTTAAGGAAAAAGTTTTTCTATTTGAAGAGTATCTAAATTTAAATATTAATGATGACACCCCTACCTCTTCACTGGTCTCTTTCGTTCTTGAATATATACACAAGAAAAATGGAGAACTAAAGATGAAGGAGCTGTCTGAATTGACTCATTATACCTCAAATTACATATACAAATGTTTTTTGAAGGAAACAGGAGTATCTCCTAAACACTACGCAAGGGTTGTGCGTTTTCAGAGCTGTTTAAATCTATTTAAAGAATCTTCAAAAACTAATTTAACAGGTATTGCATCTGAATCCGGTTATTATGATCAAGCACATTTCATTAATGAATTTAAAGAATTCACATCTTTTACGCCTACTCAATTACAAGAGTTTTTTCACTCACTATAACTTCTTATATTTAAAGAAACTGGATAGTAAGAAGAAAAATTACTCACATGATTGAGGCTTTCTAATAATCATTAAATCCACTTTATTAGAATCCAATATAGCTCTAAATCCATATAACTTATGCCAATAAAACTCAATAAAACTCAATAAAACTCAATAAAACTCAATAAAACTCAATAAAACTCAATAAAACTAATAATTTTATAATGCAAAATTAACAACCATATTAAAACCAGTAAACATTGATCAATATCTAGAAAGAATTGGTATTACTAAATCAATTAAACGCTGAGAATACGATAAATCCTATGGTCGGTGTAGCCCTTTATAATACTCAAAAATTAAAAAGAGCGTTAATATTCAAATTAATGATATCTAATCATAAAATCAATGAGAAATTATCGATAAGCCTATAAGCCTAATACCCATAAAATATTAAAACACTTCAGTTAGTTGAAGTATAATCATTTAACCCCCTCCATTGTAAACCAAAATCCCTAGTCATGATTTTTACAATCACGATTTTTTCTCACGTGCGATATTAATCTATCAAAATTACTATTGAACTAATAGGAACAACAAATGAGTATTCAATTAGATGACAGTATTGAGCGCTTTTCAGCACGCTTTTCCAAGTCAAAAAAAGAAACTGAGAACGCAAAACGCTCTATTCCGGGTGGATTTAGCCGTAAAACCTTTAACTATGGCCCTCATGGAATCTTCGTTGAACGCGGAGAAGGTGCTTACATTTATACGATTGAGGGTGAAAAACTTCTTGACTTAAATAATAACTTTACTGTAAATATCCTTGGTCACAACCATCCTGAAATCACTAAGGCCTTACAAGAGGCTCTTCCAAATGGTATCTCTTTTGGCAACCCTTCTAATCATGAAGTTAAGTTGGCCGAAACCCTATGCAGCCGGATAGCTTCTGTTGAAAAAGTAAAATTTTCTTGTTCAGCTAGTGAGTCTTGTATTACCGCAGCTCGCATTGCACGCGCCCATACAGGTAAAGCTAAGATTGCCAAATTTGAAGGTGGCTATCATGGCTTTATTGATGATCTAGCCATTTCTGCGCATCCACCACATGACAAATTGTCTGGCCAATCAGATGCCCCCCAATCAGTAGCCGATTCTGGAGGCATACCTCAATACAAAGTAGACAATACAATTATTCTAAAGCAGAATGATTTAGATGCTTGTGAGAAAATTATAAGGGCTCATGCGAATGAGATAGCATGCATTTTCATGGAGCTCCAATCCGGTGCTGGTGGTATTGTAGTACTGGATCCAGACTTTGTTGCAGGTATCCGCGCGCTCACAAAAGAGCTTAATATCCTGCTAATCTTAGACGAAACTATTACATTACGCGCGCACTATCGCGGCATGCAGCATGTATATGATCTATTGCCTGATCTTACAATCATGGGAAAAATGATCGGTGGCGGCCTTCCAATCGGTGCAGTAGGTGGGCAAGCGAAATTCTTTGAAGTCCTGGAATCTGACACAGTACAAATCTCAGGAACACATCATGGTCATTTGCTAGCAACTGTTGCTGGCGCAAAATGTCTAGAAGTGATGAATGAAGCAGCCTTTGATCGCCTAAATTCGTTATCCAATAGAATCAAAGAGGACTTAAATTCCTGGGCTAAATTGCATTCATATCCATTCATGATTTACGGTGCAGGGTTTTCATTTCTTGGGTATGCTTTCACTCATGATTTGGAAAGTGAGATCACAACACACCGTGATTTTTGGAACCTGGTTGATAACGATAAGATTTTGATTTATTCCTTAGAAATGGCGCAAAAAGGTTATTTCCCTGTGCATAGAGGCCAGCTATCACTTTCATTAGCGATGACAGATGAAGATATTGATGGATTCATTGAAGCAACCAAAGAAGTTGTGTCGGCGATTTTTAGTGAATAATGTAAATAGCTAAATCAAACTATTAAGTTTTGACTAAGATGTAAGCGCCCAGAAATCTGAGTTCAGTTGTAACGTGACCAAAGGCGCTTACGGTAAGGTAAAGACCAATATGCAGTATTGGTGCTCCCCGATTAACCCACTTAGGGCAATGGAAGTCCATTGCCCTAACGCACGCTAGCGGCAATTAGCCTTGTAGCTGGCGACTAATATCCGCATGATCAAAATGCGCGCGCTTTTCGATGATCTTGCCGTCTTTGATGGTCATCAACATCATCAAAGAGAAACGCACAGGCTTATTAGTTGGCGCCAGATCGTGTATGGGCGCTGTGTTCACCCCTTCGAAAATCATGTAACAGGCAACTTTGTCATCATGAGCAATGGCTTCATGAACTCGGAAGGTAAAGCCTGGATAACCATCCATATTGCCTTTCTCTTGCGCCAAGAAGCCATGCAAGTCTAATGGCTTATCCACTTGCGAATAGAACACGAAGTCATCGTGACACAATGCGGCAACCGCCTCATAATTGTTATCTTCGATATGCTGATAAAAAGCCTTAACCAGTGCAACATTTTGTTCAGTAGTCATAATAGTCTTCCTTTATAGTGAAACTGTTTCGCCGTCTTCTGGTACAAAGACGAAGTCATTGAGCGACAATGCTGATACGTAATCACTCATCTCTTTTGTGGTCACCAAAGCGTGATTAACTGCGCCCATGTGAGTCGCGACAATTTTAGCTTCCGGTAGAACATTATGAGTTTTCAACACGTCTTCTTTGCCCATGATAATCGGACCAAAGCCTAATACATGCGCCCAACCCGTGTTGAGAACTACGACACCTGGTTGCTCTTGCTTCATTATCTCTTCTACCTGTGGCACCCAAATAGTGTCACCAACGATATACAGCTTATCTTCGTCGGCGTGATTAAAAATCACGCCCGTAACTTCGCCTAAGATCTCAGCCATTTGCTCATGTTCAAACGCCGCTTCTGAGCCATGTTGACAGAAGGTACGTGTGAATGAAATGCCGTAAAAATCTGTCTTTTCAGAGAAGATTTGTAGATTCGTAAACCCTTGTGAACGCAAGATAGACTCATCGCCTTCGTGCTGCACGAAAATCAGTTGATCTTTCGGGATCACATTAACAGCTGTCTCATCCCAATGATCTGGGTGAGTGTGCGTTAACAAGACCGCATCCACAGCAATGATTTTCTCAATCGTCATCGGCAGCTCAACTAATGGGTTGCGTAGGTGTGAATTGGCCGTGCCCTCAAAGCCTGGGTACATGCCTTTTGGCGCCAGGAATGGATCGATTAGGAATGTCTTGCCTGCGTATTCAATAACTTGTGTTGCATTTCGGATTTGTGTGATTTTCATAGAATGTCTCCAGAAATTTGCCTGTTTTGATATTCAATGTGGACATTCTATGGGATTTAACAAATGCCAATAAGTGGCTATAAGGACATACAAAGATAGTATTGGGACAAGTATAGCCATTGCTATGAAATCTTCGTTCATCACGCAAATTAACCTGTTTTTTCAACTATGCTTGCACTCTAGATTTCATCTAAAAGCTGTCTAATGAGAGGTGCCATTGACGGTAAACGACAGTACTGGTTTTGAAACCGTTTTTAGGAATTCAAAAGATGGTTTAACGCTTTTTGGAACATACGAATAAGTCAGAGAATTTTGATCTGACTTGATTCACCCGCCTGCAACGCTTCAAAAGAGTTAATTAGCCGCAGTTTCCCGCTTTTATGGCACTTCAAGCACCTTAAACCCGTTATTTGGACGGATTCCCCCTGCGAAGACCGTATCATCTGATCCACTCGTAACAAATTTCCAAGCGCAAACAACACCGCGAGCTTGTTGTCATTTTTAGACAGGCCTTTGTAGACGACTTTGCGAAACCCAAACTGACATTTCAATATTCTAAACGGATGCTCTACTTTCGCTCTGATACTCGCCTTTAGGTATTCCGTTCGGATCAGCTGCTTATTTATGCGAGGATGCTTCTTCCAAGAGCGTATCTTGCTAGGCATCTCAGCCACTAACCAATCGACTTTCCGGTCCTGGGTTTCAGCACGCTTTTCTACGCCACGGTAGCCTGAGTCCGCCGATACAAATGACTCATCGCCATGAAGAAGTTCCGTCATCTGGTTTAAATCGTGATCATTGGCGGGCGTCCGGATCCGAGAGTATGGATGGCGTACCAACTGGTCATCATTTTCCCTTGCGTCGGCTGACGGGCAATCAGTTTACTAAGTCATTAAAAAGCCCGCGGGCTTTTACATTTAAATTGAGCAACCATCCCCCTGCAGCTTAGTCATCATGGATTTAACATCCAATATCCCTTGCCCGTATTCCTCAGCATTGTAACCGTCAAAATCATGATCAGCAGTGTTAAGCATTACCTGTGCGAGGTCGCGATAGTTTAGTTTGGTGCAATAACTCTTGGCCAAATCTAATGCACGAGATACAAATTGGTTCGCAAGACTGGTCCCGTCAGTTTTAATGATGCTCTTAGAGGTATTCGAAACACTGGCCGCTGTCACAATATTCTCACCTAACGCCGTAATCCAGCGTAACTGAATTGAAGCATTCTCCCCTGGAACCGCTGAGAAGTCAGATAACTCTTTCCCCCAGCCAACCGAACCAACTATGACTGCAGATTCTATCGATTCAACATCAGCAACTATCACAAGGTCAGACCAATCTTCACTGCTATTACCTCCACTGTTTACTAAAAGTTGATTGGAGCTAGAGGCCGCGAATACTGTGTTATAGGACTCCCCTAGCGGCACTCGAGAACTTTTCGCTAGTAACGCATCAGCCCCAAAGGTGGATTCCATTTTTGCTTTCAAAGTTGGGACAGATGCGCCGATGCCATCCAGAACATTCACAACATTTAGATAAGCCCCCTCGTTAGTAGAAGTTACCCCCATTATATTGGTGCAATGTGCGCTGCCATGAGACTCCCAGTATGATGGATCCAAATCGAAACGCATTGCACCTTCGCTAGTGGTCGATGAATACTGCAATTGGTTGTTCCCGCTATTTGTGTAGTAAACACCTGACTGTGAAATTCGAGAGCTAACATGGTCATTTCCAATTTCACATCCGCTGTCCACAACTACAATGGGGTAGCTGCTTGAATGGGCCACTCCAAGATCGTCATAACCGTAATCAAAGCCATGAAATTCCAGCATTTGGTCAAAGTTAGCCTCATAATACGGTAGTTCTGAACCGGTTAGAGTGGAGCAGTCCATTGAGCCCAAATTCAAGTGGGCTGTGCACTCATGCACCGTGGTGTCTGATTCGAATGCATAGCAGGATATCCATGCGTCAGGAGTTAGACTGCTAGGTATGTGCCTGGCGAAGCATGCTGGAGCCCGCGCATCCTCGATATTACTTGTTCCACCCCAGTTATCATTGGTACGAAAGCTCTGAAGTTTATTTGTTACCTCTGTTGGAAGATTTGCAGCAAAGTCGTCAGATGGGATTACAGGTAAATCAGGAAGAATAGTGCCTAGGTAATATTCGGAAAATAGCGAGTCTTTAAAGTTGTTTAAGACAATGGAGTTCACGTTACGATCTTGAAGTTCGCTAAATGATTTCCCTTCCCCGGTAAACGTAAACTGTGATGCTGTGGTTGGCTCACTTACCTCAGGGGCTAGTTCTACCTTCGATGCTACTGTCGAAACAGTAGAGCTAGACGAGTTCAAGCGAAATTTACTAATGCAGTAAATTGCATTCTTAAGCTCGTATGCACAGCTCACTTCAAAGGGGGTAATAGGGGCGCTGTATACAAGCAGTCCAGAGTCTTTGAATTCATCAATAAAGTCAGAAAGATTCATGGCCCACTCAATGGCTGCAACAGAGCCACAAGCGCCATCAGACAGAGTGCACTTCTCGGCAGTATCATACTCAGTCAACTTGATATTGGCGCTAAGTGTACTAGTTAGCTTGTAGCAATCATCCTCACCGCATTGATAGCCCGCATGTTCATAGTAAGATTTTCTTAAGGTACGCGCCAAAGATGTGGACAGGTAACTAGGCAAATTACTTGCATCTAGAATTGTTTTGGTTGATGAAACAGAGAATGGTAAGCCATTGGCATCGTTATCGATCTCTTTAACTGATAACTCCATTTCTAATTCAGATATGTTTGAAGACGCCACTGAAGCTTGTTCATCATCTACATAGCAAGTGTACTTTACAGTTGATTTCGCTTGAACTGTCGAACAAGAGGCTAGCAGTTTAAGGGAGCTTGAGACGCTTTCGATGGCAAAATTCATCAAGGTGTCACTATTATCTAACTGCTCAGATGAAACATCTTTGGTGTAAATCGAAGTCGTAAGCAATGCTGCGTTTTGAACTTTGTAGCAGCTAGTATCAGTTGGGCCACAATCCCAACCAGAAGAAATTAATTCGGCTTTATAGGTGGCTGTAGTTGATCCTTCTTCGGAGCTCCCGCCGCCACCGCACCCGACGATTACAATTGGAGTTAATAATAAAAGCATTAGCTTAAACATTTGAAATACTTTTCGTTAGTATTCAGAAACATATTAACAACGCTCTTGAGCGGCACTACCACTTATAGAAAGATAATTAGCATCGGCAGCAGTGCGTGTATCTAAGGCTTGGATCAGTGGGCGCATGACTTCCGGCGCAACAAAGCGGCGCGGCATCATAATACGCGTAACAACTTGAGCATCTGTGGCTCGTGTTTCTGCGCTGCGGTTAGGAAACAGCCCCAGCTGACGCCAGTCTAGGTATTCATCAATGGCACCTGAGATGTAACGTTGGGTATGAAAAATAGGCGCATGAAATGCTTTGCTAGAAGCTTGGTAGTCGACCGTTAAGCCTGTCTCTGTATGGTAGGCTTTGATCCACTTGCCAGCGGTTTGACGGGTGACGTCAAAGATATCAGTGAGAGCACGAGAATTGATATGCCCTTCCCAGTAAAGCAATAACTCAATCAGCCAACTTGGGTTCGGTGTTCCCCATTGTTTGATATCCATATCATTAATCCAAAAAATAAAACTTCCGCTTGTACTGATTCCGTAATTTCAGAAAATAGATGCACAGTATATCGAAGTGATCTGAGAGCGTAATATAATTATACTTCTTTAAGGTCATCGAAGAACCTTCGAAACAACTTATTTCAGATGTGAGCAATAAACCGATCACTAGGCATAGTTAAAATGATACTCCATAGAAAACTCCAAATTGAATTCTCTGCCTGAAGCCATTTCTTCAATCTGCTTCCACAACAAAGGCAAATTAGCTTTAAGGACTTCAGCCTTATATTTTTGGTACTCATCGACACAATCTCCTTCAGCTGCTTTAAGCCAATCTGAAGGTGTTAATATCAATAGCACTCGATGGAAGTACTCTGGAATAGCTTCCTTTATTGAATCCTCGTTCCCACTGACGACATAAAGTGTAACGCCCTCCCCAGTCGCAAAATAATGCATAACACCGATATAGAACATTTCATCTCCTTACATACAGTCACGCTAGTCTAAATTCACCCTTACTCTGCCATAAGTTCGATGCACTGTTCCGAGCAATTTGGTAAGCCCAATCTGACACCGCAATAGATTTTTCAGTATCGCACTCTACATAACTGGCCAATTCCGCAGTGATCAACTGCGCATGATTAACGAGGTTATTCTCTTCCCATTTATATTTATGCTCATAACTTGCGAGGTAATCGCGCTTGCTGTTATTGCAAGCACGATCCGCGAGCACAAAGTTATGCCCAAGGTCGAACGCATATTTTGCAAAAGGAATAAAGTGGTCAACTTCTGAGTGCTGATCGAGCTTCTTACCACAATAAAAGCAGCTGTCTTTCTGTATTTCTTGCAGTAGTGGTTTAGCGTAGGCCAAGGCCTTACGATCATGCCCAAACAGGAATTCTGGTAAATTAGCTTGAGCGCCAACAAGATATTGGTTGTGCTTAAACGAAATGATTTTGTCGATCCAAGCGGCACGAGCAAGGTAGGTTATTAGGTGATAAAACTCACGAAAGTATCCTGCCATGCCTGCGTTTAATTCAATATGCCTCTGGCTTTTATCGTGCGGGTATAAAAAGCACTCTTCTTTTTTAGCTAAAATTTGTAGGCGCCAAAGTGGGCCATTTTTAAGCGCGGTTTTAGCGACACTGTGAACCGTTTTGTAATGAGGGCTTTTATAAAGCTGATTGATGTTATAAAGCCCAGTTTTCTGGATGCTTTGCACTGCCGTGATGATCGCTATTTGCTTTTGTGAATCACTGTTCTGATGTAATTGCTGCTGGTTTGACTGGACACCAAATGGACGCGCTTGATTCCAATACAAACGCAGCATTTTATCTGCCAACACATCAAAAGAGATAGGAAGCTTACCATTCACTGTTACATTAAGGCTTTCGACGCAGACATCCGCAATCGCGTGCAACAATGCGTATTTGTAAGTCGCAGTAAAATCGCCTTCTACCAGTAAACGCTGAATGTAGGCAATAAACTCTATCGCGGTTTTCATACTATTAAGGCTCTTGCTTCTGCACAATCAGATTTAGCCATTGCTCAGACCCTCGATCTGGCCGCTGATCGCCAGTCACCCAAGTATCCAATACTCGAAAGCCAGATAAGTATTGCTGGATCGTCTGCTCAGTCTGATCATTGAAGAAGCGTCCTTCTTTAACACGCTCCTCTATTCCATATTTAAACGACATATAAAGCACACCCTCGTATTTCAATGCGCGATGTAATCGTTTAATCACATCATTCAGCTCTAAATTAGGTACATGTAGTAAGCTTGCGCAGCACCAGATCCCATCATATAAATCAATGCCATCAAATTGCTGAAAGGTTTGAACAACGACTGGGAGCTGAAGCAACTTGCTGGCTATGGCTGCCAACTCTGGACTGGCGTCGAATGCATCCACTTGAAAACCTAAAGATTTAAAGCGTTTTGCATCACGTCCACTACCGCAGCCCGCGTCAAGAATATGCGCATTGGGGGGAATATAAGGAAGAAATCGTTGATAAAACTCAGACATATCAACATGCAGCGTATTGGCAGTAAAGCTCTCAGCGGACTCGCTATAGTATTGGTTGGTGCTAGCTTTAAGATCCATTTAATCCCTTACTTGAAGACATATAATCCATGTTTACAGACAGCTATTAACCTTTACAAGAAGTACTGTCTTGATATGAGCATTCCAGCAGTTCAGAACCGAGTTTGAGGTTTGCGATAATATCGTTACATATAGTTATCTTGACTTAGCGCCTCAAGATACGACCTGACCGTCTCAGCTCCAGTCTTGCCATTCAGCATAATTGCATACGGGCTCCGATCATTAAAGTACTGGTTCGAACGCCTAATCCAAGAGCTCTCCTTTCCAGGAAACACAGCTTGCGTCAGTCGGTAAATTGCAATTAAATGAGATATATTCTCTTCGACATCTTTTGCCAAAGATACTCCTTGATTGTTTTGCTCTAAAACCCGCCAACTACCAATCACTTCTACTGAGTTTTGAATCGCCACTAGTTAGCTAGACACCTTTTAGTTAGATAAAATGATCTAATTGAGAGGTATTTATGAGCAAAACACGTTACCCAGAACAATTCAAAATTGAAGCGGTTAAGCAAGTGACTGAAGCAGGCTTTAGTGTTGCTGAAGTCGCTAATCGCTTAGGTACCACCACTCACAGTTTATACGCTTGGATTAAACGATATGGCCCTGAGGCAGAATCGTTTGCAGAGGCTTCTGCTGAGTCGAGCGAGATACTTCGTCTTCGGAAAGAGCTCAAGCGAGTGACGGAAGAGCGCGACCTGTTAAAAAAAGCCGCGGCGTACTTCGCAAGCCACCCAGACTAAGATACGCCTTTATCAGGGATCACAGTGCCGACTTTTCAGTAAGGCAACTATGCAATCTCTTCGATGTTCACCCTAGTGGCTATTACGTTTGGTTGAAAGAGCCAAAATCAAAACTTGCTAAGGAAAATGAACGCCTAACAGGTCTTGTCAAACAACTCTGGTTGGAATCGGGTTGTGTTTACGGCTATCGAAAGATCTATCAAGACCTGAGATCCTTGAATGAATCTTGTGGTATTAATCGAGTGCATTATCTGATGCGAAGAGCGGGACTCAAGGCTCAGGTGGGTTACCGTAAGCCTAGAGCTCGGTCAGGAGAAACACATACGATAGCCAGCAATGTGCTTGAAAGACAGTTTAATCCAGAAAGCCCGAATACAGCGTGGGTTACAGATATCACCTATATCCGAACTCATGAAGGCTGGCTGTATTTATCTGTCGTGCTTGATCTCTATTCCCGTCGAATAATAGGTTGGAGCATGGGGCCAAGAATGGTGAAGGAACTTGTTCTTGATGCACTGATGATGGCTGTGTGGAGAAGAAAGTCAAAGCAAAGGGTAATAATCCACTCAGATCAAGGCAGTCAGTTTACGAGCTATGAGTGGCATAGATTTTTGGAAGATCACAACTTACAAGCCAGCATGAGTCGACGTGGGAACTGTCATGATAATGCTGTTGCTGAAAGCTTTTTTCAGCTGTTAAAGAGAGAACGAGTGAAGCGAAAGATTTACTCGACAAGGGGCGAAGCAAAACAAGACATTTTTAATTATATAGAAATGTTTTATAACCCTGTCAGACGCCATAGTGCTAATGATATGTTGTCACCTGTTGAGTATGAGAAACTGTTCGAAAAGATGACTGAGAAGTGTCTACTGAACTAGTGGCGATTCATAAAACACCTCTTATTTAACTAGATTTTAACGTTAATAGGTGTCTAGTAAAGTCTGGGAAGTCCAAACAGTTGGAATTTGTCTAACCTCCAAATGATCGTAAAAACCAGCCGAGCTCGAATGAATTATGGAACTAGACGTATCTAGGGCTTTAATAAAGTAAGTAAACCAGTCCAAAACATCTTCAGAGAGGTCAGAACCAAGTAAGGCCTCTTCCAAGACGTAGAAGATATAAACAGAACCTCCAGAAATTTCGCTTTGATCATACACAAACTTGAAGTTATTTATGTTTAAACTTACGCCCTTAGAGCGCTTTATTGAACCTTCTTTCAAGGCTCGTTTTGTAAACTGTTCAAAGCCCTCTACTAATATTCTGACTTGTTGTTGAATGATTGAATCAGAGGACCCACTGTATCTTTCCACAACACGATGCCCCTCGATCACAGGCATAACCCTAGGCTCTAAATTCGATAGCACAGCAAGCTTTACATCCGTCACATCCAATAGTCTGTCCCCTCAACACAAATAGCATGGATAAATAAACAGTACTCTCAATTCCACACAGTGTATTCAATGCAATTAGTTGTCAATAAATCACCTGATCGCATAGTGATGTTTGAAGATAATTTTTGACAGCGCACCGAGAAAAACACGAATAGTAAAAAAGTCAGCTCTATGGGTGTTATGGTCACAATAAAATCAGAAGCAATCAGCTTTACACAGAAGTGAATTAGAAACAATTAATCTATATTTTTCAGTGGGTTATAAGTAAAAAATCGGCCAATCAGCCACATCAATTAATGTATATTTGTATCCAAAATGGTCACACAAAACATGTGACAACACTCGACATTAAAAACTTAAGATACAAAAATGCCCTATGACTAAATTTCCTTAATTCATACTAGAATGTGCAAGCTAAAGAGGGAGAAACAGAGGGCTACAAAAACGCTAACATAGGGCTTTTGGTCACAATTTAGTCACGGATTCGCCACATGAACTTTTAATTATGAAGCCAGGATAAATTTAGAGGTAATTAAGAAGTGGTTAAATGATTGAAGAATTACTGACAAAAAACGCTAAGCATTACAAATCAAGCAAAGCTTTCTAAGTCTTCTTACTAAGAAAAATGGTAATGTGGCAAGATCTATCTAGGATATTATAAAAGTACTTATGAATCAGTATTTTATAAATGGTTGCGGGAGCCGGATTCGAACCAACGACCTTCGGGTTATGAGCCCGACGAGCTACCAGACTGCTCCATCCCGCGACATGTAACCTATTGAAATTAAACGGTTAATTTTGAAATGTATTAAAGAAAACTGTGACCAATTCTCACGACTTTACGAATTGGTTGCGGGAGCCGGATTCGAACCAACGACCTTCGGGTTATGAGCCCGACGAGCTACCAGACTGCTCCATCCCGCGACAAATAAACTATTGATATAGTTAACAATTTTCATAATGAACCAACAACTTGAATGTGACCAAGTTGGTTGCGGGAGCCGGATTCGAACCAACGACCTTCGGGTTATGAGCCCGACGAGCTACCAGACTGCTCCATCCCGCGACAGATTATGATTTAAGACTAAATCACTAACATTTTTGTTCACTTCATTGGTTGCGGGAGCCGGATTCGAACCGACGACCTTCGGGTTATGAGCCCGACGAGCTACCAGACTGCTCCATCCCGCGACAGATTATGATTTAAGACTAAATCACTAACATTTTTGTTCACTTCATTGGTTGCGGGAGCCGGATTCGAACCAACGACCTTCGGGTTATGAGCCCGACGAGCTACCAGACTGCTCCATCCCGCGCCAACGAGGTGCGTATACTACGGACGAAGTCGGTAAAGGTCAACCCCTAAAATGAAAATCTTGTTGTTCTAATCGCTCAGGGTATCCGAGCATAGAACAATAGTGGCGAATACCGGACAGAGAGGACTGGTTTACACGACAGTAATAGGAAATCATAGAACGAGTGTCCTTACTCATATGAAACCAGTTTCGTAGGCAGTTGAGATATTGAATCTGCTGGGTACTGCGAACCACCCAACCGTTGCGCCCTTCTTTAATGCCATAATACTGACCATTAGGAGCAATCAATAACACAGGAATACCATAGCCATTAGCAATTTCAATGAAACGCCCCTCATCAATGAAGTTAGAAGAGACTGTTAACAGGCCAAAGCTATTTAATATGTCAGCCTCCAAATTAGGAAAGCTGTCCATCGGAATTGCTAAAGAGGTGGCTTTTTCGGCACGCAATTGCAAATCAATGACACTCGCAAAATCATCCTCTGCAAGATACAAAACACCTGGGGCTGCTTTACTATGCTCTGGTACATAGAAGTAACTGTCTCGTTTCGCAGTGGTTCCCCAACTGCTATGTCGACCTAACCAATTAGTGAGTTTACCTATGGTCGAAATGCTCTCATCACTCTCTAACTCCTTTGGAAGTTGATTGGTATGAAGCTGACACTTTAATGCAGGACTTAGAAGCGTCCCTAAGGAGTTCGCTTTGCTACCGAAAGTAATTAAGTGATAAGGAGACTCAAGATGCAGCAAATCCAAAAGCGCTCTCATGGATGGCTTAATCTTATTGTCTTCAGGGGCATGTTCATTTGATAGAGCAACGACACGGAAACTAAGAGAGAAACGCGCGAGCTCATAACTCAATTCTTCTATGAATTGTGCTAGTGAAGCGTTCTTTGCTCTCGCATCCCAAAGGACTATTGCATCCGTCATTTCATAATCACTCTACATTGGATTTTTTCAGTTTATGCTACGCTAAGCATAAGTCCATCAATACTGCGTATCGTTTTGATTCACAACGTAATACATTGTAATTATTGATCATATATATCAATAATTCTGTCATTTTTAACTTTAAGAGAACCACAAAGAATGAGCATTAACTTATTAAAAAATATAGACAAATCGTCAGTAATCAGTAAAAACGAAGCCCTCGAAGGAAGAAGTGAACCATTATTCATCGAGGATACAAACATTGTTACAAAAGACTACATAAAGCGCTCAGCCAAAGAGGGTGAACAAGAGATTTATATCGCCATGGGCTGCTTTTGGGGCGCAGAACGGAAATTTTGGAACACACCTGGTGTGACCGTCACCGCGGTAGGCTATGCAGGCGGCTTCACACCTAACCCGACCTACGAAGAGGTCTGCACTGGCAAAACCGGTCACACTGAAGTGGTAAAGGTTATTTTCAACAAGGCGCAAATAAGCCTAGAAGGCATCTTGAAAGTTTTTTGGGAGAATCACGATCCAACCCAAGGCATGCGCCAAGGGAATGACATAGGAACTCAGTATCGCTCTGCTATATATGTCCTAGACGATGAGGCTCTTGCCGTAGCAGAACAATGCCGTGCTGCCTTCCAAGCGCAATTGGCCAATTCGGGGTTTGATAAAATCACCACCGAAATCGCCAAGTTAGATACATTTTACTTTGCGGAGACCTATCACCAGCAATATCTGCATAAGAACCCAAACGGTTATTGTGGTTTAGGCGGTACGGGCGTTAGTTGCCCTATTGGATTAGGGGTGTAATCCATCCACATGAACAACGAGCATAGGCTGATGCCTATGCTCGGTTTGCCATCATCAATGAATGTATAAACTCAAGCCACTGCTACGCTCGACTTGCTGATTCATTGACGCTTCTAATACTTGGTCATCCCCTGAAATCAAAGTGAAGTGCTTTTTAGAACGGGTAATGCCCGTATAAATCAGCTCCTTGGTCAAGATGTTAGAATGCCTACTGGGTAATAACATGGCCGTGTGAGTGAATTCCGATCCTTGGGATTTATGAACCGTCATGGCAAATACGGTTTCGACACTCTGTAAGCGACTTGGCAGAACCCAACGCACGCCACCTTTACCATCACTGAAAATGACGCGTTGCTTTAACGCACCATTGACCGGATACAACAAGCTGATCCCTACATCGCCATTCATTAAGTCCACACTGTAATCATTCTGGGTCACCATAACCGGACGGCCTAAATACCATAATCCCGCCACGGACCTGAGCTTGCCGCTCGACAAGAGCAGCTGTTCGATCTTCTCATTCATGGCGGCAACGCCCCACTCTCCTTGGCGAGTCGCAACAAGCAACTGAAAATCTACGTGGTGCTCTAAAACCCGTTTCCCCCATTCATCGAAGGCCTCAACACCTGCATCGAGATTTGGCATAGCAGCCACTTGATCTAAAAAGCCCCCATAGCCTTTTACCAATAACCCTTTCACACCAGGGTTGATAGGCGCTTCTGGAAATTGAGTTTGCTCTAAATATTGTAACGCAGGCCCATTGGGAGCTCGCTTTAGGCTCAAAGCAAAGATTTCTTTGAGTCTTGGTAACTTTGGAGATACTTGTGACCCCCTTTGTGTTTCATTAACAAGAGACGCCAGCTGGTGAATCACGCCCCCTTCAACGAAGCGATAGCTGCGACGCAACATACAAACTGCTTGATTCAGCTTAGAGCCAGATTCATCAATATAATCTGGTGCTATCTTTTCACCGACAACGTCTTCGACCCACTGTGCCGTGTGGGAGGTATATTGACCCTCGGCTGCACCGCGACAAAGATCTCCCAGCACATAGCCAGCTTCTACGGAGGCAAGTTGATCCTTATCTCCCAATAGGATCACGCGGGTATCAGGCTCAATGCCTTCAAACAAACTGGCCATCATTTCAATATCAATCATGGACGCTTCATCCACTACCACAATGTCCGCCAATAAAGGGTTAGACTGATTATGGATAAATTGACGAGAATTCGGCTTGGGTTTGAGCAATCGGTGTAGGGTTGTCACCTGAGTCGGAATTACCTGTTTTAGAGCGTCTGGGTTCACATGTCCCACTTCTGGCAAGTCTAAGCGTGTTAGGTTGGCCGCTATGGATTCATTCAAACGTGCAGCAGCCTTACCCGTGGGGGCGGCCAAGCGAATCGCCAATGGTGACAAACCATTTACCAATCGCTGCCCTTGCAACAAAGCAAGCAAACGCAACACTGTGGTTGTTTTACCCGTCCCCGGCCCACCAGTGATGATAGAAAAGTGGTTACTGGCCGCGATGCCACAAGCTACCCTTTGCCAATCTGTGTCATCCACCTGACTTACTTGGCCAAATAATGCCGTTAGCCAATCTCTAATGTCTCGTTCCGAAACACTCGTAGCACGATCCAAGCGATCAGCAATGCCATTCACAATGATTTGCTCTGCTCGCCAGTAACGGCGTAGATATAGAAAACTTGACGCTTCCTCTTGAACGAATACCAGCGGTGACGACTGTGCAGCGATTTCGTCTGTGGTCCCCGTCGCCACAGCATTGGATTTTTCTAGAGCAACAACCAAATCCTGCTTGCTTAGAGTACTTGCCCAACCATTCAACTGCTCTGCCATCAGCAGAGTCTCAAATTGTCCCTCTTCGTCGAATTGCAAAAAACCAGATGGATGTTGCAGCCACTTGTCTAGGTCAATACACACTTGCCCAAGGGAGGCGTTGTAGCTGACAGACAGCAACAAAGGCAAAAGTCGTTCATCTAACTCACCGTCCTCCGTGACTAACCACTTCACCAAGGAAAAATCCACATAGCGCGCAACGTCTGCATCTACCCAGCTTTTGATCTGCTCCAGATTAAACATAAGACAACTCCTGTTGCAGAACCACTGTCTCACCAGCGAACATCTTATCTAGGGCTTCAATGAGCGCCTTGGGCGGTTTGTCCATAATCAGGCCTTGGGTTGTCTCGTTTTCGTAGCCTCGAATAAAATAGTAAACGGCTCCCCCAATATGCTCCTCATAACGGTAGGCGGGAATACGCTCTTTTAGATGGCGATGCAAAGCCACCAGATACAACACATACTGTAAGTCATATCGTTTTTTTAACAGAGCATCCCTAAGACTGGCTTCGTCATAGGCGGCGTCATCAGCTCCCAGACCGTTACTCTTCCAATCGATCACATAGTATTTACCATCCACCTTGGCCACGAGATCGATAAAACCCTTAAACATCCCCTCAAGCATCTGATATTGGGCAGCAGGACGCTCTTGACCGTCCCATGTTTGCTGTCTTACAAGGGAATCCAAATGTTGGGCCTGAACCTTACTGGCGCTAAACATAAACTCCAGCTCCACCGCCATATCCTCTGGCGGAACATCCATTAAACGAAAGGTCACTGGTGCTTGCTCTGGTATGCGATCCAACCGCCATGTTTTGCCTAAAAAGTCACCTAGCCAATCCGATAATGGCTCGGCATACTCTGACAGGTTTCGCTTTCTACAGCGGCTTTCCAACATGTTTAAACGCAAGTCCGCATCCCCTTGAGCGGCCGCAAACCCCTTACGCTTTTCACCGTTTATCTCGGTTCGCTGCTCTGCAGCCCATTCAATAATACCGTGAAGAAAGGTCCCCATATGGCTGCCTCGAGGTAGCTTGTGCATCAGTTTGTGGCTTTGCACAACCTCTGTAACGGGCTCACCTTGATCATCGTCTAGCATTTGCTCATCAATTGCCTGCTCCGGACTGCCGGCTTCTATTTCGAATTCCCCTTCCTTGCCACCAAAAGACAAAGAGGAGTAACTGGCAATCCACCAGGGGGAAATGCTCAATGCATTCACCTGCCTCGCTGGGCAAAACTCTGGCACCGTTAGTCCCACATAGGGAGCCACGCTGGACATGGCTTGCACTACCGAAAAGACTTCTGAGTCTTCCTGATGGGCTGCCACCACATGATTTGCAGATGCTCCCAATAACGCATGGGCTGCTGAGGTAAAGTCTCCCAATTCACCACCCGCCGCATCGCCAATGGCCAGCCATTGAGCACAAATGGCTCGGGTCATGGCCACATAAATCTTGCGCACATCTTCTGCTAACCGCTCCGAATCAGCCTGTGCTACCTGTTCATTAGAGGGGCTAAAACTCAACACCAAATTTTCTTGGTCATCATGATATTCAATCGGCAAATCGGAAGACTTTACGGCCCGAGCAGCATCCAAATACGGCAACATAACCAAGGGGTACTGAAGACCTTTTGACTTATGTACCGTCACCACTTGAACCAAGTCCGCATCGCTTTCGAGGCGCTGTTGAGTGCTTTCTTGCCCAGACTTTTCCGCCGTAATACATTGTTCAAGGTGATGAATTAACGCCTGCTGACCTTGTATGGTTTCAGAGGCTTGCTGCAACAATTCAGAAATATGAAATAGATCCGTGATCGAGCGCTCACCATTAGGCTGATTTAAATACCGCTCTGGCACCATTTGTTCCGTAAAGAAACGATGCAAGGTCGCCATAATGCCAAACTCAAACCAATGGTGATGGTAACGTCTGAATTGCTCAATAAAGCCTTCCCAATAAATCTCATCGTGATTCAGGGCATCCAACTCCGTGAGGCTCATCCCCATCAACCGCGTCCCCAACGCGACCCTTAAATTGAAGCTATTAAAGGGCTCTGCCATGGCTTTTAACACATGTAAAATATCGTCTGCGTCCTCTGTATCAAATACATCGTTCGCATCCGACAAATACACGCTGGACACATTCACATCGAACAAAGCTCGGCGAATTTTTCGGGCTTCCACACCCGAATTCACCAATACAGCAAAATCCTTCGGCTGAAGAGGCCTTGGTCCGTCTCCCAGATCAATGGCCGCACGATCTTCATTAGACAGATTTAGTAAATGAGCAATCTGAGAGGCGGTCGCCACCGCTCGGTCGATGGAATCATCAGAGGCTTCCCCATGCTCTAGAGTCAAATCCCAAAGATTTTGGGGCGCCTGAGGCTCACCCTCTACCAACAAAGCAATCCCATCTTTCTTACCGGCTTGCACTGGTAAAAACGGAATTGGATCCTCTTGCCCTTGCCTAAATAAAAATGCTCCGTTTGGATGAGCCTGCTCTGCCCGCTCAAAGAAGCCATTTACAGCATTCACCAATCGCGGCGAAGAGCGGAAATTGTGGGTCAGGGTATATTGACGATTGCCAGTGTCACGTTTCGCAGATAAGTAGGTGAAAATATCGGCACCGCGAAAACGATAAATCGCCTGTTTGGGGTCACCAATCATAAAGAACCCCGTATCAGGATGAGGCTCCGCTACCCGATAAATGGCATTAAAAATACGGTATTGCACCGGATCCGTGTCTTGAAACTCATCCACTAAAGCAACAGGGAATTGCTTACGGATGACCTCTGCTAATTGTGCCCCACCTTCGTCTTGTAGGGCTTTATCCAGCTTATCCAATAAGTCATTTTGACTGAGCACACCACGTTGAGCCTTTTCCTCTTCTACCCGTGCTGCGACCCAATGGGCACTATGGGCAATGAGAAACTCATTAGGTGTAGGCAACTGATCCAGCACCTCAGGCAGCTTTGCTAAGACAGCTGCCGCCCCACGATCTACTGGGATAGTCCCTTCGTCTAACCAAAATCCAGTGTCCAACAAAGCGATTTTAGCGAAGCTTTTACCCTGAAAGAGCTTATTAACCAAGGCAAGGTTTTCGCCCTCGCTAGCACACCACTGAGCCAAACCATCGAACACACTGGCCCGATGATTTTTGTTCAACGAGGCCGCCTTAAACAACTTACCTTTCGCCGCAGCCTCAAAGTCTTCTATTAAGGTAGGCAGCGCTCCACTGACCTGGGCTTTTAATGAGTCAATGACTGCGGCTCTTTGAGTGGTGATAGCCTGCAACTCAGCGCTAATGTCTGCGCCTACAGGTGCAATGCCATGAACCTTGTAAATTAGATTACCGATCGACCGATGCAACGCCATAGGAGCAGAATAAACCGCCAGCACCTGACGTAGCTCAGGCTCTTCTAGGGTAAAGATCTTTTCTCGCCAATAGTCCTCACAAGCCTGAATCACTAGGGGCTTTTCGTTTTCTAACAGGGTTTGCTGAAAATTCAAGCCACTGTAAAACGCGTGTTCCGACAAAACACGGCTACACCAAGAGTGAATCGTGGACACTGCGGCTTCATCCATCCATTCTGCCGCAATATCAAGGCGACGAGCGGCGGCATACAAGGAAGTTTCTGCTTCTACCTCTTTGCGCAAGGCTCGAAGGTGCATATCCGTACTGGCTTCTTCATCGGCTCGAAAATAAGCAGCCGTTTCTACCAAACGGGCACGAATACGATCCCTAAGCTCCCGAGTGGCCGCTTTTGTAAAGGTCACAACCAGAATATTGGGGGGCAGCAAAAAATCCGTGAAACTGTTTTCTCCCCCGTGCTTTAACACAAGTCGCAGATACAACAACGCCAGAGTATAGGTTTTACCTGTGCCCGCGCTCGCCTCGATTAACGCGGAGCCTGCTAAGGGGAAGGTCAATGGGTTCAATTGCTGGGTGGAATGGCTCATGCTTTCGCCTCCGGTGACACACTGGTCAGAATAGGTCCACAGAGTAACTGAGCGTGCTCTTCTAGCTGTGCTAGCTGTTCAGACGTTAAAGGCTCTTGTATATGCAATCGCCCATAATGGTTGGATGGACTCCCCAGATCCCCATTTATGTAACCCTCTACCAAACGCTCTTGGTCTGTCTTCTTAGATCGGCCTTGAATCAAGTAAGCCATCCCCCCATGAATGCCAAAACATAAGGGATCATGCATTGCCCGTAGCCAAGCTGTCAGTAGATCCTTTAGCACCCTTTCAGCGGTTTCAGTGGCCATACCATGAAAGCGCAAATCCCCATTCGGGGTCATCAGCTGTGTGTCCACGGGCTGCTGATGAACCAGGTTCGCCACCAAATGGCGCACCCAAGCGTTTACCCCATTGCGCCAGACCACATTAGTCCCTAATTTGTTGTCTGTGACGGAGCGGCTAATGTCACCTTCTTCGTCGATAATGCTGTCTTTGTAAACGTTGGAGGTTTGCATAATAAACTGAATCAAACACTCCCTATCTGAAGCTTTATAGAGACGCTCCAGATCATCTTCGTAATGCAAGGTTACCCCATCACAGGTGAGCTGGATTTCTGCTTGGCGCAGGGTGTCAGGCACCATAGCCAGTGTGCCGATGGCCTTTTTCCAACCAAAATATAACTGCTTTACTTTCGTTGGAAACAAACGATCTCGATGCACCTCTGAGAAAGCACCACCGTGTAATTCTCCCGCGGCGATTTGACGCTCTAATTGGCGCTCCACTTCATCATCCCAACTGGACTGGGTCACATTAAGCCGTTTGGCATAATTCAGCATCTGGTCATGGACTTGCCAGGCTTCTAATCCATCAGAGTCAAAGTTTTCCACTACTTTGGTTTCTTCGATCTCACTGGGCTTACGAATATCAAGGCGCTCGCTGTAGAGGGCGTCCACTGGAGAGCGATAAAAAGACGTCAACTTGCGCGCATTCAAGGGCGCATCAGGCTGCCAATCTGGAAGTGCTTCGTCCCCTTTCTCTAACGCCTCATAACCTTGATAAATCCCCTGCCACTCGTGCTGATAGGTGAATACTGGTGACCCTTGAGTAAAATACTGACGACTAAAGGGCTGCATCGGGTATTCTGTTGTCAACTGAACAGCCAATGAGTCGTTTTGCCATCCCTTATTTAGGTAATCTCGAAGCTGCCCTACCAAAACCGATGGGGGTTGTTCACTGTTGTCTTTAGCGCTGCGTCCTTGCCAACTAATAACCAGTTTATCCCGTGCGGAGAGCACCGCTTCTAAAAACAAATAACGGGCATCTTCTCGACGTGAGCGGTCCCCCGGTCGGTAATCCCCTACCATCAAGTCAAAGTCCATTGGCGTACTCACTTGGGGATAGTCCCCGTCGTTCATACCAATCAAATACACTTGTTTAAACGGAATCGCGCGCATGGGCATAAGAGTAGCGAAATTCACTGATCCAGATAAAAATCGCTGACTCAAAGCAGGTTCGTCCAATTGCCCCATAAAGGTTTCTTGGATCACATCCACAGACACAGGTTCTTGGTCAACACCTGCCCCTTGTACTTGGTCTTCCAGCGCTTCAATTTGCTCTTCGATACGAGTGACCACCCGACGTTCTGAGTCATTACTGGGTAGGAAGAAGGTATCCAATAGGCCTTGCAAGCTGTCCGCCCAATGCAACAAAGGTTTTGGCTCTACGAAAGCCCCCCAAACCTCTTGGATGTCATCGATCAGACGGTGCATTTGCCCGAGAGTCTGTGCATCTAGGCCACCGATATCCCCATAAGGCAAGACACCTTGCCAGATGTCACCCGCTCCAACGCTATACCCCAGAAGCATTCGTTTTAAGCCAAATAACCAGGTGTTTTGTTCCGATGCACTGGTCAAGCCCAGAGAATGACGTTGTTCTTTTGATAGCCCCCAGCGGATATTGGCGTGTTCAATCCAAGATTTAAGTTGCACCACATGCCCTTCCTCCAACCGATAACGGGCACGCAATGCAGGAATGTCTAACAGTGACAACAAGTCGGTGGCTTCAAATCGGGATTGAGTAATCGCCAATAAGGACTCAAAAGCAGCCACGATAGGATGCTGCTGACGGGCACTTTGATCGGCCACGTGGTAAGGCAAAAAGCGCTTATCTGCGTAGTCACCATATTTAGCAAAGCGACCAAACACCGCCTCAATATGAGGAACATAGACATTAATGTCCGGGGCCATAATCAGGATGTCCCTCGGTTCGAGAGACTCCCCTTTGGCTGCGGCATGCTCGAATTCACTCAACAAGCGGTCATGAAGGATTTCTATTTCACGTTGGCGGGAGTGGTTTTCAATAAACGTCAGGCTGGTATCCCTTTGGGTGTCCACCTGACGGCCAAGGGACTGACAATCTTCCAAACTGCGGAGCTGAAAAATATCATCCTGTAACTGCGCCAACAGGGACTGCCCTTCAGGGGCTTCAAATAAGTCAATCTTGCTGTCCACAAAGAATCCTTGATACGCTCCCGGCTGGTCACGCTCGTCTAGGGAATGAAGGTAATCTCGGCCTAGTTTCCCCCATGATGCGAGCAAAGGGTTGCCATACAAATGGGCTTCGTCCAAAGACACGTCTTTGTTTGGTCGACCAGCTTTCATCGGTCGACGAGAATGAGCTTGGCGCAACAATTGACGCCCTTCGATCAGATCCCCCCAGTAATATTCACTGGGATTCATGGTGAACAATAACACCTGAGTAAACGACGAAATGGCCTGCAGTACTTCTAAGGTTTGGTTCGGTAAAGAGGAAATACCAAAGACGATCACGCGGCGAGGCAAACCTTCTAAGTGATCCACCTGCTGACATTGCTTGAGGAAGTCTTGGTGGATCTCGGAACGGTTAACCACCTGTTGCGTCTCCCCTTTGAACTGGGGGTCATTTTGAATATCGGCCACCAAATATCGCCATAATCTAGGCTGCCATATTTGATCATCAGGCACTGCTTTGGTTTGTCCTACCACATAAGGCTTGTCCCGTTCCGGCAACACATCTGCTCCGGCTTCCCAAGCTTGCAACCAATCCGCGCGATACACCTGATATTGGTCGTACAATTTTGCGATTCGCTCCGCCAAGATAAAACGGCGGTGTTCACGGCTTTTGCCCGATGCCATAAAACGTACCAAGGTGTCGTAATGGCCTTCTGCATTTTCCGATTCAATGGTGTTCAATAGTCGAAACAGACGCCAAACCATGGGCTTCATATCAAATGGAGACTGGGTATCAAGGGACCAAAAGGCAGAGCGATAGGCTTCCCAAATGAACCGTCCTGGAAGTGACACATCGATGGATGCAGCAATGCCACAGCCACCTTCTGTCTCGTCTTGAGCAATCGCCTGCTGAAGCCACTGGGCAATACCGTTACTCTGCACCAGAAACTTATCCGTCTCCAAAGGCTCCAGCGGATACCGCTTTAACCAAGACACCAGCACATCTTTTAGTAATTCAAGGCGGTTACCTTGAATGACCATCAATCCCGTCGGCCAATCGCTCACACCATTCTCCGGTTTATTCAAAAATCCATCCCATACTATAACAAGGGACGCACCCTTTCTCCCACAAGGGCAACTAATTGTTTAAAAAAGAAAAGGCCAGCAGGATCACCTGCTGGCCTTTTTGCTTTGTGCTCAATGAGACGCGATATTAGCCGTCTAGATTGATGTTGTACTCTTGGTTGTTGTAGATCACCGTTAAGGAATCGCCAGAGCCAACCGAGCCACTGTTATCTGTATCCAAGTTACTGTCGGATCCAAAAGTGGCAACGTCTTGCTTCTCATCTCCCTCGCCGATAGAGAGGTGTTTCACACCTTCGTCATCTTCAGAGATGGTCACGTTCGCTTCTAAGAAGGCTTGAACCGCATCGATATCCTCAGAATTTGTCTCTGACGGTAGGTCCAACAAATCAGAGATATCAATGGCATCTTCACTGGCATTGAAATCCATCAACACATCTTGGGTAAACCCGTTGCCTAGGTTGGTATCGTTATCAAGGATAAAGATATCAGATCCTTCGCCACCCACCAGCACATCAACCGACTCATCATCACCACCGAACAAGACATCGTCACCTGCACCGCCTAGCAATGAATCTTCATCGCTATCGCCAACTAAGTAGTCATCGCCACCAGTACCGACAGTATCCTCTTCATCAGAAGAGCCTACGATGCCAGTGTTGTCGCCATCTGTCGTCACTGTAGCGATCAACTCAAACTCTGCAATATCAGAGTCGGTTTCACTAACGACTGTCAGATTGTCAATGGTGGTAGAACCGGATGTAACAGAGACAGTGTAAGTACCGTCAGAGTTTACGGTTAGATCTGTACCATCTTGTTGCAACTTAGCACCATCAGGGACGCCTGAGATGGTGACACTAATTACATCTTCTCCTGAAGCCAAGTCGTTGATATCAACAGATACTGAATATGTGAAACTCGTCGCAAAGGCATTTGAGTCCCCGATCACAGCTCCATCTTTGAACTTAATATTTTCAAAGTTTGCTACGTCATACTTGATGTTATCTTTGTTATTGACCCAGTCGTTATAGCTATAACTTTGAAGCCATATTGAATCCGTACCAGAACCGCCACTGATATATCCATCCAGCCTACCAACAATCACTGCGACATCATTACCGTCGCCAAGGTCGGATGTGCCGTTTAAGTTGCCTTTAATATAGACAGTATCATTACCACTACCAGACTCGATATGACCATCTACATCGTCTACCACTTTAGCAATGTTATCTCCATTACCCAGATGCACGGAACTAGAAGATGTAATGTCGTCACCAATAATCACTACATCATTCCCTTCACCAGTATCAATATGGCCACTATTCTTAACGTCATCTCCTACAGTCACAATGTCATCACCATTGCCTGTCTGCATAGACGCCCCATCTACGTCGTCATCAACAATAACTTGATATTGTTTGTTCTGGAAGTTAAACCAGCTATTGTAATCATGATCGTAATGTTTAGTTAAGACAGAAGAATCAAATGAAACACCAGCAGTTGGGTCCTGCAAATCTCCAGAGCCAACTTTAGTTATCGTAACATCAACGGATGCCTGACCACTCATATCACCATCAACTTCTAACGTAGCGGTAGCACTGTCATATGCTCCATTACCATCCGTAATCGTGTAATCAAATGATGCACTGCCTGTGTAACCTGCTTCTGGAACGAAAATGATCTTGCCAGCTGAATTAATGTAGGCGTAGCCATGCTGTACATTGTCAACAGATGTAACAGACAAGGTATCGCCATCTGCATCCGTGTCGTTAGACAACAACACACTTGGATCAATAACAATGGACTGTCCATCCGTTGTCGTCACGGACTGACTTCCCGTTGGATTGGTTGTAAGCGATGAACTATCTAAAACAGAGTACGTATTACCACCATCAGAACTTAATGTAGGTTGGAAGACGTAATCACCGCCCTGATCCCACCATAGCATTTCAATGCTGTAATAGCCGTCTGCTTCAACGGTAAACGCATTATGAACCGTACCGTTTGGACTTTGATTATTAGTAACGGTCGCGACTGCATTACCATCAATTGTGATCTGATACCCATCATCTGCATAAACCTTGAAGTTATAAGTCCCTGCTTCTAAGTAGATATAACCAGTTAGACGAATACCACCATCCGAGGTGTTACCAGGGTCGGTACTTAGCGAGCTGGCGTCAGATCCAAGGAAATTCTGTAAGTTAGAATCTTTACCAACATCACCCGTACCGTACTGATAATTAATATTCTGACCAATAAAGGTTGCATCCGCAGTTTTTCCAGCGATCAAAGACTTGAAGTCAACCAGATCATCAATTTGCTCGTTAAAGCCGAAGTATTCGCCTTTCAATCCAGTGTATGTGGTCAATACATCATCCGTAGCGACTGGTGCATCGTTCGCGTCATTAACAGTCAATGTCAACGTATTCTCAACCGTATCTCCGTCCGCGTCTTTCACATGGTAAGTGAATACTGCTTCTCCAGAAGAACCTTGAGAAATACTGCCGGCAAACGAATCACTTGGAGTGAATTCATAACTGCCATCAGCTTTAACCACTAATGTACCTTTATCAGTGGTAATGGTCTCAGCAACAACGGAACCGCCATCAGCGCCCACATCTACATTCAAGCTGACATTACCCGTAATGGTGCCGTAGTCACTTTCTGGTACAGAACCACTGGAAGTAGACACGTTCGCCACAACAGAGTATTGGCTGGTTGCGTCTTCAGCAGTAGAGAATTGGGTAATAACATTCCCGTTGCTGTCCAAGAATCCACTCAAGCTGACCACATAATCCACACCATCAACAGTTACAGTCGTAGAGCTCAAATTCGATAACTGAATGTAATCACTTGAATCATTATTCGAGTTATTGGTCTCATCCACTACAACTTGAGCCGTTAAAGTCACAAGTGTGGCAACACCATTAATGTTAACCGTTACCTTGTACTCTAGATTAGTGCTATCCAAAGACTTATAGCTGGTACTAACTGGCGTATTCACATGCGTGAAAGTACCGATCACAATGTTAGAGCCCATATCTGTAGACGCAACAGACGAAGTATCTGTCAATGCAATGGAGGTTGGATCACAACCACTGCCATCGTCCCAAGATAATTTGTCTTTGTAGCTGTCACTGTCCGTATTTTGTTGTTGAGTACGGTTTTCACCACTGCTGAAGGATGGATTAACGAAGCCACCAGCGATAGAAGACACCGTGAAGCTTGACGCGGCGCTAGACTCTTTAACCAGTTCAATAGTATCTGTTGTGGTTGTTGATTCAGGGGAATCATCCTCCACCACTAATGAAACAGTCTGAGTAGCAGACGCTAAATCGCCATCATCCGTCGCAACAACACCGAAGTCGATGGTTAGAGTATCTTCGGTAGAGCTATCAGAATGATCAATCGGCCCAGTCAAAGTAGCTTGATAAGTCACTTGCCCATTCACTACATCAGAAACAGTGATGGTTACGATAGTTTCATCGCCTGCTTTACCAACAAGTTGACCGTCCACAATCGACCACTTGATGTCCACACCATTAGACTCATACAAACCATCTGCAGGAGCAACAAATGACATCTTGATGTCTGCATTTGTGCCATCGTCAGAAACCGTCAACGTTCCTGACGCAGTCACAGCATCTGTAGTATCGGTTGAACCATCCGTATCAGCATTCGCGTTGGCAAGACCTTCTTCAGAGACCGTAATAGAAGCAGTATCACCTGCTCCAATCGAGATCGAAGGTGCGTCATTAACCTCATAGACAGTTACATCAATGGACTTAGTCGACACAGCCGTATCAGAATTAGAAGCTTCCGTAGCAGTAGCAGTGAACGTTAATGTGAACTCTCCACTGTAATCCTCAGGTGTTTCTAACGTCATATCAGTAAAGTCAGTAATACCACCTACATCCACTGTGCCGTCAGCACCAAATGTAAACTCATCATCACCAATAGTAATGACTGTACCGGCAGGCGCACCAGAGATCACCGTAGATAAGGACTCAGAGCCATCTGTATCAGCTAAGTTGATAGTGAACGATTCCAACTGTACTGCTTGATCTTCATACCCTGCATTTAACATTAGGTAGTGATCAACGGTTACACCATCGTCTTCATAAACCGCCTCGCCAACACCTGGGATAACAGAGGTTGGATACATTGACAAAGTACTTGTACCAAACTCTTGGCTATCTCCACCGTCAATCTTAATCCCTAGATTCACATACCCATTACCATCTTCATTGTGATATGCAATTTCAACAGGGTAGTAACCGGATTCAGAAACAGTAAGTACCTGAGACTCAACACCACTATTACCGTTGTCCCATTGGGCCTCAGCAATCACATCTCCGCCCACTTTGACATAGAAAGTATCGTCAGCACTGCCTGTGAAACTGTAATTTGACCCAGCTTCCAGATAAACATAAGTCGTAGCAACTGCAAGAGTACCAGTAGCAATGTTATCGAGATTTGGAATTGATTGGACTACACCAGAACCAACAGGTGGAACAGAAGAGTAAGAATCCACCAAAGCAGCTAGCTGCTCAGGCGTACCACCGTTACCGCCATAAGTACTAGAATCAACTCCCGTCCAGAAGGAATAACTAATACCCTGTGCAGAAGACGAATCATCAGAAGATGTTGCGATAACAGGCGCATCAGCAACCGCAGTCACTGTCACAGTTGCAGTAGCCGTAGACGTATTGCCCGCTGCATCTTGAACAGTGTACTGAATTTCAATGTCACCGCTCACATTCGCCTTAGGCGTAAATGTAATCGTGCCATCCTCATTCAAAGTTACCGTGCCAAGAGACTCGTCATAGCTGAAGCTGTCTTCGACTAAAGAAGCACCAGACTCATCGTTATCTAATATATCGATGGTGATAGGAGAACCATCTTCAAGCATGGACACTTGCTCGTCCTGAACCTCAGCGGCCAAATCCACCGTCACGTTTTGCGTGGTCGTCGTTTCGTTGCCCGCAACATCTACCGCTTTGATGCTCAGTGTGTTTGAACCTTCGGCCAGCGCATTGTCGATCGCGATAGTGTACTTACCATCACCATCCGCTGTGCCAGTCGCCGTGCGCGATGTGCCATTCGCATCTGTGTACGTGATCGTCACAGTCGCGCCCGCTTCCGTCACACCCGTAATGTCTGGCGTCGCATCGTTGGTAATCGTGTCGTCGTTCGAACCACTGTTGGTCGCATCCGTGATGTCGGACGTCAAGCCGCTAACGGAAGTATCCACCGTCACGTTTTGCGTGGTCGTCGTTTCGTTGCCCGCAACATCTACCGCTTTGATGCTCAGTGTGTTTGAACCTTCGGCCAGCGCATTGTCGATCGCGATAGTGTACTTACCATCACCATCCGCTGTGCCAGTCGCCGTGCGCGATGTGCCATTCGCATCTGTGTACGTGATCGTCACAGTCGCGCCCGCTTCCGTCACACCCGTAATGTCTGGCGTCGCATCGTTGGTAATCGTGTCGTCGTTCGAACCACTGTTGGTCGCATCCGTGATGTCGGACGTTAAACCACTGACAGACAGATCCGCCTCTGCTGCAATCTCGCTCGCTTGCGTAGAGGTATTACCTGCAGCATCAGACAAGGTTGCTTTCACTTCTGCACCAGGAGGTACTTCGATAGTATATCCATTGTTAATATCATCTTGCGTTAATGTATGAATGCTCTCAACACCATTAACGATAAACGTCAAAGTATCCCCTACTTCTGAACCACCAAGCGAAATCGTCGCAGTAATCGTACCAACTTCGCCTTCAGCAACTTCTGCTGCATTGTAAATATCGTCATCACCTGTACTTTGGAATGAAATAACAGGGGTGCCGATACTGACGTCTGCTATAGCAACTGTTGCACTCACTTCGTCCGACATGTTACCCGCTGAATCAGATAACGTTGCTTTTACTTCTGCGCCTGGAGCCACTTCGATTACATAACCGTTAGCTATCTCAGCTTGTGTTAACACATGGGTACTGACCGCACCGTTCACACTGTACGTCAAGATATCCCCCACTTCCGATCCATCAACAGAAATGGTGGCAGTGATAGTATCTGCTTCGCCAGCGGCGACTTCCGCCGCATTATAAACCTCATCCTCACCAGTGCTTTCAAACGTAAGCGTCGGTGAACCAATAGACAAGTCGACTTGGTGGATTGAAGTTGTAGTGGCTGTAAATGGGTTGCCAGCACTATCTTCACCAGTCACCTTAGCTGTAAACGTAGTATTTTGAGCTAAATCTTCCCCTGCGACCGAAACAGCCCATGTTTTGTTGGCCATAACAGTCGTTGTATAAGTCGTATCACCAATGACCAATGTAACGGTATCCCCCGCAGCAGCATCAAAACCGACTCGACCAGAGACAATAATAGAAGAAGTACTTTCTTCGATATTAACAATGTCATCAGATGTAATTGAATTTACCTGAATAGACCCGCGAGCCGATGTGTCAACAAAATACGCCTCTGTGGACTGACTTGTTCCGACATGTCCCTCAGAATTCGTCACGGTAACATTAGCAACGACAATTCTATCTGAGTCCTGGACTAAACTTGAGCCATCAACTGTAATGGAAAAAGTACCATTAGAAACATCAACTGCTCCAGTATAGCTCTCTCCTCCTATTACCAAAGTTACTTCCCCTGAGGCAATAATATCGCCTGAAGTAACTACACCAGTGATAACAACCGTTCCAGACGCTTCAGAAGCGTTAACAGTTGAATCTGAAGTAATAGGATCGATGTCAATATTCACGTAAATATCGTCATTGGTGATCGTGCCTGTGCTCTCAACACCGCCCACACTCAACGTGAACGTTTCATCGCTTTCAAGAACCGTATCTTCTGCACCCGCTACCGTCACAGTGAAGCTTTCAACACCTGCTGGAACCGTGATGGTGCCGTCGTCGTTGAGGGTCACGCCGTCGCTGAACGTCACATCGCCGTAGTCACTGCTATCGGTCGTGCCGTCCGTCAAGCTGAACGCGAACGTTTGTGCCGTATCCGCTGTATTGCTTAGCGTCACATCGAACGCAAGGTCGTCGCCTTCTTCCGCGCTAACATTCTGAGAAATTGAACTCACCACTGGCGCACTTTCGTTATCAACGATCGTCGTGCTCGCGCTGCCGTTATCAGAAGACACGGTCGCATCCGCACCGCTCACGCTGTCGATGCTAACAGTGAAGGATTCTGCTCCTTCGTAGATGCCGTCATCGATGGTCGCGATGTCTAGGTCTGCACTCGTTTGACCCGCTTGGATCGTCACGCTCGCAACACCTGTGTAGTCATTGCCGTCTGCATCAGTCGTGCTGTACGTGAAGCTCACGACAACGTCTTCATCCGCCACCTGGTCGATGCTCACGGTGAAGCCTGCTGTGCCACCTTCGGTCACGTTGGTTTGGTCCGCCGCGATGCTCACCACTGGCGCACTTTCGTTATCAACGATCGTCGTGCTCGCGCTGCCGTTATCAGAAGACACGGTCGCATCCGCACCGCTCACGCTGTCGATGCTAACAGTGAAGGATTCTGCTCCTTCGTAGATGCCGTCATCGATGGTCGCGATGTCTAGGTCTGCACTCGTTTGACCCGCTTGGATCGTCACGCTCGCAACACCTGTGTAGTCATTGCCGTCTGCATCAGTCGTGCTGTACGTGAAGCTCACGACAACGTCTTCATCCGCCACCTGGTCGATGCTCACGGTGAAGCCTGCTGTGCCACCTTCGGTCACGTTGGTTTGGTCCGCCGCGATGCTCACCACTGGCGCACTTTCGTTATCAACGATCGTCGTGCTCGCGCTGCCGTTATCAGAAGACACGGTCGCATCCGCACCGCTCACGCTGTCGATGCTAACAGTGAAGGATTCTGCTCCTTCGTAGATGCCGTCATCGATGGTCGCGATGTCTAGGTCTGCACTCGTTTGACCCGCTTGGATCGTCACGCTCGCAACACCTGTGTAGTCATTGCCGTCTGCATCAGTCGTGCTGTACGTGAAGCTCACGACAACGTCTTCATCCGCCACCTGGTCGATGCTCACGGTGAAGCCTGCTGTGCCACCTTCGGTCACGTTGGTTTGGTCCGCCGCGATGCTCACCACTGGCGCACTTTCGTTATCAACGATCGTCGTGCTCGCGCTGCCGTTATCAGAAGACACGGTCGCATCCGCACCGCTCACGCTGTCGATGCTAACAGTGAAGGATTCTGCTCCTTCGTAGATGCCGTCATCGATGGTCGCGATGTCTAGGTCTGCACTCGTTTGACCCGCTTGGATCGTCACGCTCGCAACACCTGTGTAGTCATTGCCGTCTGCATCAGTCGTGCTGTACGTGAAGCTCACGACAACGTCTTCATCCGCCACCTGGTCGATGCTCACGGTGAAGCCTGCTGTGCCACCTTCGGTCACGTTGGTTTGGTCCGCCGCGATGCTCACCACTGGCGCACTTTCGTTATCAACGATCGTCGTGCTCGCGCTGCCGTTATCAGAAGACACGGTCGCATCCGCACCGCTCACGCTGTCGATGCTAACAGTGAAGGATTCTGCTCCTTCGTAGATGCCGTCATCGATGGTCGCGATGTCTAGGTCTGCACTCGTTTGACCCGCTTGGATCGTCACGCTCGCAACACCTGTGTAGTCATTGCCGTCTGCATCAGTCGTGCTGTACGTGAAGCTCACGACAACGTCTTCATCCGCCACCTGGTCGATGCTCACGGTGAAGCCTGCTGTGCCACCTTCGGTCACGTTGGTTTGGTCCGCCGCGATGCTCACCACTGGCGCACTTTCGTTATCAACGATCGTCGTGCTCGCGCTGCCGTTATCAGAAGACACGGTCGCATCCGCACCGCTCACGCTGTCGATGCTAACAGTGAAGGATTCTGCTCCTTCGTAGATGCCGTCATCGATGGTCGCGATGTCTAGGTCTGCACTCGTTTGACCCGCTTGGATCGTCACGCTCGCAACACCTGTGTAGTCATTGCCGTCTGCATCAGTCGTGCTGTACGTGAAGCTCACGACAACGTCTTCATCCGCCACCTGGTCGATGCTCACGGTGAAGCCTGCTGTGCCACCTTCGGTCACGTTGGTTTGGTCCGCCGCGATGCTCACCACTGGCGCACTTTCGTTATCAACGATCGTCGTGCTCGCGCTGCCGTTATCAGAAGACACGGTCGCATCCGCACCGCTCACGCTGTCGATGCTAACAGTGAAGGATTCTGCTCCTTCGTAGATGCCGTCATCGATGGTCGCGATGTCTAGGTCTGCACTCGTTTGACCCGCTTGGATCGTCACGCTCGCAACACCTGTGTAGTCATTGCCGTCTGCATCAGTCGTGCTGTACGTGAAGCTCACGACAACGTCTTCATCCGCCACCTGGTCGATGCTCACGGTGAAGCCTGCTGTGCCACCTTCGGTCACGTTGGTTTGGTCCGCCGCGATGCTCACCACTGGCGCACTTTCGTTATCAACGATCGTCGTGCTCGCGCTGCCGTTATCAGAAGACACGGTCGCATCCGCACCGCTCACGCTGTCGATGCTAACAGTGAAGGATTCTGCTCCTTCGTAGATGCCGTCATCGATGGTCGCGATGTCTAGGTCTGCACTCGTTTGACCCGCTTGGATCGTCACGCTCGCAACACCTGTGTAGTCATTGCCGTCTGCATCAGTCGTGCTGTACGTGAAGCTCACGACAACGTCTTCATCCGCCACCTGGTCGATGCTCACGGTGAAGCCTGCTGTGCCACCTTCGGTCACGTTGGTTTGGTCCGCCGCGATGCTCACCACTGGCGCACTTTCGTTATCAACGATCGTCGTGCTCGCGCTGCCGTTATCAGAAGACACGGTCGCATCCGCACCGCTCACGCTGTCGATGCTAACAGTGAAGGATTCTGCTCCTTCGTAGATGCCGTCATCGATGGTCGCGATGTCTAGGTCTGCACTCGTTTGACCCGCTTGGATCGTCACGCTCGCAACACCTGTGTAGTCATTGCCGTCTGCATCAGTCGTGCTGTACGTGAAGCTCACGACAACGTCTTCATCCGCCACCTGGTCGATGCTCACGGTGAAGCCTGCTGTGCCACCTTCGGTCACGTTGGTTTGGTCCGCCGCGATGCTCACCACTGGCGCACTTTCGTTATCAACGATCGTCGTGCTCGCGCTGCCGTTATCAGAAGACACGGTCGCATCCGCACCGCTCACGCTGTCGATGCTAACAGTGAAGGATTCTGCTCCTTCGTAGATGCCGTCATCGATGGTCGCGATGTCTAGGTCTGCACTCGTTTGACCCGCTTGGATCGTCACGCTCGCAACACCTGTGTAGTCATTGCCGTCTGCATCAGTCGTGCTGTACGTGAAGCTCACGACAACGTCTTCATCCGCCACCTGGTCGATGCTCACGGTGAAGCCTGCTGTGCCACCTTCGGTCACGTTGGTTTGGTCCGCCGCGATGCTCACCACTGGCGCACTTTCGTTATCAACGATCGTCGTGCTCGCGCTGCCGTTATCAGAAGACACGGTCGCATCCGCACCGCTCACGCTGTCGATGCTAACAGTGAAGGATTCTGCTCCTTCGTAGATGCCGTCATCGATGGTCGCGATGTCTAGGTCTGCACTCGTTTGACCCGCTTGGATCGTCACGCTCGCAACACCTGTGTAGTCATTGCCGTCTGCATCAGTCGTGCTGTACGTGAAGCTCACGACAACGTCTTCATCCGCCACCTGGTCGATGCTCACGGTGAAGCCTGCTGTGCCACCTTCGGTCACGTTGGTTTGGTCCGCCGCGATGCTCACCACTGGCGCACTTTCGTTATCAACGATCGTCGTGCTCGCGCTGCCGTTATCAGAAGACACGGTCGCATCCGCACCGCTCACGCTGTCGATGCTAACAGTGAAGGATTCTGCTCCTTCGTAGATGCCGTCATCGATGGTCGCGATGTCTAGGTCTGCACTCGTTTGACCCGCTTGGATCGTCACGCTCGCAACACCTGTGTAGTCATTGCCGTCTGCATCAGTCGTGCTGTACGTGAAGCTCACGACAACGTCTTCATCCGCCACCTGGTCGATGCTCACGGTGAAGCCTGCTGTGCCACCTTCGGTCACGTTGGTTTGGTCCGCCGCGATGCTCACCACTGGCGCACTTTCGTTATCAACGATCGTCGTGCTCGCGCTGCCGTTATCAGAAGACACGGTCGCATCCGCACCGCTCACGCTGTCGATGCTAACAGTGAAGGATTCTGCTCCTTCGTAGATGCCGTCATCGATGGTCGCGATGTCTAGGTCTGCACTCGTTTGACCCGCTTGGATCGTCACGCTCGCAACACCTGTGTAGTCATTGCCGTCTGCATCAGTCGTGCTGTACGTGAAGCTCACGACAACGTCTTCATCCGCCACCTGGTCGATGCTCACGGTGAAGCCTGCTGTGCCACCTTCGGTCACGTTGGTTTGGTCCGCCGCGATGCTCACCACTGGCGCACTTTCGTTATCAACGATCGTCGTGCTCGCGCTGCCGTTATCAGAAGACACGGTCGCATCCGCACCGCTCACGCTGTCGATGCTAACAGTGAAGGATTCTGCTCCTTCGTAGATGCCGTCATCGATGGTCGCGATGTCTAGGTCTGCACTCGTTTGACCCGCTTGGATCGTCACGCTCGCAACACCTGTGTAGTCATTGCCGTCTGCATCAGTCGTGCTGTACGTGAAGCTCACGACAACGTCTTCATCCGCCACCTGGTCGATGCTCACGGTGAAGCCTGCTGTGCCACCTTCGGTCACGTTGGTTTGGTCCGCCGCGATGCTCACCACTGGCGCACTTTCGTTATCAACGATCGTCGTGCTCGCGCTGCCGTTATCAGAAGACACGGTCGCATCCGCACCGCTCACGCTGTCGATGCTAACAGTGAAGGATTCTGCTCCTTCGTAGATGCCGTCATCGATGGTCGCGATGTCTAGGTCTGCACTCGTTTGACCCGCTTGGATCGTCACGCTCGCAACACCTGTGTAGTCATTGCCGTCTGCATCAGTCGTGCTGTACGTGAAGCTCACGACAACGTCTTCATCCGCCACCTGGTCGATGCTCACGGTGAAGCCTGCTGTGCCACCTTCGGTCACGTTGGTTTGGTCCGCCGCGATGCTCACCACTGGCGCACTTTCGTTATCAACGATCGTCGTGCTCGCGCTGCCGTTATCAGAAGACACGGTCGCATCCGCACCGCTCACGCTGTCGATGCTAACAGTGAAGGATTCTGCTCCTTCGTAGATGCCGTCATCGATGGTCGCGATGTCTAGGTCTGCACTCGTTTGACCCGCTTGGATCGTCACGCTCGCAACACCTGTGTAGTCATTGCCGTCTGCATCAGTCGTGCTGTACGTGAAGCTCACGACAACGTCTTCATCCGCCACCTGGTCGATGCTCACGGTGAAGCCTGCTGTGCCACCTTCGGTCACGTTGGTTTGGTCCGCCGCGATGCTCACCACTGGCGCACTTTCGTTATCAACGATCGTCGTGCTCGCGCTGCCGTTATCAGAAGACACGGTCGCATCCGCACCGCTCACGCTGTCGATGCTAACAGTGAAGGATTCTGCTCCTTCGTAGATGCCGTCATCGATGGTCGCGATGTCTAGGTCTGCACTCGTTTGACCCGCTTGGATCGTCACGCTCGCAACACCTGTGTAGTCATTGCCGTCTGCATCAGTCGTGCTGTACGTGAAGCTCACGACAACGTCTTCATCCGCCACCTGGTCGATGCTCACGGTGAAGCCTGCTGTGCCACCTTCGGTCACGTTGGTTTGGTCCGCCGCGATGCTCACCACTGGCGCACTTTCGTTATCAACGATCGTCGTGCTCGCGCTGCCGTTATCAGAAGACACGGTCGCATCCGCACCGCTCACGCTGTCGATGCTAACAGTGAAGGATTCTGCTCCTTCGTAGATGCCGTCATCGATGGTCGCGATGTCTAGGTCTGCACTCGTTTGACCCGCTTGGATCGTCACGCTCGCAACACCTGTGTAGTCATTGCCGTCTGCATCAGTCGTGCTGTACGTGAAGCTCACGACAACGTCTTCATCCGCCACCTGGTCGATGCTCACGGTGAAGCCTGCTGTGCCACCTTCGGTCACGTTGGTTTGGTCCGCCGCGATGCTCACCACTGGCGCACTTTCGTTATCAACGATCGTCGTGCTCGCGCTGCCGTTATCAGAAGACACGGTCGCATCCGCACCGCTCACGCTGTCGATGCTAACAGTGAAGGATTCTGCTCCTTCGTAGATGCCGTCATCGATGGTCGCGATGTCTAGGTCTGCACTCGTTTGACCCGCTTGGATCGTCACGCTCGCAACACCTGTGTAGTCATTGCCGTCTGCATCAGTCGTGCTGTACGTGAAGCTCACGACAACGTCTTCATCCGCCACCTGGTCGATGCTCACGGTGAAGCCTGCTGTGCCACCTTCGGTCACGTTGGTTTGGTCCGCCGCGATGCTCACCACTGGCGCACTTTCGTTATCAACGATCGTCGTGCTCGCGCTGCCGTTATCAGAAGACACGGTCGCATCCGCACCGCTCACGCTGTCGATGCTAACAGTGAAGGATTCTGCTCCTTCGTAGATGCCGTCATCGATGGTCGCGATGTCTAGGTCTGCACTCGTTTGACCCGCTTGGATCGTCACGCTCGCAACACCTGTGTAGTCATTGCCGTCTGCATCAGTCGTGCTGTACGTGAAGCTCACGACAACGTCTTCATCCGCCACCTGGTCGATGCTCACGGTGAAGCCTGCTGTGCCACCTTCGGTCACGTTGGTTTGGTCCGCCGCGATGCTCACCACTGGCGCACTTTCGTTATCAACGATCGTCGTGCTCGCGCTGCCGTTATCAGAAGACACGGTCGCATCCGCACCGCTCACGCTGTCGATGCTAACAGTGAAGGATTCTGCTCCTTCGTAGATGCCGTCATCGATGGTCGCGATGTCTAGGTCTGCACTCGTTTGACCCGCTTGGATCGTCACGCTCGCAACACCTGTGTAGTCATTGCCGTCTGCATCAGTCGTGCTGTACGTGAAGCTCACGACAACGTCTTCATCCGCCACCTGGTCGATGCTCACGGTGAAGCCTGCTGTGCCACCTTCGGTCACGTTGGTTTGGTCCGCCGCGATGCTCACCACTGGCGCACTTTCGTTATCAACGATCGTCGTGCTCGCGCTGCCGTTATCAGAAGACACGGTCGCATCCGCACCGCTCACGCTGTCGATGCTAACAGTGAAGGATTCTGCTCCTTCGTAGATGCCGTCATCGATGGTCGCGATGTCTAGGTCTGCACTCGTTTGACCCGCTTGGATCGTCACGCTCGCAACACCTGTGTAGTCATTGCCGTCTGCATCAGTCGTGCTGTACGTGAAGCTCACGACAACGTCTTCATCCGCCACCTGGTCGATGCTCACGGTGAAGCCTGCTGTGCCACCTTCGGTCACGTTGGTTTGGTCCGCCGCGATGCTCACCACTGGCGCACTTTCGTTATCAACGATCGTCGTGCTCGCGCTGCCGTTATCAGAAGACACGGTCGCATCCGCACCGCTCACGCTGTCGATGCTAACAGTGAAGGATTCTGCTCCTTCGTAGATGCCGTCATCGATGGTCGCGATGTCTAGGTCTGCACTCGTTTGACCCGCTTGGATCGTCACGCTCGCAACACCTGTGTAGTCATTGCCGTCTGCATCAGTCGTGCTGTACGTGAAGCTCACGACAACGTCTTCATCCGCCACCTGGTCGATGCTCACGGTGAAGCCTGCTGTGCCACCTTCGGTCACGTTGGTTTGGTCCGCCGCGATGCTCACCACTGGCGCACTTTCGTTATCAACGATCGTCGTGCTCGCGCTGCCGTTATCAGAAGACACGGTCGCATCCGCACCGCTCACGCTGTCGATGCTAACAGTGAAGGATTCTGCTCCTTCGTAGATGCCGTCATCGATGGTCGCGATGTCTAGGTCTGCACTCGTTTGACCCGCTTGGATCGTCACGCTCGCAACACCTGTGTAGTCATTGCCGTCTGCATCAGTCGTGCTGTACGTGAAGCTCACGACAACGTCTTCATCCGCCACCTGGTCGATGCTCACGGTGAAGCCTGCTGTGCCACCTTCGGTCACGTTGGTTTGGTCCGCCGCGATGCTCACCACTGGCGCCACAACAGAATGAGTAGAATACCCGAAACTTTTCACTGTATTACCCACTGAATCGCTTGAGTTAACGACGACGCTAATCTCAGTATCCGCGAGCAAATCAGATCCTTGAACATCGACAGACCAATGCCCGTCAACACCAACTAAAGTTGTATATTTAGTTCCGTTAACTTCTAGAGTCAGAGTATCGCCTTCTGCAATATCTCCACCAATCGCGGTACCAGTGACAGGAAGGACTTGCTGACTCTCGTCGAGAGAAATCATGTCATCTGATGTAATGTTATCTACTGTTACAGTACCTTGATCTGCGACAGTATCCTTTTGAATAGTGCTTGGTGCAGCATATGCCACATTACCTACAGCGTCAGATACAGATGCGTTTACTGTCAAAACACCATCTAACAAGCCGGTAACATCAACGTTTGCCTCAAAATACCCCCACCCGTCACTATCTGTGTATGAAATATCAGCTAAAGGAATGCTTATGCTATTGCCAGCAGAGTCGGAAATAGTTAAAGCAGTAACAGTGCTAGCAGTTTCGGTAAAACCACCAATTAAGAGTGATCCTTGCTCATCGTAGTTAACCGTTAAATCACCATTACCATCTTGAGCAAATACCTCGATATCAGCCCAGGTATCAACTTTATAAATCTCAGTACTGGTCACGGAAAAACTATTACCAGCTACATCCGTTCCAGAAACCTTTGCAGTAATATATGGATTTGCAGATGAAGTTGAAGCCAGAACGCTTCCCAAAACACCTACCGAGTACGTTAATCGCCCGAGGGAGTCCGTTTGACTTGACACAACTGTTTCAGCAATCACCGCATCATCCAAAACAATTTGGACAGTATCGCCAGCTTTGGCATCCCCAGACACCCATCCACTGACTGTAACGATATTTCCGTTAGTTGTTTCAGATGCATTTAGAATGCTATCGGATGTAATGGTGTCGATATCAATACCTGCACTCGCAGTCGTATCAACCGTATGAGTAGAGCTTCCATTACTGACGACTGAATTACCGGAAGCATCATCAGACTCAACACTCACATCGAACGCCGTATCCGCTGCCAAGTCTGTGCCCGCAACGTCCACAGACCATGTGCCACCTGCGGCCACTGTGGTTGTGTAAATATTACCGTTAATTTCTAGAGTAACCGTATCGCCTTCTGCGATATCGCCACCTGTGGCCGTACCGGTCACGGTCACTGTGCCTGCCGCTTCGCTCGCGTTGATCACGTCATCAGAGGTGATATCGTCTACCGTCACTGTACCCGCTGTCGCTGTGACATCAACTGCATAAGACTGGCTAGAACTCGCCTGACCTGTCTGTCCTGCTGAATTAGATACTTGAACGCTACCATCAACGATGGCATCTGCGTCATTCGCCAGGTCACTGCCCGCTACAGAGATTGAAAATCCGCCATTTACCACAGTACCAGTATATACAGTGCCGTTAACTGTAAGTTGGACTGTACCTGAAGTGAACGCATCACCTGTTACACTACCCGTAACCGTAACATTGTCCGCAGCTTCTGCCGCGTTAACAATTGAGTCAGTGGTAATCGGATCAATATCCAGATTAATCGTTAATGGTGTTGTAGAGGCACTAGAAGACGCTGAAGTGTTATTTGTAGTACTACTCGTCGCAAAGGCAAATGGATCTGGAGCGGTTTCACGGCCGTAGTAAGCTGAGCCACCTGTATCAACGTCCCGGCTGTTATCGGTGTCATAGCCGTAGGAAGGAAGTGCTTCTTGACCTGAACGGTTGATGCTGACGTCAACACGGTCGCTATCCCCATCATCAGTGCCGTCATTACCTGCGGCCGGAGCGTCTTGGATTAAGGTAGGGTCTTGGCCTTCAAGGATGGCCTGTTGTAATTCATCAAAATCGACACTGGAGTCGGCGACGAGCTCTTGAGCGTCACCAAAGCTGAAAACTTCATCTGTGATTTCGACGACGGCCTCGTTGGCCACAACAATCTGGTTACCATCTACAAACTCGATGGTGGCACTGCCATTACCAATAGCGATAACGGTTTCACCGTAGAATATAGGATCCCCAACGTTAACAATCCGCTCTTGACCATCTATGGATTGGACTCTGACCGATCCACTGATTTGTACTACGAAGCCAACTGCATTACCGAGAGTTGCAAAGGAAACTTGATTGTCGCTCATGATGATTACCTTGATAGAATTTTCAGCTATGACTGAACATAGACCTTCTTATCAAGCATTTCTATTGTACCAAGGTACAGTCGGCCAATTTATCGAGAATTTGCCGCTCAAATTGCGTTCACAATTATGACTCATTATAATGCGACGCTTCATTTAGCAGCGCCAGGCATGCAATGTGTCTCGTTCGTTCCGCTGCACAATCTCAAGATGATATAAAGGGTGTCCATGACAGATACATTAAAAAGAGAGTGGTTCTCGAACATACGCGGTGACGTATTGTCCGGTACCGTGGTGGCGTTAGCTTTGATTCCAGAAGCCATTGCCTTTTCCATCATTGCAGGTGTTGACCCAAAAGTGGGATTGTACGCATCCTTCTGTATAGCAGTGATTATTTCATTCTTGGGCGGTCGTCCAGGTATGATTTCTGCCGCCACAGGTGCCATGGCTCTCTTAATGGTGACTTTGGTAAAAGAGCACGGTTTACAGTACTTGCTCGCCGCCAGCTTTCTCTGTGGTGTTTTCCAAATCGCAGCAGGCTACCTAAAGCTCGGCAGTTTAATGCGCTTTGTCTCACGGTCGGTGGTGACTGGCTTTGTGAACGCTTTAGCCATTTTGATCTTCATGGCACAGCTTCCTGAATTGACCAATGTAACATGGCATGTGTACGCCATGACGGCAGCAGGGCTAGGCATTATTTATTTGTTCCCATACTTACCTGTGATTGGTAAAGCTCTTCCTAGCCCACTTGTTTGTATCGTCGTGCTGACTGGCTTTGCTATGGCTGTTGGCCTAGACATCCGTACCGTTGGTGATATGGGTGAGCTACCAGACTCTTTGCCTATCTTCTTACTACCAGATGTACCGCTAAATCTGGAAACCCTATTGATCATCTTGCCCTACTCACTCGGCCTTGCAGTGGTGGGACTTCTCGAATCCATGATGACGGCAACCATTGTCGATGAGCTGACCGACACAACCAGTGACCGTAACCGTGAGTGTAAAGGTCAAGGGGTTGCAAACATAGGTTCCAGCTTACTAGGTGGCATGGCAGGCTGTGCCATGATTGGTCAATCAGTTATCAACGTAAAATCTGGCGGCCGCTGTCGCTTGTCCACCTTCATTGCAGGTGTACTACTCTTGATCATGGTGGTATTCCTTGACGACCTAATTAGTCAGATCCCTATGGCCGCCTTGGTAGCCGTTATGATCATGGTGTCAATCGGCACCTTCTCTTGGGAATCCATCATCAATTTGAAACATCACCCGATGTCCACCAATATTGTTATGTTGGCTACAGTGGCGATCGTTGTGGCAACCCACAACCTAGCATTGGGCGTATTTGTCGGTGTCTTGCTGGCGTCTTTATTCTTCGCTAATAAAATTGGCCGCTTTATGGTGGTTAAAAGCGAAAACGCTGACCAAGGCACGGTTTATAAAGTGGTTGGTCAGGTATTCTTTGCTTCTGCTGAGAAGTTCAACAACGCGTTTGACTTTAAAGAAGCGGTACAGCACGTCACCATCGATCTATCCAGCGCTCATTTCTGGGACATCACGGCCGTATCCGCATTGGACAAAGTTGTGATCAAGTTCCGCCGTGAAGGCGCGACGGTAGAGGTGGTCGGCATGAATGAAGCCACTGCCACTGTAGTAGACAAGTTTGGCGTTCACAACAAACCAGAAGAAGCCGAAAAACTATTAAGCGGCCACTAAGGAGTTCACGATGAAAAACATTGTTGCATGCATTGATGGTTCAGCGTTAACCCAACCTGTTATTGACGCCTCTGCTTGGGCGGCATCAAAACTTGCAGCACCGCTGGTGCTGCTCCATGCCCTTGAGAAACAAAGTACCAATGAGCAAGATTTATCAGGCACCATTGGTTTCAGTAGCCGCGAGCATCTCTTATCAGAGCTGACCGAGCTAGATGAAAAACGTGCCAAACTCGCCCTAGAACACGGCAAGGTTTTGTTAGATCAAGCCAGCTCCCATGTGCAAGATCGCAATCTTGAGGTGACAGCACTACAACGTCACGGCCACTTTGTGGAAACTTTGGAAGACCTTCAAAACGACACCCGCCTATACGTTGTAGGCAAGCAAGGTACTGACCATAGTGCCAGCCCAGTGATCGGCTCTAATCTTGAAAACGCGGCGCGTTCCCTCTCCCAACCCATCATGGTGGTTTCAGGAAAATTCAGCACTCCAGAGAGCTTCATGGTCGCTTACGATGGACGAGAGACCGCCATTGCAGCACTCGAGCGCATTGCCAACAGCCCATTACTCAAAGACATTCCTTGTCATCTGATAATGGTCAAGCGGGATGTCGCAGATCAAGAAGAGGCGCTCGAAAAAGCACGTAAAAAGCTGCAGGAGCTGGGCTTTAAGGTGGAATCACACCTAATCGAAGGCACTAGCATTCAGCAAGCCCTATTAAATTACCAGCAACAGCACAACATCGGACTGGTCGCCATGGGCGCCTACGCTCACTCCAAGGTGCGTCAATTCTTTGTGGGTAGTAACACCACCAAAATGCTAACGGACTGCCAAGCTCCCGTCATCATCTTGCGTTAACTCACGAGATCACGATGGCCGCTCGCAATTGTGAGCGGCCATAGCGACTCATTTTTTCAAAGTCGGATTTCACCACCGGCACATATTGACACTCCACCAGCGCCACATCCTCTTCAAAATCTGGATCATGGACATAGATATGTTGCTCGTCATAGCCCGTCACCACCACCCAATGGGGGGACTTTTTACCATCCATTCGATAAGTACTGATCAACACAATGACCCACTTGCCCTGATCCACCGCAGTGACTAAGTCAGCACTAGACAACGACTGGTAGTGAACAGGCACCCCTTCCGCCTCGCTTTCACGAACAAACTTAGTATGACACGCTAAGAGTACTGTCTTCTTCAATTCGTCTCGCACCCCATCCAAAAATAGCGGCTGATCATCATTGAGCCAGACTTCAGCATTAAATCCACGACGTTTAGCCGCCAGCCCTAGCCCAGTAGGGTGACACCCCCCATGACCACTGGTCATGTAAATCGTGGTCGCTTCACGCCAAATGTCTAATTCATGCTCTAAGCTAGTATCCGCCTCATCATTATGGGCGGCACACACCATCAATAGGGAAGCAGGCCCACAGGTATAAGGCGTTCGTTGTCCCACATAAGGCACTTTCAACAACTTGCTTTTGTCATCAAAGGCTCGAATGCGCTTATGCATTCGCACGGCATTACTGGTGTCTTCATAGTAATTGAGATAAGCCCCAAATGGGCGGTAGCCCACTTTTTTATACAAAGCGATCGCCCCAAGATTACGCTCACTGACTTCAAGACGTAGGGAAATACAGCCATGTTTAGCAGCATGTCTCTCCGCTTGAACCAATAACAGTTGCCCTATCCCCTTCCCTCGCGCGGCTGCTGACACAGCCAAAGAATACAAACGAGCATGGGCACGCCCTTTAAAAAGGTGCACCAGAGCATAACCAAACACCTGATCATCCACGGAGGCCACAAGCAAAACAGACGCCTCAGACTTGATACCATGACGTAAACTACGGCGGCTCATCCGGTCCCCTTGGAACGCCTCTTTTTCTAAAGCCTCTAACGTATCTAAATCGGATAACTGGGCAACACGGACGAGAATTTCTTGTGACATATAAAGGCCCTCAAAGCCTAAATAAAGACGGTAATAATGGTGCGGATTTTAAGACCAAAACTAATCAAAAATATAGTCATATTGGTACGCAAATTTAATTAATTTACTACTATTACAAAGATAAAAAATAGCGCACTATGCGCCTATCTTAACAAGCCTATTAGAAGGACTTTTCTGCATGGCACAAACCTACATTGTGGTCGATCAACTCAAAGACTGGTCTGCATTCTTACCAAGTGACCATGTCATCACCTTTCCCCAGTATCTATCACTCACCACTAAGGCGAATGACCGCACACGTATCATTAACTTGTGCAAAAGCAGCCGTTATTTGTCTGATGGCTACTATTGCTCATTGCTTGCAGAAAGCCGTGGCCACAACGTTATGCCCTCCGTACGCACCCTAAATGACCTAAATAAAAAAGCCCTGTATGACATTGAGTTGTCACAATGGCTGCCGTCCCTAGCAGAAAAACTCGGCACGCCCAATGAAGCCACAACCATCAAAGGTCATGCGGTATTCGGCAACACACTTAACCCAGAGCTTAAAGACTTCGCACGCAAGCTGTTTGAGAAGTTCCCAGCGCCCGTTATTGAATTCACCCTAAGTTACAAGAAACAATGGCAAGTGAAGTCACTCAAGGCAACCTCCCATAAAGCCCTAGATGACGCGGAAGAAACCTTGTTTGCCGAAGCCCTCGATGGCTTCAGCTCAAAAGTCTGGAACCGAACTCGTAAGAGTCGCAGCATCAAGTTCGACCTAGCCATGCTAGTCAACCCAGAGGAAGAGCTGCCACCTAGCGACAAGCAGGCCCTGAAAAAATTTGTGCAAGCGGGCAAACAACTGGGCATCCAAGTAGACATCATTGGTCCAAAGGATATCGTTCGCCTACCGGAATACGATGGTTTGTTCATCCGCGAGACCACCAACATCGACCACCACACCTACCAGTTTGCCAAAAAGGCCGAAGCCTATGGCCTGGTCGTAATGGACGATCCAACGTCTATTATGCGCTGTACTAACAAGGTGTACTTGGCGGACCTCTTTAACACCCATAAAGTCCCCAGCCCTAAGACGCGCATTATCCACCGGGGCGAAACAGGCATAGAGGACACCTTAGAGCAGCACATCAGCTATCCCATGGTCGTGAAAATCCCAGATGGTGCTTTTTCTAAAGGCGTGCTGAAAGCCCAAGACCGCGCTGAACTAACCAAGTGCTTGGACGAGCTGTTTAAAAAATCGAGCTTGCTGCTGGTGCAAGAATACCTGTACACCGAATTCGACTGGCGTATCGGCATTTTGAACAACAAGCCTATCTTTGCGTGCCGCTACTACATGGTGAAAAACCACTGGCAGATCTACCAACACGGTGAATCCAAAAGCGAGAGTGGCGGCTTTGACACCCTACCTACTTTCGAAGTGCCAAGACGAGTACTGCAAGCGGCCATCGCTGCCACCAAACCGATTGGCAACGGTTTATATGGAGTCGATATCAAAGAAGTAAAAGGCCGTGGTTACGTCATCGAAGTAAATGACAACCCCAGCATAGACCGTGGTGTGGAAGACAAATACCTTGGAGATGAACTCTACATGCAGATCATGTCTGAGTTCCTGCGCCGCATGCAGCAAAAGACCATGAACTAATCCTCTCACCTTCACCAGAGTTGCCACAAAAGCAGCTCTGGTGAGCTTTTCTCCGATACGTCCATCTTTTGAACACGAACTGCTGTGTTTTTTGAACGTTATTTAATAACGACTTCCATAGAATCCTTAAAAGTGGTTTAGCGGTTTACAAATACCGCAACTGATTTACAACTTTCGAGGATCATTCATGTCTCAACACATCGCGTTTATTGGAGCAGGCAATATGTCTCGCGCCATTTACGGCGGACTTATTCGCTCTGGCTATCCCGCATCACAGATCACTGCCACGTCACCAGAGCTGGACGTTTTACAAACCCAACAAAACACCTATGGCATTCACACCACCACGGACAACCTATTGGCCACCACTAAAGCAGATGTCTTGGTTTTAGCGGTCAAACCACAGATTTTGAAAATGGTCTGTGAAGAGATCGCGCCCGTGGTGAAAAACCGCAAAGCACCACCACTGATCATTTCCATTGCGGCCGGCATCGAATGTAACGCCATCAGCAAATGGCTTGGAGTGGAAGCTCCCATCGTCCGCTGCATGCCCAATACACCAGCCTTAATTGGGGTTGGAGCCTCTGGCCTGTTCGCCAACCGTTTTGTATCCGATCAACAAAAAGATGCCGCAGAGCAACTCATGGGAGCCGTTGGCATCGCCGAATGGGTCACAGAAGAGCCGCTTTTAAATGCTGTTACAGCCGTCTCAGGCAGTGCACCAGCCTACTTCTTTTTAATGCTAAACGCGATGCAACAAGCGGCCATACAACAAGGTCTCTCAGCCGATAGCGCCCGCAAGCTTGCCCAACAAACGGCTCTCGGTGCCGCCAAAATGGCCATAGACAGCACAGAATCACTGACCCGCTTAATGCAAAACGTCATGTCGCCCCAAGGCTCCACCGAACAAGCCATTTTGTCACTACAAAGCAACGAATTCAGCGAAGCCATTGAAGCCGCAATGAATGCCTGCAAAGCACGCGCTGAAGCCATGCAAAAAGAATTCGGAGGCTAACTCCGCACTGAATTCAAGGAGGAACAAAGACTGTCATAAGGACATACCTAAGCATCTAAAACAAAGGAACCATAATGAAAATACAAAAAGTACTCTGTCTTGCATCAGGTATCATTGCCGCCACCCTTTCCACTCAAACCCTCGCGGAAAACAACTGGCGTATGGCGACACCTTGGTCCGGTGGTCCTTGGTTAGAAAGGGATGCCCAATCTTTTGTTGATCATGTGAACAACTTAAGCAATGGCGATTTCAATATCAAAGTGTTCCCCGGTGGCACACTAGGCAGCGCTTTGAAAGTGACCGACTCAGTGCAATCCGGTGTCGCACAAATCAGCCATAACTACATCAACTACGACTACGGCATGGACCCTACTACCGCCTTACTGGCAGGCCACTCAAGCGGCCTTACCCCAGAAGAATTCATGTTATGGATGTATCAAGGGGGTGGCGTGGAGCTTTACGAGCAGTACCGCCGAGAAAAATTTAACGTGGTCGCTTTCCCTTGTTCCATTTTGGGCACAGAAATCTTCCTACACTCCAATAAACCGGTACGCACTTTAGAAGACTTTAAAGGATTACGTCTTCGTACATCGGGCGCTTGGGCAGAAATCGCTTCGCGCTTAGGCGCTTCAACAGTGGTCATGGCAGGGAGCGAAATTTACAGTGCTCTTGAGCGTGGCGTGATTGATGCCGCCGAATGGGGCAGCCCAGAAATGAACAAACCAACAGGCTTCCAAGAAGTTGCGAAATACGTGATTTTCCCTGGCATCCACCAATCCGGTGGTGTTTTGGAATGCCAAGTGAATCGTCGCGCTTGGGAAGGCCTATCTGACCAGCAACAGAATTTGTTACGTCAAGCGGCAAAACTGTCTGTGTTTGATTCTTGGTTGGCAGCATCTTACGCCGATCTGGATGCCTACGAAGAACTTAAATCTGGTAACAATGAGCTGATCGAGCTTGACCCAAGCTTTATCAGTGCTGTTCTTAAAGAAACCAAAGCATGGGAAGACAGCTATGCAGAAGAAATTGATTGGTTCGCTAAAGTTCTTGAGTCCCAGCGCGCCTTCAAAGACAAAATCCAAAGCTGGCCTAACTACCGTCTAAAAATCGGCGAAACAGAGAGCTAATTCGTTCTCTCCTACGCTAACACTCAGCCAGCAACACTCCAATGTTGCTGGCTCCCACTAAGCTGATATCGAAACACACTATGAAACTCATTCGACTGATCGATGGGGTCACTCGCCTTTTTGGTGCCATGGCTGCCCTATTGATATTGCCGCTTATTTTTGCGCTGGTATACGAAGTATTCAGCCGCTATGTCTTAAACACCCCTACTCTTTGGGCCTATGAAATCAGTTATATGGTTATGGGAGCACTCTTTATGCTCGGCATGGCCAATGCGTTACGTCTCAAGCAACACGTCAGCGTGGACTTAGTCACCATGCACTTATCCCCTAGAGCGGCTGCTTGCCTTCGCATCTTGTTTTATTTGCCACTAATCCCCTTGATGTTTTGGCTCACCTGGGAGTTGGCTCACTATGCTTTAGAAGCCCTACATCGAGGCGAACGCTCCGGCCGCTCCGCTTGGAACCCTGTGATGTGGCCAGTATACAGCTCCTGGTTTATTGGCTTCCTTTTGTTGGCACTGCAATTGGTGTCAGAACTACTCAAAAGTCTTGTTGAAATAACCGGTCAGGAGCCTTAACCGTGAGCGAATATTTATCTTTACTGATGTTTCCGGCCTTGATCGGTTTTATCTTCTTAGGCCTGCAAATCTCATTTGCCATGATGCTAAGTGCTGCGGTATTTGGTTATCTAGTATTTGAGGACGTGGTGGCGTATCAGCTGCTGTCCAAGATCGAAGAAACAGCCTCTAATTCTGTGCTGGCAGCGGTGCCCTTATTCATCTTTATGGGGGCCATGCTCGAAAAATCCGGTATTGCCGAAAGACTCTTTCATGCCATTCATCTTTGGACTAAACGCCTTCCCGGAGGCATTGGAGTTGGGACCATTCTACTCGGGACCATCTTTGCCGCAGCCAGCGGAGTGGTAGGCGCCACGGAAGCAGTCATCGGCTTGCTTGCCATTCCAATCATGCTTAAGCATCAGTACGACAAGCGTCTATTATCAGGCGTTATCTGCTCTAGTGGTTCACTGGGGACCGCCATCCCACCTTCAATCACAGTGATTGTACTAGGGCCTGTAGCAGGGGTATCAGTTGGTCAATTATTTAATGGCTTACTTATCCCGGGCTTATTGATGGCGGGGCTGTTCATTCTCTATGTGATTTTAATAGCTTATTTCAAACCGGCTATGGCGCCATCGGGTACAGACACTGGCCCTCAGATCACTTTAAGCGAAAAATTAAAAGTCACTGTCACCGCTTTACTGCCTGCGGCCGCACTGATTTTCACCGTATTGGGTACCATTCTACTAGGGCTGGCGACCCCCACCGAGGCGTCCGCTTGCGGTGCTGTAGGCGCGGTACTGCTGTCGATTCTTTATCGCAGCTGCTCTCTCTCTGTATTGTGGGAGTCGGTACTCAGAACCGTAAACATCTCTGCCATGATCTTAATGATTGTGATGGCAGGCAATATGTTTGCTGGGATCTTCTTCGCCACAGGCGGCATGGGGACGGTTCAGTCGTTATTGCTGGACTCAGATTTAAGCCGTTATTCTGTGTTGGCAATGATTCTAGGGATCGCCTTTATCGCTGGCTTCCTGCTGGACATGATGTCCGTGGTCTTGATCATTATTCCAGTGGCGATGCCAATCGTGCGCTTGCTTGGCTTTGATGATATTTGGTTCTGTGTTGCCTTCTTAGTCATTTTGCAGACCAGTTACCTAACGCCTCCTTTGGCACCTTCCATTTTCTATCTAAGGGCCATATCGCCTGCATCCATCACCTTGAAACACATGTATGCCGGGGTAATTCCATTCATTGGTATACAGATAGTCGTGTTGGTGGCGATTTTGGCGATACCTGAGCTGGCAACTTGGCTGCCCAAAAAGCTCTCAACAGCCAATTGGTAGGCGCTTTGTACACAAAACCCAACACAAGTAAATAAGTATCATTATTGATAATGTGCCCTCAAAAGAGGGCACTATTCATTATTTGCAAATTTCTTGCATGCTTTAGACGCTCGGGGAAAAATACCCCAAAATAACTATAAGAGTACCTTTATGCAGATCAGAGATGTCCACTTACCTAACCATTGCCATTCACATAGCCACGATTTTCATCAAATTATTTTTCATACCCATGATGAAGCGCTATTTGACATAAATGGTTGCCGCGACACCATGAACATGCATAAGGGATGCATTATTCCGACCACAGACAAACATTGCTACAAGGGCTACGGCGACAGCCGCCAGGTCATTATTGATTTGCCCATCTTGAACTTTCACACCCGCGTAGACACCTTGTTCGACAAGCCCTGTTACTTCAAATCAGATCAGAATCTAATCGATCTAGTGCGTTGCATCAAAAACGAACAAGACAACTTTGAGCATTTCCCCGAAGCACATCTGAATATTTCCATGGGGCTATTGGCTTCTCTCTACTGCCGAATTTATGGCAGCGCGCCTAATACGACTTTTTTCAAGCGTTTGAATATTGAACTCATTGAACGATTTGTTGAGCATCATCTCGCCGCCAAGATTTCGGTGGCCCAGCTCGCAGATATGAACCACATGAGTCGAGGTCATTTTAATGAACTGTTTACCAAGCAAACGGGGTTATCCCCTTACCAGTTCATTTTGAAAAAGCGCCTCACCGTGGCCCACGAGTTAATTGTTTCGACGCGCAAGCCTCTCTCTTTGATTGCCCAGAATGTGGGATTTAGCTCTCAAAGCGCCCTAACCCACGCCTTTACAAAACACTTTGGCTACGCCCCGCGGCAACTTCGCACCGTCAGCTGCTAATCACCGCTGCTCAGCTCTAGGGCTAATTCCCAGCTTCGAATAAAGCGTCGCTGCTTGACTAAATCTCGCCCGACCAAGAGCTGCTGGTCTAGATCGACCGTCCGAATGGTGCGCGTTGGCCCAAGCGGCAAAGCAAACTGAGAGGCATTTTGCGATGGGCGAATAGGGTATAAAAGCTCCTCGGAAGTCATCAGAGCCTGGCCTTCGTCAGACAATAAAAAGTCTAAGAAACGCCCCGCATCTTGAACGTTGACGGCGTTTTTAGGAATCACAGCGGTACGCATCAGCATCAAGGTGTAATCTTTAGGAATGATCATTTCCAGATTAGGATCTTCAGCAGCACGCTGAGCCGCATAGGAACCTAGCAGGTTGTACCCAACAACCAATTCACCTGAGGCCACATCATCAATTATGCTGCTCGAGCAACAATAGGTGCGCACTCCGTGGCTACCAAAAGCTTCTAACATACGCCCCCATGTGGCATCCGCTTGACGGGCGTCTTGGCTCGCCAACAAGTAGCCAACACCACTGGTGCGAATATCGTAGGTTCCCATGCGTCCAGAGACTTGCTCATCATTTTGACGAATGTAGCTCAGCAAACCTTGTCGATCCTGAGGGATGTCCACCCCCATAAAGGCATTTTTGTTTACCATCATCACTACGGGCTCGTAAGAAAAGGCAAATACTTCATCTCGCCATTTCGCCCGATTGGGCAGGCGTCCCACTTCCTCCGACTGATAGGAACGGGTAAAGCCATCGTTAACCAGCTTTAACTGTAAATCCATGGCACTGCTCAATATCAAGCTTGCAGTAGGCTTAGCCGAATCCGCCACCGTGGAGTAGTAAAGCTCTAGGGTATTTATGTCCACATAACCGATGCGCACATCGGGATTTCGCTCAACAAAACGCTCCAAGATCGGCCGAAAGGAGGACATATCTAGAGTGGAATTGATGTACAACACTCGCTGGGCATTCGGGCTACCAAACCAAACAGGCAAAGCACCATAGCTCAAACTTGCGAACAAAAGGCCAATCAAAGCAATACATCGTCTCATCATTGGTCTCCAGAAAATTGGTATGCAGGAAAATCAACCACCACAGTCGTACCATGGGGATCCGTATCAAGCAAAACCACGTCCGCATTGTGGTGTTTAGCTATGTCTTTTACGAGGGACAAGCCCACTCCTGATCCAGCGATGTCATAGCGCCCTCGGTAGAAACGCTCGAACACTCGCTGCTTGTCTGCATCACTGATACCAACCCCATGATCGATAACCTCTACCCGGTACACTTGAGGAAGCGGGGTCACGCGAACTGTCACTTCTTTGCTCTGCTCAGAGGTATCCAGCATGCTGTAACGTACGGCGTTTTCGATTAGGTTCTGCATCATTTGCTCAATGGCAATGGTGTCCCCCACTACGATGGCCTCTTCCACTTCCACATCAAAGGATAAAATCACCCCTTTACGGTAAGCCGTAAGGGCTTGAGCCCGACAAGACTCTTGAATCGGTTGGATCAAATCGATCAACCCCATGGCTTTGGATTGCAAACGATGGCTAATAACCGCTTGATTCAACAGAAAGCTCACCGTATCGCTCAAGGCTTCACACTGGGCAATGATTTTTTCCAAGGCTTGGCGCTGCTCTTCTGGCTTACCAATGTCTCGAGCGTTTTCTGCCAAAGCTTTTAAGCTGGCAATGGGTGTACGTAGCTGGTGGGCGGCGTTGCCGGTATAGTTTTCAAGCTCTTCCAAGTTAGTCTGCAAGCGCTTCATAAAGTCATTAATTACGACTTTTAGATGATAGGTTTCTCTTGGGGTTTTCAGCGTCAGGGGCGTTAAATCTCCTGGAGTCCGCTCCTCTAACACCTGCTCAATTCGGTGCAAAGGGCGCAGGATCAGATGACTACCGATCAATAGCAAAACAATAGACACCAATGAAACCAACAAAATTAGTTCCACGGCACGCTGGGTCACTGAACCAGCCATTTCTTCACGGGATAAACGGGTATGAGCCAGAACAATACGCACGGTACCACTGGCATCCGGCTCAGTTAGATAACGTTCTAACCAAGCAAACCTTAGGGTTTCGCCGGAATACTGCCGATCAAAAAACTGAATCACGCCCTGCTCTACCGGTAAACTGGGTGTGGCATCCAGATCAAAATAGCCAGTCACAAAACCTTGAGAGGAGCTTTCAACCTTATAGAATACACGGTCGTCACTGGCCTGAGCCAAGGTAGCAAACGCAGACCAAGGGATATCAATGGTGATTTCACCAGCCTCTTGACCTAGGTTTTCATCCATCTGCAATAATGCACTGCGCAACAACCGATCATAGGAGATGTCCGCCAAACGCTGACTGTAATCAAACACCAACTTCATCGCCAATACAGCAATAAAGGTAATGGTGACAATACCAACAGCAACGAAGCGCCCTCGCAGGGAAGGAGAACGTCGATACTCAGCTAAGGATTCACTAGCGTTGTGCTGGGGTAACTTCCGCCACATACCCAATGCCTCTAAGGGTGCTAATGGTCAGGTCGCTGCCTGCCATTTTTTTTCGTAAACGTCCCACGTATAGCTCAATGGCATTGGGGCCAGGCGTTTCATCAAAGTTGAATAAATGCTCCGTGATCTCGTCCTTGCTCAATACTCGACCGAGATGCCCCAGAAAGATTTCCAGCAAACGAAATTCGCGGTTGGTCACCGCTGTCACGACTTGATTCACTAACACCTGACGACTGTCGCGGTCAACCGTAATATTGCCATGCTCAGTGACATTGGAGGCATACCCCTGTTTGCGGCGCAATAGAGCACGGCATCGTGCCTCTAGCTCACCAAAATCAAAGGGTTTGGTCAGGTAGTCATCGGCGCCTGCATCAAGTAAACGAATACGATCATCCACTTGGTCCCGAGCGGTCAACACCAACACAGGAGTGGCGTCCTCCCGTTGACGCAGCGCCTGCAGAATTTGTAAGCCCGACATATTAGGAAGATTCAAATCTAAGATGATCAGGTCAACAGACTGATAACGCAGCAGCTCATTGGCTTGCTTGCCGTCCATAATCAAATCTGCTCCGTGGCCAAGGCTCGATAAGCGCTCGCATATGGCTTGGCCCAACACTTCGGTATCTTCTACTACTAGTATTCGCATTCCAACTTCTCATCGGCCTAAAAACGGAACAAGTCCGAGTGAGATCCCCACCCGGACTTGTTAATCATAAACGCTTTTTCGCTCTAAATCAGATTAGGCTTCAGTGTTTTTACGCTTCATTTTTGCACGTAATACCGGACCCACGATCACAGGAAGGATCAAGCCAGCTAGAGCAACAGCCCAAAGAGCGATGCTTAGACCACTGCTCCAAAGCACTGTCCAGTCACCATCAGACAATACTAAGGCGTGACGTAGGTTTTTCTCCATTTCAGGCCCTAACAACATACCCAAAATGATTGGTACAAGTGGGATCTCAATCTTACGCATCACATAACCCATGATGCCGAAGCCCACCATAAAGTACAGGTCGATCGCACTGCCCGTGATCGAGAAGATACCAACCGATGCAATCAAGGTCACAATCGGCATCAAGTACTTAGGTGGAATGCTTAGCAACTTAACAAAGATCCCTACCATTGGGATGTTAAGCAGTAATAGCACCAAGTTACCTACGAATAGCGCAGCGATAACACCCCATACTAGATCAGGGCTTTGCTGGAACAACATAGGACCAGGGTTAACGTTTAAAGAGATCAACATGGCCAACAACACGGCCGTTGTACCACTACCAGGAACACCTAGAGTCAACATAGGTACTAGGGCACCTGATGCTGCACCATTGTTACCGGCTTCCGGTGCAGCCACACCACGTGGATCACCTTTACCAAAGGTGCCCTCTTTGTCTGACGCTTTTTTCTCCAAGGTGTAACTAATGAAGCTTCCCAGAGATGCACCCGCACCTGGCAATACACCAGACACGAAGCCTAATAAAGCACCACGAAGCGAAGCAGGCATAATAAACAGAATGTCTTTAGCCGTTAGCTTCAATTTGTTTAGTGCCACTTGTTTAAGGCCGTCACCCGCATGTTGCTCAAGGAAGAAGAACAGCTCTGAGATGGCAAACAAACCAACGATTGCAATCAGGAAGTCCACACCTTCGAATAAGTGAAGGTTGTTAAACGTGTAACGCTGAACGCCAGATGAGATATCGATACCCACAGTAGCGATCATTAGACCCAAAGCAGCAGCGATTAAAGTCTTGAATTGGTTTTTACCTGTGATACCGCCAAGTGTCGCAAACGCCAAAGCGAACAATGCAAAGTACTCAGCAGGACCAAATTTCAAAGCGAATTTCGCCAAGATAGGTGCCAAGATCACCAAACCAATGGTGGCGATGAAGCTACCAATAAAAGAAGCGATTGCAGACGTTGCCAAGGCTTCTGCAGCCTTGCCCTTGAGCGCCATCGGATAACCATCCAAACAGGTCATCATGGCTGGCTCATCGCCTGGAATGTTCAATAGGATGGACGAAATACGACCACCATACATGGCCCCCGCGTACACAGAGGTCAATAAAATCAAAGAAGACGTTGGCGATAGACCCAAGCTAAACGCCAGAGGAATCAGGATCGCTACACCGTTTGCAGGGCCAAGTCCCGGCAAGGCACCAATAAGCGTACCCAAGATCGCACCGATGAGTGCAAATAAAAGGCTTTCTGGAGAAAGAGCAACCGCGAAGCCTTGCATAAGTAGTTCGATAGTACCCATAACTTACAGCCCCAAAATACCAGAAGGAAGCGCTAGCTCAAGCAAGCGAGTAAACAATACGTAGATCACAACCGATGTGATGACACCCGTTAATAGGCTCTTCACTGGCGTTGCCCCCATTCTCCAACATAAGAATGCTACAGCAGGTGTTGCAGACAATACGAAACCTAGATGCTCAAGGGCGAAGGCAAACAAAGCCAATACCACACACACCACGCCAAGCTCGATCAACATTGACACAGCAGGCCATTTCACATCTTCATCAGGTTTGATCACCATGTACACAGCACCAATACCCAAAATAATGGAAAGCAAAATTGGGAACGTTTCTGGGCCGACAGCTTCTTGGCCACCGAATGGTACGGGGAATTGAGATGCTCCATAACCGTAAGCTACGGCTAAAATAAGCAATAGAACCCCGAACACACGATCATTAATACGCATGTTTATGCTCCGAAATAACTAAGGGAAAACGGAGGGGAAGCGGGTTCCCCTCAAAATCAGACTAATTAGCGAATTAGACCGATGTCTTTAGATAGAATTTGAATGTCTAGGGTTTGGTTCTTCACGAATTGAGTGAATTCTTCACCAGACTTCTGGAAAGGCATTAGACCGTTTTTAGTCATCACATCTTTCCACTCTTGAGTACCGCTAAGCTCTTCAACAGTGTCAACCCACCAGTCGTAAGAATCTTGGCTTGCATTACCCGGCACGTAGAAGCCACGCCAGTTTGGCGCAACAGAACTGATACCTTGCTCCATCGCTGTTGGGATCTGATCGAATGGTGCAGGTAGACGCTCTTCAGAAAGCACAGCAAGTACACGTAGGTCACCAGAATCCATGAAGCCTTTTACTTCAGAGATGTCACCAGTAAACGCATCAACGTGACCGCCAACTACTTGTACCAATGCTTCAGAACCACCGCTGAACGCTAGGTAACGAATTTTTGGAAGGTTTTCAACATTTGCTTCTTTTGCTGTGATCAAAACTTTCAAGTGATCCCAGCCGCCTGATGCACTACCACCTGCGAATTTCACCGCACCTGGATTGCCTTTCAAAGCGTCCATCATTTGCTTAAGAGAAGTGTATTTAGAATCTTTGCCGACAGCGATAACGCCGTAATCAGCACCCAGTGTACCGACCCATTTCACTTGGTCTGCATTCATACCTGGGAATTGGCCTTGAGCAAGGCGCGTGGTTGTTGCAGTAGACGCAGCAACAATTAGGGATTCATCTTTGTCACGTTTACTAACAGTGTGGGCGAATGCAACACCGCCACCTGCACCTGCCATGTTGACAGTTTGAACGTTACCTTTGATGTAATCTAAATCTGTAAGTACCTTGCCAACGCTACGACACGTAAAGTCCCAACCACCACCTGGGTTTGCTGGAGCGATACATTCAGCACTGCGAGCTGGCTCGTAGGCATACGCTTGTCCTGCGATAGTTAGAGCGGCTGTACCCGCAACAAGAACAGACTTAACTGACATGGTTTTAAGCATGATTTATCTCCTGCTTTTATTGTTTTTGTATTTAGATAATTAAGAACATCCGTCAATACGAACACCCTATGCGCACAACATACTCCGCTAACCTGTCACGATCCTGTCATCGAACATATTTTTTACACAAAGCAACAAAAAACATGCAACAAGACCCTGCGCCAAGTATCTTTAGGCAAAGTGATATAGAGCCTAGTACAAAAACAAAAAATGCCCATGATGAAATCATCATGGGCATTTTTATTCAGCCATGTGAAGCTTGAGTTAGGCGACGCTGCGAGAAATTAACCGAGGCGTGCTCTGTAAGTAAGCTTCCATCTCAGCCATACCATTAGGCTGATCGACTTTAACCCCAAGATCACGCATGGTACTACCTAATGCATGTAAGGTGCGGAACAGGTTGTGTTCTCGACACTGCTCTCCCATTTGCCCGATGCGCACAATAGGCTGACCGAAAGATCCCGCGATCTCGACTCGATAGACATCGGAAATATGATCACATATCTGTTTTGCTGACAGGCCCTCTGGGATGTTGATACCCACTACTGAATTCAAACGGGCTTTTCCTTGGATAAATAAATCCAAGCCCATTCCTTCAATACCCGCCTGCAAGGCACTAGAACAACGCTCATGGCGAGCGAAACGCTGCTCAAGCGTTTCTTCACAGACCAGTTTTAAGGCTTCATGCAAAGCCATAATGCCAGACACAGGGGCTGTATAATGATAGCCATCTCGGTGCCAAAAGTTTTCGGCTAATTTGGCATCAAAACACCAATGGGTCACAGGCTTAGTGCGGCTTTCAATGGCTTGCCAAGCATCATTAGAAAACGCCACCAAAGACACCCCTGGGATAGAAGACAAACCTTTTTGCCCACCCGTAATGACGCAGTCAACGTTCCATTCATCCATTTTTAGGGGCATGGTGCTCAAGGTACACACCGCATCGACTACCACTAAGCAACCATAGGATTTAGCAATCCCGGCAATTTCTTTTAAAGTGTGGTTACAAACCGTGTTAGAGGTTTCTCCCTGCACCATGCTGATCACTTTAGGACGCACTTGCTCAATGGCCTTTCTAACCCGCTCAGGGTCAGCGGCTTCATGAACAGGAATATGCAATTCATGAACATCTGCGCCAACACGGGTCGCCATTTCCGCCATGCGATGGCTAAAAAAGCCATTATTCAGACAAAGAATCTTTTCACCCGGCTGAAGCAAGTTCACAGCCGACATCTCCATGGCCGCCGAAGCTGGCCCCGCAACACCTAATACCCACTTGGATTCCGTTTGAAACACATAACGCGCCATCTGCTTCACTTGATCAATCACCTTGGCCATGGTTGGGCCTAAATGATTGATAACCACTGAATTGGCTTTGGCGACACGCTCAGGGATAGGTACCGGACCGGCGCCCATCATAAGCAGAGGTTCTTGAGGAAGAATATCGTAAAGGGATTGAAGTTGAGGACGGGGAATACCCGTGGAAGAGTCCATAGTTAGCCTGCCTTTAAATCTGCGAAAATGAAAAATCCATCTCGATTAGCAGAAAAATCTAATATCGAAAAATTCGTTATTTCAGTACAAAACTCGGTGATATTTGGTTTTTCAAAATAATCGTCTGAAATAGTACTGCAAAAAAACTCATTTTAAGAGTCTAGATTTTGAAAAGAGTCGAATAAACCAGAATGCTTATCATCCCCCATATATGCCACTTACTCGCTGTTTCATTAGTAGTATTTTTAACTTTCTGAGGCCACCACCGACTTCAACCTAAACACTCCCACAACAAGCCCACAAAAAGAGCAAAACCACCGCAACAATATTGTGCGCCACAAAATAGAGCACCAAAACAGTGCGCCATGGGTTTTTATTACTCTCCTGCTCCACTCCATTTAATGAAGTAAAACAGAATCTTAGACTCCCTTTGATTCCTCATAAATCCTTGGAGTATGAGTGTTCCTCTGTGCTCAGCTGTCACAAAACTGTGTTGGAAGCCCCTTACACTTTCATTCAATGGCGACCATATAAAACACGCTGGCAAGCTAATTGCTTTAACCTAGTAATAGAGTCGTTTCAAAAATGACTGGGCAAATGGATTTACATACATTTCCATGCCCCTTAAATCAACTTTAGGAGGAAAGGGTGAAGTTCAGAGGGTTAATTGACTTCATCTGATTACATGACATCCAAACTGATCGTATTTACGGATTTAGATGGCACACTACTTGATCACTTTGATTACAGTTTCCAGGCTGCAAGCACTGCACTGACCACACTAAAAACACTGGGCATCCCTTGTGTGATCAACACCAGCAAAACCTACTCAGAACTACTTTCTCTGCGCCAAGACTTACGTCATCGTGATCCATTCATTACCGAAAATGGCGCCGCGGTCTATCTGCCAAAGACTTGCTCACTTCAAGCCACAGATGAACTGCAAAGTCATGGGGATTATTGGGTAAAAGCTTTCGGCCCCAGTCGAGTAAATCTTATTGAGCTGGCTCTCAGTTTCAAAGACACCTATGACTTCACTTGCTACAGCGAATTAACCCCAGAACAACTTGCGGAATACACAGGCTTAGATCTAGCCAGCGCCTCCCTATCACTACAGAGAGAGTTCACCGAACCACTAATATGGAATGACTCTCAAAATGCTCTTGAGTCATTAAAAACAGAGATGGCAAAGCACGGTGTGAAAGTTCAAAAAGGCGGTCGCTTCGTTCACCTTATGGGAGAAGCCTGTGACAAAGCGGTCGCTATGGAATGGCTTAATCAGCAGTACCAAGACAAATACCAAGAACAAACCAAAACTATCGCTTTGGGTGACGGTGAAAATGACGTAGGCATGATTGGCCAAGCCAACATCCCAGTAGTAGTGCGCTCACCAGTACATATTCCACCAGAAATCCCAAACCGATCAGATGTTTGGATTACCGAATCCTATGGCCCAACGGGCTGGAGTGAGGCCATAAATAAGGCACTTGCTACGGAAGGTTACGTATAACAATAATGCTGGCCAAGTCACATTTGGTCATAACGCATACACATGCTTTAGGAGATTAAAATGGGTGATTTCTATCAAAACGGCATCATTACGACACTACACAATCTAGCCAACCGTCCACTGGAAGACATGGAGAATGAGCTCTGCGAATTCGCCAAAAAGCGCCCTCTCGCGTTGATCTTGCCATGCTTGTACTCGGAACTAGAAACCGATGCCATGCCAAACATCATTAAGCATCTTAAAGAAGTTCCCTACCTAGATGAAATCATTATCGGGTTGGATCGCGCCACCGAAGAACAGTACCGCCATGCACTGGAGTTTTTCTCCCAGTTACCACAAAAGCACAAAGTCCTTTGGAATGATGGCCCTCGCTTGCGCGCCATTGATGAAGTTCTAAAAGGCGAAGCTCTGTCTCCATCCGATCCTGGCAAAGGCCGCAATGTCTGGTTTTGTATGGGCTACACCTTGTCCGCTTCGGAAGCCGAATCCGTTGCCATGCATGACTGCGACATCGTCACCTATGACCGTAGCCTATTAGCACGCCTCATTTATCCCGTCGCGAACCCGAATTTTAACTATGAATTCTGTAAAGGCTTTTACGCCCGTACCGCCAACGGCAAGATGAATGGTCGTGTTAGCCGCCTACTCGTGACACCATTACTCTACTCACTGAAAAAAGTTTTGGGGCACTTGGATTACCTAGACTACCTAGACAGCTACCGTTATTCCCTTGCAGGTGAGTTCTCTTTCCGCCGAGATGTAATGACCGATCTTCGCATTCCAAGTGATTGGGGGTTAGAAGTAGGCGTATTGAGTGAGATGTACCGTAACTACTCCACTAACCGCCTATGTCAGGTAGATATTGCCGATGTGTACGATCACAAGCATCAGGACCTGTCAGCAGACAACGATGCTGGTGGTTTGTCTAAAATGTCCATCGACATCACTAAAGCCATCTTCCGTAAGCTAGCAACCAACGGAATCGTCTTTAACCAAGAAACGTTCCGTACTATCAAGGCCACTTATTACCGAGTAGCGCTGGACTTTATTGAGACCTACCGAAACGATGCTGAGATCAACGGTCTAAAATTAGACGTCCATTCTGAAGAACGTGCAGTGGAGTTATTTGCCAGCAATATTATGAAAGCCGGCAACAATTATCTTGAGAACCCAATGGAAGCACCATTCATCCCAAGCTGGAACCGTGTCGTGAGCGCCTTCCCAGGCGTTATGAAGCAGCTTGAAAGTGCAGTTGAACAAGATATGGCTGAGTACGGGCCGAAATCCTAGGCCCTCTCAGACTTGCGACTCTATGGGAGCCCGTGCATAGTAAAAAGATTAACCACCCGACATTGTAGGTAGGTAAAAATGGAATCAGCGCCTCTTTCACACCTTGAGCAACGACTCATAGGACACATTCAAGTTCTGTACCCTCATTTGGATGCAGGGGATTTTACACGCACCTGTTTAACGACCTTTGGCCTTGACCCGAAGACCGAATCCCCAACGCCTCACCGCAACATTTGGGATCAGTCAGACGTCATGCTCATCACTTATGCGGATACCCTGCGAAAGGAAGGCGAGGCGCCACTCAACACACTGCATTCCTTTGTGAAAACAGAGCTTGCCCAATGCATTTCGGCCGTCCACCTACTGCCGTTTTTCCCTTACAGCTCAGACGATGGTTTCAGCGTGATGGATTACACCTCTGTGAATCCCTCATCAGGTAAGTGGCGTGACGTCTCCGCTCTCTCAGAAGACTTTAAAGTCATGGGTGACTTGGTTATCAACCATTGCTCTAGCCGCAGTATGTGGTTTGAAAATTTCAAAGCGGGGGTCGAACCCGGTGCCAGCTATTTCTACGAGGCAGACCCCAATACGGATGTGAGCAACGTAGTACGCCCACGCACCTCACCACTGCTACGGGAAGTACAGACTAAAAACGGCGTTAAGCACGTATGGTGTACCTTCAGTCACGACCAAGTGGATTTGAACTTTGAAAATCCAACCGTGTTACTGGAGTTTTTACGCATCATCCGCCTTTACCTAGAAAAAGGCATTCGTTGGTTCCGCTTGGACGCGGTGGCGTTCCTATGGAAAACCCCAGGCACACCTTGCATCAACTTGCCAAACACCCATGAGATGATTCGTTTGCTACGCTTGATGATTGAGCACTATGCCCCTGATGCGGTGATCATCACGGAAACCAACATCCCTAACCGTGAAAACCTCACCTATTTTGGTAACGCCAACGAAGCCCATCTGATTTATAACTTTTCACTGCCACCACTGCTGATCAATACCCTAGTGTCTGGTAGCTGTGATCACCTTAAAAACTGGCTGATGCGTATGCCGCCAGCTCAACAAGGAACCACCTATTTGAACTTCGTGGCCTCCCACGATGGTGTGGGTCTGCGCCCAACGGAAGGCCTACTCAGTGAGTGGGAGCTAGACAACTTGATCAACACCATGAAACGATTTGGTGGCAAGATCAGCTCCCGCACGACCCCTACGGGTGAAGCCAAGCCCTATGAAATCAACATCAGTTTGTGGGATGCCTTGAGCGGCTCCGTGAGCAAAGGGCCCGACCAATGGCAATTTGCCCGTTTTATGTGTGCAGCGGGAATTCAATTAGCATTAGAAGGGCTACCTGCCTTCTATGTACACTCTCTGTTTGGCACAGAAAACGACCATGAGCGCGTGGGTAATACAGGTCAATTCCGCTCTATCAACCGCCATATTTGGAATATGGACGACCTTGAGCACAAGTTGAACACCCCTACCCATCACCAAAAAGTCTTTAACTCCATACGTGACTTAATCAAGATCCGTCGCTGTCAGCCAGCATTTCATCCGAATGCCACTCAATATGTGCTGCACACAGGGGATAAGCTGTTTGCGTTCTGGCGCCAAAGCCTTGATCGCCGCCAAAGTTTGTTTGCCATTTATAACATTAGCGACGAGCCTCAGACCTTCAACCTAGCGGAATTAAACTTAATTGCTACGGACGACTGGTGGGATCTCATCACCAACCAGAAATACGAAGACCGATTGGCGCACATCACCCTGCGCCCTTATCAGTTCCTATGGCTTGCGAATAAGAAGGGTAAGGTCAAATAGACCTAACGAATAAATACACCTGATAGAGACAAAAATGGCGCCTTAAGGCGCCATTTCTCGTTTCACAGTGCTTGTTAAACCGTTTCTTCAGCAATGTCTTCTGCTAAGAAGCCACCACTTTGGTGAGCCCACAGCTTGCCGTAGATTCCGTTATGAGCCACCAGCTCATCATGGGAACCTTGCTCAACCACTTCCCCCTTATCCAGCACGATCAAGCGATCCATAGCCGAAATGGTCGATAAGCGATGGGCAATGGCAATAACCGTTTTACCTTCCATTAGACGATACAAACTTGCCTGGATGGCTGATTCCACCTCTGAATCCAATGCTGATGTCGCTTCATCCAACACTAGAATCGGGGCATCTTTTAACAACACACGGGCGATGGCGATACGTTGGCGCTGACCACCAGATAACTTGATACCCCGCTCCCCCACCATGGCATCATAGCCAGTATTACCTTTCGGATCGGTCAAGCTCAGAATGAAGTCGTGGGCCTCCGCCTTTTTCGCGGCGGCAATCATTTCTTCTTCCGTAGCGTCAGGCTTACCGTATAGCAAGTTCTCGCGAACCGTACGATGCAACAAGGACGTATCCTGAGTCACCATCCCTATGTTTGCCCGCAAGGTTTCTTGCTGAACCTTGCTAATATCTTGGCCATCGATACGAATGGTACCGCTTTCAATATCATGGAACCGTAGCAAGAGGTTCACAATGGTGGATTTACCTGCACCAGAGCGACCAACCAACCCCACCTTCTCACCCGGCTTAATGGCCAGATTCAATTGATCAATCACCTTGATATCACGCTTGCCGTAATGGAAGTTCACTTGGTCAAATTCAATGGCTCCATGGTTCACCGTCATAGGCTTTGCGCCCGGTTCATCTTGAATCGTGAGGGGCTTAGACAAAGTCCCCATGCCATCGGCCACCATACCAATGTTTTCAAACAGAGAGCTTACCTCCCACATGATCCATTGGGACATACCATTCAGACGCAATGCCAAACTCACCGCAATCGCGATAGCGCCCACACTGATCACACTACTCATCCATAACCCTATCGCCACGGCAGCGATCAAAAAGGCTAAGAAGTAATTCAAACTCTGGACACAAAAGTTCAACCCAGTCACATAGCGCATTTGCTTATGTACTGTCTTTAAGAAACCATCCATGGATTCTTGCGCATAGTCCACTTCCCGCTGGTTATGGGCAAACAGCTTCACCGTTTGGATATTGGTGTAGCTGTCTACAATGCGCCCCGTCATGTTGGAACGAGCGTCCGCTTGTTCTTCTGAAATACGCTTTAGTCGAGGCACAAAATACAACTGAATCGCAATGTAGCCTCCGAGCCATAACAACATGGGTAACATTAGGCGATAGTCGGCTTGAGCAATGAGTACCAACATGGAAATAAAGTACACAAGGATGTACATCAACACATCCAACAACTTCATGACGGTTTCACGCACCGCTAGAGAGGTTTGCATCACTTTAGTCGCCACACGACCAGCAAAGTCATCTTGAAAGAAACCAACACTTTGGCGTAAGACAAATCGGTGAGACAACCAGCGGATGCGCATCGGGTAATTACCCAACAAGGTTTGATGCACTACCGCCGAATGTAAAAACGTCACCAGCGGCATCGCCACAAGCACCAATAAAGACATGCCAATCAGGCGACCACTTTCATCGGACAAGAATGTTTCTGGGTTCTTGGTGACCAGCCAATCCACCAACTGCCCCATAAAACTGAACAGCACCACCTCAAGAATCGCAACCGTCGCCGTCAGCAGTGACATTATGATCAAAGGGATCTCTGCACCACGGGAGTAATACCGGCAAAAAGCAAACAATGTTTTCGGCGCTTCTTCGGGCGCATGGGATGGATAAGCCGAAAGCCAACGTTCGAAGAGTTTTAACATAACAACCTAATTCATTTTGGCAGGATAAAATGGGTCACAAGTGAATCATAGTTCTTAGATGATAACTATAAGATCGAGCTTTTTAATTACCAGTTAAGCCGTATTTCCTCAATTTACCATAGGCAGGTTAAGTCTCCCCACCTATAATTGATACACTCAACTAATGAACTATTTTTCTATTAAAAACGGAACCTTATGCAGCTTACCCTTCCCATTATTATCGTACTAGGCCTACTCGCCGGACTCACACCTCTCGCGATTGATGCCTACCTTCCAAGCTTCCCCTCCATCGCAGAGAGTTTAGACCAAGACATCTCACACATTCAGCTAACACTCAGTATTTATCTCCTGTTTTTCGCTATTTTTCAGATTTTCTATGGCCCTATTTCAGACGCTATTGGCCGTAAGAAAACCATTTTTATGGGACTGATTGGCTTCATGATTGGTTCTGTGGTGTGTGCTCTGGCAGGTAGCTATGAAACTCTCATTATTGGCCGTATTATCCAAGCCATCGGCGGTGCGGGTGTAGCAGTAAGCGTTCCAGCCATGGTAAAAGACAACCTAACCACCAATCAATTCGCTAAAGCCATGTCCATGGTGATGCTAGTGATGGCACTCGCCCCTCTGGTTGCGCCAATTTTAGGTGGCACCATACTGGTGATTTCAAGCTGGCACGGTATTTTTATTTTCCTTGCCCTCTTATCCATTGTGGCAATGTTCCTGTTTAACCGCTTAATTCCGGAAACATTGCCTCCGGAAAAGCGTTCTCCCCTATCGTTCAGTAATTCTTTAAAAAACTACGCCCAGTTGGTTAAAAACCCATTTGTCTTAGGCTACATCATTTCAGGGGCTTTCCATTTTGCGGGCATGATGTGTTTTGTCACTGGGGCATCTTTTGTCTACATCAAGCTGTATGGCATTGATGAAGGCCTATTTGGCTTCTTATTTGGCTTAAACGTCATCACCATGATGATCGCGACGACCATCAACAGCCGTACAGTAGAGCGTCTAGGCATCGACCGTTTAATGCGTTACGCCATGTACTTCCTTATCGCGGACGCCGTCTATCTTTTAATTCTTTGCTTTATGGACAAACCGCCGCTGGCAGCACTTGTGTTGGGCTGCATGCTGTTCACAGGCCCCATAGGTATTCTAGGTAGCGGCACCATGGGCGGTGCCATGCGCCGAGCTGGCTCACTAAACGGCAGTGTCGCAGCCCTTGCAGGGACCATTCGATTTTCTACCGGTGCTTTAAGCGGTGTGGTCCTCAGTGCCGTCCATAATGGTACTTTTGTGCCAATGTTAAGTATCATGAGCGCTTGCGGTTTAATTTCCTTTATTTCTTACCGCATTGTTCAGCGCCATGAAGCGCGTACCCCTTTTATTGAATCTTAAACATAGAGTTGACTATGCTGACTTCACAAACATTGATCGAACAACTAAACACACAACCTGAAACAGTGGCTTTTCAGGACGTAATCGCTGTCATTGATAACGAATACACCTTTACACCCACAGCATTCACCAATGGTGAGCAAAAGAATGATGCCAATGAAAACAACGGCTCCTGCAAAATCTTGTCTTTTGCCAAGCTAAACCAGCTGTCGAGCGAATCTACGCTGCACCTATTTGGCGATTTTTACCGTAAGGATGTCCTGGAACACCCTACCGCCACTGATCACCAGAACATTCGCCAATTCATCCTTAATGGCTGGAATGGCGTGGCATTTGAAGGCCAGGCACTCACGGTTAAGTAACCGATCACTGCAGGCAAAGTAGTCCATTCAACAGACTGCTTTGCCTAGCTATCTCCCCTCTGGCCCCCTTTTAGATTCGTGCACTTAAGGGTGACGAATGAGACAAAAATCTGTTATTGCTATAGGCAACTCCGATCTTGTTAGAGGTTCATAATGGATTTAGTCGTATTTGATCTCGATGGCACTCTGCTCAACCAACATCAGCAGCTATCTCCCGTCACCATAGAGACCCTTAATCGAATGAAAGCGGCAGGCATTGCCTACACCGTAGCCACAGGGCGTACCCATCTTGCAGCTCAGCCCTGCTTAGCAGGTCATGACTTCCCCCTTTGGCAGATCTATAAAAACGGTGTGGAATGGTGGCACCCAGAAACACAGAGCTATCGCCATCACGGTATTTTATCTCTGGAAGCTCTCACTCATACATTAGAGCAGTTCTCAGCACATAAGGTGACACCCTTTATCTTTTGCCTTGAACCCAATGGCCAGCAATCCGTCTTCCATGAGCCTCCCAGTGACCGGTACGCACAGTCAGTTTTCGAGGAACTTTCCAGTCATGCAAACGTCACCTTAAAAACACTGGAGCACATGCCTAACGATGCCCAAATCATTAATATCAGCGCATTAGGTCACCCAGATCCTTTATCAGACATTGTCAAAGGCTGCCAAAATCAAGAGCATTTAATCGCTTACAGTGGTGGGGGCATCTATCATCCACAAACCCATTGGATAGACATTCACCACAGCAGTGCATGCAAAGGTTCCGCCATTGCCAAACTAAAAGAAGAGCTTAACGCCTCGAATGTCATCGTATTTGGGGATGGGGATAATGACCTGACAATGTTCTCAATGGCAGACGAGGCCTATGCTACAGCGAATGCGCCTGACTATGTTCAAGCTCAAGCCAAGGGGACAGTAGGTCATCACAATGAAGATGGTGTGGCGAAATTTTTAATGGAACGATTTCAGCTTTGAAGCATCCAATGCCTAGTACATTGGTCGTAATGTTACGTAATTGCAACAAAACGGGCTTTACGTGAGGAAGACTTTAACTCATAGTTAGTCTGTAAACTGAAAAGTGGAGAGAGATTATGTTTGAATTTACCCTGTTCATCGTTGCCATTGTCGGTGCGTTTGTAATGGTACGTTCATTAGCTGACTACGCATCTCAACCAAAGATGAAAGCACAACCAATCAAAGTTGAGAAACAAAAGACCACCCGTCGTCCAAACAAACGCTACCCATAATCATTGCCTACTCCGCTATGAGGCCTTAAGGTCTCAAGCGGCCCTCAGGTAATGCCATATTCCTTTAGCTTACTCGCAATTGAACTGTGACTGACGTTCAGGAACTGAGCGAGTTTACGTGTGCTCGGATAACGTGGATACAGTTTTCTTAGTAACTCTGCCTCATAAGCTTTCAATGTCTTGTCCAACGAGTTGTCCATTAATTCAATAGGCATAGACTCACTGACTTCGATGGGTAAATCATCCACATCAATGACACCTTCTGTGGCAATGTTTGCTGCCTGAGCCAGACAAGCCTCCAACTCTTTAAAATTACCCGACCAATGATGCACCTTCATTAATGCCATAGCTTCTTTAGAAACGCTCACCGACGGCAACCCTACTCGCTCTACCAACGAATCAAGCAATCCCTTAACGATGTTGCTAAGATCTTCTCGTCTTTGACGCAAAGGTGGTACATCCATCTGAAAAGAGTTCACCGAGTAAAACAGCTCTGGCAACAGATCCGGCATATGGGCCAATTCAGAGGCTTTCATTCGTGACAATGCAATCACTCGGGTCGGTGACTCCTCTTGATAAAGCTTTTCTGGTTGCTCCGCGAGCCAACGGGCAAGAAAGATCTGACAAGGTTTAGACATGCGCTCAAAGTCTTCTACCACGACCCAGGCATTTGTTTTCAGCACTTCTGTTAACTGCTCTACCGTCAGTAAAGAGCCTGACACCTGTCCCAAACGGGCGTCTAATTCCAGATGGCGTGTCTTCCATTCATTAAACAGCGTTTGAACAATATGCTTTTTGCCAGTGGCTAATTCCCCTGTTACCAACATTGGAGTATCGTTTTCAAAATAGGCTTGCGCCACCTTAAAGAGCTTTAGCATGGTCGGGCTCTTCACTACCTGATCCCCTAGGGGATTACCTAAGGAAGAAAGTGCTGCTGGCGCTTTACGCAAGCTGGATGTCTGCCGCTCTAATCTTTGTGCTGAGCGAATGTGAATAACGCCTCCAGCACACACCAGCGCTTCCGTTTCGTTTGAAACAAAAAATGGCTGCATTTCTAACAGCACTAGCTGACCATTAAGCCGTACCCGTTTGGTGACACCACTTCCCAAGTCTTGCCAATCTAATCGCTCAAAGGGCACGCTGCGAATGAAATCCCCTAAAGGATGACCGATCAGCGCTTCTCTCGCGACCCCAATGTCTTGAACGGCTCGGCGAGTGGCCAAGGTGACATTACCCGCTAGATCGACCGCCACAACCCCATCAGGCAAGGCTTCCATAAGGGTTAGCAAAGCATTTTGTTCTCGTTCTGACGGCGTAAAGTTAACGGTTTTTACATCGTCTACGCCTGACAAGCGTCGCAAATCTGACAGCAAACGCTGCAGTTGTCGAAACTCGATATCATCAAAACCCACATACAGACGTCCAGCGGTGCTATCGATCTCGATTCGACGCATATCAATGCCATAAGGAATCAACAGATCCAATACCTCTCGGGCCATGCCGATACGATCTTCACAACGGATTTCTAAGCGCATTCATGTCCCCATGCCTGAGTTGATTTCGCTATAATTTACCATAAATTCCCTTAGTCTAAGGGAATGATCAAAGATCCCTAGGTCACAGCCAGCAACCTAGAACAAACATCATACTTCTGTCTAATCTAACGAAAACCCTCGTTCTATTCATACAGAAAATGAAGTAACATGTGCGGCCATTAGTTTGAGAAATGGGCCACCTATGCAGCTAGATAAAATTGACCTGAATTTACTCAGGTATTTAGATTCTCTTTTACGTGAACAAAATGTCACCCACGCTGCAAATCAATTAGGCATCACTCAACCGGCCATGAGTAATGGTCTGCGTCGTCTACGAGATTTATTTCACGATCCTCTCTTGGTACGCACCAGCGATGGCATGATGCCCACCGCCCTAGCTATCCAACTACAGCCCCGTGTTCGTACCATTCTTCAATCCGTTGATGAAGTACTGCATCTGGGCCATAACTTTGAAGCAGAATCCAGCTCTCGCGTATTTCGCATTATGGCCAGTGACTATGCTGAGGCAACCCTGATCCCTCCTTTAATGGAGAAGCTACAAACCGAAGCACCAAACGTCATCATGGACGTTATGAATCCCAGTGATGTGAGCTTTCACGATGTAGAGAAAGGCAAGGTGGATTTGGTTATTAACCGTTTTGAAACTCTGCCCCAGTCGTTTCACCAAAAGTCTGTATGGGTAGACCGTTTCTCTTGCCTTGTACCTAACAATGATGCCTTCGAAGGTGAACTTACCTTAGAAAGATATTTGGAATCGCAACATGTCTGGGTCAGCAAGACAGGCTTCGGTGTGGGCGTTGGCATTCAGCCAGAAGAAGTTCAAAAGCTAGGCTGGGTTGACTCTACCCTAGCGGAACAAGGCCACAAACGAAACATTCGTCTGTTTACTCGAAATTATAATGTGGCCATGCGCGCTACTGAGCAGTTAGGGCTTGTGGCGACCCTGCCGTCCCTTGCGACCCATTTAATGAAAGGCAATCCAAACGTTCGCGTGGTTGAGCCACCGTTTGAGATCGATCCTGTGGAGCTCAAGATGTTATGGAGCCCACTATTGCAACACGATCCAGGCCATATCTGGTTACGCTCAACCATTGCTGGCTGTGCCAAGACCATTGCAGAAAAAGCGCACTTGTAAGTGCACTGAGACGTACCAAGTCTTCAGGAAATTTTCTAGCCTTCATAAAAAAGCAGCCCTATGGCTGCTTTTTCATTAGAAGAGTACATTCACTTGTTACGGCACCGTATGCAAACGTACTTCCGCTTCCAGAGCATTGGATACGGTCACATTTAGATCGGTTATATGGCCGTCTTGAATGCTATAACACCAACCATGTACGACAAGGTCCTGACCTCTCTTCCAAGCATTTTGGACAATACTGGTTTGGCAGACGTTGGCGACTTGCTCGATCACATTCAACTCACACATACGATCGAATTTTGCTGGAAAGGTGTCTAAGCTATCCACTTCAGACTTATGTAGACGGTACACATCTTTAATGTGACGCAGCCAGTTATCAATCAAACCAAATTCATTGGTTTCCATGGCGGCCTTAATGCCACCACAACCATAATGTCCTACCACCATAATATGGCGAACTTTTAAGACGTCTACTGCATACTGGATCACAGATAGGCAATTTAAATCCGTGTGCACCACCACATTTGCGATATTACGATGCACAAACACTTCCCCCGGCAAAAGATCAACAATCTGATTGGCGGGCACACGGCTGTCGGCACATCCGATCCACAGGTATTCTGGCTCCTGTTGTTGGGACAACTTTTCAAAGAAGTGCGGATCTTCTGCCGTAACCTTCGCCGCCCAATCGCGATTTTTATCAAATAAGGGGCGCAATCTATCTGGCATTATGGGGTTCCTTGTTTTTTAAACCAACGTAACGAGATATCTGCCGTGAGGTGTATTTCGGTCAGAGCCAACGCTGCCTGGCGACCGGCATAGGGTGCCTTATGAATATGGGGGGTCATGCTGAGCAGATTGCCAATTTGCTCTTGGCTATCTAGATGAAATTGGAACTGATAGGAAGAGGCCTGCACCAAGTCAAAGCCGGTAATTCCCTCTTCAAACGTTTGTTTAAAGGGACGAATCTCGGGGTATAACACGTTGCGCAGCTCTATCAAATGCTGCGGGCCAGATTCAACCAATAACAACCAGCCCTCCGATTGCAACACTCGAGAAAACTCACTTTCTACCGGAAAACCAAAGGCACATACCACGCAATCAAAATACTCTGATGCGACGGGGATATGGGCATTACTTCCCACCACCCAAGCTAACTCTTTCGACTTTTTACTGGCGGATGTAATCGCCCATTTGGAAATATCCAAGCCCGTGCCAGTAAGCTGTGTTCCCAAGGCCTGCTTTAACCAATGCAAGTAATAGCCCTCACCACAGCCTGCATCCAGTAACTTAATCGACTTTTTGGCCGTAAGCGCTTCTGGCATGGAATCAAGAACCCCTTGAATAATGGGATCATAAACGCCAGTCATCAGCAGATTTTGCCGTGCAGCGACCATTGCTTTGCTATCACCAGGATCTTTCGAGTGTTTGTTTTGCACTGGCAACAAATTAATGTAGCCCGTTTTGGCTAGGTCATAACTGTGGTTAGCACTACAGGTTAGAGTTCGTCCAGATTGCGTCAACGGTTGCTGATCGATTGGACACAGTAAATGGTCTAGATGAGACACTCAAACTCCCAATGTGGCGGTCGCGGTTTTCAATCAGGGGATACTATCAAAAATACAGGCAAAAAACGCCTAGGGAGGCAGGTTTTCTAATACTTCAGGAGCTATTGAATATTGGCAACCAACCGCGGAGCTTGATAGCGTTGGCTGGTGAGATAATGAGAAAAGTCATCGCTACTCATCGGGCGGGAGTAAAAGTACCCTTGCACTTCTTCACAGTCGTAGCCCACGAGTACGTCTTTTTGCTGTAGGCTTTCGACCCCTTCTGCAATCACCTTGAGATTCAAGCTGTTAGCCATCGCAATGGTCGCTTTGACGATGGCATCATCGTCCGCATCGACCCCCAAGTCTTGTACAAAAGACCGATCAATTTTAAGGGTCTGAATTGGGAATTTTTTCAAATAAGCCAATGACGAATAGCCAGTACCGAAGTCATCTATCGACAAGCTTAAGCCCATAGCACGGAACGCATGAAGTTTGTCTATGGTTTGATTAGCGTCGGCCATCAACATGCTTTCCGTAAGCTCTAGCTCAAGGTATTTAGGGTCGACCCCTGTTTCTTGCAACACAGATCTCACCATCTCCACAAGATTCGGCTGCATAAACTGACGGCTTGATAAATTGACGGACAAACTAATCGGAGCATGTCCCTGCTCACGCCATTCTTGCAACTGGCGACAAGCCCGTCGAATCACCCATTCCCCTAAGGGCAAAATTAACCCACTCTCTTCCGCAATGGGTATAAAGTGGTCTGGGGGAATCATCCCCAGTTCAGGGTGATTCCAGCGTATTAAGGCTTCTGCCCCCACTGTCAGCTCATCAGATAGGCGGATCTTGGGCTGATAATGGAGTTCAAACTGTTCTTCATCTATAGCTTTACGTAAACCGCCCCCCAAAGTCATGTAGGCACGATGACCATCACTCATAAAGTCATCGTAAACACGATAACCATTATGAGCGGCTTCTTTGGAGCGATACATGGCTGCATCGGCATTTTTCAGCAAGGCATCTGCATCTGTCCCATGCATGGGATAACAGGCCACACCAATACTGGTGGTAATTAACATTTCCAAATCCGAAACCGGATAAGGGGTTACCCCAGTACTATTAATCCCCCGGGCAATGGCCTCCAACTCTTCTATAGATGATACATGCTCAGTCACCACCACAAATTCATCTCCCCCAAGCCGATACAAGCAAGAGCGGGAAGGAATTGTGGCTTTGATTCGGTCTGACACTCGCTGTAACAACTGATCACCCACACGATGACCAAAGGTATCGTTAACCACTTTGAATCCGTCTAGATCGAAATAGAGTATGCCAAACATACGATCACGTTTTTTCGCCGTGACCTGTGCTTTGGCCAACTGCTGATAAAGAAGATGACGATTAGGCAATTGCGTCAAGCTGTCGTAATTCTGCATTCGGTACAGTTCGACTTCATAATCTCTCAGGGCCTGTATGTCTTGAGCAAACATATGAACACACTGGGTTTGGGGCTCCATATGGGCCTCAATGCGGTACCAACGAACGCCTTCCTGGGTAGATAATCGGATCTCTTGTTCCAAATGCCCTGATTCGCTCAAACGCTGAGTAAAAGAACTGGCAGCACTGGATACGGCAAACAACTCTCGAATATTGCTCACGCCAGAGAAGCAAGACTCAGCGAGGGTACTAAAGGAAACCTTGCGCCCCTGCTCATCGAAAGATAAAAACGCTAAAGACTGAAATAAATCTGATGCTGGCAGGTCAACAGAAGTAGAGGGCTTAAGAGCCACAGTTGGGGAACAAGGTTGCGCTTGTACTGCAAAGCCAATTCGATCAGCCCCCAGTGAAATCTGTACTGCATCACAGCGATAAGGCAAGGCCTCTTGATCGTGCATAAACCAGTAAAAACGGGTCTTGGTAGGCGTATCAGGAAGGTTAGCAAAGGCCGTTAATTGTTGCTGTAGTTTTCGATCGATACACACCAAGCCTGCTTGATCCGCCCCAAGGGACGCACCAAACACTGAGCGAGCTTCGGCACTGCTCCAAGAGACAGTTCCTTGAGCAAGATCGATTACCCATGCCACTTTGGGAGCATGAGACGGAATTTTTTCTACAACTTCAGACATTCAGGTTTATGCTACTTCTGCTAGATAGTCTTATATGCCTGAACCAGGTTCAGTTTTCAAGGATTACCAAGAATTTGGACAGATAAAAATCCAAAATAGCGTGTTTTCATAGGGAGTTTTTCGTATTTGACAAGATATTAGCTGTGGACGACTATCATTCTCAAACACTTGCTCCAATGCATCATGAAGGGCCTGAACATCAGTGAATTCGGACTTTTCAATATCTGACGGGGTGATCCAGTTAGGCTTATTAGCCACGTGAAGCGCCTCTAACCAATCTGCCCAACAAGGCAAATCCCTTAAATACATCCAGCCGCACTCAGTGTGTAGTTTTGTAATTGACTCCTCACTGGGGACGTTCATTTTTGGAAAAAGTCGCCCAAAAATTAAAAGATTTGAACAATACGTTTCAAAGCCAGTTAGCGTGGTTAACCAATGCCGCCCTGCTCCAGTTTCAAGGATTTTCAACTGATGCGTCCTAGCGTGGGTCGTTTTTTTCAATAAGTTGTCATTTTTATTGGGACCAATCCAATCATTGGGCGCCAAATCTGGCCGTTCTAGATAAAACTTGAGAGCCACTTCAAACAACCAAATCTTGCCAGTCATGTCTTTTGCGACCAAGTCCACCTCCCCTAAGGTTCTTTTGTCGTCATAGACCTGCTCATGTTCTGCCAAAATGGTTAACTGTGAAAACCGTAGCACTGCAAATGAAAACAACTGCTCAAAATAGGTTCCCAGGAAATGAGACTTGGCCGCTCGCATATGCTCTACGAGGGGCTCAGGATCTGTCACCAATGCCCCAAAAATATCCTGCCAATCCGGTTTTAAAAAATCCTTAAATGGCTTGTCAGCAGTAATCACCTCCTGTCCCACTAACAACCATTTCAAATCGTTAAGATATTGCTGAGGAGCAACCGACAGCATTTGCATCAGACACCACTCGTAAGATGCTGGTCAATTGCCTCTAGACTGTTTTGAATTGCCCTTTGATGGGCTGAGGACAGTGCTGGAAAGGCCGTTTCAACCATGGGTGCGATATTACAGCTCGAAGGCAAAGGCGCCTGTTGCTCTATCAACACTTTAAAGCGTGCCACAAAGACATAACGTAGCCACTGTTCAAAGCTCATAGTGTCCACCGCAAAAGGCTGTGTTGAAGCCATTTGCTCTGGGGTTGGCTCAGGCACCTCCCACACATCAGCCTGATGTAAGGCGCTCTGTAGCACCAACAAATGATCTGCCAATTGACTGTAATACGTTAGAGAATGGGACAACTGATTTCTCTCCTAAAAAACGGTATGATATGCCCCTCATAATACAGATTTAGATGCCCTACGTACCCATGCAAAATATTGAATCTCTGAGTGATTTGTTTGATTTAGTCGGCTGCCGTGTCAGTTACTACGATGTTGGTCGACACATTTCCAAAATTACACCCCAGCAAGCCATCCAGTTTGACCGTAAACAACAGCCATATCCTTATGGTTTTCGTAAGCATGCATGGTTGGCCTGCGTTTTATCACAAAAGGAACTTGTCCAAGAACCTGTTATTTGGTTCTTGCGCCTTCCGTTAGACGAAACGGGCTGCCTCAATTTGGGCACTCGCGACCACTTCATCAAAACCATCGTCGATAAAATCATGCACAAAGGCAGCGAACAGGGATTGAACGAAGCGTTGGAAGATAACCCCTATGCGTTTCAACCCGATCAAGAACGTCTTGCAAGCTTACACGCTGTTTTGGGGCAGGATTTAAAGCAGAAACCTTCGAGCTTTTATGCGCCTTTCTTGGCCTATGCAGACAGCGATGGTCTGTGTGATGCATCAAAATGGTCAGAGCTTGGATACCAAGGCATTGCGGATTTCGCGACACGATTGAGTGACACAGGTAATTTAGAGCGCGCTTTGCGTCTTCTTAATGAAGGTCCAAAAGAAGTGGTGTTTCCTTTATGCCATGCGTTAGAGCACGACGTTCAGGGTGAAGAGATAGTACATTTGATTTGTCAAAAGCTGACGGAATCAGACACTACCCCAATGGATGCTGCCCATTGGATTAGAGCAATTTCTAGAAATGACTTCCCAGGGCCACTCTTTATTCCTCTGTTTACTTTGCTGGGGGATATTGCCCATTGCACGGACGAGCAACTTGAGCTGATTGCTTCGTTGGTTTCCAAGTGTCCTCATTGGATCACCGCCCAACCTCAGCTTTTGAGAATTATCCTTGAAAAATTGGCTCACCGAGAAGACGGCTTATTAGGGTTTAAGCACATAGTGACGGATCTGACGCAACAACCTGACACCCGCGAGCAATGTTGGGAAATTCTGCGCTCGCAGCACGCCAGCAAAGCGCTTCAGCAAGCGGTCGGCGGTTTGTTCAACCAAGGCAGTGCAACCCTGCAATAATCCACTATCAGTGACGAATGTGCTTAACCTCTTCGGTTGAGCGCATTTGCTGCCGGTATTCTTTAAATTCGTCGCTCAACTCATAAGTTCCCTCTTGTGTTGTCTGCAACGCCCCTCGATTCACCAAGGCATCTAGGGTCTTTGGCAAAACCTTTTGTTTGCGATCTCCTTTCACAAAGAAGAACTGATCGTCCACTTGAATGAGCTCAAACCCCGTTTCCAAGAAACCTACACAAAGGTTTTGGGTCGGCGTTAACTTTAATTTCATGCGTCACCTCCCACCAGTTTTTCTGATTGATGAAGTAACTATAGTCAAAAAATGGAATAACAGAATGTTATTGGGAAAGGAAGGCAATCCCGTAGCCGAAATTGCCTTATTTGATCAGCCCTGAAAACCCTTACTGGGCGAACACAACCGTCTTGTTTCCGTGGACTAGGACGCGATCTTCAAGGTGATAACGCAAACCACGAGAAAGAACTAACTTTTCGATATCCTTACCTAAGCGAACCATATCCGTAGCCGAATGACTGTGTCGGACTCGAATAACGTCCTGCTCAATGATCGGCCCTGCATCTAAGTCCGCCGTCACATAGTGACAAGTGGCTCCGATCAATTTAACACCTCGCACTGCGGCTTGATGGTACGGCTTAGCCCCCACAAATGAAGGCAAGAAGCTGTGGTGAATGTTAATCACACGGTGCTTGTACTTGTGGCAAAGGTATTCAGGGAAAATCTGCATGTAGCGAGCCAATACAATGGTATCGGCACCGGACTCATCGATGGTTTTCTCAATGGCCTGAAATGCAGGCATCTTGTCTTCTTTTGGCACATTGATACAGTGGTACGGAATGTTGTACCACTCCACCATAGAGCGTAGCTCTTCATGGTTGGCAATCACTCCAACGATGTCACACTGTAGCTCGCCAGTGTGCCAGCGGTGGAGCAAATCATTCAAACAATGGGATTCCTTGGTTGCCATTAGCATGACTTTAGGAAGGTTCTCACTGCTGTTAATGTACCAATCCATATCGAATTCTTGCGCTATGGCAGCGAATTCCGTGCGAAAGGTGTCAATGTCTACGGTCATGCTTTCCGCATCAATCACATGACGCATAAAGAACCACTTTTGCTCGGCATCCGTGTGATGATTCGCTTCGACGATAGAGCCGTTGCGCCGGTTTAAATACTGACTCACAGCGGCCACAATGCCCACTCTATCTGGGCAGCTTATCACTAGACGAAAGGTCTTACTCATAAGGCTTTTCTACTTCTCTAATTCGATTAACGGACCAACGTTAACCAGTTGGTCAAACAGTTAAAGATTATACAAAATTACCAGTACGATTCTATTTGTGTTTTAGAATCCAGCACTGGTGAATCTTTTGATTACGTTCAAAATCCGGATCAAGGGATTTATGGGTGATATTCTGCACTTGGTAGCGCTCTTCTAGCTCTGGAGCCAGTTCAAAGCGACGATAGTTATTGGAGAAAATCAACTCACCCTCACTACTAAGACGGGCCATAGCCAGATCAATCAAATCCACGTGATCCCGTTGGATGTCCAATACCCCTGCCATTTTCTTAGAGTTTGAGAACGTCGGAGGATCCATAAAGATCAGATCAAACTCATCTTGTGAGCGACGCAGCCATTCAAAACAATCCGCACGAACCACTTGGTGATCCCGCTCAGAAAACTCATTCAACTCAATATTGCGACGGGCCCACTCAGTATAAGTGTTTGACATATCGACACTTAAAGTGGTTTTAGCGCCACCCTGCCCCGCATGGACAGAACCGGAAGCGGTGTAACAAAACAGGTTAAGGAAGCGCTTGCCGTTGGCTTTATCTTGGATCAGCTTACGTACTGGACGGTGGTCTAAGAAGAGCCCTGTGTCCAAGTAGTCTTTTAGGTTGACGATAAAATCACAGCCATGCTCCTCAACGATCATTTCGTGCTGAGAGTGGTCCACCTTCTCGTACTGCTGCTTACCGGATTGACGCAAACGCTGTTTCACCACAACGTTCGTTTCAGGGATATCTAATGCTGTCGGTATCGCGCTCACTACTTCAAACAAGCGCTGCTGAGCTTTATTTTCATCCACGCTTTTGGGTGCTTGGTACTCTTGTACATGGGCCCAATCATTGTAGATATCAATGGCTACAGAGTATTCCGGCATGTCTGCATCGTACACTCGGTAACAAGTCACATTTTCTTTTTGCAACCATTTACGCAGCTTCTTGATGTTCTTCTGTAGACGGTTACCCACCATTTGAGCACCAGGAGACAAACCAATTTGCTCCCGACTACCGGCTTTGATGTGACTGTCATTAATAGGGAAACGGTAGGCACGACATTCAAGACCACCGTTTAAAACACGAGTGCTCTTTTCTGGGCGAATAGGAATCTGACGAGCGAGGTTTTCGCTGCTGGTCAGCATCATCATTTCCCCTTGATCCGCATGTTCAATGGCCCAATCACCCAGCTGACGATAAAGCGCGATCAATGCCATCTCATCACCTAGACGCTCACCATATGGCGGGTTCACCATAATCAGTGTCGGCTGGGACGACCAATCAAACTCATGGGATTGGAATGAAGACATGGACACTTCCACTACACCAGACAAACCGGCACGCTTGATGTTTTCTCGTGCTGCTGCGATGGCTTTTTGCTCACGATCCGTGCCTTGAAAACGGACGTTCAAATCAGCAGGATCCACTCGCTCATTTTTTGCCAGGTCCATCAGCTGTTGCCACATACGGTGATCGTGTTTTTTCCAACCTTTAAAACCCCAGTATTGGCGGCGCGCCCCAGGAGCAATATTCATGGAAATTAATGCCGCTTCCACAAGGAAAGTACCGGAACCACACATGGGATCGACCAGTTGCTTGAAAGGAGCGTCTTTGCTCCAACCCGCTCGCAACAAGAGGCCTGCCGCAAGGTTTTCCTTTAGTGGCGCCATAGCGCCTTGCTGACGGTAGCCACGACGATGCAAGCTGTCACCTGACAAATCCAAACTCAAGGTCGCGTTGTCTCGTTTGATCTTTAATGCGATACGAAGATCTGGGTTCTGCTTTTCAACGCTCGGACGTTGCCCTGTCTTTTTAACAAAGAAGTCTGCAATGGCATCTTTGGTCCGCACCGCACCAAACTGAGTATTGCGAATGGCATGGTTAGTACCATGACAATCGATGGCAATAGTGTTGTCAGGGTGCATATGCTCCGACCAATCCACGTCAAGCACCCCTTGGTACAGCTCATCAGCATTGGTGACCTTAAAGGTCGCCAAAGGCATCATCACACGAGTGGCCACACGGGACCATAAGCAGGCCTGATACATGCCTTTTAGGTCTGTCGTCAGCTTAACCTGTGCCTCACCTAAGCGAGTATTTGTCAGTCCAAGAGCATGTAACTCTTTCTCAAGGATGTTTTCTAAGCCAATAGGGCAAGTTAGCTCTAGGGCGATGTTTTGTTGACCACCGTCCTGAGAAGGTGTCTGGATATCTGTCATGTTTATTACTTTTTAATGAATTTTAAAATAATGTTAGAGCAAAGTGTTTTTAGACAAACCAGCGCTCCTCTACTAATTATTAAAGTTCACTTAAATGAAAAAGAGAACTGAGAGGAAACAATACATGAAGAAACAAAAACGAGATCTTCATCAAAGAGCTTATGTTCGTGGCTACCGTGCAGGCATGGCAGGTCGTTCAAAAGCCCTTTCAGAGACGTGCCATGTTACTGCGCGCCCAGATTGGTTAGCCGGATGGCGAGAAGGTCGAGAAGACATGTGGAATGGCTTAACCCCCGTTGACGGCACCTATAAAGCCGCAACTTTTTCTCAGTAAACACCCAAATTCTTTAAGAAAAAGGCCAGAATCATCTGGCCTTTTTCGTTTGTTTTATACCCTAAGCCAAGTTTTGCTGTCTGATATAGGCGTCCGTGGCGGTCACTGACTCTCGAACCAACTCAGGACCACGGTAGATAAAGCCAGAATACAACTGAACCAGCTTCGCCCCGGCTTGCAACTTTTCAACCGCGTCAGAGCCAGACAAAATACCGCCCACCCCGATCACTGGCAGCTCTCCCTGAAGGTGGTCACACAAGACACGAACCACATGGGTAGACGCATCGCGCACTGGCGCACCACTTAAACCGCCCGCCTCAGCAGCATGGACATGCCCCATGACCGCATCACGGGACAAGGTGGTATTCGTGGCAATGATGCCGTCCACTTTTTGCTCCATCAAGGTATCTGCCACAAGCTTGATTTCATCATCTGTCATGTCAGGAGCGATTTTGACTGCCAATGGCACCGCACGGCCATGTTCTTCAGCGTAACGATTTTTGGCTTCCACTAAAGGCTGGATCAACTCCGCTAAGCTTTCACCGAACTGTAAAGTACGTAATCCAGGCGTATTCGGGGAGCTGATGTTTGCAGTAATGTAATCCGCAAAAGGAATCACTTGCTCTAGACAGGTCAAATAATCAGCGGCGGCGTCTTCCACAGAGGTGGTCAGGTTCTTACCAATATTGACCCCTAAAATACCCTTGTAACTATGCTGGCGGATGCGGGACAACATATGCTCCACGCCCTTGTTATTGAAACCCATGCGGTTAATGATGGCCTCGTGCTCCGGCAAACGGAACAAACGAGGCTTAGGATTGCCTGATTGACCCTTTGGCGTCACTGTACCCACTTCCACAAAACCAAACCCCAAAGCCCCTAATGCTTCAAAAGCATCGGCGTTTTTGTCCAGTCCCGCAGCCAATCCCACCGCATTGGGAAAGTTTAGCCCCATGACATTCACTGATTGCGTTACTTGTTCCTTTTTGAACAAGGAAGTCACACCTAATCGTGATGCCGCCCCCAACATATCAAGAGATAATTCATGGGAGACTTCAGGATCAAGCTTAAAAAGTAGCGAACGCGCTAGGTTATACATATGGGCTGCCTAATGGTAACTCTGTGTTTGGGTTAATGTCGTTTTTCAAGATTAACCAGCTTGTTATGTTCGTCAAACTCCACCTCAAAAATGCCATGCAATCCCTCGTGGGTAATAAACTTCTGGAAGACTAACAAAGGCAAACGCACTCTTCTGCCGTCCGAACTGTATGCAATAACGTGTTTTTTTGAGCCGCGGTACATTTCTTCATACTGACTGGCAGTAAGGCTGACACCAATTGTGATTTTTGCCATGAAGATTCCGTTTAACGCTTTCTGATACAAGCTCCTGCTTGTGGTGCAGGTTTCATCTTGGATATTATGATGCGTATTATATTGCCTCGTTTCATTTATTGACAGAAGTATAAAGGCCAACCTTGTATGGAAGCAGTTGTAGACCGTCTAAAAGATCATTTAAAACACGCTATTGTCGGCCAAGAAGCCTTACTTACCGATCTGCTTGTCGCACTGATCGCCAAAGGACATGTATTACTAGAGGGACCGCCAGGGATCGCAAAAACCACCGCCTCAAAAGCCTTAGCCAAGGCTATTAGCGCAAGTTTTCAACGCATTCAATTTACCCCAGACTTACTACCGGGTGATGTGACGGGGTCCGAAATTTATCAACCTGAGACCGCCGCCTTTAAATTCGTTCCAGGCCCCATCATGCACGATATAGTGCTTGCCGATGAGATCAACCGTGCGCCTGCAAAGGTACAGTCCGCCTTATTGGAAGCCATGGGAGAGCGCCAGATCACGGTAGGCAATAGCACTTACACCCTATCCGACTTGTTTTTTGTCATTGCCACGCAAAACCCTATTGAACAAGAAGGCACCTACCCTTTGCCAGAAGCGCAACTGGATCGCTTTATCATGAAGCTAGAAGTAGGTTACCCAGATCTGGAGTCTGAGTTAGCGGTTATGCGCTTGGTACGTGAACAAGACAAAGGCGTCCAAAGCCACTCAATAACGGCCCAAGTGAGCCAAGCGGACATCCAAGCTTTACAGAAAGCCGCCTTAGAGATTTATATGGCTGAATCCGTAGAGCAGTACATTGTGTATTTAGTCACAGCTACTCGTCACCCTACACCTTATTTTGAAGACGAAGGTGCTTTTGCGTCTCTGATCGAATATGGGGTCAGCCCCCGAGCCACTCTTGCCTTAGACCGTTGTGCTAGGGCCCATGCTTTGATTTCGGGGCGGGATTATGTCACACCTGATGATGTTCGAGCGGTCGCCCATGGCGTGTTGCGCCACCGTATTTTGCTGTCCTTCCAAGCCAGCGCCCAGAACATCAATGTAGAGCAAATCATTAACATGATCCTCAACAAGGTTCCGGTGTTGTGATCGATGACCGACTTTACTAGTCCACCGTCTCCAGAGCTAAGTGGAGAAGACCTTCGCGCCCTGGCTCCCTATGCTCAAGCTTTAGGAAAAGCCAAGCTGCAAGCCCAAGCTAAAACCCTTGCAGGGGACCGTCTCAGCAAGCGTAAAGGCCATGGCTTAGAGCTTTATGAGATTCGCCCCTATCATGCCAGTGACGAAGTTCGCCATATTGATTGGCGAGTCACGGCCAGAACAGGCGCCCCTCATGCGCGGGTTTACACCGAAGAAAGAGAACCCAAAACATTGGTGATTCTCGCCTTGTCTAGAGACGCTTACTTTGGCACCCAAACAACCTTTATCAGCACTCGGTTTGCCCAGCTTGCCGCACTGATTGGCTGGCGCTGTCAAGCAAAGCGAGAGCAACTTGAACTGAACATTCCATTTCGCTTCAACGCTCCCCAAGTAAAAGACTGGCATCGCTTTTCCTTAGAACTTGCAGACTGCACAATGCTCGATCGGATAGAAGAAGCTGCGCCTTTGCTGGAATTAGAGGCCAATACAGGCACCCGTGGCTGCTCGGTGGTGATATTGAGCGATCATTTAAATTTGAGCGATCAAAGCCGACAGGTTTTAACACACATGGCCCGTCATAACCGGGTTTACTGGGTATCGCTGGAAGATGATCAAACTTTTAAGCTTCCTTCCGGTGCGTATACCCTTAAAACACCACAAGGCCCAAAAGCTTTAAGGGTAAACGCTCAGGAAATGGCGCGCTTAGGGGAACGTTATGCCATTAAACAGCAACAATTTAATGGTGAGTTAAGTGCCATCGGCGTTCGCCGTCTATTGTTTGATGTGAACCATTCCCCCATTGCGATCGCAAGGGAGTTACTGCATTTAGGAGTCATTCACTAATGAATCCTAAAATAGAATTACCCAACACAGCTTACATACTGCCCGATCCCATTGCCATGTGGCCGCCAGTTTGGTGGTTTTGGCTGATTGTCGCTGGCCTTATAGTATGCCTGATCGCACTAAGCAGGGTATGGATTCGCCGCCACATAAAACGCCGCTATCGAACGGATGCCCTGACACTGGTGAAAGCGTTGCACTCCAATCAAACCTCCAAAGACCTATGCAGCACTTGTCTCGAGGCCATTCGACGTACACTTTTAACCGAGGGTAAGAGCGACCTAGCCAGTTTGCCCATTGACTCCCTATGTCAGCAACTAGATCAAGATAAGGCCCATCATAAATACCCTTTAGTAAATATTTCCTCGCTTCTGAATGAGGGCCTATATCGACCTGGGGTTCAGTTAACTTCTGATCAGCATGAACAGGTTTTACGCACCACCCAGCACTGGCTAAGGAGGCACCATGCTTGAGCTGCAATGGCCGTGGGCGCTGCTGCTAATGCCAACCCCTTTGTTATTGCTCTGGACGCGAGCACGAGTTAGTAAGCAAACGGAAGCCCTACAATGGCGCTTTGCCCAACAACTCTACACCGCCAGCAGCGCCAAAAAGCAGACGACCCATAAGATGAGCTTGATATGTTTTTTGGGTGCCTGGATCTCTCTAATCTTTGCGATTACGGGCCCTAAATGGCTTGGAGAACCCACCCATATCCCCCCAACAGGCCGCGACATCCTGATTGCACTGGATTTATCAGGCAGCATGCAAGTGACAGATATGGTGTTAAACGACCGGCCTGCGGACCGTCTTATGGCAGCAAAATCGGTATTAAGTGATTTTATCCAGGAGCGACGTGGGGATCGTGTGGGGATTATCGTATTCGGTAGTAAAGCTTACCTGCAGGCACCACTAAGTTATGACCTAGCCACTATTAATCAACTGGTTCAGGAAACCCAGATTGGCTTCGCCGGAGAGCAGACCGCCATTGGTGATGCCATCGGTCTTGGAATGAAACGCCTAGAGGACAAACCTGCCGACCAAAAAGTACTCATTCTAATGACTGATGGAGCCAATACCGCTGGCCGTGTTAGCCCTCTGCAAGCGGCCAACTTCGCAGCCCAAGAAAATGTCACCGTACACACCATTGGGATTGGTGCGGAACAAATGACAGTGCAAGGTTTTTTTGGCCCCAAAACGGTCAACCCTTCTAGCGACCTAGATGAACCATTATTGACAAATATTGCCGAGTTAACGGGGGGCCGCTTTTTTCGCGCCCGCAGTACCGAAGAACTGGCTGACATCTACCAGATACTCGATCAATTAGAACCTACGCCAGGCATAGACACCCTACAGCGCCCTGTTACCACACTATTTCATTGGCTTGGATTGTTAGCCCTGCTGTTAACAGGGGGAGCGCTACTAGCCAGTGGCTCAGTGCGCTTAAGGAGGCAGCAGACGCCATGACCCTATTTAACTTGGTGCACTTCACTCGCCCTGAATGGCTTCTCTTAATACCTATCGTAGGGTTACTCGGGGTGCTTTTTACAATGAAAGCAACCCATCAAGGCCTTAAACAACTGATAGCGCCGCACTTACTTGTGCATCTCACCCATGAGCATAAAGGACATAATCTCAATAAATGGTTGGGCATATTATCAAGCTTACTGCTCTGCCTTGGCCTCAGTGGCATTAGTTTTGACAAAAGCAGTACACCGCTTTACGTGGCCCCCAACAAAACTATTTTTGTGGTGGATCAATCCCTATCCATGTACGCAACAGATGTTCGACCGAATCGACAAACCAAAGCCAAACAAATCTTACGGGACATCTTGAATCAAGACATGGAAGGTGAATTCGCCTTAGTCGCATTTGCCGGGGACGCCTATGTCATCAGCCCATTTACCCAAGACAAACAGACATTAATCCACTTTTTAGTGGCATTGGATCCGGTCATTATGCCCCTTTACGGGAGCCAATTTCATAAGGGGCTAGAACTTGCCACTGGGCTATTAGACCCTACGGATACTAACGCTCACATTATCGCGATTACAGACGAACTAAACGATCAAGATGCAGCATTTATGGAGGACAATGGAAGGCTTTCTAACTTGAAGTTTGATGTCATCGCCCTCGGCACAGAAGCTGGCGCTAACATAAGAGTACCCAATGGAGAAACTCTGCGTCGCAATGGCTTTCCCATCCTTGCCAAAACACCAGTGGAAAAAATACAACAAGCAACCAACAACATAGGTGGGAATTTTTATACTCATGATTTAACCCCTACCGACTTGAAAACCATCAGCCAATCATCAGATTTCAGTGATGCACGCGATGCCAAAGATTCCGGTGTCTTGGGCGTCACTTGGAATGAGCAAGGCCAATGGTTCGCTCTACCGTTTCTACTTTGGATGCTTTGGCAGTTTAAAACCCGTGCCTTATTTGTATTTTTAGTGGCTCTCCCCTTGCTCCCACAACAGGGGAAAGCGACACCCATGGACTGGTTTAAAACACCTGATCAAAAGGCACAAGAGGCCGTCAACCTTGGGGATTGGGAGGAAGCACGGGCGCTGTTTGAGAACCCAAACTGGAAAGCCGCCAGCCACTATGCCACAGAAGATTACGACAGCGCAGCCGAGTTACTTCGAGAGTTCGCACACTCTCCTGAAGAATATTACAACCTAGGCAATGCATTGGCCCTGAAAGGCGACCTTGATGACGCCATCGAAGCCTATAAAAGTGCCTTAAAGCAAAAGCCAAATTTCAAAGAAGCCCAACAAAACCTAGAGTATTTACAGGATCTAAAAGAACAGCAGAAACAGCAACAAGAGCAGGACAATCAACAGGGGAATCAACAGAATAAACAGCAAAATACCCCGGATAAGACTCAGCAAAACTCAAAAGACAACCCAAGGTCTGAGGATGAAAATCAAGACACACAGTCGCAAACACAAGACAAAGATCCTTTAAATCAGGATAATCAATCTAGTTCCTCAACAGAACAGGACAATAGCTCCCAAGACATGTCATCGTCACAAGAAACTCAACAAGCTTTGGATCAATGGCTACGCCAAATTCAAGATGATCCTGGGACCCTGTTACAAAGGAAGCTATGGTATTTGCACCAAGAACGACGGAACGAAAATCGCTTTAACGAAGAAGAAGGTATGCAACCATGGTAGTGCGCTCTCGCCTCTATCCTACTAACCCCCTTTTACTAACACTCCTTACCTTGTTAGCCCTAATCCTGTGGACGCCACTTGCCACAGCTGATGAAGTTACTGCAGCTCTTGATAAAACCACAGTAGCCGAAAATGAAATCGTAAAACTTACCGTGCGAGCCAACTTCAGTGATACCGGATCAGGGCCAGACTTTTCAGCGTTAAAACGTGACTTTGACGTGCTTTCTAAAAGCCAAAACAGCCAGTTCAGCTTCAACCTTGGTACCAACCAAGCCCTCAGTTTTTGGGTGGTTTCATTGAAACCTAAATCGGTGGGCACCTTTGAAATCCCACCTATTCCCGTGGGAGACCAGGAGTCAGAGCCGCTTTTTCTAGAAGTTCGTCCTGCCAGACAAATGACAGACCCAAACGGCAATCCACTAGTCATGCTGCGGTTTAAAACCGACGAATTACAACCCTATGTACAGCAACAAGTGATCTTGACCCTTGAGCTCTACAGTGCCGCCACATTGCAGAATGCCAAGCTCACCACACCAAATCACCCTAACTTACTGCTAGAGCGCTTATCTGACGACCAAATTCGTTACGAAGAAATCAATGGCACCTCTTACCAAGTACTGACCAGAGAATACGTCGCCTTTCCCCAACGCAGTGGAACTTTGGAGCTCATTAATCAGAGCGTTGAAGGCACACTGAATACCGGCTCTGGACGACGCCTAGTGAGCGTAAAAAGCACACCCATCACCTTGGATGTGTTACCTATTCCCGCGTCCTATGGCAATACGAACTGGCTACCAACCGATGCGGTAGCAGTTAAATCTCAATTGACCACCACCCTAACTGACCCTCGTGTTGGGGATACTTTAAACTGGAACATCAGCCTAACCGCCCAAGGGGTGCTTGGGGAACAACTTCCCACTTTGAGTTTTGATAGCACTCGGGCTTATAAGCTGTACCCCACCTCTCCTGTTTTCGACAGCAGTAAAAGCTCCGCAGGCATCATGGGCCGCCAAAGTATCGACATAGAAGTTGTGCCTACACAAGCTGGAGAACTCACCTTGCCTCCAGTCACAGTCACTTACTGGGACCCAACAGAGCGCGCAATCAAGACGGTGACCGCTAATACCAACACCTTGGAAGTTGCTCCATTGCCCAATTCCATCCCTCAAAGTGATTCATCAGCGCCTGAGACTGAACCAGCTGAAGTCAACACACCTGAGAGCACAGCACCCACTCAATCAAGCCAGTCGGTGGCACCTATTTCATTGACCAAAACCAAGCCTCCAGTCCCAAGTATTGCAGACCCTAATGAGCCCGCTCCAATGGAAGTCGTCATTGACACGCCTGAATCCCAATCTTCTTGGATCGTCTGGTTAGCACTTGGCTTGATTGGAATTGGTGCTATCGGTCTAATCGGCGCAATATTGATCTACAAACGAAAACAAATAGACAGCGCATCAAACTCAGTACCCACTTTGCAAGAATTCGCACCATTAACCTCTAATAGTGAAGACGCTGCGTTTCAACAACTACTCACCAGTTGCCGTACAAACGATCTCGGAAGATTGCGCCCGTGCCTACTGGAGTGGGCACGACATCGTTGGGGCGACAGCACCATTCGCGGCGTCGAAGACATCAAACGATTGGCTAACAACCCTCGCCTGACACAACTTTTAATGGAGGCCGAGTTAGTCATGTATTCAAATTCAGCGGCCCACAGTTGGGACGGACAAGCCCTTGGTGACGTATTAGTAGAATATGCCACAGGACAAAGCAAACCGTCTCAGGCAAGCCAACTTAAAACACTTTATCCAAACTTTTAACGAACGAGGAGTCGTCAGTAATGACCATAGATTTCCAAACTGGTATTGTTGCCGAACCGTCAAGCGATGCGACCTTTATCCTACTCAATGCGGCACCGGGCAAAGAAGCACAATTGCGCAAAGCCCTAAGTACAGCCCCAGCACTCATTGAATCCATTCAGCAGCAATTTCCTGATACTGAATTACACGCAGCCATCGGATTTTCATGCCATGGGTGGGAACGCATCATGGCAGAAGCCAAACCTGCTGAATTAGCCCCCTTTCCAAGCTTTTCTGGTGAGTTACTTTCCGTCTCGGATGAGGCCCACGATATAGTGCTGCATATTAGATCCATGCGTCACGATGCTACACACACCCTTGCCCTCAAATTGTTCCAGTCATTTGCGGACAGTGTCACCTTTTCACAGCAAACAAACTGCTTCAAATACCTAGATAACCGAGATTTTACTGGTTTCGTGGATGGCACAGAGAACCCTCAAGGGGAAGACAGGAAAGACGTCGCCTTGGTAGGCGAAGAAGATTCTGCACATTTGGGTGGCTCATACTTGAACTACATGAAATTCACCCACAACCTAGCGAAGTGGAATACTGTAGATTTAAAAGACCAAGAAGATACCTATGGCCGCACAAAATACGACAACGAAGAGTACGCCTCTGCAGATAAGTCAGTGCACGCCCATACTAAGCGTACCTCTTTAAAGGATGATAACGGCAATTCCCTGGAGATTTTGCGACACAGCATGCCTTTTGGTGATCTGCAGGAGCAAGGACTAGTATTTGCCAGCTACTCTCGTACGCCAAGCATCTTTGATCGCATGCTTCAAAGCATGATTGAAGGAGATGAAGATGGCAATGTGGATCATCTTATGAAGTACACTAATGCGACCGCTGGCAGTGCGTTTTTTATTCCATCGATTAGCTTTTTAAAAGCCCTAGCTTAATCCAAGTACTCTAAAAGCAAAGCAAAAAAAACCACGCAATTGCGTGGTTTTTTTATCTCTAAATACCGCTTAGTTTCTCTCAATCTCTGCTTGGTTTTTCACCATTGATTGTTGAGCACCTAAGGCCATACTAGAAAGAGTTTGAGAAAGGTAGTTTTGGTAGATTTCGCGCTGGGAATCCTCTACCACCTCATCGCCTTGCTCTACCGCAGTCAGACGGAACGCAACCACATCACCATTTGGCGCATCCTCAACCGCAGTCACAGGTTCACTGGCCTGTGGATGTGGCAAAGTGAAAGCTAGACTTGTCACTTCATCTTGACCACGTTCAGCCATGTCTACGCTTGTCCAGTCACCATTGCCTGACGCCAAAGCTTGTTCCGCTTCTGCTCGCAATTCCTCTAGAGCCTTTTGCTGCACAACAATGGATGTGATGGCTTCTTTGGCCTGTTCAAAGCTTTGTGGGGCAGAAGGCTGATGATCATTCAAGTGAATCACCACGACTTGCTCATCGCTTAGCTCAATCAGATCACTGTTTTGATTATCTTCCAGAACTAGAGGGCTATATGCCGCGGCAATTACAGCAGGAGCACTAGTAATCTCATCAACACCACCATCACGACCAAAGTAGTCACTGGTTAATACTGATACACCGTACTCATTTGCAAGCGCATCTAAGCGGTCACTCGCATAGGCCAAGTCAGTGATGTTTTCGTGTTCATTAAACAGCTGATCTTTTGCTTTCTCTGCTTTCAAATCCACCATTAACTCATCACGCAATTCATCGATAGAAGGCGCTTCGGTTTCATGGATCTGATTTAGCTTAATAATGTGATAACCAAATTCAGTTTCCACATCAGCGATATCCCCCTCATTCATTGCGAATAAGGTGTCCTCAAATGGCTCAACCATGATGCCACGGGCCACATAACCTAGGTCACCACCGTTTTCTTTGGAACCCAAGTCATCTGAGTATTGTGCCGCTAGATCAGCGAAAGACTCACCCGCGTCAAGCTTACCCTTGATTTCTTCTACCAGGGCTTGGGCGTCACTGTCTGAACGAGATGATGTGTCAATCAAAATATGAGACGCTTCACGCTCTTCACCACCGAAGTTAGCGACACGAGCTTGGTAAGCATCTTGTAGCTCTGCATCCGTCACAGAGACGCTGTCTTCAAGATCTGCGACAGAAATTGTCACATAGTCCAACTTAACCTGCTCAGGAGAGATAAAGCTTGCCTGATTGTCATCGTAGTATGCTTGAAGTTCTTCATCTGTCACCGACACAGACTCAGCCTTATCAGCCAAAGAGAAGCGGATGTAATCATAACTACGCTTTTGATTCTGCAAGGTAACAATGGCATCGACTTGGCTTGGCAAAACAAATTCTGTACCAGCCACTGCATTACGAGCCTGTTGAATTAACACGTCTTGTTTGATTCGCTCTTTAAACGCTAAAGGCGTAAAGCCCAAGGAACGAATAAAGTTAAGGTATTTGTTTTGATCAAACTGACCATTAGTTTGAAACTGCTCTGCTTGCAGCAGGTAAGCATCCACTTGAGCATCAGACACTCCAAGATTCAACGCTTCAGCTTGATTGGTCATTACAGCTCGCTGAATCAGTTCATCCAGAGCGCGGCGCTGAAGAGCGTTCTCTTCTAGCATGGCAGGATCAATCTGCCCACCCATCATGGAAATCAATTGTCTACGCTGGGTTTCAGCAGTTTGAAGTAGCTGCGTACGGGTTATTTCCTTACCGTCCACTTCGGCTACGGTGTCAGTAGATGTGAAGCTTTGTACCAACGCCTCAACACCGAATAGAGCAAAAGTCACGATGACAACACCGATGATTACTTTAACAACTATACCTTGTGACTTGTCTCTTATATCTTGGAGCATCTTGCCTACCCTAGAAACTTGTATTGTTATAACAAAAAAGGTGCATTCCGCTGGGAACACACCTCTTTGCTCTAATGGCGGAACGGACGGGACTCGAACCCGCGACCCCCTGCGTGACAGGCAGGTATTCTAACCAACTGAACTACCGCTCCTGAATCATTAGTTTACTGCGTCTTTAAGGCCTTTACCGGCTTTGAAGCTAGGAACCTTAGCAGCTTTAATTTGGATCTCTTCACCAGTCTGTGGGTTACGACCAGTGCGTGCCGCACGTTCTTTAACAGCAAAAGTACCAAAGCCAACTAGAGTAACTTGGTCGCCTTTAGCAAGAGCTTCTTCGATTGCAGTCAAAGTTGCATCTAGTGCGTTGCTTGCCGCTGCTTTAGATAAATCTGCGGACGTGGCAATTGCATCAATCAGTTCTGATTTATTCACGTTCTACCCCTTTAGTAATTTCCGTGGTTCCATTGTATTTCTAAAATCTGGCCAAAAAACAAAACAGCCAACAAGATGAGCATTTATACAAGCCCTTCCTAGGCCCTGTCAACACAGGGTTTGCACTAATGATGACTTACAGATTCTTGTTCATCAACAGTTTTTTCCTTTCCTGACACAGTTTCCGCGCTTTTTGGTGAAGGAACGTACTCTAAAGCAACGTCAAGTACCTCATCGATCCATTTTACTGGCACAATGTCCAAATCCGCTTTGATATTGTCAGGAATTTCTTTCAAGTCTCGAGTGTTTTCTTTCGGTATCAATACAGTTTTAATACCTCCTCGATGGGCAGCCAGAAGCTTTTCTTTCAGGCCACCAATGGGTAATACTTCCCCTCTTAGGGTAATTTCACCCGTCATGGCCACAGAAGCCTTCACAGGCACTTTCGCCAACACAGAGACAATGGCCGTACACATGGCGATACCCGCACTAGGGCCATCTTTAGGCGTCGCACCTTCAGGCACGTGAAGGTGCAAATCCACCTTCTCATGGAAGTCCTCATCAATACCCAAACCGGCAGCACGACTGCGTACAACCGTTAGTGCCGCTTGGATAGACTCCTGCATAACATCGCCCAAGGAGCCCGTTTTAACATGACGACCTTTACCCTGAACACCTGCCGCCTCAATGGTCAATAACTCACCACCGACAGACGTCCAAGCAAGACCTGTTACTTGCCCAATTTGGTTGTTGTCTTCTGCTTTGCCGTAGCTAAACTTACGCACACCACAGTAGTCTTCCAGATTTTCGGACGTTACTTTTACTGCTTCTTTACTCTTACTTAACGCCTGCTGCTTCACTACACGACGACAAACTTTGCTCAACTCGCGCTCAAGGCCTCGAACACCAGCCTCTTTGGTGTAATAACGCACCACATCCATTAAGGCTTCATCAGAAACATCGATTTCTTTGTCTTTCAAACCACTTTGTTTTACCTGTTTCGGCAACAAATAACGCTTAGCAATGTTCAATTTCTCGTCTTCCGTGTAACCCGGAATACGGATAATTTCCATACGATCCAACAGAGGCCCAGGGATATTCATACTGTTCGAAGTACAGATGAACATCACATCAGACAGATCGTAGTCCACCTCTAGGTAATGGTCGTTAAACGTATGATTTTGCTCAGGATCAAGCACCTCAAGCAGCGCTGATGCAGGATCGCCCCGTTGATCCATACCCATCTTGTCAATTTCGTCCAATAAGAAAAGAGGGTTTTTCACTTTTACTTTGGCTAATTTTTGGATCAATTTACCCGGCATAGAGCCAATGTAAGTACGACGGTGACCACGAATTTCCGCTTCGTCACGGACGCCACCCAAAGCCATACGAACGTATTTACGGTTCACAGCTCGCGCAATAGATTGCCCTAGAGATGTTTTACCGACCCCTGGCGGCCCAACCAAACACAACACAGGCCCTTTGACCTTTTTAACGCGCTGTTGCACGGCTAAGAATTCTAAGATTCGCTCTTTCACATCGTCTAAACCGAAGTGATCTTCGTTGAGCACTTTTTCTGCGTAAGCTAGGTCATTACGCACCTTTGAACGCTTAGACCAAGGCAAGGAAATCAACCAATCAATGTAGCCGCGCACCACAGTGGCTTCCGCAGACATAGGCGACATCATTTTAAGCTTCTTAAGCTCTGCTTCGGCTTTTTCAGTCGCCTCTTGAGTCATCTTGGCTTCGGTGATTTTTTCTTGCAGTACATCCAGTTCATTACTGCCTTCATCCATATCACCTAGCTCTTTCTGAATCGCTTTCATTTGCTCATTCAGATAGTACTCACGCTGACTCTTTTCCATCTGCTTCTTAACGCGACTACGGATGCTTTTCTCAAGATGAGCAATGTCTAGCTCGCCATCCATTAGTCCCATCAAATGCTCGCCACGCTCGATAAGGGAACCGATTTCAAGGGCACGCTGCTTATCCTCAAGCTTAAGGCTCATATGGCCAGCAATAGAATCAATCAGCTTTGACAAGTCATCGATGGATTTCAACGACGTAACCACTTCACTAGGGATACGCTTACTGCCAGCAACATACTCATCAAGTTGCTTAATTAGAGCGTTGCGGATCGCTGGGTATTCGGACTCGTCATCTTGGGTCTCTGGCAAGGCTTCAACCGTAGCGGAAACGAATTCATCCCCTTCACTCAACTGTTGAAGTTCAGCACGATACTGGCCTTCTACTAAGACTTTTACTGTGCCATCAGGAAGACGCAACAACTGAATAACCTTAGCCACTGTACCGATTGTGTACAGATCATCTTTCTTAGGATCATCTTTTGACGCATCTTGCTGGGCAACTAGAAATACTAGCTTGTCATCGTCCATTGCGGTTTCTAGGGCTGCAATCGATTTCTTACGACCGACAAACAAGGGCAACACCATATGGGGATAAACAACCACATCCCGCAACGGCAACATAGGTAAAAATACTGAATCAGACATAATATTTTCCAACTGAACATCATCGTTGGTCTGATGATGAGTGACTTTGCTTATTAATTTAGAGATAAGGTCAACGGCACCAAAATGCAAGCGTGTGCAGTCAGTTATTCGAAGAAAAGCAGGAGAAGTGAGAAAAATTTGCCCGCGCCAAGGGGACGCGGGCAAATTGTGTGCAGAAGTTAACCGTTTGAGCCGTCTTTTAGCTCTTTTTCTAACACCATGAGCGGTGCAGAGTCACCACGGATTGAAGGACCATCCATCACGACCTTAGCCACATCTGTACGATTAGGCAGCTCGAACATGCATTCTAATAGAGAGGATTCAAGAATACTTCTCAAGCCACGAGCCCCTGTCTTACGCTCTAGGGCAAGATGGGCTGCTTCACGTAGAGAGTCTTCAGTAAATTCTAGCTCTACCCCTTCTAACTCAAATAGATGCTGGTATTGCTTAGTCAAAGCATTCTTTGGCTGACTCAAGATCGTCATCAAAGCTTCTTCATCTAGTTCAGATAAAGTCGCCACAACAGGCAAACGACCCACAAACTCAGGAATCAGGCCAAATTTAACCAAATCTTCTGTCTCAACCTGGTGAATGGACTCAGAGAAGGAACGATTTTCTTCCTTGCTCTTAACCGTTGCTTTAAACCCGATACTGCTCTTCTCTGTTCGATCACTGATCACACGCTCTAAGCCTGCAAACGCACCGCCACAAATAAACAAGATGTTAGAGGTATCAACCTGAACAAACTCTTGCTGAGGATGCTTACGGCCACCTTGAGGCGGAACAGAAGCAACGGTACCTTCGATCAACTTAAGTAACGCCTGCTGAACACCTTCACCGGACACGTCACGGGTAATTGAAGGGTTATCAGACTTACGAGAAATCTTATCGATCTCATCAATGTATACGATGCCACGTTGCGCTTTATCTACGTCGTAGTCACAGTTTTGCAGTAACTTCTGGATGATGTTTTCAACGTCCTCACCAACGTAACCCGCTTCGGTCAAAGTCGTCGCATCAGCAATCGTAAATGGTACGTCCAAAACTCGCGCAAGCGTCTGTGCCAACAGTGTCTTACCACTACCCGTTGGACCAATAAGTAGAATGTTACTCTTACCCAGCTCCACTTCACGGTTCGCCGTACCTTGATGGCGCAAACGCTTGTAGTGGTTATACACCGCCACAGCGAGCACCTTCTTAGCGCGCTCTTGACCAATAACGTAATCATCCAAGGAGGTTGCTAATTTTGCTGGTGTTGGCAACTCATCGCTTGACTCAGTTTCCCCATCACCTTGGAGCAATTCCTGAGTAATAATGTTATTGCACAGGTCAACACACTCGTTACAGATGTAGACAGAAGGCCCAGCAATGAGCTTCTTGACCTCGTCTTGGCTCTTGCCACAGAAAGAGCAGTACAGCAACCGATCAGAGTGGTCACCTCGGCTGTATTTATCATCAGACATTCAAGTCCACCCTTTAATTTATACTTCGCGTTTTTCTAATATGTCGTCAATTAGACCATATTCTTTAGCCGATGTTGGGCTCATAAAGTTATCACGGTCCGTATCTTGAGCAACTTTCTCAATTGGCTGGCCTGAATGATGAGCAATAATCTCGTTCAATCGGTGCTTAATACCCAAGATTTCACGAGTGTGAATCTCAATATCAGAGGCCTGACCTTGGTAGCCCCCTAACGGTTGGTGAATCATCACACGAGAGTTAGGTAGGCAGTAGCGTTTACCTTCAGCACCGGCCGTTAACAGCAACGCGCCCATGCTAGCCGCTTGACCAATACACATAGTGCTCACATCTGGTTTGATAAACTGCATAGTGTCATAAATAGACATACCTGCCGTTACTGAACCACCTGGAGAGTTAATGTAAAGGTGAATATCTTTATCTGGGTTCTCAGACTCCAAAAACAAGAGCTGAGCAACAACAAGGTTCGCCATATGATCTTCCACTTGACCCACTAGGAAGATAACGCGCTCCTTTAAAAGACGAGAGTAAATATCAAACGAACGCTCACCGCGTGCCGTTTGTTCGATAACCATAGGGACTAGGCCATTACTGGTAATTGCAACGGGGCCAGTTGTAGGGGTCGTTAAATTCATATCCTATTCCTTAAAACAAAAAGGCCGGTATAACGTGCGCTATACCGGCCTGTGAGAATTATAAGCTGAGCTTACGCTTCTTCAGTCTCTTCTGCTTCTGCAGCGGGAGCTTCTGGCTTGATAGCATCTTCGTAACCTAGCGTTACTTCAGTGATTTTCGCGCTTTCTAGCAGTTTATCAACAACTTGCTCTTCAAGTACAGCGGATTGAACTTGAGCTAGCTGCTCTTTGTTGTTTAGGTAGAAATCAACAACCTGTTGTGGCTCTTGGTAAGCTTGCGCCATTTCTTCCAAGAAAGCACGTACACGATCATCTTCTACTTTCAATTCGTTCGTTTGGATCACTTCAGAGATCAAAAGACCTAGTTTAGCACGCTTAGTGGCTTCTTCAGTGAATAACTCAGCAGGCAATTGAGACGCATCAAAACCTTGAGCACCACCGAATTGCTGCGCTGCTTGCTTACGAAGACCATCAACTTCTTGATCAACCAAAGCAGAAGGCACTTCAACTGGGTTCAATGCAGCCAACTGATCGAACAAAGAGTTTTTCAACTTAGCTTTGATCGCTTGGTTCAGTTCGCGTTCCATGTTCTTTTGAACTTCTGCACGAAGACCCGCAACTGTCGCGTCTTCCATACCAAACTTGCCTGCGAACTCGTCGTTTAATTCAGGCAATACTTGCTCAGCCACTTCGTGTGCAGTGATTTTGAAAGTCGCTTCTTTACCCGCTAGATGCTCAGCTTGGTATTCTTCAGGGAAGGTAACAGAGATAGTACGCTCTTCACCTGCTTTGATACCCTCAACACCAGACTCAAAACCTGGAATCATAGTGTTAGAACCGATTACAAGCTTGTGACCTTGTGCTGCACCCCCATCAAACGCTTCATCACCTAGGAAGCCTTCGAAGTCGATAGTAACTTGATCGCCATCTTTCGCTTCACGATCAACAGCAGTCCACTCAGCATTTTGCTTACGCAAAGTTTCTAGCATAGTGTCTACGTCTGCTTCTGTTACTTCAGAAACAACACGCTGAACTTCAATTTTAGAAGCATCTGCAAGTTCGATTGTTGGGTAAACTTCTACCTTAGCAGTGAACTCTAGATCAGCGCCCTCAGCGATGTTTTTAGGTTCAATTGAAGGCATGCCCGCTGGCTGGATGGACTCAGCCTGGATCGCTTCTACGTAAGCGTCACGCATAATTTGCTCAACAGCTTCCAAACGGATGCTCTGACCAAAACGTTTTTTAACAACGCTTACAGGCACCTTGCCTTTACGGAAACCATCAATGCGAACTGTTTTCGCAGTTTTAGCTACTTCAGAGCTAACTTTTTCATCAATACGTGCAGCAGGAACGCTAATAGTAAGAACGCGTTCGATTGGAGACGTTGTCTCTACAGAAACTTGCATAAAACTTCCTCTTGGGAACGTGCTTTATTTGTTGACGCCGCCGCGAACATTCACGACTTACTTTAAAGCTCAGTCAACAAGACCAAAAAATTGTTTACTGTAATGTAATTGGCACGCCTGGAGGGATTCGAACCCCCGACCATCCCCTTAGAAGGGGGATGCTCTATCCAACTGAGCTACAGGCGCAATGACTACATCACAAATAGTGACGCGCTATTATAGGGAACGAATAACAATCGTCAACTGATAGGCATAAAAAAGCCCAGCAAAGCTGGGCTAAAAGATATTGTATGACTTATCGTCACCAAGGAACCGAGAATGGGTCTAAGCAATCACTTAGTCATTCACAGTACAAATATCACAAAAGGAACAAGACGAATAATAGCCCACCCCCCGAGCCTACGCAACCAAAATGGAACACTTTTTTTCAACTTGCACTATTTGTGTGCGTTCGCCTTTTTTCTTACACAATAGCCCCCTAGAGTCTTCTTATATAGAATAGAATTCCCCCCTCGATGGAGATGACAATGCAGGTCAAAAACGCCAAAAAAGCAACCTTACAGCTGTACCATCTCATTCGGATTGTTTGGTTAAGAGCACTGCGCCAATCTGTCAGCCTTCGGGCTGCCCATTTAACCCTTGCCTCATTACTGGCTGCCGTGCCCATTATTACTATTGTGTTTGGTATTTTGCGTTTAACCCCAGCCATGGGTGACATGCAAGATGCATTCGTTGGCTTTGTAGAACAGCACCTCGCCCCCGGAAGCAGCGATACCGTCATCCCCTATTTGGTTGAATTTTCTGAACAAGCCAAAAACCTTCCTGCAGCCGGCATAGTGACATTAATATTCACGGCGCTCTTATTACTTAATAGCTTCGAAGGGTCCGTTCAGGCCATCTGGCGCATTAAACGTAAGCGTAAAATTCGTGAGCGTCTTTTAACCTATTGGGCAATTTTAACTTTAGGTCCTATTTTACTGGCAGTTTCCATGAGCCTATACGGCACCATATTGTCCTATGAACTTAAGGGAATTGAGCTCCCAAATCTATTATCTAAAGCCTTCGATTTAGGTAGCTATGTTATTTACTTCTTACTGCTGTTTACCATCAACTTTCTAACCCCTAATGCAGAAGTACAGCTTAAACTAACCTGCGCATCAGCAGTCGTTGGCGCAATCGGCATCTCAATTTTGAATACCCTGTTTGGTAATTTCGCGCAATTCTTTGCCAATTACCAAGTTGTGTACGGTACTTTTGCTGCGTTGCCGATTTTCTTAATCTGGTTGCAGTTCAGTTGGCTGATCATATTATTGTCTGTGAGCCTGAACGCAACGCTCCACAAATTAAATCGCCAACCCAAGACGGATGAGTTAGAATGATCGGTCAAACTTTCCATAATAAATTCCTGAATAAATATGCATAATATCGACGAACTTAACGCCATACTGGAAGACGCAGACTGCTTAATTTCTGAAGCAGAGCTAAATGACGCCCTTGACAAGATGGCAGCACAAATAACCGAGGATCTTTCAGACAAGCTCCCTGTTGTTATTTGCGTTATGAACGGCGGCTTATTGCCAACCGCAGCCCTACTTCAGCGCCTTCAGTTCCCCCTTGAGCTGGACTATGTCCATGCCAGCCGCTATGGCATGGAAACGACTGGCAGCGCTTTAAAATGGACCAAGTTTCCCCAGTCCCAGTTTGAAGATCGTGAAGTTCTCATCGTTGATGACATCTTTGATCAGGGCCACACCCTAGAAGCCATTGTTAAATGGTTCGAAGAAAGTGGTGCCAAAAATGTCTATTCGGCTACCGTAGTCAATAAACTGCACGATAGAAAAGTAGAAATGCGTCCCGACTATAACGGCCTCGACGTTGAGGATCGCTTTATCTTTGGTTATGGCATGGACTACCAAGGTTATTTCAGAAACCTACAAGCCATATATGCAGTAAAAGGCAAATAGCAGTTAACTTCCTTACAGTTAACCAGCCACAAAAAAAGCGCCCTAGAGGCGCTTTTTTAGATCTAAAACCCATTAGAACACTCGGTTAAAACCGTTTAATGCGGCGACACGGTAGGCTTCTGCCATGGTTGGATAGTTGAATGTTGTATTCAAGAAATACTTCAATGTATTCAACTCACCTGGCTGCTTCATAATCGCTTGTCCGATGTGGACAATCTCTGATGCTTGGTCACCAAAACAATGGATCCCTAGAATCTCAAGGGTCTCACGATGGAACAAAATCTTAAGCATACCGACCGCTTCCCCAGTAATTTGGGCACGTGCCGTGTTTTTGAAGAAGGCACGACCTACTTCATAAGGCACTTTTTCAGAGGTCAACTCAGCCTCGGTTTTACCGACAGATGAGATTTCTGGAATGGTATAAATCCCCGTTGGTACTTCTGAAATAAAATGACCACCTTCCAAGCCCAACATATTAGCCGCCACAGAACGACCTTGGTCGTATGCAGCACTTGCCAAGCTTGGCCAACCAATCACATCACCTGCTGCGTAAACGTTTTCAACTGCAGTTTGGTAGGTGTCATTTACAGCCAACTGACCACGAGAGTTGGTTTCTAGCCCGATATTTTCCAGCCCCAACCCATCTGTGTTACCAGAGCGCCCATTACAGAACAACAACGCATCAGCACGAAGCTTTTTACCAGAAGTTGTGTGCATGACAACACCACGGTCATTGGTTTCTACTGAGTCAAAAGTCTCATTATGACGAATCAAGATACCGCCATCACGAAGGTGATAACTTAACGCATCAGTGATCTCATCATCCAGGAAGCTTAGCAATTTCTTACCAGGGTTGATCAATTCAACACGCACACCCAAGCCACAGAAGATAGACGCATACTCACAACCGATAACACCTGCACCATAAATGATCAAAGAGCGAGGCGTATGACTTAAGGATAGAATGCTGTCAGAACAGTAAATACGAGGATGGGTAAAATCAATGTTTGCAGGACGGTAAGGACGAGAGCCCGTTGCAATCACGACCTTATCAGCCACCAACTCTTCTGGACCTTTCTCGTAGGTATTTACCTCAATGGTATTCGCATCCTTAAACTTACCGAGACCAAAATACACATCAATACGGTTGCGAGCGTAATACTCCGTACGACCCAGAACTTGCTTATCGATGACTCGGTTTGCACGATCCAGAACTTTAGGAAAAGAAAACCAACGAGGCTCACCAATATCACGGAACATAGGATTGGTGTTAAAGGCGATGATTTCTTTAACCGCATGACGCAATGCTTTAGAAGGGATTGTCCCTAGGTGGGTACAACTCCCCCCCACTCTTGGACTTGCTTCGATTACCGCAACTTTTTTACCGGCTTTCGCTGCGTTCATCGCAGCACCTTCTCCTGCAGGGCCAGTACCTAGCACCACGACATCATAATGCCTAGTCGTCATATGATCATTAACCTCGTTTATTTAGTTGCGTCGTAAAATTGGTCATCCGTAGAGACCTGAGCTCGAACTTTTTTAGTTTCTTTTTCGCACTTCCCTTTGTCGCCACCACAGATATCACAGGCTACTTCCATGCCCAATGCACTCATGCCACCACATGAGCCAGAAATCGGCTTACGTCCCATTAGGACACCAACAGCCATGGCAGTCACCACGGCGACCATGCATGCAAATACAATTAATACTGTCGTCATAATTACCTCTCTTGCCGTCTATTCTTGGATATACGGCGCAAATGCAGCGGAATACTGCTCAGTAAAACCAAAATCTTCTTTCACCAACATATACGCGGCGATGTCATGCTGCTCGGCGAATTCCAGACCAGCCTCTGGCCCCAACACTGTGATGGCCGTTGCTAGGCCATCAGCCCTAGTAGTGTTCGCATCTACCACCGTGACAGAAACCAATCTGTGAGTAATAGGTTTACCCGTTGTTGGATCGATTGTGTGGGAATAGCGCACACCATTTTTTTCAAAATAGTTGCGGTAATCTCCAGATGTAGCAATAGCTACATTGTCCGCTTCTATTACTCGTTGTGCAATGTTGTGGCCTCCAGCAGGGCTCTCAACCCCAATCTGCCAAGGTTCATCGCCTAATTTTGTGCCGGAAGCACGAATTTCGCCACCCACTTCAACTAGGAAATTGTTCACACCATTTTCTTTCAGTATTCGAGCAACTTCATCGACACCAAAGCCTTTAGCGATAGACGAGAGGTCCACATACACTTCAGCGGATTTCGATAATTCTTGACCTTCCAAACGCAAGTGAGAATAGCCTACACGTGATTGTGCTTGAGCAATTTCCTCGTCGCTTGGCACAGTATCTCTGTGCTTACCTGGCCCAAAGCCCCATAGGTTAACTAGAGGACCGACGGTCACATCGTATTTACCATTCGTAATACGACTGATCTTCAAAGCTTCGTCTACTACATACGCCAAGTCCTTCGAGACTTCTTCTGTTGATTGCGCAGGCAGTTTATTAAAAAGGGAAAGCTCTGAATTTGGATCGTATGTGGACATTAGCTTGTTCACTCGAACTAAGATTTCATCCACATCTGATTTTAATTCTTCACGACTTGCTACATCAGCCGCTGTGACATATTTAACGGTATAGGTTGTCCCCATAGTAGGGCCAGAAAAGCTCGTAAGCTCAGGAGTGAAGGATACCGCTTTATAAAGAATAGTCGCTAGGACAACAGCCACTAGAACCAGTAAAAATTTGTTTCGCATAAATCAACAAACACTCAGAGGAAGAAAAAACAAAGACCCACCGAGGTGGGTCTTTACTTCAGTCAATGCTAACCACCAAAGTCATCAAGAAGAATATTCTCTTTCTCGACACCTAGGTCTTCCAGCATTTTAATTACTGAGGCATTCATCATTGGAGGTCCACACATGTAGAACTCACAATCTTCAGGTGCTGGGTGATCTTTCAAGTAGTTTTCATACAGCACATTATGAATAAAGCCAGTCTTACCTTCCCAGTTATCTTCTGGTTGCGGATCAGACAGAGCCAAATGCCAAACGAAGTTCTCGTTCTCTTCTTGAAGCATATCGTACTCTTCTGTGTAGAAGGCTTCGCGCAAACTACGAGCACCGTACCAGAACGAAATCTTACGCTTAGAATTCAAACGCTTAAGCTGGTCGAAGATATGAGAGCGCATTGGCGCCATACCGGCACCACCACCGATGAAGACCATTTCTGCATCTGTGTCTTTGGCAAAGAACTCACCGAATGGACCATATACTTTAATTGTGTCGCCTGGTTTAAGGCTAAACACATAAGAAGACATCTGACCTGGTGGCACATCATCCTTACCTGGTGGCGGTGAAGCGATACGGATGTTGAATTTAACAACGCCCTTCTCTTCTGGGTAGTTCGCCATTGAGTAGGCACGGATAATGGTTTCATCAACCTTAGAAACAAATTTCCAAAGGTTAAAGTGATCCCAGTCACCACGGTACTCTTCTTGGATATCAAAGTCTTTGTAGTTCACAGTATGTGCTGGCGCTTCAAGCTGAACATAACCACCAGCACGGAAATCAACGTTTTCACCTTCAGGCAGGCGAAGCGTTAACTCTTTGATGAAGGTAGCAACGTTAGGGTTGGACTCAACAGTACAATCCCAAGCTTTTACACCGAACACTTCTTCAGGAACTTCAACGTCCATATCCTGCTTAACAGAAACCTGACAGGATAGACGGTAACCTTCTTTCTCATCACGACGGGTGAAGTGTGATTGCTCAGTAGACAACATAGAGCCGCCACCGCTTAGCACCTTACACTTACACTGGGCACAGGTACCACCGCCACCACAAGCTGACGATAAGAAAATACCACTGTTAGCTAGGGTTTGAAGTAACTTACCACCTGCTGGTGCTGTCACTTCTTTTTCCCCATTAATACGTATTGTCACATCACCGCTGCTCACCAAGCGAGCGCGCGCGAACAAAATGATCGCAACTAGCGCCAGCACGATGGCGGTAAACATCACAACACCTAGAATGATTTCTAAGTTCATGTTAGTTAAACCTTCTTCTTGGTTGTCCCAACTGTGCAGCGATTAAAGCTGCACACCAGAAAATGACATAAAGCCCAAGCTCATCAGACCAACGGTGATGAACGTAATACCCAAACCACGCAGACCTGCTGGCACATCTGAGTATTTAAGCTTTTCACGGATACCAGCTAGCGCAGCGATTGCCAATGCCCAACCGACACCAGCGCCTACGCCGTAAACCACACTTTCACTGAAATTGTAGTCACGCTCTACCATGAACAAAGACGCACCCATGATGGCACAGTTTACTGTGATCAAAGGCAAGAACACACCTAATGCACTGTATAGCGCTGGCATGTATTTATCTAACGTCATTTCCAAAATCTGAACCAATGCAGCGATAACGCCGATGTAGCTCAATAGCCCCAAGAAACTCAGGTCAACATTTGGTAGACCAGCCCAATCCAATGCACCTTCTTTTAGAAGGTTTTGGTACAACAAGTTGTTCACTGGAACCGTTACGGCCAGTACGACAACTACGGCAATACCAAGGCCAATGGCTGTTTCTACTTTCTTAGACAAAGCCAAGAAAGTACACATACCTAGGAAGAAGGCAAGCGCCATGTTTTCAACGAAAACAGCCTTAATAAATAGACTAATAAAGTGTTCCATTTAGAGTGCCTCCTGAGAACGAGAGTTAGCAACGATTTTATACTCTGGCTCTTCAACCTGCTCTTTCTTGTAGGCGCGTAATGCCCAGATCACAAGACCGATTACGAAGAAAGCACTTGGTGGAAGCAACATCAAACCGTTTGGCTGGTACCAGCCACCGTTTTGAACCGTTTCGAAAATTGTGACGCCGAACAACTTACCGGCACCTAACAACTCACGGAAGAACGCCACCACAATCAGCATCGCACTGTAGCCAAGACCGTTACCAATACCGTCTAAGAACGACATTGCAGGACCGTTTTTCATTGCGAAGGCTTCCGCACGACCCATAACGATACAGTTAGTAATGATCAGACCTACGAATACAGAAAGCTGCTTACTGATTTCAAAAGCAAAGGCTTTCAAAATCTGGTCTACCACAATTACCAAGGAGGCAATAATGATCATCTGTACGATGATACGAATGCTGCTTGGGATGTAGTTACGAATAATCGCAATAAAGAAGTTGGAAAATGCGGTTACAGCGATTACCGCCATAGACATTACCAAACTTACTTGCAAACTACTGGTTACCGCTAGCGCAGAACAGATACCTAGGATCTGAAGTGCGATCGGGTTATTAGCTAAAATCGGTCCAAAGAGAACCTTTTTCACATCAGACATGATTACACTCCTTCGCTACGCAGTTCTGCAAGGAAAGGACCGAACCCTTCGCTGCCCAACCAGTATTGAACTAGGTTTGTCACACCACGGCTTGTTAAAGTCGCACCTGAAAGGCCATCAATTTGGTGTTCTGCTTGTGGGTTGTTCCCATCAACAGAGCCTTTTACAAGATGAATTACAGCATTACCGTCTTCATCGTAAACTTCTTTACCTTCCCAAATCGCTTTCCAGTTAGGGTTATCCACTTCACCACCTAGCCCAGGTGTTTCACCTTGCTGGTAGAAGCCAAAACCTACAACTGTCGAGTAGTCTTGCTCAAGTGCCATAAAGCCGTACATGGTCGACCAAAGTCCGTAACCATGAACTGGAACAATAATGCGTGCTTTTGCGTCAGCGTCTTTCACTAAATAAACCGTTGCGAACTTCGCACGGCGCTTGATACTGGCTGGATCTTCATCACCAGATAAAGACGAAGATAACGCCGGATCTTTCGCAGCAGACTGCTGGTCGTAAGACGCGACAGTAACACCTGCTTCAGCCAACTCTTCGTCAGTAGCGAAACGGCCAGCTTCGATGTTTACCAAACGCTTTTCAACCGTTGCGAATACTTCATCAACGTCATCACCAGGATTCAGCATCTGAGCAGCCGCTAGAATGTTACGCTTACGATCAAGGTCACTGTTTGCCTTTTGAATCGGCTTTAGACCCACCGCAGCGGACGCAACGAATACAGAACACACCAAACACAGCGCTAGGGCTACGATGATGGTTTTTTGGATGCTATCGTTATTACTAGACATTGCGAGCAATCCTCCGCTTAATGTTTGCTTGCACTACGAAGTGGTCGATGAACGGCGCAAACAAGTTAGCGAATAGAATTGCTAACATCATACCTTCAGGGTATGCAGGGTTAACCACACGAATCAAGACAACCATCACACCAATCAAAGCACCGTAGAACCACTTACCGCGGTTTGTCATAGAGGCAGACACTGGATCGGTAGCCATGTACATCATACCGAATGCAAAGCCACCCATAACTAGATGCCAGTACCAAGGTGTTGCAAACATAGGATTGGTATCAGAACCAATAGCATTAAACAGCAAAGACGTTGCAACCATACCCAGCATCACACCAGCAACGATGCGCCACGCAGCGATTTTCATCACCAACAAAGCACCACCACCAATCAGGATTGCTAGGGTTGAAGTCTCACCCATAGAACCTTGTACTAGACCAAAGAATGCATCTGACCACGAAGACGAAATCGCTTCAGTACCACCCGCAGCCACTTGGCTAAGCATGGTTGCACCAGAGAAACCGTCAACAGCAGTCCAAACCGCATCACCAGACATAGAAGCTGGGTAAGCAAAGAACAAGAATGCACGGCCAGCAAGGGCTGGGTTAAGGAAGTTTTTACCTGTACCACCAAATACTTCTTTACCCAGAACAACACCAAAGGTGACACCTAGGGCAACCTGCCAAAGAGGAATAGTAGCCGGCAAAGACAGAGCAAACAGAATAGAGGTTACAAAGAAACCTTCGTTCACTTCGTGCTTACGCACTGCGGCGAACAGCACTTCCCAGAAACCACCCACCACGAAAATGGTCAGGTAAACTGGTAAGAAGTACAGGGCACCATAAATCATGTTGTCCCAAATACTGGTGACATCATAACCGGTAAGCGCACCGATAACGCCTTGACGCCAAGTATCAGCCGGAGCGATACCCATTGCATCCATAGCTGTGTTTGCTTGGAAACCGATGTTGTACATACCGAAGAACATTGCCGGGAATGTACACATCCAAACAAGAATCATGACACGCTTCATATCTACCGCGTCACGAACGTGAGAACCGCCTTTCGTTACACTACTTGGACGGTAGAAGATAGTATCTACCGCTTCGTAAAGCGCGTACCACTTCTCATATTTGCCGCCTGAATGAAACTCAGGCTCCATTTTATCTAGAATATTTCTAAGACCCATGGATTAACCCTCTTTCTCAATCGTTGTGAGACAGTCGCGTAGAATCGGGCCGTACTCAAACTTACCTGAACAAGCGTAGGTCATTAACGCTAGATCTTCTTCATCAAGTTCCAAAGCACCCAATTTTTGCGCTTGCTCTGTGTCGCCTACTACTAATGCACGCAGTAATTGAGTCGGAAGAATATCCAACGGCATCAAACGCTCAAAATGACCAAGCGGAAGCATGGTACGATCACTACCGTTTGTCGTTGTCGTCATGTTGAACGAGGATTTGCCCGTCAACTTAGAGATGAACACGTTAAGCACAGAGTGTTTTTCAACACCAGCACGTAAGTAGTGCATCATTTGACGCTCGCGACCCTCAGCAAGCACAACTACTTGAGAATGGTAACGACCAAGGTAAGCGTATGGACCAGTCGCCTTACGACCTGAAAGCACAGAACCAGAGATTATACGGTTATCGCCTTCCGCCAGTTCACCAGCGACCAATTGAGTTAGGTCCGCACCGACAACAGTGCGCAACAAACGAGGCTTAGTCACCTGAGGACCCGCTAGAGAAATCACGCGAGTAACATCTAGGGTACCTTTTACAAACAGTTCGCCGATTGCTACCACATCTTGGTAGTTAATAGACCAAACCGCCTTTTTATCGCTAACAGGGTTTAAGAAATGGATGTGTGTACCAGCCAAACCCGCAGGGTGTTTACCTGCAAACTCTTCTACTGTCACATCAGAAGTTGTTGGGATCTTGCTGTCCGGCGCCTTACAAAGGAAAACTTTCCCTTCGGTCAATCGCGTCAGCACAGTTAAACCGTCTGTGAAGGCTTCCGCTTTATCAGCCAAAACCACAGCTGGATCAGCTGCTAGAGGGTTGGTATCGATAGCCGTCACGAAGATGGCACTCGGAACAGCTTCTAACTCAGGCACCTTAGAAAAAGGGCGTGTACGCAAAGCCGTCCAAAGACCGGACTCAACAAGGTTTTCTACAACCTTATCGCGCTCAAGTGATTTCAACTCAGAGCCAGCGTATTTTGCGAATTCTACTGCTTCGTCGCCTTCTACTTCGATGACGACTGATTGCAGCATACGACGCTCACCACGATTAATCGCAGAGATCGTACCTGAGGCTGGGGCGGTGTACTTTACTCCTTCCGTCTTTTTATCCGTAAAGATAACCTGCCCTTTTTTGACCTTATCACCTTCCACGACCATCATGGTAGGTTTCATACCATGGTAATCAGGGCCGATGACCGCTACCGACTTCGCGGCTGGAGCACTATCAATAACTTGATTAGGTGCACCGCTAATCGGTAGATCTAGGCCTTTCGTAATTTTATACATATGTTCTGCCCAACAATATAATTGAACACCAAAGCGTACTTACGCTTGAGTCAGATCCCCTCCGGGAAAGCACTCCAACTCAAAGTTGCCGTTATCAGGCAACTTTATAGCGCAATCTCACTTCACCAAAAAACCGGAGTATTATAGTGATCATTGGCAACGTTGACTACTAGCGGACGCTTCCTTTACTAGGGAAGAATGTACAAAAGTAACAAAATAACAAGTATAAACGGGGTTTATCGCCTAACCCTCCGCTAAAATACGCGTAATTTTTCTACATTATTTTTATCTCTTTCATCCGTTTCACGCATTTTTCCGTACTAATAGCGCTATAAGTTGCCTCAATCTTGGTTACACGACACAATAATGCTCACCTGAGCCTATCGAAATGATAAGGAATCTAGACATGCCTAATGACGTTGCTCAAATCCAAATCAAAGACCTTCGTCTTCGCACCTACATTGGCTTCAACGACGATGAAAAAGCCAACAAGCAAGATGTCGTTATTAATGCACTGATTGAGTACCCTGCTGAGCAAGCTTGCCTTACCGACGAAGTATTAGATGCCGTTAACTACAAAACCATCTGCAAAGATTTAATAAAGCACGTTGAAAGCAATCGTTTCTTACTTCTTGAACGACTAACATCTGAACTATTAGAGATTTGTTTGGCTCCTGGGCCTGTGACCTTCGCTCAAGTGGAAGTAGATAAACCTCACGCTCTACGCTTCGCCGATTCGGTTTCCTTTAGACTTGCTAAACACAAACACTGATTTAACCTCGACAATGACAACATCTACTGACCGACTTAACTTTTCTGCCGGATTTAAGAACCATCTAGAGAGCCTTAATCTTAGTCACAAGGCCAAGCTCATCATGGACATGGCAGGTCAACATCAGCGCCCTATGTTATACATGGCTGCTAGCGCCACTGAGCTAATCACTCTTGAAGAGAATCTGAGGTTTTTTAACCATCAAGACTTACCTGTTTTGCGTTTCTCAGATTGGGAAACTCTCCCTTATGACAGTTTTTCTCCTCATCAAGACATCATCTCGGACCGCCTCGATACCTTAGCGAAAATCCGTGATCTCAAGTCTGGCATCATTCTTACCACCACAGCTTCAGCCCTAACGCGCATCTGCCCTTTAGAGCACATCGATGCCCAACGTTTCGATTTGACCGTTGATCAAATCCTAGAACAAAAAACCTTAATAGACCGCCTTACGAATGGAGGCTATTTAAACGTCGAAACCGTCAACACACATGGTGAATTCGCCGTACGTGGCGCCATCATGGATATTTTCCCTATGGGTGTTGAGAACCCTATTCGGGTAGAGTGGTTTGATAATGAGGTGGAATCCATTCGTTGGTTTGATGTGGACAGCCAGCGCACCATAGAAAAGGTCAATCAGATCAAAATCCTCCCTGCACGGGAGATCTCAACCACTAAAAATGGCATCACTCATTTCCGTAAGCGATTTAGAGAGCGCTTTGATATTGATCCACTAAGCAGCCCTATCTACCAAGACGTCACAGAAGGCATTATTCCAGGGGGTATCGAGTATTACCTTCCGTTATTTTTTGAACACACCGCCACCCTGTTTGACTATCTAACGGATCAAACCCTGATTCTCCGCAACGAGCAAATTAATGCCTACGTGGGCGCCACGCTGCTTGATTATAAAACCCGTCATGAATCTCTGGCCTATGACATTCAAAAACCCATACTCAAGCCAGAGGAGCTTTGCCTAAGTGAAGACGAATTTTTCGGACATTTAAAACAACACCCAGGCATTCAGTTTAATGACATCCCAGGGGACGCAAGTCATCTAGCCTTACCACCACTGGCTGCGGAACAACAAGGATCAGCCGCTTTCGATAAGCTGAGTGACTTCTTAAATCAAGCCAACATACCCACCCTAATCGTGGCTGAGTCCGCAGGCCGCCGAGAGGCATTACTGGATCTCTTATCAAGCGCGAAGATCAAGCCCAAAGTATTAGAAAGCTGGTCTCAGTTTTTAACCGAACAACCCAGTCTCGCCATCACAGACGGCATGCTTTCCAATGGCTTTGTAGACGACAGTAATCTGGCCTTGATTGCCGAAAGTGATCTATTAGGTGAACGAGTCACCCAGAGCCGTCGCCGCAAGGCCTCCAGCATCGATGAAGACGCCATCATCCGCAACCTGACAGAGCTTAGAGTCGGCGCTCCAGTGGTACATATAGACCACGGGGTAGGACGCTATTTAGGATTGACCAATCTCTCTATCGATGGCCAAGAAACCGAGCTACTGACCTTAGGGTATGCCAACGACGCCAAGCTTTATGTGCCGGTCTCCTCACTACAGCTTATCTCACGCTACGCTGGGTCAGACGAGGAACACGCACCGCTACACAAACTTGGCACTGAAAAGTGGAGCGTTGCGAAACAACGGGCTGCCGAAAAGGCACGGGACACGGCGGCTGAGCTACTAGAGATCTACGCTAAGCGGGAATCCAAATCAGGCCACGCTTTCGACAAACCAGACGAAGCTTACCGACAGTTCTCCGCGGGCTTTCCATTTGAAGAAACACCAGATCAACAACTGGCCATTGATGCAGTTGTTCGTGATATGTCAGCGCCAAAGGCCATGGACAGATTGGTCTGTGGTGATGTGGGGTTTGGTAAAACTGAAGTGGCCATGCGCGCGGCCTTCTTAGCCGTACAAGGGGGAAAACAGGTGGCGGTACTTGTCCCAACTACCCTACTCGCCCAGCAGCATTATGATAACTTCTGTGATCGTTTTGCGGATTGGCCAGTTCAAGTGGAGTTACTTTCTCGCTTCCGCTCAGGAAAACAGACCACCGCTGCCGTACAACGCATCGAGGAAGGCAAAGCAGACATTGTCGTCGGCACCCACAAACTGATCCAAGGGGACATCAATTTCGCCAATCTTGGTTTGGTGATCATTGATGAAGAACACCGTTTTGGTGTGAAACAAAAAGATCAATTTAAAGCACTGCGTGCCGAGGTGGACATACTGACATTGACCGCAACGCCGATTCCACGGACATTAAATATGTCACTGAGCGGCATTCGAGATCTATCGATCATTGCCACACCTCCGGCAAAACGCCTGTCAGTTAAGACCTTTATTAAAAAACGTGACAGCCATCAGATTCGGGAAGCCATTTTGCGAGAGCTGTATCGTGGTGGCCAGGTATACTTTCTTCATAACGAAGTTCAGACCATCGACAAAACCGCTGAATCCCTTAAAGAATTGGTACCGGAAGCCCGCGTAATCGTTGGCCACGGGCAAATGCGTGAGCGCGAGCTAGAGCAAGTCATGTCAGACTTCTATCATAAACGCGCCAATGTCCTAGTGTGTTCAACCATTATAGAAACGGGGATAGACGTCCCTAACGCCAACACCATCATTATTGAACGGGCCGATAAGTTTGGCCTGGCGCAATTACACCAATTGCGGGGTCGTGTGGGACGTTCACACCATCAAGCTTACGCCTACTTGCTAACCCCAGATGATCGTAAGATTACCCCGGACGCAGAAAAACGACTGGATGCTATTTCCATGGCAGACACTCTTGGTGCAGGCTTCACCCTTGCCACCCACGACTTAGAAATTCGCGGTACGGGTGAGCTATTAGGAGAAGGCCAAAGTGGTCACATCGAGCACGTAGGCTTCTCTTTGTTTATGGATATGCTAGATCGGGCTGTTAAATCCCTTAAAAATGGGGAATCCCCTGATGTAGACATCTCCTCACCAGCTCAAACTGAGATCAACCTGCGAGTCCCGGCTTTAATACCTGAGGACTATTTGGGGGATGTTCACACACGTTTGATCCTCTATAAGCGCATAGCAAGTGCTGCCAATGATAGCGAATTAAAAGAACTTCAAGTGGAGATGATTGACCGCTTTGGCCTATTGCCTGACGCTACCAAAAACTTATTCCGTCAAACTGCTTTGAAATTTAAAGCGGAACAACTTGGTATCAATAAGATCGAAGCCAATCAGAATGAAGGCAAAATTTTCTTCAAGTCCAACACGCCAGTGGACCCTATGAAGCTGATCACACTCATTCAAACAAAACCTGATCGTTTTAAATTATCTGGCTCGGATACACTGCGTTTTATTGTTAACATGCCAAATGCAGATGAACGATTCACCCAAACACTCAAAACATTGGAACAATTACATTGAAAGCCTTTTCATATTTAGCAGCAGGACTGCTGCTAGGCAGCCTCTCTTTACCCGCTAATGCTGTCGATTTAGATTCCATCGATCCGGATAAAGCTCGTGCTTACGAAGCCTATGTCATGACATTTCTTTGGCCGGAGAACATGAGCTCTGAGCGCATCGATTACGAAAACGTGCTGAGCCTAGCAGGGATACCTGTATTCGAATCAGGGCAAGAAACCAACACAGCGAGCACAGAAACAAGTTTTGCCGCAGATATTGAGCCACTCAAGGCGCCATTCGATGAGTTTTTAAACACTTTCAAGCGTCGCACACAACTTCTAAGCAACGAGCGTTGGACCTTAATTTTCCCAGAAACAGGCGCTACATTATCAAGAGAGTTTCATAGTGAAACCGTGATTGATGGTTATGCCGAGTTCGTTGCTCATGTGGATTTCACGCTTAACCGCTACCTTGAAAGCGATTTATCCTATGAGCACTACTTGTTTGATACGTTCACCACTGTAAAAACAAAGGAAAATCAACCAGCAATCACCACAGACGGTCCACGGGTCACCCTAGAACAAACTCAAGCTCCAGAAACCATGGTTCAAAAACACATAGAACCTGCCATGGTATTGAAGCTCAACTTCTTAAACAAAACGCCTAGCAAAAAACTTAATTACATTGATCACCCAACCATTGGCACTCTGATTTACTTTGAGCCATTGGAGCTAGAAGACGCTATGGAGCGGGTTTCAATGGAGCAGTTCATGGACACACCAAATTAACCTTAGGTGGCAATAAAAAATCCCCGGCATGCCGGGGATTTTTTATGATTAGTCATCAAGCTTAGAGGCTTAATAACCTTTGGTATTGAGAATCTTCGTCAACCAGCCTATCGCCTTGGTTTCTACAGCAGACAATACACTCATCCCAAAACGTTCTGTTAAGGGCTTAGGCTCACGATAAGACACATGCAACACATCCGTGTCAGCATAGAATTGTTCAAGGTAAGCATCACTTGTCATCACCTCATCCGCAAGATGGTTTTCCAACGCTTCTGAGCCATACCAGGTTTCACCTGTTGCAATAGAATCCATTTCTAAGACCGGACGGTTACCCGATACAAAACGCTTAAACAACTCATGGGTATCTTCCAAATCCTGTTTAAACTTCTCACGACCTTCGTCGGTATTCTCACCTAACATGGTCAGAGTACGCTTGTACTTCCCTGCCGTATGCAGCTCTACGTCAATATTGCTTTTATCCAGCAAACGGTGGATGTTCGGCACCTGTGCCACCACACCAATGGAGCCCAAAATCGCAAACGGAGCCGCGACGATTTTATCCGCCACACAGGCCATCATGTATCCGCCACTGGCTGCGACTTTATCTACTGTAACGGTCAAAGGAATACCCTTATCTCGAATACGCTGCAACTGAGACGCTGCCAAACCATAGCCGTGAACGACACCACCAGGACTTTCAAGTCGCACAACCACTTCGTCTTGCTGGGTGGCAACACTCAAAATAGCACTCACCTCTTCACGCAAAGAACTCACAGCAGACGCTTTGATGTCTCCATCAAAATCCAATACATAAACTCGCTTTGCTGGTGCTTCAGACGTCTCCTTGCTTTTCTCTTTCGCTTTCGCTTTCTGCTCTTTTTTGAGAGCCTTCTGCTCTTTCTTTAGCGCCTTCTTGTCGTGAAGCTGCTTACGTAGCTCCTCTTTCATAGCCTTGTAGCCTTCGTTGAGTTTCACTACTGAAAGATTACCTTTGCGCTGCTTGCCTTTATTTCCTGCTACCACTGCAACGATCAATAACACAATCAGTGCGATACTCAGTAAGCGGATCAGAAAACCCGCATAATCTGCTAAAAATTCCAACATGTACTCCTAAGGTCACATTAAGCTCGAGATGTATTTTGAGGTTATTTATAAGGACATTGCTCGAAATCACAATGCTTTATCATTAATGCGCAAATTATCGGTAGAACAAAAACGACCATTTGCTTACTATTTGCGCATTCTAAAAATAGTCAGCAAAAGGAGCGACATAAATGAAGGCAACATTGTCCCAAGCCTTTGGGAACAATTTTCTCGGCGCATCTCCCCTTTGGTATAAACAAACCATCATTGCGTTTCTTATCCTAAACCCCATTATCCTGATGTCTTTAGGGCCTTTTGTCACTGGCTGGCTATTGATTGTTGAGTTTATTTTCACCTTGGCCATGGCACTTAAATGCTATCCGTTACAACCAGGCGGCCTATTGGCTATTGAAGCAGTACTCCTAGGCCTGACCACAAGCAATGGTGTGTATCACGAGGTGGAAGCTAATATAGAAGTCATACTGCTGCTAATGTTCATGGTAGCCGGCATCTACTTTATGAAAGACATGTTGCTGTTTATCTTCAACCGACTACTCATTCGCATCCGCTCCAAGACTCTGATTTCCTTGGTATTCAGCTTTGCGGCAGCTTTACTGTCAGCCTTTTTGGACGCATTAACCGTAACAGCCGTTCTAATCAGTGTCAGTGTGGGATTCTACTCTGTGTACCACAAGGTCGCTTCCGACCAATCAAACAGCAGCTCCCATGACCACAGCGGTGACGATTCCATTTTGCCCGTTAACCAAAAGGATTTGGCACAGTTTCGCGCATTTCTGCGTAGTTTACTCATGCATGGTGCCGTAGGTACGGCATTAGGTGGCGTATGTACCTTGGTAGGCGAACCTCAAAATCTATTAATCGCCCATGTAGCGGGGTGGGACTTCATTGAATTCTTCTTACGTATGGCGCCAGTTTCCATGCCAGTCTTTGCCATGGGATTGCTTACTGTCATAGTGCTAGAAAAATTCAAGCTGTTTGACTACGGTGAAAAACTGCCTGACAACGTTCGCAATATTCTTAAAAACTATGCAGACGAAGAATCCAAAAAGAGCACTAATAAACACAAGGCTCAATTAATTGTTCAAGGGCTGGTGGCTGTCATCCTAGTGCTATCACTGGCTTTCCACGTAGCCGAAGTCGGCTTAGTTGGATTGATGATTATCGTACTACTCACCTCCATGAATGGTATTACCGAAGAGCATCGTATTGGCCATGCCTTTGAAGAAGCCCTGCCCTTCACTGCCTTATTAGTAGTGTTTTTCAGTATCGTCTCTGTGATCCATGAGCAGCATTTATTTCAGCCATTTATTGATGCTGTGCTGCATTTGCCCACGAGCATTCAGCCCATCATGTTTTTCTTGGCCAATGGTGTATTGTCTGCCATCAGTGACAACGTATTTGTCGCCACCGTGTACATCTCTGAAATTAAAGCCGCTTTAGACAGTGGCGTGATTACGCGCGAACATTTTAATTTGCTTGCTATAGCCGTAAACACAGGGACGAACTTGCCGAGTGTTGCCACACCAAATGGACAGGCGGCATTCCTATTCTTACTCACTTCAGCCATAGCGCCACTACTGCGTTTGTCCTATGGCAAGATGGTTTGGATGGCGTTGCCTTACACTATTGTCTTAACAACCGTAGGGGGCATCGCAGTGGTATTCTTAACTTAATATCACTCAATTACGGCCACAAAAAAGCCTGCATTTGCAGGCTTTTTGACGTTTAAATGGTAGGTGATATTAATTTTCCGAAGCAGCTAGTTCCGGGTTTTCTAGCTTTCGCCACAGGGATAGACCAGACTTTTTATCAATAATATCTAACCGTGCTTCATGCTGTGATAGCTCATCCTCTGACGCCTTAATCACAGGCAGTCTTGGACGATCCGCTGACAAACGACGAATCGCTAAGGTTTCATCTTCCCCATCACCACTGCCATCGCTGCCTAAGCCTCCCATACTGATCTGTCCACCCGTCATCAGTAGGTAAACGTCTGCCAGGATCTCAGAGTCCAATAGGGCTCCGTGAAGCTCTCGGTGAGAGTTGTCTATGCCATATCGCTTACACAAGGCATCCAAGCTGTTCTTTTGCCCTGGGTGCTTTTTACGAGCATACACCAAGCTATCAAAGACCTTGCAAACATCTGCTACCTTAGGGAAGTTGCCTAACATAGAGAATTCGTGATCAATAAAGCCCACGTCAAATGGCGCGTTATGGATGATTAACTCAGCACCTTTAATGAATTCCAAAAACTCTTGTGCTACTTCTTCAAATTTTGGTTTGTCCGCCAAAAACTCATTACTGATACCGTGGACATTGAAAGCTTCTTCTTCCACTTCACGGTCAGGTTTGATGTAGACATGGAAGTGTCGATTAGTGAGCTTACGCCCTACCACCTCAACACACCCTATTTCGATGATGCGGTGACCTTGTCTGGGGTCGATACCTGTTGTTTCTGTATCCAGTACCACTTGTCTCACGAACGAGCCCTCAATTCTTCAATGCCTTGGTTTGCCAATTGATCCGCAATTTCATTACCTTCAATGCCCGCATGCCCCTTAACCCAGTGCCAACGAACATCGTGAAATTGACACATTTCGTCTAGGGCCTGCCATAGATCTTGGTTTTTTACAGGCTGTTTCGACGCGGTTTTCCAACCTTTACGCTTCCAACCCACCAACCACTCAGTGATGCCTTTTTGCACGTAGGATGAGTCCGTGTAGAGCTCTACAGTGCATTTTTCTTTCAGGGCTCTCAAGCCCTCTATAGCACCCAGTAATTCCATTCGATTATTTGTGGTGTCGTGCTCACCACCACACAGTCGCTTTTCATGTTGACCAAAGGTCAACCATGCGCCCCAACCGCCGATGCCGGGATTCCCCTTACAGGCACCATCGGTATAGAGTGTTACTTCTTTCATTTATTCATCTCTTTAATTGTTGGCTTCAAGGGCGGCACTCGAACCTTAGTGGCATTCCAGCGAGGCTTCAATGGTATGTAGCGACGAGTTTGTTTGGTGGCGGTCATCACATAGACGCAACCCACTGGCAATTTAGATGCCTTCAACAACTTGCTCACCCAAGCAAATCGATCACGCCACTTACCCACCTTCATAGGCATGTCATACCCCAACACTTCCGTATGCTCTAGAGTTAAACCAGCCACTTTTAACCAATCTTCTAAACGTCTTTGGGAAATAAACCTCCCAGACCACGGGGCTCGTAGTTTCTTTGAAAAGAATCGGCGTATTCCCCAGAAACTAACAGGGTTATATCCCACAATAATCAACTTACCGCTAGGCAATAACGTTCTAGCGACCTCATGAAGATCACGATGGGGATTCGCTGACAGATCTAGGGTATGGTGCAGAACAATTGCGTCAATGCCATCTGACTCCAATGGCAACTCGCTCATATTTGCGACAACCGTTGATTCAGAAGCGCCTAATTCCAGCACAGGAGACAGCACAAGCGTCTCTCGCATCCTGTGATTATGAAACGCCAATTGTTTTAACGGTGATTGCTGGACCAAGTAGTAACCAACCATGTTATCAAGCTCGCGCTCGATGAAGTCATGCTCTTCATTTAATAGGCGCTCACCTAACTCAGTTGCATACCAATCTTGGAATAATTGTCTTGATTGGTTATCCAACATACAATGCTCTCTTATTAACAGGGCGTCGTGAACTTTTTTGAAGGTTTAAATACTAACTCAACGCCGCCTCAATACATATTTAAACACAACGTTAGGCTTATGACATTTTTTCCATTACCCGCGTTCAATGACAACTACATTTGGGTTCACCACGACGCCACCAAAAAGCAACTTTGGGCGGTTGACCCTGGTGATGCTTCAGTCGTTTTAGATTATTGTCAAAGCAATGACTGCCGCCTAGTAGCAATACTCGTCACACACCACCATAAAGATCATATTGGTGGTGTGAAAGCCTTAGTGGAACAATTTCACTGCCCTGTTTACGGCCCCAAAACCCTCTCACCTGAAGTTGTTAGCCAGAGCGTTCAAGAAGGGGACCTTATCTCAATTCAAAACACTGAGCTATTGGTAATAGAGACGCCTGGACACACTTTAGACCATGTTTGTTACCTAGGTACGTCAGACGAAACGCCTTTCTTATTATGCGGTGACACGCTGTTTCGTGGTGGCTGTGGTCGCCTATTTGAAGGCTCTCCGGCACAAATGCTCAATGCAATGACACGTATCCGTGAGCTACCTGCCCATACCTTGGTGTACGGCACTCACGAATATACCCTAGCGAATTATCGCTTCGCCTTAGCGGTCGAACCTGACAATCAGGCGCTTATTGCTGCCAATAACAATGCAGCAGAACTACGCTCCAATGGACTCCCCACATTACCTTCCACCATTGAGCAAGAACGCCAGTCCAACCCATTTCTAAGATTTGATGTCGGCTCTGTCATACAGGGCGCTGCAACACTTCTAAAGGAAGCTCCCGCCACCGACTTAGTGGGAGCATTTGCCCAAATACGCCGAGCCAAAGATGGCTTTTAGTTGACCTATAGGCCAGCACCCTTAAAATGCTGGCAAAATTAATGAAATGTGAGCAGCATGACTAAACACCTACTCATCGCGTTTTTAGCGAGTAGTATCCTAGCCGGGTGCCAATCTTTTACGCAAAAACCTACAGATATCGCTGAAGTGGATGCCGAAAACGAAGACATTGGCGCCCCAGAAGCAGATACCGAACAACTTGGATTCATCGATACTGTTGACCCAGTTCTTCCAGCAGAAGATATTGAAAACGACACTGAAGAACCCACCGAACCTGTGGTAGCCATTCCACAACCACCAAAAGATCTATGGGATCGTATCCGCGATGGTTATCAACTGAACCTTGATATCGACAAGCCTCGCCTAAAATCTCAGATTCGTTGGTACAGCACCCACCCATCTTACTTGACCCGTGTTTCCAAACGCGGAGAGCGCTACCTTTACTACATTGTTGATGAGCTGGAAAAGGCAGGCATGCCTTTAGAGATTGCTCTATTACCGATAGTTGAAAGTGGTTTTGATCCATTTGGCTACAGCCATGGCCGTGCATCAGGTCCGTGGCAATTCATTCCTTCTACCGGACACATCTATGGTCTAGAGCAAACTTGGTGGCTAGATGGTCGTCGTGACATCAAGCTATCAACTCAAGCTGCCATCGCCTACTTGCAGCGCCTTCATAAGATGTTTGATGGGGATTGGCTACATGCCCTAGCCTCCTACAACTCCGGTGAAGGCACAGTGATGCGCGCCATCCGTCGCAATAAAAAAGCCGGTAAGCCCACAGACTTCTGGTCCCTTGATTTGCCAACAGAAACTCGGGCCTATGTACCCAAGTTACTGGCACTGGCTAAGATCATGAAAAACCCAGAAGCATACGATTACCAAACCCATTTCATCGCCAATCGACCATACTTCGAAGAAGTGAACATTGGCGGTCAGCTAGACCTTGCTCAAGCTGCGGAAATGGCTGAAATCAGTATTGACGAGATCTATCTGCTAAACCCGGCATTCAACCAATGGGCCACCTCACCAGATGGGCCACATAAGTTGCTGATCCCGGTAAACAAGTCAAAAACTTTCCGCACCAAACTGGCGTCTATCTCGGATAATGAACGAGTGACTTGGACTCGCTATACCGTTCGAGCTGGCGACAGCCTCCTGGTGATTGCCCGCGATCACAATACAACGGTAGAAGTTCTAAAGGACGTAAACAAGATCTCATCTTCCCTCATCCGTGTTGGGCAACAGCTGATGATCCCTATCGCAGGCAAGAGCTCTGAAAGCTACACCCTTAGCTCTCATCAGCGCCTACTAGCCAAGCAGTCCCGCGCACCAAGTAGAAACCTAATTAAGGTAAATTACGACGTCAAAAGCGGTGACAGCCTTTGGAGCATTGCTCAACAATATGACACAGACACCAAGACCTTAGCCCGTTGGAACAACATGGGGTTGGGCGATCCTCTCTTCCCAGGTAAAAAGCTGGTGGTTTGGCTCAAGCCAGACTCAGAGAGCAGTGCATCGACGAGCACTCGCTCCGTCGTCAAGCGCGTGGTTTACACCATCCGCTCAGGAGACTCCTTAGCCTTGGTGGCTAACAAGTTTAAAGTAAGCGTGAACGACATCCGTAAATGGAACCCGAAAGTGGGCAGCCAGAAATACGTTCAACCGGGTGATAAGGTAACCTTGCTAGTGAATGTAGTTGGCGGCTAGCCCCAACCACATCTTTACAGGCAATAAAAAAGGAGGCGATTAAGCCTCCTTTTTTTGTCTTAGCCTTCCCTTTACTCGTAACGACAAAGGTAAGCCGTAATTTCAGTAACCTTCACACCGAACTTTTGGTTCGCTTCTACAATGAAAGTTTCACCTTTAGCAAAGGTCTTCCACTCTGCTTCCCCAGGAAGAAGCACTGTCAAGCTACCAGACACAACGGTCATGTACTCTCGCTGAGAAGTACCAAACTCGTACTCGCCAATACTCATAACGCCTACCGTAGAAGTACCTTCGGCATTTTCCAAAGCAATGGATTTTACAGCATCATCAAAATAACTATTTACCGCTAAAGACATAAAAACATACTCACAGTCAAAATCGACCCAAGGGCCACTCTAAATAGACTGACTAGCGCAAAGCGCTAACCATCATTCATCTCTTCAATAATCCACTCTTTAAACGCAGTCATTGCAGGCGTTAATGCACGCTTTTTCTCGTATACCAGGTAGAAAGAACGATTGGTATCAAGCTGTTTATCAAACAACACTTTAAGCTGACCAGACTCCAGCTCAGGCGTAATCAAACTAATATCAGACAAGGCAATACCCAAGCCTTGTCCTGCTGCACCCGCGGTTAAAGAACCACTGGAAAACATTAAGCCACGGCGAAAAACCTTAGGATCCAAGCCATTTTGCACCAACCAGTCGGTCCATTCGTCACTACGCTTACTGACGTGCAATAAGGGGTAGAAACGCATGTCTTCTGGTTCATTAATAGGACGATCAGGCTTAATCATTTTAGGGGAGCAAACCGGTGCCAAGCGAATCGGACGCAGGTAATTCATCTCCACATGATCCCAATCACCCGCACCAAAATACACCGCCATATCAATATCGCCGATGGAAAAATCCACCAAGCCCATTGAGGAGGTAATTTCAATCTCAATCTCTGGGTAACGGGTTTGAAAGCGCTCCATACGAGGCATTAACCAACGCGTGAGGAAGGCTGGAGCCACCGCCAATCGCAAGGAGCCAGCATGTTGGGCCGACTGTAAATCGGCTGTAGCCTGCTCTAATTGCTGAAAGATCTGCTTAATGGGCTCAATGTATTTGGCCCCCGCTTCTGTTAACACAACCTTGCGTCGAGTACGACGAAACAGCTCCAAGCCCAAAAAGCTTTCCAGCCCTTTAATCTGATGACTGATCGCAGACGGGGTGACATTGAGCTCTTGGGCTGCCTTATTAAAACTTCCATGGCGAGCGGCAGACTCAAAGCATTTTAGCGAATTTAATGGCGGTAATCGGTTAATGGCAAACGCTCCAAGAGTTAAACAAGACTCTTACTGTATAACGGGTCAATGACAGACCTGCAAACTAAATACGAGTACAAGACAGATCAATCATCAGATTTACGCTTTGTTGGCAACTTGAAAGGTTCAAAACCTTGTTGCTCGTTGTCATGAAATACCACTTTTTTACGGGCGGATGGCTTTTTAGCCTTAGGTGCCGTTTTATGTTTCTTAACGGGTTTATTAGACTGTTTCTTTTGCGGGGCACGCTTTTGCGCAATCCCTTTAAACGTCGGCTCAAGCCCTGACACTTCTTCGAAACTAAAGCTACGATTCAGGTACTGCTCGATATCCTTAAAGTTGAACCAATCTTTCGGCCCAACAAGGGAGAAAGCCTCACCTTTAAACCCTGCACGCCCAGTACGACCTGTACGGTGAACGAATTCCTCAGCAGGCTTAGGCAAATCAAAATTAAACACATGGGAAACAGACGCCACATCCAAACCACGTGATGCCAAATCCGTACTTACGAGAACTTTAAATTTACCGCGGGAAAAAGACTCCATGACTTTGGAACGTGCAGACTGGCTCATATCGCCATTAAGGCTTTGTGCATCAATCCCCCAAGAAGAGACTAACTCAGCGATACGTACCGTATCTTGCTTAGTCGCGGTAAAGATGATTCCTTGTTTGATTTGAAATTGCTCTAAAAAATGCTGTAACAGAGCTTGCTTGTGATCCAAGTGATCACATAGATAAACATGCTGGGCAATGTCTTGATGTTCGTCAGTACCTTGACCTACCGCCACCCTAACTGGCTCACGTAGAATCTCTTTGGCAATGTCATTCACTTCTGTGTCATCTAAAGTCGCGGAGAAGAATAAGGTCTGACGACGGCGGTGGTTTGCAGCACTATTGATGGCTTTCAAGTCCTGAGCAAAGCCAAGATCCAACATACGATCGGCTTCGTCTAAGATCAACAGCTCAAGACCTTCTAAAAACACATGACGTTGCTTTAGGTGATCCGCCATACGCCCTGGGGTTGCCACCACAAAATGCGGGTCTTTTTGAAAATCTTTATGCTGATCGTTGAAGTTCTCTCCCCCAAGAATCAACACAGAGGAAAAACGACTCCCCGCGATTAAAGTACGCAAGGTAGCAAATACCTGCTTCGCCAGCTCTCGAGTGGGCACTAATATCAACACACGAGGATCACGCTTAGACAACGATTTCTGGGTATACAGACGGTGTATCGCTGGCAATAGGTAGGCCATGGTCTTTCCTGAACCTGTTTTGGAGGATGCCAACAAATCTTTACCTGCCATTGCCTCTGGAATCGCACGCGCCTGAATCTCAGTTGCCTGCTCAAAGCCAAAGTGGCCAAAAGACTTCATTAATCGGCTATCTAAATCAAACTCAGAAAATAACAATCGCTTCACCTTATAACACTTAATTTTTCGAGGGCGCATTATACCTAGCCACCCAGTGTAACAACACAAAAAATACACTAATCTTCGGCAAACACCCCTAGAATATGTGCTTTGCCGTTGCTTTCTATTTCTAACCGGCCAGCTTTTATATCTGCTTCGTTCACCAACTGGTAAAACACATTTCTATGGAAGCTTGCCCACATCCCATGACGTACGGACACATAGGGACGTAGCTCGCCTTCCACTTCAAATAATGCCACCTCGCAATCCTCACCCAACGCCAGAACGTCATTGGTTCGAGTAAACAAGGACAGTACAGGATCTCCTTGATCACTGACTTGCCATTCATAGCGAATGATCTGAAAGGGGGCATCCTCAACTTTGATGCGTACTTTCTCGGCGGGTGTCACCAAAAAATATTCATCCCCTTCACGCCATAAGATGCGACTAAACAGGGTGACCATCTTTTCACGCTTGATCACCCCTCCTTCATGAACCCAATCTCCATTTGCTTTGATGATTAAATCCATGTCGCCACAAAAAGGCGGCGTCCATTTTTCAACTGGAGGATACCCACCATCTAAGGCGATGGGGTCCAGATTTATACTCGGCATAACACTCCATCCGACCGTTCGAATTAACTCGGCTCACTTCTACTTCAAAATTATTCAAATCTAAATAGAAGATCTTGAATTCAGTTCACTGTTAAACTTAGCACAACAAATATGATTAATGATGAAGTGCGTCTTCATCACAATAAAACGAGTCCCCCAAACATGACAACCGAACTAGCAACTAAATTTAAAGACCCAAATCGTGGGGTTTACTTTATTGGCACAACACCGCCAAAAAGCAGTATTGGTGACGAGCAACTGAATGAAATCGGTCAAAAGCTACTGGACCGTCTTGGTCAAATCGAAGTAGACGGATTGATTGTTTATGACATTCAAGACGAGAGTAGCCGCATTTCGAAACCACGCCCATTCCCCTACATGGAAACCCACGACCCTCGCGCTTGGTCAAAGCGTCTTCAGTCATTGGCAATCAAGCCTGTGATTACCTACAAGAGCGTCTCTTCCCGTAGCGCAGAGGAATTCAATCAATGGCTAGACACGGCTTGGGAAGAATTCGGCATTCGCGACATTGTACTTGTGGGAGCGCCGTCCTCTGAAGGAGACATTGTATTACCGCTACCCAAGGCCTATGAAACACTCCAACACAACGCCCACCCGTTTAACTTGGGCGGCGTCACCATCGCTGAACGTCATGCCAAGAAAGGCGATGAACACCTTCGCCTGATTAATAAATCTATTGCTGGGTGTGAGTTCTTCGTTTCCCAAGCGGTGTACAACCCTCAAGCTACGGGCGACATGTTAAGCCAGTACGCCCGCGCTTGCCGTGAAAAAGGCGAAGAGCCAAAACGTGTGATTCTGACCTTTACCCCTTGTGGCAGCAAAAAGACCCTAGAGTTCATGGAATGGTTGGGGATTTCCGTACCCGATGCGACCAAACATCGCATTCTGGATGCCGAGTCGCCATTGGATGAATCCATCAAAATTTGTCGCTCCGCCCTAGAGCAAATTATTGAAGTTGCTCTGCCTTTAGGCATTCCACTTGGCCTAAACATTGAGAGCTTAACGAATCGTAAAGAAGAAATTGATGCTTCCATCAACCTTTACAAGCTGTTGAAAGCCACTCTTGATCTAAAACTGGCGGAGCAAAACCTTAAATAACCGCCTTCATCTGGGCGATCACTTGCTCCAAAGTGATCGCCTGCATAGCACTTGGATCATGGACTCGCGACGCCCAAGGTAACTCTTCTACAGGCTTACCATATTCCTTCTCTGCCAGCTCATCATAGACACTCACCACCTTATCAAGATCCTTATAAGGTCCGGTACGACGAGGGTTAGAATGAGCGTACAACCCCATTACTGGCGTACCCACCAAGGTCGCCATATGCGCAGGACCTGTATCAGGGCTGATCACCAGCTGGGCGCCCGCCAACACGCTAAACATCTCGGGCAGGCTTGTTTGCCCTACTAAACTGATCACACCGTCCTGCACCAAGCTCTGGGCCAAGGCCATCTCACTGGCGCTACCTCCACCGGTTAACACGACAGGCTTACCATTACTGACTAGGTATTCGATGACCCCTTGATAACCTTCAAGTGTCCAGTTTCGTTCAGCTTTGGAAGCGCTCGGATTCAGCACCACATAGGATTCAGGCAAAGTAGCCGGTGCGGCAGGCAAATTAAGAGGCAATGGTAACAAAGGTTCCGTGACACCCAGCTTTTCAGTAATGGACAAAAACGAATCCAGCACATGGGCGCCATTAGGTTTATTGCCATGCTCGTTAACAAACCAATGTTGTTTTTCCCGAGAAACACTAGGGTGGAAACCAATCCGACGTACCGCTTTGACCATGCGTGTCAGCAAACTTGCCCGCAAGGACCACTGCAAATGCAACAACACATCAAAACATTCCCCCGCCAGCTCGCGTCGCAGAGCCAGCATACCCTTAAATCCACTTTTCTTGTTGTAAACGCGCACGTCCACATTGGGTAGCAGTTTTACGATGTTGGCTTCTAGGGGACTGGTAATCCAAACAATGCGGGCATTGGGATACTGACGCTGCATTGCCCCCACCACCGCCATGGCATGACACACATCTCCGATGGCTGACAGGCGTACTACTGCAATACTTCTAATAGTCTGATCCATTTGCTTCTCTGGGGCTGATAAATAACGCTAACTATTATAAAATACCTACTCAGTAAAATGTCCCCCAAAAGTAGACATCTCATTCATTTTTTGTAAATAAGCCCCATGCCAAGCATTCACCCCACTGCGTCAAGTGATATTGTATTTATCAGCCCAAATTGTCAGGGCGTTTCAAGAGAGTGGTTTAACCCGGAACATTGGGAACAAGCAGATAAACTTTTACACACAGCAACAGGCCGTGGCACCGTTTGGTTTGTAGATACACCGATCGCGCAAGCAGTACTTCGTCAGTATCGACGGGGCGGCTTAATGGGAAAGATCAATCGTTTCAGGTTCTTCTCTCAACCCCTAAAGTCCACTCGAGCGTTTTTAGAGCTATCCTTACTGGAACACATGCAACACTTAGGGCTACCAGCACCGAAACCCATGGGCGGCATGGTGCGTCGTGAAGGCTTGTTTTACGAAGCTTGGTTGCTGACTCAAACCATTCCTGATGCATCTGATCTTTATGACATTTTACAGCACACCCAGTTGGATCAAGAACTTTGGCAACAAATCGGCAACACTATCAAACGGTTTCATAAACACGGTATTTACCATAGTGATCTAAATTGTCATAACATCATGGTGGACTTAGATAAGCAGGTTTGGCTAATCGATTTTGATAAATGCCAACAGCGTATTCCTGCGCCAGCATGGCAACAGAAAAACCTGGATCGTTTAAAACGCTCCTTTAACAAGGAAAAGGGTAAACACCCTAATTTCTCCTTTAATGAAGAAGCATGGAGCTGGTTATTAGACGGGTATCAGAATGGCTAAACAAAGCTCTCTAAACGCTTCCATAAAACCATTATTGCACCCAAAACACTGGCTTTCATGGGTTGGCCTCGGAGGCGCTGTGGCCATCAGCCACCTGCCCTGGGGTTGTCAGCGAGTGATCGGAAAATCCTTTGGCTCATTGATGTATAAGGCTGCAGGCAGACGCCGCCATATTGCGCAAGTGAATTTAGAGATCTGCTACCCTAGTTGGACCCAAGACCAACGGGACACACTTGTTAAACAACACTTCCAAAGCATGGGAATTGGCTTTTTTGAAACCCTATGCAGTTGGTTTCGCTCCCCAAAAATGTTTGCCAAGCAAACCACCTTTGTCGATCATGGGGTGGTAGAAAAGCTTTTGTCACAGAACAAAGGCTGCATCCTAATTGGCGGTCACTTTTCGTCACTGGATCTATGTGGCACCTTGCTAGCAGGCCACATTCCTGTTCATCCTGTTTACAAGCTGCAAAGCAACCCCGTCATCAACTGGGCCATGGAACACAAGCGCAATCGGGTGTACGAAAAAACCATAGAACGCACCAATATGCGCGAGGTGATCAAGTCCCTCAAAAACAATCGCATTGTTTGGTACGCAGTGGATCAAGATTACGGTCGCCGACACTCGGTATTTGCGCCATTTTTTAATCGTGAATGCGCCACCATCGCCCATGTTGGGCGCATTATTAAAATGACAGGCGCTCCAGTTATGGCCTTTAACTATGCTCGAACGGAAACGGGCTATTCCCTCACACTAGAAGAAGTCAAAGATTTCCCTGCGGATGATGAGGTGGCCGCAGCCACCTTAATGAACCAATTAATGGAAGGCTTTATCGCGTCGAAGAAGGAACAATATTTCTGGACTCATCGCCGCTTCAAAACTCAGCAAGATCCTAACGCTCCCTCCCCCTATCGTCCCAAGTAAACCAGACACGACTAAAAAAGGAGAGCTTAGCTCTCCTTTTTTACACGACCATTTGTGAGCTCAAGGCTCGATTAACGGTTCTCTAAGCGATTGTAATCTAAGATGCCACTCGCCAGTGGTGCCATTTGTTGATTCACTCGGGCAACCTCGTCGCTGACTTCCCAGAATTTAGAATCCGTACGGCGTACACCATAGGTAGCCAGCAACTCACCATAATCTGCTTCTGAGCTGATACTTGCCACCGCCGCCATAAACTCAGATACGTCCTCTTCGTCCACTTTTAGTAGAACGTTAGGGTAATCCCCCATGACACCATTGGTGATAACAAAAGTATCTTCATCTGGCAGAAGAGCCGAATCCTCATCCAGCAAACTGTTCATATTCGAGTGGGCTCGATTATGGACCATGCTGATTAGTGCCTGAGACTTACCATCTCGCTCAATCAACAACAATGCAATCTCAGGGAAGAAGGAAACCGCTTTCCCCTGAAGCAAGTGACCAGACGCCAGAGCTTCTTTTGCCTCATCACTGATGTTCGCTTGATCAATATCACTGTCATGAACCAGTACTGGCTCTAGGCGCTGAGTCAAAATATCGAATAACTCAGCCTGATAATCAGTACTTTCGTATTCAACGCTACTTTCTACATCTGCTTTAATGAGATCACTAAAGATGTAGTCCTTGATGGTATCATCAGCATCTCGATACCAGTATTGGCGTACCGCTAAGCGCTCTGACTTAGGCAAAAGCATCAAGAAGTTCATTTCCCCTTCCATGCGCAGGAAGTCCATATAGAGGCGGGTAATCAACTGGTGCCCCACATTGCCAAACACGTCAAAGCCTGCCACCAGCAAGTAATGAATTCGCTCAAGCAACGGATAGTCGATCACCCATGCGGTTTTAGGGGCAGGGCCGACCAATCCTTTTTGAACAGTCGCATTGTCAAAGTGGCGCATAACGGTCAAAGCTGCATTTGGGTTTTTGCCATCACCATCCCACACCAGCTTTTCGGAGATCCCTTTACCTTCAGAAACCATTTTTTCCATGAGCTGAGTTTTTGATGCCAAATAGCTTTTTTGCTTTTCAGAGTATTTTACCCAAGAGCTAATAGGTAGAGCATTACTACTTTGGGAGGCTGGTAGCGCTAATGCGGAGGAATTCTCCACTAAAAATTGGCTACCAATATTATGGAAGTCTAAATCAGGGTCTACAAAGTACACCCAAAACTGCTCATTAATCACATTCACTGCCACCTGACCACGACACACAGGCCCTTTAATAAAGGACATTATGGTGTTTTGAGCATGATCCAATAGGAAGCGGTAACGGCTGTTGGCAGGGATTTGCGCAAAGGTTTTAAATGGATTGCTTGCATCTCCCGGAGCATAGCTGGCCATTTGAGTTACCTTATAATCCGTTTCGTAGAACCAGTTATGCCAACGCTGGTAGCGTGCTTCATCCAAACGCAATGGAATAAAGGTCTTTTGCACTCGGCTTTCAGGGTCTAACCACAATCGATAGTAAACGCGATCCACCTGAGGATCACCATAGGGACGACGTGTGGCAATTCGCTCAATGGGCTCACCTGGGGGAGTCGTTGAACGGACTAATTTGAAGGTATAGCGAGCCTGTTCATCAAAGTACAAGCTGTATAAGTAGATGTGTTCATAGATGTAACGGTTCACCAGACGCTCTTTCATGGAATCGCCGTTAAATCTTGTTTCCCATTTATCAACTTGCGACAAGATCTCAGCCGGCACATCTTTGGGCGCCGTCATGACAGCTCCTTTCGCCAACCAAGTAGTGAGAATATTGTATTCTCGGTTGGTCAACTCAGGTAGGCCATAGGGCATCCCCCATGTGGGGTGAGAAGCTTCAAAATCGTTGTATTCTTCAATGGCAGGACACTGGCTATCACGACTTAGACTAAAATCGTACTGATCGGCTGGAAGCACATCTGTGTCAACATCTCCTTGGCTTTTGCGCAGGGCAATGGCGCGGTACATGACACTGCCTTGCAGATTGGCAGCGGGACTTTGTCCACGCTCATTTAAAATGGGATAAAACTCTTTGCCGCGCCATTCTTCCGTGGTTTGCGCGTCTTCAAACAAGCGAGTCGGAGATGCCGCTAAAAGACGAGAACCTTCGTACACTTTGAGCTTGCTTCCCCCCCTCTCAATCCCTTGAGGAGCGGTCAACTTGATCTGGCAAGGTGCGTCATAACAAGCATGACAGCTGATACAACGACTTTCTAAAATGGGTTTTACCTGATCCTGATAAAAATCAGCATTCGCAACCGTCACGGAAGCATCAGCTCGGTTCTCTACCGCCGCATCCCCGAAGGCTTGGTCCAAATCTCTCGTTGCGTACACAGCGCATCCTGACGCTATTACTAGTACAGCAACTAAAACCCATCTCATCATATTTTTGTCCTTTTTCGGGCCTTTAAGCTGTTATAGCTTAGTCAAGTAACCCAACAATATGTACTACTTAGAAGCAAAAAAGGGGAAAGTAAACTTTCCCCTTTTAACAATACGTGGTTAACGCTTAATTGGATGTGTCGTCTTCATCCCCATCATAATCCGCCAATTCATAGGCATCATCACCCATATCTTCATTGGCCAACAAAAGGGCATCTTCGTAAGACCCACCAAACTCGATGCGAGTGATGTCATACAAATCATATTCAAAGGTTTCATCAAACCATCGAGCATCAGAGCCGATTTCTTCTAATTCAAACGACGTGGCGTCAGCGCGAAGTACACGACCAATTTCACAACCATCAGGATCTACTTCCTCACGGTGCAAAGTTATCAGTCCGTATTCTTCACTGATGTCCATTAGCAGCACAGCCAGATCATCCAAATCCACTTCTGGGTCTTCGATCTCTTCATCACGAAGCTCTAGAACACGTTTTTGAAAATCATTAAACGGTGCTGGATGCATGAAGTCACTGATGTCTTCCAAAAATAATATTTGGTAGCCATTCAAATGAACGCCATCATCAATTAACTGCAACAGCACCATTTCTTCATTGGCTGCAATCACAAACCCATCTGTCCAATTATCTGGTCCATCAAGATCTTCGCGGAAGATACGAACAACATTCTTACGCGTGCGGGCTTTTTCCAATTCAATGAGCATAATGGCTCCTAAGGGACATCATTTAAAAATCAGAGGTTAGTTTAAACCTTGGTAACAAAGGGAACAACTTATTGCTGCACTTCATGCCAATTTTCAAGCAAATCAATGAGATCATCCAAGCCACACTCCGCTTGAATGCCGTCATTTGAAGCCTGAAAAAAACCATTTTGGGTATCAAACATGGCCTTAATTTCGTCTTCCACTTGGCTCATATCCACACGGCGACTGATAGCAATGCCATCAGGAGAAATCACCACGTCAAAAATGCCATGTTTAAACTGGGTCACCTCTTCTTCCGTTTCGGCTAACTTGGCAGCTTGCCAAACTCGCTGCAAGGTTTCTTTGTCGGCAAGGTACTCTGCCACCCATTCGGCGATCGCGGAGAAATCAACGTCCGTGTAAACACGGTATTTACCTTCTTCTTGATCAAATGCAATTTCATAGTCCATAGAGCAGAACCTCACTCTTCATCACGGGTCGTATCTGTCTCGTCACGCTTACTGCGATACTCGACGTTTTGCTGTTGCTGTCGCTGGGGAATAGCCGCCTGCAAACGTGCTTGACGGGCAGCTTCTTTGGCAGCTTTTACTTCTTCTACTTTCACCCACTCGCTGGCCACCATATCAGGTGTTTCCATAACGTATGGGCCAATAGCGCCACTGCGAACATCTGATAAAAAGACTTCCGCAGCTTTGTGCATATCTATCTTGCCTCCGGCACGGAGAGCTCCACGCTTAGAGCCGATAATCTCTAGGGTCTCAAAGGCATCAACTGGGGGCTTTTTCAATTTATAGCGGGTGATCAAAGCATCGCTGTACTGTTCAATAAAGAACTTCAGCCCTACCAAAGCCACATCTTCATAATCAATGGCGGTATCTCGCACCGCACCCGTCACTGCCAAACGATAGCTGGCGTCAGGGTTTTCAATCTTGGGCCAAAGAATTCCCGGTGTATCTAAAATTTGAAACCCATCATTGACTCGAAGTTTCTGCTGGGACTTAGTCACCGCTGGCTCATTACCCACTTTAGCGACACGCTTACCCAACAGGGCATTCATCAAAGAGGATTTGCCGACATTAGGAATGCCCGCAATCATGGCGCGAATCGGTTTTTCCGCAGAGCCCCGGTGTGGCACCAGCTTTTGCACCCAGCTGGATAACTTAGCAAGGTCCCCTTTGTCGTTGGTACTAAATGGGTAAGCTGTAATCTGATCCGCTTCACGCCAATGATCCAACCACAAACTGACTCGCTCATGTTCAGCCAAATCTTTTTTGTTTAACAGACGTAAAACGGGCACCTCGCCTCTAAGAGTCGTCAACATTGGATTTTGGCTGGAGTCTGGAATGCGCGCATCCAGTACCTCAATCACCAAATCCACTTGAGTCATGACTTTCTCAATTTCACGTCGAGCCTTGTTCATATGCCCTGGAAACCATTGAACGCTCACGATTCACCCCTTTTAAAGCTGTCAAAATTTGGCGCGCAGTCTACCACAAAGTTTAGATGACGATGGCGAAAACTCCTGACTCCCGTGCGTTTATTTCTTGGAATCCAGAAAATAGAACGAAAAACGACCACCTAGCCTGCAGAATTCAAAGGTCTGACCTAGGTCAAAGCGCTTTTAAGCCAGCCATCTATACTGAAATCATCCAGGCAAGCTTGAGGCGCCAACCTTAGTCGCCTCTCACTCTGGGTGTTCTCTCGATCGGGCTATATGCCCCTTAGGCCGCTGGGATTAACCTAGCGGCCTTTCTTTTGTCTTACATTTTTTGCTGCAACTGCTTGGCCGTAGCCTGCGCCATCTCTAATACGTCGGGATACAGGTCTAAAAAGGGTTGTTCCGCTTGCAAGATAATCTCATCCAGCTCTTGCACAAACGGCTCAAGATGATGGCCTAGTGTCCAGCGCCTTTGGATCGAACCAATTGCTCGTGCTATTCCGCTGGATTTCCCCAAATCCGGTAACCAATTGTGATTTTCCAATGAGCCAATCATTCCCTGTAACCGCTCAGGGCAATCGGGCTTAACTTGGCTCAACCCATTCACAGCACGCTGGGCGAACCGTTCAAAAGGCTCATCAGAGAAAGTTTGCCAGTGACGAATCAACCAATAATCCATCACCACATCTTGGATAATGCCTAGAAAACGCCTCCGCCCTAAACGGGGCAATTCCTTGAACCTTAAGGTGGCATCATGGGCATCGACAAACGTATCCACGGCCTGATGAAGCTGCCACCCCAAGTAAAATTCTGTGTTTCGTGGATCCGCCTGCCATTGGAAGTCTCCCAAAAGATTCCCCGCAAAAGACGTTTGCGTGACGCTGGCGATGTGTAAATGGGCTATATAATTCAAAACACCCTCAATTAATGATTCTTAAGTCCCTATCCTAACGCTTCTAGATAGAGAGAAAGGGGAAAGTTTGCTAGTATCCCTTCATATTTTTTTACGATTGGATTTCCCCTTGAACAACTCTATTCCAGCCTTTGATGGCATCGAACTGCCAGAAAAACTTTCAAGCCTGCTTGCCGATATGGGCATCAAGTCCTTTAGCCCAATCCAACAGCAAGCCCTGCCCGTTGCCTTGGCTGGTAAAGACGTCACCGCACAGGCTCAAACAGGTAGTGGTAAAACCCTTGCCTTTGCCATCAGCCTAGTGATGCAGCTCAATCCACGCTATTTTGGTTGCCAAAGTCTGGTGCTGTGCCCTACTCGAGAATTGGCCGACCAAGTGGCAAAAGAAATCCGTAAAGTGGCCCGTTACCTAGAAAACATCAAGGTGCTGACCCTATGTGGCGGCATGCCGTTTGGCCCACAAATCGCCTCGTTAGAGCATGGTGCGCACATAGTCGTGGGCACACCGGGACGTATCATGGAGCACCTGCGCAAGGGTAATCTTGATCTAAGCGGTTTGAACTCCTTGGTACTGGACGAAGCCGATCGCATGCTAGACATGGGCTTTATTGACGCTATCCGCGACATCGTGGCAACCACCCCAGCTCGTCGTCAAACCTTACTGTTCTCCGCAACCTACAGTGACAACATTGCGGAGATCAGCCAAGAATTCCAACGCTCGCCTACCTTTATCGAAATCGAGGTGGAGCCTGACTCCCGCCCAAACATTGATCAATATTTTGTTAACGCTAACAACGACGAAAAGCCACAAGCACTATTGGATACATTGGGGCATTTTGAACCACGTCAAGTGATCGTCTTCTGTAACACCAAGGTGGAATGTGACGAAGTTGCTCAATGGCTAGTAGATAACCGTGTCAGCGCCTTAGCCATTCACGGGGATTTCGAACAAAAGCAACGTGATCAAGTGTTGGTGCGATTTGCCAATAAGAGCTGTTGTGTTTTGGTGGCAACGGATGTAGCAGCACGGGGCATAGACGTAAAAGAAATCGACCTGGTGATTAACTATGACACCACCCGAGACATCGATGTGCACACCCATCGTATTGGCCGTACCGGTCGAGCTGGTGCTGCAGGTATCGCAGTGAGCTTTCTTACCAAGCGTGATGAATACAAGCTGACAGAGATCGTTAAACGTTTCGACATTACCCCAGAGTTCCCAGACATGAATCACTGCCCCGGTAGCTACGAGTTGCAACCGGATGTGGTCACGATTGCCTTTGATGCAGGCAAAAAGAACAAACTGCGAGCTGGCGACATCTTGGGAGCCCTCACTGCAGGTCTTGGCCTTGAGAAAAGTGATGTAGGCAAGATCGATATTTTCGATTTCCAAGCCTATGTGGCAATCAGCACGCGTCTTGCACGACAAGTGGTCAAACAGCTTTCTAGTAAGAAGATCAAAGGCCGCTCAATCAAAACACGTATCTTAAAATAGCCGATGAGAATCCCTAGTATGCTGACCCAGCCACGCACTCAGTGGTTGGGCTTCTTGCTCGGGTGGTTGGCCATTAGTCTTGCCACCCTAACACCTCTTGAGCAACTGCCCACCGTACCCGGCACGGATAAACTGCACCATATTATTGGCTTTGGAGGCTGGGCGGGCTTATGTCTGTTTGGGGCGACTCGACGCTTCGTGCTCATGTGTGTGGCCATTGTTATTTGGGGCGGTGTTATCGAGCTGATCCAGCCCCAAGTTAATCGCTACGGGGAATGGCTAGACTTTTACGCCAACAGCTTTGGGGTGTTATTAGCCTTTGTTACCCACTTTATTCTGAAACGCTCCCTTATTCGTGGTACAGATACTGCATAGTCCTTGGTATGACATGACGTCTGTAGCGCTCACTTGATAGGATCTTAACTTGGGCGCTCACCAATTTAATAAAAAGGGAGAGACACGATGACCAGCTCCATGACGGCCAATGCTCAACTACTCCATTCATTATTTGAAGCCGCATTAGATGTTGCACAACCCCAAAGGTGTGTGCCGAAATTTATGCCAGCCCCCACCTCAGGTAAGACCATAGTCATCGGAGCAGGCAAAGCGTCTGCCGCGATGGCTCAAGCCCTAGAACAAAATTTCAAAGGGGATCTCAGTGGTCTAGTGGTAACACGCTATGGTTATGCAGTGCCATGTGAGCGCATCAAAATCGTTGAAGCCGCACATCCCGTTCCTGATGAAAATGGTCTGCAGGCCGCAAAAGACACCTTGGCGCTCATTTCTAATCTTTCCGAAGATGACCAAGTTATTGTCTTGATTTCCGGTGGCGGATCCGCCCTGATGCCACTCCCCTTCGATGAAATTTCTTTAGCTGAAAAACAAGCCATTAATGGTGCATTGCTTCGAAGCGGTGCCAACATCATCGAAATGAACATCGTCCGAAGACACCTTTCACAAATAAAAGGTGGACGACTCGGAGCCGCTTGCTACCCAGCGAAAGTCACCTCTTTGATTATTTCTGATGTGCCGGGAGATGACTTACCCTCTATTGCCTCAGGCCCCACCGTAGGTGATCCAACCACTTGTGAAGATGCACTGAGAGTGATTGATAAATACCAAATCGAGATTTCCGATGCGGTACGCCAAAAGCTGGAAGCCGGAGAGTACGAGAGCATTAAACCTGGTGACCCAAAATTGGAACGCTGTGACACCAAGCTCATTGCAACCCCTCAAATGGCCCTTGAAGCCGCAGCCAAACGCGCCAAAGAGCTAGGCATCAATAGCTTAATTCTCGGAGACAGTATTGAAGGGGAAGCAAAAGAAGTAGGTAAGGTTATGGCGGGGATTGCTCGCCAAGTAAACACCTTTCAACAACCTATTAAACCCCCTTGCCTGTTGCTATCTGGCGGCGAAACTACCGTCACCATAAAGGGAGATGGCGTGGGTGGGCGAAATGTAGAGTTTCTCTTGTCATTAGCCATTGAATTACAGGGTAAGGCTGGCATTTCAGCCATTGCCTGTGACACGGATGGCGTTGATGGCGGGGCCGAAATTGCAGGAGCCATCATCACCGAACATACGGTACAGGATGCCTTCAATAAAGGTATGAAGGCGGTGGATTATTTGGCAAACAACGATGCCCACACCTATTTCCAAAAAATAGGACAATCCGTTATCACAGGTCCAACATTGACCAATGTGAATGATTTCCGCGCCATCTTTATAGATACTCCATAGGGATTATGGCGCTAAATAGGAGTCAATAAGTCAATTTTTTAGGTTGGCTTATTGACGAAATGTAACCGATCGGTCAAAGTTTATAAGATCACGACATCGTGCTCCGCCTTAAAACTGCTCCATTGCAGCACATTCAATTAAACCTATGGAACCTCCAATGAATCAGGAACACGCATGGCGTTCAGCCATCATGCACTGTATCGCCAACCCAACAGAGGTTGGCACTGACAACGCTTACGAATATTACCCAGACGGACTACTAGTTGTTGAAAATGGTCTGATCAAAGCCATTGGCCATGCCGAAGAGTTACTGCCAACACTGGCACCGGAAACCCAGATTACCCATCATCCGGACGGATTGATCCTACCGGGCTTCATTGATACCCATATCCACTACCCTCAAACGGACATCATCGGAGCCTACGGGGAGCAATTGTTAGAATGGCTCAATAAATACACCTTCCCAGAAGAAGGCAAATTTGCCGACAAACACTACGCAACAGAAGTGGCTAAACGTTTTTTAGATGAACTATTAAAGAACGGCACCACCACAGCGCTAGTCTTTGGCACCGTCCATAAAACCTCAGTAGACGCCTTTTTTGAAGAAGCCAGCGCACGGGACCTGCGCATGATCTGCGGCAAAGTGCTGATGGATCGAAATGCTCCTGACTTCTTAACGGATACCCCAGAAAGTGGGTATCAAGAATCCAAAGAGCTGATCGAAAAATGGCACAATACGGGACGCCTACACTACGCCATTACACCGCGTTTTGCGCCAACGTCTACCCCAGAGCAGCTTGCTCTTGCGGGTAAGCTACTCAATGAATACGACGATGTTTACATGCACACTCACCTTTCCGAAAACGTACAGGAATGTGAGTGGGTGCAGTCTTTATTTCCAGAATCCAAACACTATTTGGACGTCTACGATCACCATAATCTGCTCTCTGAGCGCTCGGTTTTTGCCCATGGCATTCATTTGTGTGATGAGGAGATGCAGCGCCTTGCGGATACTCAGTCTTCGATCTCCTTCTGCCCAACCTCTAACCTCTTTATTGGGAGCGGGTTGTTTGATTTAGCCAAAGCAGACCTCTTCAAAGTAAACGTGGGGATGGGCACTGACGTGGGTGGCGGCACCAGCTTTTCCATGTTCACCACCCTCAATGAAGCCTACAAGGTGACCCAATTGCGGGGACAGAACCTTGATCCTATCAAGTCCCTTTATATGGCAACCTTGGGCGGCGCTAAAGCACTGCAGTTGCAAGACAAGATCGGTAATCTAGCGGTGGGCACTGAAGCCGACTTTGTGGTGGTTAACACCCAAGCCACGCCCCTGCTCAAGACCCGTACAGAACGTGCTACCAGTATCCAAGATACCCTCTTTGCCTTGATGATCTTAGGGGACGATAGAGCTATCCAAGCCACCTACTCCCACGGTCAATGCGTGTTCCAAAACACGTAACGTGCAAGCTAAACACTCCCCTTGAAACGTCATCAAATGTGACTTGAGGCTTCAAGGGGAGCTTTATTAGCGAAGTGGAATAAAGCTTGCTTGATTTTCAGTGTCCAATCATTGAAAAAGTTGCTTTATATGACTCGATCCCCCAATGCGGAAGACTTTTTACTCGCGGCCAAACGCTCAGAAATAAACTCTCTTAATCACCTAATGCTGAGTTCAGAAATGGTCATTACCATTTCCGATCTGATACATGAACTACAAAAAGAACGGGGACTTTCCAATTCTATTTTAGTGTCCGAAGGCAAACGCTTAGTCACAGAACATTCCGAAGCCATTACGGTAACAGACACCGCCCTACTTAATTTTCAAAACACACTGAATTCATTAGATTTAGAAGACTGTGGATCATCCACCACACGCTTGTATAACTCCCTCGCCTATGCGCTTCATGCACTGGAAGGACTGCCAACCATTCGCGCTTCCATTGCCTCAGGTCGCCTAACAGCACCAGACAACACCAAGTTTTTTAATCATCTGATTGCCGGCTTACTGGCAGTGATATTTGAAGCTGCGGATGTCTCAAACGATCCCGACATTACTCGACTATTAGTGGCTCTTTTTAACTTTTTGCAAGGCAAGGAATACGCCGGACAAGAGCGCGCATGGGGCGTCATAGGTTTCACTACAGGTGCATTCTCTAACAACACTCGTGAACAAATTAAGGCACTTCAGGACGCTCAGCAGCACTGTTTTGAGATTTTTAGCGAGTTTTCAACCATTTTACCCGCTGCAAAATTGCGTCAACTCGAAGCAGAAGAAGCGGCATTTGAGCTTCAGCGCATGCGTCAATTGATTGCACGCTTTCGCAGTGGTGACTCCCTACCCACCACCATTGGTGAAGTCTGGTATCAGGCCGCCACTGCACGTATCGACAGCATGTTAGAGATCGCTTATCAAATCACCAATGAATTAGCGCAATTGTGCCAAAGCAAAGTGGCTCGAGCCGAAGACGAGTTACAGCAACATCAAGAACATCTCATTACTTTAGCCAGCTACGAAGAGCCTCCCATGTCTGCGCTAACCGCTATGAATAAGCAAGGCAAAGATTACACAGTTAACCTATCGAGAGGCGTTCACATTAAGCTCGCCGGTTCCATTTATGAGCTGGTACAACGTCAGTCTGAACACCTTCGCCAAGTGAGTGAAGAGCTAGAAAACGCGAAACAGACACTCAACGAACGTAAGTTAATCGAGAAAGCCAAAGGGATTTTAATGAGCACACAAAATGTGTCTGAGGAAGACGCCTATAAACAACTACGCCAAGCCGCCATGGATCGAAATAAGCGTATTATCGACATTGCTGAGAACATCATCAGTGTCGCCAGCATGTTAAAGACCTCTTAATTGAAGCATCGAATCGGTGCGCCTGCACATTTATTGCACCATATAGCTTCAAAATTTGAGGCTGTCATTGACCATGTATTGCTAACACCTTTAAAAATAAAGGAATTTAAAAATGGCACACTAGTTGCTATTTACTACATGTACATATTAATTGAAGCCAACGATGGCTTCATTAAGAAATCGGACAATGGCGTCCACAACCCTTCCGTCAGGCTGGGTTGTGGACGCTTTTTTTTGCCTGCTACTTAAGGTGACATAAAAACAACAAGCACTAATAAGACCAGCAACCTACTTAGTAATGATGAAAGGAGATTCCCCATGTCTTACTTAATGCCTTCTGAATTCGCGACAAAAATGGTCGATGCGGGTGAGGAAAAAATCTATATGTCCACCAAGGACACTCTTATTCGTGCTTTCATGGCTGGTGCTATTCTTGCGCTGGCAGCAGTTTTCGCTATCACGGTGGCGATGAAAAGTGGCTCACCTATTTTAGGGGCTTGTTTGTTCCCAGTTGGTTTCATCATGCTGTACTTGATGAAGTTTGACTTATTAACTGGCGTTTTCACTTTAGTGCCACTGGCTGTGATCGACAAACGTCCAGGCTGTAACATGAGCCAACTGATGCGCAACTGGGGTTTGGTTTTCATTGGTAACCTAGGTGGGGCTCTGACTGTTGCCTTCATGATCTCCTTCATCCTAACCTATGGCTACAATACAGATGGCGGCGCCCTAGCAGAAAAAGTCGCAACCATTGGTGAATCTCGTACGGTTGGCTACGCTGCTCACGGTGTTGATGGTTGGTTAACTATTTTCATTCGCGGCATGTTGTGTAACTGGATGGTTTCCATGGGCGTTGTTGGCGCTATGATCTCCACCTCTGCTACAGGCAAAATGGCGGCCATGTGGATGCCGATCATGCTGTTCTTCTTCATGGGCTTTGAGCACTCCATCGTAAACATGTTCTTATTCCCATTCTCTATGATCATGGGTGGTGAGTTCACGGTCATGGACTACGTGATCTGGAATGAACTTCCAACCGCATTGGGTAACTTAGCTGGTGGCTTCCTATTCGTTGGCTTACCGCTTTACTACACCCATGTGAAACAAGGTTCTAAGCGCCGCATCGCCGACGCTAACGAACAAGCTCAAGTTGAGGCGGAAGCCAAAACAACCTTCTAATCCAAGGTACATTTAACTTGCTTTAGATTTTGCACTCCCTTCATTCGGTGTCCTTTATGGACACCGTTTTTTAACGGAGACACCAACATGAGCCACACTCTAAACGTCAAAATAGGTCAGTTCTCCTCTGCAGGACGCAAACCTATTAATCAGGACTGTCACGGGACAAAAATACCTGAGACGTTATTGCTGAACCGCAAAGGACTTGCGCTGGCCATTTCGGATGGTATCAGCTCGAGTGATGTTAGCCATCTTGCCAGTGCGGCTGCCGTTCAAGGGTTCCTATCTGATTATTTTTGTACCTCACAAGCATGGTCAGTGAAAACCTCTGCCCAACGGGTGTTACATGCCCTCAATACTTGGCTATACGCCCAATCCCGTCATAACCGTCTCACTGGCAACATGGATCGTGGGTATGTTTGCACCTTCAGTGCTTTGATTTTGAAGTCGGCCACGGGCTATATTTTTCACTCTGGCGACACACGCATTTATCGACTGCAGAAGGACAATTGGGAGCTATTAACCACTGATCACAGATATCAAACATCCAGCTCACAAAGCTACCTAACACGAGCTTTGGGGATGGAGCCCCATGTGGAGTTCGATCACCGTAGTTTGCCCCTTAGAGTAGGTGACCTTTTTGTTTTAGCCACTGATGGGGTGTACGAGTACATCAGTGAGCAGGATGTAAAACTCACCTTAGAAGCAGAAGAAGACTATGACCTAGCAGCACAAAAGCTGGCTGAACTTGCCCTTGAAAGAGGCAGCGTCGACAATCTCACCATACAACTACTAGAAATCACTTCCTTACCATCCATGAATGAAGAAGAGGTTTTAAAACAGGTTGAGGAACTGCCTTTCCCTCCTGAATTAATGCCACGCACGCTTTTTGATGGTTACGAAGTGCTGCGTCAGTTATATGTGAGTCCTCGAAGTCATGTCTACCTAGTAAAAGATGTGGCTACCCAACAGGTGGCAGTACTCAAAACACCTTCCGTTGATAAGAAAGACGACAAGCATTACCTCGAACGATTTTTGCTGGAAGAATGGATCGCCAGACGCATTACCAGCGCCCACGTCATCAAGCCATTAGAACAACAGCGTCGTCCCACGTATCTGTATGTGGTTTCTGAATATATTGAAGGCATCACACTGGCCCAATGGATGCGGGATAACCCTAAGCCCAGTTTGGATGAAGTGCGTAACATCGCCCAACAAATTGCCCGCGGTTTACGAGCTTTCCATCGTTTAGAAATGCTTCATCAGGACTTAAAACCGGAAAACATCATGATCGATCAGCATGGGACGGTAAAGATCATCGACTTCGGATCGGTCTATGTGGCAGGACTTGCTAATACCGATCTTAACCAAGAGCGTTTAGCCATACTCGGCACCGCTCAATACACAGCGCCAGAGTACTTCTTGGGACAAGCAGTGAACGCCTCAGCGGATGTATTCTCTTTAGGGGTGATCGTGTATCAAATGCTCACAGGGAGACTGCCCTACGGTGTCGAAGTCATCAAAACTCGCACACCTAAAGACCAGTCACGACTACGCATGCAACCCATCAACCAATTGACCGAGGGACCGACCGTGCCAAATTGGGTAGACGAAGCCATTAAAAAAGCTCTCAGTATCACACCACAAAAACGCTATCAGGATGCTGATGAGTTTATCTACGATCTGAAAAAACCAAACCGACAACTCATCGAGCACTCCTTTCAGCCTCTGCTTCACAGAAACCCTGTGAGATTTTGGCAATCTACTACGGCCATCTTAGGGATGATCTGCCTGATGCTCATCTACTGGATGGTAAGCCATTAGGAGAATCAGGGGTAAAGACGAACGATACCGGATTTGCCCTCCATATCCCCCAACACCCAAATCTTTTCAAAGGGGTGCCCTTGAGGCACCTCAATTTGGCTGAACAATACCTTCACATCCGCCGCACTCCATTGGGGGTGTGCATTGCGAATGACAAGCCAAACACGCTCTGATTGGTAGGTTTTCTTAGATTTCCCTAACAAGATACGGTTGAGCGCTTGCAGCAGGCGATCATCAAGGGCCTCTTGATCCAATGCATGCAAAGCCTCACGGGTTGCATCACTTAAGGACCGCCCCAGGATGGACATAGCCTCTTCTTCAGAGCCATATAAATGAGCGATTTCTAAATCCAAACGTTCGTCTTCAAACAGGCAAGACACGTCTGGCCGTGCCGGTTCATTGTGCCAAATATGGCGAATGGGTTTACCTGTGTTTTGCTCATACCAGCGCATAAACAACTTAGCAGCGTCATGCTCCAACTCGATTTTCTCTTTTTGGCTGGGATGTAGGTTGTCTGTATTCATGAGAGTGGTTCTCCATTACGACTGGCTACCTAAGCCCTTCACTGGGCCTCATTAATAGGCTCCTCCCCTCAGTTTAGCCGCTGATGTTTCTCTTTTCGTCCACATTCTCACATGGGAAGCTTTCACAAACACGGCATATAATCTGCGATCAAACATCGAGCAGTGCTACGACCATTTGGGGCGACTGCTCTTTCATACCATTAGGAAATGAACATGACAACTCAATCACAATCTCGCCAGTCAGGCATGGGAGCAAAGGAATTTACCGTTTTGGTAGCGCTCCTGATGTCCATTGTTGCCATCTCTATTGATGCACTGTTACCGGCTCTCGGGATTATTGGCGGTGCCTTAAATGCCACCGACGCCAACCAACCACAACTTTTGATCGGTTTGATCTTCCTTGGTATGGCCATAGGACAATTGATCGCAGGCCCAATGTCAGATGCCTTAGGCCGCAAACCGATTCTCTACGCGGGTTTTGCCCTGTACTTTGTTGGTACCTTGCTGTGTTACCAAGCAGATACTCTGGATAGCTTAATGGTGGGTCGTTTTATCCAAGGTCTGGGAGTTGCTGGCCCTTATATAGCGGCGATTTCACTCGTTCGGGATATGTTTGCAGGGGCTCAAATGGCCCGTACCATGTCTTTGGTGATGATGATTTTCGTGTTAGTACCTGCGATCGCTCCGTCTTTAGGTCAAGGGGTAATGTTGTTTGCGGATTGGCGCGCCATTTTCATCATGTACTTCATCTATGCAGCCCTATTAGTGCTTTGGATTACTACACGCCTAAAAGAGACCTTACCCAAGTCTGAACGTATCCCAATGACGGTGGCAGGCTTCAAAGAAGGCTTCAAAGAAGTTCTAACCAACCGACAAACCGCGAGCTACACCATTTGCATGGGACTTTTCTTTGGTTCTTTTATGGGCTACTTGAACTCATCCCAGCAGATTTTCCAAGTGCAGTTTGATACCGGGGTGATGTTCAGCGTTTATTTTGGTGCTTTAGCCCTAGTGTTAGGATTCTCCTCTCTGGTGAATTCTCGCATCGTGGAGAAACATGGCATGCGCCCAATCGCCCTGCGCGCGATCAGTACTGTCGTCATTGCATCCTTCCTGTTCCTTGTACTCCACGCGGTCGCAGAGATTCAGTTGTGGATGTTTATGGTCTACGCCACAGTGTTGTTTTTCTGCTTCGGACTTTTATTTGGCAACATCAATGCCTTAGCCATGGAGCCAATGGGTCACGTGGCAGGTATTGCCTCAGCGGTGATTGGTTCCGTTTCGGCCATCATGTCTATGGGGATTGGTACACTCATCGGACAAATGTATAACAACACCTTGATTCCTATCGCGACAGGCTTCACAGTTCTAGGCGGTACAGCACTATTAATCATGATTTGGTTGGAATACAAACGTAATGACGATCTAGATTTAGATCCCGCAACCGCTTGAAAATCAAATCAGCACTCTTCCTAAAAGAGCGCTAAGGCGCTCTTTTTTTTCAGTAAAAACTGATGCGTTTTCAGACACTAGACACAAGAACAACACAGTAAAAATAACAGGACGACCTTTTTATGTTTTCCATCGATATTGACCCCAGCCTTTCCAAAGAAGACTTTTACAACCAGTTAAACCAACAACTCATGGCGTTACTAGCAGATGAGCGTGATCTGATTTGTAATGGGGCGCAATTTTCCGCCTTTATCATGCAAACCCTACCGGATCTAAACTGGGCTGGACTTTACTTGGTTCGTGGTCAAGAGTTAGTGCTAGGTCCCTATGTGGGCAAAGTTGCTTGTACACGTATTCCTTTTACTCGTGGTGTTTGTGGTGCTGCTGCGCGCACCGGCAGTACGCAGCGAGTGGATGATGTTCATGCGGTGGCCGATCACATTGCCTGTGACGCAGCATCCAATGCAGAGTTAGTGGTGCCCATAATCGTTGGCGGTGTTGTCAAAGCCGTATTCGATATAGACAGTCCCATCACACATCGCTTCTCTGAAGCAGATCAAGAAGGCATTGAACAACTGGTAAACAGCTTTATTCATGCAACAGACTGGACCTGGCAATTTTAAATGCGCAAGTCAGACAAGAAAATTGAAAAGCAGCTTCGGGATGCTCTCAACCAAGTGTGTGATCAACTGTTAGAGGAAAACATAGGTTTCCAATGGGTCACCCACCTAGTGGACTATGATCGCTTCCCCGCCAGCTTAAAAATCATCTGCATCTTTGAAACAGAAGCGGCCATGAGCCAATATCAAGCCAGCCAAGGGTTTGCAGCCTTACCAAATCTGGTCAATCGCGCCTTAGAAAATCATCAAATTGTGCTTAAAAATCTCAAAAAGCATCTCTTTTTCGATAACGAAGAAGCCTGCGCACGGACCCATGAGGGTAACTGGGCAGCACGCTTAAAGCGCTTTTAAAGCAGGCAGTAAGTGACTTTTGGACCGTCAATTTCTTTACAGTTGTGCGTACAAGTCCTAAAAAGAGACACGTTTTTTGCGCCAAATCCTTTTCGATCCTACGTAAGCTGATTCCTGTGAAAGACAAAAAGATAAGTATTTCAATCAGTCATCAGAAAGGAGACTAATTATGTTGGGTTGGACTTTGATATTTTTAATTGTTGCTTTAATTGCTGGCGCACTAGGTTTTACCACGGTTGCTGGTGCCAGCTTTGGTATCGCGAAAGTGCTTTTCTTCGTATTCTTGGTATTGATGGTTATCTCAGTGGTCATGCATATCGTCAAAGGTAAATCACCGCTCTAATCACTCAAGACGTCATTGAAAGAGCCCGCTAATGCGGGCTTTTTAGTTTTATGCCCAATAATCCATGACAAATCCTCGCAGTTTGCCTGTCTTTAATGGAAGATAGGGGCTTTCCACTTCCAGAGCTATTGAATGACTTCTTCCAATCAAGTTCCACGTGTCATGTTGTTAGTGGACGTTCAAAACGCCTATTACACCACCCGTTCTATCCATCGCTGCCACTTTGATTACAACCAGTTTTGGGCCCAAGCCACTCAGGATCGAGAGGTCCGTCATGCGTTTGCCTATGCCATAGACAGGGGCGACAAAAAGCAGCAGGAATTTCAAAACATTCTTCGTGGCATTGGTTTTACGGTGCGATTAAAGCCCTTTATTCAACGTTCCGATGGCTCCGCCAAAGGCGATTGGGATGTGGGCATCACTATAGATGCTTTGCAATATGCATCGGACGTAGATGTGATCGTACTGGTATCAGGGGATGGGGATTTTGATATGTTGGCCACCACCCTACGCGAACGCTACCAAAAACGGGTGGAAGTATACGGTGTTGAAGAACTCACGGCCGCCTCCTTGATTCAAGCGGCCGATGATTTCATTCCAATTAAAGGATCACTTCTGCTGAAGTAACCTTTTACTCGGCAGGCTTAGCCGTTGGGCGTCGACGAGGGGCACGAGGTTTACGTGGCGTATCCCCTTGGGGTGCATTGCCTCTGCTTTGGCTTTGCCCTTGACCGCTACGGTTTTCATTATTACCTCGGCCTCTCCCTTGTGCAGGACGCTTTGGAGCACCGCTGTTGGATTGCTTCCCAGGAGCTGTGTTCCCTGTGGTACTGGCTGTCTCCCCTTCTCCTTTCGGTTTCTTTGGCTTCTTCGGCTTTTTAGGTTTGATGGGGCGAGTGTCCAATTTCGAAGCAGGCAAGGCTTCAGTGGGTTCAAAGCCTCTTTCCACCTTACGCTCAAGTAGCTCACCAATCACACGCTCAATGGCAAACAACTCTTTAATATCCTCATGGCACACGAAAGAGACCGCATGACCTGTCGCACCGGCACGGCCCGTACGTCCGATACGGTGTACATAATCTTCCGGTACTTTCGGTAAATCAAAGTTCACCACATTAGGCAGCTGATCAATGTCGATGCCGCGGGCCGCAATGTCTGTGGCGATCAGAGCTTGGATAGCCCCCGATTTGAAGTCAGCCAAGGCTTTCGTGCGAGCACCTTGCCCCTTATTACCATGGATGGCCGCCGCTTTAATGCCTTTTGATTCCAGTGTTTTGGTGATTCGGTTCGCACCATGCTTGGTTTTAGAAAATACCAGTACCTGATCCCAACCTTGATCCTTTATCAAATGCGTTAACAGACGAGTTTTATCCGCCTTGTTCACTTCATAAATGGCTTGGGTAATGGTCTTCGCCGTGGTATTCGCTGGGGCCACAGACACTTCCACTGGATTTTGGACGATACGCGTCGCCAAGTCTTTAATCGGGTCAGAGAAGGTCGCAGAGAACAATAGGTTTTGTCGCTTAGGAGGCAAAAGAGCCATGATACGTTTAAGGTCATGGATAAAGCCCATGTCCAGCATGCGATCCGCTTCATCTAAGACTAGGACTTCCAGTTGATTGAGCTTCAGGGCATTTTGATTATGAAGATCCAGCAGACGTCCCGGTGTCGCTACTAAGACATCGACACCACCTCGCAGACGCATCATTTGTGGGTTGATCTTAACCCCACCGTACACCACAGCACTTTTCAGAGGTAAGTGGGCGCTGTATTCCGCTACATTGTCAGCCACTTGTTGTGCCAATTCACGGGTCGGTGTCAGGATCAGGACGCGAACTTGGTTGTTTTGTGCTTTATTGCCTTTCAAAAGGTTCTGCAAAATAGGCAATGTAAAGCCAGCAGTTTTCCCCGTACCGGTTTGTGCCGCGGCCATCAGGTCTTTACCAGCCAATACCACAGGGATAGCTTGTTGCTGGATTGGGCTTGGCTCCGTATACCCTTTCTGTGACAGTGCTTTTAGGATGCGCGGATCTAAACCAAGGGACTCAAAACTCATTAGGGGTACTCAATTGAAAGGAAAGGCGCGAAGCTTACCCTGTCTGTTACAGATATGCGAAGGATTTCATAGAATTGCATGGTCTATACTAAAAAAGCCAACCCTAAAGGATTGGCTTTTCAAGTTCTTGAATCTGATAGCTCAGCTCTTCTACTTTTTCGTTTAGCAGTGAGTGGGCGTCAGATAGCCCTTGATTGTAAAAGGCTGGCCCCACTTCCCTCGCGAAAAACTCGATAAGAAATTGGGCTTCAAAAGCGCCTATGTCCTGTCCTAACTCTTCATCAAAATATCGCTTTATCTTAACCACAAGACGATCTAATTCTTCTTGTGTCAGCTTCACATCACTCATAAAGACCTCAACCATTTTGGTATTGATAGTCTAACAAATGCCTGATGAAAAGTTAGGTTGACCTTGTCAATTAATGATATTGCTTACTGGCAACGCTTCCCCATAACTCTTCTATACGATTATCTCGACCACAACTCGCCCGATAGAAACGGTATCGCCAAGAGTTGTTTTCGTAATAATTTTGGTGATAGTCCTCTGCTAGGTAAAACGTTTTCGCCGGCATCACTTCCGTCACTATGTCCGCTTCAAAGGGCTTATCTGCTTTAACCGCTGCTAACGAGGCTTCAAACACGGCTTTTTGTTCCTCGTTTTGATAAAACAATCCGGTACGGTAAGGCTCACCTTTATCACAGAATTGCCCATCTGGGTCCGTTGGATCTATGGTGCGCCAGAAGTAATCGGTCAATTCACGCAAGCTGACCACATCATCATCAAAGGTAATCAACACCGCCTCGTAATGACCCGTGTCTTTAGAAGACACCTGCTGATAGGTTGGATTGGCTACATGGCCACCCGTGTAGCCAGAAACCACATCCTTCACCCCTTCAATGGCTTCAAAATCCGATTCTACACACCAAAAACAACCGCCTGCTGCGATCATAGTTTGCTCTTCTGCCTTGGCAGGTAAGGAAAACACCGTCCCAAACGCCAAAACCGAGCCAAGTAACATTGTCCACTTCATGGTATTACCCCATTCGTTTTCATTATTGTACGTTGAAAGGCCGCAAAGTGGATTCGTTTCTAAAACGTCTTTCCTTATAACGAAAGAGCCAGTTTAGTCCCTTGTGCAATCGCACGCTTGGCATCCAACTCTTTCGCAACATCCGCGCCACCTATCACATGATAAGAATGCTTAAGACCGTCCACTAACGCCTTTTGCGGCTCTTGTCCTGCGCAAACAATCACATTGTCCACGTGAAGACATTGATCCTCTCCGTCTAAGGTTAAGTGTAGACCTTGATCATCTACTCTCTTATACGTACAACCGGACAACATTCTTACACCACCATTTTTAAGTTGAGTGCGATGAATCCAACCCGTGGTTTTACCTAGCCCCGCACCCACTTTTGAGGTTTTTCGTTGCAGTAAATACATTTCCCGATGCCCAGCAACCGGTTCTGCTGGGACATTCTCTATGCCACCTCGAGCTTGCAAGGACTGGTCAATCCCCCATTCTTTGGTAAAGCCCGCTACGCTTGGTGTTTGCTCTGGGTGTTCATGCATCAAGTATTCCGCCACATCAAAACCAATACCGCCAGCACCAATAAGAGCAACACGTTTGCCAACGGGTTTATGCTCCCGCAGTACATCTAGGTAGCTCAGTACACTTGGGTGGTCTATACCTTCAATGTCCAGGGTGCGAGGTTGAATCCCTGTAGCAATGACCACCTCATCCACATCCATACTGTTGAGCATGGCAGCATCTACTCTCGCCCCCAAACTTAGTGTCACGTTAAGATCTGCTAAACGGTGACGGAAGTAGCGCAAGGTTTCATCGAACTCTGACTTACCTGGGATGGTTTTCGCGATATTAAATTGACCGCCAATTTCATGGGCACCATCAATTAATGTGACCTGATGACCTCGCTCTGCGGCAGTAGTCGCGGCCGCTAATCCTGCGGGTCCTGCACCAACAACCACGACTTTTTTAACTTGATCCGTTGGCGTTTTCACCCATTCCGTTTCATGGCAGGCGAACGGGTTCACTAAGCAACTGGCGGTTTTACCCACAAAGACATGGTCCAAGCACGCTTGGTTACAACCGATACAGGTATTGATGCGATCCCCTTGACCCGCCTCGGCTTTGGCCACAAACGCTGGGTCTGCCAAAAATGGCCGCGCCATGGACACCATATCGGATTCACCACGGGCAAGAATGCCTTCGGCCACCTCAGGCGTATTGATACGATTAGTAGCCACCACAGGTATAGAAAAATGCTCTTTGAAGGAAGCCGTTACCCAAGCAAATCCGCCTCTGGGAACACAGGTAGCAATGGTTGGAATACGCGCTTCATGCCAGCCTATTCCCGTGTTAATGATGGTCGCACCGGCCCTTTCAACCGCTTGGCCTAATTGAATAATCTCCTCCGCCGAAGACCCCCCTTCGATCAAATCCAACATGGATAAACGAAAGATGATAATAAAATCTGTCCCTACGGCAGCTCGAATCCGCTGCACCACCGCCACCGCCATACGAATACGGTTGTCATAGTCTCCGCCCCATTCATCCTGACGCTGATTGGTTCGGGTAGCGATAAACTGGTTGAGTAAATACCCCTCAGACGCCATCACCTCTACCCCATCGTAGCCCGCCTGTTGGGCAAACAAAGCCAGCTCGACAAAGTCGGCTATCTGCTTTTCTATTTGGTCTTCGGTGAGTTCAGCAGGAGTGAATTTATTAATGGGAGCTTGAATGGCTGACGGAGCCACTAGCTTAGGATGAAAGGCGTAACGGCCCGTATGGAGGATTTGCAGACAGATTTTACCTCCGGCTTGATGCACAGCTGTCGTCACTTTTTGATGGGCAGGCAACTGGGGCTTTTCATAGGGCATGGGGTAAGGTGAGCCTTCTGCATTGGGACTGTAGCCCCCTGTGACGATCAGCCCGACGCCCCCTTTTGCCCGTTCAGCATAGAAGGCTGCTAAGCGGGAGCCGTCCTTGTCTTTTTCCTCTAATCCCGTATGCATGGAGCCCATCAACACACGATTTTTAAGGGTGGTAAAGCCTAAGTCCAGCGGCTCAAATAAATTAGGGTAATGATTATTTTTATGCCCCATGAAACACGATCCTCATATGCCAAAGTCGGTAAAGAATCTATTTATCATGACAAATGCGCTCAATCTGACAAATCACAAAACTGGGCATATCTTGTTACAAATTACGCCATAAGCGAATTACCCAGTACCCAATAAGCCTTAAAACTTACCCGATTCAGCCCTAACTTTCTTTGACCATACGGTTTATAATCGGCGCCTATTTTCAGGCACTGTCATTGATTCTATGCCTATTTCAACGATAATGGACGTCTTCTCATGAGCACTACCCAGCCAAATACCGAGCACACCCGTTGGCTCGAAGTCATTATTCTTTGGATTGCAGGCGTTAGCGCTGCCATGCAATTTGCGAAATTCTCTCTCTCTTTCAACGAGCTGCAAGACTACTATCAAACCAGCCCTACTATGACAGGCGCAGCCATCTCTGTAGTGGGTGTTATAGGCTTAATATTTGGTGTCACAGCGGGCATGCTAGCGGGCCGAATTGGCTACCGAAAAGTTTTAATCGGCGCCTTATCTCTGGGGGCGGTGATGTCCTTTATACAAGCCAGCTTGCCAGACTTCCAATGGGTGCTGGTGACACGGGTACTCGAAGGTTTCTCTCAACTGGGTGTCGTCGTCGCAGCGCCAACCATGATCGCTAAATTGAGCGCACCACAACACCGCTCAGTTACCATGGGGCTTTGGGGTACTTTCTTTGGTGTTGCCTTTGCCATCAGCGGTTTTGCTGGCAAAATGATTTTGGAGCAATACAGCATAAGCGGATTGTATCTCGCCCATGGCGTATTAATTGGTTCTATGGCGATTTTACTAACATTACTACTCAATCGCGATGAGTCACGCTATGGCTCAGCTCAGCCGAGTGATGGGGTGGGCTACTTCAAAAAATTAGGGCAAATTTACTCTAACCCACGTTCCCTGTTACCTGGGTTAGTCTTTTTGTTTTATACCTGCACACTGGTGTCCCTGCTGACCTATATCCCTCATTCCATTGAGTCACCGACCCTAAGAACCACTATGCAAGTACTGCTTCCCCTGATGAGTACTGCAGGAACCTTCATAGCTGGCACCCTGTCGCAGTATGTCATGCGCCCTCAACGGGTGGCGCAGTTAGCCTATGTGGGCCTTGCCATAGGTGCCCTATTGCTGAGCCAATTCTTAGATACTCCGAGTGTGTTTGCCATCATTATTGCCCAAATGATTTTGTTCGCTGGACTGATCCCTGGTGCTGCCTTGTCCATGATTCCAAAACTTGCGCGAGACAGTCACGAACAAGCCAACGGCTATGGTTTGATTGCTCAGTTAGGCAACCTTGGTGCCACTATCGGGCCACCAAGTTTTGCCACAGCTATTACCTTATTTGGTATTTATGGCTTAATCGGTTTAGTGCTGATCATTTGTGCCCTAGGTAGCATCTTTGCGTTTTTCGCTAACCGTTTAAAAGTCTAACCGTCACAAATACTTCATGGTTGCTGGTTATGCTGGCAACCATGACAACTTCTTCTATTCGACAGTTTTTTCAATTCAGTCTTGTGGGGCTTGTTAGCTTCGCCATTGACGTGGTCGTCATGTGGCTGCTGGCAGACAAACTCCCTCTGGTGCTAGCCCGTGTCCTTGCCTTTGCAGCGGCAGTGCTGAGCAACTGGATCTTTCATCGCATCTACACCTTTAAAGACCACGCTACTCTGGATGCCAAACTCAGAGAAGCGACCCATTTCACCATTGCGTCATTATTGGGCATGTTACCGAATGTGGGGATCTACTGGTGGACGGTGAGCACTGGCTTTTATCAAACTCATCAGGCGTTCCCATTTGCACCTGTACTGGCCATGATCCCAGGTATCATGGTGGGTCATTGTGTGAACTTTGCTCTAGCGAAATACTGGGTATTCAATCCCAGTAAGCACAGGGCTTCTGTTTAAGGTGCGATGCATTGCTCTATTTGCAATGTCAAATCAGGATGGGAATAGCAAGGTTCCGCCAGCTTTGAAATAAGACATGCCTCTCGGCTTAAGGCCATCAGCTGCGGAAACAAAACCTCTGGTATCTGATGTTGATTCATCCAATGGGATAAATGTTGGATTAGGACTTCTTCTAACCCCTTAAATAGTAGTTGCTCATCTTCCGTGAGTTTGTGAGCCTCCCCCCAATGAATGCGATAGGCAGCAATCCGATCAGGGTTGTCTGCCCAAGCATGCCAAAGGCGAATCCAGCCTTCCGTAAAGCTAGATCCAGAGGCCGCTAAGCTCTCCCTTAGAGTATGCAGTTCGGTATCGCTGGCGCTGATCAAAAGGCGCAACACCTCTTGCCACAGGAGCAGTTTGGACGGAAAGTTGCTATACACAGTGGGCTTGGAGACTTCTGCCGTGGCGACTACTTGGTCAATGCTGGTGCCTTGATAACCAGACACACGAAACAGACTCGACGCAGCAGTAGCGATCAGTCCTTTTTTTGAGGGGCGTCCTCTGGCCATGGTGTCTCACTTAAATGATTTAGTCGTGGCACATTATGCCATTGTTGGCCATGAATTGTGAGATAATGGGGCAATACTCACCTCTAGGATCCATTCTATGATTACCTGTGGCATCGAAATCAAAGGCAGCGAAGTGATTCTCTGCTTACTTTCTAAACAAGACGGCCTATTTCAAATTGCGGATTGCCGAAAAGTACGTCACACCTTGCAAGGGCCAAACGACGCTGAAAGCCTGCGCAAGTTTCAATTCATGCTAAAAAAACTATTCGAAGACTATAAGGTCTCCCGTGTGGTGATTCGCGAACGCCCAACCAAAGGTAAATTTGCCGGTGGTGCGGTAGGCTTTAAGATTGAAGCCGCGATTCAACTCATTCCTGAGCTGACTGTGGAGCTTATGAACAACGCTTCCATGAAAGAAATCATCAAGCAAAATCCGCTCCCAATTACCTTTGCTGCAACCGGTCTAAAAGGCTTTCAAGAAAGCGCTTTTATGGTGGCTTACGCAGCCTTGTCAGAAGCCTAATACGCTAACCTACGCGCTCAACTTCGGGCGCGTATCCTCTCCAAAGCACTTTATTTGCAAACTCTAGTAGAAATAATGTTTTATTAAGATTCTCACCAAGAAAGACTCCCCAAGCTATAGCTCAGAGTTATAATTTGCGCCGCTCACGTGTTTAAAACTAAGCACCCGCCGCCGCAGATATGCCTCATCGTGATGGTGCTTAGTTGTAAGCATGTTACTCACAGGAAACACAAATGAACGCTTGGTACTTTCTCTGCCTACTCTCGGTTGTGGCAATATTCATTGCTTTTACCAACCAATATGTACTGAAACTGCAAACCACTATCGCCATCACCACTGGCTCCGTCGTTATCTCCTTTTTACTCATGTTGTTAACGCAATTTGCCAACAACGAACTTACCATCGCGATTACTCAAGCCATCGCCAACATTGACTTCAACCTCTTACTGCTTAACGGCATGTTAGGATTTTTGTTGTTCGCAGGGGCGCTAGAGATCGATCTGCATCTGCTGCGGCACCAACGTTGGGAAATTGCCATCATGGCATTGGGTTCCACTTTGATCTCGACCTTTATTGTCGGTGCCCTCGCCTATGGCCTATTGGCTTTATTTGGCTGGTCTGTTCCTTTTATTTACTGCCTTTTGTTTGGTGCGTTAATCAGTCCAACAGACCCTATTGCGGTATTGGCGATTATTAAAAAGATGAACGCTCCCGATACCATCTCCGTACAGGTGGAAGGCGAGTCATTATTTAATGATGGTGTGGGATTAGTCGTGTTTACCACTATCTTTGCGCTGGCATTTTCTGGGGAAGAACCAACCTTTACGGGGATAGCAGAGCTGTTCCTGACGGATGCCGTAGGCGGCGTCATTTTTGGTCTCGTAATGGCGCTAATCGCCCATTGGCTGATTAAACGGAGTAATGACACCAGCATTGAGCTGCTGGTCACACTTTGTATCCCCACCGCAGGTTATGCTTTTGCCAATGTAATGGACATCTCAGGTCCACTGGCCATGGTGGTCAGTGGCATTTTCATTGGAAACGTAACCCGTGGCAGTGGCTTTTCAAAGCACAGCCAAGAAACGCTGGCGCACTTTTGGCACACAGTGGATGCTTTCCTTAACTCACTCTTGTTTGTCTTGATTGGATTGTTATTGGTGGTCTTGCCTGTTACTTGGGCACAGGCGGCTTTAGGAGTGTTAATGATCCCTGTGGTATTGCTGGCACGCTTTATCAGCATCTCTCTGCCCTATCAGGCATTCCGTCGTTTTCGACAATACGATGCTCATTCGGTAAAAATACTCACTTGGGGTGGGCTACGTGGAGGATTGGCACTTGCTATGGCTGCGTCCGTGCCCACAGGGCAGTTCATCGTAAACGGCACAGACATCCATACCCTTATGGTGATGATCACCTACGTGGTGGTGATTTTCTCAATCATCGTTCAAGGCTCTACGATTTCTCCCATCATTCAAAAGAGTATCGAAGCGGGAAAACAGCAAGCTTAAAGCCTTTAACCATTGCGATAGATACGGCGGGATAAAAATGCATAGCCATTTTTGCCTGCCGCTTTGGCCTTATACATGGCTTGGTCAGCTTGTAAGATCAAGTCATTGGCTCTTGCGTTGCCATCCACACAGGTCATCACGCCAATACTCACGGATGATTGATGCTGGATTTCATGTAATTGATAGGGTTCCGATAAATAAGACACTAGACCTTCAAGCTCATGGGTTAGCCATTCAAAAGACAGATGCTCGTGATCAAAAGGACGCTCCATCACGACAATGAATTCATCTCCACCAAAGCGGGCCGCAATATCATTATGGTCAATACTGTTGTTTAAACGGGTCGCAAACTGTTGCAGCAACAAATCTCCAGCGCTATGGCCATGCTGGTCGTTAAGGGGCTTAAAGTTATCCAAATCAACAAACAACACCGCTAAGCACGACTCTTTTTGAGCAACTCGCTGTATGGCCTCAGGTAAAGCTTCATCCAGATAGGCTCGGTTTGCCAATCCAGTAAGATTATCAAAGTAGGCCAGCCGTTGGATTTCCGCCTTAGCGACTTTTGCTGAAGTAATATCCCGTGCAATCTTGGAAGCACCAATAACTTTTCCATCTGGATCATACATAGGTGAAATCGTCACGGACACATCCACTAGACGACCATCTTTTCTCACTCGCTGTGTTTCAAAATGATCAACCTTTTCACCTCTGGCGATCTTAGAGAGGATCTCAGGCTCTTCATACAAACGCTCTTTTGGGATTATGGTTGTCATGGGCTTGCCAATAATTTCCTCAGCGGTGTAGCCAAACACCGTTTCCGCAGCTCGGTTCCAGCTGGCAATAATCCCGTTTAAATCTTTACTGATAATGGCATCATCAGACGAACCGACGATGGCACGGAAATGCTCTAAATTAAGATCCGCAAGCTGTTGTTGAGTGCGCGACAACCAACCGATCACACTATTATCCGTATCATCATACTGCTTTATCGGCGTAACAAACTTCCCCCTACCCAACTCCTTAATAGTGCGCTGTAATTCAGGGATGGAACAGCCAATCGTGTTGGACACCTGTTTCCCAAGCTTAAACATTAAGAATACCAAGGCGACTCCTAAGGCAACCAACCCTCCGGTCGCCCAATTCAAACGCTGATTTGCTTGATCGACTTCTTGTTGAGTACGATCAAAAATCATTTGTTTGGTGTCAGCGATGGTTCCCATGATGTCGGCTTTGACACGGACAAAATAGTCATCTGCTAAGAGCAAAAATGCTTCTCTGCGGGTCGCCATATCATTTGAGACATTGGCATCCACCATTTCCATAGCTTTCCGCTCCACGGCTACCAACAGATCCGAGTTCTGTTTTGCTTGATACAGATTATGGAGCTCTTGAGCTGTCAGCCCTACTTCTCCAAGTAGCTCCAATAGAGGGCGAGGCTCAAGATATTCTTGAGTCGAGTGGCTTTCAGGCTCGGCAACCCTTTGGTCGGAATAGGCATTATTGTAGTTTTTGGGGCGAGGGCTTTCCCCATCTCGAATATCAATGATAGAAAAGAATTGCTCTTTGTAGACGGGATTTTCGCTGATGATATAGGTGCGCACCAGCTTAGCTAAATCTGCTGAAGACTGTTGTAATTCTTCTACCAGTCGAAGGGATTTATCACGCTTCTCAACCGTGGCTTGATATCGTCCCTGCTCGACAATTAAAAGCACAAGACCAAGCCATAGCAAGCCGACAATCACTATCATGCTGTAGAAATACATTCGAAACGTTGAAGGCTGTTCCTTCATAGACACTACCTAGTGTGTGGGGCGTTAAACTTGCTATAAAATAACCACATAAACATATTCTAATGTAGTGGATAATTGTAAAATATTCCTTACCATTTGCCTTCCAGAAACGATGTAGTGTGAAAATGAGAGAGAGTTAAAAGAATGCGCTACACTAGTCTTTTACAATACGACACCCTATGAAGGGTACGTGAAAACAGATCAATCATTGAGTATCCATGGCATGTCCAACGTGATTCACCACTTTACTGAACATTCAAAACTGTTCGTAATCCTATTCCTAGTAGGGATTTTTTTGGCATGCTTCCAGGAGACGATTATTGGTGCTCTCACCCAATATGTGGAAAATTACTTTGACGCGCTACAGTCCATCGTTGATCAAGGCTATTTTGCCTGCTGAGTCATGATCAATATAACTGCACTATCCCTACAAATTAAGTTGATTTGAGCAGTTTTTCATAGCTTTTCACAACACTCAAAGCTACTATTCGCGTTTTCAATTTGACCTGTTATTAGGGGCTGGCTTATGTCCGAAAACGCCTTATACACGGACTTGTCCGCCTACTATGATTTGATGTGTGCCGACATCAATTATCAATCCCAAAGCGAAGGCGTTCGACGCATTCACCAGGTGTTTGGCAACCAAGGTATGAGCCATTTAGATCTGGCTTGCGGCACGGGTCCACACCTTCGCCATTTCCTAGAATATGGCTACCAATGCCAAGGCTTGGATCTGAACCAACCTATGCTAGATCAGGCACAGATTCGCTGCCCTGAAGCCCAATTCACTTTGCAAAACATGTGCGAGTTCGAGATCAACGAAACTGTCGATTTAGTGACCTGTTTTCTCTATTCCGTTCATTACAGCGGCGACCTTGCCCCGTTAGACAGCTGCTTTGCTGCCGTCGCAAAGGCCCTCAAAAGTGGTGGTGTGTTTTGTTTTAATGCCGTGGATAAGGATCATATCGATAACACCTTATCAGTGTCTCACTCCGCTGTGTCCCAAGGTAGTCAATTTGATTTCTCGTCAAGCTGGTATTATCAAGGCCATGGTAACCAGCAAGCTCTGCGCTTAAGCATTCGCAAAACCACAGGGGATAAAGTGGAATACTGGCACGACAGCCATCCCATGGTGGCGGTCAGCTTTGCCCAACTGCAAGCGCTCCTTGCGCCATATTTCCAGGTCACTGTGCTGGAGCACGATTACGACACCTTGCAACCTTGGAACGAAACCTCAGGCAATGCCTTGTTCGTCTGTGTAAAACCCTAACAGCCGCCCTCTCACAATTTTGTCATCTCGTTGAGGTACAACCTAAATTATCAATTCCTAGGTTGGCCTCATTATGCAACGCTCACATTTATTGGATCTGCTTCGTATCTTCGCCATCGTATTGGTGTTTGTCGCGCACTTTGGGCAGCTACTGGACTCAAATGTAGGGCAGTTTTTTGGCGTTAAAAACTTCTATTATGTGAGCCTAGGTGGCGTTGGGGTTTCGCTTTTTTTAGTGTTATCTGGGTTGTTAGCGGGGCTGACTGGTCTGGCACGCCCCACCCCCTATACACACTATATCTGGAAAAAGCTAAAACGCATTTACCCCATCTATTGGCTCACCATCCCCTTCTGCTTTTCAGGTTACCTATTGAAGGAACTGCTCTTAGGGAGCGGCGTTCCTGAGCCATTTCCAAATGGCTTTATGTTGGACATCGTTGGCTCTGTTACCGGCTTGTATGCTTGGATAGGGCTCTGGGGTGGGCCTTATAACCCGCCCAGTTGGTTTATCGGCTTGATTCTAACTATGTACTTAATCTTCCCACTCTTGGCAGCTTGCTTAAGACGTGCCCCTCATCTTACCCTTGGGCTATTTTTTTTCATCAGCGCTTCTAGTCGCTGGTACGTGGGGCAATACGGTTTACCATTCACAGACAAAAATATGCTGGATCAAGTGGAAGGTTGGCTTTACCGTCAATATGGCTTTATGCCTGGGCGGCCGGGAGATTGGTTTCCTTTGTGTCGCCTGTTTGAATTTGCCCTAGGGATCTGGCTGGCCCAAACCGTTAGCAGCAAATTTTGGTGTAAATGGAATCTAGGAAAAGGGAAATGGTTAGCGTTTTTAAGTGATCTGTCCTTTCCTCTGTTTTTACTGCACTACCCATTTTTATTCATAGTACCTTGGCTATCAGATTTAGGCATGGCCATTCCCCTCGCTATTTCCTTGTTTATGATCATGCTCTGCAGCATGGCGTATGCCGTAGTGGAAGTAGAAAAACGTCTGTTCAGCTTGAAAGAAAGGGCTACACCGTAGCCCTTATACTGGAATCGATTTAGCCAATCCAAACCTGCTGTACGTTGACAAACTCCCGTATGCCTTGGGGGCCAAGCTCTCGACCATAGCCGGATTTGCCAATGCCTCCAGAAGGCAATCTCGGATCGCTTTTGACAATGCCATTGACCGCGATTTGCCCCGAGGCCAAGTTGTTCACGGCTTGATCTATGGCCGTTTGACTTGTGGTCCAGATACTCGCCCCAAGCCCATACTCAGTGGCATTGGCTAAGGTCAGTGCCTCATCTAAAGAAGACACTGGCGTCACACTAAGCACTGGACCAAAGGTTTCTTCTTCGAACACCGCCATACCGGGTTCCACGTCCACCAAGAGGGTTGCTGGATAATGGAACCCATCGGTTTTAGGCAGGTCACCGCCAATCAAACACTTGGCTCCCGACTTGATGGTATCGGACACTTGGCGATGGAGTTGATCCCTCAAGTCGGCACGTGCCAAGGGGCCTAGCTGTTTGGTCTCATCCATGGGGTCACCAAAGCTTACCTGCTCAAACCTTTGTCGCAGTGCTTCACAAACTGTGTCATAAATGGACGCCTCGACAAACAAACGCTTCACCGCGATGCATGATTGACCCGCATTGATCATACGCGACAGAGTAATCACATCCAGCGCTTTGTCTAACTCTGCATCCGCCATGACAATGCAAGGGTCAGAGCCCCCCAGCTCTAAGACGGCGGGTTTTAAACCACCTGCCGCTTGAGCCGCAATAACTTGACCTGCTTGGCTGGAGCCAGTGAAGGACACCGCTTTGACCTTAGGATGATCGATTAACTGCTTAGCCACTTGGTTTTCCACCGCAAGATTAACCAAAGCATCTTTTGGAACCCCTGCTTCATGAAAACACGCCACCAGTTTTTCAGCTGTAGCGGGCACATTGGGGTCCGCTTTCAAGGCACAAGTATTGCCTGCCATCAAAGCGGGGGCTAAGAATCGCAAAGCCAGCCAAACTGGCGCGTTCCAAGGCAAGATGCCCAATACAGTACCCAATGGAGGGTACTGCACATAACTATGGCTAGCATCAGAAGCAAGAGTTTCCGGAGCCAGAAACTCGGCTCCGTGCTCGGCGTAATATTCCGCACACCAAGCGCTCTTTTCCACTTCTGCAAGGCCTTCTTTCATAGGCTTACCCATTTCAAGGGCCATCCACTCTGCCAAAGGCTGCTTATTTTCTCGCAACTTGGTCGCGACGGATTTAAGTATCTCGCTACGCTGTTCAATAGACTGTCCCCGCCAAGCCGCAAAGCCCCCTGCCACTTGATCAATCAGCCCATTGGCCTGTTCTAGGCTTAACGCCTCAAACGCTTCTAACGATTGGCCATTATTAGGATTGGTTGCTTGTAACATACCTCTCTCCTTACTAGCCGGTGGCTTTTGCAGACCGTTTAGATTTTTTAGATGTATCAGTGACAACTTCTGTGGAGGCCTTTTGGCCATTAGGTGCCAATATTTCAACTGGCTTAATGGACTCCGCCACCGTAGGCTTCACAACAAAATCTCGATCTAAAGTAAAGAAGGAACGACACCCGTCTTCGGTGATTTCAATGGTGTCTGAAATACCACAGGTTTTGTCTCCTTCAATGCCCCACATCCAAGGAATCATATGGAAGGTCATGCCCGGTTTGAGGATCGACGAATCCCCCTGCTTAAGGCTGATGATGTAACCTTCGTCCCAGCTTGGCGGGAAAGCGATGCCAATGGAGTAACCCGAGCGGGTGATCAGGCGCGCTCCCACTTGATTGTCCATAATGATATTGCGCACTAAATTGTCCACGTCTGACACTGTCATGCCAGGCTGAACCATGCGATGAATCTCATTTAACGCTCGCTTCATAACCTCTTGGGACTGATACATGGCATCCGACAATTCCCCTAGGATCACAGTACGCATCATGGCGGTATGGTAACGGCGATAACAGCCTCCCACTTCCAAGAAAACATGTTCTCCCGCTTGAACTTTGCGCCCCTCAAAGGTGGCATGACCGATCATGGTTCGAGGACCTGACGTCACGTAGGGCATCACAGACGGCGTCTCGCCGCCAGCACGGAACATAGCAGCAGAGATTTCCGCAGCGATTTCATTTTCCGTGACACCCGGCTGACAGATTTCAATGCCAGCTTTCATCCCCGCTTCAGTTGCCAGAGCAGCACGGCGCATAACGGCAATTTCCTCTTGGGATTTGCAAATGCGCCCTTCCTCGACAATTCCGAAGCAATCCATCAACTTGGCGTTCTTCAAAGTGGTATGAATGGTGTCCTGTTGATACGCAGGGAAGAAGTAGCTGTTACGCTCGTAGCCAATGCGTTTATCACTCAGACCAAACTCACGTAATGCATCCACCAACATCTGAATCGCATCCCCCGTATCTGGATAAGGCCGCGTCACCTCCACCCAAGTTCGAGCGTGAACATTAGACTCTTCCAATGCACGAGTGATCATAAATGGCTCTTTCTCTAGGGGCACTACCAGTGCCTGAAAGAAGGAATATCCTGTGGTCTGATAATCCGTTAAATAGGTGATGTTTTCTGGGTCCGTAATCACCACCGCATCCAAACAACGCTCCGCAATACGGCTACGCAATTCCCCTAAACGGCGTTGAAACTCATTGTACGAAAAGGTCATGTCATCACGTTCAATCATGCGGCTTCCTCCATTACGAAACGCACTGCGTCTTTCAAAATCTCAAGTCCTTCGGTTAAATCCGCTTCTGGGATAGTAAGTGGCGGAATAATCTTCAATACCCGACCACCACTGCCACAGGCACCAAGCATCAAGCCTTGCTTAAAGCAGCGTTGTACGACTTTAGCGGCGACTTCGCCGCTGCCCATATCGAGCCCTAAAATCAAACCGCGACCGCGAATCTCCTGTACACTCTTTTCATCCACTAATGGCCCTAGAACATCTCGTACTAACTGCGCTTTCACATCCACAGCACTCATCAGGGTATCGTCTTCGAAGTAAGAAAGAGCTTCCGCACCCGCAATGAAGGACAAGTTTTGCCCACGGAAAGTCCCCGTGTGCTCACCAGGCGACCAGTGTTTATCTAAATCAGGATGAACCAAGTTCATGGCCATTGGTGTTCCGACACCGCCAATACCTTTGGCCAAGGTGATGATGTCAGGATTAATCCCCATGTCATCAAAACTAAAATACGAACCGGTACGACCACAGCCCACCTGAATATCGTCCACAATTAGAATGGATCCGAATTCCTTGGCTAACTTTTCTAGTGCTTGCATCCACCCAGTGCTGGCAACGTTCACCCCACCTTCTGCTTGGATGGTCTCTACCAAGAACGCCGCTGGTGGCTCTACCCCACTGGACGGATCTCGGTATTGTTCTGCCAATTGTTCCAAACCTTGAAGGGCAGCTTCTGGGTCATGGGCCTGATCAAACAGCTCATGACTCACATGCAGCAGTGGAACCCCTGCCGCTTGACGGAAGTATTGATTCGCCGTAGCGGCCAAAGCACCCAAGGTCATGCCATGAAAACCAGCACTAAACGCCACCACTTGATGTCGACCTGTCGCTCTGCGGGCTAGCTTCATCGCCGCTTCCACCGCATTGGTCCCAGTTGGCCCCATAAACTGCATTTTGTGAGGCATGTTCCGTGGCGTCAGGATCACATCGGTGAATTTCTGCATGAAGCGTGCTTTGGCATCCGTTTGCATATCCAAACTGTGAAGCACGCCATCATTTTGCATGTAATCCACCATGGCCTTCACCATGCGCTCGTTGTTATGGCCAAAGTTCAATACCCCTGCACCAGCGAAGAAGTCAATGTACTCCTTGCCTTTATCGTCTACCTGACGGGCGTTCTTTGCCGTAACAAAAACCGTAGGATACGTGCGAGCATAGGCTCGAATACTGGATTCTCGTTGTTCAAAAATACTCATACCGCCTCCTATAGCAGCTTGGTAGTTTATGGTTGGGAAAGACCCGCCAACTGGCTGAACCAGCGGCAAACATCTGGAATTAAACGATCATTAAAATCGTAATGAGGACTGTGGCAAGGCACATCATGGCCTTGACCATCATCACTGCCGATTAAGGCAAAGCAGCCTGGAATGGCCTGCAAGTAATAACTAAAATCTTCTGACGCCATAATGGGCAACGCCTGTCCATGCTTGAGTGCCTCATCGCCGTAAAGGGATGTCCAAATTTGACGTGCACGTGTGGCTGGCGCTGCGTGATTGATGGTGGCTTGGTAGCGCATATCATGAACCACCTCACAAGTGACACCATAGGCGGCAGCGGTTTGAGTGGCCACATCGGTGATGTGCTGATTAAGCTTTTCTCGTGTGGTTTCATCTGGGACTCGGATGCTCCCAGACAAATTCGCCGTTTCAGGAATGACCGTCGGTGCTGTGCCCCCATGGATTTGAGTCACGCTGATGACAGCTGTGGCCTGCGGGGCAATGCGACGGCTCACAATCTGTTGCAAAGCCACGTTCACCGCGCTGGCAGCTAACAAAGGATCAGCGCACAATTCCGGTTGACTGGCATGACCTCCGCGCCCATGAAACGTCATCTCGAAGGTGCCGTTACCACACATAACAATATCGTCTGGGCAGGCAATGGCTCCGTAAGGCAGCGCGGGCCAATTGTGCCAACCATAGATTTCACCGACACCATCCAGTGCCCCATCTTTGATCATCTCTCTGGCACCGTGGAATCCCTCCTCTGCAGGTTGAAAAATCAACACCACAGGTTGTGGCAGATCCTGCTCATGTTGCTTCAACCAACGAGCCGTGGCGAGCAAGGTTGCAGTGTGCCCATCATGGCCACAGGCATGCATACAGCCCGGATGCTCAGACTGCCAAGCCTTGCCAGTTTGTTCTTGGATTGGCAGTGCGTCCATATCCCCTCGGAGCGCTATGGCTGGGCCTTCAGCGTCTTTTCGAAGGTAGGCTACCGTGCCGGTTTTGGCACACGCTCGCCATGGGATATTCAGCTCATCCAGCTTAGCGCGCACCAGAGCGGCAGTATTGGTTTCTTGCCAACTTAGCTCCGGGTGAGTGTGCAATGTTTTGCGCACCGTTTCTGCAAAATCGATTGTCTCTTGCCATGGGCTGGACATTCATCCCTCCTGAAAACCATAAAGAAATAGCATCGTTACTAAAGTAGTAATTAACGAAATCGTCTTTTGCAAGAGGGTAAAATGCGAATAAAATAGTTTGAATTGAATTTAATCGCCTAAAAAACCAAAAAATAACGCTCAAATCAAACAGATAGAACAATAATAAAAACATCAAAAAAAAGTTTAAATTCACAATTTATACAGCCTAAAAATGCTGCTCCAAAATCGAGCCATATCGCCCTAAAATCAAGCATTTATAGACATTTCAGCCCATTAAAAACATTCCATATCTAACCATTAGAGATATAACTTTTTAAGTCAAAACAAATCAATCCTAATAATTAGATCTGTAACTATGTTTTATTTTTATAATATTAACCCCATTTTTTGAGCCAATATGACAGCCAAAGAAAACATCATTAATTAAAGGGAATAAAACTGACTAAAAAATTCACGAATACTTTTATCGCAACTGGGGAATCCCATTTGAGAAGCTGGCTCTAAAGCCTGTCAGGTCATCACGGCAACCATGACAAACGAAAAGAAAGACTGAACGGTTAACCTGAACCCAAGGAATAAAATATACTTAATCCATCAGCCCTATCAGGAGGAAATACAGGACACATAGAGACGTATAAAAACCCGTTACCTACATCATCATGCAAAAAGGATATTTTCATGAAGAACCCTATGGAAAACTGCTCGATCGGAGCCAAGCTCGGGTTGGGCTTTGGATTCGTTCTACTTATTACCCTCATTGTCGCTATCACTAGCCTTTTGGGGATCAACTCACTCCTCGACCGGGCTGAAAAAGTCCACCTATCTGAACGACTGGATAATTCCGTCATTGCCCTGAGTGAACAGCGCCAACTGTATCTGAAGGTCGGCACCGAAGAAGCCTATGAAAAAACCCTAGTGTTAGAAGCCATTCTCAGAGAGGCTCTGCTAGATGCCAACCAGCGCTATGATTCGCCGACCAGCCAGCGGTTGGTTAGGGAGGCGACAAACAGCCTAGAGGAGTACAAAACCATCTTCGCCCGCTTTTATCGCACCCAGCAAGAGTGGAATCAAACGGTCCAAAAGATCAATACTAAACGCAAACATATCTATCAAGAAGTGGATCACTTGCTAGAGCGATTACGTAACGCTGGAGAAATAGAGGCGATGGTAACGACCCTTTACATGTCTAAAAACGTTCACCAGTCCGCCGATATTATCTCTGAATATGTGAGGAAGAATCGTGCAGTGCCTATCACAGTGATTCAAGAGCACATCCCCAATATAGCGTCAGACTTAAAACGCCTGTCCCTCAGGGGCCCAGCGCAGTTAAGTCAGCACGCGGTATTACAACTGTTTGATGAATACTCCCAGTTGCTGATGAGAACCCCTGAACTTAAGCGTGAAACGGAAGAAAACAGCGATATGATGCTCCGTTTGTCTGAAACCATGAGTGCCAAAATGATCGAGCTGGGACGCTACCAGCAGCAAGTCAGTCAGCACCTATGGGACAAGGTACGGACCACCTTAGTGATTGTTACCCTTTTGGCAATCTTGATTGGCGGCTTTTTTGCTTGGTCTATCCAACGCATGATTGTCATCCCCTTAAAAGAGCTAATGGGTGCTGTAGACACTATCTCCCAAGGGGATCTAAGCCAAACTTTCCAAACCCACCGCTCTGATGAACTGGGTAAACTGTATAACAAGATGGGCAATATGAGTGTTTCCTTAAACAACCTCATATCTCAAGTCACCAACAGCGTGAGCCAGTTGGGCACAACAAGCCAACAGCTAACCTCCATTGCCAACGACAACCAAGCCATGATGAAAGCCCAACGAGACGAGACAGATCAAGTCGCCACGGCGATTAATCAGATGTCCTCCACTGTGGCAGAAGTCGCCCGAAATGCAGACACAGCCGCTATCGCCACGAATAGAACCGATGATCTCGTTAACCAAGGCTATTTATTGGTGAAATCCACCGTCGCACAAATTACCAACCTAGCAACGGAACTGAACACCACCCAAGACACCATGGCATCCCTCAAACACTGCTCAGATAATGTGGGCAGTATTTTGGAGGTCATTACAGCGGTGGCAGAACAAACCAACCTACTCGCCCTAAACGCCGCAATTGAGGCCACCAAAGCTGGAGAATCCGGTCGAGGGTTTGCCGTAGTAGCGGAAGAAGTTCGTGACCTAGCCTTTCGCACTCGAGCCTCAACCCTAGAGATAGAGCAACTGGTTGACGAACTGCAAAGTGGCGCCCAGGCCTCTCTAGAGCAAATCCAAACCAGCCGAAATCAATCCATTAAAAACGCAGACCAAGCTAAAACGGTACTCATGCTCTTCGAAAATATCACAGAGCAAATGAGCCAGGTGCAAGATATGAATCAACAAATCGCCACCGCCGCAGAGCAACAGGCTTTAGTCGCTAACGAGATCAACTGCAAAGTTGAAACGGTGCGCCACTTGGCAGATCAAACCACAACCGCAAACCGAGAATCCGTGATCGAAGCAGATAATTTAAAAGGCCTCAGCCAAACTTTAACGGCCCTTACGGAGAGTTTTATAACCCGCCAGCCAAATTAACCCGCACCATGGCCTAATTCTAGCTCGCCCCCCCAAGGAGAGGATTTCCTGGGGGCGCTCTTTTCTGTTCAAGATTCAATCAAGTGCGCCGATACCCTCCAGATGACTTAACGACAAGGATTTGTGGTATGGCTCACATAACAATAACGACTGGCACCCAATCACTGACAAGCTCCTCACACTCTGTCAAAACAAGTGCTCAATCCCTGTCCCAGTCCGTGGCAGAATACAGTGCATCTCGCCTCAAGGATTCGGACACTAACCTAAGTAGCTCGTCCAGCTTTACTCTCATCCGATCTGCCGGGGACCCTTACGAGCTTTATCACACAAATCCAGATGTAATGGCCCAAGCCAAAGCCCTAGCAGAGCGCCTTGATGGCCCTATTCATGACTCCAATCAAGACCACTTCTTCTATCAAGGTCGCATGTCAGATCTAATGCGAGCCGGTGTCCTGACTGACCCAGAATTTTTAGACATGGCCAGTGGGCTTAGCGACCAAGGCTTAGAAGATCTTGCTGACACCCTGCAAGCCATGGTGCTGCCTGCGTCCAGCAGCATCACTCACCATGCTGAAGCCAATCGCACTCTGACTGAAAAAGTCACACAATTTATGGATGTTTTGAAACACAGCTCTGTCGCACAACAGGAGCAAATCCTTTCACAAGGGGCGAGCTATGCCGCCCAAGTTGACCAAGAGCATTTGAGTACTTTTAGCGCCGTGGTATACGGCCAAGACATTGGTCGATTTAACGCCCTACAGCGATTTTCCGATGATAGCTCCGCTAATAATCTGCAGAACTTCGTCTCAGCAGTCATTGCCAGCGACACCCCAGCGGCACTCACGGAACAGCTTGGCGAACTCAGTGCAGACGCTCAACAAGGTCTATTAAACGTTTATGGCTTGGACACAGAGCTTGGGGAGCGATTATCTAACTTGATGGCATCCGAACAAGGCGCTATTCCAGAAAGCCTTATCAAGGCTTTAGGAGACATGGTAGCAGCCATCAAGATTTCTCCATTTGCAGAAGAAAGCTTTGGTTTTGCGTACACAGGAGAAGACGCACTAGCCCAAGAAAATGAGCAAAGTAGCGGCCGTGACTTTGCTCTGGATAGTGTTACCAGCATGATCACCTTGTTAGAAAGTCATGATCTGCCCGAAGAACAATTAACCACCCTAGGCAGCGAACTAAATCGTCTATCTAACCCAGAAAAGCGTGCCTACATCGACATTACAACGTCGGGAATAGATACCCTGCTAGCACAAGGAAAAAACCTTGAAGAGGCCTTAGAGACGGTAAGTGCGTTACGAACTCAACCTGACGTTTTAGAACTGGTGAACCGCACCCGTTACCATGATGTCACCCTAGTGGAGCGCCCTGACATTGAAGAAGGCTTAACAGTCGTGGCTTTAGAAGGAGCCGCCGTATTTCAAAACGCTAACAGCGCCTTTGGCCAATCTCGCCTGCTCCTAGGCGCTACTCCTGATAAAGTCCAAATGGAAAAGGGTCACTCTGTTAAAGGACATGAATCGGAAAACCTATACAGCGCCAAAGACTTGGAAACCTACAAAAGCGATGTTAGTCATCTGGTCAATACCTTGGTCTCTTTCGAGAGTATGAGCCAAGACAGCACCGCCTCCGAGAAAACAAGCCTCACTCAATTTGTCCGTGAGCTAAATCAAATGCACTCAGGTATCCGTGATGACTTGATGGAAAATGTCAGTAATGAAATCCGTTCTGAGAGTTTCCGCAACAAAGTAACGACCAATACACAGTTTGCATTCTTATCGAATGCTTTGCAGGAGATGAAATTTGACTTATTACAACGGAACTCAGAGTTTAATTAGCGAGTTTTGTTGTCTTTACATTTATAATCGTCCTTCCCTTCACCGCTTTTGTTCATTGAGGACATTATGAATAAATCAACCCTGTACACCTTGGTTACTGCAGGTCTTTTGAGTGTGGTTTCGACTCCGGTATTATCCGACGACGACATATCAGAAGCTAGAAAGGCATCCAACGCGGCCATTGAAAAAGCCTTCAACCAAGAGAAATCAGAAGAAGTCTTTGAGCCCTTTGATCCAGACAGCCCAGACTTCAACCCGAACAACGAAGAGATCAACGCCTATTTCTACGCGGGATTGACCCATGAAGATTCAGATGACTTAAACATCTGGATCGTTGAGTCCGGTGTACGAGTGTTATTTGACGACAATTGGTCTGGCCGAGCCAACGTTTTGATGTACTGGGATGACCGAAAAGACCTCTTCGAAGGCATGAATTTTGGTGGTTCAGGTGCACTGCTCTACAGCATCGGCAAGTATAACCCGAGTTTTTCCCTTAGACCTGTCATTGGTGCTGGCTTTTACATTGCTGACAACCAATGTGATGACACCACCGTCTGTGACGAAGATGTTACCGGTGGCGTGTTCCCAGAGGTGGGCTTTTCTATGCTTACGGGGGGAATCGAGGTGTATGGCTACACGCGCTATGTGTACCATCCGGAACTGGATAATGGAACTCAGCTGGGCCTTTCCATCGGCTACAAGCTCTAGGGGCTCCTCTTATAAGTCAATATCAAGCGCCAGACACACGGCTGGCGCTTGATAACATGAAGTCGAATCACCTATGGACGCTTCAGGGCCTTCAACTCAGCCGTAAAGCTGTAGTAATCGCCTCCCATTTTGCCAACACTGTCTAACTGGTGCTGATCAATCTGGCTATCCTCAAACAAGCTGTCTTCCACATATACATGCTTTACATCCAGCAATACCATGGTGCCGCTACCCGCCGTTTCCCCCATTCGAATGACCTCCCGAAGAGTGCATTCGTATCGCACGGAAGACTCACTAACGGACTTGGGTGTCACAGTTTCGCTGGGTTGACTCCTTATCCCTGCAAACTCAAATTCACTTTGCTCAGAGGGTAATAATGCGCAGGTCTGATTCATCTGTTCCATGCTGGCAGAGTTAACGATATGCACCACGCACTCCCCATTGGCCAGCAGGTTTTTCAGGGTATCTTTGTCTTCACCCGTTTGTGGCAGCACTTGGGTATAGCTCAACACAGGAGGGTTTACACTGGCCACATTGAAAAACGAATATGGCGCAAGGTTATCAACCCCATCTGGGGAAACAGTGCTGATCCAAGCAATAGGCCGTGGGGTAATGCCCCCCACTAACAGTCGATAAATGTCAGGAGTCGGCAGCGATTGAGCTTCAAAATTCATGAACACCTCAAGTTAAATTAATCTAATGTCGTGTCTTCTATTGCCAATGGGCAACGAGATTCAGATCAAGTTCTGCTCAATGAATTAAATGACCGCCTCAAAACACTCTAATTGAGGATGACCTAAGTACATGTCTCGACGGCTACCAGCATTCGCATGGGCTTTTCGAAATGCTTCAGAATGGGTCCACGCTTCAAATGCAGCTTTGGATTCCCATACGGCGTGAGAAGAAAACAGGGTGTACTCTTCTGTAGTAGCCCCTTGTAGAAGGTTAAATGATTGGAATCCTGGCACCTCTTTTAGGTAAGAATCACGGCCTTTCCAAACGTCAATAAACTCCTGTTCACACCCTAGTTTTATCTTGAAACGGTTCATGGCGATAAACATAACAACTCCTGTTGGATCTTCTTTGCAACACTCCATTGGGCCCATATACACAGGCTCTGAATCAGAGTGTTAATCGGTCACTGATATAGTCTAAAAACGCTTGAATGCGGCTCGACAAAGCCGTGTTTCGATAATAGACCGCATGCACTAATTCTCTTTCATTGGGGCTCACTACCACGTCTTCAAGGACGCTGACCAATCGCCCTGCGGTAACGTCTTGCTTAATCATAAACTCTGACATCAGCGCCAAACCTTGGCCATGCAAACATAACTGGCGCATGGTTTCACCGCTACTGCAATACAGGGTGGGCTTTAGCTCGCCACCCTGTGCAAGCGGCCAACGACTCAAATGGGGCGCATCGGTGAAGCCTAACAGCTGATGGTGCCTGAGATCGTCCACAGTGCTGGGGACAGTGTTACGCTTCAGATAATCTGGAGATGCCACCACCCGTAGCAGACTGCGCCCGAGGAACCTGGCATGTAAGTTGGAGTCTTTCAGAGCTCCGATACGAAATGCCAGATCCGTACGCCGCTCGATTAGGTCGATATTGTTTTCACTGGCCACCAACTCTAGCTCAATTTTAGGGTAAAGGGCTCGAAAGCCATCAATATGTGGCACCAATTGATGCAGGATAAAGGGTGTTGCCGCATCCACTCTCAGGCGGCCAGCGGGGGCTTCTTTGAGGGCTTTTAAAGACTCTTCTGCCACCATGAGTTGTTTCAATCCCAGTCGTACTTGGTCCGTAAAAGTACGCCCTTCTTCCGTCAACTCTAGCTTGCGAGTGGTGCGGTTCAGTAAGGTGCTATCTAGCTCCTTTTCTAAACGTGAGACCGCTCTCGACACCTTCGCCACCTGCAAATCCAAAATACGAGCCGCCTGAGAAAAACTGCCGCAGTCCACCACGGTTAGCAATATCTCTAAATCTTCACTTCGGGAAATTATTGTCATATTTGCAAAAGTAATTTGTTGTTAATGCTGTTTTTGCAAAAAATAGCATTGGGCATACTTCTCCGCAACCTAAACATCTCGCCTAATTGGAGGCCCAAATGCCCATTGCATTGTTAGCACTGACACTCAGTGCCTTCGCGATTGGAACCACAGAGTTCGTCATTGTCGGACTGGTGCCCACTATCGCTCAAGATCTTAACGTATCTCTACCATCCGCAGGTTTATTGGTGAGCTTATACGCCCTCGGCGTTGCCATCGGTGCTCCTGTGCTGACCGCCCTAATGGGACGCTGGAAACGCAAACAGGTGTTGCTCAGCGTTATGAGCCTATTCGTTATTGGCAACCTTCTGGCTTGGCTCGCCCCAAGTTATGAGGCTCTGATTACCGCTAGGGTGCTTACTGGTTTAGCCCATGGGGTGTTTTTCTCCATCGGTTCCACCATTGCTACCAGTCTGGTCAGTAAAAACAAAGAGGCCAGCGCCATCGCCATCATGTTTACCGGCTTGACCGTTGCCCTAGTGACAGGTGTGCCTCTGGGAACTTGGATCGGTCAGCATTTCGGCTGGCGCGCCACCTTTATGATTGTCTCAGCCCTAGGATTAATTGCTCTGATAGGGAGTGCTTTATTGATCCCGAGAAATCTAACGCAAAAAGCCCCTGCGCCTATTAAGCAGCAGTTAAATGTGTTGGCTCAGCCTCGATTGCTGTTGGTGTTTGCCATGACAGCCGTGGGCTATGGCGGCACTTTTACAACGTTCACCTTCTTGGCTCCCATTTTGGAACAAGTCTCCGGCTTTCAAGCCAGCACTGTCGGATTAATCATGCTGGTATACGGCGTCTCTGTGGCCGTGGGCAATATCTGGGGTGGCAAGCTGGCGGATCGCCTTGGCCCCATCAAAGCATTAACCATTATTTTTGTAGCCTTAGCCCTCATCTTAGGGATCTTTACCATGACTGCAGGCCATCCAGTGCTGGCAGTGCTGACCATTCTAGTTTGGGGCGCCTTCGCCTTTGGTAACGTGCCTGGGCTTCAAGTGTATGTTGTACAACTGGCTGAAAAATACACGCCCCATGCGGTGGATGTGGCGTCAGGTTTGAACATCGCAGCGTTCAATGTGGGTATCGCCCTTGGGTCTATTCTCGGCGGGCAAATCATTAACCATATGACCCTGATGGATACCGCTTGGATCGGCGCTCTGATCGTCCTTATTGCCCTAGTGCTCACCCGCCTGTCGGGCGCCTTAGAGCAACCAAACGTCGCAATCAGGAGATCAATTTAAACGCTTTGAACCTAACCCTGACCGAAGCTGACATGAGTCGTATCGCTACCCTTGATCAAGGGGAACGCATCGCCAACCCAGACTTTGCTCCCCAATGGGATTAATAGCTCCTGAGTGCTAGATAGCAAAAAGCCAACCTTTGATGGGTTGGCTTTTTGTTGCATTCAGTGGCTAGTCTTGTCTGGTTTTTGGCCTTCATCAGGCCTTCTTCACATATTTGGCAGTGATGAACATATCCCCAGCACCATCCACTTTACAGTCTAACTGATGATCTTTTTTGTCATGAATTCGCTTTACAAGGGCTTTGGTGCCAATTTTCAGACCTTGGGAACTGCCCTTCACTTTTAGATCTTTGATCAAAGTGACTTTGTCACCCTCTTCTAACAAGGCGCCATTAGCATCTTTGACATTCACTGCCTCATCTTCCGCTACTTCTACTGGGTTCCATTCATAGCCGCATTCAGGACAGATCAACAATTCTTGATCTTGATAGACGTATTCAGATTGGCAGCTAGGACAAGAAGGTAAAGACATAGGATTCACTTGTGGTCGGTAAAAGAGCGTATGGTAACGACTCTTTTACCGATATCCAACCGAGGCTAGTTCATTTGTTGACACTGAAACATGCGTCCGCCGGATTCAAATAGAGCTTCGTTGCCCTTTTGCCAAAAGCTTAGCTCCCCTTCCCCGTACTTAGCACCGGACCCGGTTTCCATACCTGCAAGTACTGTTCGTTGCTCCCCAACCGTAAGTTGAATCGCATCTTCTCGAAGCAATCGAATGGCAACTTCTCCAGCGGAGCCACAGTCAAAATACGTCACAGATTTTGACGCTTTATCATGAATCACTGGAGTTGACGACATCTCGATCATTTTTAAACGAGGCTTACCGGCTGCATCCTCTGCCACCAGCCAAGTATCCGCTAATCGATGTATGGTTACCGTTTCTTGCAAGGCATTTAAAAAGCGCTGTTCCTGACGCATCAGGGCCGGAGCACAGGCCATGCGTGTGGAGATAGCTTGGCTCAAGGCCACCGTTTCCCCTTCGTCGGTCATGGTGGCAGAATACTGATTACATCCTGTCACGCCTGATACCTGTCCTTCTCCGGTAAACATCAGTGTGACCATGGAGCTATCAATTACGCCCCCTTGGTCAATGCTTTCTACCTGCCATTGACCCGTTAGATCACTTACCGAAACACTTTCATAAGAGGTGGTCTCGGCTTTTTGCGATGCACATCCTGTTATCGCAGAAGCCAAAAAAACACACGAGCCAAATCGTAAATAAGACATTACTTTCCCCTAGTTTCATCCAATGAACTCAAAAGCGTAAATTTAGGCAAAACCTTGCCTCTTGAATACATAGATCCCTATTTATCCATATAGCGTACAGAAAGCTTACAGCTTGCAGTGCCTCCCATTCGTCAATACAAGAAGTCCGTTAAGTAATACGTAAAAACACCAGTCATTACCAAAAACTCACAGAAAATCAGAGCCCTCTTCCCTACACTGCAAAAAAAATTAGATCGTGATGTGCTCTATGTCTCAAAGAAAAGCCCTATGGCTCAAAACAACCTTGGCAGGCGTCCTTGTGACACTGGCTTTTCCCATTACCTTGATGATGGGCAGCTATGTGAACGCGGGGCATGGATTGTCCGTCAAACACGATCAGGGATTAGAATTTGAATGGCAGGACACTCAAGCTAAAAACCATGCTTTCAGTGATCTGGAGTCCGATGCTGTGTACTTAATGATGGGCTTCTTCTCCTGCTCAGAAGCCTGCCCATTGCGAGTCCATCAGCTTCAGCAGCTTAGCCAACAACTGGATGCCAAGCACCCTAACAGCTCAGTTCGCTTCTTCATGATCACCATCGACCCTATCAATGAACCGGCGGATCTACGTGAGCGGTATTTTGCTAGTTTATCTGATCGCTTCATCAGTGCTTCATTAGACGAAAAAACCCTTAAACGATTGCAATACCAGCTGGGGGAGCGCGTTCGAAAAATGGGAGACACCCTATCTCATGCGGGACATCTCTACCTATTAAACAAGGACAAAGAACTGGTACGGATATACAGCCAATTGGCACAACCAAAAGGCGCCTTATACAGCGACCTTACAACAACTGACCTTTTAAGGAGCGCCTTATGATGGATGCACTCTTACTGAAGCGTGACACCTTCATTTATCGTATTTTATTAGCTCAAGCGCCAATCCTGTTGGTATCGGGGTTCTTTGGAGCCAAGCTGATGACTTTTTCTGTGCTGTCGGCCGTTATCATCGCCGTTGTATCCAGCATTGCTTTTTTCCTGTTAAAAGGCACTAAGGCCTTTGGCATCCTCGCTGCTGTTATCATGATGTCCGTGTCAGGGCTCTTGATCCAATCCCAGCTGGGTATGATCGAAATGCACTTTCATATCTTTGCCACCATTGCCGTATTCCTAATCTATGAGCGCTATCTGCCATTTATCGCCGGATTGCTGACCGTAGCCGTTCACCATTTGCTACTTACCTATTTGCAAATGAACGGCAGCATGATTATGGGCCTACCGGCCATGGCTTTTGCTGGCGACTGTAACTGGGGCATTACCTTCTTACACGCGGCATTTGCTGCCGCAGAGACCGGTATCCTAATTTTCATGGCGCACCTAATGGCCCGTGAATCCACAGCGAATCGCCGTATCGCAGATGTGGTCAACCAAGTCTCCTTAAACAATGACCTCACACCCCGTATTGATAATGCCAAAGGTGAATCAGAGCTGGCTCTGAATGCCATGCTGGACTCCTTGAGTGGCATCTTTAAAGACTATCTGTGTATTGCCAACCGCCTGTCTGAAACCTCTGAAAGTATTCAGAACATCAGCCAGATGACCATCCAGACCAGTGACACGCAGCGTCGTACTACAGAGCACCTAGAGGAAGAAACCGCGAAAATGATGGAGCAGGTGGAGCAAACGGCTAACAACTGTTCCAATGCAGCAGAGCTAGCGTCAGAAGTGGAGTCTTCCAGCGCAACGGATCAGCAAGATGCCAACGTTGTCGCTAAAGACATGCAGACACTGGAGCAAGAAACCTCATCTGCAGTGCAGTCTATTAATGAGCTGACTCAGGAAGTAGCCTCCATCACCAGTGCATTAGAAGCCATCCGAGGCATCTCAGAACAAACTAATTTGCTCGCCCTAAACGCTGCCATTGAGGCCGCCCGAGCAGGAGAAACAGGCCGTGGGTTTGCGGTGGTTGCCGACGAAGTACGCGCCCTGGCACAACGCAGTGGCGAGTCCACTGACGAAATCGAAAAAGTCGTTGAACGCCTCAATCAGAGCATGATCAATGCGGTCAGCTCAATGGACTCAGGAAGAAGCCGTACAATTGAAAATGTCAGCAAGGTACAAGGCATTGCCGATCGCATCTCCAGCAGAGCATCTCAAGTGAGCCAAGTATCTCATATGAACCGAGCTACGGCAGACGACACGAAAAACCAAGCCTCCATGCTGACTGAAGTGGATCGCCAACTGGCAGAAAACTGCGCCACTCTTAAAGAACTGGCCAGCGAAATTCACAAAGTCTCAGGCTTAGCAGATGAGCTGAGCACTATTGCCACCGATTACAACGAGAAGTCTAAAATCTTCAAATTGGCATAACCCTCTACTCCCTAAAAGGCACGTTTTCCTTCCGGATTCGTGCCTTTTCTTTTTCTGCATGGTTAATGTTTAGAAAGTATCCCTTTGAACACAATATGCTAAGGTAGCGTTTTCAAACATTATGTCCGAGAGGCCCTATGTTCCATCGACTCGTGTTCACTGTTGCGCTCACTGTTTTTACCACTGTCAGCTATTCCGCAGAGCACGTGGTAAAAATGCTTAACCAAGGAGAATGGGGCTACATGGCGTTTGAACCCAGCTTTTTGAAAGTCGAGGTGGGCGATACCGTGACCTTTGAGCCCACGGATTATGGTCATAACGCCGTCACAATAAACTACATGATTCCACGCGGAGCAAACCGTTACCGTGGTGATATCAATAAGCCGATTACCATGACCATCAATAAAGCAGGCTTTTATGGCATCGAATGCGCGCCCCACCTTACCATGGGGATGGTGATGATCATCCAAGCGGGTGAAGGAGACATCAGCGAATTCGACATCCCTAAAACCCTGCCTAAACAGCCCAAGCTACGTTTCAACGCCATCAAGGCTTCAGTGCTTGCAGAGTAAGTTTTTTAGACATAAAAAAAGGCCGCCTAATGGCAGCCTCTTTCGGTAAGCAATGAATCAGTGATGATTAGATCGCTACAATGTTCTCAGCTTGAGGTCCTTTTGGACCTTGAGTCACGATGAACTCAACTGCTTGGCCTTCAGCCAATGTTTTGAAACCAGATGTTTGAATAGCGCTGAAATGAGCGAACACGTCTGGACCAGATTTTTGCTCGATGAAGCCAAAACCTTTCGTTTCGTTAAACCATTTTACGGTGCCAGTAGTTGTCGTAGACATAATAAGTATCCTGTAGATATAAAAAATAATGTGCCTTTTTAGGCGGAATAGCATGGAAATGAAGACAAAGTTTTAAATACTGCAGGACGGAGAACTACGAATAACGCTACGCAAAGAGGAAGTAAAAAGACGCTGTGTTTCTAGCTGCGGTTAATCTATAGACAATTGTTAACTCGGTCAAGATTTATTTCATATATATTCAGAAGTTCACCAATTAACGCGCTCTTACCAACTCTACCGCCTAACAAGATGACTAAAACTGCTTTGTCATCTTGCCTACATTAAGCTCATAGGTGGTAAAGGTATCCCCTAGCATTTGAGTTTCAAAGGTGCGTTCTGCCAGTCGGTGCAAAAAGTTATAAGCGGGTCGAGTATGCAATAAATGAATGTAAACCGTCTCATGCTGGAACGCCTCACACCAGAAAATCAATTGTTTAAAAATAGCCTTACCGATCCCCCAACTACCGTCATCCAACACGATGGCAATTTCATACCCTAACTCTGATTGCTGTATCCCACACCAGCCCACGGGAGTTTCATCCAACAAAGTAGCGCGCACTAAGCAGCCATCACAGGCGTCTTCTTCGACCTTATCGACGACCCAGTCCCTCACCCGCTGTAGGTCAAATACGTCGTGTTCGATCAAATGCTTACGAGTACTGGATTTATTCAAAATGGGAAGCAGATCGGCCGCAGCAATCTGGTCCAAGGGTAGATACTGAATACTGTCCATCGTGTTTAGGGTCTCCATGGCGGTTAATTATCTAGTTAGACGCAGGTTCGGATGATTTTGTTACAGGGGAATGGATATTGCAGCATTTTATTTATGACTCTTTGACAAGGATACTTTCATGAATGATATCAGTTCCTTAAATCAACTCCTGCCCGATTGGATGCTCTCACTAGTGGGCGTATTGGTCATTATCAGTGCGTTATTATTAATCAAACACTTCGTGTTAAAGCGCTTGATTCGTTTAGCCAACAAGAGTCAATTCTTTCTAGATTCACTCATTCTCACCGCGATTAAAACACCTCTCTCTTTGGTCATTGTCTGTATCGGCATCTTTATTTTAGAGCGCCTACCCGCTAAAGAGACCGAGTTTTCAAAAGCCATTGAAGGTTCAACGGTCTATGTGGTGCCTATCTTATTAGTCTTAGCCACAGTGCTGTTCTTTGATCGCATTGTCGCAGGCACCATCAACCATTACAGCACCAAGTCCACCCTACTTCACAGTAGCCGCCCGATTGTTAAAGGCATCAGCCGCTCTTTTGTATTTGGTATTGGGGTTTTAATCTTGTTGGGTACCTTGGGAATATCCATTACCCCATTGATTGCTTCCTTAGGAATCGGCTCATTGGCGGTAGCTTTGGCTCTGCAACCGACCTTAGAAAACTTCTTTTCTGGCGTACAGCTGCTGGTAGACCGACCGATACGGGTAGGAGATTTCATCGAGCTGGACTCTGGCGAGCAGGGCTTCGTGGAGAAAATCGGCTGGCGCTCGACTTGGATCAAGATGCTCCCCAACAACACCGTTATCATGCCCAACAGTGTGTTGTCTGAGTCAAAAATCATTAACTATTTTTACCCATCTCGTGAAATGTCCGTGCCTGTAGAAGTGGGGGTTCATTACGATTCAGACTTAGAGCAGGTAGAAGAAGTGGTCATTGACGTCGCCAAAAACCTGATGAAGGAACACGAATTCGGAGTCCCGACCCATGATCCTGTTGTGTTGTTTCACACCTTCGACAACTCCAGCATCAACTTTACCGTGATCCTAAGAGGTCAGGAGTTTTTCCATCAGTTTTTCTTGAGAGCCGCGTTTATCAAAGCCCTACATAAACGCTTTAAAGAAGAGCAAATCGTCATCCCTTATCCAATCAGTGCTATCAACACCGATCAAGAGAATGCCAAGTTTATGACCATAAAGGATCAGAACTGATGTCACCCAGCTGATGCTAAAAGAGTCATTAATTAAAATGTCGAAAGCACAATATAGGTGGTTTAAGCCTATTTGGAGACAATGCTTATCTTGGCGTGGTGGGTCGAAAGCTGAATGTCCATCTCTTCGTCTGACGAGTTTTGCCACTGATGAAGCGCTTTCAGCTGCTCAATTAACAAGGCTTTATTGTTGGAAGAAAGCTCGTTAAAAAGCTTTAGCACGGTTTGAGAGCCAGCTGTTAAATGTTGCTCGTCATGGTGACCATGCCAAGCCATTACATTACTACGCTCCAAGAAGCTAGGAATACTCGACTCAGGTTGCTCACAGGCTGCATAAAGCATAGACGGCGTTGTGCCTAACGCTTGAGAGATCTTCTGCAAAACCTTCTGGGAAGGCTGTCTCAGGCCTTTCTCAATACGCGAAATGTTACTGGTTGCAATATCTGCTTCCAGCGCGATTTGCTCTTGAGTCAATTTACGCTGCTTGCGCAAGATTTTAATAACATAGCCAATATTCATAGCGGAATTATCCGTATTTTCTTGCCTAAACGGCAAAACCAATAGGGCAAATTAATCGATATTTTTTTGCCATCAGGGCAATACACCAAAGGCAAAACCCTTGACATTTATTGCCTATGGGGCAATATTGACTTAACAAAGCCGTTGTTGTTTTTCGAAAACAAAGATCGCGAGTTCTTGTACAAACTTCAGCAAACAGTAAAACTTTGGCGAATATTTGATGTATAGCGATAAGACTGATTTTGAGACTGATGCACATTTTTTACAAGATACGAAAGGATGCTTTATTGTATTAGATCGTAATGATTGTCTAGTGTTTTGTAACGAGGCACTGAATGCAATCTACTCTGAATCCAAACAACTATACGCCCTACCCTCAGATAGTTTTTGGCTGAAGGATGAGCAAAGAATTTTTGATCTCAATGAATTTAACGGTTTAATCGGAAATGAAATTGAACTTTTATTCAAAAGTAAACTTAGCGGGTTTACTGAAGTCAAATTAACCATCAATGAAATAGAAACCCCTAGCCAAAAATACCTTGCCGTCAGTTATGTTGAAGAGCCGATTGCAACACTATCCCCCCCCTTCAAAGACTCAAGAAACGCTTATAGATCAATTGGTAAGAGATCTTCACTATGGCAAATTCTCAGTCCACTACCAGCCTCAAATCAATACAATTAATAGAGAATTATTTGGCATTGAAGCGCTCTGCCGATGGGATCGAGGACAAGAAACACCTATTAACCCAGATGTATTTGTTGCCCTAGCGGAAGATTTTAACTTTATTTCTGAGTTGGATATCTGGGTACTTGATCAGGTTTGTCACCAGTTAACAAAATGGCAAGATAAAGGCATAGAAATCCCAATGACCTCGGTGAACTTTTCACCTGTTAGCCTTAATAACCTAAACACCCATAGCAGAATATTAGCGACATTAAATAAACACCAAATCCCTACTGATAAAATCACCATAGAAATTACAGAAGGCAAAAAAATACATTATTCCGATGCTGTTATTTCCTCATTGAATCATTTAAATGCCTTGGGAATAAAGTTTTCTTTGGATGACTTTGGAATTGGTTATTCAAACTTTAAAAGACTCACAAGAATCCCTGTCTCACAATTAAAGTTAGACCGATCATTCGTATTAAACCTTCCTGAAAACCTCTATAAAGAAATCAGTGCATCTACTTTATCCATAGGCAAGAAACTAGGACTGTCCGTCATTGCCGAAGGGGTGGAAAATACCGAACAACTGGAAATACTGGAAGATCTAGGCTGTCAAATTTATCAGGGATACATGTTTTCAAAGCCACTTTCCGAGGCAGACTTTGAGAACTGGTTTTTCAACATCAGCAATCGCTGGGGTCGTTAGACTGCATCAGCACAAGTTAATGTAAACGCTTAACCTCCATTGAGCTTGTGTTGAATGCAGATAGCAGAATGGGCATCATTTGCCCCATACAAGATTTGGCTCTCGCTCAGTGGATAGGCTCCCCAATTGGATTTTTGTGCCCCTTTCATCAGCCGAGCCTGAAGCACCATGGCGACACCGGCCCTTGCACCTATAGTGTTCTTTTCACCGGCTAAGCGCTTTAAGATCAAAGACAAATCCTCCGTATTTACGATACTCATCCCAAGCTTGCCTCGTAATTCACGGTTGTCGTCTTTAAGCCCAAAACCCACTTTTTGAATCTTGGCATTGCCTAAGATTTCTGCCGCCGCGGCCAATGCAGCGGGGAAGCGTGTGGGAAATAAAAAACCCTGTGTTAAGGTCGCCAGCTGAATCAAGGTTGGCCCAGGGCTGACTTCGCCTTTGCGAAAGATCGGCTTACTTTCTGTGTCATAACCAACGCTTTCTTGCTGGCGTAACACGGCCAATGCCTGCTCAGCCTGATCCTCATTTTCAACCACTAAAATATCTGCCAAGGCTAAGCCCACATAAGGAGGCAATTGATTGATCTGTTCTTTCGTCGGCCTTTGCATCGTTTCGCTCTTATCTAAGTCTTTTTTAAGTAGGCACTCTATTTACGCGATTCACCTTAGCTTGTCGAGGACGATGCCCTCCTTCCATACAATAAAACCCTAGTCCAGCATGGCTGAACTAGGGTTGAATCGATCTTAGACTAACTCAGAAAGGACGAATAAAAGCCCCCCCTGATGAGCAAGCCTGATTAGACGTTAGACAGCTCAGAGTTCACATAATACTTAGGGCTAAACTGAGTGATCACGTAATACAAGACTGCACCACTGATGGCTCCCGTAAACCAGCCGTAGTTGTAGAACCACATTAAGGTATCAAAGGTGATAGCGACCATGGTGAGCGACACAGGAATCAAGAAGGCAAACATACCCGCCCAATTCACCGCAGGATAAGCGTCTTCTTGATACAGAGCCAACACATCTAGAGTCTGCTTTTTGGTTACGAAATAATCCACAATCATGATGCCAGCAATCGGCCCAAGCAGACTTGAATAGGCCAACAGCCAGTTGGATATAAAGCCCTCAACACTCACATCGGACGCGACCCAACCAAGCTTTTTCATCAACTCCCAACCCATCAGAGCGATCCCAACCACACCGGTCAACAACACACCTTTTGTATGATTGATGTACTTTGGCGCAATGTTCTGGAAATCATTGGTAGGAGAAACCACATTAGCCGCAGTGTTAGTAGATAAGGTGGCGATAATGATCATGATCATGGCCACAGCCACCACAAAAGGATTATCGATCTGGCCCACTAGAGTAATCGGGTCAGAGATGGTGTAACCAAACATTTGTACTGACGCGGCGGTCATCACCACACCTAAGGACGAAAACATAAACATGGTCAGCGGCAAGCCAATGATTTGACCAATCACCTGATCCTTTTGCGACTTGGCGTAACGGCTAAAATCTGGAATGTTCAGGGACAAAGTGGCCCAAAAGCCCACCATGGCAGTCAATCCAGAAAAGAAGTATTTAGCAAGGCCATCGGTTTCAGGACGGTTAGCAGGCGTTGCTAGCAGCTCCACATAGGAGACCTTGCCGCTGGCCCAGAATAACAAACCCAGCGATACCACCAATAATAAAGGTGCAGACAAGGTTTCTAACCACTTAATGGAATTAGCCCCTTTCAGTACCACCAAGACATTCAACAACCAAAAAATGAAGAAACCAATGACTTCCCCGACGCCCCCTAAACTCGCCCAAGCAGAAGAGATCGATGAGAGAAATAGATGAATAGCCAGACCGCCAAACATGGTCTGAATACCAAACCAACCACAGGCCACCAAACCACGAACCATACAAGGAATGTTCGACCCTTTTATACCAAATGAAGAACGGAGCATGACAGGGAATGGAATGCCGTATTTCGTCCCTGCAAAAGCGTTTAAGGTTAATGGAATCAGCACGACTATATTGGCGATCAAAATCGTCACCAAGGCTTCCACCACAGACAAACCAAAATAGTTGGTTAAAATCCCCCCCAACGTATAAGTCGGCACACAGATAGCAATCCCTACCCACAAGGCAGCGATATTAAATTTCCCCCAGGTTCGTTCAGATACTTTCGTCGGCGCCAAATCCTCATTGAAATTGTTACTCGACTTTAGATCTTCCCCGACTTCTAACTCGTAAAACTCATCAATCTTTTTCATGCTTGAATTCATTTCTAGGTCCTCATTGACTAAGAAAACAGTTTTAGTTAATCACTCGTTTCATCCACGTATTGCACAAACATGACTTTGTTTTTATTAAGATTTCAGAGGTTTGTTTGGTTATCGTTGAGCCATACAAAAATCACTTTGTTAGCTCAGACTTTGGTATTTGCGATTGAAATACACCAAATTAGTCGCGGCTTCGGCTAAGCCCACCGCCACCACTTCGCAAAAAAACACTTCGTGAGTGCCGACCGTATTGCGCGACGCAATGCGACAATCAAACACGGTAGCACTGGCGGTCAATGACGGAGCGCCAGTGACCATAGGCTGCCACTGGGTCTGGGCAAAGCGCTCGGCTTGACTGAGCTTACTGGCAAAGGTGCCAGAAACTTCGTCTTGCCCAGCCCCAAGCACATTGACACAAAGGTGTTCCGCCTGATCAAAGGCTGAATACACCGAAGAAGAACGGTTCAAACACACCAAAAGTGTCGGTGGCGTATCGGTCACACTGGTCACCGCCGTCGCGGTAAAGCCAACAGGTCCCCCGTCTGTCATGGTAGTGATCACGTTGACGGACGCCCCTAATCGAGACATCCCTTCACGAAACAGCTTGGAGACATCTTCTCCCTTTAGTGACGGATCAAATGCAAAAGCGTTTACAGCCGATTCCCTTTGGGCTGTGGTGGATTCTTTAAAATGTGGTTTTGAATAGGTTGCAGAATCAGACATATGGTCAGATCTCCTCTGAATCTAGATTTGCTTTATATAAGGACGGTGCAAGTGGCGCTTTGCTCATCTCAGTGGTCGTGAACAATTCTTCGCCCCTAACGCAAAGCATCGTAAAACGTTTCGAGTAGTTGATTAAAAGCCTCAGGCTCAGTCACATTGCAGCCGTGACCACCGTGCTCTAACAGATACAGACTTGAATGGGTCAAAGTCTTGTCCAGCTCCAAGGAGCAAGAATACGGCACCAGCAAATCGTCTTTGGTGGCCACTAGCCCAACCGGGCACGTCACAGATGGTAAAGACTGAGACACATCAAAGGCTTCAATGGCCGCGATCCGCGTCAGCAAGTTGTCTTCGCTAAAATCAGAAGACAGTAAATGGTCTAATTCGCGATCCAGCAGGGCCCGATTGGTTTTCATCCACTCTGATGGGTACAAAAACAACGGCTGGGCTTTGAGGTACATGGCCAAACCGGATTGCTTAAGAATGGACTGACGAATCTCAAAACAGCGTTTAGTGTGATCATCGGTTTTCGCCCAAGCATTGATCAGCAACAGACTCGCCACCTTCTCAGGGCTTTGAATCGCCAGTTGTAAGCCCATCAAGCCCCCCAAGGCATGACCTAGGATGTGGGCGCGTTCGGTTTCCGTCTGCGCCATGACGGTTTCAATCTCTGCCGCCATCTGAGCCATGTTGTAGCCTTCAGGCAAAGTGCCCATACTTTTCCCAGTGCCATAGTGATCATAAATAATGACCTTGAAGCGCTTCGCCAGCTCAGGCACTTGCGCCTGCCAATAATGGTGAGAACCACCCAGCCCCGAGGAGAGTAAAATCGCCTCGGAGTGAGCAGGATCACCATGGATTTCGTAATACATGGTCTTCCCTGCCTTGCTCTGGATTAGTCTTTGCCAACGTGAGCAATGGAAGCGATCTCAACCAGGGCCGCTTCTTTTACTAAGCCACATTGAATGCAGTAACGGGCAGGTTTTTCACCGGGAAAAAACTCCGCATAGACTTGGTTAATGGCAGCGTAATCGCCCCAGTCTTTGATCATAATCATGTTGAAGGTCACATCTGCCATGGTGCCTCCCGCTTCTTCCACCACGCCTTTGATGGTTTCCAAAACGTGTCGAGTTTGCGCACTGGCATCCCCCGGAAAAACCACGTTGTTATCACTATCAAACGGCAAGGTGCCCGACACATAAACAATGCCGTCCGCCATTGTCCCAGGGACAAAAGGTGCAATAGGTGTTCCGGTTCCTTTTGGCATTACAGTTTGCTTTGGCATACATGATTCCTTATTCAGAGAGAGCGTTACGGTAGTCTTCTAGGCTGGCAACCCAACCAAAAAACGTGCTGATGTTTTTAAGGGCGGCGTCATGGGCAGACTGAGGCCCAGCGGGATAGGTCGCATCGGACAGGGCGATACCAAAATATTCCAAGTGAAAACCATCACGCAGAGTCGACTCCACACAGACATTGGTAGCGATCCCCGTGAACACGAGATTACGAATCCCCCGCGCACGGAGCATGCTGTCTAGGTTAGTGTTAAAAAAGCCGCTGTAGCGGGTTTTCGGGATAATCCAATCCCCTTCCTGAGGTGTGAGTTCATCCACCAAGGCATAATCCCACCCGCCCTTTGCTAAGAATCGGCCTTCAAGTTCGGGCTTCTTACGCATGGTTTTTAAGGCATTAGACTTATGCCAGTTAGGAGAGCCTTCGCCCCCCGCTTCCACATATTTTGGGTCCCAGCCATTTTGCAAAAACACCACTTGGATGCCTGCTTTGCGGGACAACTCAATGGCCGTATTAATGTTTTTCACCACTGGTGCGGTGGCCGACACATCAAACCCCGCCAGATCCAAATAGCCCTCGATGGTGGTGTAGGCATTCTGCATATCCACCACGATCAAGGCCGTTTCGCTGGGCTTGATGGCAATGGCTTCCGGCTCAGCGTTAATCTGCTTGCTCGTATCCGCACCGGTATTTAAGGCGTACCCTGACATCATGCGGCGTACTCCCCTTCCACAGTCACGTGCTGGCGGGTTTTCATTAATGGCTGAATGCGCTCGCCAAAGGCCGTCACACCTTCAACAAAGTGATCAAAGGTCAACAACACACCGCCAGTCCCTTGCACTTCTGCCACTTCGTCCAGTAGCTTTGCTACGGTTTCGTAGGAGCCCACCAAGGTGCCCATATTGATATTGACCGCCGAAGTCGGATCAGACATTTGACGCACATTGGTATCAGAACCTGAGGTTTTGTCTTTGGCAGCCTGAACCCCCAACCACTCCAGTGCCTCGTCGTCTTTGCCTTCTTTATAGCTTTCCCACTTTGCGCGAGCCGCCTCATCGGTTTCATCAGCGATCACCATAAAGAGCACAAAAGCACTCACATCACGACCAGTCTTTTCGGTGGCACCTTTAAGACGATTTATCGCAGGCTCAAAGGCTTGTGGTGTGTTGACCCCTTTGCCAAAGATAAAGTTGTAGTCAGCAAATTTGGCCGAAAACGCCATGCCCGCATCACTGGAGCCGGCACAAATGATCTTCATTCTCTCCTGTGGCTGAGGACTGACTCGGCAGTCTTCCATGGTGAAATGATCCCCTTTGAAATCCGACTTGCCTTCGTCCCACAGGTCACGCAACACCTGAGCATACTCAGAGAGATAGTCATAACGGGAACCAAAAAACTCATCCCCTGGCCATAACCCCATTTGTGAGTACTCAGGTTTTTGCCAGCCAGTCACAAGGTTCACACCAAAGCGACCATGGGAAATGGAATCAATAGTGGACGCCATACGCGCCACAATCGCAGGGGGCAATGTTAGGGTCGCCGCGGTAGCGAAAAGTTTGATTTTAGAGGTGGCAGCAGCCAAACCCGCCATTAGGGTGAAAGACTCTAAGTTGTGATCCCAAAACTCTGTTTTACCACCAAATCCACGCAACTTAATCATGGATAAAGCGAAGTCCAGACCGTAGTGCTCAGCGCGCAAAACAATCTCTTTATTGAGATCAAATGTCGGCATGTACTGAGGTGCATTTTCAGAGATCAGCCAGCCATTATTTCCAATCGGGATAAAAACACCAATTTGCATAAAAACTCCTTTTATCTTTCAAAATATCTATCTGCTCACTTTTTGATCTATATCAAGAAAGATGCCAAAAAAGTTTTACTTATATTTAACAATCACTTAGCTAAAAACAGCCTAAAGTTTTCAGACCAATTGGTCTGTTTTGAACCATCTAGAATGGTGCAACCTTTTTTCATCATGCACTTAAATCGAACAAAAAGTGCACACAAAGACACACTTGACCATGACCAAACGTCATAAAATGGATTCAAAATCACACCTTTCTAAACAAGGAAATTTGAACGAAAACACGATGGAAGAGTGATCTAACTGAGAGACATGACTGACAAGGCAACCAAGTTAGTCACACATGCCCTAGCAAGTGGTACAATCTCAGCAACTGCTCTTGATGAATTAAAGAGTTCCCTGAAAGGACGTAGCGTTTTCAATGACAAAAACTGACATCTCTCTGAAAGACACCAAGGTTCAACCCCTAAAAAAGCCTCGTACCGAGACCGAACCAGGTGCCCGTAGACGTAAAAAGTTTGATGACAAAAGACAGTTTATTTTAGAAACGGCGTTATCCGTCTTCTCTACCTACGGCTTTCACGGAACGACCATTGAGCAAATCGCCAATACTGCGGACATCTCTAAAACCAACCTATTTTACTACTTCAGCAACAAAGAAGCCCTGTATCTCACCATCTTAGAGAACATCCTTAACGACTGGCTGAAGCCTATTGCCGTGTTTGAAGAAATGGACGACCCAGAAGAAGTCCTAAAAAACTACATTCGCCTGAAGCTAGAGCTGTCACGGGATCAACCGGAGGCGTCACGTCTGTTCTGCCTTGAGATCATCCAAGGGGCACCGATTCTCAAAGGCTATCTTGAAAACGAGCTAAAGAGCCTGTTGCAAGACAAAACCAAGGTCATCGAAAGCTGGATTAAAAAAGGCAAGATCAAACCCATTAGCCCGATCCAACTGATCTTCTTCATCTGGTCCACCACCCAGCACTTTGCCGACTTCAACGTGCAGGTCAAAGCCATCACAGGCAAAGACCTATCGAATAAGAAATTCTTCGAAGAAACCTGTACCTCGATCCAACAATTAATCATTGATGGATTAAAGCGTCCAAGGCTTTAGGTTGGCGACCTGACCACCTATTTCACTTTACCTATAAAATGAAACCTCACTATCCTAAGGATTATGGTTTCCATTTTTCTCTGTCATTAAAGGAATGTCATGAAAACCCCAAAAAGGCTGCAACCACTGATTGAAGACGGACTCATCGACGAAGTGATTAGCCAACTTATGAGCGGTAAAGAAGCCACCGTTTACATGGTCCGCTGTGGGTCTGACATCCGCTGTGCCAAGGTGTATAAAGAGGTTAACAAACGCAGCTTTAAACAAGCAGTGCAATACCGTGAAGGCCGTAAAGTGCGGAATAGCCGCCAAGCTCGCGCCATGGCAAAAGGCTCCAAATACGGTCGCGAAGAGCAAGAATCCCTCTGGCACAACGCCGAAGTCGATGCTCTATACAAGCTGGCCCAGGCGCACGTGCGGGTGCCTCAGCCCTATGGCTGCTTTGATGGGGTCTTGCTAATGGAGCTGATTACCGACGCAGACGGCGATGTAGCACCGCGCTTAAACGATGTGACGCTCACCCAAGAACAAGCCCTCGAACACCACACCCAGATCATCCGAGATGTGGTACGCATGCTGTGCGCTGGCTTGGTACACGGCGACCTATCGGAATTCAACGTACTTGTGGATCAAGATGGTCCCGTGATCATAGACCTGCCCCAAGCAGTGGATGCTGTCGCCAACAACCATGCTGAATGGATGCTAGAGCGTGACGTCAACAATATGCGGGATTACTACGGTCAATTCGCCCCAGAGCTGCTCACCACCCAATACGCCAAAGAGATATGGGACATCTACGAATCCGGCAAACTTAAACCAGATACCGAACTCACAGGTCATTTTGATGAGCCAACGGAAGCGGCGGATGTGGATGCCGTCTTGGTAGAGATTCAAGAAGCCTTTGAAGAAGAGCAAGCAAGGTTGAGACGCATAAAGGGAGACGAGGAAGATTGAGAGAGGTTGCGAGGGATTAAGAGAGATTGAGAGTTTCAGCTTGAGTTATCGTCTCAAGCTGAAAGTTATACTCGTCTGCTCCCGCTTGTTTTCTATTGAGCCGACTGAATCGCGGGAATGATATCTTCGCTCAACATACGATGCAGTGAGTCACGATACCCTGTGCGACCAGAAGGCAAATTTTCCTGAGACGTAATGGCCACGGTGAGCTCTAAGTCCGGCAATACATAAATCATCTGACCGCCATAGCCCCAACCATAATAGCCCTGCACGCCAGCAAAAGGCTGCATAAACCAGCCGTAACCATAGAGCCCACGATGAAAACGAGACTGAGTTCTTGGCGTCCAACTTTGCTCTATCCATTCTTCTGACAGTATCCGTTTACCGGCTTTTGTGACACCACCTCGACGGTACAACTCACCAAAGGCCAATAATGATGCGGGCGTCATGCCCACTTGATTACCGCCCATTGGAATCCCTTGGGGGTCAGTCTCCCAACTTTGTATTTGCACACCAGAATCTTGAAACCAGTCATTGGCGAGCTGATAAGTATGTCGCCCACTTTGTCCCATAATGATGGCCGATAGCACATGGGTATTCCCGGTGGAATATTGCATATTCCTGCCGACCTCCTCTACAAAAGGTCGGTTCAACACATTCTTCACCCAATTATCACTGGTGACCCAAGCACCATAATTACGACCAGACGTACGCTCCAATCCAGCTTGCATAGACAGCAAATGACCAATGGTAATCTCTTTTAAACGGGGATCAGGATCACTCGGAACCTGATCCGGCAGTAACGCCGCCACAGATTGATCCACACCATCCAGCACACCACGATCAATGGCAATGCCAACGATTGCTGACATCAAGGATTTTGAAGCCGACTTAATGTTTGTCACCGCCTCGATGTCCGCATTGTTATACGCCTTAGACCAAACACGCTCCCCCTGATAAGCCACTTGAATGGTTTCGATATTAGAAAAACTCTGGGCAGTTTTATCCATGGCACTGAAATCAATAGCGCTTGCCTGCGCCACACCCGCGGCCATAACAACAACCGATGCAAAGGAGCTAAGTACTAGTTTTCGAAGAATCGGGGATCTTGATAAAAGCATAAAAGATAAATCATCCGTTGAATGGAGTGAGTACTATTCTATTAAGAGACAAGTCATAGAATAAAAAGTGCCCTAGGGCTTTAGAATGATTGGGTTGAATGGGCGGTTAGCAAATAGAGATTTTTCTTGGCCTTGGTATCTTTTAGTACGCTGGTATTAATTGAGAGGCTCGCCCGACTATATAACCCCCAGCGGTTTGGCTTGTTAACTTTTTTGCTTGTAGAGATACCAATATTTATGGCTCCCGATTACAGGGACTAAGAAAAATAGTCCAGTCGCACTATCAACATAGTGCATCACCAACCCGTCAGCAGTTTTAGCAAATTCATAGGACCTCCAGTTTTTTGCAATGACGCCATCTCGGTTTACAAATTCACTGTTTTCTATGATGAGTGAACCTTTTTCGCAAAAAAAGTCTTTATCACTCTTAAATAAAGTAGAGTAGACTACTGCACCATTTTCAGAGTGAGCGGTAATACGCAAGCTTTCCTGTAACGGATCGAGAGTGAACTCAATAGAGTTGAGCTCTAGCACCTCTTTAGAAGATGGAATAATTAACCATGCCAAATTTAAACCGCTTTCGCCTTTGATGGTCGTTGCAATATTTTCATACGCCCCAGAAACGTCAGGACAAATATTGCTATTAGATTTAGGGAGCTTTGCCCATGCATCTGGAAACTCTTGATTTGAGTTTGACGCACACCCTGTTATCAGCAGTATTAATAAAATGAGTAAATACTTCATGCTTCCCTAAAAATCTAACATCTATGAACCGTCTGCTTTTTGCGAGCTGAATCGACCGATAAAAAGCGCGGCCCCAAGGCACGATCTAACCTTTTGGGCATCGCTTTCTTTTGCAGTGAAAAGCCAATTCCCCTTCGCTCTATTGTGTGATAATAAATGAAGAATCGGCTTTTTCAGCCGCTTACCCTTCTTGTTCAAAATGGGCGAAGACCTCTGCGCCTGTCATATTATGTGTTTCATTTTTAAATTCATAATATTCTGGCTTTTCATCAATAAATATTTGGTGAGTCAATACAAACGCTTCATCAGTTTGTAAAAGCCCAACAGGTATATGGTATTGATTGGCTGGTAGTAGATAATAAAACAGATGTGTACCACATTTATTGCAAAAGCCTCGCTCTGCCCACTCAGAAGATGAATACCTAGTAACGCTAGTTTCATCTGATATTTTAACAGAATCGGCACAATCGATAGCTAGCATAGGCCCGCCCATCCAGTTTCTACACATACTGCAATGACATACAGCGACTTCGCTGCTGGTGAACTCTACTTCTAAATCAACGGAACCACATAAGCACTTACCATGACCTTTCATAGATCCTCCGATATATTTTTATTGTGAGTGACACCTCACATCATCTAACACTCAATGCAGAGGCACGGATCGTTTTTTGACCCAAACTCTGGAATATAAGAATAGATTATCCACTTGAACTACTGGGGTCTGATGAAAAATAAATTTACCAGTATCAAGTGTACTTGTAGTTCAGGCGATTTGGCATCTAGGTAGCTGGTCTCGTCGCCGATGCAATCGCCTCCTACAAGTGCTTGAACCTTCTATTTTGCTTTTGAAGTTTCAAGGTTTGTCGAGCTGAAGCTCGACCTATAGCTAGGTAAGGTGAGCTTGAGTGACTAAAATAGGGTTAGTTTGGCGTAATGGGTTCAATCGTAAGTCGGCAGTTAAAAACGTTAAGTAGTTTAGTAATGGTTTCGAGTTTAGGGTTGGCGTTGTTGTTTAGCGATTTATACAAGCTTGCTCGGGTCACCCCAGCTTGCTTAGCAACATCTGTCATGCCTTTTGCTCTGGCCGCGATGGATAAGCAGTGTAACAAATGCTCACTTCCACCGTCATGGATCGCTTCTAATAAAAATGCTTGAATGTCTTGATCTGTTTCCAAGTAATCAGCGATATCTAGATTTGTGGTTTCTAGTTTCATTGTCTCAACCCTCTTCTAAAGCATTAAGTAATTGCTGAGCCTTTTTAATGTCACGGCTCTGGGTTGATTTATCACCTCCAGCCAGCAACACGATTAACTCATTATTTCGTTCTACGTAATATATTCTGTATCCGGGAGACTTAAAAAATCTCATCTCTTGAAGTGCTCCACCAACACTTGCAACGTCACCAAAGTGTCCTTCGCTTTCGACCTTAACCAGCCGGTTTAGAATTAAAGCTTTGCCACGTAGATCTTTTAAATTTCTCAGCCACTTATCAAAAGTTGCAGTCTTTCTAATCTTATACATCACTAACGAATCCATTCGTTTTATGCCTCCAATTGTATCCCAAAAGATACACTTTTCAACCTTAGTTTGCCCTTCTAAGCAAGAGTGAAAATTTCATTGTAATGACTGCAAGGTTTGTCGAGCTGAAGCTCGACCTACAGGTGTTGAGGTCGTTGGTATGGGCGGTTGATTGAGGGGCTAGATAATAAAAAGCCAAGCTAAATGCAGCTTGGCTTCTGTGAATTCTATCTTTTACAAGCGATTCGAGATTACGCGCGACCGTAGTCTACTGCTGCTTGAATACCGAAACGAGAGATGCCTAGGTCAGCAAGTTCGCGGTCGGTGTATGAGTTTAGTTCTTGGATCGCTTTCTCACGGTCAGACACTTTTTTGCTGGATGAGAAAGTTAGTAGGTTTACTAGGTTTGAAATCAGTTTAATCATTGTGAGCCTCACATATATCATTCAAGTAGAAATAACTTGATTCCAATTGTGCGTAGCTACGATCAGTAGAAGGGACACTGCAAGATTCGAGGTAATCTGTCTAAGGTTAGACTGTTATTTTTTTTAGAGGCTTATTCGATCTTGACCATTGGATGTGGTGATTTTACCACTCAATCAAGTAAGACAAATTTTAAAACAGTCTTTGCTAGGTGTCATCCTCGGTTTGATCAAATTCTCAGTTTTTTCATCTTGCATGGCGCAGGTCATTATCTAGGTCATAAACAGCTGTTATCAATTTGGAACCTAGTCTGCAGAGACTGCCACCAATGCAATCGACTCCTACAAGCTGGTGACTTCTGTTCGTTGTTGCAAGGTTTGTCGCGCTGTAGCTCGACCTACAGGTGAAGAGCGACGTCGCTAAAAATCTCTCCAAATCAATAACTAAACGATTGAGTAAAGAAAATTACATTTCACCCCTTGACGCTTGGCGTTTTCCCTATTAACTTTACCACATCGTTTAGTTATTAATTGTCACTACACTGCGTTAGTTCAGGAGTCATCCATGCAAAGCAATAATGGTTATTATGGTGAGTTCGGTGGGAGCTACATCCCCGAGATTCTTTATGCCAGCCAGCAGCAAATTCTTCATGCTTTTGAGGAAGCGAAGAATGATCCTGCGTTCATTGCGGAGCTTAAGGAGACTTGGCAGAACTATTCTGGTCGCCCAACGCCGTTAACGTTTTGTAAGAACTTAACAGAGCACTTTGGTGGCGCTCAGATCTACCTAAAGCGTGAAGACTTAAACCAGTCTGGCGCACACAAGATGAATAACGTGATTGGCCAAGCCCTGTTGGTTAAGCGCATGGGTAAGACCCGTGTGATCGCGGAAACCGGCGCGGGTCAGCACGGTGTCGCAACCGCTTTGATTGCCGCGCGACTAGGTCTGGAATGTACCATTTACATGGGTGCGAAAGACGTGAAACGTCAGTACCCGAACGTATTTTGGATGAAGCAATTGGGTGCGACGGTCGTGCCAGTTGCCGAAGGATCCGAAACCTTACGTGATGCGTTAGATGAGGCTCTACGAGACTGGTCTTCGAGCCATGAAGACAGCCATTACCTGATCGGCACCACCTGTGGGTGTGCCCCTTTCCCTGAGATGGTGGCTTACTTCCAATCTGTGATCGGTGAAGAGGTTAAAGAGCAAAGTGTCGCTCAGTTTGGCCAGTACCCAGAGCGTTTATACGCTTGTGTGGGAGGCGGTTCTAACGCCTGTGGTTTGTTCCTGCCTTTCTTGGACGAAGCCAAAGTAGAGATGGTCGGTGTTGAAGCCGGTGGTAAAGGTCTTGAGTTGGGTGAGCACTCGATTCGCTTGTCCAATGGTTTAGGTTCTAAAGGCATCGCCCAAGGGTTTGCGACCATGTTTTTGCAGGACGATAACGGTCAATTGCAAGACACCCATTCTATTGCTGCGGGCTTGGATTATGTGGGCGTGTCGCCGATCATTGCCCATTTGGCACAAGAAGGTCGTATTCAAATGACCTACGCCATGGACGATGAAGTGGTGGAAGCCTGTTCTCTACTATTGAAAAAAGAAGGCATTATTCCTGCGCTGGAATCTTCCCACGCATTAGCGGGTGCGTTTAAAGACGCGCCGAATTTGCCAAAAGAATCACGCATTGTGATCAACCTGTCAGGCCGTGGCGATAAAGACATCTTTAACGTTGCCAAAGCCTTGAATGATGAAGCCTTCCCTAACTTCTTGGAAGACTACTTGGTGGATTACAAAGAGCATCTAGCACAACAGGGAGACGCATAAGCATGAGTCAGTTAGCCCAATACATCGCTGCAAAACGCCAGCAAAAGCCTATTTTGTCCATGACTCACGTGGTTTACGGCTACCCTACGGTGAAAGACAGTTTGGAGTGGATGGCAACCTTGCTGGAAGCCGGTGCAGACTTTATCGAAGTGCAGTTTCCATTCTCTGATCCAGTGGCCGATGGCCCAACTATCGTGGCGGCTTGTCACGGTGCCTTACACGGACAAAACCTAACGGTTGAGCAGTGCTTGAAAGACATTGGTCAGCTTGGTCGGGACTTTCCAGAAAGCCGCATTGCTTTGATGAGCTATTTAAACCCTATGTACCGCTACGGTTTGGAAAAGCTGGTAAAACGCTGTGCTGAAGAGAACATTCTAGGGTTGATCTTGCCAGATCTTCCATACGAGCAAGCAAATGAGCTACGTGGTTACTGCGATGCCAACGGTATTGACCCTGTCTGGTTGGTAACACCCGTGACGCCAAAAGATCGCTTAGCCTTTTTAGCAAGCGAAGCCCGTGGCTTTTTGTACTGTGTGGCTCGCTCTGGTGTGACTGGCAATTCCAAGCACAACGGTGAGAAACAACAGTCCTTAGACGAATACCTAGCGGAAATCGGCGCTCACAGCAACGCACCGATTGGTGTGGGCTTTGGTATCCGTGAACGCGCCCATGTGGATGCCCTAAAAGGCAAAGCTGACGTGGCTATCATAGGTTCTGCCCTGCTGGACGCCTACAACAAAGGCGGTAAAGTAGAAGGTTTGAAGCTATTTAACGCTCTGTTTGCTGAATAATCTCTACCCATCACGTTAGGCAACGCTCCTATCTAGTTGCCTAACGTTCCTGCTCTAAACAGGTTTCTATCAGCCAACTCTCTAGCGCTAACACTCGCGGGTCGGGTGTCATTCTGTCGAGGCTCAATACCTGATAACAGTGGCCTGTAGGCACCATTCCCCAAGGGGCTATTAGAAACCCTTCTTCCAAATCTTTTTGAACAACCGGTAACGAGCCGATGGCCATACCTAAGCCACTTTGTGCAGCCTGCAAAGCATAGAAAAAATGATCAAAATGTCGATCCTGTTGGCGGTCTAAGATAGAAGCCTCCTGCTCACCATCAAATACCATCTCTTGGCTCTGTTGTGCTAACCAGTCTTTCCAGGCGGCGGGGCGAGTTCTGCTATGAAGCCTCGCTCCCAGCTGCCAATGCCCTCCTAAGGCATCGAAGTAGGCTTGGGTACACACAGGACCTGCCCGCTCCTCAGCAAATGGGGTCACCCGATAGTCATTTGGGATACCAAAGTCAGAGCGACGAATGGCCACATCGCACCCAGCGGCGAGCAGATCAATGGGGCCCCCAGCCATCCGCACGTCTACGTTAAGCTCAGGATGCAAACGGTAAAAGTCCCCCAACTTTGGCATTAACCAGCGCATAGCCAAAGTCGGTTCACAGGAAATGGTAAAAAAGGGCGAATCCACCGAATGCCGATGGATTTTTTCCACGGCCTCATCCAACCCGGCCAAGCTGTCTCGGGTCGCCTTGTAAAGCAACTCCCCTGCAGGGGTGAGTACCACCCGTCGATTACGACGATGAAACAAGGGCACCCCCAGATGTGCCTCCAAGGAAGCTACCGCACGGCTTACCGCCCCATGGGTCACATGAAGGCTCTGGGCTGCCTTAGAAAAGCTTTCGTAAAAGGCCGCCGCTTCAAACAATGGCAAGGCATTGAGAGAAGGCAACAAGTGCTTACTGTGACTTTTATTCACACAAATTCCTATTAAATCTCGATATTCATGAGACCAAATCTACCCCATGATGGATTTACTCACAAATCAATCCGCCGTTGTCGGCACTGTATAGGAATTAAATATGTACCAGCTTCCCTTCGAATGGCTCAGCGTCATCCTCATTACCTGCTTAGCCGTGATCAGCCCAGGGCCAGATTTTGCGATGGTGTCTAAGATTGCAATCAGTAAAGGACGCCGGTCAGGCATACTCTGTGCCTTGGGAATTGGCGCAGGGGTTACCCTACACCTGACTTACACGTTACTTGGGTTTGGAATATTGCTGAGCAGCCAAGGCTGGTTGGTTCAAAGCATAAAATTGATCGGGGCTGGGTATCTGATTTGGCTGGGGCTACAGAGTTTTTGGCCTGATATTCAGGCGCGCATTCGGCCCTCTAAAACAGACACAAATGAACCAACACAGGTCGAGAATGGCCGAGCACTGGGATCAGAGCATCCCCCATTTATGACCGGCTTTATCTGTAATGCCCTCAATCCTAAAACCATGCTGTTTATCGTGGCGTTATACAGCCAGGTGGTCTCACCAGATACTGGCATGGCAACAGAACTTGGTTATGGTGCCTTTATCGCAGCAGCCCATGTGATTTGGTTTGCTTTAATCGCTAGCTTGTTTACTGGAGAGCATTTTAAACAACATCTAGCGCGATTTAAGCGGGTAATTGAGCGTTGCTGTGGCGGTGTCATGATTTTATTTGGCATCAAGATGCTCGCTTAGCCCCATCCAGAAATACTTGAACCAAGCCAATAAGTGCTAAAACTAAAACCTATTATTGGCTTGGTTGATGAATCAGGTTATCCCCAGACTTTTTGACCATCTATCCAAGTGGCCTCAACAAAGAAGTCATCCGTCAGGGCCACTAGGCTCCCCCGATAACCCACTTTGATACGCCCAAACTCTTTATCAATGCCGAGAAATTCCGCCGGACGTAATGAGGCCATCTGCAGTGCTTCTGCTTCGGTTCGACCGATCAAGGAGACGGTATTTCTCACCGCGGTGGCCATATCCAAATCCGACCCAGCCAAGGTGCCATCTTCTGTGGTGACTCTGCCGTTACTGCGGAGAACTTTCTTACCCAGAAAAGCCATTTCTTTTTCATCTGAACCGACACTTTGAATGGCATCAGTCACTAGTAACATGTGCTCACAGCCTTTCGCTGCGATCGCCACACGCATGGTAGCAGGATGCACATGATGCCCATCGGCAATCAATCCACACCAAGTTGGCTTGTCCGTTTGTAACGCTGCTCCCACCACCCCAGGTTCGCGGCTCACCAGCGGAGTCATGGCGTTAAACAAGTGGGTGAAGCCTTTTGCTCCGCTTTCCACCGCCTGCCGAGCTTGATCATAGGTCGCTGCAGAGTGACCAATACAGACAATCGCCCCCTCGGCTGTTAACCATTCGATAAAGTCTTCCGGCACTTGCTCCGGCGCCAAGGTCACCATTAATTTACTCAGTCGACACACATCTAATAAATCGGCGAGTTTCCCTTCGGTGGGTTTGCGCAACTTGGATTCGTTATGCACCCCTTTGCGCACCGGATTCAAGTAAGGACCTTCATAATGAAGACCAAGAATTCCCCCCATGTTTTCGGTCAGTGCTTGGCATACGGTTTGGTGTGCCTGAGACATGATTTCATAGTCATCGGAGATCAAGGTCGGCATCATAGCCACTGTGCCATATTGAGCATGCACTTCTACCATGCGCTGAAGTGCGGCAAGGGTTGGCGTATGGTTAAACAAAGCGCCACCACCGCCATTAACATGTACATCAATAAATCCAGGTGCCAGCACATCTACTGATTGTGCATCCGCTGACGGCACTTCCACTGTCATGATGGACTCAATCACATTGCCAGATAAGGTCACTTGCTGATTTGTCAGCCAGCTTTCCCCATCAAATAAGCGTTTGGCGAATACTTTACTCATATTGAGCTCCTCCCAATTTGAGACTGAGCCATACGAATTGCACCTGTCATGGCGTCACCTTTGGGCTGACAGAGATAGTTTAAAAAGCGCTCCGGCAAATACCCAACGATGGCCTCGGATACCCCACCCACTAAGGCAACTTGTTTTGCCCCTTTTGCGATTAAGGTGTCCAGATACTGGCTCACCCACGCCACTTGTTGGTCGATGATTTTTAAAGCGACTGGATCTTGTTGCTTTCCATACTCAAACACCTTGATGGCGAAGGCACCATAGTCTTTTGGCAGAGGCGATTGGTTTTGAAATTGCACATATTGCACAGGTGAGAATTCAAAATCTTCGTTAATGGCATTAGTAAAATCCGATGTGGGTGACAGGCCATCTAACGCCGCAAGGGAATGTTCCAAGGCCAACAGACCAATGCGAGCACCGCTACCCTGATCAGACAAAGGAAAGCCCCAGCCACCCACAATCGTAAACGTCTTATTTTGATGAACGACGCCACAACTTCCTGTCCCAAGAATCAGTAAGCCGCCGTCTTCTCCATCAAAGGCTCCCAAACAGGCCGCATGGGCATCGGTGAGCAAATAGGTCGCACCAAACGGTGAGTCTTGGGATAGGATCAATTCTTGCTCGACAGGTTGATTAGCTCCCGCCAGACCTAAACCGAGGCGGATATTGGCGAACTCACTGGTATCAATATTTGCGAGGCGACAGGCTTCCAAGCAGGCTGATTGAATATTTTGCCATGCGGCATCAATACCAATTCGAGGATTGCCAGACCCTGATATGGCTTCCCCAAGGGTCTGACCTTCTGAATTGACTAGGCGAGCACGGCAATAGGTTCCGCCACCATCCACACCAATATATAGGCTCGTCATCGCTTTTTATCCTTCATTCTTTGTATCTGTATGGGGGTGACCAGAAACCAATAGCAGTCGCTGTTTTTCACACCATAAATAGTAATCTTTTAAGGCTAATTCACTGGCCGCGTCTTCATCTAACACTATGGTGGCGCGTTCATGCTGCTGTAGCACAGACGCTGGACACATGGAGGACAGCGGACCTTCGACCATAGCTTTTACTGCATCCGCCTTGCCCTTGCCTGTGGCCATCAACAGGACAGCTTTGGCTTGTAAAATAGTACCAATTCCCATGGTCAGTGCCAGATGAGGCTGAAACTCATCATCGGAAAAGAAGCGTTTATTCGCCTCTACCGTGGATTTAGACAGGGTTTTAATACGTGTACGAGAGGCAAAGCTGGACGTTGGCTCATTAAAACCAATATGACCATTTACACCTATTCCTAAAATTTGTAGGTCAATCCCCCCTGCTTGCTGAATGGCCAATTCATATGCCTTCGCACTGTGCTCAAGCGCCTTTACATCAGTAGCCTCAGCTAAAGGAACATGGGTATTAGTACGCTCGATATCGATCTGCTCGAATAAATGATGGTCCATAAAAGCCCGATAGCTTTGGTTGTGGGTATCAGGAATACCAATGTATTCATCAAGATTGAAAGACACACACCCTTTAAATGACAGGGCATTAGCCTGATAACGAGCCACTAATTCTTGATAAAGGGCAATCGGCGTTGATCCCGTAGCTAAGCCCAATACGGGATTGCCATGGGTGTTTACCACATCCGCGACACGGTCAGCAGCGTAATGCGCCACATCATCAGCGGTTGGGAGAATAATTATTTGCATGGAAAACCTCTCCTTAATTAACACCAATATAGAACCAATTAAGACCAAAGGTCAAAATATTTTCCACAAATTAACCATATTTGTTTGCCTGAAAGAAAAATTGGTGCTAGCTTCTAAAAATCAATAATACCTAAAAAATACCAATATGCGTATTTTTACTAATAAAAAACAAAGCCAAGAGAACCACAAACAATCGGAGAGTAACCATGTTCAACGTTCGTTCCGTTTTACCCGTGTCCAAGCTCACCTGTGTCACAGCCCTAGTGCTAAGCAGCATTGGTGCTACCCAAGCAGCCGACACACTGTCAATCGAAAGTTGGCGTAGCGACGACGCTAATATCTGGAATGATGTCATCATCCCTGCGTTCAATAAGAGCCACCCTGATATCAAGGTGACTTTTGCACCAACCCCGCCAACGGAATACAACTCGGCATTGCAAGCTAAGTTAAAAGCGGGATCTGCTGGTGACCTGATTACCTGTCGCCCATTCGATACGTCACTGGAGCTATACAAGCAAGGCTATCTCACCAACCTTGATGGCTTAGAAGGTCTAAAAGATTTTTCTGATGTGGCAAAAAGTGCGTGGGTAACAGACGATGGTAAAGACCAATTCTGTTTACCTGTGGCATCAGTTATTCACGGTTACGTGTACAACAAAGAAATTTTCGAAGAGTTGGATCTGACGCCACCAAAAACCCGTGCAGAGTTCTTCAAAGTGCTCGACACCATTAAGAGTGAGAGCCGCTACACACCATTGGCAATGGGTACTGCAGACCAATGGGAAGCGGCCACCATGGGCTTTCAGAACATTGGACCAAATTACTGGAAAGGTGAAGCAGGTCGTAAAGCCTTGTTGACCGGCGAAGCCAAGCTAACAGATGCGCCTTATGTAGACACCTGGAAAGAGTTAGCTCAATGGAAGCCGTACTTGGGACGTGGTTTTGAAGCACAAAAATACTCCGACTCCCAAAACCTATTTACCCTAGGTCGTGCAGCGATTTACCCTGCTGGCTCATGGGATATCCAAACCTTTAACACTCAAGCGGATTTTGAGTTTGGCGCTTTCCCACCACCAGTTCCAAAAGCGGGTGACACCTGTTACATCAGTGACCACACTGACATGGGTATCGGCATTAATGCTGGCTCAGACAACCAAGCAGCTGCCAAGGTGTTCTTAAACTGGATGGCAAGCAAAGAGTTTGCAACGCTATATGCCAATGCTGTTCCGGGATTTTTTCCGCTTTCAAACACATCAGTTGAGCTAAAAGACCCCGTTGCACAAGAGTTTTTGAGCTGGCGTAACCAGTGTGAATCCACTATTCGTAACTCTTACCAAATCTTGTCTCGTGGTACGCCAAACCTTGAAAACCAGCTTTGGAATGTGAGTGCTCAGGTAATTAACGGCACTATGACACCAGAACAAGCTGCCAAAGAAACACAGGATGGCTTAGAACAGTGGTACGAGCCTCAGCAATAAACTAACCCACCCTGTCACCCTCCCTCTAAGGATAACTACTCCTCTCCCCTGTTAAGGGGGAGGTTGGGAGGGGGTCAATATGCATTACAATTCGAGATACGTTATGACTTCATCCAACCAACATGACGAGAAGAAGCCGTTTCCTTGGCACTTGGTGTTTTTCCTTGGACCCGGCTTGCTCATCTACGTCGTTTTTAGTGTATACCCACTGCTCGATACCCTATTTTTAAGCTTATATGATGAGCAAAACGGACAGAGCAGCTTTGTTGGTCTACAAAACTTTATTACGCTGATCACGGATGAAACTTGGTCACAGGCGTTTTGGAATGCCTTGGTCAACAACTTCAAGTTTTTTGCGATTCACATGTTGCTGCAAAACCCCATCGGCCTGATATTGGCGGTTTTATTAAGTTCACCTAAGCTGCGTTTATCCAGCACCTACCGCACGCTCATTTTTATGCCAACCATGTTGTCTGTGGTCATCGTAGGCTTTGTCTGGCAGCTACTGCTAAGCCCTCTTTGGGGCATTTCAGAAAATTTCCTTTACGATATTGGCCTTGGGCACTACTTCGATGCATGGCTAGGTAAAGAAGGCAGCGCCTTGATTACCCTAGGCTTTATCTCTGTATGGCAGTTCGTAGGCATTCCTATGATGCTGATCTATGCCACCTTACTGAATATTCCAGACGATATTATCGATGCGAGTGTGGTGGATGGCGCAAACTCTTTCCAGACCTTCTGGCACATTAAGCTGCCGCTGATTTTACCCACCATTGCTATGGTTTCGATCCTAACGTTTGTGGCGAACTTTAACGCGTTCGAGCTGATCTATGCGGTAAAAGGCGCCCTTGCTGGACCAAACTTCTCCACCGATCTGATGGGCACCTTCTTTTACCGAACCTTCTTCGGTTTCCAGTTGCAACAGGGTAGCGCCTCCATGGGTGCCGCGGTGGCCACACTGATGTTCTTAATCATTCTGGTCGGAGTCATGTTGTTCCTGTTCTTTATCCAACGTCGCATTCAGCGATTCCAGTTCTGAGGACGTTTTTATGAATTTGATTAATCGCTTTATGCCCTCGAACGGATACCGCCAACTACCCAAGAGTGTCACCGTACATGCTGTGCTATTGGCGTACACGGTCATCGCTCTGTTCCCTATTCTGGTGGTGGTGATTAACTCCTTTAAGGAGCGCCGGGCAATCTTCCGTGACCCATTGGGTTTGCCGACCCAAGATTCATTTACCTTGATCGGTTTTGAGCAGGTGTTACAGCGTTCCGATTTTGGTTTGTATTCTTGGAATAGCTTGGTGGTGACCCTTATTGCGGTGGGCTTGGTGCTATTACTGGGTGCTATGGCTGCTTGGGCGCTGACAGAATATAAATTCAAAGGTAATTTGTTCATCACCTTCTTATTCGCCATGGGCATCATGATCCCGATTCGCTTAGGTACTGTCAGTATTTTGGGCTTAATGGTGAATCTAAACTTGGTCAACACCTTAACGGCTCTGGTGCTGGTGTATATCGCGCAAGGCTTGCCCTTGGCGGTGTACATCTTATCAGAGTTTGTGCGCACCATTCCTAAGGAACTCACGGAAGCAGCCCGCTGTGATTCGGTCAGTGAGTACAAAATATTCTTCTGCATTATTTTGCCTTTGCTGAAACCAGCTATGGCAACAGTGGCCGTCTTCACCATGATCCCGATTTGGAATGACCTATGGTTCCCACTGATTTTAGCGCCAGGGGAATCTACTCGTACCATCACCTTGGGCGTACAGCAGTTTGTTGGTCAATACGTGACTGACTGGAACTCTGTTTTGTCGGCGTTGACCATGGCGATCGTCCCTGTACTGATCCTATACACCATTTTTTCAAGACAATTGATCCGCGGTTTAACCAGCGGTGCGGTCAAGTAACCCCTCGAAACTGACCGCCGGAGAACTATTTTATGGCTAGTGTAAAACTGAATAATATTAAAAAGCGCTTTGGTAACGTTGACGTGCTCCATGGCATTGATTTGGATATCAAAGATGGCGAGTTTGTTGTACTGATCGGTGAGTCCGGCTGTGGTAAGTCCACCCTATTGCGCCTGCTGTCCGGTCTTGAAGACATTTCAGAAGGTGATTTATACATTGATGACGAGCGTGTTAATGGTCGATCACCTGCGAAACGTGGCATTGCAATGGTGTTTCAATCTTACGCCTTGTACCCCCACATGAACGTGTTCAAAAACATGGCATTTGGACTCAAAATTGCCGGCAAAGACAAACACCAAGTGAGTGAAAAAGTCATTGAAGCCGCCAAGAAACTTAAAATCGATCATCTATTAGACCGCTTACCTCGGGAGCTGTCTGGTGGTCAGCGCCAACGGGTTGCCATTGGTCGCGCCATTGTGCGTGATCCTAAGGTGTTTCTGTTTGATGAGCCTCTGTCGAACTTAGATGCGTCACTGCGTGTACAGACCCGCGTAGAGCTAGGCAAGCTGCATCAAGAGCTAAAAGCGACGGTTATTTACGTGACCCACGACCAAGTGGAAGCCATGACCTTAGGAGACAAAATCGTGGTAATGAATCAAGGTCGTGTGGAGCAAGTGGGCGCCCCCTTGGATCTTTACCATCACCCTAAGACACAATTTGTTGCTGGCTTTATTGGGTCACCAAAAATGAACTTTCTGACTGCAAAAGTCCATCATGCAGACCCAGAAGATACCCAGCTTGTGTTAGAATCTGGCCGTATTATTCACGCCTCCATCGACAGTTCAGCACTGCAAAAAGGCGACTCTGTTCAAATTGGTCTACGCCCTGAACACATGTCTTTGGACTGTAGTGACAACCGTTTTGAAGGCACGGTTACCTTACTCGAACATCTTGGTGAATTGTCTTATTTGTATGTGGATATTGGCCAAGAAGGAGAGTTAGTGCTGAAGGTAGATGGTGATAACCATCATCAAGCGGGCGACCGCATTCAGTTTGGTATCAAGCCAACCCATTTGTACCTCTTCGATAAAGATGGCAAAGCGTTAAACAGAGTCAATGCACATCTGTCTCCTGCGACCCCCTTGTAGAGAGACCCATGGGCATCCCAGTTTTACTACGGATATTGTGTCCGTTTAGGAATTAACATGAGCCGAAATCGGGTAAACGAGCTATTTGGTGAAGCAGACGCCTTGAGAGAAAAAGGAATTCCTCTCTATATGCAGGTTAAAAAAGCGATTCAAGCTTCTATTTCTGCTGGTCGCTTATTAAGCGGAGACACCCTCCCACCGGAAAGGGACTTGGCTAAATATTTAGACGTTTCACGGGTAACCGTTCGTCGTGCCATTGATGAGCTAGTGAAGGAAGATGTGCTTACCCAGCGCCAAGGGGCTGGCACCTTCGTTAGCGAACGGGTTGAGCAACCACTCAACCATCTCCGCAGCTTCACCGAAGTCATGATGGCCCGTGGTAAAGAAATCACCTCCAAGTGGTTAGATCGATCCCTAGGAATGCCCCATGAAGATGAGTGTAAAGCGTTACAGTTGTCGCCGGAGCAAGAGGTAGTGCGCTTTTATCGCCTGCGCTATGCGGATGGTAAACCCATGGCATTGGAGCTGGCCACCATTCCAAGCAGCTATATTGTAAACCCCTTCGCAATGGAAGGCTCATTATATGACCTACTGGAAAAGCAAGGCTGTCGCCCTGTACGAGCCTTTCAGCGCTTACGAGCAGTCAGTATCGATGCCCAAAGAGCCAATTTATTGGATATCCCTGAACTGAGCGCCGTACTCTACATTGAGCGTACCGCAGTCACACAAGATGGTACGCCCATTGAGTTTACTCGCTCATGGTTCCCTGGGGATTCCTATGACTTCGTGGCAGAAATCCACAATACTGTTTGAATCAACAAAAAGCCCCATCGGGATGACCCAATGGGGCTTTTTCATATCTGACTCTTTCCAATAGATTACACGAAGTAGTAAGCCAATAACGCGCCACAAACCGCCATGAAAATGGTTTCACCAATCAGCAAAACCAATGGCGCCATGCCCACTTCTTTTAGTTTGTTGAGCTGGGTACGCATACCAATGGCAGCAATCGCAAACACCAAACACCAGCGGGATAGATCCGCCAAGATGTCCACTACAAGGGGTGGAATCCAGCCCATAGTATTCATGATCACTAACGCAATAAACACCAGTAGAAAGGGAGGAATGGGGAATTTTTGGCCATTGCCCTGCCCTTGGCTTTTGCGGGCAAACATCAGTGCCAACACAAACACGATAGGCGCTAACATGGCTACCCGAAACAGCTTTACCACAGTGGCATTGTCACCGGCATAATCGGAAACACCGTAGCCAGCCCCCACCACTTGCGCCACATCATGAATGGTAGAACCTAGAAAGAAGCCCGTTTGACGCTCGTCTAGCCCCAGCCAGTTGGCAAACATAGGGTAAACGATCATGGCGGTGGTGCTCATGGCGGTGATGCCAACAATGGTAAACACCACAGAACGGTTGGTATTTTGATTTTTTGGCAGTACGGCGGCCACGGCAGCCGTGGCAGATGCGCCACAAATGGCCACGGCGCAGCCCGCTAACAAGCCCATGTTTTCTGGCAGTTTCAACAGACGGCCAGCCACCACGCCGATAATAATCACGGTTAAAATCAAGGCTGCCGTCAGCAGTAAAATCGGCCAGCCAAAGTCCGTTAAGGAACTTATGGTGATACGTGCTCCGAGCAAGGCCACCCCAATGCGTAATAGTGTTGTCGCGCTGAACTCTAGTCCTTGGCCGGTTTTTTCCGAGTCGGACATAAAGTTAAAGCTCATACCCAGTAGTAATGCCATCAGCATCACAGGCGCACCATAGTGCTCACTTAGGAAGGCCGCAGACAGCCCCATAACCATGGCAAGCATGATTCCGGGAACATTAGGCGCAAAGGTTTTCATTGGGTTGAACATGACGTACCCATATCTGTTAAATCAGTTGTAAGAGAGAAAAGAGGCGGAGAATTCCGCCCCTTTGATCGGAGTCGCCCTAAGGCTTATTTCAAATCCGCGTCGTATTCCGCTTGGATTTTTTGTTCCGCTTCTTTGGCAGCATCGTTAAGTAGGTTGTACCACTTTTCACCGTCTTGGATGTTTTCTTGGAACCAAGTGTAAACAGGCTTAGCTGCGTCTGCGAACTGCTCTTTTTCTTCTGGAGAAGGCACATACAGTTCACCACCGGCTTTACCAAAGGCTTCATACGCAGCAATCGACTTACGCTTAGGCGACGCGAAGGTGGCCTGTTGCAACGCAGAGAAACCATCGACCACCACACGGCGTAACTCTTCTGGCATGTCCATAAACACATCGTTGTTCATGTACCAAAGGGCTGACATGTACGCGTGGCCATCAAGGGTAACGTATTTCAAGCCCGCATCAGTGAACTTCATGCCCATGATGTCGGTGATGCCGTTTTTAGAGCCTTCAACCACACCTGTTTGGAACGACGTGAACAAGTCACCCCATGGAATCGGTGTTGGGCTAGCACCTAATGAACGCACTAGCTCCTGGGGTAGATCAGATACAACAGTACGAATTTTCAACCCATCGAGGTCTTCTGGGGTTTTTACCGTATGTTGGGTATTGGCAAAGTTACGCCAGCCACCTGTGTTGCCAATCGTCATCAGGCGAACCGTATCCCCTGAATCTTCTAGGATTTGCGCACGCAGTTCACGGGTAAAGTCGCCTGTGAACACCTCTTCTGCAACTCGGTCGTCACGCAAGACATAAGGCAGATCCAACACTTGTACATAAGGGTACATAGCGGAGGCACCGCCAGAAGTTGAAATGTAGATGTCTACAGATCCGTATTCCACTGCTTCCAGACACTCTACGCCATTGCCACAAAGCTGAGTCCCCATGTAGATGTCCACGGCAATTTTGCCGTTTGAATGGGATTCTACAAAGTCTTTAAAGACCACTAGGCCATCATAGTCTTCATCGTTCTCGTTGGAGTTTGCTACGGCGCGCAGATTAAAATCCGCTGCTTGAGCTAGGCCACTTAACATGACTCCAGCACCGATTAACGTCGCGGCAACAACACTGTTTATTTTTGTTTTCGTGAACATGTAACAGTCCTCTTTAATGGTTTTGCTTTGCGTTTGTGCCTATCCAGCCACCAACCCGAGCATTCGCGGTAAGGTCATGGATAGAGATGGGAAAAAGGTCACTAGGAAGATCACCAAGACTTCCACTGCCAAGAACGGCAGGATCGCTTTGGAAATGGTTTCGATACGCTCACCAGACACACTGGATGCTACGAACAAGACCAAGCCCATGGGCGGTGTGGCCAACCCGACGGTGAGGTTGACACTCATAATGATGGCGAAATGTACTGGGTCGATGCCCAAATTAATAAAGATTGGCCCTAAGATAGGTCCCAAGATAATGATCGCTGGACCTGCATCTAAGAACATCCCTACTATGAACAATAATAGGTTAATCAAGAACAACAGCATCAGCGGGTTTTCACTGATGGTCAGCACCCAATCCGCGAGGATCTCAGCACTGTGAGACAAACTCACTACTGTTTTAAAGGCAATGGCAGAACCAACTAATAACAGCACCACAGCAGAAGCTTGCGCACCTTTGATAAAGATATCAGGCAGGTCGCGCAATTTTACGGTTTTCATCACCCACACACTGATGATTAAGGCGTAAGCCGTGGCAATGGCTGATGCTTCCGTCGGCGTGAAGATACCACCGATAATGCCACCTAAAATGATCACTGGAGCAAACAGCGGGAAGATAGCGTTACGGGTAGCGGTGCCACGCTGTTTCCAAGTGGACTTAGGCCCAGCCACAGGGAAGTCGTATTTTTTTGCCATTAAGGCGATCATCACCATCAAGCCAGCACCAATCATAACGCCAGGGACAATGCCCGCAGCAAACAGAGCCGCCACGGATACTTCCATGGTGTAAGCGTAAATGATCATGATGCCTGACGGCGGAATGATCGGGCCGATGACAGAAGACGCTGCCGTGATCGCCGTAGCGAATTTACGGCTGTAGCCATTTTTTTCCATGGCGGGAATCATCATAGAACCAATCGCGGAGGTATCCGCCACAGCAGAGCCTGACAAGCCAGCAAACAACATACTAGACAGTACGTTCACATGGGCCAAACCGCCTCGCACATGACCAATAAAGGCTTGTGAAAACTGCACCAAATTCATGGTGATACCGCCTCGGTTCATCAGCTCACCGGCCAGCATAAAAAATGGGATCGCCATCAGCGGAAAAGAGTCAATGCCGTTATAGATGTTGCGAAACAACAGGGAGATATCACGCTCCATGCCTGTCACATAAAGCATGGCACCCGGTGCCGCCAACATGGCGAAAAACACGGGCATCCCGATTAACAGCAAGACTAAAAATAAAGGTAAAAACAGAGCTAACATACTGTACGTCTCTTGTTATTGTTGTTCTAAATACACGCCGTCAAATGACCAACCGTCTATTCGGCAGGAGCATCAGCACGGACTTCGGTCCCCAAAGCAAATTGCTTCTGACCAAGCAAACAGCCGATCTCCCGCAGACATAACTCGATATTTGCCAATAACATGGTGAAAAAGCACACAGGCATTGCCAAGTAAATCCACGCACGAGAAATGTGTATCGACGCCGCTCTGGAGCGGAATCCACGATCAAAGAAGTCGACCCCTAAGACGGTTAGCTTCACCAGTACGGCACCTGCCACCAACAGCAAAATCAGTTTAAGTAAGCTGGAAGCACGTCCCGGTAAGGCGCTTAAGAACATATCAATCGCGACGAATGAGCCCCGTCGATAGGCTTCCCCGGCTACCATTGCCATCATCCAGATCATCAAAGCGCGGGCGGCTTCTTCTGGCCACGGCAAGGCATTGCCGAGCACGTAGCGACAGAAGACTTGCAACAAGATCACACTGATCATCATTGCGACCAGCACCCAAGCAATGTTTCGCCCGATGCGATTGAGCAGTAAATTGATGGTGGTAAAGCAGGACACCAGCATTCTGAGAATTGCCATGTGTTACTCCCTCAAAAACGTATTGTTATTGTTATCGTGTCTTACAGTTTAAGGGACTTCATGTCCGGCTGCTGCGGTCCAAAGCTCGAACCAAGTTTCCCGGTCAATCTGGATATCCAAGATATTGGAAAGGGTTTTGATGCGCTCTGGGTTATTAGTCCCCACCACAGGCAAGATGTTCGCAGGATGCGCCAACAACCAAGCCAAGGCCACATGGTCAGAGGATGCCCCCTGCTCGCTTGCCAAGCGTTCAAACAAAGGTGCAAGGCGACGTGTTTCAGGGGTATCGCCAAATAAGGCGCCACCACCTAGAGGAGACCAAGCCATTGGCGTCAATTGATCCAATTGCATGGCACTTAAATTGCCATTGGTGAAGGCATCACGCTGTAACAGGCTCATTTCCACCTGATTCACCACTAATGGATGACGCATGCTGGCTTGTAAAAGACGCCAATCCCATACATCAAAGTTCGACACGCCCACAGCACGCACCTTACCACTGTCGATCAAGGCGTCTAATGCAGCCCCCGTTTCAGCAGCGTTCATCAAGGGGTCAGGACGGTGAATCAGCAACAAATCTAGGTAATCCGTATGAAGATTTTTAAGACTTTGCTCAACACTCGCTGTCACATAAGCAGCACTGGTGTCATAGAACTTCACACGGCGATCTGGGAATTTATCTGACATCAGGGCGATGTCACATTTTGAGATAAGCTGCATCTTAGAACGCAAGCTTGGGTCTTGGGCTAAGGCTTTACCGAATAGCGCTTCGCATTCGTAATCACCATAGATGTCTGCGTGATCAAAGGTAGTGATACCTTGATCTAAGCAAAGGTCAATCTTTTCTCTGACGTGGGCTAGAGACACATCACTCGCGTCTGCTAAACGCCAAACACCGTACACAAGACGGCTGAATTGCAGGTCAGATTTGCCAATTTGAACCATTCGCATTGTTTTCTCTCTCCGAATTTTGAGCGTTCCTGGCTTCCATAGGACGCTCAGAATTTTTGTTTTTGTTTTGTGCTCCTCGCTTTTGGTCGATGCAAACCGATACCGTCACGAGAGGTTGTATATTTACCCTAACAGTGTATTCTTGTGATGTAAATCAATAGTGAATGAATTTTCCTAAAAAGTTCTTTCCACCGCTCAAACCATGGTCGGTTTGATGGGCGAATACACTGCGAAGTCAGTCACTTAGGGCATTTTAGCTACTTACAATTGCCCGTTTGACTTGTAAGATAGGGATACATATTGCGCAGGATTAGGTGAAAAAGTGGAAAAGAAAAACAAGACAAAACAGCTACCGCTCTACATCCAAATTAGCGAATTACTGAATCGCGAGATTGCAGCGGGACATTGGTTACCGGGAGATCGATTACCCATAGAAGCCGAACTAGCAGCCAAGTTAGGCGTTGCCATTGGTACCCTTCGTAAGGCCTTAAAAAAGCTTGAAGAAGATGGTTTTTTGGAGCGCCGCCAAGGCTCAGGCAACTATGTTAAACGCGCCCCCGGCGGTCGTGCCATCTACCAGTTTTTCCATTTGGAAACCTTGGAAGGTGGTGGCGTCCCCACCGCTGATATTTTGTCAATCACGGTTGATGACGACGAGTTTGTGAAGCGCCAGTTAAACGTCGAAGCCGATGGTAAGCTTTGGTGTATCAAACGGGCACGCTATCTCAATCGCGAACTGGTCGCTATGGAACAGATTTGGTTTAAGCACGCCCATGCACCAACTCTCAAACCTAAGGATTTGCACGAGTCACTTTACCTCCACTATCGGGATCACTTTTCCTTTTGGATCAGCCGAGTGGAAGACGAAGTGGACTGTGCCCCCGCACCTCAGTGGGTGACGGACAATCTGGAGCTCGCTCCAGACACAACAATGCCAAAGGTGCATCGTAGAAGTTGGTCAAACGAAGGCATAATCGAAGAGTTTTCGTTTACATGGTATGACCCAGCCAAGTGTCGTTACGTTGCCCGATGGCACTAACATTTAATAAAAACAAGAGGTTAGAAAAATGGGTAATTCCGTTCGATATGGCATCCTAGGCTGCGGAATGATGGGGCAAGAACACCTCAGAAACTTGGCTTTGATCGATGGCGCACAGGTCGTCGCGATCACCGAACCCAATCAAGACATGCAAAAACGCTGCGCAGAGCTCGTCCCTAACGCACAGTTTTTCGACACATTAGAGGACATGCTGGACGCCGATCTCGGCCTTGAAGCCCTCGTCATCGCTACCCCCAATTACCAACATGCGGATCAACTGCTAGCGTTATTTGAGCGCACCACTTTGCCGATCTTGGTGGAAAAACCAGTGGTCAGCGATATCGCGCAAGTAGCGCAAATCCGAGAGGCCGCGGCCAAGCACCCAGCGCCAGTTTGGGTCGCTATGGAATACCGTTACATGCCTCCAGTGGCTCAGTTCCGCAAGCAACTGTTGGATGGAGACATTGGCCCGTTAAAAATGCTAAACATCCGTGAGCACCGTTTCCCATTCCTAGAGAAGGTGAATGATTGGAACCGTTTCAATCATCAAACCGGTGGTACCTTAGTGGAAAAATGTTGCCACTTCTTCGACCTAATGCGCCTGTTGATGCAAGGCGAAGTCAAACGTGTGTACGCTTCCACTGGGCAAGACTGCAATCATCTAGAAGAGCGCTACGACGGTGAAACCCCAGACATCATAGACAACGCCTTTGTGGTGGTGGATTTTGAAAACGGTCAGCGTGCCTGCTTGGATCTCAACATGTTTGCAGAAGGGTCCCGTTACCAAGAAGAAATCTGCGCCATCGGTCCGCAAGCCAAGCTTGAGTGTTTTGTCCCAGGTCCAGGACGCTTCTGGCCAACAGAAACCCTAGGGGCTGCGCCGATTCCAAAAGTAGTCCTTAGCCCTCGCGATCCTAAAGGCCCGATTGAATCTGACATTCCAGTCGACCCTGCCCTATTGGATGCGGGCGACCACAATGGTTCAACCTTTTACCAACACCTCGGCTTCTTCAAAGCCATTACTGAAAATGCTCCAGTGGACGTCACAGTGGAAGATGGCTTGAAAGCGGTGGTCATCGGTTTAGCCGCACAACATTCTGCACAAACGGGCCAAGCGGTCACAATCACGGATTCTGGTTACGCTTTCGCGTAAATTAATTTCAGAAAATAAAACTAAGTAAATCAATAGCTAATGAATGAACAGGGCGTTTCTTACAAAAAATTCATTCACTATTGATTTACTTTTTAGAGGAACGTGATTAGAGTTATTTTAATTCATTCACTATTGATTCATATCATTGAATGAATCCCTAACAACACGATGACCAAATCGGGAGTAAATATGAGTGTGGTAATTTCCAAACTAGAAGAACAAAAACAAGTAAATGGGTTGGATTTTCCATTGCTAGTGACGCCTCACAACTCGGACGTTCAAAGCAATAAAATGGAGTTTTTCAACTGGGTTGAGGGCAACAAAGCTGAGCTTCATGATCTGTTGATCAAACACGGCGCTGTGCTTTTCCGTGGTTTTCCAGTTGAAAACTCGGACGAATTCGAGAAGATGCTTGATCAAACAAATTACCAAAACATGCCCTACGTAGGTGGCGCGGCTCCCCGCGCACAAGTAACCGCCTCTCGCATTGTCACAGCTAACGAGTCACCTGCATCAGAAAAGATTCCGTTCCACCACGAGATGGCACAAGTCCCCACTCCTCCAGGCTATATCTTCTTTTATTGCGAAACCTCAGCAGCCAAAGGGGGCGCAACCTCCATTCTTCACTCGGGTGAGATTTGCAAAAAGTTCTTTGAGATTGCTCCAGACTTTGCCAAAAAAGTTGAAGAACAAGGGGTTCGCTATGTACGCGTGATGCCAGAAGTGACGGACAATACTTCTGCCATTGGTCGCTCTTGGAAAGACACCTTTCATGTGACTACTCGTGAAGACGCTGAAGAGAAAATGCGCGAAGCGGGCATGAATTGGGAATGGTTAGAAAATGGCGATGTTCGCACCGAAACACGTGTGCTACCGGGTATTCGGTTTGATGACGAAACCCAGCAAAAAACCTTCTTTAACTCCATTGTCGCTGTGTTCACAGGTTGGAATGATGCCCGTAACCAAGGGGAAAAAGCCGTCACCACGGCAGATGGTGAGCCCATGGACGCCACAGCGTTAGAGCAACTGGTAACCGCTATGGATGAGCTATGTGTGAACTTTAAATGGCAGGCAGGTGACGTACTATGGATCAACAACCATACGGTGTTGCATGCACGTCAACCGTTTGAAGGTGAACGCCGAATCTTAGCGTCTATCTCTTTCAAATAACCCCTAGTTTCAGGCCAGGTTAGCTAAAACTCCAGAAAAGGAACGCCGTGCTCGGTGTTCCTTCTATTTTATCTGGGGAAGAGACTATCGGGCAGTTCACCACAATATCTGTTCGTTCAATTGTCACCAAACCAAGCTCTTCCGCATCCAGAATTGCCTCCTCAGAGGTCAACACTTTTGCCTGACTAGGGTCCACCCACTTCACCCAATACATGTGCCAGACTGGGGAATATTGCTCGTCAGTGCTGTTGTAACCCACTGGTGACGGAGCCGAGCCAAACACGTTGTTAGGTTGCTCACCCCCGGGAAATCCGTACACACGCTCAAGCACGGTTTTTTGTCTCGGTGGCTTAGGGTACTCCGGAATGGCATCTCGCAATCTTGGCGCATAGTTCGCCCCCATTTCACGGGCCATGTCCGCATCGGATACGTCAGTGGTCACATAGTTGACCATTTGACCGTTATACCAAGCCGACAACATGGGTAATGAATACTCAGGATGCTTGTCTAAACTTGAACAGGCGCTCAGACCAAACACACTTATAACCAGCAGCACATAATGAAATGCCTTCATCTCTTTCCCTACTTGCGTGATTGTTAACACTTGTTAATCATAGGCTATTCGTGAGCTGAGGTTGAGTGAAATTTTAATCCGCCCGTTGACGCACATATTTATAGACGGTGTTACGACTCACCCCTGCTGCTTTTGCGGTGCGAGAAACATTCCCTTGGTATTCCTCAAGCAAGCGCACAATCACCTCCTCTAACTCGTCTTTTGGCAGAGAAGTGGCCTTCCCTCCTAACTCACTCTCTACTTCAGTTTGTAACTTAAGATCGTCAAAGAAATCATCGGGCAAATGCCAATCTTCCAGCTCTTCTTCATCCGCCATAGCCATCCCGACTTTCAGTACATGCATCAATTGACGCATGTTACCCGGCCAAGGATGAGAGACTAACAGGTCCAGCATAGAGTCTGATAAGGGTGGACCAGGCTCTTCCTTGCGCAACCGTTCGTGTACATAGGCAATGAGTTTACGCTTGTCCTGTCGATCTCGTAGAGACGGCAGCTCAACGTTAAGCCCTGAAATACGATAGTAGAGATCTTGTCTAAAAGTGCCTTCGTTAACCTCGTCTTTTAGATGACGATTGGTGGCTGAAATCAACTTCACATCCACCGGATACACTTCTGTGGAGCCAAGAGGCGTGACGACACGCTCCTGCAACACACGCAATAATCGGGATTGCACTGCTAGGGGCATTTCACCGATTTCATCCAGAAATAACGTCCCCTTGTGGGCTCGACGAATGAGGCCAATAGAGCCCTTTGTTTGCGCCCCCGTAAACGCCCCTTTTTCATAACCAAATAGCTCAGACTCTACTAACTCTGCTGGGATGGCAGCACAGTTTACCGCCACCAGCATCTCTTTATGTCGCGAGCTGTGGTAATGCAAACTGCGCACAAAGATTTCTTTACCGGCACCAGTTTCCCCATGGATCAAGATAGGGATGTCCTTTTCCATGATTTTATGGGCCTGCTTCACCATACGCCGCACACGCTCATCCCCATGCTCTAACTCTTCTAAAGGAATGACGTTACTTGGGATCTCAGTAGGCATGGGCTTTTCAGCCCCAATGACTTTAGGCGGTGCTTGGTAAGCACTGTCACGGCGGTAATCCGGAACCTTCATTACATGGGTCACTGGTGGCAGCACTTTCATGTAAAACTGATATCGCCCCAGCGCCCGAGTCTTCATAGGCATATGCAAAGGTTGGTTTTTAATCTCGCGCATATCGCAATCAAAGATTTGTGACACATTTAACAGGGACAAATCTCGGGCCAAAACCACTTCCGCTCGTCGGTTGGCGGAGATAATGGTGCCACGGTCGTCCAACACCAATAAGCCAGACCAATGACTGTCGAGACTGGTAAGGTTGGTGTTAAAACTCAGTATGAAATGGTCCTGTTGGAAGGCGGCGAAAATCAGGCGATTCTCCACACTTAAAGACATGAGTTTCACCATGCCTAAAGTATGATCTTGAGGAAGATATGCGTCGGAGGAAATATCCAATACCCCCAGCAACTCATTGCCGGTGTCATAAATAGGAGAAGCAGAACCCACCATGTAACGATTGGCGCGCAGGTAGTGCTCGTCTCGTCCCACTTGGATCGCACGGCCACTGATCAGGGCCGTCCCTATGGCATTTGTGCCCACGCCCTGCTCTGTCCATTGGTTGCCTTCTACCAGACCATGGTATTGGCCACGGCCAAAACGCTTCTGTCCCCAAGTATTCAGCACGTGGCCTTGGCGATCAGCCAAAACAATCATGCACGCGGAATTACTGAGGATGTTCTCATAGTAGGGAATGATCTCGTTTTCTGTTGTTTCCAACAGATCCCGATGCTGGTCACGAAGATCTTTCAACTCACCCGTGGGTAAGGTAGCAAAGTTAGGCTCGGTAGAATGCTCCAATCCAAATTGCTCACAGCGATACCATGACGCTTCGATTTGTTGTTTGTGTTCGTCGTCCGTTAAGTTGACGTTGGGCCTAAGCATTGCCTCGTCGTCACCCTTTTCTTCTTGTTTTTTTTCTGTCATTTGAGCTCCGGAACGGTTTCAGGAGCGACAAGCCGATTGTTATTTTGCGGTGCACTAACCGTCAGGTCAATGTAAATAACCGATCATATTTAAAAACAACATGCATCAGGTTGCCGACTGTTCAAAACACTGATCAGGCGAACACTTTACACGAAAATGAACACTCTTGTTCACAAATGAACAATTCCAAAAAACCTGACACAAACATAATAAAATTCATAAATTTCAAACACCTATAGCATTTAATTAAGTTTAAATAATTTTGGCACGCCCTTTGAATAGTCCTTAGCAACACTCTTGATGTGTGTTCATTTGCGAAAAGCGACAAGCCAATCACTGCCGCAATGGACACGAAACATCGCTTTAAGAAACCGCTTCATTGTGGCGGCCATAACAACAACAAAGGGTTAATTACAATGTCACTGACGCTCAACAACGTGTCCCGCGTTGTCGACGGAGAAACGTGGATTGATAATGTCAATCTGACGTTAGAGCCAGGCTCATTTAATGTGCTGCTGGGTCGAACGCTCTCCGGTAAGACAACACTGATGCGCCTTATGGCGGGGCTGGATCGCCCGACAAGTGGATCCATCATGATGAATAACGTCGATGTCACTGGTGTACCAGTGCGTGAACGTAATATTTCTATGGTGTATCAACAGTTCATCAATTACCCCAACATGACGGTGTACGACAACATCGCATCCCCTTTGCGACTGGCTAAGATGTCCAAACAAGACATTGATAAGCGGGTTCGCGAAACCGCAGAAATGCTGCGTATCGACAGCTACCTAGACCGCTTACCACTGCAGCTTTCGGGTGGTCAGCAACAACGTACCGCCATGGCACGTGCTTTGGTAAAAGACTCCCAAATCATTCTTTTTGATGAGCCTCTAGTTAACCTCGACTACAAATTACGGGAAGAGTTACGCCAAGAGTTACGCGCCCTATTTAAAGCTCGTAACTGCATCGCTGTGTACGCCACCACTGAGCCTAATGAAGCCTTGGCCCTTGCGGGTAATACGGCGGTACTTCATGAGGGCAAGCTACTGCAATTCGGCGAAACCGCTGAGGTGTACCATCGTCCAAAGGACATCATTACTGCTGAGATGTTCTCTGAGCCACCGATCAACGTGGTACCTGGGCGCGTGAGCGATACTGAAGTCACCTTTGATGATACGGTACATTTCCAGCTCAACAGTGACCTTCGTCCCCTTGAGCCAGGTAACTACCGCTTTGGTGTACGAGCTTCTCATATTGGCTTAGTCCCCCATTCCGATGACGACCTTGAACTGCCTGTTCAAGTGGACATTGCTGAGATCAGTGGCTCCGAAACCTTCTTACACGTACACAACCCCCACTTTGATTTGGTGCTGCATTTATCTGGTGTACATGAGTACCACGTGGATCAGCAGATCAAGGTGTATTTCCCTACCCACAAGTTGTACGCCTTCAATGAAGCGGGTCACCTTGTCCATGCACCGGCTGGCTTAGGAGGTCGATAAGATGGCTGAGATTACCTTAAACGCTTTGGCGCACACTTACAGCGACAACCCAAGCAAGCCGGAAGACTATGCCATCCGCCAGATGCAGCACATCTGGCACCAAGGAGGCGCCTACGCACTGCTCGGTCCGTCCGGTTGTGGTAAATCCACCCTGCTGAACATCATTTCTGGATTGCTTGAGCCTTCTGACGGGGAAGTATTGTTTGATGGCAAACGGGTGAATGAGCTAAAACCTGAAGAGCGTAACATCGCTCAGGTGTTTCAGTTCCCAGTGGTGTACGACACCATGACGGTGTACGACAATCTCGCTTTCCCTCTACGCAACATTGGTGTGCCAGAGCATAAGATTCGCTCCAAAGTCTACGAAGTGGCCGAGATCCTTGAGCTAACGGATCAGCTAAAACGCAAAGCCAAAGGCTTATCCGCAGACCAAAAACAAAAGGTTTCCATGGGGCGCGGTCTAGTCCGTGACGATGTGTCAGCCATCTTGTTTGACGAACCCCTCACCGTGATTGACCCACAGTTGAAATGGAAGCTGCGCCGTAAGCTGAAGCAGATCCATGAGCAGTTCAATATCACCATGGTGTATGTGACCCACGACCAGCTCGAAGCATCAACCTTTGCCGACAAGATCGCCGTCATGTATGAGGGCCAGATTGTTCAATTTGGTACGCCACGTGAGCTGTTTGAACACCCAGCACACACTTTTGTGGGGTACTTCATTGGTTCTCCAGGTATGAACTTTATCGAAGCCAAAGTCAGCGACGCTTTGTTGGAATTCGGTGACCACTCGCTTCCCCTTCACCCTGAGCTGCAAAAGCGCTTAAACGATATGGAAGCCACCCATGTAAAAGTCGGCATTCGTCCTGAGTTTGTTCACGTTTGGGACGGTGCAAACGATGACGCCTTTCTCGTGGATGTGGAGTTTGTAGAAGATCTTGGCACCTACAAGATCCTCACATTCAACTTTGCTGGCGTAAAGATGAAAGCTCGCTTAAGCGAAGATCAAAAAGTCCCCCAGGGCAAAGCCTATGTAAGCTTCCCTGAGCAGTGGACCAAGATCTACGTGGATGAATTTTTGGTGGAGGTCGATTATGAATAAGGTGGAAAACAACAAAGCTTGGTGGCTGGTGATGCCCGTCTTCTTGATCGTTGCCTTCTCCGCGATCATCCCGTTAATGACGGTTGTGAATTACTCGGTACAGGACATCTTTGATCCTTACACCCGCTATTTCGTGGGGACTGAATGGTTCAAACAAGTCATGACGGACACCCGCCTGCACGACGCCTTAGTACGCCAGTTCATCTTCTCTTTCACCATCTTGGCGATTGAGATTCCGCTGGGTATTGGTATCGCGCTGATGATGCCAACCAAAGGCCGCGGCGCGTCCTTGTCCCTGATCCTAGTGGCGATTCCATTGCTGATCCCATGGAACGTAGTCGGCACCATTTGGCAGATCTTTGGCCGTGCGGACATTGGTTTATTTGGTGCCATGATGGCCAAGCTCGGGATCAACTACAACTACGCCTCTGAGCCTATGCATGCTTGGCTAACCGTAGTGCTAATGGATGTATGGCACTGGACGCCACTGGTGGCTCTGCTGTGTTACTCCGGTCTGCGCGCCATCCCTGAGGTGTACTACCAAGCAGCTCGCATTGATAAGGCATCCCGTTGGGCGGTATTCCGCTACATCCAGCTACCTAAGCTGACCAACGTACTCATCATCGCTGTGCTGTTGCGCTTTATGGACTCCTTCATGATTTACACCGAGCCCTTTGTGCTCACGGGTGGCGGCCCTGGTACTTCGACGACCTTCTTGAGTCAGTCCTTGGTACAGCAAGCCATCGGTCAGTTTGACTTAGGCCCTGCGGCGGCGTTCTCGCTGGTGTACTTCTTAATCATTCTTCTCGTGTGTTGGGTGTTCTACACAACCATCATGCACATGCAAAAAGACAAGTAGGAGGCGATCATGTCAGATAACGCTGCATTGACCCGTCATAAAGCTCAAGCAAACGAACCTATTGCTGAAGCCAGCTACACCCATAGTGCCCCCCAAGCTCCAGTGTTTAGCCACGCGGAGCGCAAGGCGAAACATGCCCTATGGCGTGGACGCATTGGCATTACCTTGTACTTGGTGCTGCTACTGATGCCGATTTATTGGCTGATCAATATGTCGTTCAAAACCAATACCGAAATCCTTGGGGGCTTGTCCTTCTTTCCACAGGATTTCACGTTGGAGAACTACGCCAAGATTTTTGGCGACCCCACTTGGTACATGGGCTACGTGAACTCAATTATTTACGTATCCATGAACATGGTGATCAGCTTGTTGGTGGCACTGCCAGCTGCCTATGCCTTTAGCCGCTACAAGTTTGTCGGCGACAAGCATATGTTCTTCTGGTTGCTCTCTAATCGTATGGCTCCCCCAGCGGTGTTCTTGCTGCCGTTTTTTCAGCTGTATTCGTCCGTTGGCTTGTTTGATACGCACATCGCGGTCGCCCTTGCCCACTGTCTCTTTAACGTCCCCCTAGCCGTTTGGATTTTGGAAGGCTTTATGAGTGGCGTGCCAAGAGAAATCGATGAGACGGCTTATATTGACGGCTACTCGTTCCCGAAATTCTTTGTGCGCATCTTTCTACCTTTGATTCGCTCAGGGATAGGTGTGACGGCTTTCTTCTGCTTCATGTTCTCTTGGGTGGAGTTGCTTCTCGCACGCACACTGACTTCGGTAGATGCCAAGCCTATCGGCGCCATCATGACCCGTACCGTGTCCGCCTCAGGGATGGACTGGGGGCTGCTCGCCGCAGCCGGTGTACTGACCATAGTACCGGGCATTTTGGTGATCTACTTTGTTCGTAACCATGTGGCTAAGGGCTTCGCCCTAGGCCGAGTGTAAGGAGAAGAATCATGGCTTGGATGTCTTGGACTCTGCCTACCGCCGCATTTTTTGCGGGTATTGCGCTGATTTTAGTCGCAATGACCGTATGGCAAACCGTGTCTCCCAGTGTTGAACGCAAGGGCTTTTTGCCCATCGACACCACCCGTGGAGATCGACTCTTCATTGGTTTGTTAACCAGTGCCTTTATCCATTTAGGTTTTGTGGCGTTGAGCGAAATCTCGCTCTACGTTGCAACCGTGCTCTGCGTGTTCTGGATGATGATCCTGATGCGCTGGGGCTAATGAGCGTGAAAGACAAGGACGACTTTGCATGGAAGCAAAACAACAATCATTAACTGTTGAGGTAAAACATGTACAACAATAAAAAGAAACTCGTTTTAGCTGCCATCCCATTTGCCGTTGCGTTGAATTCGGCAAATCTATGGGCTGACCAATATTCAGATGCCGCTCAGAAGTGGGTTGACAGCGAATTCACAGTTTCAACGCTCTCAGAAGCAGAGCGAATCAAGGAGCTTGCGTGGTTTACAAAAGCCGCTGAACGTTTTCGTGGGATGGAGATCAACGTCGCTTCTGAGACGCTGACCACCCACAAATACGAATCTCAGGTGCTCGCGAAAGCCTTTTATGAAATCACTGGCATCAAGGTTAACCATGACCTGATCCAAGAAGGTGATGTGGTCGAAAAACTGCAAACGCAGATGCAGTCTGGCCGTAACATCTACGATGCCTACGTGAATGACTCTGACTTGATTGGTACTCACTTCCGTTACGGTAAAGTCGTACCCATTACAGACATGATGAACGAAGAGCCATCTCTTAAGTCTCCGACTTTAGACCTAGGGGACTTCATCGGTTTGAACTTCACCTCTGGACCAGATGGCAAACTCTACCAGTTGCCAACCCAGCAGTTTGCCAACCTTTACTGGTTCCGCTATGACTGGTTCCAGCGTCCAGAGCTGAAACAGCAATTTAAAGACATCTACGGATACGAGCTAGGTGTGCCAGTCAACTGGTCTGCCTACGAAGACATCGCAGAGTTCTTTACTAAGCACGTGGGCGAAATCGATGGAGAGAAAGTCTACGGTCACATGGATTACGGTAAAAAAGACCCATCCCTTGGCTGGCGCTTCACCGATGCTTGGTTCTCTATGGCAGGCGCGGGGGATAAAGGTCTTCCAAACGGTCTACCAGTGGACGAATGGGGTATCCGTGTAGAAGGCTGTAACCCTGTGGGTTCCAGTGTCGCACGTGGTGGTGCCACCAATGGCCCAGCAGCGGTTTACGCGACCACTAAATACGTGGATTGGCTACGCCAGTACGCGCCACCAGAAGCCCAAGGCATGACCTTCTCAGAATCTGGCCCTGTCCCTGCTCAAGGCAGTGTGGCTCAGCAGATCTTCTGGTACACCGCCTTCACGGCAGACATGACGCAAAAAGGTTTGCCTGTGGTCAACGAAGACGGCACGCCGAAATGGCGTATGGCGCCTTCTCCACGTGGACCATACTGGGAAGAAGGCATGAAACTGGGTTACCAAGACGTGGGTGCATGGACCTTCATGAACTCTACGCCAGAGGATCGCCGTAACGCTGCTTGGTTGTACGCTCAGTTCACCACAGCAAAAACGGTGTCATTGAAGAAAACTCTGGTGGGGCTAACGCCTATCCGTGAGTCCGATATCAACTCTCCGGAGATGCAAGAAGCCGCGCCATTCCTAGGCGGCTTAGTTGAATTCTACAAGGGGCCAGCTCGTGAGCAATGGTCTCCAACGGGTATCAACGTTCCGGATTACCCAAAACTTGCTCAGCTTTGGTGGCAGTACATTTCTCAGGCAGCCAGTGGTGAAGCCACACCACAAGAAGCCTTGAATGGCCTTGCGGAAGCACAAGACAAAGTTCTAAACCGTCTTGAGCGTGCCCGCGTCCACGATAACTGTGGGCCTAAGCTAAACGAGCCTCGCGACGAGTCTTACTGGTTGAGCCAGCCAGGCGCGCCAAAAGCGAAGCTTGCTAACGAAAAAGTTCAGGGTAAAACCGTTGATTACGATGAACTGATTCGTTCTTGGGAATAATCGTCCCGTTTATGATCACCCTCTAGGTTCTTGACCGGCTTTTTAGCCGGTCTTTTTTTGCCCGGTTTTTATCCCGCAACAAGTAAGCACTACTTACGTTGGATGGAGACGCACATCACACTGACAATAATCAGCAAAGCCCCCAACCATTGCACTAAGGACAAACTCTCCCCCAGCCACAGCATGGCGAACAAAGCCCCAAACAAAGGCTCGCTGCCCATGAGCAAAGCCACCCGAGTAGGAGAGGTTCGGCTTAATGCCATGTTTTGCGCAAATAAGGCAAACAGAGTACACATCACCACCAGATACAAGGTAATCAGCCAAAACTCCGTCGTCAGCAAGGCGCTATCTGACACCTGCTCACCTAATTGAAACGCCACAGTGATCGCCACCAAGGTCACCACTAACGACTGAATCGCCGTGAGGCTAAACAGTGTGATGGCACGCCCTTGGGTCAAGGTCTTGGTCAGAGTCACCATCACCGCACGTCCTAGGGCTGCCCCTAAAATCAACCAATCCCCTAGGTTTAGGGTCAAATCAAAGCCCTGTTTAGTGCTCAACAAGACCACTCCCAATACACTGAGAATCCCCATGCTCCAGAGAAACAATGGCACAGCAGCACGATTTAATAGGCTTTCCAATAAAGCCGTTAAGATCATCGACAGACTAATCAAGATCGCAGCATGGGTGGCACTGGTGTTGGCAATCCCATTCACCTCGCAGGCAAAAATAATTGCCAACACCGCACCTGTAGGCAGCGCCCGATACCACTCGCGGTTTTTACCGGCGCGAAAATCTGCCAAAACTTGAGGCAATAGAAACAAAGACGTCAATCCAAAACGCAAGGCTATAAACGAAAACACTCCCACGTACACTAAGACGTCTTTGGTTAAGCCATAACTGGTGCCCCATACAATAGCCACCAGCAAAAGCATTACCTCTGTCCAACCTCTACCCGCCTGATGAGTCGCTGCTCCCGTGATCATATCTGTTTCTCCAACAATAACTTTGACCTGGAGGAGTCTAATTTGTAACCTTCAGAACATTAATACAGATAATTGGCACATCACTTATATCAAATGAACATAAATAGACTATTAAGAGTGCTTCCTGAATTGGGCATATTGGTGACTGTTATTGAGACAGGCAGCTTTTCCGCGGCTGCAAGACGCATTGGTTTGCCTCCATCATCCATTAGTCGCTCCATTTCAAAGCTGGAAGAAGAGTTAGGCGCAAAATTACTTGAGCGCACCACTCGAACCTTAGCGCTCACATCTGCTGGGCGTGTGGTACATGAACAAGCCGTGTCCATGATGGATGCCGCCAAAGCGGCCGTGTCTTCCACTCAAAGCGAACAGGATGAGTTAAAAGGCGTGCTGCGAGTGGCGGCTCCAAAGGCTTTTTGTAAGCACATCATGACGCCCTTGGTGTTTCGATTTATGGCGCTGCACCCCAAGCTTCGCATCCAACTAACTGCCTCGGATAACCTAATCGATCCCACCAGTGGCGACGTCGATATTGTCTTTCATGTGACCGACTCCCCGATTGAGAACTTGGTGGCTCATAAGGTAGGTCATGTGAATCAGGTGGTGTGTACGACTCCCAATTATTTGGCTGATCGCATTCAGCCCTGCCACCCTCAAGATTTACTGGATCATCCTTGCATAGCCTTAGGAGAACGCAGTGATGACCACTGCTGGTACTTTGCCAAAGAAGGAGAACTAGAACAGGTGCGCACTCAAGGGTTCTTCGCCAGCAATCATTCCGAGATCCGCTTGGCTGCGGTGACAGAAGGCCTAGGGATTTCCGTGTTTCCAGAATTTGTCGTAGCAGAGGCCATTGCTGCTGGGCAATTGGTGCCGATGCTGACCGATTGGGTTTATCAAGGGAGTTATCATGGGGACGTGTACGCCCAGCATAGCCAGTCGAGGTTTGTACCTGCTGCCATACGGCGCTTTATTAAATTTGTGCAGGCTGAGCTAAGCACTCAGCCTGCACAAGCGGGCTAATGGGGTATTTAAGAAGTGTGATCACCAATCTCGTCAAAGATTTTAACCGACACCAACTCCCCTAGGGTGCTCATGCGGATGACTTCTGGCGGATTGTCTGTTGACCAAAAGTCGCGCCATTCTTCTTTAGAATTCCAGCGGGCAATGGCCAGAAAGTGGCTGGCTTTTGCTTCGTCTTCCAGCAAACAGCTGCCGTGGGCACCGGGATAAGTCTCACGCACAATGTGGGTTGTCTCACGCCATGCCTCACAAAACTCTTGTAAATTTTCTGGGCTTACCTGCCATTCATACACCACTCGAATCATCTTCTTTTCCTTATCTTTCCCGTCAATTTAAATCGGTTTGTCAGCCTAATATGGCGAGTATATCCCAAGCCATCTCGAGAGTTTGTGACCAGTATTGGGGGATTGTGTAGCAAACTGTAGCCCACCCCCAAGGTCATACTCACTACCATAACGAAAAAAGGAGGCCAAAGCCCCCTTACTTTCGTCGAATACCATATTCGATGATTACAGCGTTGTGCGCACTCGACGGACCGCATCCAACCAACCGTCGTACAACTTAGTACGATTGTCCCCATCCATATCAGGGGTAAACTGATGTTCAGACTGCCAAAGCTCACTGATTTGCTCTAAGGATTCATAAATACCGACTTTTAAGCCTGCCAAGAAGGCCACCCCTAGGGCAGTGGTTTCTGTGACCTTCGGACGCTCCACCGTGATACCAAGCAAATCACTTAAGAATTGCACCACCAGATCGTTCACCACCATGCCACCGTCCACACGTAAGGTGGCAAAGTCGGCTCCGTCTTGGGCCATGGCATCCACAAGATCTTTAGTTTGGTAACACACGGAGCGCAACCCCGCACTGACGATGTCAGAGGCACTGGTATCTCGGGTCAAACCTATCATGGCTCCCCGAGCATCAGGGTCCCAATAAGGCGCCCCCAACCCCGTGAACGCGGGCACCAAGTAAACCGTATCCGCATTTAATGCGCGCTGGGCAAGGCTTTGGGTTTCTGAGGCATCCGCAAACAGCTTCAAGCCATCTCGTAACCATTGAATCGCGGCACCAGCAACGAAAATACTGCCTTCTAAGGCATAGGTCACTTTACCGTTGATACGGTAGCCAACAGTTGTCAGCATTTTATGTTCTGATTTCAGGGCTTGATCGCCGGTATTAAGGATCAAGAAACAGCCAGTACCATAGGTGCTTTTCACCATGCCAGGTGTAAAACAGGCCTGTCCTACTAACGCCGCTTGTTGATCTCCAGCAATGCCATTAACCGGAATCGCCGCGCCCAACCACTGTTCATCGATCACCCCAAAATCATCACTGGAATCCATGACTTGAGGAAAGATCACATCCCCAATGCCCAGCAACTCAATGAGTTCGTCGTCCCAATTTTGCGTATGAATATTAAACGCCATGGTGCGTGCTGCGTTAGTCGCATCCGTGCGATGGTAACGCCCGCTGGTGAGTTGCCAAAGTAAATAGCTGTCCACTGTACCGAAAGCAATATGGCCTTGTTGGGCTCGTTCGCGCACACCTTCCACGTTTTCCAAAATCCAGCGAATCTTGGTAGCAGAAAAATAAGGGTCAATTAAAAGGCCTGTTTTGGCTTGCACTGATTCACTGTGCCCTGCTTCCACTAAAGATTGGCAGTATTCACTGGTACGGCGATCTTGCCATACAATGGCGTTATAAACGGGCTGACCGGTTTCGGTATCCCAAAGAATGGTGGTTTCGCGCTGATTTGTAATGCCGATTGAGGCTACCGCGCTGGCATCGATGCCTGTATCCTTCAACACGTTTTGACAAACGGTTAACGTTGTTGACCAGAGATCATCAGGGTTATGCTCTACCCAGCCGTCATTAGGAAAGATCTGCGGAAATTCTTGCTGGGCTTGCCCCACTCGAGTGCCTTGGGTATCAAACAGGATAGCACGGCTACTGGTGGTGCCTTGGTCAATTGCAAGTAGATACTGACTCATGGAAGGATTCTCTTATCAGTGTCACCCATCCAATGAACCAAAATCGATGGGTGTTTGTTATTTTTGTTATTCGAACATAAATGTTCAAAATCGAATATAGTTATTAAAGCGATAATCGCAGCGTTTAGCAAGTCACTATCGAGGAGATTAATACACCTATGGGGCAACAAACACGTCAAGATCGAATCATTCAACTGGTGAGTGAGTCAGGTTATGCCTCCATTGAGGAGTTAGCCGCTCTCTTTAAAGTCACACCGCAAACGATTCGCCGTGACATCAACGCTTTGGCAGATGAAAACAAGTTACGCCGCCACCATGGGGGCGCAAGTATTGACTCCTCGACCACCAATGTGGATTACAATACTCGCCAAGCATTACAACTGGATGCCAAAAAGCAGATCGCTAAACGTATCGCCCAAGAGATTCCTAATGGTGCTTCTCTATTTATCAATATCGGTACCACAACCGAAGAAGTTGCCCGTGCCCTGCTGCAACATGAAGGATTAAAAATCATCACCAATAACATCAATGTTGCGTCGATCTTGCGGGTAAAAGAAGACTTTAACGTGATTGTGGCAGGGGGGTCCGTACGCTCTAGAGACGGCGGTATTATTGGTGAAGCCACCGTAGACTTTATTAATCAATTTCGTGTCGACTACGGCATCATCGGTATCAGCGCCATCGATCAAACAGATGGATCACTGCTGGATTACGATTACCAAGAAGTACGCGTGGCTCAAGGCATCATCGCCAATTCACGACACGTTTTTTTAGCCGCCGACCATGCAAAATTTGGCCGTAACGCTATGGTCAGACTGGGTAACATCACCCAGGTTGATCGTCTGTTTACGGACGACGTCCCCCCTAAGACCATCCAAGCCTTGCTGAAAGAGCATTCCGTCAAGCTGGAACTTTGCCACCACTGATTTCCAAATCCAGTTTCTTCTCTCTATACATATGACCGTCCAATGACGGTTATATGACATCTCGTTTATTTCATCATTTGAACTTGCGAAACGACTATTTCACGTCTAATATCGAACATATATTTTCGTTTTTGAACATCCATATTCGTTTTCAAAAGAGGTAAACCATGAAACAAACGCATTTTGATCTCTTCGTCATTGGGGGAGGCATCAATGGCACAGGGATCGCAGCCGATGCGGCTGGACGCGGTTTATCTGTTGCCCTCTGTGAAATGAACGATTTGGCCAGCGCCACATCCTCTGCCAGCAGTAAGTTGATCCATGGGGGTTTACGCTACTTGGAGCATTACGAGTTCCGCCTAGTACGAGAAGCCTTGAGCGAACGTGAAGTGCTGTTGAAAATTGCACCTCACTTAGTGACGCCTATGCGTTTTCAAATGCCCCATCGCCCTCACCTACGCCCTGCTTGGCTGATTCGATTAGGACTGTTCCTCTACGACCATTTGGGTAAGCGCGAGCTGTTACCGGGCTCTAAAGGGGTAAAATACGATGCCAGTAGTGCCCTAAAAAGCGAAATTACCCAAGGCTTTGAATACTCAGATTGCTGGGTCGATGACGCACGCCTTGTGGTGGCAAATGCTCAAAGCGCCCAAGAAAGCGGCGCCCTCATCATGCCACGCATGCGTTGTGAATCTGCCCACCGTGAAAATGGCCAATGGGTGATCGAGACTGAAGACACTGTCACCGGCGAGCGCCATCAATTCACTGCCAAGGGCATTGTCAATGCGGCTGGCCCTTGGGTGTCGAGCTTCATTGAGAAAAAAGTACAGCGCAAAGCGCCATACGGCATTCGCATGATCAAGGGCAGTCACATTGTTGTGCCAAAGCTATATTCCCAGTCTAACTCTTTCATTATGCAAAACGCTGACAAGCGCATTGTGTTTGCCATTCCTTACCGTGACAAATACACCCTAATCGGCACCACCGATCAAGAATACAAGGGCGACCCTAAGGATGTGGCCATCAGCGAAGAAGAAACCAATTACATTCTGGACGTGGCGAACCAGCACTTCAAAGCTCAGCTTAAACCCAGCGACGTAGTTTGGACCTATTCAGGTGTGCGTCCATTGCTAAATGACGAATCGTCCAATGCCTCAGCGGTTACCCGCGACTACACCTTGCACGTGGAAGATGAAAACGGCAAAGCCCCATTGCTCAGTATCTTTGGAGGCAAGATCACCACTTACCGCCAACTGGCCTTGTCTGCCATGAATGACCTGAAGGAATACTTCCCAGCCATGGGCAAAGAGTGGACTCATGCAAAGCCGCTACCTGGTGGCGACATGAGCAACGACTACAGCGTCCTGATCGGCAAGCTGATGGCAGAGTTTCCGTTCTTAAGTGAATCCTTAGCCCGCCGTTTTACTGGCAGTTACGGCACCCTGTCCTACGTGTTATTAGGTGACGCCACCAGCGAAGAGGACTTAGGCACCTGCTTTGGCTCGGACCTGTACCAAAAAGAAGTGGACTACCTCATCGAACACGAATGGGCTCATACGGCTCAAGACATTCTCTGGCGTCGCACTAAACTGGGCTTAGAGTTTGATGACAACCAAGTACAAACCCTAGAACGCTATTTAGCATCACAGGCTGCCATTAGCCCCGAAGATGCTGCCTTGGTAGACATTGCCTAGAAAACCGCACTCACAACAAGAGGCCACTACAAAGTGGCCTTTTTAATGCCTGCTATGCAGCGCCAAGTGATAATGAGCATTTCCTAGGATGGATGAAACCCATAGAGAATCTCATTACACTGTGATGAACTGAAATAACTGATTAACAAGGGATGAAAACACTATGGCAAGTTATGGCTTTCTAGGCTTAGGCATCATGGGTAAAGCAATGGCACTTAACCTCCTTAAGGCAGGGTTTGATGTCACCGTCTGGAATCGCTCTCCAGAAGCCTGCGCTGAGCTCATTGAACAAGGAGCCAAACAAGGCAAGAGCCCAAAAGACGTGGCAGCTCAGTGTGACATCACCTTTGCTATGGTGTCTGACCCAGAAGCGGCCAAGGCCATTGCGTTGGGGGAAAACGGTGTCACGAAAGGTATTGGCGAAGGTCGTGGCTATGTGGACATGTCCACGGTCGATGACGACACCTCAAAAGCCATTGAAGCGGCCATCCAAACCGCTGGAGGACGCTTTCTCGAAGCCCCAGTGTCTGGCACCAAGCAACCGGCCATTGATGGCACCCTGATCATTCTCGCGGCTGGGGACGAGTCTCTTTATCAAGACGCCCTGCCTTGCTTTGAAGTGATGGGTAAGATGGCCCCTTATCTTGGTCCTATTGGCCAAGGCGCTAACATGAAATTAGTGGTGAATATGGTCATGGGCAGCATGTTAACCGCCTTCTCAGAGGGCATGTCTTTGGCACAAAAAAGCGGCCTCGACGCCAATCAATTACTGGAAGTGCTCGCTAACGGCGCTATGGCCAACCCTATGTTCAAAGTCAAAGGCCAGATGCTATTAGACGACAACTACGCTACCAGCTTTCCCCTAAAGCACATGCAGAAAGACATGCGCCTTGCCATTGCCTTGGGAGATAAACTGGACCAACCTCTGCCTACCGCAGCCGCCGCTAACGAGCTTTTTAAGCAAGCCCGCAAAGAAGGCTGTGCGGATCAAGACATCGCAGCAGTGTACAAAGTGGTGAAGTAATCCAATAGAGCCATAGGCCGTCCATGACGGCCATTGGCCTACTCTAAATAACCTTAAAGGTCCTCACCCCGCTCTTTCGCAAGCTTAATAAAGCGCCTATGGATACGCCGAGTAGCCCACCAGACACCACCTATCACCAAGGGCACTGACACACCTACCGCCAGGCTCTTATCGATTGGCGCACCGTGCTCATAGGCGGCTTCGATTAGGTATTTGATCAATCCAATACTGTAGTAAGAAATGGCCGCCACTGACAGGCCTTCTACCGTATGCTGCATGGCCAGCTGAATCTTAGAGCGACGATCCATAGAAGCTAACAGGTGTTGGTTTTGAGATTGAATGGTCATTTCCACTCGGGTGCGCATCATGTCCGATACTCGGTCAATACGCCGCGAAAGGTTTTCTAAATGGTCACTGGTAGCCTTGCAGGTACGCATGGCCGGAGTCAGACGACGAGTCATAAACTCAGTAATGGTTAAGTGTCCAGACACCTCGTCTTCTTTCAATTCGTTCAAGCGAATGAGCACCAGATCATGGTAGGCAGATGTAGCACTAAAGCGGAAGGTGGTTTTAGCTCGGGCTGCTTCTACCCATGCCGCCATATCAATAATCTGTGTAAGGACCGCCTGCTCGTCCACTTCCGCTTCCGTCTCCGCTAATTGTGCGGTCAACTCGGATAATCGTTGGTCCATGGTGGCAAGTCGTTGGTTATACAAACGCGCCGTGGGCAAACCTAACAAAGCAAACAGTCGGTAGGATTCGATCTCAATTAAACGCTGCACCATCCGGCCCAACTGACTGTCACTCATATTGCGGTTGTACACCAGAATACGACCACAGCCATCGCTATGCACTTGGAAAGTGGTCCATACTTGTGCGTCGCCGTTTTGTGGCCGACTGCCCACCAAGCGCATCCCTTCAAAGTAAGATTTCACATGGGCAAGTTCCGGCTCAGGCTGTTCTTTGGCATCTTCAATAGCCACATGAAACGCTGACACAACCGTACCTTCAATGCCTTCTATCCAATCCCTTGGCAAACAGCTTAAACCGTTATTGGCAAAAGGATCCGCTAGAAATGGCGCACCTTGGTTAATGATGGTGTAGGAAATAAACTCTAAGTGGGACTCACGACGAATACGAACATCACCAAACACCACTTCCAAACACACTGAATCTTTGGCTGGAGGTACTACCCCGTAACGCTCATACAGGGCAGAAAAATGCTGAAAATCACGGCGCTTCTGCTCAACATTCATCAGTACCGCAAGGTAGCTGACCCGAGCAGGACTGGCGATTACTTGGAAAGGACGTGAATGCAACTCAGCGTATAAATCATCACGCTGAGAATGCATGGTTAACCCATAAGGATTGACGACGGGATTCACTGGCAACTCGCTTTTTTATTTTGCTAAAGGGGTAGCTAAATCATTGGCTTTATTGGATTTCAATGCAACCTCAGTCGCTTTTAAATCACACGAATTATTTCGATCTTTACATGAGAAATCTCTATATAGGTTTTGCTAACAGATTCACTCACGTCACCTTGATGTCACATTCCCTTGGCAAACTGGTCGTCCATGCTAGAAAAGGTAATTTCGATGTTTTACCCATTCCGACGTCGACCAGCACTGCGCCCATCCAGTCTTAATACCATTCAATTGGAACAAGAAGCCCCGATTCACCGGGTAGATGATCGCTACTTATCTTTCTCCATCGACATCTCTTTAATCATTGGCGGACAGTGGTGGGAAGGCAGTAACGACTCTAAGCGTGGCCTTGGCACAAATCGAGTCCCCCCCCTCAATTTACAACATCCTAAGCTCAATCAATTTGTGTCCCACTTACAACCCGCTTACCTAAGAGTGGGGGGAAGCGAAGCGGATACCATTCACTATTTTTGTTCTCAGGATGCCCCCAACGACAAGGAGCCAGAACTGTCGGAAGCCATTTGGAATCGATTATTAGACTTCATTAAACAGCACCAACTGAAGTTTATGTTCACCTTCAAATACGGGGCATTTGATCGTTCGCGACATGGTAATTGGAATGGTGCAGACAGTGCAGCCCTTCATCAACACGCCCTTAAACGTGGCGTGGAAATCGACGTCTGTGAATTAGGGAATGAGCTAAATGCCTATTGGGCTTTTCATGGTATGCGCGCCCAGCCTAAAGCTAAACAACTGGCATTGGATTATCAGCGCTTTATTAATCAAGTACGTTTAATGAGCCCAAACAGCCGTATCGCGGGGCCTGGGAGCGCATTTTGGCCCCTATTAGGGGAAACCATTAAACCCTTCTCTAATATCACCCCTACGTTTCTAGAGCAGCTAGCCGGTCAACTGGACATAGTGGACTGGCACTATTACCCATTCCAAAGTCAACGGTCTCCAATACGAACCCGCACCGCCCGCTTAGAAAAACTCTTAGACCCTAACTCTTTAAGGGACTTTGAAACCTATTCCAACCGATTAAATCAATATCGTCTGGCTTATCAGCCTCAAGCGGAATTATGGACCGGCGAGTCCGGCTCTGCCCAATGCGGGGGACAGCCCAAACTATCAGATCGATTTGCCTCCTGTTTTTGGTGGGCAGATCAATTAGGTCGTGGAGCACGCCTTGGACAAAAAGTCATGATTCGTCAGTCGTTAATCGGCGGGGATTATGGCTTGATACAGCGGGAAAGTTTAAAACCCAACCCAGATTTCTGGGTCAGTTGGCTATGGAAAAGACTTATGGGGCCTGACGTGTATTCGGTGTCGAGCCAGAACCCAAACCTAATCGTCTATTGTCATGGGGGGCATAAACGCTATCGCCGCACCTTACTGATCATCAATATGACCAACCAACCCCAGCGAGTACGCTTTCAAAACGTTGGTAAGGCCAAGCGCCGTTTTGAAGTCACAGGGGCAAAGCTCACCAGCAAAAAACTTCTAATTAATGGAGTAGAGCCAAAATTCCGCAAGGGCAAGGTATCTCTTAAGGACTTTCCGAAACTCTCCAAATTAGACCTAGTGAGCCCTTACAGCATTAGTTTTTGGGTCTTTTCTGACGCTCAGGAGTATGCGAATTCCGCTTCCAGCCTGGACGCCCCTTCACCACCAATGTGATCTAAAAATGCCTGCATCACTGGTGTAGGCTGCTTGCTACTGGGGTACACGGCACACCAACTTCGTTTAAGCGGAAATCCCTTGATACTAGGAGATACCAAAGTCCCTAAACGAAGCTCCGCGAGCACGTTGGCATAGGGCAACACCGCCACCCCCAATCCCGCTAAAACCGCATGCTTAGTGGCTTCGTTTGATCCAAGCTCCATTACTGGCTTAAGTTGCACCCGCTGGCTCTTACACCAGTCTTCAATGGCTGCCCGAGAGCCAGACCCCAACTCACGCATCAATATTCCCGCGTCAAAAAATGCCTGCTGGTCGATATTCTCCCGCTGCAAAATAGGATGCCCAGCTTTCACCACGGGTATCAAAGGGTTGTCAAAGAAGGGCTGACGGCTCAGTAAGCGGGTGTCTGGCACGATTCCCATAATCACCATGTCATCTCGGTTTTGCAGCAGGCGCTCTGTGGCGTTGGCTCGGTTGAGCACCGTCAGACGCGCGTTCACTTGGGGGTAACGCTCCAAAAAGCCTTTTAACAGATAAGGCACTATGATCTCCGCGGAACTCACCACACAGATTCTTAGCTCTCCACGAAGCTGCCCCTCTAATTGGTAAAGATTCATTTGCAGGGATTCCAGATCACTGAATATGCCACGAATCACCTGCTCAAGCTGCTCTCCAGCAGGAGTCACGTAAAGCTGCTTACCCACATAATCAAACATGGGCTGACCTAGAGCGCTTTCTAACTGCCGCATCTGAGCACTCACCGCAGGTTGTGTCAGCCCTAACTGCTCTGCCGCTTTGGAGTAACTCAGTTTGCGGAACACCACTTGAAACACCTGTAGCTGCCTAAAAGTGAGCCTATTTAGCAACTGATTTAATGTATAAGCCATCACTAACCTACTGAATTATTTGAACTTTAAAACAACTATAAGCCATTGCTTATAGTTTACCAAAAAAATATCAATTTTTTATTTAACTCTAGATCCAATACTGTAATTCCCATGCTTCGAATGAGCACATGGAGACCGTCATGCTAAAAAAAATACTAATTGCTAACCGTGGAGAAATTGCCGTACGTATCGTACGGGCCTGCGCCGAAATGGGAATACGTTCGGTTGCCATCCACACCGAAGCAGATCGAAATGCCCTACACGTTAAACGTGCAGATGAAGCCTACAGCATGGGAGACGACCCACTAGCGGGTTACCTAGATGCTCGCCGTATCGTTAACCTAGCGGTTGAAACCGGTTGTGATGCCATCCACCCAGGCTATGGCTTTTTGTCTGAGAACGCGGAATTCGCAAAAATTTGCCAAGAGCGAGGCATCACCTTTATCGGCCCTAAAGCGGATGTGATCTCAAAAATGGGTGACAAAACCCAAGCTCGAAAAAGCATGATCGCCGCTGGGGTCCCTGTTACTCCCGGCTCAGAAAACAATCTTACTGACATCGATGAAGCCATTAAGCTGGCCAATACCATTGGCTACCCTGTGATGTTGAAGGCGACATCCGGCGGTGGCGGCCGAGGTATCCGCCGTTGTGACAGCGAAAAAGAACTTCGTGATCAGTACCCTCGTGTTATCTCTGAGGCCACTAAAGCATTTGGCTCTGCCGAAGTCTTTTTAGAAAAGTGCATCCTTGACCCTAAACACATCGAAGTGCAGATTTTGGCCGACAGCCAAGGGGAAGCCATTCATCTCTATGAGCGGGATTGTTCAATTCAACGCCGAAACCAGAAACTGATCGAGATTGCCCCCAGCCCACAATTAACCCCGGAACAACGCTCCTACGTGGGTGAACTGGCCGTTAAGGCAGCAAAAGCTGTGGGTTATGAAAATGCCGGTACCGTAGAATTCCTTGTCACGGGCAATGACATCTACTTTATGGAGATGAACACCCGAGTTCAGGTTGAGCACACCATTACCGAACAAATCACCGGTGTAGACATCGTCCGTGAGCAAATCCGTGTGGCGTCAGGCTTGCCGTTGAGCTATCGCCAAGAAGACATTTCCTTCCGTGGTTTTGCGCTGCAATTCCGTATTAACGCGGAAGACCCTAAGAATAATTTCTTACCAAGCTTTGGCCGCATTACCCGTTACTACGCTCCGGGTGGCCCTGGTGTACGCACCGACACAGCCATCTACACGGGGTACACCATCCCGCCCTATTTTGACTCCATGTGTTTAAAACTAGTGGTCTGGGCACTTACGTGGGAAGACGCTTTAGACCGTGGCGCTCGCGCCCTAGCGGACATGCGTGTGCAGGGCGTGAAAACCACCGCCAACTATTACCAAGAGATTCTAAAGAACGAAGAATTCCGCAGTGGCAGCTTTAATACGAGCTTCGTTCCTAATCACCCAGAGCTACTGAATTACTCCGACAAACGTGCACCAAGTGAAATTGCATTAGCCATTGCCGCCGCAATCGTCGCTCACGCGGGTGTTTAGGAAAAAGAATTAGGAGAAAAACAAACATGAGTAAAGTTCTAGTTACCGACGTTATCCTACGAGACGCTCACCAATCTCTGATTGCTACCCGCATGCGCACCGAAGACATGCTGCCTATCTGTGACAAGCTGGATCAAGTGGGTTTTTGGTCTCTTGAAGTCTGGGGTGGCGCCACCTTTGACGCCTGCGTTCGCTTCTTAAAAGAAGACCCTTGGGAACGCTTGCGGGAGCTTCGTAAAGCACTGCCAAACACCCGTCTACAAATGCTACTGCGAGGACAAAACCTGCTTGGCTACCGCCATTACGCAGACGATGTAGTGGAATCCTTTGTGGCAAAAGCCGCAGAAAACGGCATTGATGTGTTTCGAGTATTCGACGCATTGAATGACCTACGCAACTTAGAAACGGCCATCAAAGCGGTGAAAAAAGCGGGCAAACATGCCCAAGGCACGATTTGCTACACCACCAGCCCGGTTCACACTCCGGCACTGTTTGTGGAACAGGCTAAGGCCTTGAAAGACATGGGGGCAGATTCCATTGCCATCAAAGATATGGCAGGTCTGCTAACCCCATACGATACCTATGACCTAGTGAAAGCCATCAAAGCTGAGATCGACCTCCCCCTGTTTATCCATAGCCACTCTACAGCAGGCTTAGCACCACTTTGCCAACTAAAAGCTATTGAAGCTGGGGCAGAGCACATCGATACAGCCATTTCCGCCTTTGCCTCTGGCACTAGCCATCCAGCCACGGAATCACAAGTGGCCGCACTGAAAGGCACCCGATGGGACACAGGACTGGATCTGGAGCTGCTGTCTGAGATTGCAGACTATTTCCGTGAAGTACGTAAAAAATACCACCAGTTTGAAAGCGAGTTCACCAAAGAAGACATTTCGGTACAGATCAACCAAGTACCGGGCGGCATGATGTCGAACCTTGCCAACCAGCTTAAAGAACAACAAGCACTGGATCGCATCCGCGACGTGTTTGCTGAGATCCCTCGAGTACGTAAAGACCTAGGTTACCCGCCATTGGTGACGCCCACTTCGCAAATCGTAGGCACGCAAGCGGTAATGAATATCTTGGCTGGAGAACGCTACAAAACCATCACCAATGAGGTGAAGCGTTATCTACAAGGTGGCTACGGTCACCCGCCAGCGCCAGTGGACCCAGAGGTGCGCACCAAAGCTATTGGTAAAGAAGACGTGATCGAAGGTCGCCCTGCGGACGCATTGGGGGCAGAAATGGCCCGTCTTCGCACAGAAATTGGCGACCTAGCTCAGTCTGAAGAAGACGTTTTGACCTATGCCATGTTCCAAGACATTGGTAAGCAGTTCCTTGAACAGCGTGCCGCGGGCACCCTAGTACCAGAACCCCTGTCACCACCGGTCGCCCCTAATGCCAAAGGCTCAGCAGGCATCTCCACGGAGTTCAAGATCGATGTGCACGGTGAGACTTACCAAGTTGAGATCACAGGCGTTGGTGGTGACTCCAGTGGCAAACGCCATGTCTACCTCACACTGGACGGCATGCCAGAAGAAGTGCTGTTTGAATCCCTTAACGAGTACGAAGGTAATGCCAGCTCAGCCAGCAAACGCACAAAAGCTTCAGGCCCAGGTGACATCACAACGGGCATGCCGGGCAATATTGTGGATGTTTTAGTGCAAGTTGGCGACGACGTCACTGCTGGGCAAGCGGTACTGATTACCGAAGCCATGAAAATGGAAACTGAAATTCAAGCCCCTATCGCGGGCAAGGTTGCCGCCGTCAATGTGACGAAAGGCGACCGGGTAACCCCTGGGGAAACCCTCATCGAAATTATTCCACACTAACTTTAGTGTGTTGTTCGTTCAGGGAAGCTTTGCTTCCCTTTTTTTTGTCCGTTTGGCTAGGATCTTGCTTATAAAAACATGAAAAAGCGACTACAGTTTCACTAGACATTTGAAACTGATCAACAGGAACAAGTCGCACATAAATACCACAAGGAGTACTGCATGTTTTGGCGACGCAATAAAGCCAGCTCATTCATCGCCTATGCCATTGTTCTTTTCTTTATCTTTGATGGGCTTGCACTGGGATTAAACGTTTGGATTACAGAAAAAATCCAAAACCATGCTGTCGAGCTTAACTTAGCAGGCCGTCAGCGTATGCTGACGCAAAAAATTGTAAAAGAGTTTTTATCCACGCCACCTGGTGCTGCGTCATCCGAACGGCTTGCCTTACTAGCACAAACCACCACCCTATTTGATCGCACTCTGAATGCTTTTCGTCAGGGCGGCACCACAGTTAACACTGACAATTCCTTGGTTACCATTAAGAGCTTTAGCCCTCGCCCCTACTCCAACATTATAGAAACCAGTTGGACTATATGGTCACCCCTTAGGGAGTCTATTTACCAATACACCAAAACACCCACTCCGGAATTGTTTATTAGGCTAAATCAGCAACTGCAGGAGCATAATCTAACTCTGTTAAATAATATGAATGATCTTGCGTTTGCCATTGAGAGCCAGGCCCGTTCTGAAACTTACCAAATTAGAGTTTATCAAGCCGTGGCATTAGCACTGGCCATATTAAATTTTATCGCCGCCTCGGTATTCTATCGTCGCCGAGTGAAAGAGTTAGAAAGTGAACACTCTCTCATTGACGCCTTACTTAATGACATGCCCTCTGCCATGGTCTTCACAGACAGTGAAGGATATTTATTGAACGAAAACCCACGATTTATAGAGCTACTGGGGATTTCGCACACAGAACTTAAACAACACCGCATACAAGATCTCATTACTCCCGATGAGAACAACTCGGGCTTTTGGACATTGTCAGACATAGCCTTTAATCGAGCCCGTCTAAAGGTTGAGCAATCTTGCGCCACCGATGGGGAACAAGCTATTACCGTATGGCGCATTGAAGACGTAAGTAAAGACTGTGAGAAGCAGGAACAACTTGCCACCTTGGCATTCACAGACCCATTAACCAAACTACTCAACAGAGCGGCTTTTGAACAACATCTCAAAGAGGTCACCCCTGCTTTATCTTCAGCCCATAATCACTGCCTTATGTTTATTGATTTAGATGGTTTTAAACAGGTAAACGATTTATTTGGCCACAATAAAGGCGACCAGGTTCTAAAAGAAGTAGGAACTCGTTTACAGGGGTTTTGTGAGCAAGATGCCTGTGTGGCTCGCCGTGGGGGTGATGAGTTCACCCTCCTTGCCACCAATCTAGAAACTCATACCCAAGCGGAGAAATTAGCTTCGTCCATTATAGAGGCCCTAAGCGCCCCTTATAAAAACTTAGAAAACCAGGTAAACATTAGTGCCAGCATTGGACTTGTGATCTTTAACAATAACCAGTCAAATCTAATAGAGCTGATAAACACCGCCGATCACGCCATGTACATGGCGAAACAAAGCAGCGAACCAATACGCATCCATACCACTGACCTCACCCTTGACCATAATGCAACTTGATAGGAGAGCTCATCTTCTAGCAATATCTGCGATGAAAACAGTGACCCTATAAATGTGAAATAGTTGCGTAAGTCAACCAAATACCTCGCTGAACGATTGTGTTAGTCAGCAGATCAATATAAATTAATAATCATTCTCAAATAAAAAAGAGCTAAGAACCACTATGGCTAAACCAGAACCTAAATTATTTACCGTTGTGCGTAGCGAATATGTCACACCTAATATGCTTCGTGTCACCGTTGGTGGCGAGGCTATGAAGAACTTCCCTAAGGATCAAGAAAGCGGCTACATAAAGCTTATTTTTCCATCCGAACATGGTCGACTGATGCGAACCTACACCATTCGCAAACAGCGAGAAGATGAAATGGACATCGACTTTGCTATTCATGGTGAAGGCGAACATCAAGGCATCGCCTGTAAATGGGCATTGAACGCTCAACCAGGGGATGAAATTTTGATTGGCGGCCCTGGCCCTAAAAAACTCGCCTCCGAGAATACTGATTGGATGTTGTTTGTGGGCGACATGACCTCTCTACCCGCCATCAGCGTGAATTTAGAGCAGTTACCAACTGACGCAAAAGGCTATGCGCTTTTAGAAGTTCAAACTGAATCGGATATTCAACCACTGAATAAGCCAGAAGGCATCCAAATTAAATGGCTGATCAACGATCGTCCAGGACAGGACAGCAACGCCCTATTGGACAACATTAAGTCTCTAGACTGGTTAGACGGCAGTTTATCTTTGTGGGCCGCTTGTGAATTCAGCTCAATGCGCAATATTCGAGCTTATTTTAAAGATCGTGGAGACGTCTCTAAAGCCGATTTCTATGTTTCCAGCTATTGGAAAATGGGATTGAACGAAGACCAACACAAAGTTGAAAAGCGCAATGACTTGGATGCTATCGAAGCCTGATAGCATCCATGAAGAGGAACATCTTAGGAAGGCTGCTTATCAAAAGTTTTAACGCCTTCCGGGATCTGATACCACTCTTGCTTTTCACTGACCCAGATGTGAGCGACTGGCTGAATTATGCTTGTATCTGTCAAATTCGAAGGCTTTAGCTTGATGGCTGTCGGATTTGCTGGGTCAAAGTGGTAAATTCTATTACCACATGTGGAGCAAAACTTCGCCGCAGACCTATTACCGCTGTCTGCCATGCGGCTCCACTCACTAAGATCTCCCGAGATCTTTAAATCTGCTAGATCCACCATTGCCGTAATACTAAAAGCACTGGTAGACAACTTCTGACACTCTTTACAGTGGCAAGCCACCACAAGCTTAGGTGGCGCAAGTAACTCATACGTTACCTTGCCGCACTGACATGCTCCAGATATCGGGTAATTGGCCATTCTTTGACTTCCATTAAGGCTGGGATAAGAAACCAAAGCTACCATAAAACACATAATCTTGAGAAATAGGAGCATTACAATTCGGCGAATTTTTTATTTTATAGTGACTTTTCGTTTGTAAAGAAGTTGTTTGATTGTGGATCTGAAAATGGGCTGAACACCCATACCTATTTAACTAAAAGGACTACACATTATTTTTAGACTTAACAATATGCAAGTTAGAGAAGGCCTATTGCGTAGCTACAAACCTCTGAATATTCTGACACCTTCTGACAGATTAAAGTGCGGGAGCGCTACCGTGAAAATACTCATACGCAAAAAACGATTTGGTTCCTTGTCGTCCCTATTATTTCTGACGCTGTTACAGCCTGCTGCTAACGCTAAAGACCTATCAGGTTCAGACAAGACAGATTTGAATGACTTTGAAGTAAAAGTCTATGAGTCGGAACACCGTACCGTAAAAACAGATAATGCTTACCCTACCAGTGTTATTTACCCTGAAAAACAGCAGCTCGCACTGTCCATTAGCAATGTTCACAACTACGCTTACAAACAAAGCATCACCCAAGCCTTTACCGCCTATTATGAAGCCTTGGATGAGCTAGAAGAGAACTACCAAGAAAGTGTCGATCAAGTGTTAGATCAGTATGAAAATGACCTAAAGCAAGTCAAACTGTCTGGTGGCACTGAGCTTGATACCACCACAGCACGTAGCATTGCAGAGAAAATGTTAGCTACTTTGAAACAAGAACGAGATGAAAAACGCAATGAATTACGCATGCTTTACCACATCACTTAATGCACATGCCAAAGACGAATATAAAAAGGGGGCGATGAACGCCCCCTTTTTTGTTTACACCCGTTAGAACTTGATATGGTTCGGTCTAAAGCTTCTCGTAAACCGTCGCAATCCCCTGCCCCATACCGATACACATGGTTGCCAAACCAAATTGCACATCTTTCGCTGCCATTTGATGTAACAAGGTCGTGGAAATACGAGCGCCAGAACAACCCAGTGGATGCCCTAGGGCGATTGCACCACCGTTTAGGTTTACCTTGTCTTCCATCTGATCCAGCAATTTCAGATCTTTAAGAACAGGTAGCGATTGTGCCGCGAAAGCTTCGTTAAGCTCAACTAAACCAATATCGTCAATCGTCAACCCAGCGCGCTTAAGCGCCTTCTTAGTTGCGGGTACTGGGCCATAACCCATAATCGCTGGATCACACCCAGCTAGCCCCATGCTGTGCACCCGAGCCATTGGCTTTAAGCCTAATTCTTGCGCTTTTTGCGCAGACATCATTAACAAGGCAGACGCACCGTCTGATAAGGCAGAGGAAGAGCCCGCTGTGACTGTTCCCCCTTTAGGCATGAAGACTGTTGGCAGTGCCGCCAAACCTTCAAGAGAGGTTTCTGGGCGAATCACCTCATCGATCTCAGCCAAGACTTTATTGCCCACGCTGTCGTGGCCTTCAACCGGCACGATCTCAGCGGCAAAGCGACCTTCTAGGGTTGCTTCATGGGCTTTTTGATGCGAACGCAAGGCAAACTGATCCTGAGCCTCACGGGAGATACCGTGCATTTTACTTAGCATTTCAGCCGTGACTCCCATCATCATGGAGGCCTTGGCCATGTGCTTTGACAGCTCAGGGTTCACATCGACGCCATGCATCATGGACACGTGGCCCATGTGTTCGACACCACCCACCACAAAGATATCGCCTTGGCCTGTCATAATCGCTTGAGAAGCCGTATGAATGGCGGACATGGAGGAACCACATAAGCGGTTAACCGTTTGCGCTGCGGTCGTCACAGGCATTCCAGCCAGCAGGGCCACCGCACGGGCCATGTTAAAACCCTGTTCTAGGGTTTGGTTCACACATCCCCAGATCAAGTCTTCGATGTCTTTAGGGTTTACCTCAGGGTTGCGCGACAATAAAGCTTTTACAACTTCCGCTGACAAACTTTCTGAGCGAACATTGCGATATATACCGTTTTTAGATTTCCCCATCGGAGAACGTATCGCGTCGACAATAACGACATCGTTTGGATTCATTTTCATGATATAGCTCCTAATTCTTCCCGTGATGGATTAATGGTTATGGTAACGACTTTGTGATGCCGCCATATCACGCATGGTTTGCGTTGGCTCATACAACTTACCTAAATGCTGGAAGCGATCTGCAAGTTCACAGAATGCCGCCAACCCCATTTCATCCATGTAGTGCAACGCGCCACCGAGATAGGGAGGGAAACCAATACCATAGATCAAGCCCATGTCCGCTTCGGCAGCGGAAGCAACGATGTTTTCTTCCAAACAACGGGCTGTCTCAATACACAAAGGAATCATCATACGAGCAATAATATCTTCGTCAGAAAACTCTGCAGAATCTACGTGGATTTCCTTGATCATTTTTTGAGCTTCTTCTGAAGGGAGCTTTTTAGGTTTACCCTTGCGATCTACTTCATATTGGTAAAAGCCCTGACTCGTTTTCTGACCGTATCGGCCCGCTTCATAGAAACAATCGATAGCATTTGTTCCCTCATGCCCCATTCGATCAGGGAAGCCTTCAGCCATCACCTGGTCCGCATGGAAAGCCGTATCAATACCTACCACATCGAGTAAGTACGCAGGGCCCATTGGCCAGCCGAATTTTTCCATAACCTTGTCAACATTTTGGTAATCCGCTCCGTCACGCAATAGAGCCGAGAAGCCAGCAAAGTATGGGAACAAGACTCGGTTCACCAAGAATCCTGGGCAATCGTTCACAACAATTGGGGTTTTACCCAATGCTTGAGCATAGGCTACGGTCTTGGCAATCGTGGCATCAGAAGTCTTCTCTCCACGGATCACCTCTACTAGGGGCATGCGATGCACAGGATTAAAGAAATGCATGCCACAGAAGTTCTCAGGGCGCTTCAGAGCACTCGCCAACAAGTTGATAGAGATCGTTGAAGTATTGGAAGCCAGAACGGCATCGTCACTGATTTGAGACTCCGTCTCAGCCAATACAGATTGCTTCACTTTTGGGTTCTCAACCACAGCTTCCACAACCATGTCCACGTTACTGAATTCACCATACGTTAAAACTGGGGTGATTTTACCTAGCGCGGTCATCGCTTTGTCTGTGGTCAGTTTGCCCCGCTCAACTTGCTTACCAAACAACTTGCTTGCTTCATTCATACCCAGATCTAGAGCTTCTGGTCGAATGTCTTTCATAATGATTGGCGTGCCTTTTGACGCAGATTGGTAGGCAATGCCGCCCCCCATGATGCCGGCCCCAAGCACCGCCGAGTGAGCAATTTTGCTACTTTCTTTGCTGTAAGATCCCGCGGCTTTTTTCACTACCTGATCATTCAAGAAAAGACCCACTAATGAGCGAGCAACCGGAGATTTCGCCAGTTTTACGAAGCCTTTGATTTCCGTTTCGATCGCTTTGTCGATCGGTTGGAAAATGCCTTTTTCAATGGCTTTGATGGCTTCCATTGGCGCTGGGTAATGTTTACCCGCTTTGGCACCCACTACACCGCGCACGGATTCAAACACCATCATTTTTTCAATCGGAGAGAATGTCATTGGGGCACGCAAAGCATCTCGGCGAGCTTGCCAATCAAACTTACCTGCAACCGCTTGTGAAATAAGGTGGTAGGCCGATTCTAATACTTGGGCCGTATCCACCACAGCGTCCACAGCACCGTCTTTCATTGCATCTGCGCTACGCTTCTGTGCACCGCTGCAAATCCATTCACAGGCATTGTCTGCGCCGATCAGTCGAGGTAAACGCACCGTTCCGCCCCAGCCAGGGTAAATACCTAACTGAGTTTCCGGTAGGCCAATTTTTGCAGTTTGCCCCATGACACGATAATCACAGGCCAGAGACAATTCAAAACCACCACCTAATGCTAGGCCATTAATGGCCGCAACCGTTGGGAAAGGTAGATTGGATAACTCTGAGAAAATATCATGGGTATCACGTAATCTTTGGGAAAGGTCTTCATCGTTAAGCTGAAACCACCCCATGAACTCGGTGATATCTGCCCCTACGACAAATGCATCTTTAGCACTACAAATCACTAAACCACGCACATCGTCTGCCGTCTTTAGTTGCTCAATCGCTTGCGAAAGCTCGCCTAATGCCAAAGCCCCAAATTTATTGACAGAACTGTCTTTCAGATCTAGCGTCAATGTCGCTATCCCATCGTCACCTGATGCCAATCGAAGTGATTTACCTTCGAAGATCATAGTCGCCTCCACCTTTTATTATATGGCCTTACGGCTCACCGCGCTGATGCGCACATTAATTTTTATTCCGTTAGTAAAGATTAGTTTGATGGGTATTTTCCTCAATAACAAAAAAGCCCCTGTTTTATGACATTTTGTCGCAACAAAATTTTTAAAGATCAAAAAAAGCCCCAATCAAGCGGGTCGATTGGGGCAGAGTCTGAGGTTGGCGAACTAGGAGCATAGCCTATTAGGGATAAACCATACTGTTTAAATTATAGACAGGTTTGGGGGTTATGCGAGTTTTCGCCATGTAAATTCCATGGTTAAATTATGCACATTATTGTCCGCCTTTCCCTTGAATAAAGCTTGCGAACTGGGCGATGGCCTCTGGAGATTTCAGTCTATCTTTGAAAATCCGCCCTTCCCGCATCAACGCCATTTGCACGTCATCAATGGTTCGGCATTTCAATAATTCTTTAGATAGCAGCACAGCCTCCGTTGGCAGAGCACAAATTCGATTCGCGTAATGGGTCGCCATCTCCAATGCCTCTCCCGGCTCACACTGATGGTTGACCAGGCCAAGCTCTGACGCATATTCCGCCGTCAGTGGCTCCCCAAGCATGAGAATTTCAAAGGCCCTTTGATGACCGATGAGCTTTGGCAAGAGGTAACTGGAGGCTGCTTCCGGCACCAGTCCGAGTTGCACAAAGGGCAACACCATTTGCGTATTTCGGGCCGCAATCACCATGTCGCAATGGAGTAATAAAGTACTGGCGACGCCTACCGCCCACCCCTCAACTGCTGCAATCAAAGGCTTTTTATAGGCGGTTAAAGCCTGCAAAAAGGCCATCACAGAAGCCATTTTCTCCGGAGATTTGGCAATTTCTACGAATTCTCGAATATCATTGCCAGCCGAAAAATCAGGGCCCGTTCCTGTAATCAAGGTCACCTTAACTTGATCGTTTTTCTCCGCTCGATGTAACGCTTCACTGAGCATTTGATACATGTCGACTGTGATCGCGTTTTTCTTATCGGGACGGTTCAAACAGATGGTATGAACACCCTGCTCGATGGACTCGTTGATGTGATCATTCATGGGACTTTTAACCCCTATTTGCTCAGGAAACCAGTGCTAAAGACAAACACTGGCTCTGTGGCCAAAGTAGACACAGAGCCATATCCGTTAACGTAATGCTCGTCGCAGAACCTTACCAACGTTGGTTTTAGGAAGCTCAGAACGAACTTCAAACTGATGGGGTACCTTGTAAGCTGCAAGGCTTTCGCGACAAAACTTAACCATGGCATCTTCGTCAAGGCTAACGCCCGCCTTTAACACCACAAACGCTTTTACCGCTTCACCGGTTTTTTCATTTTCAACCCCAATGGCGGCCGCTTCGAGCACGTCTGGATGTTGAGTTAATACGTCTTCTACTTCCGTAGGATACACATTAAAGCCAGACACAATGATCATGTCTTTTGCTCGATCTACAATGCGAATAAAGCCATCTTCTTGAATCGAAGCAATATCACCTGTGATGAAGTAACCATCAGAAGTCGTCACATCTTGGGTGGCCTTCTCACGATGCCAATAACCACGCATCACTTGAGGTCCACGGACGCATAACATGCCTGGCTCTCCTGCTGGTAGCGTATTGCCATTGTCATCAATGACTTTCACGTCTGTTTCATCGACCGCCTTACCAATGGTGCCGAGCTGTTCTTTACCAACAGGATTAAAGGACACCACAGGTGAGGTTTCGGTTAAGCCATACCCTTCTGTAATTTGGCAGCCGGTGACATCTTTCCAGCGTTCTGCCGCCGCATGGGTGAGCGCCATACCACCAGAAGCGGTTAATTTTAATCCTGAAAAATCCAACGCTCTGAAGTCTTCTCGATTACACAAGCCAGCAAACAAGGTATTAAGACCAATAAAGCCAGTAATACGCCATTTACTAAGTTCTTTAACAAAGGCAGGTAAATCCCTTGGGTTTGGAATAAGAATGGTATGAGCACCAAACTCAAGCAGGGTCAAAGCGTGAATCAGAAAAGCATAAATGTGATACAAAGGCAGCGGAGCAACAAAGATTTCCTTACCTTCATCTAATACCGTTTCCAGTCGCCCCTTGAGCTGCTGCATATTGGCCAGCAAGTTGGCGTGGGTCAGCATTGCCCCTTTAGCAACACCGGTAGTACCACCAGTGTACTGTAGAACCGCTAAATCCGGATGGCTGAGACTAACGGCTTTAGGTTTATGGCCTGCTCCTAGTTTTAGAACTTCATTAAAAGTCATAGCAGTAGGGAGATGGTACGCTGGCACCATTTTTTTGACGTACTTCACTACCGAGTTAACTAATAAACGTTTCACCGGTGAATGCAGATCTGCAATTTCGGTCACAATGACGTGGCGAACTTGAGTTTTGGCAAGAATTTTCTCAACGTTTGCTGCCATGTTAGCAAACACAACCACTGCCTTGGCACCGGAATCATTAAACTGATGTTCTAACTCTTTAGGGGTGTACAAGGGGTTGGTATTGACTACGACTAAGCCGGCCTGCATCGCGCCAAACACAGCAATAGGAAACTGAATAACATTAGGAAGTTGAACCGCTATGCGATCACCAGGTTGCAGGTCCGTGTAATTCTGCAGGTAGGCTGTGAAGGCATCAGCCTTTTGTTTCAGCTCTTGATAGGTCAAGGTTCGACCAAGGCTCGTGAACGCAGGGAGCGCTCCGAATTTCGTACAGCCAAACTCCAAAACATCCACAACCGACTTAAAGCCGTGTGGGTTTAGGTTATCGGGTACGTAGCTGCCCGGCTCAAAATTAAGCTTGGCGGCAGTATTGTCGTTTAACATATAGCTTCTCCGTTATTGTCGTTATATGGAGATATAAAGTCGTTTCTGGTGATCGACGCGGGAAGCTCTCACTCCACGCGTCGTCCCTAATGAGTTAGGTATTAGGAAAAATTTCTGTCAGCTTGGTAGCCAGCATAATATCACCGTCCGCACGAATTTTACCTTCCATAAAGGCTTCCATTCCATCTAGCTCTCCCGCCATGACAGCCTCTAAAGTCTCAGAATCCATACTGAGTGTCACGGTTGGATCGTCGTGCTCCCCTTGAGCCAACTCACAGGAACCATTTGATACTATCACATAGTGATCATCGGCATCTTCCAATTCAAATTGGAAAATAGCGTCCATATCATCTGCCGCATTGGCATCAAAACGTTTTACCATTGCATCAAATATCATCTTAGCGTCACTCATAGATAAACTCCAAAAAATCTGTTATTTACTTCAATTAGCGTAAAAAGAACTGGTCTTCGTCCATTTCCATCAAGGAGCTCGCCCCGGACAACATCATCTGAGCATGGGCCTTGGTACGCGGCAGAATACGCTCAAAATAGAAGGTAGCTGTCTGCATCTTTGCTTTATAGAAAGCTTCTTCTGAGGTGCCTTCATTTAATTTTTGCTTCGCTACCAGCGCCATGCGCGCCCATAGGTACGCTAGGGTCACATAACCTGAATACATACAGTAATCCACTGAGGCAGCACCTACTTCATCTCGGTTCTTCATCGCTTTCATGCCCACTTTCAGGGTGATGTCCCCCCATTCTTTGTTTAATTCTGCTAGGGGCTTAATCAAATGTGCGATGCTCTTTTCTGAGCTGTTCGCTTTACAGAATTTATGGATCACCTTGGTGAAAGTCTTCAAGGTCGCACCTTGAGTCATTAACACTTTACGTCCCAAAAGATCTAACGCTTGAATGCCTGTGGTGCCTTCATAAAGCATGGAGATACGGCTATCCCGTACGTTTTGCTCCATCCCCCAATCTGCGATGTAACCATGACCACCAAAAATCTGTAGGCCTTGGTTTGCGGCCTCAAAGCCTGTCTCTGTCAAAAAGGCTTTAGCTATTGGAGTCAGCAAAGACAATAAAGTTTCCGCTTCCTCTTTTTCTGCGTCTGATCCAGTCTTAACAGTATCCACTAGAATGGAGCAGTAATGGATCAGGGCACGACCACCTTCAGCAAAGGCTTTTTGAGTCAGCAGCATTTTGCGTACGTCTGGGTGCACGATAATTGGGTCAGCCGCTTTGTCAGGAGCTTTAGCGCCAGTCAAAGAGCGCATTTGTAGACGATCTTTCGCGTAAGCCAAAGAGTTTTGGTAAGCCCATTCCGCATGGGCTAGGCCCTGTAAAGCCGTACCAAGACGGGCCGTATTCATAAAGGTAAACATGCAGTTTAGACCTTTATTAGGTGGACCAATTAGGAAGCCTTCGGCGCCATCGAAGTTCATGACACAGGTAGCATTGCCGTGAATCCCCATCTTGTGTTCGATTGACCCACAGGCAACTTGGTTGCGCTCGCCCACTTCTCCAGCCTCAGTGACTTTAAATTTTGGAACGATAAATAGGGAGATACCTTTGGTGCCTTCCGGCGCGTCAGGCAAGCGGGCCAATACGATGTGCACAATATTGTCTGCCATATCATGCTCACCGGCAGAAATGAAAATCTTGGTACCTGTGATGGCGTAACTGCCATTTTCGTTTGGCACTGCTTTGGTTTTTAGCATACCCAAGTCAGTCCCACAGTGAGGCTCTGTCAAGCACATGGTGCCAGTCCATTCTCCAGATACCAGCTTAGTTAGGTAGGCTTGTTTCTGCTCTTCTGTGCCGTGTTGCTCTAGGGTATTCATGGCCCCATGGCTCAATCCTGGGTACATGCTCCAAGCCCAGTTAGAGGTGGCAACCAGCTCAGTCACCATCATGCCAAGTGATTCAGGAAGGCCTTGCCCACCCATTTCAGGAGAATGAGACAGTGATGGCCAGCCACCTTCTACGTACTGCTGGTAGGCTTCTTTAAAACCTTCAGGGGTAGTGACTTGACCGTCTTTAAACTGACAACCCTGTTGATCACCCACTTGATTGAGAGGCGAAAGCACTCGCTCTGCAAACTTTGCCCCTTCTTCCAAGATGGCATCAATCATATCTGGGGTTGCGTCTTCTGCACCTGACAATTTGGCATAGTGATCGTGGATTCCGAGCACTTCCTCTGTAACGAATTTTAAATCTCGTAACGGTGCTTTGTATTCCGGCATGGTGTATTACCTCTGTATTGTTATTCTGCATCAGTAGGTTTGTATTGATGTATTAAGCTTTGTCTAAAGCCGCATTCCTCTCAATAACATTTAAAACCAACTTAAATAACAAAACGCGCCACGCAGACGCGTTTTACAACAGAGACCGATCTAAAAAACACTGATCCTACTCATAAATCCGGAAGGTGTTTTCTATGGTTTTCAACACCTCTGAAACACCGTCAAAATCTGAAAAAATGCATTCAAATCTTGAAGTTAGAGATGAATCACTGGGGCTGACATGAATCTCTTTGGAGGTAATATTGATGTTCATCACACGACCATCAATCTCCACAACACCTTTGAAACGCCAAAAGCTGTCACAATCGGTTAAAACTGAAACTAACTGATTAAATCGATCATCGGTAGCACTCAAAGCCCCCTCAGATAGCCACCCAACACTGAGTAGATTTTGATCAACTTTCTGATATCGCATGACCCCACCTCTTAACGCTGTTTGAACTTTGTTAATGCCATGGTCGTGATCGTGATCGTGATCGTGATCGTGGTCGTGGTCGTGGTCGTGGTCGTGGTCGTGGTCGTGGTCGTGGTCGTGGTCGTGAGAATGGGTGCGATGCTTGGTGTGTAAATCCAGCCAACTTAGGTCAAATGAACCCTGAGCACTCAAAGCCACCACAGACTTTGCATCTGCAAACTGTTTGGCGAACGTCACAAAACCTTCTTCATCCTTCTCGTCATAAGTATCTGCTTTACTCGCCAAAAGCACGTCCGCTTGCTCGATCTGATCAAAAAAAGCAGGGTGCCCTAGATACCTTGGATCGGACAAGTTACGTACATCCATAAGGCAAATAGAAGCCCTGATATCTAATACGCCCTGATAATGGTCGGCCAGCAACTGCTGCATGATTTGCTGGGGGTGTCCAATCCCAGTCGGTTCAATCAAAATTCGGCTAGGAGCAGCCTGTTTAATCAGTTCGTTTAAACCGACACTGAAGGCTGCAGAGGAAACACAACATAAGCATCCGCCGGGGACTTGTTTTATGGCAACTTGCTCAGTTTCTAAAAGCGCCCCATCTATCCCTACTTCACCAAACTCATTCACGAGTACTGCCCAGGACTCCCCGTCTGGCACCTGTTTTAGCAATTGTTTAATAAGAGTCGTTTTACCCGCCCCTAAAAACCCCGTAATGATGTTTACCTTGATCCCTTTATACGACATGAATCCTCTATCTACTGCTCTAATAAATCTCTTAATTCGGCTTCCGAATCAGGGCGCACGACGCGCCCAACTTCCTTACCGTTGCGCACTAAAATCAAAGTGGGCCACAATTTCACGCTAAAGTGTCGTCCTAGTCGCTTTCCTTTGCCGTCGAACACTTTTAGATGGGAAACATCCGAGTACTCATCCATAACGGATTCAATCACTGGCAACGCTTGTTTACAGTGACCACACCAAGGTGTACCGAACTCGATCAGCAGCTCGTCTTCTGCCTGCAAAACCTCTTCAACAACAAGATCTGAGTCATCGTAAGTTGGGTTGTACCCGGTCATGATATTCATACAGCTCTCCTTTACCTATATAACACCACGATTGAAATGCCCAATAAATTGGGAGCCTGACATTTAGGGCAATGTGCTGAGTTTAGACATTTTTTGCGAGACGAAAAGCAAAAATGCCACGACATGCGTGGCATTTTTTTCATGTTGATGGGAAATGGTTAGGCTTTGAACGATCCATGGGGATCTATAACGAATTTCTTCGCAGCACCGCCATCAAAGTCAGCGTAGCCTTGAGGTGCCTGTTCTAGTGAGATCATTTGCACATTAACAGCGTCAGCGATTTTTACCTTGTCAAACAAGATCGCTTGCATCAGACCACGGTGATATTTCATCACTGGACATTGTCCTGTGTGGAAAGAATGAGATTTTGCCCAACCTAGACCAAAACGCATGCTCAAGGCTCCTTCGCGAGCAGCTTCGTCTTCCGCGCCTGGATCATCTGTGACGTACAAACCAGGGATACCGATCTGACCACCCGCACGAGTAATCTGCATGGCAGAGTTCAATACCGTCGCTGGGGCCTCTTTGTGAGAATTACAGCCACAGCCATGAGCCTCAAAGCCAACACAATCCACGAAGCAATCCACTTCGCGATCATTAATAATGGCTTCGATCTTATCTTCCATGGAACCTTCTTCACGCAGGTCAATGGTTTCACAACCAAAGCTACGAGCTTGGGCTAGACGGTCTTCGATCATATCCCCAACGATGACACAGGCTGCCCCCAAAAGTTGTGCAGACACTGCGGCAGCAAGACCCACCGGCCCCGCTCCAGCGATGTAAACCGTAGAACCTGGGCCGACTCCAGCTGTAACACAGCCGTGGAAGCCAGTTGGGAAGATATCAGACAATAGGGTCAAGTCTTGGATCTTTTCCATAGCTTGGTCGGAATCAGGGAATTTCAGCAAGTTGAAGTCTGCGTAAGGCACCATCACGTATTCCGCTTGGCCACCAACCCAGCCCCCCATGTCTACATAACCGTAGGCTGCACCAGGACGGGCAGGGTTCACGTTTAGACAGATACCTGTAAGACCTGCCTTACAGTTACGGCAGCGGCCACAGGCAATGTTGAATGGCACAGATACTATGTCACCCACATCAACAAACTCAACATCACGGCCTTTTTCCAAAATGATGCCTGTGATTTCATGTCCCAACACTAAGCCTTCTGGTGCCGTTGTGCGCCCTCGAACCATGTGCTGATCACTGCCACAAATATTGGTGGTCAGTACTTTTAGAATAACGCCGTGTTCACACTTACGATCACCTAGCGCCAGCTCTGGGTATGCAATAGGCTCTACTGCTACCTTACCAGGACCTTTGTATACAACTCCGCGGTTAGTCGATTGAGACATATGTAACTCCTGTTGAGTATTGTTTTTATTCGCGGGTTAACGATAGACCTCACGACTTAACTCAATATGCTCAAAAACGACACACACCCTGCACTAAAGCGAAGCATTAAAAAAGCCCGAATAGACTTTCGTTCTACTCGGGCTTTAAATGTTATAAGGTAACAAGATTTTATTTGTCGCCACTAATACGACTGCCAACCGCAGAGCTCTGGCCTCGGTATTTCGCATTCTCACGCTTGTTGTAAGGGCGATCCGCAGGCCCAGACATGGTTTCAAAGTTGATCGCACCAATGGTCATCCCCGGACGCAATGCGATTGGCAACTTACCGCCATTCAAAAACTCAAGCACTATGCCGCCGCTCCAACCTGGATCAATACGATGGGCGGTCACGTGCACCATTAAGCCCAAACGAGCCAAAGATGAACGGCCATCCAGCCATCCCACCAAATCGTCTGGCAAAGTAATCGATTCCATGGTCACACCGAGCACCAACTCACCTGGATGAATGAAGAATGGTTTATCGCCTTCCACGATAATCTCTTCGCTCATGACGGATTCGATGGCACGGTTCAAGTCTTCTTTCGGGCCACTCAAATCCAAATAGGGAGCAGGGTGTCCTTGGAACACTCGAAACGAATTCCCCAATCTTAGATCACACGAAACGCCACTGATCACGCTGTTATCTGGACGGGGTTCGATTTTAATGACGCCATCATCCAAAGCTTGGATAATGTCTCGATCACACAGTCGCATGTTTTACCTCAATCATCACTCATGCCGATGGTCGGCATCGAGAACTGTTCAGAATTGGACGCAAGGGTAGCATCAAGCTTGCGAGCAATCGACAGATATATCTCAGTGATGTCCGAATCAGGCTCACTCAATACCGTCGGTGCGCCTGCATCGGCCTGTTTGCGAATCGCAAGGCTCAATGGCAATTTACCTAATTCTTCTACGTTGTATTCTTCAGACAGGGCCTTGCCACCCTCTTCTCCAAAGATGGCTTCCGCATGGCCACAGTTTGAGCAAATATGGGTAGACATGTTTTCCACGACACCCAATACTGGGATATTCACCTTTTTGAACATCTCCACTCCACGGCGGGCATCCAACAAAGCAATATCCTGTGGTGTGGTCACAATCACAGCCCCTGAAACAGGCACTTTTTGCGAGATGGTTAACTGGATATCACCTGTCCCTGGGGGCATATCGATAAACAGGTAATCCAACCCCTGCCAGTCTGTTTGAGTCAGGATCTGCATCAGGGCACCCGTCGCCATGGGGCCACGCCAAGCCAAGGGGGTTTCTTTAGTGGTTAAAAACGCCATAGACATTACTTTAATGCCATGTGCTTCGGGCGGCAGGAAGTACTTTTCATCACGCACTTGAGGACGAGTATTGGCATCAAACCCCAATAACAAACCTTGGCTTGGGCCATAAATATCCGCATCCAGTATCCCGACCTTATGGCCTTCTTTCGCCATGGCAAGGGCTAAGTTGACCGTGGTAGTGGATTTCCCCACGCCCCCTTTGCCTGAAGCCACCGCGATGATGTGTTTGATGCTTTCTACGCCCACTGGGGCGGATTGATCTGCCGACATGCTTTCTCCTAAGGACCGATTGACATAACGCCAAGGGGTCGTTAATTCACTTTAATGTCTGCCATTCTGGGGGCAAATTGCGGAAAAGCAAGCCCGAAGCTTGCACGATATAAACCGCCACTTATAATGTCGCGGATAATTCTTTACTCATAGTAGCCAAGTGACCGTTTAACGCACACTTTAAGGCTACCAAGCAAACACATATTCTATCCAGCAGGCTTATTTCGAATGGCACATACGCAACGCAAAATACTCGTCACCAGCGCCCTACCTTACGCCAACGGTTCTATCCATTTAGGACACATGCTGGAGCACATTCAAACGGATATTTGGGTTCGCTTTCAAAAGCTACGTGGCAACCTATGTACTGCAGTATGTGCTGATGATGCCCACGGCACAGCCATCATGATTAAAGCCGAGCAAAACGGCATCACTCCTGAGCAATTGATCGATGGGGTTCGCCAAGAACACATGGCAGACTTCAACGACTTCATGATTGGCTACGATAACTACCACTCCACTCACTCGCCAGAAAACCGCGAGTTATCTGAGTCTATTTACAAAGCACTGCGTGATAACGGCAAAATTTCTGTACGTTCTATCACCCAAGCCTACGATCCAGAAAAGCAGATGTTCCTAGCGGATCGTTTCGTTAAAGGGACTTGTCCAAAATGTAAGGCAGAAGACCAATACGGCGACAACTGTGAAGTGTGTTCAGCGACTTACACGCCAATGGAAATGATTGACCCACGTTCAGTGTACTCTGGTGCGACACCGGTTGAAAAAGCCTCTGATCACTACTTTTTCAAACTGCCTGAATTCCAAGAATTCCTCCAGCAATGGACTCGCAGCGGCACCTTACAAGATCAAGTGGCTAATAAACTGTCTGAGTGGCTCGACTCTGGCCTACAAGAATGGGACATCAGCCGTGATGCCCCTTACTTTGGTTTTGAAATCCCAGATGCACCGGGTAAGTACTTTTACGTTTGGCTAGATGCCCCAATCGGCTACATGGCAAGCTTTAAAAACCTATGTGACCGTACCGATAACCTAGAGTTTGGTGATTATTGGAACAAGGACTCAGAAGCAGAGCTCTACCACTTCATCGGTAAAGACATCATCAACTTCCACGCCTTGTTCTGGCCAGCCATGCTGGACTGTGCTGGCTACCGCACACCCACGGCAGTAAATGCCCACGGCTACGTGACCGTAGACGGCGAAAAGATGTCCAAGTCTCGCGGCACCTTTATCAAAGCACGTACCTACTTGAACCACCTTGATCCTCAGTACTTGCGTTACTACTTTGCCGCTAAGCTGAATTCCCGTGTGGACGATATCGACTTAAACCTTGGTGACTTTGTGCAGCGAGTAAACTCTGACGTAGTCGGTAAGGTCGTTAACATCGCCAGCCGCACAGCAAGCTTCATCAACAAGAAATTTGATGGTCAATTGCAAGCCACGCCTGCCAAACAAGAGATGATCCAAGAGTTCATCGATGCGGGCGACCTGATTGCGAATCTATATGAAACGCGTGAATACGGTAAAGCCATGCGTGAAATCATGCGCCTTGCGGACATTGCAAACACCTACATTGCTGACGAAGAACCATGGGTAAAAGCCAAAAACGAAGAGACTCTACCTCAGGTACAAGAGATCTGTTCCGTTTCTCTTAACTTGTTTGCCATCTTGGCGACTTACCTAAAACCTGTATTGCCTAACATGGTGGCGGACGCTGAAGCCTTTTTGAACAAGGAACTCACTTGGGATAACCGTAGCGAGCTACTGTTTGGCAAGTCAGTTAATAAGTTTAAAGCCTTGATGGCACGTATTGAGTCCACTCAAATCGAAGCCATGATCGAAGAAGGCAAAGAAGAAGCCGAGGCCGAAGCTCAAAGCAAGACCGCTGCGGCACCAGAAACAGAGCTCAGCAAAGAGCCCATCGCGGCAGAAATCAACTTCGACGAATTTGCTAAGGTAGATCTACGAATCGCTAAAATCGCAAAAGCCGAGCATGTTGAAAAAGCCAATAAGCTGTTGAAACTGACATTGGATCTTGGTGGCGAGACGCGTACTGTTTTCTCTGGCATTAAATCCGCTTACAAACCTGAAGACTTAGAAGGTAAGCTGACTGTCATGGTAGCCAACTTGGCACCGCGCAAAATGAAATTCGGTTTATCAGAAGGCATGGTTCTAGCAGCAGGTCCAGGGGGCGAAGAAATTTACCTACTTGAGCCTCATGCAGGGGCAAAACCAGGCCAGCGTGTTATGTAAGCATATTAGCTTGTACACCAAGGCCGCCTAGTCTTCTAGGCGGCCTTCGTTTTAAGGAACAAACGTGGCTTATACTTGCCCTGTGCTATTTATATTCTAAAATAAACTAGAATATACGCCGCTTTAGTCTTGTTAGTTATAAGCAGCTTGGTATAGTTACGCTCATCCAAAACCCTCGGGTATTGGTCTTTTCTTCTGTATACAAAAACGCATTTATTGGACGTGAGATGACTGAATATCTCTTAATACTCGTCAGTACCATCTTGGTAAACAACTTTGTCTTGGTGCAGTTCCTTGGGCTGTGTCCGTTTATGGGTGTCTCCAGTAAGCTGGAAACCTCCATTGGCATGGCTATGGCCACCACTTTCGTGCTGACCCTTTCCAGTCTATGCAGTTACCTGACTTTTAACTTCATACTTCAGCCCTTTGGCTTGGAGTATTTGAAGACGATTTCATTCATCTTAGTCATCGCCGTTGTAGTGCAGTTCACCGAAATGGTGGTTCATAAAACCAGCCCACTACTGTACCGAGTGCTGGGGATTTTCTTACCACTGATCACAACTAACTGTGCTGTATTAGGTGTTGCTCTTCAAAACACCTCCAAACAAAACGGCTTTGTGGAGTCCATCTTGTACGGCTTTGGTGCTGCTGTGGGCTTCTCTTTCGTCCTTGTCTTGTTCTCTGCCATGCGCGAGCGAATCAACGTGGCTGATGTGCCCGTGATCTTTAAAGGCTCAGCCATCGGCATGATCACAGCAGGTCTTATGGCCCTAGCATTTATGGGCTTCACTGGCCTAGTGCAGATATAGGAGCCGTTATGCTGACTGTTTTACTTGCTATCGGAATTCTAGTGGTATTGGCGTTAGTCTTTGGCGCCATCTTAGGTTACGCCAATGTCCGCTTCCATGTGGAAGGTGACCCTATTGTCGACCAAATCGACGCCATCCTACCGCAGACTCAATGTGGTCAATGTGGCCATCCAGGATGTCGCCCTTACGCGGAAGCCATCTCAAACGGTGAAGCCATTAACCGCTGCCCTCCGGGTGGTCAAGCAACGGTTCAAGCCTTAGCTGACTTGCTTGACGTAGAAGCCATTCCCCTTGATGGTGGCGAAGAAGAACCTGTACAAAAAGTAGCGGTCATTCGTGAAGACGAATGTATCGGCTGTACTAAATGCATCCAAGCATGCCCAATCGACGCCATCCTCGGCGCTGCGAAACAAATGCACACGGTTATCTCCGACGAATGTACCGGTTGTGACCTTTGCGTAGAACCCTGCCCTGTTGACTGTATCGACATGGTAGAAGTGGGCGTCACCTCACGCACCTGGTCTTGGGATAAACCTCAAGGGGTGGGTGCTCAAGCAGCCAATATTATTGCCACAGATCGTCAAGTGGAGGCGGCACACTGATGCAAACGCCAACGATTTACTCTTTTCATGGTGGCATTCATCCACCAGAAAACAAAGCTCAGTCTCTACAACTACCACTGGGCACACCTAAATTACCAAAAGAGCTGCTGTTACCATTAGGGCAGCACATTGGTCAGGCCTCTCGTCCACTTGTCGTGGAAGGCGAAAAAGTCCTAAAAGGCCAAGCCATCGCCATTAACAATGGTTTTTTATCAAGCTTTTTGCATGCGCCTACGTCCGGCACTATCACTGGGATTGAGCCACGCACCATCGCGCACCCATCTGGTTTGAGCGACATCTGTATTATTTTGACGCCAGATGGTGAGGAAAAGTGGACGGATATAGAGCCACTGGAAAACTGGCAAAGCATCAGTAAAACTGACGTTTTGGCGTACCTTGCGGAAAAAGGCATTGTCGGCATGGGTGGTGCTGGTTTCCCGACTCAAGTGAAACTACAAGGGGCGCATAAGCACCCTCTCAGCCACTTCATTATCAATGCTGCGGAGTGCGAACCCTACATCACGGCAGATGACATGCTGATCCGTGAAAAGACTCTTGAACTGATCCTAGGCATCGAAATACTGCAACACCTGGTGGACGCAGAAAATGTCGTCATTGGCATTGAAGACAACAAACCCACTGCTATCGCTGCGTTACAACAATTGATCCGCGAACGTCAAAGTGACATTCAGGTTGCCGTCGTCCCAACTAAATACCCGTCTGGTGGCGAAAAACAGCTGATCAAGCTACTGACTGATAAAGAAGTTCCTAGTGGTCAACATCCAGCGGACATCGGAATACTATGTCAAAACGTAGGTACCTGTGTGGCGGTTTACGAAGCCATTCAACATGGTCGCCCATTGATCTCCCGTTACACTACTTTGACCGGTGATGCCTTTGGCGCACCACAAAACGTCGAGGTTTTACTGGGTACGCCGATCTCTCATTTGCTCGATTATGCTGATCTAAATGAGAAAAAGCTTCATCGTCTCGTAATGGGTGGCCCTATGATGGGATTCACCTTAGACACCCCAGAAGCCCCTGTGGTGAAAACCACTAACTGTATCTTGGCAGCGTCAACGAAAGAGCTTCCACCACCTGCACCGGAACAAGCCTGTATCCGTTGTGGTATGTGTGAACAAGCCTGTCCAGCAAGCCTCTTGCCACAGCAATTACTTTGGTTTGCCAAAAGCCAAGAACACGAAAAAGCAGAACACTATAACCTATTCGACTGCATCGAATGTGGCGCCTGCTCCTACGTTTGCCCAAGTAGCATTCCCTTGGTGCAATACTACCGCCACTCGAAAGCCGAAATCCGCGATGCCCGAGAATCTGCCGTCAAATCTGACATTGCTAAACAACGCTTTGAAGCACGTAAGGCCCGTCAAGAAGCAGAAGCCGCGGAGAAAGAAGCCAAACGCCTGGCACGTCAAAATGCCGCAGCAGCTAAACCCGCTGCGAAAAAAGCAGCAAAACCAGCCCCTGCAACAAGCGACAAACCAGCGGCACCGGCTGTCAGTGACGAAGCGAAAAAAGCCAAGGTGGATCTGGCCATTGCCAACGCTAAGCTGAAAAAGCTTGAGAAGGCACTATTGGCCGCCCAGGAAAACGAGCACACGGAAGAAATCAACGCCCTACAACTGCAAGTAGATGCGGCTAAGAAAGACATCGCTGAGCTAGAAGCCAAAGTGGCGGCAGCCCCTGCTCCCGCCCCTAAAACCGCACCGGCGAAGCCTGCATTAAGCGACGAAGCCAAAAAAGCCAAAGTGGATGTGGCATTAGCCAGCACCAAGCTGAAAAAAGTCCAAAAACAATTGGCGGAAGATCCTGATAATCAGGAACTAAAAGACAAAGCCGCAGGGTTTGAAAAGGACCTGAAAGAAGCGGAAGCTCGTCTGGCACAATTCGACTCAGCACCTGCACCTAAAGCGGCGCCAGCGAAGCCTGCTTTAAGCGACGAAGCCAAAAAAGCCAAAGTGGATGTGGCCCTAGCCAGTACAAAACTGAAGAAAACTCAGAAACAACTGGCAGAAGATCCTGATAATCAGGAGCTAAAAGACAAGGCCGCTGGGTTTGAGAAAGACCTAAAAGAAGCGGAAGAACGATTAGCCAAACTCAACAGCGCCCCAGCTCCTGCCCCTAAAGCCGCAAAACCGGCCATGTCTGATGACTATAAAAAGGCAAAAGTGGATGTGGCATTAGCCAGCACCAAGCTGAAAAAGGTCAACAAACAGCTTGCGGAAGACCCTGACAATCAGGAACTTAAAGACAAAGCTGCAGGGTTTGAAAAGGACCTTAAAACCGCCGAAGCCGCATTAGCCGCTCTGGAAGCTCAACCAGCAGCAGATGACGCTAAGCCTAATAAGGCCGACAAGCCAAGCTCTGACAACTCTGCGCCGAGCGCGGACGAAGATACCCTGCGCAAGCTAAAAATAGACGCAGCCATTGCTAAAGCGGCTATGAAAAAGGCGGATAAAGCCTTGGCTAAAGCAAAAGAAATGGGGTCTGACGATGTGGCCAGCTTAGAAGCTCAGGCCGCAAAAGCCAAAGCCCATGCAGAAGCTATGGAACAAGCCCTTGAAAACGGCGCCCCCTTGCCAGCATCCACACCCAAAGCGGATCCAGCGGAGAAAGCCAACGATGCTGTTGCTGGCATCGCAGATCAGCTGAAAAAGCAAAAAGTGGCGGCCGCCCTCGCAAAAGCTCAGGTTAATAAGCTTAAGCGCTTATTGGCCGCAGATCCCGAGGCAGAAGCCTTACAAAAAGATCTGGCAGATGCAGAGCAAAAGCAACGGGACGAAGAAGCCAAACTAGAACAGTTAACCAACACGCAAGAGAATCGTTAAATGTCATTGCTGCGTATCACCTCTCCACATACTCACCGAGCTGGCCAACGCACTGCTTGGGTCATGCAGATGGTTATTTTAGCGACCATTCCAGGTTTATTGGTTCAAACTTGGTTGTTTGGCTTTGGCACCCTGATTAATTTAGTGATTGCCTGTATCACCGCACTGGTTGGCGAAGCGTTAATATTAAAAGCACGCAAACGCCCGGTTGGCTTTTTCTTAAAAGATTTTAGCGCCCTGTTAACAGCCGTACTACTGGCATTAGCCTTGCCGCCTACCGTGCCTTGGTGGCTAACCGTCACAGCGGTTGGTTTCTCCATTATTTTTGCCAAACAAGTTTACGGCGGCCTAGGGAACAACCCATTCAACCCAGCTATGGTTGGCTACGCCATCTGTCTTGTTTCCTTTCCAGTACCTATGACCCAATGGATTGGCGCGTCAGAGTTAGTGCAAGCGGGAGCAACACCGAGCTTCTCAGACAGCCTTGCTGCCATCTTTGGCACCCTACCCACGGTAGACTCTTACACCATGGCAACGCCTTTGGACGCCTTCAAACACAAAGAAGGCATGATGAACGATGAGGCCTTTGCGTCGATTCTAGGCCTACAGGGAGCCAACCTATCTAATTGGTTATGGGTAAACCTTGCGTACCTTGCGGGGGGGCTCATGCTCATCTGGTTGCGCATTATTACTTGGCATACACCCGTTTCTCTTTTAGCGGCTCTAGCCGTGATGGCAGGGGTCTTCTATGTAACCGATCCAAGCAATGCTGCAACACCTTTATTTCACCTGACCACTGGTGCTGCCATGTTTGGGGCCTTCTTTATCGCCACAGATCCAGTCAGCTCTTGCACCAGCAATAAGGGTAAACTGTTTTACGGTGCCGGCATCGGCATCTTAGTTTTTATCATTCGTACTTGGGGTGGCTACCCAGACGGTATCGCCTTTGGTGTTCTGTTAATGAACTTTGCTGCACCTCTGATTGATTACTACACACAGCCTCGCGCTTACGGCCATAAAAAAGCCAAGAAAGGACTGAACATAGGAGGCGATAAGTAATGAACATTTTAGCGTCTATTCGCCGCAACAGCTTAGGTCTCGCGTTATTTGCTGTGTTAACTGCTGGGTTGATTGCCGTCACTCACCAACTGACCGAGCACACCATTGCAGACAATATCGTCACTGCTCAGTTAAACGCCTTCAATGAGATTTTGCCTGCGGATCGTTATACCAATGATTTGCCCAACGACACCGTAATGCTGAATCCAGACCCATTATTAGGGTCAGCGGAACCCGTAAAAGCCTTTATTGCTCGCAAAGAGGGTCAGGTTACAGCGATTATCTTTCAAACCATTGCACCGGGTGGCTATAACGGTAACCTTGATCTATTAGTTGCAGTAGATCGTGATGGCGTCGTCACCGGCTCACGGGTTATCAGCCATAAAGAAACCCCAGGACTAGGAGATAAGGTTGATCTACAGAAGTCCGATTGGATCTTGTCATTTGCAGGAAAATCTCTCGACAACCCAGAAGAACGTCGCTGGAAAGTCAAAAAGGACGGCGGTACATTTGACCAATTTACAGGGGCGACCATCACCCCAAGAGCCGTGGTCCGTGCTGTTAAAAACACGCTGATTTATTTTAAACAAAACGAAGACGCGCTGTTGTCGCGTTAGGATGAGTTATGAGCGCTGAACAAACTCTTACCAATGAAGATGTCGCTGATACCCCAGCATTAGAAGGTCCAAATTATAGGGAAATCCTTTACAACGGCATCTGGAAAAACAACCCAGCCCTTGTGCAATTACTGGGGCTTTGTCCATTACTTGCGGTGACCAGTACCATTGTGAATGCGATCGGTCTAGGACTTGCAACCACTATAGTGTTAATGGGCTCAAACATAGCCGTATCTTTGATCCGAAACTATGTCTCTGACGCGGTGCGCCTACCGGCATTTGTCATGATCATCGCCTCTTTTACTACCTGTATTGAGCTGATCATGCAGGCGTATACTTACGAGCTGTATCAGATTCTTGGTATCTTCATTCCATTGATTGTGACCAACTGTGCCATTCTCGGCCGTGCAGATGCCTTTGCCAGCCGCAATCCGGTCTTACCATCTACCCTTGACGGCTTAATGATGGGATTAGGCTTCACCATGGTGTTGGTGCTATTAGGTGGGATGCGTGAGCTGATCGGTCAAGGCACGTTATTCACCGATATGCACTTGCTGTTTGGCGATATGGCCACCCACTGGAAGCTAACGGTATTTTCTGACTACCCAAATGTGCTGTTTGCTATCTTACCTCCAGGCGCTTTTATTGGTCTTGGTCTCTTGATTGCCATTAAAAACTACTCAGATGAAAAAGAGAAAGAGCGCATCGCCAAAGCACAAGCGGGTCAAGAAAAAGTTTCTCGCCGAGTCCGAGTAACAGACTAGCCGTTGACGATCAAACGAGGATTACAGTGAACAAAGCCAAACGCCAAGAGATTTTCACTCGCCTGCGAGCAGAGAACCCAAATCCTGTGACCGAGTTGGAGTACAGCTCACCGTTTGAACTATTGATCGCTGTCCTGTTGTCTGCCCAAGCCACGGATGTGAGTGTTAATAAGGCCACCCGCAAGCTCTTTCCTGTGGCCAATACACCAGAAGCCATGTATGCACTCGGGGTAGATGGCTTAAAGGAATACATTAAAACCATTGGTCTGTTTAATGCGAAAGCTGAAAACGCCATAAAAACCTGCCAGATGCTGATCGAAAAGCATAACAGCCAAGTACCTGAAACCCGGGAGGCCTTAGAAGCGCTCCCCGGTGTGGGACGCAAAACCGCGAACGTGGTCCTTAACACAGCGTTTCGCCAAGTCGCTATGGCCGTCGACACCCATATTTTTCGTGTCTCAAATCGCACTAAGATCGCCCCCGGCAAAAACGTTCTTGAGGTTGAAGACAAGCTACTGCGCTTTGTGCCAAAAGAATTTCTACTGGATGCCCACCACTGGCTGATTCTCCATGGCCGCTATATTTGCACCGCACGCAAGCCTAAATGTGATGCCTGCACCATAGAAGACCTTTGCGAGTTCAAAGAAAAAACCTCCACCTAATAGTTAAATAAAACTTAAATAAGTTTAAATAAGTTAACGTTTAACGAAACTGAATACGTGGCATTCTGAGCTTATCAAAAGTACAGAACGAGAGAACGCCACATGTCAAAACTCACCCAAAAACAGCTCGATTCCCATTGGATGCCCTATACTGGCAACCGAGAATTTAAACGTGATCCCCGTATTATTGCCTCAGCAGATGGTTGCTTTTACAAAGACGACCAAGGCCGAGACATCTTTGATGGCCTATCTGGATTATGGACCTGTGGCTTAGGACACAATGTCGCGCGCATCAATGAAGCCGTTGCCCAGCAGGTTAAAACCCTAGACTACTCCCCTGCTTTTCAATTCGGTCACGAAAAGTCGTTCCAATTGGCTGAGAAAATCACTGAATTCATGCCACCTGAGCTAAATCGTATTTTCTTCACTGGTTCGGGTTCTGAGTCTGTTGATACGGCATTGAAAGTGGCACGTGCCTACTGGCGTAAAAAAGGCAAAGGGACTAAGACCAAATTTATTGGTCGAGCAAAAGGCTACCACGGGGCTGGGGTGTCTGGTTTTAGTGTTGGCGGCATCCCTGCCAACCGCACTCTTTATGGCCAAGGCTTGGATTCTTACCATCTACCCCATACACAAGCCCCAGGCACTGAGTTCACTCAAGGCATGTCCGATGTGGGCGCAGAGCGAGCGGATGCGCTGTTGGACTTGATCACCATGCACGACGCTTCAAACATCGCGGCGGTTATTGTTGAGCCTATGTCAGGCTCCGCTGGGGTCATTATTCCACCACAAGGGTATCTACAGCGTTTGCGTGACATCTGTGATCAACACGACATTTTATTGGTGTTTGATGAAGTCATCACAGCGTTTGGCCGTATGGGCGCAAACACGGGCTCAGAGGCGTTTGGCGTAACACCTGACATCATAACTATGGCCAAACAAGTGACCAACGGTGTCATCCCTATGGGGGCTGTTGCCTTCAAAGAAGAAATCTACGACACCTTTATGGAGCAAGGTGGCCCAGATTACATGCTAGAGCTGCCCCATGGTTACACTTACTCCGCTCATCCAGTTGCCTGTGCCGCTGGTCTAGCCTCTTTGGCAGAGATACAAGAACAGGGTCTGGTTGAACAAGTACGTAACAACAGCCGCTATTGGGAAGAAGTGGTCCATAGCCTACGTTCTAGCTCTGAACTGATCACTGACATCCGCAACTATGGTTACGCCGCGGGCATCACCATCGCTGCACCTGATGGCCAACCTGCTCGCCGCCCTTATGAAGTGGCTATGGAAATGTGGGCGAAGGGCTTCTACGTACGCTATGGAGGTGACACTATTCAGCTGGCTCCACCATTTATTGCGGAACGAGAAGAGTTAGACCGCATGATCAATGCCCTAGGGGAATCCTTCGGCAAGCTTTAAGCACCAAAGGCCTCAGGCAAGAAGTCGCCTGAGGCCTTGTTTTGCTGTTCACAGGACAAGATTTCACTATAATCGTAGTCAATAAGATTGGTACGGAATGTTAGTGTGGCAAAATCTCAATTCCCTTATGTGCGTTGCTTTTGGGCTGGCACCCTTTTTCTAACCAATGGCAAAAGCATGGCTGTCCACTGCACTCACATTTCTAGAGAACGCGTTGAGGTCGAAGCACCAGGTGGTCTGCAAGGCTCCACCAAGGTCAAACTTGAACTCCAAGCCAGCAACAACGGCAAACAAAAGTTAATCAAAGCCATTTGTCTGCCATCCCTAGATGTATTAAACGAACATGATAAGCATTACATCAAGATGATATTTCACAACATAGCAGAAGAAGACAAAGTCTTCATCGACCAGTTTGTGAAAGCCCATAGCTAGCCCTATTTCACGCTTAACAGCATAAAAAAGGGCGCCCCATAGGCGCCCTTTTTGTTTAACAGCAAATCTTATGCTGTCATCACATCTTCAAACAGCTGCAACATCTTGTCCCCATCAACTTCCATACAAACCTGTGTCATTGGCACATCGTTCCAATAAGGTTCTGGGTATTCCATGCCTTCTGGAGCAAAGATTGTTTGACCAACGCCGATCCCTTCACAAGCCACTCGCACAGCCCCTAGTTCCACAGCAAAGATGCTAGGATCTAATAGGTAAGCAATGGTGGAGGCATCATGGAAGTAACAACCCTCCACACCAAAGCGGTCACTGTAAAATTTGATGTAAAACTGGGCGCAGTCGTACAAGAAGGTTCCCTGCTCTGGGTTCTTCGCCTTAATACGCTCCAACACAGTATTGCCAAGCAATACCTGATGGGTCACATCCAACCCAACCATGGTCACTTGCCAAGGCGCTGTGAACACCGCATCCGCCGCGTGGGGTTCATTGATAATATTGGCCTCGGCCACAGGTGAAACGTTGCCATATTCGATGGCTGTACCACCCATAAGAACAACTTCGTCCACTAGGTTTGCCACTTCAGGATCAAGCTCAAGCACCTTACCTAGGTTCCCCAAGGGACCTAAAGCAACAATGGTGACTTCCCCAGGGTATTTGCGTACTTGCTCAATGATGAACTCAGCAGCGCTTTGCTCTAGGGCTTGTTTGCTTGGGGCAGGATAATCAATGTTACCAAAGCCATCTTTACCATGGACAAAGTCAGGGAAAGGACGCGGTGCTTGTTTGGACGGCACGGCAACACCCCCTGCCACAGGCACATCAACCCCTGCGATTTCTGTCAGAGTCAGAGCATTTTGCGTAGCAATTTCAACCGGTACGTTGCCATAGGTAGTCGTTAACCCTAGAACCTCTAATTCTTTGGCTTGAAAGGCAAAGAAGATGGCCATTGCATCATCAATACCCGGATCCGTATCAATAATAATTTTTCGTGTCATGTGATTCTCGTTATCTCATTAATTCTGCTTTGCTAGGAAATCTGTGACTTCCTCTAGCGTTGGGATGGACGGTGCAGCCCCCATTCGGGTCACTGCAATAGCAGACGCAGCACAGGCTGTCCGCATGGCCGTTTCATAATTTGAACCACGCTGTAACTCCGCCAAACAAAAGCCAATGAAGGTGTCCCCTGCGGCCGTGGTATCTTTGGCCTCAACGTTGAACGCAGGCACTTGCAAGTCTTCTGCCTTGGAAAAGTACCGCACTCCGTCTTTACCTAGGGTCATCATGACGGCTAAGTCAGGGTATTGCTCTGGCAAAATGCGCGCTGCATCTTCTATGGTGTCCGCCTTGGCAAGATCCATTGCTTCCACTTCATTAACAATCAGCAAGTCAATAAAGGGCAACACTTTGCGGGTTAAGTCAGCGTCCATAGGGGCAGGGTTAAAAGCCACCTTGGCACCTGATGCCTTTGCCCACTCTAAGGTTTCTGCCACTAGGTTGGTTTCATTTTGCAATAACACCCAATCGTCATCTGTGGCACCTTCTAGCACCTTGCGCACACCTGACTCAGTCAGTGTGTGGTTCGCACCCGCGTACAATATAATGCAGTTTTCCGCAGCAGGAGTCAGCTGAATGATGGCATGGCCCGAGGCTTCTTGCACCTGAGCAATCTCGTCTGTATTCACACCAAAGTCTTTCAGTTGCTGCAATATGTGTTGGTCACCCTGATGGATGGCCCCCACATGTTTTACGTTCGCTTGAGCTTTTGCCAAGGCGACGGACTGATTTGCCCCTTTACCTCCCAACACTTGCTGATAGCTGGTTGAGCTCATGGTCTCACCTGGGCGAACAAAGTGGTCCACCTCATATAGGTGATCAATGTTAATGGAACCGATGTTAAAAACGGTCATAAGCTACCTTGTTTTCATTTTATTAACCAAACAGTCAATAAGAACATTTTTCCGCTTTGATTAAAATAGCTGGCTCAAGGGAAAGATCAAGGGGCATAAAAAAACGCCCACTCTGTACAGAGTGGGCGTTTTTAAAATTCTAGCTCAAAGAGCGCGTTGATTAGTCGCGATCTAGGAAAGTACGGCCTTTCTGAGCAGCGATACGCATACGTAGAGCGTTAAGCTTGATGAAGCCTGCCGCGTCTTTCTGGTCGTAAGCACCCGCATCGTCTTCGAAGGTAGCGATTGTGCTATCGAATAGGCTGTATGGAGACTCACGGCCTTCAACGATTACGTTACCTTTGTACAGTTTCAAACGAACCGTACCCGTTACGAATTCTTGAGAAGCGTCGATCAATGCTTGCAGCATACGGCGCTCTTCTGACCACCAGAAGCCGTTGTAGATCACTTTCGCGTACTTAGGCATGATCTCATCTTTCAGGTGAGCTGCTTCACGGTCAAGTGTGATGGATTCCATTGCACGGTGAGCTTTCAGAAGGATGGTGCCCCCTGGAGTCTCGTAACAACCACGTGACTTCATCCCTACGAAACGGTTTTCAACTAGGTCATCACGACCGATACCGTTTGCGCCACCGATTTTGTTCAGTGTTTCAAGGATAGTCGCTGGAGACATTGCTTCGCCGTTGATGGACACAGCATCACCTTTTTCGAAGCCAAGCTCGATGATTGTTGGCTCATCTGGAGCTTGCTCAGGCGATACAGACCAACGCCACATATCTTCTTCAGCGCTCGTCCATGGATCTTCTAGAAGATCGCCTTCGTAAGAGATGTGAAGAAGGTTCGCATCCATTGAGTAAGGAGATTTCTTCTTAGCATTGGAGAAGTCTACTGGGATTTCGTGTTTTTCACAGTAAGCCATTAGGGTTTCACGGGACGTTAGGTCCCATTCACGCCAAGGAGCGATTACTTGAACACCTGGTTTAAGAGCGTATGCACCTAGCTCGAAACGAACTTGGTCATTACCTTTACCGGTTGCACCGTGAGAAATCGCATCAGCACCGGTCTCGTTAGCGATTTCGATCAAACGCTTAGCGATAAGAGGACGAGCGATAGAGGTACCTAGTAGATACTCACCTTCGTATACTGTGTTCGCACGGAACATAGGGAATACGAAGTCACGTACGAATTCTTCGCGTAGGTCTTCGATGTAGATTTCTTTAACGCCCAACGCTTGAGCTTTCGCGCGAGCTGGCTCTACTTCTTCGCCCTGACCCAAGTCAGCGGTAAAAGTTACCACTTCACACTGATACTCTTCTTGAAGCCACTTCACGATTACTGAAGTGTCTAGGCCGCCAGAGTAGGCTAGCACTACCTTCTTCACGTCAGACATTCTCTTTCTTCTCCTCAACGAGACGCTGCACAGCCCAATCAAAATGGACTGCACGCAGTTAAACTAAAAATAGGCCGTTAGTGTAAGTTTTCGCCCCTTAGTTAGCAAGGGGCGCGGGGGGATATCCGCCCCTAGGAGCGATATTTCAAGGGCGTTATTGGCTTGGTTCAGATAAAGATTGCGGATTCAATCCCATACGCTCCAAACGGATGGTCACGCGTCGGTTACGCTCTCGTCCATCAGAAGCCCGATTATCCGCAACTGGATAACGTTCACCATGATAACGGGATACGATTTTTTCTGGAGGTACTCCCTTCTGCAACAGATATGCTGTGACCTTCTCTGCACGGGTTTTAGAGAGTTCTCGGTTATCCCGACGAGTCCCTATGATGTCTGTGTGACCATCAATGTAAATATATTCAATGGTAGGATCGGCTTCCACGTAAATAGCAATCAGGTCTAAGCGACGTTTAATACGATCTGTGAGCTCTGAGCCGTTGGTAGGAAACAAAGCAGCAGTACGAGAAATCTGATCGAAGTTAACCGGTAGCAAACTCGCCATACAACGGCGAAATTCATTATAAGCAGGGTTAAAATTAATGTTGCTCAGTGCCACTTCTACGTTTTCGCGGCCATTCTCCCATGCGGTACCCGCCACCACCGGATGTAAGCCTCTATCAAGACTGGTGAGCATTTGCTCTGCCACCTTGCCCCCTACTTCAACCGTTAACCCGTAACCTGGGTACGGCATCACATCAAGAGTCTTAGGGGACAGCCCCGGCATCCAACTGGGCGCTTGGGAAATAATAAACACTTGCCCTGGCCCAAGCTTCTCGTTTTCTGGGTGCAGGATAAACTTCATGGGCTCCCCTGCTTCCTTGATAAACTCCCCTTCACCAAAATGCGGTACAGGGTGAACCAACTTGCAAGCAAAGATGTCTCCAGAAAGGGACCATTGGGAGTTTTCGATCTGAGACTCAAAACGCGTCACAGCCATGCTTTGGGATGCGAACATAAGGCTCGACGTAACGAACAAGGTCGTAATGAGATGTGAGGCTTTCAAAGTTAACAGTTCTCGTTCTAGGCTTAGCATGTATGTTATCATCCGATGGTATCTACCCATAATTTTCTGAGCAAGTGGCAGAATTAAGGATTCTCTTTTGTCAAATCACGAAATCAAAGACCGATTCCGCGGATTCCTACCTGTAGTTATCGACGTCGAGACCGCAGGCTTTAATGCAAAAACAGATGCTTTACTCGAATTTGCCGCGAGCATCCTAAGAATGGACGAAAACGGCGAGTTGTACATCCACGAGACCATTGAATTTAAGGTAAAGCCTTTTGAAGGGGCAAACCTTGAAAAAGAAGCACTGGACTTTACAGGTATTGATCCGTTCGCTCCAGACCGAGATGACATGGTGGAAAAAGAAGCCATCAACCAAATGTTTACCAAGGTCCGCAAAGAACTAAAATCTACCGGCTGTAAACGTGCCATTTTAGTGGGTCACAACGCAGCGTTTGACCACGGTTTCTTGAACGCAGCCATTGAACGCTGTGAAATCAAGCGCAACCCTTTCCATCCATTTTCAAGCTTTGACACGGCGTCTTTATCTGGCTTGGCTTTTGGGCAAACCGTTTTGGCCAAAGCATGTCAGGTGGCAGGCATTGAGTTCAGTAACTCTAAAGCACACTCGGCCCAGTACGATACGGAGAAAACCGCTGAGCTTTTCTGCGAAATCGTTAATCGCTGGAAACGTTTGGGGGGCTGGAGTTTGGTGACCGATGACCAAGCGGACAGCATGGAATCCGCCTTCGCTGCCATGGACTCCCATAACTGAGTTCTTTATTGAATCCATATTAGTTACAGATTCATTGGTTGCGGTATTTTGATGTATCAATAAGTATCACTGTGGGACCGACAGTGATGAGGCATCACTTGTAGAGAGCAAACGCATGGTAGGCAAACGAGTTGCATTACTTACATTGGGATGGATATCTCTGATCACGGGGATTATTGGGATTTTCCTACCCCTGTTACCTACCACGCCTTTGGTTTTATTATCTGCGTGGTGTTTCTCTAAATCTTCTGAACGTTTCCATCATTGGCTACTCAATCATAAATACTTTGGTCCCATTGTTAACGATTGGCAATCTGATCAGGGCATTCCTAAAAAGGCCAGAAACCGAGCGCTGATTTTCATGTGGGCTGGAATGCTACTTTCCATGTTCATTGTTGGGCGCTTTTGGGCAACCATTGGTCTGTGTGTGATTGGCGCCGCTGTTAGCATCCATTTACTGCGAATGCCCCTTCGCAAAGAATAGATTGACGACACAAGGGATACCATGACGACTCATACTGAACATGCCATGAAACCATGGCAAAAACGTACCTTAATCACGCTTTTTATCCTTCTGACATTCGTTACCTTAATTTGGAACCTGATCCCTACCGCCACCAAGTGGTTCGTTAATCGGTATACTCAACAGCACGATGTGTCCTTTTCTGCGGACACCATCAACCCCAATATTTTCCCAATTGGGTTAGAGCTTGGTGATGTAAAGCTTCTCAAAGACAGCATCCCTCTCTTCACTCTTAATCATGCCAGCATTGGCCTTGATTTTATGCCTCTGTTAAAAGGTGAATTCCATGTAAACCATGTTGAAGTGAACGGGCTAGACACACAGGTAGAAAACCAAAATGGTGTCATGACAATCGCTGGCCTGTCTCTTCCACAAAACACAGACAAAAAGGCAGAAGCCCCAGCAGAGACGGCAGAGCCAGAAAACGAGCAGTCTATTCCGACTTTTTTCATTTATGATGCTCAAATGCAAGACATCAGTGTGCGCTATCGAACTGAGCGTGGTGAAGATACCTTCTACCTAAACTCCCTCAACGTGATCGAAGTCTCCCATAATATGGACGACTGGATGGGGCAATTGGCCATCGAAGCAGGTCTCAACCAAGCTCAATTAATTGCTGCAGGCGAAGTAAAAGCCAACGGCTCAGAGATAGATACCTATTTAGACTTAAAATCCCTGTCTTTATCCACCAGTGATATTCAAAACTTCGTGCCCAAAGGCATGGAAGTGGGTACAGCTTCAGACGTACAGGTCGCAGGCTCAACCAATGTCATTTATCGTTATCAAGATACGCCACAATTTTCACTTATGGCGCCCTTACTGCAAGTATCTAGTGGCAACACGGCCCTGACCCAAGTCAACCAAGAGCTGGGGTGGACAAACCTAAACACCCGAGTGGAAAACATCCAAGTCGAAGGAACGGGCAGCCGAAACTTATCCGTCAAAGGAAAGGCAGCCTTAGATATCAAAGGACTTTCCATACGCTCAGGGGAGCAATCTCTAAGCACCAAGTCTCTTGCATTCAATGGTCAAACCGAACTTAAAAAAGTCGGTGCTGATATCGAACTTGCCAATACCGCTAGCCAACTGGAAACCCAAGAATTACAAGGAACAGTGAATGGCAACAAACTAAGCCTTGGCACCCTAAAAGCAGAGCTGGCCAACCTTGGTTTTAAATTCAATACGGACAGCCAACAAGGAGAAGGCCAAAGCACCTTGTCTTTAACCAGCGACAACCTTACGGCGGAGACAGCCAAAGGAGAATCCGCAAGCTTAGGCCGGCTGAGTTTTTCATCGCCTGTCGCCTTAAAAGCAAATGAAACGGAACAACAGATCGCCACCGACTCTTTTGAATTAGCATTAACAGAGCTTAATCTTGGGGCAAACTCAGGGACAGCACAATTAAGTGCGCTGACTTTAAATCTTCTAAACACACAAGTGACTCAGTCTGACGAAGGTCAAAATTTCAATACCGAGCTTGCCCTCGATACGCAGGGGTTCAAAGGCTCCCTGATGACAGCGGACAGTCAAAGCAAGCAACCTGATCAAGCAGCTAACCTAGACTCACTGGCCTTAAATACAGCCTTCTCAGGTAGCTTATCTGGTACTCAAGAGTTAACGCTGCAAGGGGATAAGACCCAGCTTCAGCTAGGGGGTGTCGCTTACCAATCCGATGCCCAAGACATCTCCTTAGACCGTTTAGATTGGTCCCTAAATAACATGGCGGCTCAACTTGGTGGTGACAGTACTGCCTTATCAGGGAAATCGGGACTTCAATTATCCAACCTCAAGGCGTCCCTAACACAACTGCCAAACAATCAACCTGATACAGACGTGAGTTTAGAAAGTCTGACCCTCAATAATTCATTGGACTTCCTCCAACAGGGGGAACAAACAGCGATAAATAACACCGCAAACAGCATTGATATGAGCGCTTTATCTGTGTCCCAATCCGATACCTTAGAAGGCATCATGGATGAGTTGGTGTTTTCCTCAAATGAGTTAAAAATAGAACTCGGAACATCTGACCAAGCAACTCACATCAACACCTCAGATAACACCCTCAACATAAGCACAGTGAATGTAGAGTTAGCCGATGGCAGCACTTTGACAAGCTGGGATGAACTGGCTTTGGATAACCCCGCTTTATCTGTGAATGGTACGGACATTTCTGCCGACGTAAATTCCTTCAAGTTACAGCAATTTGTGGCATCTCAACCCAATACTGAAAGTGAATTACCGGCCCTTGCGACCTTTGATCAGCTGGATATAAATCGTATTGCTCTACGCCCCGAAGGTATTGAAATTGCTAGCCTCGTAGTGGATAAACTTGCCAGCAACCTAGTACTGGCAGAGAACCAGCGCATTGAGAATCTCATTCTGCCAAGCTCAGTTAAATCATCTGATGTAGCCTCCACCGAAGAAGTCTCAGGCACGGGTACCGAAAGCGAAACAAACAACTCAGAAGTCAGCCCTTCCAAGGAAACCACACCAGACTTCTATGTGGTCATAGGTAAGATCATTCTATCCCCAGAATCCACCATGACCCTCGTGGATCGGAGCATAGTCCCCACTCTCAAACGGGATCTGACCATTGACGAGCTAACTGTCGATAACCTTAATACCCGTGACGACGGTGCACAAACCTATGTGGTACTCAAAGCCCGTAACGGACGCTACGCCAGCCTTGATGGTAATCTAACGATCGAGCCCACAGCCGCTAAACTCACCATGGACGCTAAGGCCAAAGTCCGTGAAGTAGAGCTGCCTCCCATTTCTCCGTATGTTGCAAATGTACTGGGCTACAATATCGCCTCAGGGCAGTTGAACATGGATCTTAACGTCACTGCCAACCAAGGCCAGCTCAACGGTAATAGCCACATCGTCTTGCGTCAGTTTGATTTGGGGGGCAAAAAAGACAGCAACACTGTGTTAAAAGCTGGTGCGATTCCACTCAACCTAGCTGTGGGCGCCCTCAAAGATGGCGACGATAATATCGTGCTGGACTTGCCATTGAAGGGGGACATTAGCAGCCCTCAATTCCAATGGCAGAACTTCTTCCTGTTACCTGTACGTCAAGGGCTATACAAGGCTTCTAGCATTTATGTGATGCAGACCTTTGTCCCATACGCCAACGTTATTTCATTGGCTCAATTAGCCGGAGAGCAGGTACTACGCTTAAGGGTGCAACCTCTCAACTTCGAATACGGTGAGACAGAAGTGAATGACGAACAGTCAGACTTCCTAACCCAGCTAATCGCCCTTATGAATGACCGTCCAGAAGCAGAGCTAAGAGCCTGTGGCGTTGCGGTGGCAAAAGATCTTGATGAAGAGCTAACCTACGATAACTTACAGGAAGGTGACGAAGATAAGCTCTATGGCATCGCTAACGAGCGCGCAGAGAGCCTAAAAGCCTACTTAGTGGACAATGAGATCGCATCAAGTCGAATCTTTATCTGCTCACCAACAATCGATGAAGACCAGGATGCTCAACCGCGAGTGACCTTAACTTTCTAACCAAAGCCATCATACGATTAATAAGCCAGTCTCTTCATTTAGAGACTGGCTTATGTATTTCCATCCTGCTTTCTCTTTAACCCCTCACTCCATTAGCCCTCTAGATGCCATAAACTATCCTCAAAAAATGGTCAAAAATGCGCCCTCTTTGACAATAATCTGCATCAAACAAAGATATGACCAAAATCAATTTACCTTAGCCACAGAAGGCGTAATCTAGAATCAAAGAGCAAAAGATGAAGGAGAACGATCATGTTGCAAGACAACCACAGCTTGGTAAATGAGTTACCCGAATACAAAGATCAAATTCATACTCTGAAAATGAACGATGCCCACTTTAAGCGTCTGTTTGAGGAATACCACCACCTAGATAATGAAATCCACAACATGGAACAAGAGATCATCTTGGCGAGCACTATGGAAGAAGAGGAATTCAAAAAACGCCGTCTAAAACTAAAAGACACTATGTTGCAAATGCTGCGCAATATTAAACACCAAGAATTAGCGGCAGAGGCTTAATCCTAAGACCCTCATAGCCAATAAAAATGCCGAGCACTGCTCGGCATTTTTGTTTTATCCTACCATCACGAAAATGACCATCTAAAACTCAATCGTTTGAGTGGCATAACCATCTAAATCTGAATCCACATGACTGACATATAATAATAAGTTGGGAGCGAATTCAGGAGATCTCAAGGCGTCACATACCCGCTTAATACTGGCCCTATCCAAGCCATCAAAAGGCTCATCCAGCAAAAGCACATCCGCCTTACGCAGTAAGATACGCGCCAAAGCAATACGACGCGCTTGACCACCCGACACATCACGACCTTGGGCCCCCAACAATGTATCCAAGCCATTAGGCAAAGCAGCTACCCATTCGCTTAAACCCATCACACTCAATACTCGAAGCAACTCACCATCACTGGCATTTGGTGCCCCCAGACGAAGATTGGCAGCCAAGCTTTGCTGGAAGATGATGGATTCCTGGGGTAGATACCCGACCTTTTTACGCCATGATTCATTCTGATAGAGACTTAAGGATTCACCGTTAACCTTTGCCTTCCCTTTGCTTTCAAGATCCCCTGCTAACGCCGCTAATAAAGTCGATTTTCCCGAACCACTCTTGCCGGACAAGCGCACCCGCTCATTGGCATATACCCCCATAGAAATGGGTGGCATCACGCGACCTGGGTAACAACCGGAAAAATCATATAGCTGCAAACTCGCAGGAGATGTCACAGGAGTACATTGGGTGCTATCTGCTTTTCGACTAGACTCTGGCTGTAATTGGTTTAAACGCTTCAAACCTACCTTAGATTGCCCCTGAGCCAAAAATGCCATAGCCATGGGCTGAACCAATTCATTTACCCCCAAGGCTGCTAACACTAAAGCGACCAACATAGGGCCAGCAATGGTTTCCTGCAACATTAAATCACCGTTAACGATCTGCAGAGACATGCCTAGAAGGCTCACAATCAACACCAAACTGGTCAGCTGAATCGCCAATTTAATACGACTCACTACCCTTTGGATTACTGCTTGAGCTGTGCATTGACGATCATCTAAGGTATTCAACCGCTTGCTGTAATCTTGCCAATGGCCACGGATAGTCAAGGTGATGAGAGAAGAAAACACGGACATAAAACGGCTACGACGGTGAATCGATAGCGCTTGCATTTGATAGACAGACTGCAGGGCTAAACGATTTGCCAGCCAGGGCCAAACCAACAATTGAAACAGGGCAAAGACTACCACGGGGATGGCCAGTACCGGCGCAACCCACCAAGCCAATCCTAATAAAGCAAGACAGCCAAGGAAGCTGTAAACCCAAGGCATGACCACCGCCAACGGCCACTTAATAATCTGATCCAAATCCCCCACTAAACGCTGCAACAGATCCCCGCGGGTTTGCTTATGCAAACGCCCTGGGGCAGTGCTCACCCGTTGATCCCAGACCCATAAACGCAAACTGCGTAATAAGCCCAATAAATGATCATGGGAAAAGACCTGCTCACCGTAACGGCCAGCCGTTCGTAAGATAGCCATCAATCGCACTGATGCTCCAGGGGTGAAAAAATCAAACACCAAAGCGGTGCCCAGAACACTGGCCAAACCTGCCGCGGATAAAAACCATCCCGAAATACCAAGCAACGCCACTGCAGCCAAGCTAGCCACCGCACCGATCAATACAGACACCAGCAGTCCGAATGGGTTTTCAATTAATAAAGACTTAAACGTAAGAGATTGGGGTCTGCGCTTCGACATGCACGCCCTCCTGAGTCATTAACCAACGTTGATTTGCCCATACGACAGGGTGGGTATCATGGCTGACGATGATCAGCGTTTTACCAAAGCTGACCTCATCTAGGGTGTTCAATACTTGCTCTGCCGTGTCTGGATCTAGGCCGGAGCAAGGCTCATCTAACAACCAAACATCCGCATCACTTAACAAGGCACGAGCAATAGACAGTCGCTGCATTTGACCACCGGACAAACCTGTCCCTGCTTCACTGATTGGGGTATCCCAACCATAAGGCAAGGTTTCCACAAACTCCCAGCACTGGGCTTTTTTTAAAGAATCCAATAAAGCTTGATCTGTACAGCGCCCTATTCCTAATTCTAGGTTTTGGCGAACAGTGCCCTGAACCCACTCAGGATTTTGTGGCAACCAAGCCAAACGGCGACGCCAATTGGCCATGTTCATACTATGGAAGGCATCCCCTTCCACATAAAGCCCACCGTCAAAGTGTTTCTCAAAGCCTAAAAGAATCGTCATCAAGCTGGATTTGCCTGCACCTGATTCACCCCGTAACCACACCCTATCCCCTTGTTGCAAAATAGCACTCATAGGATGCAACCGCTGACGACCATTGTGACACCAAGCCAACTTATTGAACTCAATAAACGCCCCTATGGCACTAGGATAACTCTGGGGGTTCAGTTTATGGGTGGACTCATCTTGATCGGCAGTCATTAAGAGCTCTTGGATATCCACGGCAGCAGCTTCTGCCTTTTGTTTGGCATGGTAATCATTCCCTAGCTGGCGCAAAGGTAGATAAAACTCTGGTGCCATTAATAATAAGAAAAACGCTGCAAACAAACTTACGGGGGCCACCCCCACCTGCCAAGGTAATTGCTCTAATAGGCCGAGCCCTAAGTAGAGCGCAACCATGGCGATAGAGACCGAAGCAAACAGCTCCAAAGTGCCCGTTGAAAGAAAGGCTAAACGCAACACTCCCATGGTAGTTTTTTGGTAAGACTCTGCTGTAATTGCCAAGCGTTCACGGGCTTTTGGGGTTTGACCTAAGCGCTTGAGCTCTCCCATCCCTTGGTTCAAATCGAGGAATTGATTGGACAACATTTGCAGCACATTAAATTGGCGACGGTTGGCTTGAGCGGCCTTATGCCCCACCAAAATCATGAAAAAAATCACCAAGGGTGCTGTAACCATAAAAATGCTAAAGGCGACCCAAGACACAGGAGCCACCGCAACAAGAATGGTCAAAGGTACGAAAGTCACTAAAAAGACTTGAGGTACATACCGAGTAAAATAATCGTCCAGCGCATCCACCTGCTCATATACCCGTGTCGACAAGCCACCATCTTCATCAATGGTGAGACGACGTGGACCGAGCTGGGTTAAGTGGTTAATCATGCGCTGACGCAAAGAAAATCGAATGGCCCGACTGGCGGCGGCACTCAGCTGCTCGCGCCAGTACTGAGCAAATGATTTAGTAAGAAACGCAGCAGCCGATAGCAGCGCTGCAGTCAGAGGAAAACGTCCTTCTAATACCAAATCGGAAAAGACTTTTGCCAATCCAACGGCTTGAGCAACCAACGCAAAAGCAATTAAGACCCCTAACCATTTAACTACTTGATAGCGCTTTCTTTCCTCGTTTTGCAACGCCGCTAGAAATTGCTGCTCTGGGGTCTTAATTCTTTTCTTCATCGCTCAAATACCCGCCTAATGATTGGCTAACACAACCTTAATAGGAATCTTCTGGCTCTTCACCTTCGTAGCCTGAAAACTCAAGCCACACTGCATTAATGATGCCGAATGAACACGCCAACAAGATGCCTAGAACCCATGCAAAATACCACATAGTAACTCCTCAAATTGGGGCAGCGACCTGCCCCATTTCTATTAATAAAGTGAGTGAGAGTTTTTCTCGATGTGCTCTTTGGTCATACGACCGAACATCACCAAGTAGCTCCAAAGGGTGTATAAAAGAACAATCGGTACAAAAATACACGCCACGACAAACATGATCATCAGCGTCGTTTCACTGGATGTCGCATCCCACATAGTCAAACTCATGCTTGGGAAGGTAGAAGACGGCATCAAGAATGGGAACATAGACCCACCCGCTGTAAAGATCACCCCAGCAATACCCAGAGAAGAGCTTAGGAATGCCATGCCACCACGACCTGCAGCAGCAAACAGAGCAGCCAAAGCCATACCACCAAGACCCACAACAGGCGCTAATATCAATGCCGGTACAGCACTGTAATTTGCTAACCATGCCCCCTGCTGAACTTCCGCTGTTTTCATCAATGGTGTTAAGACGCCATTGCCATCGATTTCGCTGGTGATTACGTAACCATCAATACCAACGGCTAACCAAATACCCGCCAGAGCAAACAAGACTGCGGTGAGCAAACCACTGATAAAGGTTGCTTTCTTAACTCGGTGAAACAGATCACCGTCCGTTTTCATCAGCAACCAAGCGCCACCTTGGGTGACCAGCATCAGCAAGCTGACCAGGCCACATACGATGGCAAACGGGTTCAACAAAGCGAAGAATGACCCGGTGTAAGTAACACGCAAGTACTCGTCAAACTGGAATGGCACACCCTGTAGCAAGTTACCGAACGCCACACCAAAAATGATGGGAGGTACAGCTGAGCCAAAGCCAATGCCTAGATCCCAGCTTTTACGCCATTTAGAACCTTCCAACTTAGAGCGGTAATCAAACCCGATCGGACGGAAGAATAGAGCCGCCAAGGTCAAAATCATGGCCACATAAAACCCAGAGAAAGAGGTGGCATAAACCATTGGCCACGCAGCAAACAAGGCACCACCCGCTGTGATAAACCAAACTTGGTTACCATCCCAGTGAGGGGCAATCGAGTTAATCATCACGCGACGCTCAGCATCGTCCTTAGAGACAACGTTAAGCAAGCTGCCCACACCCATATCAAACCCGTCGGTGATGGCAAAACCAATCAGCAGAACGCCGACCAGTAGCCACCAGATGACTTTTAATACTTCGTAATCCATCTTAAACCTCCTGACCTTTCAACTGATCTGTTTCTTTTTCTAAGGCATAACGGCCGGTATGCAGGCTAGAAGGACCTTGTTTTGCAAAACGAATCATCAGATACATTTCTGCAATTAAGAACACAGTGTACAAAGCAGTCATCAAGCCCATAGACAGCCAGATTTGACCTGTAGTGAGGTTAGAAACCGCCACATGTACTGGAAGCACTTCACCAATCGCCCAAGGCTGACGGCCATATTCGGCCACAAACCAACCTGTTTCACAGGCAATCCATGGTAATGGCAAGGTGAGCATAATGGCTTTTAGGAACAAGCGGTTTTGACCGATACGTCGACGAGCGTTTTGGTAGAAAGCCGCTGCAAACACAACCAACATCAAGAAGCCTGCTGCCACCATGATGCGGAATGACCAGAACAAAGGCGCCACCTTAGGAATGGAGTACTCTACCGCCATATCCAATTGCTCTGGAGTGACATTATCTAGATCTTCGGTAAAGGCTGTTACCAGCAGTCCATAGCCCAAATCGTCTTTTACTTTTTCAAAGTTTTCGATCAATTGAGGATCATCATTTCCGGCTCGCAAATCCGCTAGTAGCTGATTCGCATAGATACCATTGATGATGCGTTGTCGGTGGTATTCTTTAAGGTCTTTTAGACCGACCACTTCTTCGTCCAAAGAACGTGTTGCAATCAAGCCCATCAAACCAGGGATTTGCAATGCAAACTCGGTTTCTTCCAGTTCCTGATTAGGGAAACCAATGATGGTAAAGGGGGCTGGTGCCTCGTGAGTTTCCCACTCTGCCTCAACTGCCGCGAGTTTCACGCGCTGCACTTCCCCTAGCTCGTAGCCTGATTCATCCCCTAGGATGATAACGCTCAACACAGACGCTAAACCGAACGCAGAAGCGATGGCGAAAGAACGACGAGCAAACGCAAGGTCACGATTTTTAAGCAAGTAGTAGCTGGATACCACCAGCACAAAGACCGCACCGGTTACATAGCCTGCAGAGACAGTGTGAACAAATTTCACCTGAGCAACTGGGTTTAGCAGTAGCGCACCAAAGTCTACCAACTCCATACGCATGGTTTGGTAATTAAACTCAGAGCCTACTGGGTTTTGCATCCAGCCGTTGGCAATCAAAATCCACAGGGCAGAAAGGTTAGAACCCAAGGCCACCAACCAGGTCACCATTAGGTGTTTCACTTTGCTCAAGCGGTCCCAGCCAAAGAAGAACAAACCCACTAGGGTTGATTCTAAGAAGAACGCCATCAGACCTTCGATCGCCAAAGGCGCACCGAAAATATCGCCTACGTAGTGAGAGTAGTAAGACCAGTTAGTCCCGAATTGGAACTCCATAGTCAGACCTGTGGTAACACCTAGTGCGAAGTTGATACCAAACAACTTGCCCCAAAAGCGCACCATATCCTTATAAACCTGTTTACCTGTGATGACGTAAACAGACTCCATAATAGCGAGCAAGAAAGAAAGGCCTAAGGTCAGTGGTACGAACAAAAAGTGGTACATGGCCGTTAGCGCAAACTGTAATCGCGAGAGCTCTACAACTGCTTCATTGATCATGATTGAAACCCATGTCTAACGTGAGATGACGGCGGCATTTTGAGGCACTGGTTCGTGCTCTTATTTGTTAGGTCGCCACGATTTGCTAAGCATTCACAAAGTCTATGTCTAGCATTGGTGCCCATTATTAATGAGCTGAGTCAGGAGGGTATTGCGATAGATCAATAAATATCGCTAATAGTGCAAACAAACTAATATTTGTGGTGGGTTACCACTTAGCTTGCCTTTGGCTTTTGATTTGTCCGCGCTGTTTTTTTTGATCCAGTCTACGACGTTGGGAGTTTTTGGTGGGTTTGGTAGCACGGCGCACTTTTTGCGGCGTCATGGCCGTCAGGATTATATCTTTCAGGCGCTGCAATGCGTCTTCTCGATTCGCCTCTTGGGTACGAAACTGCTGTGCCTTGATAATCAGCTGACCGTCTTTTGTTAAACGGCTATCACTCAGGCTCAGAAGCTTCTCTTTATAGGCCTCAGGCAAAGACGACTGAGAAATATCAAACCTGAGATGAATGGCACTGGATACCTTATTGACGTTTTGACCACCCGCTCCTTGAGCTCTAATAGCAGTCAGCTCTATTTCGTCATCGGGTATACTCACTTGATTAGATAGAACTACACTCATTAATTGTCCATTCGGTTTTGGGAATAGCGAACATTATACCAGCTTGATCATTCTCAAGGGTCAACCCTTCGCTTCTTTTCTCAACTCCGCTACAATCCGCTTCCTTATGACAAACAAATGGAGCCATCAGTGACCCTATTTCGCCCATGCATCGACCTACACCAAGGCAAAGTTAAACAGATTGTCGGAGGTAGTTTGAATGACAACGGAGCCCAAGAGAACTTTATCAGTGACTACGATGCGGCCTACTACGCCAGCTTATACCGTGATCATGAATTAAAGGGCGGCCATGTTATTGCACTTGGGAAAGATAAGGAAAACAAGCTGGAGGCACTCAGTGCACTGCGCGCTTACCCCAATGGGTTACAGTACGGCGGCGGCGTTACCAAAAAGAACGCAGCAGAATTCCTCGAAGCAGGAGCCTCCCATGTTATCGTGACCTCTTATCTGTTTGAAGACGGTGAATTCTCTTGGGATCGCCTCGATAAGATTAAACGAGAAACAGGTACTGAACGTTTGGTGTTGGATTTAAGTTGCCGCCGTGTTGGTGAAAGCTGGTTTATCGCCACAGATCGCTGGCAAACCATTACATCAACGGAAGTCAACTTAGACAATTTAGTGGAGCTGGCGGATCATTGCGATGAGTTTTTGATCCATGCGGCGGACGTTGAAGGCCTACAAGCAGGCATTGATGAACGTCTCGTAACCCTGTTGGGTCAAGGCTGTCCAGTAGACGTCACCTATGCTGGCGGAGCCCGCTCATTGGCTGATTTAAAGCGTGTCCATGAACTATCAAATGGCAAGGTTGATCTCACCATTGGCTCAGCCTTAGACATTTTTGGTGGTCAAGGTGTGACTCTTGATGATTGCATTCTTTGGAACCAAGGCAAAATTTAGCCAAAAAACATTGGTGGGAGTCTAGCTCAACTCCCACCATATATGATTTTGCGCCCTCGACATCCCTACCCTGTTGCCGCATACTTGGCAGATACTTTATTTTACATTAGGAAACAATTCGACTATGAGACTTTCTCGCGCCGGATTTTTAATGCTGCCGCTACTTTTGGCAGCCTGCTCCTTGCCAGTTAAACAGACGACGACACCTTCTACACCGGTTGAGCAAGCAGTAAAAAACGACACAACAAACATCACTGATCAAGACAACAAAGCGCAAGTGACTGCGCCTGCTCAAGAGCAAAAAGCCGATGAAGACACGTCGCAAGAGGCTCTTGTTCCGTCTCATCAGGAATTAATAAAAGAATTTGACAGCATTCGCACCGTGGCAAATCAAAACATTGCCGAGCTCAAAACTCGCTCTGGAGCCGTGCCAGAAAAACCAAGCATCATGATTTCAGATCGTTATGATCGTGAAGCTCTGATGGGGAAAATTGAGGAAGTAAAAGCCTACAATCAAACCCTTGTAGCAGAATTAAAAGCTCTGGATTCTCGTGTTGAGCAACGCCGTCAGCGCCCTCAATTTGGCGATGTGATTCAAGTGTATTTATCGGATCTTAAGGTTGAGAGCGAAAAAGATTTCAGCGCCCAACCTTTAATTGGCAATTGGGTACGAGGTGAATCTCGGGTCGTTCGTTTAAACGAGAATATGCTGATGGAAAACAGCACAACAGAACCCATGCGGTTAACCTTTACTGAGGCCTACCAGATTGTTATCAACGGAACCTTAGTGGGAACTTTTGGCCCCAATAACGCAAAACACGAGATGTCCTTTGAGGCGTCTACAGCGGATTTAAAAGGATCCATCGAGGGCTCTTTGGCTACTCGCATTCAAGGTAGCTAACCCCAAGTACTAGTCGATAGTTTAAGGAGTTGGTTCTCCTTTCTCCTTAAACTTATCACGCTGGGCTTCCAATTTTGCGGGCACTAGCACCGTAAGGGATTTAGGCACTACCTCCACCGTCAAAACGTCTGCAGTACGCTCCTCCCCGTCTAACACATAATCAATGTCCTCTTCAGACTCGATTTTTACTCGGTAGGCCGTCATATGGTTCACGCCTTCATAGTCATGGGGATCTAAACGGTTACGCAAACCATGCCCGATTAACTCCATTAAATTTAAGATTTGCGGCCGGTCTGGTACTAACCAAGTTAAGTCTAGCAAGCCATCGGTAAGATCAGGTGCCCCACGCCCTTGGGCTAATAAGGTTGTCACTGGCGCCGCGTTAGCAATGGTCAAACTAGGTGTCGCTAATTCAAATGTCTCTTCATCATCTATGGTGACCTGGTAAGTCTTAGTCACATTGTCACTGACGGCTTCAGACAACCCCTGTAGATAAGCCAACTGACCACTGTCGTTTTTCTTACTCCTATCGGCCTTCTCGATCATCTGCTGTTCAAAGCCAACCCCACTGAGCAACAACATCACTTCATCGTTACAACGGGCGGTATCGATCCGACTTTCCACCCCTTCAATTAGGGCCATGCAGGCCGTATCAATAGGATCTAACTTTACGCCGATACCACACAGGGCGTAGCTCAAAGCGTTGGCTGTCCCGAGGGGAATAATACCCAGCTTCATTTGTGTGTTCACCAACTCTTGAGCCACCTCTGCGATGGTACCATCTCCGCCGCAGCCAATGATTAAGTCTGGTTTCTTCGTCAAAGCACGTTTAGCCCAGTAGCTGCCATTGTAGTCTTTGGTTGTAGTGCGTATGGTCAAATCATAATAAGGGGACAATAACTCAAGAATCCGTGCCTTGCTTTGCTCCCATTGGCGGGTTCCGGCGACGGGATTGGCAATCAGCCAAGCACTATTACGCACAATTAATTGCTTGGCGTGATGCATCTCGCTCAAGCGATGAAACTGCTTTTTGTTAAGGTGAGCACTCTTACGAACCTGCTTAATATGCTTAATCACCCACGCAGGTGTTTTCTCAGGATGTTGGCTCAGTAAATAGGCTGCCATCATAAACACTGATCGCCCCCGCCCTAAAGCACAGTGCACAATGACACTACGACCATCTTTACGATGGGTATGAATCCAATTTAAAGCGCGCTGAACCTGCACATCAGAAGGGGTTGAGTGATCTAAAACAGGCAAGTTTAGATAATCAATATCCTCCCCGAGCAAGGTCCAATTTAGGGAGTTAAATTCTGCTGTGACATCTAAGACTGCCCCGATATTATGATGTTTTATGGTATGTAGATCGGAAGGAAACAAGCGACGCGCCAAAAATAACCCAGGCTCTATTTCTTGTATAGCGGGTGCCTCATCATTGCTACGGGCAATGGCATTAAATAATTGAGTGGCCCAAAGAAATGGCCAGAAAGCCCAACGAATAAAATAGGGAATCGTACCGTCTTCTCTTTTACGGAAAATGGCCGGTTTATTTAACAAGTAGGCTAAGCTTACACAGAAAAATGAAAATGAAGTCCATAACCAAGCCCAGCGAAAATAATTATCCGCGGTAACAATGGTAAAAAACATAAACACCATTGCGATCAGCAAGTACAAATTTGGCTGTAACAACATGCGACACTACTCCCTACTTTTCGCCATTGGCGATGCTGTTTTCCTGATTATAAGATAACCATACCGATGCTTAGTGTTATAAGAAAGCCTACTTTCCTTAGGATTCAAAGCTTCTCCTAAAAATATATTGTTTTTGACATATTCTATAAACTTTAAAGGTCGCGAAATTTTGCTTTTAAACTGGGCTACATAACCTAAACAAAAGTCTTTAAAAATCCGTTTGTGGTCATTGCGCTCTGTGCTAATCTCGAAATTGTCTGCTTAAAAAAGAGCAAACATTTCGGGATAACTGCTACTGCATTCTAGCGGTTCTCAGTTTTTTGTTCGTCGGTGGTTTTCACCTGGAGTTGTTTTAATGGATGCATCTATCTCTTTGTTTGATTTAGGTTGGCAAACCTATTTCCAACAACAGTTGTCATTGGATGACCTAGACGCCAACCTTATTGCGCGTGTATGTCATGTTAGCTCTTCCGGTTATGATCTTATCTCTGAACAAGGTATCACTGCTCTTAAGAGTGCGCCTAATCAACCTAATATGACCATTGGTGATTGGGTTGTGATCGACCAAGATTTCGAATTTGTTCGTAAGCTAGATCGTAGCGCGTTATTTAATGAAGACGATCAATTGATCGCTGCAAACGTGGACACGGTTCTTATTGTCTGTGCTTTAGACGATAGCTTTAATCTGGATTTAATCAAACGCTACTTAGAATTAGTCCACGATGCGGAAGCCGATGCCATTGTGGTACTAACAAAAGCAGACCTATGTGAAGACACAGAAGAAAAGCAAGCTCAGGTACAGCAGCTAGATCCTCTGTTAATCATTGAAACGGTCAACGCCAAGTCTGAAACACCTCTTCAATCCCTGACAACCTTTTTTAAGAAAGGCAAAACCATTGCCATTTTGGGGGCACCTGGATCAGGTAAGTCACGTCTAGTGCGCAACCTCATCGACTTAAATCAAGCCTCGACTCACTTTAGTGTGCAGCAGGATGCCTTGTTTGCATTACCAAATGGAGCAGTACTGCTAGACTCTCCAGCGTTGCGTGAGTTGCAAGCCAGTGCCGCCCATCAGAACTTAACCAGTGAGTTCGCAGACGTACTAGAATTTGCAAGCCATTGCCGCTTTAACGACTGCACCCATACCAATGAGCCTGGTTGTGCCATCAAACAAGCCGTACAGGATGGTAAGCTCGAAGAGCAACGGGTAGATGCTTTCCGCCGCACCTATGGTCATTATCAAGACTTAGATGTGTCAAAGAAGTCAAAGCCCCAAGACAAGTTCCATCGCAGCGCCCATTCTGATGTGAGAGCTCGAAAACACAGCATGTCAGAATAAGCAGTCCCATAAATAAAAAAACTGCCTATTGGCAGTTTTTTTATGTCTATTGATCGTTACAGTGTCTCCCGAGCATCCATCAACTGTGTCCATGTGGCAATGGATTTATCAAATGCCCCCCGTTCCGCTTTCGGGATGGACTGCATGGTCGGTATCTTCGCCGTCATAGGATTTACAGGGCGACCGTTCACATGTAGCTCATAATGCAAGTGTGGGCCAGTCACACGGCCTGTGGCACCGGATAACGCAATCACTTGACCCCGCTTCACCCGTTGCCCAGGCTTCACTAAGATTTTGTCTAAATGTAAAAAGCGGGTGCTGTATTTACCAATGTTATCGATATCAATATAACGTCCCGCATAACGATGGTTAGCTGTTCGAGTTACGATACCATCCCCCGTGGCCAATACTTTGGTTCCTGAAGGTGTCGCTAAGTCTGTGCCATTATGGGGTGACAAACGCCCCGTCACCGGGTGTAATCGGTTCGGATTAAAGCCAGAGCTGATACGGTAAGTGACCGAAGTCGGCCAACGTCGAAGCGCTGGGGTCAAGCTATTGCCCTTCTCATCATAGAAACGGCCATCGGCATTTAAGAAAGCTTGATAAAACTGACCTCGCACTTTAATACGCACTGCTTCCACTTGCTCGGAGCCTACGGGCTCTCCTTCCACGTCACCTTGCTTTAATACCACATCGAACTCATCCCCAGCACGCAGATCTCGGCGGAAATCAAAGCGGTTTTTCAGTAAGTCACTGATGATCATGACATTGGCATCGGATAAACCAGCACGCTTAGCTGATAAATAAAAGCTACCTTCTACTGACCCATGTTTGGCATATTGACTCCAAGTAATGGGTTTCAGATCTTCTTTATAAACAAAGCCGCCGTTTTCATGTTGCTCATACGCAATGGTCTTACTCGGGTCAATACTGCGGGATAAACGCACCAATTCCCCCTCAGGATTTGTTTCAAAACGAAGCTTGTCACCGACTTGCAAGGGTTCCAATACCAGGTATTCTTGATCCGCTTCTAAAATGCTATAAAGCGTCGATATGGGAAACCCATAACGCTGGAATATCCCCTCAAGGGTGTTACCGGACTCAATCGTGTGTTCCACAATTTTGGGCTTTGGAACCGATTGAGTGACCCCATCTACTGGCGTCGTTTCAATAGAATCAGAGGAAGCGACATTGCCCCCCTCTCCAATACCCTCCGGGATCAATGGAGCGAGCTGGTCTAGGGACGGAGGCCTAGGTACATCCGCTATTTGTGTCGTGATGGGAGCAAGGGTGATGCGTTGATTAGGTAAAGCGCTAAAATTTTCCGCGCGCTGATCGTCCTCTACCGAGTCATCAAATACCAGCAAGAAAAACACAAACACACAGACAATCAGAAGGAGCCAAAGGCGTGGTCCGCTTGGGAGCCAACGCGGTTTCCTTTTAGGGTGAGCCATAGAGAGTAAACTTCTTTCCTGGGCAGCTCTCCGCTGCCACGTTGTAAAATATACGATTGCATTGTCGATCTGGCACAGACGGAGGGGCCACCATAAGCATTCGACAAGCTGATTAAGCCGTCTCATCTTGCCTGAGTCTCAAAAAAAATAACAGTCTGTTGATCATCAATCAGCACAAACTAGCGCAAATTCACGGTTTTACAGTAACTTTAATCATAAAGTTTCCCCTATTCAGAAGCCCTACAGGAAGAGCAACCCTCGGCAACACATGCGCTTTGTTACTTCTTTCCCTATTTCTATGCCAACTTCACCTGCGTAACCTCGTATACTCATGTGCACAAAGTCAATTTGATGTCTTTTTTACACATGCGCGGTTGTTGCAAATGGGCTACATTCCCTGCAAGACAAAAATAACAATCGCTAGACATCAACGCTTGCAAAGTAAACGGGCTACAACACTATGAGCAGTACGGGCACACACAGCTATCATTTCACCAGTCAGCAGATTGAAGACACTGCGGCATTGGTCGAGGAATACCCGATTGCCATCAGTATCAATGACCTTAACTATGCTGTCATTCTCATCACACCAATAGATGTTGAAGCTTTTGTAATGGGATTTTGTTTCGCCGAAGGACTGATCACTTCTTCGAAAGAAGTGCTTGATATGAACATTTCTCAGGCTGACTTAACGACAGGGCCCATTCCTAGTCATATCCAAGTAAACATTCAATTAACTGGCCGTGCGCAACAACGAGCCAGCCAAGTGATGCGTCAACGTAAAGGTACATCGGGTTGCGGACTATGCGGTATTGAAGCCATAGAACAAAGCTTTCCGCGACTCCCCCAGCTACCCACATCACCACAGCTATCGGATGACCTTTGGTTAAAAGCAAAAACACAATTTGACCACTACCAACATATTGGCCAAATCAGTGGTGCTATTCACGGCGCATTACTCATGGAGTCCGATGGTACTCCAAGATTATTTGCAGAAGACATCGGGCGCCATAACGCTCTAGACAAACTCATCGGCAAAGCGCTAATCGACAAACATCCACTTAAAGGCTGTCATATCTTGATGTCTAGTCGGTGCAGTACAGAACTTATTCAAAAAGGAGTTAGGGCTGAGATCGCCAGTCTCGGTCACCTTGCTTCGCCAAGTACGCTGGCGGTGTCACAAGCTCGAGCCTATGGGCTACACCTTGTGCACTTACCACGACATGCCGCCCCGCGTCATTACAATTAAAGGAACTGAATCATGAGTAAAAAAGACTCGTACTTTACCCCTTACTCTGGCCCAGCAGGTGGTTGGGGGGCCTTGAAAAGCACCACAGAACACCTGCTAAAAAGCGACAACGCCGTACGCAATGTCCATACCCTACTAAAAACGAACCAACCCAATGGTTTTGATTGTCCAGGGTGTGCCTGGGGCGAAAAGCATGACCCCTCTAAAATCCGCTTTTGTGAAAACGGTGCTAAAGCGGTGAACTGGGAAGCCACGGGGCGTAAAGTGGATGCGGACTTCTTTGCTCAATACGATGTGTCATGGTTAAACACTCAAAGTGATTACTTCCTTGAGTACCAAGGTCGTTTAACAGAACCCATGCGCTACAACTCGGAGACAGACCACTACGAAACCATCTCCTGGGACGATGCCTTTGCCTTAATCGCCAAACATCTAAAAGCCCTTCCGTCACCGGATGACGCGGCATTTTATACTTCTGGCCGCGCTAGCAACGAAGTGGCCTATTTGTATCAGTTGTTTGTACGGGCCTATGGCACCAATAATTTCCCAGACTGTTCAAACATGTGCCATGAGGCCAGCGGCTATGCTCTGATCAGTAGTATTGGTATTGGTAAAGGCACGGTGACCATTGAGGATTTTGAAGAAGCGGATGCAGTGTTTGTGTTTGGTCAAAATCCCGGCACCAATCACCCACGAATGCTGGATACCTTGCGTGAAGTAGTGGACCGTGGCGCTCAAGTTTTGACCTTCAACACCTTAAAAGAACGGGGCTTAGAACGATTCCAAAATCCCCAAAAGCCTGTTGAGATGATGACCAACAGCTCCAAGCCAGTGAATACGGGCTATTTCACCCCAAAAATTGGTGGAGATATGGCGGCGATTCGAGGCATGGCCAAGCATTTGGTTGAACGCCAAGATGCGGGAGAAGCCCTCATCGACTGGCCATTTGTTGAGCAACATACACAAGGTTTTGATGATTATCTTGAGAAGGTACGTGCCACCTCTTGGGAGCAAATCATCGACCAGTCTGGGTTAAAACGTGATGAAATTGAACACGCCGCTAATGTGTACATCAATGCCAACAGTGTCATTTGCACCTGGGCCATGGGCATCACTCAGCATCATCATTCTGTTGCCACCATCCATGAAATCGTGAACTTCTTGTCACTGCGGGGCAACATTGGCAAACCCGGTGCTGGCGCCTGCCCAGTGCGAGGTCACAGTAATGTGCAAGGTGATCGCACCATGGGCATTAATGAGCATCCATCGGAAGCCTTTTTAAATGCTTTAGAAACACGTTTTAAGATGCCTATGCCGCGCCAATCAGGCCTAGCCGTCGTGGACACCATCCGTGCTATGGGTGAGGGCAAGATTAAAGTATTTATTGGATTAGGAGGCAACTTTGCCGCGGCCACACCGGATACAGCCGCCACGCAAAAAGCCCTAGAGCAATGTGACCTGACGGTACAAATCAGCACCAAGCTGAATCGCTCCCACTTGATCACCGGCAAAGACGCCTTAATCCTGCCTTGCCTTGGGCGTACCGACATTGACCGACAGGTAAACGGTGAACAACAAGTCACCGTAGAAGACTCCTTCAGCATGGTGCATGCTTCAGGCGGAGTGATGGAGCCCTTGTCTGAACAACAAAAATCAGAACCCTGGATCGTCGCCGGGATGGCTGAAGCCACTCTTGGCAAGCACCCAGTGGATTGGATGTCATTGGTAGAAGATTATGGCCGTATTCGCGAGCTGATTGCCGATACCATTCCAAATTTCGATAACTTCAACAACAAGATCAAAACACCGGGAGGCTTTTACTTAGGTAACAGCGCTCGTGATCGTGCGTGGAGTACACCAAGTAAGAAGGCATTAATTCATGCCCATGATTTACCTGAAAACATCCTACCGGCTCAGGCCCGTAACAAACTTACGGAGACCTCTCTGATCCTGCAGACATTACGCTCCCATGATCAGTACAACACCACAATTTACGGTCTAAATGATCGCTATCGTGGCATTAAAAACGAGCGAGATGTGGTGTTTATGAATCCGGCGGACATTAAGCGTTTAGGCTTTAGTGAAGGTCAATCTGTAGACATGGCCACATTATGGGACGATGACCAAGAACGCGTCGTCCGTAACTTCAAGCTGGTGCCTTACGATATCCCAGCGGGCAACATCGCCGCCTACTATCCAGAAACAAACCCATTAGTTCCTCTAGACAGCCATGGTGAATTCAGTAATACACCCACGTCAAAAAGTATTGCGGTAGAGCTGACCGCCAGCAAATCGGATACCGATCGAATTCGCTAAACGGAATATCTAGAAAAACAGATGGACTCGATAAACAGAAAGACCCGCCAAAAGCGGGTCTTTTTTTATCTAATACCCAAGGAGGTCAAACTAGACTATTACGACTCAACCACCATTACCCGATTACGCCCTGCATCTTTTGCCCGATAAAGAGCAGAATCAGCTCGCTTTAGGGTAATATCAATACCAGCCTGATACACTGGCTGTGGGTTATGACTGACACCAATGGAAACCGTAATACGCTTCACCTTAGGCATGTCTGCATAGGCTATTTGCTCACACAATGATTCCGCTACCAAGGTGGCCCGATCAAGAGAAGTGTGAGGTAAAAACATTAAGAATTCCTCCCCACCTACGCGGCAGGTGACATCATGTTCACCCGCAGCTTTCATCATCACCTCACCCAAGGTTTGAATGACTTGATCACCTACATCATGGCCAAAACGGTCATTTACGCTTTTGAAATGATCTATATCCAGCGCTAACACCGAAAAAGGCGTATCACTGGCTTCAAATTGATCTAATACACGCTGCATGCCACGACGGTTAAGCAATAGGGTCAAAGGATCTTTGTGACTCGCATCATCCAGCTTATGAATACGCTCATTAAAGGACCCTAATCCGTGCAGCATAGACATTTTCAATTGGGATGCTTCGAAGTACCAAGCCTTGGTATTCACAATGGCATCGTAAGCGTCTTGGTGGTCCAACTGCCCAACGTTTTTAGCCAATTTCCGTAGAGGCAAGGTAATCCAATGGGCTACTAACCAAACCAATAATAAGGTCACGAAAACGATGGGTAACGAGCGCCAAAATACTGGTGCAAGATTGTCATTTAAATCGGCTAAAACAAGGTTAGTCGGTCGCTGTACCACTAACCCCCAATCAGAACTAGAGATAGGGGCAAACCCCGCCAGCATGTCTATGCCCAAAGAGTTGATGCCTCGGGCACTGCCGGATACTCCAGTTAAGGATTGCTGTACTAAATACATCTGCCCAACATTTTGGCCAATACGATTTGGGTCTACGTGGAACAGTAACTCACCATTTCGATCTACTACGTATAAGTAGGATTCATCACTGAATAATTGATTGCGCAACAGGTGAGACAGAGCACCAATTTTATTTAGATAGATGGTGCCAGAAACGTATCCTAGATATTCTCCCTGAGCCCCAAGGATAGGGTGAGACACACTTACCAAGGTATTACCGGTTACGGAATGAAATGGGTCGGAAATCATCGCACGCTGTGCATTGAAAGCTTGTCGAGCCGACTCTGGCAATACATAACCACTTAGGTGTAAGGATTCCGGCGCCACAGCAATAATCTGCGCCTCTTTATTTACAATGACAGCGGAATTGAATATGTCACTTTGGCCGATTAAACGCTGAACTTCTGATTCAAGAGCCCCGGGGTCATCAATCTTTTTAGCCAGGTCTGTCGCACTGTAAGCCACCAACTGCTCAGCAGACTGCAACATTCGATTCGCGGACTCTGCTACTTTTTCCGCGTATCTTTGATTTGATGCTAAGGTATTTTCGATGAGCAAATCTCTTTGCACATGATAAATAGCAAAGTAACTGTTTCCGAGCGTAATTAACACACTACTAAAAGTGAGAATCAAAACAAGTCGACGCAAATCGGCTCGCAATACCCTACGATAAATCCCCATTTACCTTTACTTCCATACAGCTTCGGATTTACAGCCCATATATTCTATTAGAGCTCAAAAAAATATTTATCTTGCACCTTATTATATAGGATTCAAAAGCCTATTAGGCAAAATTGAGAGATTAATTTAGAGACATCTAAACTAACTTAGATATAAAAAAAGCCGCATTAAGCGGCTTTTTTGTCTGTCTAACCTCCCTTAAGAAGGGAATGCGAAACTCTTACCTTCGCGCACACCAGCAGAGGGCCAGCGCTGAGTGATGGTTTTACGCTTAGTGTAAAAGCGCACCGCATCCGGACCATAGGCATGAAGATCTCCAAACAAGGAGCGTTTCCACCCGCCAAAGCTATGGTACGCAACAGGCACAGGAAGTGGCACGTTGATGCCTACCATGCCCACTTCAATATGATCAGAAAAATAACGCGCTGCTTCCCCATCGCGAGTAAAGATACAAGTACCGTTACCATATTCATGATCATTAATGAGCTGCATCGCCTCTTCCATGGTCTCAGCACGAATAACCTGTAGCACCGGTCCAAAGATCTCCTGCTGGTAACTGTCCATATCCTTGGTCACATTATCGATTAAGGTAGCGCCAACAAAGAAGCCATTTTCATAACCTGCGACCTGTGGATTACGACCATCCACCACAACCGTTGCACCTTGTGCTTCGGCACTGTTGATAAAGCCAACCACTTTTTCTTTATGTTCTTTTGTGATCACAGGACCAAAGTCATTGGACGCATCCGAACACTCACCCACTTTTAGAGTGTCCATGGCCTCACGCATTTGCGCGATCAACTTGTCGCCAGCTTCTTTACCGACAGTGACTGCCACAGACAGTGCCATACAACGCTCACCAGAGGACCCAAAGGCAGCCCCCAACAATTGATTAACCGTGTTTTCCATGTCTGCATCCGGCATTACGATAGCATGGTTTTTCGCCCCACCTAGAGCCTGACAGCGCTTACCATTGGCACTCGCAGTGGTGTAAATGTACTCCGCGATGGGAGTGGAACCAACAAAGCTCACCGCTTTAACACGTTTGTCCGTCAGTAAAGTATCAACGGCTTCTTTGTCACCATTGACTACGTTCATGACGCCATTCGGTAATCCGGCTTCTTGTAGCAATTCAGCGATGAACAATGCGGTACTTGGATCGCGCTCTGAGGGTTTTAATACAAAGGTGTTACCACAGGCAATGGCCATTGGGAACATCCACAAAGGCACCATAGCGGGAAAGTTAAAAGGTGTAATGCCAGCCACAACGCCTAAAGGTTGGAACTCACTCCATGAATCGATGGCTGGTCCCGCATTTTTACTGAACTCCCCTTTTAAAAGCTCCGGTGCGCCACAAGCGTATTCAACGTTTTCTATACCTCGCTGCAGTTCACCTGCCGCGTCATGGCATATCTTGCCATGCTCCGCACCTATCATGGCGGTAATCTTGTCCGCATGACGTTCGAGTAATTCTTTGTATTTAAATAGGATACGTGCGCGTTTAATGGCAGGAGTATTACGCCATTCAGGGTAAGCGGCTTGGGCGCAAGCGATCGCCTCCTCCACGGTTGCCTTTGAAGCAATGGCTACCTGTTTACTGACAGTCCCAGTCGCTGGGTTATATACGTCTTGAAGGCGAGAAGCGCTAGCATCTATTTTGCCGTTAATTAGGTGACCAACGATGTCCATGATTACTCCTAGTTTGCGATAGTGATATCACACCACTATCGCAATCTAGAATACTTTAAAAAATCCGGAATGTTTTACACTTAGTTAAACAAACGCTTAACTTATAATGGTGTCCACTTGTTCCAAGTAATGGGTCGTTTGCATCTCGGTGATTCGACTTTGGGTACGACGAAACTCAAACGTTAAAGATCCGTTCGTGTAGAGATGCTCTAAAGGCACTGCAGCGTGAAATACCATGGCGACGCCTTGGTCGTAACATTCGTCAACCAATGCGATAAAACGTCGGACTGCGTCATCGTTGACACCCAGCTCGACGATGCGGTCACCGGTTGCACCGGAACCGATTGCCCCATCTTCCGTTCCCCTTGCCTTGATGCGCTCATAAGGTTGATTACTTAACTCCGGTATATCACTGACGATAATCACCTTATAGTCTTGAGCCAAGGTTATAAAATCTTGGGTGGACTTGGGGCTTTCGCATAGATCAGAGAAGTGACACCAAAGCACCTGATCAGCTTCAACTTTTACAGGCAATGGGCGTCCATTTAGGGTCACTTTTGAAGGCCGCTCTACTAGTCGAAAGGCTTGTTCAACATACTTAGTAAGATCGGAATAAGCGGTAAAATATCTTGGTTGGTCAAGGGGTAAACGGTACCGATAATCCACCTCTCCATTCAGATTATAGGCTTGAAGATGCCGATCTAATAAAGCAATGGCGGGAGCAAAACGGTCTTTTTGCAACTGGCTTTGAAACAGGTCCTGAATCGCAATATTTGACGTAGCAACCAAATACACCCCTTCTTCGAACAGGGCTTGGGTCATGTTCTGGAGCAACATAGCATCCGCTATGTCCGACACAAAAAACTCATCAAAACACAGGACACGGGTTTGGGCGGCCATGCGTTGAGCAATCTTTTTTACTGGATCTGCCACACCAAAAGTCGTATTGAGCTCCCTGTGTAAGGCTGCCATAAAATGGTGAAAATGCTGACGTATGGCAATGCCCTCTGGCAAGGCTTCATAGAACAAATCCATCAATAGGGTTTTACCCCTTCCCACATTACCCCATAGGTAAATCCCTCGGGCCAAATCATTACGGCGTTTGCGCTTGGGAGTTTGCAGGGTTTGCCAGAGTGTATCTAGTGCTTGTAATGCAGGCTGTTGTGTCGTATCAAACACAATAGTTTGCTGGGCGACCAAAGACTGGTATTGGTCGCTTGGTGAATGGTGTTGCATGAATTGACTGATCCATCAAGAGAACAGCCCCCGTTCATAGAAAAACGCAGGGCGAGTGATTAAACTTACCGTTGAGGCAGTAATGAAGCAATCAGTGCTTCACCGACTTTATTGAGTGGGGCAACCTTAGTCACGGCCCCTAGGCTGATGGCTTCTTTCGGCATACCGAACACCACACAAGTTTCCTCATCTTGGGCCACCGTGATTGCCCCTTTGTCATGGATATTTTTCAGCCCCGTAGCTCCGTCTTTACCCATACCTGTGAGGAGTGTCGCCAGAGCATGTTTACCCACTTCCTCGGCAACAGAGTCAAATAAAACATCTACCGATGGGCGGTGGCCGGAGACTTTTTCGTCTTTAAATACCTGCGTCACCAGCTGGTTCCCTTTACGGATAACCTTAAGATGGTAATCACCAGGGGCCAAATAAGCTGTTCCCGGCTTTACCACCTCACCACCTTTGGCCTCAATGACATGGAACCCTGTGGTGCGGTTTAAGCGCTCTGCATAGGTGGTAGTAAATCCCGCTGGCATGTGCTGTACAATCACAACGGCAAAGTTTTCCGGTGGGATTTGCTGCATGACGCTACGAATCGCTTCCGTTCCCCCCGTAGAGGCACCAATGGCAAGGACTCGATTCGCTTTAATGGGAGCTGATCGAATGGGTTTTGCGGCATCAGGAACCGCAGGGATCACTCGGCAAGCAGCAGCCTGCTTAACCTTACGAATAATGGTCTGGGCGTATTGCTTGAAGAGACGACTTTCATTAATTGAGGGCTTGGCAACATAATCTACCGCTCCCAATTCCAAGGCGCGCAAAGTGGTATCTGCATTCACCTGGGTTAAAGTGGAGATCATAATGACCGGGGTGGGACGCGCTTTCATCAAGACTTCAAGAAAGCGCAGGCCATCAACCTTTGGCATTTCCACATCCAGTGTAATAACGTCCGGTTTAAGCTCGTTCACCATCGCGCGGGCTTCAAATGCATCACAAGCGGCTCCCACCACTTGCAGGCTTGGATCAGAGCTAATCACCTCAGTCAAAATAGTACGAATGAGTTCAGAGTCATCTACGATCAGGACTTTTATTTTAGAATTCGACATACAATCCACCTACTAGAACAGGTCAACATCACCTGATTCAGTCTTGTGTTGGGTGACCACTTTACGCAGCTTGATCTCTTTATCGATCAGCTCATGGTCATAATGGCTAGTCAGTTTTTTCATCATCACTCGCCCACTGAAGGGAAAAAAGTTCACTTTACGAGGATAAATATCTAGCACATCTTCTGCATCAATCGGGATTCCTTCATTTTTAAGGAACCCCATTATAAAGGTCACGTTTTGGTCCCCCACTTTACTGTGGGTCATGGACTTTATGACGTTTCCACCACCAAATACCTTTGCACGAAGGTGTTTTCGAGCGCCACCCAGCTTAACAATATGGTTAATCAAAAGCTCCATGGCATACACACCATAGCGACCTGAGGTAGACAACAGATCTCCTCCGTCCCCTCCTTCAGGTAACAAGAAATGATTCATACCGCCTACTTTATGTTTGGGATCGTATAAGCACACTGCAATACAGGAGCCCAATAAAGTGGTGATCATTAGGTCATCCTTGGTTGCGTAATACTCTCCCGGCAATACTTTTACTGCGGCGGATTTGAATCGGCTATCAAAAAACTTGTGGGTAGCAAAATGCTCTTGCGCCTCTGCGCTAATTGCCATGCTTATACCTTACAACTTAATATAGGCCGTCCGACCAATCGGTTTAATGAGGTGCGGGAATTGAGAAAAGTTTTCCGAATGCCCCGCAATATAAAGGCCACCTGGGCGTAACTTGCTAAGCAACTTTAGTAAGATCTTCTCTTGATTACTCTTATCAAAATAAATCATCACGTTGCGACAGAAGATAACGTCCAACCCCGCTTTAACTGGGTACTCTTCATCAAATAAATTAATACGCTGAAACTCAAGTAGCTTTCTGAGTTCTGGCCGCACTCTAGCTTTACCTATATTGCTCCCCTTACCACGCATAAAAAAGATTTTTTTCTGCTCTAAGGTATCGATTTTATCGAGGGGGTAAATCCCATCACTGGCATGGCGCAATACATTGCTGTCAATATCTGATGCAATGACGTGGGCTGCGTCTTCAAAGCTGCCCGCAGCAGACACCAAGGTCATAGCAATCGAGTAAGGTTCTTCACCCGTACTGGAGGCGGCGCACCAGACACGTTCCACCCGCTCCCCACTGGCAATAAAATCAGACAAGATTTCAAAGTGGTGAGGCTCCCTGAAGAAGGACGTTAAATTTGTCGTGAGACAATTTATAAAGTGCTCTTCTTCGTCGGGATGTTTACCTAAGTAATCAATGTATTGCCCTATGGAATTCAGCTTCAATTTGCGCAAACGTGGCACCAAACGACTGTAGACTAGAGAGTCCTTGCTGTCGGCCAGTTTGATGCCAGTAAGCTGTAATAAAAAGGCTCGAACCTTATTAAAATCAGCTTGAGTATAGGGAAACTCTCTATCCATTCAGTTTAGAACTCCTCCCACTCGCCATCATCCCCTTGGGATGAGGCGCCCTTCGGTTCTGAAGGCTTAGCCGGTTTTGCGACGGAAGCTTTCGGCTTCACTTGCGTATGAACGGGCTTAGGCGACGCTTTGGCAATATGCTCTAAGGTCGGAATACTCGTGGAATGGTTCGCATCCAAAATGAATTTTGACACTTGGTTTTCTAGGGCAGACGCTTGGGTACGCATGCTTTCTGCAGAGGCTGCGGCCTCTTCCACCAAGGCCGCATTCTGTTGAGTCATCTCATCCATCTGCGTCACTGCATGATTAATCTCATCAATGCCAGAGGCCTGTTGTGAGGAAGCTGCAGCAATTTCAGACATGATCATGTTAACGCGTTTAATCGCCTCAACAATCTGTCCCATGGTTTCCCCTGACTGATTCACCAAGGCATTCCCATCTTCAATCTTACTCACAGAGTCAGAAATCAGATCCTTGATGTCTTTCGCCGCATTGGCTGAGCGTTGTGCCAAGGTTCGTACTTCTGACGCAACCACCGCGAAGCCACGACCTTGCTCACCAGCTCGAGCCGCTTCTACCGCAGCATTCAGAGCAAGGATGTTGGTCTGGAAGGCAATGCCATCAATCACACCAATGATGTCAGAAATCTTTCTGGATGAATCATTAATAGACGCCATGGTCGTAACAACTTGGGAAATTAACTCCCCCCCTTCTGTTGCGACACCTGACGCTTGAGACGCCAGTTTGTTCGCCTCGTCTGCATTGTCAGCATTCAAACGCACTGTGCTGGTCATTTGCTCCATGCTTGAGGCAGTTTCTTGCAGGCTAGACGCTTGAGTTTCTGTTCGGCTAGATAGATCAGCGTTACCTTGGGCAATCTCTGCCGCAGCAATGTTGATGGTTTCTGCTGCACTGCGAATCTGGCCGATCATGGTGGCAAGATTTTCACTGGTATCGTTACAGTAACGTTTTAGGCTATCAAACTGACCTTGGTATTCGTTGGTAATCCGCTCGCTTAGGTTACCATCCGCTAGGGCCATCAAGACTCGCGACACATCCGCAAGACCTTCATCTGCCGTGGTCATCAGCTGATTTAAAGACTGAGCCATAAACAGCATGAAGTCTTTTTTGTCGTCTTCTTTGACACGAAGGGTAAAATTACCGGCTGCCGCTTCGTTCACCAAATGTCCGATTTCTTTTTCAGCTTGGACTTCGGCGGTACGGTCCAACCACTCTACGACGGAGCCGATACGCTCACCATTGCCATCAAAAATTGGATTAGCGGTTAAGCGGAAGTGCAAGTTGCCCACCACAATATTGCTTTGATAAGGGCGCTTTAAAGCCTCTAACAAATGCTTCTGGTGAGAGGGGTTCTTGTGGAAAATATCCATGTTACTGCCGATGACTTTATCAACAGCAAAGTGCGGCAGAGCTTGACGAAGCTCATTCTCTACTCTGCGCAGCATGGTAACCACAGATTTGTTCATAAACAAAATATTGCGGTCTGCATCAGCAATCATCACGTTTGTAGAAGTTGCTTTTAGAGCTTCTTGGATTCGTGTGGACTCCAGTAAGGTGCTGGCAATATCAGCCTGCTGAGCATCAGCCTGTTCTTTCGCGGTATGTAGGCGCTTGGCCATGTCCGCAAGCCCTTTGTTAACAAGACCGAATTCATCTCGACGGTGAGTATCTAAACTCAATTCCAGTTTACCCTCGGAGATACTCTTGATGGCAGCTAATTGAGATCTCAAAGCACCGTTAATCACCTTAATGACTAAAATGCTTAGCAAAATAGCTAACAAAACCACCGCAACCACAATACCGATATGGGTTTTCAACTGCTGTTCAGCCACAGAAACTCGGGTCTCAAGTAGCTCTTGTAGCAAAACACCATTGCCTTGCATCAGTGCGAGCAATTCTTGTGACACTTGGTTTAATTGAGCATTAATCGATGCTACATCACCTTGGCTGATGGAGCCTGTCACAATTGGCGTAATCAAATTTTTAAGGGTGGCTTGCAGACTTTCGAGTGTATTCAGTTGTGTTTGAACACGCTCATCCCCACTGGCTTCAAACGCTGCTTCTAAATTGTGATGCACATCACGTAGAGGGCCAGTCAGTTCTATTAGAGAGCTATCAGCATAACCATTGACGATGCCTTTTAAGTTCTGCACGCCCTCTATGACAAACGGCACCCCTTCATAGTTGGCAATGATCAAATGGTAAGTTTCAGCAGCAGGATCATAACTTAACCCTGACCCTTCCATAATGTGCGGCATCACTTCTGACATAAGCTCATCAATGATGGCGGTATGGAGCTGATAGGATCTTGAAGGTGTTAAGCCAAATCCTTGCACACGAGCCAAAAGCTTACCAAAAGCGTTTTTACTGTTTTCAAAGTGCTCATGCATTCCGGAATCCGGATACATGGACATTAAAGCTGGCTGTAATGCTTGGAAAGATTGTTGTACCGAGGCGGTCGCGACGGCTAAGTCTGCACCAGAGCCTGATGCATCAAGGTAAGAAGACGACAAGGATCGATGAGCTTGCAAAGACTGCACAAGTAAAGTCACATCATTTAAAGGCTTCACCCCCATCAACTCTTGATAGGATACATCAACTAGGCCTTTCTCTACGTCGTACAGTAGTTTGCTCGGCAAACCGACGGAAATAATGACCAACACCCCTAAGATCAAAAACTTAACAGGTAGATTTAAATTTTTAAGCATTGTCGCAAACTCTCCCTTTGGGCTGCGCTACTAAACCGCTGCCGTATCAAAAAGCCCAAGCTCGTCACTTGAAATAAGCTCTTCAATATCAACAATAATCACCATCAAATCCTCTATGGCTGCTAAACCATGTAAGTATCGGCTATCAAACGCTACGCCAAATTCTGGAGCGGGCTTGATGTCATCTTCTTCAAGATTCATTACATCTGAGACGCCGTCAACGACAATGCCAACGATGCGATCTTTTACATTTAACATGATGACAATGGTCCACTCATTGTAAGTGGCTTCACCGATACCGAATTTAATACGTAAATCGATGATAGGAACAATGTCCCCCCTCAAGTTAATGACACCTTTTATGTAACTTGGGGCATTTGCGATCTTGGTGGCGATCTCATAACCGCGAATTTCTTTCACCGTCATGATGTCTAGGGCATAGGTCTCATCCCCTAACACAAACGTAAGAAATTCTTTGGCGGGCATGGTGCTCACGTTAGCCTGCTGAGTTACTGACATGAGAAAGCTCTCCCTTAACATCTGAATGAATAAATTGAGTGAGTGAATCCACATCCAATATGAGTGCCACACTGCCATCACCCATAATAGTTGCACCCGCGACACCTTCCACTCGTCTATAGTGTCGTTCTAGGCTCTTAATCACCACCTGCTGCTGTCCGACAAGATTATCAACCATCAAACCGAAGCGGGTTTTAGCTGTTTCAACAAGGACAACGATGCCCTGTTCAATATTATAAGACGAATCACTACCACATAAGGTTTTGCCGACATCCACTAGAGGCCAGTACTCATCTCGAACCCACAATAATGGACGGTTTTTGATGATTTTAATTTGGTCTTTTGAGGGCTGGATACTCTCAACAATATTGACTAACGGTACCACGAAAATTTGGTCACTGCTTTCCACACACATGCCATCCAATATGGCTAGAGTGAGTGGCAAGTTGATCTTAAACTCCGCACCTTTACCTTGGGTGGAACTGATTGTGACTCGACCGCCCAGAGACTCAATATTTCGCCTTACCACATCCATGCCAACACCGCGTCCAGAGACATCCGTGACCTCTGCTGCGGTCGAAAAGCCTGGGGAGAATATCAATAGCCAGATCGCTTCATCGGTAAGAGGATCGGGCAAAGAAATGCCTTTTTCTAAGGCTTTGTTAAGAATTCGCTCACGGTTAAGACCCGCACCGTCATCAGTGATGGAAATAACAATTTCACCACCTTTTTGAGCGGCACTTAATTTCACGATACCGGTTTCATCTTTGCCATTGGCACGACGTACGTCGGGCATTTCGATACCGTGATCAATACTGTTTCGAATTAAGTGTGTTAACGGATCGGAAATTTTCTCCACAAGGTTTTTGTCGATCTCAGTTGAACCACCTTCGATCACCAGCTCAATCTTTTTCTCCAATTTCACTGATAGGTCACGCACTAGACGAGGAAAGCGATTAAAAACAAACGAGATGGGCAACATCCGCACAGACATTACCGCTTCTTGAATCTCCCGAGTGTTACGCTCGAGCTCAACCAAAGCGGACTGCATTTTTTCAACAATACTGTCTTGTACTTCGTTACCGATCAGATTGAGCATCGACTGGGTAATGACTAACTCACCCACCAAGTTAACCAATTTGTCTATTTTATTGGTTTCTACCCGGATACTAGTGGCTTCTGTTTTAGATTCACCCGTTGTTTTAGCGGGCGCTTTTTTAGTAGGCGCTGAGGGGACAGGCTTTTGAGGGGACTCAGGAGCTGAAGGCGTTACGGGTTCAGTAGGCTTTGAGGCATTCTCACTTGGAGTTGTCTCAGTATTTGCAGGCTGGTCAACCGCTTCAAAAAAACCAAAACCTTGATCTTCTTCGGCCGCTTCTTTTTCCAATTTTTCATTTAAAGCGTCATCAAAAAAGCCAAAGTCTTCTGCGGGTTTTTCTGTTTCAAACAGCCCAAAGCCTTCGTCTTCTGATGACGTCTCCTGAGCATCAAAGAAACCAAATCCATCATCGTCATTTGAGTCTTCAGGCTCTTCAGTGAAGAAGCCAAAGCCATCATCTTCATCTGTCTGACTTTCTTGAACGGGCTCTGAATTTGCTTCACGGACACCACTCTGATCAGCAGTGGCTTGTAAATGAGCGGCTTCAATGGTGGCTTCGGCGGACTTTACTGCCTCCCAGTCAATCTCTTCTTCTCCACGATAACGGTCGAGAATATCTTTCAATACGTCTGTGGTTTCCAGCAGCACCGTAATCAATTCACTGGTCAGTGCCAGTTCACTGTTACGTGCTGAGTCCAGCATATTTTCCATTACGTGGGTTAAACCAGTCATAGCAGTAAACCCAAAGATGCCACTACCACCTTTAATGGAATGCGCCGCGCGAAACACACTATTCAACTCTTCGATATCCGGTGCATCGATATCGAAAGCCAGCAGCAGCGTTTCCATTGTTTCTAAGTGCTCTTGAGCTTCCTCAAAAAACACTTCATTAAATTGACTTAGCTCATCCATACACTATCCCAACCCACGTAAACGTTCAGTTTCTATCCCAGTACTTTTGCTACAACGTCGAGTAGTTTCTTAGGATCAAACGGTTTGACCATCCAACCTGTTGCTCCAGCAGCCTTGCCTTGTTGTTTCATGGCATCACTGGCTTCTGTTGTCAGTACAATTAATGGGACACGAGCATAGGCCGTCATCGCTCTGAGAGATTTAATTAGGGTAATACCGTCCATATTTGGCATGTTTTGGTCTGTAAGAACAAAATCAAAACGCTCGACACGACAAAAACCCAAAGCTTCTTGGCCATCTTTAGCCGCTTTCACTGTGTATCCTGCACTTTTTAGCGTCATTTCTACCATCTGGCGTACAGATGGTGAGTCGTCGACGATTAGTAACTTCTTGCTCATTTGTATCCCCTAGTAAATTAAAGCAATGTGGGTTGAATTTGTGTTTGGATCATAATTAAACGTTTCCGAAAAGGATTTAACCAAGGCCAGACCACGCCCATACGCCTTAGTCATATCTTGATCATCCTCCAACTCATGAGGACGATAACCGACTCCCGAGTCCGCAACGTTAATATGTAATTTTTGCCCTTCCGATTCCCATCGAATGCCAACGATAACGAATTGATCATCTGACAGTTGTTCCATGGCTTTGGAACGGGCATCAATATATTCGATGAAATTCTGTGATTTTAGGGCTGAGTCAATATTGAACACCCCATGATCGACAGCATTGGTATACAGCTCTGTCGTGACTGTGAATACTCGCTGACAAAACTCTTTTTTAAAGCCGTACCCTTCGAGCATTTCAGAGACACTAAATGGTAAGCGTTCGTTTGTCAGTGAATGCCCTTGTAACTTGAAATTAAACTCGAATTGACCAGGTATGGAAGCCCTATAATTAGACTCTTCTCTCAGGGCCTGAACGGTATTCTGAATGTCGATATGGCAAATGGTCATATCGTCCATATCACTTTCTGAAATAGTGCTTAGATCTTCCAAGGCTAGCATGGTTTCTACCGCACCAGCTGGGTCATCAAACTGTTCAGCAATAATGTCATAACACTGATCAAAGGTTAATCCTGCGCCATCTCGGATTTTGTTCTCGATCAATCCATCACTAAAAAAGCATAAATGCTTCACTGAATCTAAGTGGTAGGTTTCTAGCTGAGTGCTCACCATGTCTGTCGGTAAAATCCCGATGGCCATATTTTTAGAAGCGATTTGTTCAATCTGCTGACGATTCTCATCAAACGCTAATATTTTAGGCATGCCTCCATTCCAAAATTTAATGGTGTTCGTTGCAGGACTAATTTCGATAAAAATAGACGCTACAAAACGGTTATTTGGAATGGACTGAGAGTGTTTTTCACTTAGCTCTAGTAAAATGGCTCCTAGGGATAAACCTTTCGATACCATGGCACTGAAGGTGGTGACAATAGGATAGATGGTCAAGGCTGCCGCCATGCCATGTCCTGTGGCGTCCGCCAACATGATGATTAAGTTGCCGTTGGGAGCCTTAGCACTCAATAAAATGTCGCCACAAAATTTACCACTGGAACGGTTTGCGACATTGACCCCGGTAATATTGTGAGCATGGGTTTTTAGGATGTAGTCATAGACATGAAAAGCCAACTCTTCTTCTTGGGCTTTCTCGTCGGAAATTTTCTGATAGGTTTCCTTCGCTGCGAGTAATGCTCGCTTGTCATCTGCATTGCGAAGAAAACTAAACACCTTTGCGACCAATAAAGAGGGGTTAATCGGTTTAGTAATAAAATCTTTTACGCCCGCTTTAAAGAAGTTCGCCACTTGAGAATAATCTTGATCCGCAGTCATCATTAACACAGGGATCAAAGGCCTCTGGGATACGATCCGCGGCACATAGGCGGAAGACATACCGTCTGGCAAATTGATATCCATAAGGTACAAATCGATGGAATCATCATCGATGTAGGCTTCAACTTCCTTCAGGCTCGTCGCTGTAATCACTTCCACGCCATGGGCTTTCATGGCACTGGCAATTAGCACCCTAGTAGTGGAATTGTCTTCGAGTAATAAAACCCGCGGTACATTATTCATAACGATAAAGAGTCGAGAAGTTCGCCATATCAAGAATATCTTTTGCCGTACCTCCTAGATTGCGAATAGTGCCTTTGCAATTTTGGGCTGTCATTTTGCGGTGCAAAAGCACCATCATGCCTAACGCAGAAGAATCAACGTAGTTCACGCGGGAAAAATCTAAAACGATCTCTTTAACGTTAGCAGACAAAGCTTTGTCATAGGTTTCGGTAAACCATTTGTGGGTACCAAAATCAAATCGCTCTGGGATGGTAATAACACTAGATTGGGACATGCTGGATCCTCTTATACTGCTCAGAAAAGGTCGATATCTCCACTTTCAATATCTTGTTGCGATACAGGGTTATGCTTTTGCAAACTGCGTTGTTTTATCGATTCGAGCTTTTCTTTTAACACGGCTTCAATATCGTCAACACTATGGTCTTTAAGACTTTGTACCTGTTCGGCAATGAATTCCAAAGTATCTATGGTGTATTGCAAGTTCTGCCCATTGATATCATCGAATTGCAACCCACGAGTTGCATCATGGATAGACGTTTCTAACTTGCCAGACAATACATCCAACTCAGCCGTTACTTGGCTATCCGCCACGGCTTTTTCTACTATGTGTTCCAAAGCTGAATTCATGGATTTTTTCGATTCCATGATGTAAGTCACATCATGAGCTGCTAGTTTTTCCATGGAGCGAGTCAAATCACCTACTTGGTTCTGCATTTTCTGCAATCGCGCCTGGATGGCATCACTAAACCCAGAGGATCGATTTGAAAGAGAGCGTACTTCATCCGCCACAACCGCAAAGCCACGACCCGCTTCCCCAGCACGGGCTGCTTCGATTGCAGCGTTTAATGCCAATAAGTTAGTTTGATCCGCAATGTCATCAATGTCTTTTAAAGCTTTGGTAATTTCAGGCATCTCATCGTGAATTAGATTAACCTGATTAAGCAGCTCCATGGACGCAGCAGACATTTCCACAGTACTTCCAATGAACTTGTCTAAAGTCGTTGCGGTTTGTCCAGCAAAACGTCGCATCACATCACTGTAATGCTCTCCACTGCCATCACTGGTGTCCTCAATCAAAGCACGGATACAGGTGGACTGCTGCTGGATAAGCTGATGGGTTTCTTCAAAAGCTCGGCTCAAGAGGTCCACCGCACTTTTTTGAGTGGACAACACGTTACCTAAGTCGTCACTGCAGACATCTAACAGTGGTACTAATTCTTCATTAAATAAATGATTAACCTGACCTAGTGTGGACTCTTTGGGTGAGTCAGAGGCATGATCATTGCTATCAGATAACGGATTATCGTTGGTTTGGGTTTCTTGATGAGATTTGGGGCGAGCAAGAAAAATCAGCAAGATTCCAGACAAGGTTAGAATGGCAAAGGCTTCCCACATAAAGCCTGACCAAGCCAATGTGCCCGCTACAGCCACTGCAAAAAGATGGATAAGAGAAGATTTGAACATTTGCTTTCCTTATGAAAGATCACTGTTGCAAATAGTATTTATCTGAGACAAAAACACACTCGAGCAAGTTGTCCACTTATGATCAAACTTATCCAGAGCATGCAGCCACAAAATTTGCACACTGTAAACAAACCATAAAACAGTTAGTATGTTCATGCTAGCTATATTCTATAGTAGATTGATTTCAAACAGGAATAACGCAGAAGCAATTACTACATAACCCCAGATAATTTTTACACTTCCTCACAGTAACATTGCCATTTCTTACTGGGCTGGTCTCTATTTATACAACCAGCCTATGGAGTAAATTGGTCTGTATAAATAGAGAGCAGCCCATGAAGTCAAACATCATCGCACTTTTCCATAAATACATTAGTTCAAAATCTGGCATTCGTCATGCCCATCCTTTAAATCCTAATAAAAAACAATCAGGTACCCTTGTCTTTCATAGGGGCCTAAGGATCATTAAGCATTGCAGGTTTTGCCTTAGTCACACCCAATTAACAAACTGTTGCACTTATCTCAATTCATTAACAGGCGAGTACTGGTACACTCAATCTCATAACTAACACATGAAGCGTTGGATGAGACCAAATTATGAGTAACGAAAAATTCAGATTAGTGACCCGCAGTGACTTTGATGGCTTAGTTTGTGCCGTTTTATTAAAGGACTTGGATCTGATTGATGACATCTTGTTTGTTCACCCTAAGGACATGCAAGACGGTAAAGTTGAGATCAATGCCAATGACATCACCACTAACCTTCCTTATGTGCCGGGCTGCCATCTTGCCTTCGACCATCATTTAAGTGAGACCGTCCGCAACGACAGCAATATCGAAAACCATATTATTGATGCTAAAGCGCCTTCCGCTGCTCGAGTCGTCTATGACTACTATGGCGGTCAGGAAAAATTTCCCGGAATTTCCACCGACATGATGGATGCCGTTGATAAAGGTGATTCCGCGCAATTTAACGAAGACGAAGTCCTTAACCCAACTGGCTGGGTACTACTTAACTTTATTATGGATGCTCGCACTGGACTTGGACGCTTCCGTGAATTTCGTATCTCCAACTACCAGTTGATGATGCAGTTAATTGATTACTGTAAAAATCACACTATTGATCAAATCCTAGCGCTTGAGGATGTGAAAGAGCGAGTGGACCTGTACCTGGAACATGACGCCAAGGCCAAAGAGCAAATCCAGCGCTGTGCAACGGTATATGACAACCTAGTGGTACTGGATCTACTTAACGAAGAGACCATCTACACCACAAACCGCTTTGTTATTTACGCCCTGTACCCAGACTGCAATATTTCCATCCATAAGATGTGGGGATTGAAGCAGCAGAACACCGTATTTGCAGTGGGTAAATCCATCCTAAACCGTTCATCGAATACCAATGTGGGCGAGCTGTGCTTAGAGTATGGCGGTGGCGGCCACATGAACGCTGGCACCTGCCAAGTAGACAATGATCAAGCAGAGCAAGCACTGCAAGATATCATTAAAAAGATCAATCAAGACGGCTAAAACAAAACGCCCCGATGTCTTAACTCATTTTAAGAGAAGTACATCGGGGCGTTTTAACACCAGTTTAAGCTTGTTTTACGTCCTTGAATCCAATCTACCTTTTTCAATCATAATCCAAGCCCCTCGGCCACTATTAAGTTGTACTGGACTAGCCCCGTGGAACTCTATAAAACCACCTTTAGGCACACTAACAAAGGACGGAGTCATATCGCCTGTCACGGCAAAAGTCGCTGTCTCTAAGGCATAGAAACCGCATAGCAAAGCGGCTTCTGACAGGATTGGGCATATCTCTGGAGCTGTCATGGACAGCACATTTGCTAGGGTGTCATTGGCTCTTACCATGATATTTAAGTCATCGATAGGACCTCCGTGGAGTCGAGCGTCCGTTAATGTGCCCCCATCAAAACTTGCCTGATCAAGGGGCTGCAACAGCTCATGCTGGGTCACACTTGATCCTTCCTGAAGCGTTAAAGTCATGCCTTGACCGCGAAGCAATAGCAGGGTTCGCTGCAAACCACTAAAGTCAGAGAAGCGCCCATCATCGGTCACTGCGGCTTGGCTGATTCGATAACGCAGCCCTTGATCATCCTCATGTTTATGAATCTCGAGGGTTTCCCCAAGGCCATTTTTCCATGGCATACAAAGATACTCATCGGGCTCAAGAATGGTAAACCACGGTTTAATACTAGGCATCGTAGACGACCTTTTTAATCACCTGTGCAAATTCTCGACTACTCTGCTCATCACTCGCGTGACGGAAGTCTTTAATCACTTGTTGCCCTGCCACAAACACATCTTTAATGAGGTTTTCATTGGTGGCAAATAACCAGCGATTCAACACATCTTGTGGTTGCTCAAGCTGAAGAAACGGATGCTCCCCTAGCACCATAAAATCGGCTCTATTTCCAGCAGCAAGTCCGAGTGCCACATCGCAGGCTTGATTGCCCCCAAGCAATGCCTGTTGGAATAAATTATCCCCCACAGACGTTTGATCCCCTCGATAGAGTCGATTACGTTGCTGATCACGAAGACGCTGACCGTATTCAAACGTTCTTAATTCTTCGACCAGAGAGACGCTCACATGACTATCGGAGCCAACGCCCCAAATACCACCAAGGTTCTCAAAGTCCACTCCAGGAAAAATGCCATCCCCAAGGTTAGCCTCCGTAGTGGGACAAAGACCTGCTACGGCTTTGCTACTGGCAATGGCATTAAGTTCCCCATCGTTTAAATGGGTCGCGTGAACAAGACACCAGCGGGAATCTAAGCCTATATGATTGTGAAGCCATTCCACAGGACGTTGACCACTCCAAGCCAAGCAGTCTTGCACTTCTTTTTGCTGCTCAGCAATGTGGATATGAACGACTTTTTGAGAATCCAAGGCCCCTAACACTTGTTCTATTTGATCTTGAGTTGTAGCGCGTAATGAATGGAAACAGATGCCCAATTTATGCCGATCAGAGCCATTAAGCATGGTTTCACTCGCTTGATGTAGCGCTAGGTAACTGTCTGTGGAATGAATAAAACGTGCTTGCCCCTCATTGGGGGCTTGGCCACCAAAACCAGAATGGGAATACAGTACTGGCAACAGGGTAACACCGATGCCTGCCTCACCCCCTGCGGCGATCAGCTGCTGGGCCATTTCAGTCACCTGACCATAGGCGTGACCACCCACATCATGGTGCAAATAATGAAACTCCCCCACTTGGCTATAGCCCGCTTTCAGCATATCAATGTAGAGCTTTTTAGCGATCACACGGGCATCGTCAGGGGTAAGTTTTTGCACCACCTTGTACATCAGATCGCGCCAGCTCCAAAAGCTGTCATTTGGATTCAGGTTCACCTCAGCCATACCTGCCATAACCCGCTGAAATGCATGGGAATGCAAATTAGCAATCGTCGGCAACACCGGCCCCGTTAAACGAACAGCCCCTTCTTGGTAAAGACTGTCTGGTGTAACCGAGTGAATCACTCCGCCACATACCTTTAAAGTGACATTGCGGGCCCAACCGGACGAGAGCCACGCTAATTCAGCAAAATAGGTTTGAGCCACTGGACTTGAGGTCATGAAAACGCGCTCCATACATTGGTCTTGATTTCAGTGTAATCAAAATCAATTGTATAGACAACTAATTCAAAACTTAATGGTCACAAGCGACCGTCATAAATGCTAGTCCTTTGGCTCGTCTTATAGGTATAAAAAGAATCTGATTTTAAGTTACAAAAAACTTGTACATACATATGATTTACACGCTCAATCATTTTCTAGCAAAAAACTCAGACGCTGTGACAAAAACAAAAAAGCCGAACACTAGTTTCCTAGAGTTCGGCTTTCGTAACTTACTGATATGTAAGTATAAATTTTGGTAGGACTAAGCAGATTCGAACTGCTGACCTCTACCATGTCAAGGTAGCGCTCTAACCAACTGAGCTATAGTCCTAAAAGTGCTGGCTATTATACCCAGCGCGGTGTTGAGTTCAAGCACTAAACTCAACTTTTTATTGCCCTTGTTTTCAATGACTTGGAGTCAGTCGACTGGTACTAAGAGTTCGTGTCCTATGACTTCATCAATGAGGCCGTAGGGTACTTTGTATTGCTTATCTCGAAACTTGACCACCACATGATTCAAGCACATTTTTAAGATGACGCAGTTCACTATGATGCCATTGTCGATCACGCGAATGATGTTTCTGTTGTGAAGTGTGAGCGCCATATCCCTATCTCCTTTAGATGGCTTCGCCTACATCTTTAAGCTTTTTCTGTAGTCCACGAATCTGATCACGGTATCCCGCTGCCAGTTCAAACTGGAGGTTCTCAGAAGCCACCATCATGTCTTTCTGTAGTTGTACTATGGCCTTTCTGACTTCCGCCACATCGTCCATATTATCAATTTGGTAATCCTGAACTTTCTCTGCCACTTTGCGCGTTTGTTTGGACTTGTTTCGGCCACCCGCCCCTGGGTTGTAAGCCCCCTCCATGATGTCTTCCACAGACTTGGTGATGCCACGGGGAACAATGCCATGCTCTTCGTTAAAGGCTTGCTGCTTTTCACGGCGGCGAATGGTTTCATCCATAGCACGTTGCATGGAGCCTGTAATACGATCTGCATAGAGGATGGCCTTACCGTTTACATTTCGAGCCGCACGACCAATGGTCTGAATCAAGGAGCGATCGGAGCGCAGGAAGCCTTCTTTGTCCGCATCCAAAATGGCGACCAAGCTGACCTCAGGGATATCCAAACCCTCACGCAGCAAGTTGATCCCCACCAATACGTCGAATTCCCCTAATCGTAGGTCCCGGATAATTTCAACACGCTCCACCGTATCAATATCAGAATGCAGATAGCGTACGCGAATGCCGTGCTCATGGAGGTAATCCGTCAAATCCTCGGCCATACGTTTGGTTAACGTGGTGACCAAGACCCGCTCACCTTTCGGTAAGCGAATATTAATCTCCGACAATAAATCGTCCACCTGGGTGGCCACGGGTCGTACTTCTAACTCGGGATCGATCAATCCAGTTGGACGGACAATCTGCTCCACCACCCAGTCTTGATGTTCTTCTTCATACTTACCGGGGGTGGCAGAGACAAAGATGGTTTGGGGCTTGATTTGCTCCCACTCTTCAAAACGCATAGGACGATTATCCAACGCAGAAGGCAGACGGAAGCCATATTCCACCAAGTTTTCTTTACGAGAACGGTCCCCTTTGTACATGGCGCCAATTTGCGGCACGGTTACGTGAGATTCATCAATCACCAACAAAGCATTCGCTGGCAAATAATCAAACAAAGTAGGCGGTGGCGAACCTTCCGGCCTTCCAGATAGATAACGGGAATAGTTTTCGATCCCTGAGCAGTAGCCAAGCTCTTGCATCATTTCTAAATCGTAGTTGGTGCGTTGCTCTAAACGTTGCAATTCGACCAATTTATCCATGGACTTCAGTTGTTGTAAACGTACATCAAGCTCTTTCTTGATCCGCTCAATGGCATCCAGGATGGTTTCTCTTGGGGTAACATAGTGGGTTTTAGGGTAAATGGTGATACGTGGCACTTTACGGATAGTGCGGTTTGTCAGAGGATCGATCACTGATAAGCCATCGATCTCATCATCAAACAGCTCGATACGAATGGCTTCGTCTTCAGAATCCGCCGGAAAGACGTCGATAATATCGCCCCGAACGCGGTAATTACCCCGCTCAAATACCATATCATTGCGCGTGTATTGCAGCTCCGCCAAACGGCGTAATACGGCCCGCTGGTCAATGCGCTCACCGCGATCAAGGTGAAGCATCATTTTTAGGTAAGATTGAGGATCACCCAAACCATAAATAGCAGAAACGGTAGCAACGATAATAACGTCATCTCGCTCCAATAATGCCTTGGTCGCAGACAAACGCATTTGCTCAATGTGCTCATTCACCGAAGCGTCTTTTTCTATAAAGGTATCGGATGCAGCCACATAGGCTTCTGGCTGGTAATAGTCATAGTAGGAAACAAAGTACTCAACAGCATTGTTAGGGAAGAACTCTTTAAACTCACCGTAAAGCTGAGCCGCCAAGGTTTTGTTGTGCGCCATAATAATAGTCGGACGCTTTACCCCAGCAATAACATTAGCAACCGTAAACGTCTTACCAGACCCGGTTACCCCCAATAACGTTTGATGGGCCAGACCCGCATCCACCCCTTGGATAAGCTTTTCAATGGCCTTCGGCTGATCGCCTGCGGGTGCATACTGAGAAACTACTTCAAACTCTTGTGCCACGTTATTTGACCTACACTGTTTGGATCGATAATCCCATAGGCTAACAAATTTCCCGGCCTTCGTCTTTTCACCTGTCTCGCTATTTAGAAGAAATAAAACTAAGGAAAACCTGACTTAGCACAAATGACTCTACATTAGAGGTTGCTAATAACAACTCCTTTATATAACATTAAAGAATAATCTTATAACCATTTTTAAGGATTAAGACGATGACCAACAAGCAACCACATATCAAAGCGTTTTTTGATGAAGTAACCTTTACAGTGTCTTATGTTGTCACCGACGAGACAACAAGCCAATGCGCCATCATAGATTCCGTATTAGATTATGATCATGCCTCCGGTCGCACCAATACAGAATCTGCTGATGCCATCATTGAGTACATCAAAGCAGAAAAGCTTACTCTAACTTGGATCCTTGAGACCCATGTTCATGCAGATCACCTCTCTGCTGCCCCTTATTTAAAAGAAGCATTGGGCGGTGAGATTGTCATTGGCGATCACATCACTAGAGTGCAAACGACATTCGGTAAACTGCTCAATGCTGAGCCGATGTTTGCTCGTGATGGCTCACAGTTTGATAAGCTGGTTCATGAAGGTGACGAGTTAGCATTAGGTAATACCACGGTTAACGTGTTGCACACCCCAGGGCACACCCCAGCCTGTGTGACTTATGTGATCGGAGATGCGGCCTTTGTCGGAGACACGTTATTCATGCCCGACTACGGCACCGCCCGCTGTGATTTCCCAGGCGGGGACGCTGCGACACTGTATCGCTCTATTCAAAAGATTTTCGCGTTACCGGATGCCACACGCCTGTTTATGTGCCATGACTACAAAGCCCCTAATCGCCAAGAGTACCAATGGGAAACCAGTGTCGCTGAACAGAAAGCCCACAACGTACACATCCACCAAGGCATTTCAGAACAAGAATTCTGCCAGATGCGTACAACTAAAGATGCGACCTTGAACATGCCAAAACTGATTTGGCCATCGGTTCAGGTAAATATGCGCGCCGGACACCTACCTCCAGAAGAGGAAAATGGCACCCGCTATATCAAAACCCCGATTAACTTGGTGTAGAGGCAAACATGAGCCGATTAGAGCGGTTGATCCCTGCCCTGAGCTGGTTAAAAGTCTATACTCGCTCCGACATGCAAACAGACATGATGGCGAGCCTTATTGTCACCATCATGCTTATCCCCCAGAGCCTCGCATATGCCATGCTCGCAGGGCTGCCGCCAGCAGTAGGCTTGTATGCCAGCATTCTTCCACTGATCGCCTATGCGCTATTCGGCTCAAGTCGCACTTTAGCTGTGGGGCCGGTGGCCGTCGTGTCCATGATGACAGGTACAGTAGCTCTTGGTTTTGCTGCGCCTGGCTCCGCTGAATATCTGGCTGTGGTGATCCTGTTGGCAACGATTTCGGGGCTGTTCTTAATCGCACTAGGTTTATTTAAGCTTGGCTTTTTAGCCAACTTACTAAGCCACCCAGTTATCTCAGGCTTCATCAGCGCATCCGCTATCTTAATTGCATTAGGACAGATCAAGCATATTTTAGGAATCAGTGCATCGGGCCATAATCTGTTAGAAATGGTGGAAAGCCTATACGCCCAACTTCCCAACCTGAACTGGGCAACCGTTATCTTGGGATTAATCTCTATCGCTGCTATTCACCTGTTACGCAAGTATTTGAATCCCTTGCTGCAAGCGTTGGGACTCAGTAAACATCAGGCACAACTGGCCTCTAAAGCAGGCCCGGTTTTAGTGGTTATCTGTACAACACTTGTGGTCATGCTGTTTAGTTTGGATCAAATTGGCGTCAAGATTGTCGGTGCCGTACCCAGTGGTCTACCACCCATTGCGTTACCACCCATCGACCTTCAACTGGCCAGAGAGCTTCTACCTGCCGCCATGCTGATTAGCATTGTAGGCTTTGTTGAGTCCGTATCGGTTGCTCAATCCTTTGCCGCAAAGCGCCGTCAGAGCATTGACCCCAACCAAGAGTTAGTGGGCCTAGGAGCAGCTAATTTAAGCTCAGCGATCAGTGGCGGCTTCCCTGTGACAGGGGGATTTTCACGCTCTGTCGTCAGTTTTGATGCAGGGGCTCGAACCCCCATGACGGGGGTTTTCACTGCCCTATTAATTCTCGTGACACTGTCATTCCTGACTGGCGCATTTTACTTTTTGCCCAAGGCCGTCCTCGCCGCCACCATCATAGTCGCAGTGGTTCAGCTCATCGATTTCAAGGGCTTTTTGAATGTATGGCGCTATTCCAAGCAGGACGCTTACGCCCTAATCGCAACCTTTTTCATGGTGCTCTTGGTGGGCGTGGAAGCAGGCATCATCACAGGTGTTGGGTTATCTTTATTACTGTTTCTATGGCATGCCAGCCACCCACATATTGCGGTGGTAGGTCGTGTCCCTGGCACAGAACACTTCCGTAATGTGCAGCGGTTTCAGGTAGAAACCAAGCCTTCAGTTATCACTGTACGCATTGATGAGAGTTTATTCTTTGCTAATGCTCGTGTACTTGAGGATCGCATAACACATCTTGTTGCCAGCCATACAGGCATTGAGCATGTGGTTCTCATGTGTACGGCGGTAAATATGATCGATGCTAGCGCCCTAGAAAGCTTAGAAATGATTAATGATCGATTAAAGTCTGCGGGCATTAAACTGCATTTGACTGAAGTAAAAGGACCAGTCATGGACAAGCTAAAAGGGACAGAGCTGTTCTCTCATTTGACCGGTAAAATATACCTAACGCAAAATCAGGCGTACGAAGCACTCTGCCCAGAAAGGACTGCAGAGGCCTAACCTCTGCAGTCGACGGAATCAAAGTCAGCTAACTAGTTTGCTGGCTTAACCGTAATCACTTCACGGTTACTGTCTAAAATACTTGAGCCAATCCCTTTTACATTCACCAGCTCTTCAATACTTTTAAAGTCACCGTTCTCAGTCCGGTACGCAATAATCGCTTCCGCTTTTGCCGAACCAACCCCCGACATGACAACCTCCAGCTCCTTTGCAGTGGCCGTATTAATGTCTAACGGCTCCGCCCCATAGGCTGACAACGAGAATAGGAACACCAAACCAACAAGAAAACGCTTAACGAATGGAAACTTAATCATAATCACACTCCTTGTGTCGATTAAAGGCTGCTGGCACCTTGCCAACAAAAAAGCGAGCCCAATGGACTCGCTTTTAAGATATCACAACCTCAAGCATCCTCAACTATCAGAGGCTAACCCCTAGATCTTGATTCACAGAAGTTAATACTTGAATCGGATCTTCCGCTTGAGTAATAGGACGACCAATAACCAAATAATGGCTCCCTGCCGCCATGGCCTGTGCCGGTGTCATAATGCGCTTCTGATCACCTTGAGCAGAACCTGCTGGGCGAATACCTGGCGTCACTAACACAAAGTCTGAACCAAGATTTTGCGACAACATGGAAGACTCTTGTGCAGAACACACCACCCCATCCATGCCTGAAGACTTGGCCAGTTTTGCCAAGCGCATAACATGCTCTTGAGGAGACAAATCAATCCCCACTTCCACCAAGTCAGTCTGGTCCATGCTGGTCAAAACCGTCACCGCAATCAACAAGGTATTATGGTCTTGAATCTGGGCCAAGGCATTCGCAGAAGCCTCCATCATACGACGACCGCCACTGGCATGAACGTTCACCATCCAAACACCTGACTTGGCTGCAACGGATACCGCATTTGCCACAGTATTAGGAATATCGTGAAATTTAAGATCGAGGAAAACATCAAAGCCTAGAGCATGAAGCTCATCTAAAACAGCTGGGCCAGCTTTCGTAAAAAGCTCTTTACCGACTTTCACACGACATAAAGACGGGTCTAAGCGTTTTGCCATCGCAGTAGCTTGGTCTATCGTTGGGTAATCTAGGGCCACTACAATTGGAGATTGGCAGGTCATTTATAATCCTCAGTAAATCTATTATTCGCCTTCAAGGCCATGAATCGGTTTCACACTTCCCCAGCTCTTACAGCTAGGACACTGCCAGTGCAGCTGATGCCCGGAGAAACCACATTGACGGCAGCGATATTTGGGTTTTGATGTTATTAATTGTTCAATCAGCTCATAGAGAACACTTAAGTTCTCTTCATCGTGTCCTTTCGAGTCCGCCCGCTGCATATCAATCAGCTCTTGGAATCCTTGAATCGTTGGATGAGCCTTTAGTTGGTCTATTATAAACTGTTCTGCGAACTCTTTGTCATCTTCTGCATAATGCTCTGCCAGAGCCTTAATTAAGGTTGCAGAAGGATGCTTGGCCAGTTGATCCTGCAAGAACTTAATGTAACCGCCGCTGCCCCATACTTTGCGATAACATTCTTTGATTTTGGTTATGACCACGGGTAAAAACTCATGATCTTGATCTGCTACCGCTTTCAGTTCTTTGATGGCATCACGGAAGCGGCCTTGGTGAATGTAGACATCCGCCAAGCCGATGGTTGCTCGCACACAATCTAAGTCTGCGCTGATGGCAGCCTTGTACTCTTGAAAGGCGACCGTCCAACGATCCCCTTTAACGGCGTCTTGGGCCAGCTCACAATGAAAATGCGCCAGACGCTGGGCTTGTTTCTTAGTTGGGAATTCCAGTTGAAGCTGTTCTGCGATCTTAATCGCCTTGTCCCAGCTCTGCTCAAATTCATATAGATCCACCAATAACGCCAAAATTTCTTTTTGAAATTCAGTCTTGCGGGTGGCAACGTTTAGCAGCAATCGCTCGGCACGATCTAACAGGCCCGCAGACATAAAATCACTGGCAAGCTCTAACTGCACCAAACGCGTATCGCGCGCACTTAGGTCTGGCCTAGCAAGAAGACTTTGATGGATATTAATGGCTTTTTGAATTTCACCTTTTTTGCGAAACAAATTCCCCAAGGTCAGGTGAATATCAAAGGTTTCGGAATTGACCTCAAGAGAGTCTACAAAAGCATCAATCGCCTCTGACTGCTGCCCTTTCAAAAGGTGATTAAGACCACGAAAATAATCGCTAGGAACTTGTTTAAGCTCCTCTTTCAGAGCTTTGGGTGAGCGCCGACGACCCAATACCCAGCCAATAAACAAGGCAAGGAATAGGACTAAGAATAATCCCCACTCAGTCAAGGGACTACTCCCGCTCCGTCAGTTCAGTAGAAAGGGAGGCTTTACGCAGAGCATCTAGCTCAGTTTGTTGCTTTGCTATACGTTTATTTGATCTTCTAAGTCGCTGTTCCAAACGAAAAAGGAGAGCACTAGAAGCAAGCAAAGCCAGTATTACACCCACAGCGAATGCCAATATCATGTATAAGGCCACACTCAATACTGGGCCCTGCCACAACACTAAATCTAGCGTGACCAACTGGTCATTTCGGATGGCGAAGAAAATAGCGATAAATAAGAAAAGAGCTAAAACAATGATCAGTAAAGCTCGCTTTAGCCATTTAAGCATAAGATACCTGCTAGCGTAGTCTGAACGTCCATTATGCCCACGACCCACTAAAATTTCGACAAAAAATTAGTTCAGCTCGCTTTCTGCTACATCAGAGTTTACTAACTCTCGTAGCTCCTTACCTGGTTTGAAATGCGGCACATATTTAGATCCCAATTCAACAGATTCGCCTGTTTTAGGGTTTCGACCAACGCGAGGCGCACGATAGTGAAGAGAGAAACTGCCAAAACCGCGTATCTCAATACGCTCGCCATTGGCCAGCGCTTCTGACATATGCTCCAGCATTGCCTTAACCGCAAGCTCAACATCTTTCACTGGCAGATGTGACTGCTGGTCTATCAGCGTTTCAATCAGCTCAGATTTAGTCATCTCTGTCCTCTCGACTATATTTTGATCACATGTTAAGACTAGCTAAATTTAGAAAGAAAGCAATAACTTAACGAACAATTGAGTTAAAAATCATTGTTTTTTTAGCATTCTATAACGAATATTTCTCGTTAAACTTTACGATGACTAGCATCCAGTTTAGTGAGCTTCTATAATTGGCCGCATTACTTAACACAAGTGGACATAAACAATGAGCTTCAAACAAATCCCAGCGGGTCGTGACGTCCCGAACGACATCAATGTCATCATCGAAATTCCAGCACAAGCTAACCCAGTTAAGTACGAAGTGGACAAAGACCTTGATGCTTTGATTGTTGACCGTTTCATGACGGCACCTATGTTCTACCCAGCGAACTACGGTTACGTTAACAACACCCTAGCTGATGACGGCGATCCAGTTGACGTACTAGTTATTACGCCTTACCCAGTGGTTGCAGGCTCAGTTATCCGTTGCCGTCCAGTGGGCGTTCTAAACATGTCTGACGAAGCAGGCATGGACGCAAAGTTGGTTGCTGTACCTCATGAAAAACTAAGCAAAGAATACGGCCACATCCAAGACGTAGCTGACATTCCTCAGCTTCTTCGTGATCAGATCGAACACTTCTTCGAAAACTACAAGAAGCTAGAGAAAGGTAAGTGGGTAAAAGTTGAAGGCTGGGCAAGTGCAGACGAAGCACGCAAAGCCCTAGTTGAAGGCGTAGAAGCTTACAACGCACAGTAATCTTACGGATTACCGTAAACAAAAAAGCCGATTCAAACGAATCGGCTTTTTTATTGGGCATACCTAAATGATCTTATTCAAGGCCATCTAGGTAGCGCTCTGCATCCAAGGCAGCCATACAACCAGTGCCCGCAGAAGTAATCGCTTGACGGTAAATGTGATCACTCACGTCCCCAGCAGCAAACACACCTTTCACACTCGTTTGAGTTGCGTTGCCTTGCGTACCAGATTCAACGGTCAAGTAGCCGTCTTTCATATCAAGCTGGCCGGCAAAGATGTCTGTGTTTGGCTTGTGACCAATCGCTACGAACAAACCAGCAATCGCAAGCTCTTTCTTGTCGCCAGATTCACGGTTTTTGATACGGATGCCTGTCACGCCAGAGCCGTCACCTAGAACTTCGTCTAGCTCGCTGTTCCACTCGATGTTAACGTTGCCGTTCGCAGCTTTTTCCATCAATTTATCCGCAAGAATCTTTTCAGAACGGAATTTATCACGACGGTGAATAACAGTTACAGATTTAGCAATGTTAGACAGGTAAAGCGCTTCTTCAACCGCCGTATTACCACCACCAATAACGGCAACGTCTTGGCCACGGTAGAAGAATCCATCACACGTTGCACAAGCCGATACCCCTTGGCCCATAAACTTCTGCTCACTCTCCAAGCCTAGGTACTGGGCACTTGCACCAGTTGCAATGATCAAGGCATCACAAGTGTAAACACCACTGTCGCCTTCTAAGCGGAATGGACGGTTTTCTAGATCTACTTTATTGACGTGATCGAACACGATCTCAGTATCAAAACGCTCCGCATGAGCACGCATACGTTCCATTAGCTCTGGACCTTGTACACCTTGTACGTCACCAGGCCAGTTGTCCACTTCAGTAGTCGTTGTTAACTGACCACCCATCTGCATACCAGTGATCATCACTGGGTTCAGGTTAGCCCGGGCAGCGTACACAGCAGCCGTGTATCCAGCAGGGCCAGAACCCAAGATCATTAACTTAGCGTGTTTAACGTCGCTCATATGGAATGCTCCTTAAAATAAAGTCTAGCCACGAATACCACGGGGCTTTTTAAACTGGCGTTAGGATAATAAAACCACTAACAAATAAACATCGAATTAATTTAATAAAGAAAATAGGGCTTAACTATTAATTTTCAACCTGACAAACAGCACATTCGCTATCTGTACTCAATCGCATGGCGCGCCAATCTCCTGTTAAACCATCAAACAAACGCAAGATACCGTGCTTCGCATCGCCTTTACCGGACAAAACCTTGATCGCTTCGAGGGCTTGCTGCACGCCAACCACTCCTACCACGGGACCAATAATACCACTCACGTTACAACTCAATTGTTGATCAGAAAGCTCAGGGTACAAGCATTCATAACAAGGAGTAGAAACTAAATCATAACGGAAATTCACCTGTTGCCCCTCCCAACGAATGGCGGCGCCATTGATGAGTGCTACTTTATTCACGAGGGCCCAACGATGCACTAACTGACGCGTTTGAAAGTTATCACAACAATCCAAGATCACATCTGCATTCAATAACAGCGCTTCGACATTTGATTCACTGACACGGGTTTCGACAGCCGTTACCACTGCACTAGCATTACGTGATAAGAGCGCCTGCTGTAAAGCAATGGCTTTTGAGACACCGATATCGCTCTCGGCGTACATAATTTGGCGAGGCAAGTTGGACAATTCCACCTGATCATCATCAATGATTGTCAGCCGCCCCACACCAGCGCCCGCTAAATAACCCGCTGCAATATTACCCAATCCCCCCGCGCCAATGATCACAGCATGCTTTTCTAGCAATGACTGCTGACCGTCCACGTCAAAATTAGTAAGGAGCATCTGTCGACTGTAGCGATTGATCGCTTCATCATTCATGATGAGTATTTCCTGCCCGCATGGTCAACTTTTTGCTAAGATAAGCAAAAGTTTAGTTGGAAGATAAAACATGAAATTCCCCGGCCGTCGCAAACTGAAACACTACTTCCCTGTTGCACAGGACAAAACATCTTTACCCAAGTCCGAAGTGCAGCCCAAAGCAGACACCTACATTGTAGGACTCGATGAAACCATCGTAGATGTCATCGCGAAAACAGAGGGGAATTTTCTTGAGCGTCATGGTATCCGAAAAGGCCTCTCAAACCTAGTCGACAAAGACACAGCGACTGCAATCTATGATGAATTGGTCAAAGAAAACCGCATCTCAGATCACTTTGCTGGAGGCACTATAGGTAACACCCTGCACAACTACTCCGTGTTAGCGGATGATAAATCTGTGTTACTCGGTGTCATGTCAGAATCCATCACCCTTGGGTCACCGGAATATCACTATATTTGTCATACCAGTAGCAAGGTAGATATGAATCACCTGCAAGGGGTACAGGGGGATATTGGTCGTGGCATTACCCTAATCACTGAAGATGGAGAACGTACCTTCGCCATCGCCCCTGGGGAAATGGACGAGCTTACTCCAGAGGCCATCGACGAAGAAATCATTGCTAACGCCGCCGCTTTTGTCACCTGCGCCTACCCACTGCGCCACGCAGGCAAACCCATCAAAGCAGCATTAATGAAATGCCTAGAATACACCCACAAGCATAACATCCCTGTGATCTTAACCTTAGGCACACAGCATCTAGTGGAAGAATATCGAGAAGAAATCATTCAGATTATTCAAGACTACGTCTGTGTAGTGGCCATGAATGAAGAAGAAGCCCATGCCCTAACGGGAGAACAAAATCCTCTGTTAGCGGCCAATATCGCTTTAGATTGGGTCGATATGCTGCTACTGACCGCAGGGCCTGAAGGCCTGTACCTATGCGGCCACACAGAAGAAGCAAACAAGCGAGAAACCTCTCACCCAATCAAATCAGGTGCCATTGCAGACTTTAACCAGTGGGAGTTTTCTCGACCTCAGCGACAGAAAGACTGTCAAAACCCCATCAAAGTCTTTTCCCATATCGATCCGTACATGGGAGGGCCTGAAAAAATCCGAAATACTAACGGCGCAGGGGATGGAGCATTGTCTGCCCTATTGCATGATATTGCCGCCAACAATTATCACAGAGCAGAAGTCCCAAACAGCAGCAAGCATAATGGCTCCTATTTGGCTTACTCATCGTTTGCTCAAATTTGTAAATATGCCAACCGAGTGAGCTATGAGATTCTCAGCCAGAACTCCCCTAGACTCTCTAAAGGCTTACCTGAGCGTGAAGACAGCCTAGAAGAATCCTACTGGGAGCGTTAGACCAACGCACTTTTAGCAGGCATAAAAAAAGCAGCCAATGGCTGCTTTTTATTTAATCTGTCGCAATTACATCATGCCAATCGCAAGCTGATCATTATCGATATCAAACATACGATTCAGATCCAGCAAAATCACTAGCTCTTCCTCTTTTTGGTAAACACCCTGAATAAACATCAGAGCTTCGTCGTTACCAACACTTGGGCTTTGCTCGATTTCACCTTGGTATAGGTAGAATACTTCTTTAACCGCATCCACCAACATACCAATTTGTTCACCGTCGTGTTCAATAATGATGATACGGGTGTCATCACTGATGGTGCATTCAGGCAGGCTAAAGCGCACACGGGTATCGATAACGGTAACAACATTACCACGCAAATTGACGATACCAAGCACATAAGATTGAGCCCCAGGCACCGGCGCAATCTCGCTGTAACGCAAGACTTCTTTGATCTGCATTACATTAATACCATAGGTTTCATCCAATAACTTGAATGTTAGGTACTGCAGTAACTCACCCTTTTTGCTTTCTACAGGTAACTTCCCTGCTTCTTTGATCGTCGCTAATTCAGACATGGCCTTTACACCTTTAATCAATCCGGTGATGCGCGCTAATGCGCCGCGTTATGAATCCAATCATAGTCTACCTGCGGCGCAATGGCGTGATAAATTACGTAACAATTAGTTGTCTTGCTGTATACCAACTACTGTCCAATTACCGCGTGCATCCGAGACATCTTTTTCCAAATGCCACACTTCATTGGTTTCAGTTGTTTGATCGCCTTCTTTGATCCAACCACTGAAACGCAAAGAAATAGAAGACACAGAACCGATGAACTCACCACGAACTAGCTCTACCATTAGGGAGACTACTTCAGTGCGAGGCTTGTCAGCACCGTACTTTGCACGCTCTTGTTGCAACATAGCACAAACCTCTGCGCTAAAGTAGTCAGCAATCTCGTCAAAATTATTGTCATCCCAAGCTTTTTGCAAAGTGATGTAATGGTTCTTTGCTTCCGCCACAAACGCCTGCTCATTAAAGCCAGGAGGAAGCTGAATATCCGTGTAGCCACCGAAACCAGACACACCGGACATTGGCGAAGGCTGGAAACCATCACGACTCGAGTTTGGCATTTCTCGGAACATGCCATTATCACCCGCAGGGCGCTCAACACGGCGTTTGTTGGCGAAAAACAACTTGTAGATCAAGAAGCCAATGACAGCAAACAGTAAGATGTCACCAAATGAAATACCTTCGAAAGCACCGCTACCTAGTAACGCTGCAAACAGACCACCTGCAAGCAAGCCGCCTAGCAAACCGCCACCAAGGCCCCCTAACAAACCGCCCGGCTTTTTAGTTGCCGTGCTGCCCGCTGCAGCCGTACCAGAAGTAGACGACTTAGTTGGGGTTTTGCTGATGGAGTAGCTCTTACCAAAGCTACCGCCGCCACCCAATTTTTTAGCGTGGGCTTCAGTGGCCATACCACCGGCACCAATCACTAAAACAAAGGCCATTAAAAAAGCATATACCGCTGTTTTCACTTCAACTCTCCAATTATACAAAATTGACCAGACCCACGGCGCTGCGTAGATCTGCGATCAAGGCACGAGCTCGCGCTCTGGCTTTCTCAGCACCTTCTTGGAGAACAGCTTCGATTTGAGCAGGATTCGCCATTAATTCTAGGTACTTTTCACGCGGCTCAGCCAGTTGACCATTAATAAGTTCAAAAAGTTCCTTTTTAGCCTCACCCCAAGCGATTCCATCGGCAAACTTCTGACGCATTTCAGCTGTCTGCTCAGCTGATGCAAAGGCTTTATAGACATCAAACACAGTGGAGTTGTCCGGATCTTTCGGTTCGCCAGGCTCTAGCAGGTTTGTCACGATTTTATTGATGCCTTTTTTCAGCTTCTTCTCCGTATCAAATAGCGGAATCGTGTTGTTGTAAGACTTACTCATCTTACGGCCATCCAACCCTTTTAAAATCGCGCTGTCATCTTCTGCGACAACGGCTTCAGGTAGGACAAAGTGATGACCGAATAAGTGATTAAAACGGGCCGCAATGTCTCGGGCCATTTCAATGTGTTGAATTTGGTCGCGACCCACAGGTACTTTGTGGGCGTTAAACGCAAGAATATCGGCAGCCATCAAGACAGGGTAACAAAACAATCCCATCGTAATGCCGAAGTCCGGATCTTGATCCTTCGCAACGTTTTCATCCACGCTTGCCTTGTAAGCATGGGCACGGTTCATTAGACCCTTTGCTGTGACACAGGTAAGCAGCCAGTTCAGCTCTGCAATTTCTGGGATGTCAGATTGACGGTAAAAAGTTGCTTTATTGGTATCCAGGCCACACGCTAGCCAGGTCGCAGCAATCTCAAGACGTGACTGTTTCACACGCTCTGGATCCTGACATTTAATCAACGCATGGTAATCCGCTAAAAAGAAGAAAGACTCTGTATCTTCGCGGTTACTCGCCTCGATTGCAGGGCGGATCGCACCGACGTAATTGCCAAGATGTGGCGTGCCTGATGTGGTAATACCCGTTAAAACAATTTCTTTACCCATTTTCCCTTACTCAATCTTTATAAAAGGTTTCCGTACCCTACCATAAAAGCCGCGCCATACGTAGCGATAAACAACCGATTTCACACAAGAAAATACTGAAATATCAATCTGTCCGCATTAGTCGAAAGGTCAAATTTATCCGAGGGGTATGAACCTTTTTGGTGGGTGGAAGACGATGTAACCAATGGGTTTGCGTTAAGCCTTCCATGGTCAGCAAGCTACCATGCCCGAGCATGACGGATACGGTTTCTTTTGAGGCTTTATGTTTAAAGGAGAACTTACGCTCTGCCCCAAAGCTTAGGGAGCCAATGACAGCCCCCTCCACCAGCTCTTTCTCTGCATCACTGTGCCAAGCCATACCCTCTTCGCCATCGTGATATAGGTTGAGTAAACACGAATTAAATGTCGCACCAGTAGCAGACTCCACCAGCTGTTTTAGAGCCAAAAGTTCAGGCGTCCAAGGCAAGGCAGTTTTGGTGGTTCTCGAATAGGTATAGGGAAACGGCCGATCCGCGTACCAAGCTACTTTGCGCTTGGTGGTAATATGTTTGCCATAGATCACGGCCTGATCGTGTTGCCATGCGATGGCGTCCATTAAGCTTTGATAAAATTGATCCGCTTCCACTGTTGAACACACGGCCCCTAGGTAACGAACAGTGCCTTCATAGGGCAACAAATTATCCCCACAGGGTGTTTCAAAAAGCATGGTATGCTGCATTTCAATCCTCTTCGCTATGGGTTTTAGCACCTTCCCAACCAATGATAGCGGTCTTTCGCTTTGGTCCCCAACGGTAGCCACCAATTTTTCCAGTGCTTTGAATCACACGATGGCAGGGAATCAAATAAGCAATAGGATTCGCTCCGATAGCCGTGCCCACGGCTCGTGACGCGCTCGGTTGACCTATGTCCGTGGCGATGTCTCCGTAGGTTCGCAATGCACCAGTTGGAATACTCAATAGGCATTCCCAGACCTTTAGCTGAAAGGGTGTTCCAGCAAGATGCAGAGGTATCGGCCTTGATTGTTCGATGGATTGAACAAAAGGGGTTGATAAGGACTCGAAAAACACTAATACCTGCTGGTGCAGCGTATTTTCGGCTTGGGTAAAGGTGCCATTAGGGAAACGTTGCTGCAAATTTTCTAAGGCAGTTTTTGGGTCTTCTTCTAACGCGATATGGCAAATACCTTTCCCTGTGGAAGCAATCAACGCAGAGCCAAACAAGGTATTGTAAAAATCATATTCAATCACCAGCGCAGCGCCACCTTGCTTGTATTCCCCCGGTGTCATACCTTCAATTCTGACAAACAAATCATGCAAACGTCCGGTGCTAGAAAGCCCCGCCGCATCCGCCGCCACCAAATTACTTCCTTGTTTTCGTAAGGTTTGTTTCGCGTGCTCCAAACTGATGTATTGGACAAACTTCTTAGGACTGACGCCAGCCCAAGATAGAAACACTCGCTGAAAATGACTTGGACTCATGTGAGCCACTTTTGCCATGTCTTCTAACGACGGCTGGGACTGGAAGTTCTCAGCAATATAATGAATAGCGTTTTCGATCCGCTGATAGTACTGATGGTTTTGCATGGAGATCACTGTTTAACCAAGACATTTAGTCACATGATAATCCAGTCTGATAAAGAGTCGACCCGATTCTTGCGAACTGACAGTGATTTAGTAAATAGAAAACTATAATAGAAAGTATGGTGGAGCTAAGCGGGATCGAACCGCTGACCTCTTGCATGCCATGCAAGCGCTCTCCCAGCTGAGCTATAGCCCCACAATGTAGGCAGAATACCCTGAGATGGATTTGGTGGAGCTAAGCGGGATCGAACCGCTGACCTCTTGCATGCCATGCAAGCGCTCTCCCAGCTGAGCTATAGCCCCAAAATCGAGCAGAATTTTATGAGGGCAAATCTTGCGTGTCAATAATTTTTGTTTGCAATATCACACACATAGACCAAATGTTTTGATTTTGATCATCAATCTGTTACAAAAATAGCCTATACCCTAGGCAATTTTCGACGCATTATTAAACACACAATGTGTGCAAACGCCATTAACCTGTATTTGAGATGCAATTATGCCCGAGCAGTTCAAAGCGCTTGATGAGCTAATGATGGCTCAACAGCCTATACTTAATAAAAACAAGGAACTATTTGGTTACGAGCTTCTTTTTCGTGGCCAGCAGGAGCATTCAGCCTCATTCAGTAACGCAGAAGTGGCCACTAGCCAGGTGATTACCAACCTATGTATTGGCATTACCAAACTTGAGGCTCAATTACGCCAGCCATTTTTCATCAATATGACCACTGAGTTGGTTCTATCGGATGCATTTTTTCCGATTTCCCCAGATACGGTTTATATCGAAATATTAGAAGACCAAAACATCACTCCAGAATTCATCAGTGCCGTCATTCGCTGGCACGAGTCAGGATTTCGTTTTGTCTTAGATGACTATCACTTCGACTCAAGTTACGACAAGTTACTGCCGTATATCTCCATGATTAAAATTGACGTCCTAGCGACGCCACCCAGTACCTTTGCTAGCAAGTTAGAAGAACTGAAAACCTTAGATATCAAACTGGTGGCAGAAAAGATCGAAGATCAATCCATGTTCGACGAATGTGTCGAAATGGGCTTTACGTATTTTCAGGGCTATTTTTTACAACGCCCAGAGTTAGTCAAAGGTCGACGAGTTGATGCCCAAGTAGAGAGCGCCGTACGTTTGGTCAATATGCTACAGGATCAAGATGTGAGCATTGACAAGGTTACAGAGCTGGTTACACAAAACCCTACTTTGTCCTATCAAATGCTTCGCTTAATCAATAGCCCTGTGGTGGGAGTATCCAAAGAAGTCTCGTCTATCAAAGAAGCCATTACCTATTTGGGCTTAACCCAGCTTAAACGCTGGGCCATGTTGATCACCTTGAGTTCTCAAAGCAGTGAAAACGATAGTGTTTTGCGGGTATTACTCATTCGCGCTCGATGCTGTGAGCTGTTAGCACTGAAAAACGGCCAAATATCCTCTGACTCCGCCTTCACCATGGGGTTAATGTCTGGCATCGACCGCATCCTACAAATGGAGCTAAAAGAAGTACTGAATCAAATCACCCTTGGGGAGGAGATCAAAGAAGCGATTCTCGACTATAAAGGTCCTTTGGGGAAAGTACTCTACAGCGCCACCTGTATCGAAGAAGAGCGCTGGGATCGCATCGGCAAGTTGCCACCAAATGTAAGACGCTCTTTGAACCGATCATTCTTTGATGCATTACAATGGGCTAACGAAGTCTTGCATGGCCTAAAATAAATCTGCACTAAACCATTGACAGGGAAACTAAAAACAATAAAATGTGCTCCACGTTTTCCAAGCCAGTGTGGTGGAATTGGTAGACACGATGGATTCAAAATCCATTGCCTATAAAGCGTGCCGGTTCGAGTCCGGCCACTGGTACCATATTAAAAAAGCCGACTTACATAAGTCGGCTTTTTTATTGCCTAAAATTCGTTCATGGCCTCGTGAACGTAATCAGGCAGATCTTCTTCCGCTGGAATGGGCGTGGACTTACCTTGTTCATCGATAGCAACGAATTTAAAAATCCCTTCTGTCACTTTTTCACGAATACCAATGCGACCGCGACGCACCCAGGCTTCCACATGAATATTCATGGATGTACGTCCTACCGATTCCACATAGGTGTACACGCCTAGGATATCCCCTACTTTCACCGGACGGATAAAGCTCATGCTGTCCAATGCCACAGTCACTACACGGGTTTGTGCCCGCTGACCAGCACAAATACCTGCTGCAATATCCATCTGAGACACGACCCAGCCACCAAAAATATCACCTGCTGGGTTAGTATCCCCCGGCATGGCGACAGTACGGGTTGTTAAACGACCTTTCTCTTTATCAACTGCCATATTAGCCTCTCCTACTACATGCATATGTTATATCAAAGCTACCAGCACGAATCATTAACTAACCTGTTATCCCCCTGAAATAGAGACAAAATGGCTCAAACCTACTTATCAGAATCCCAGTATTCCCCTTTGACTATTGCTGGCACTGATTTAGCATAGAAATCTAAGAACCGCGCCACTTTTACTTGGGTCTGTCCCTAAGGTTTTCCATGTACGCATTTCAAAGCAAATTACCGAGCACCGGCACTACTATTTTTACCCAGATGTCAGAACTGGCAGCCAAGCATAATGCTGTCAATCTGTCACAAGGATTTCCTGATTTTGACGGTCCTAGCGCCTTACTTGAGGGAGTCAATCATTACATCCAACAAGGCAGCAATCAGTATGCCCCAATGATTGGGGTAGCTTCCTTGCGCCAAGCCATTGCTAGCAAAATCAAGCGTTGCTATGACAATGATATAAACCCAGACACACAGGTCACCATTACTTCCGGTGCCACCGAAGCCCTCTTTGCTGCCATTACCGCCTTTGTGCAGACTGGGGACGAGGTCATTGTGTTTGATCCGGCCTATGATTCCTATGACCCAGCAATCACCTTGAGCGGTGGCCGAGCCATCCACATCCCTCTGCTTCCGCCTAGTTTCGCGATGGATTGGCAGCGTATTGCCGACGCCATCACACCTAAAACTCGCATGATTGTGATTAATTCGCCCCACAACCCTACTGGCCAGACCCTATCCCAAGAGGATATTGCGCAATTGGCAGAGCTGGCAAACAAGCACGATTTGCTGGTGTTGTCCGATGAAGTGTACGAGCACATTGTGTTTGACGGCGCCCAACATCAAAGTGTGTTACGTCACAAAGACCTCAGTGATCGGAGTATTGTGGTGTCATCTTTTGGCAAGACCTACCACACTACAGGTTGGAAAGTAGGTTACTGTATTGCGCCGGCGGCGCTAATGGGAGAGATTCGCAAGATTCACCAGTACCTCACTTTTAGCACCACCACGCCGATGCAATTGGCCTTGGCCGATTTCTTAAATTCGGCCCCAGATCATGACCAGCTGTTGCCCGCTTTCTATGAAGGCAAGCGAGACTACTTCAATAAGTTGATGTCAGAGAGTCGATTCAGCTTCACTTCAACACCGGGCACCTATTTCCAATTAATGGACTACAGTGCCATTCAAGACATGCCGGATACGGAATTTGCGTTGTGGCTAATCGAACATGCGGGGGTAGCGGCCATTCCTGTGTCAGTGTTTTACCAAGTGCCGCCGAAGGATATGCGTTTAATTCGCTTCTGCTTTGCTAAACAGAACAGTACCCTTACCAAGGCCGCAGAACAGCTTATTACACTCTAATAATCTTCAGAGAAAATTAGATTGAGTCAGGTTTCGACATGGAAAAGGCACGCGCCAGAGCACAGGTTGCTTTGGCGTTTTTGATTTTATTGAGCGTCAACTCCGGGACAGACTTAGCAAGCTCTTGCGCCCCTAATAACGCTGCTGATTCTGCCACCCCGTATACCCCAACCGTTTTAAACACATACTCAGAACGAGCACTCAAAAAGGGCTCCATCGGCATAAGTGCCGGCGCGTCATAGGTAATAAAGGGCAGCTGGTATTTATTTGCTAACTCAATTAAGTGGGTTTCGTCAGCTTTAACATCAATGCTATACAGGCCAGAAAGGTTTTGGGGCGTTAACCCTTTTGTCTCCAACCCCTCTAACATCAAATCCTCTAGATAGGATAAAGGACAGTTTCTCTCACAGCCCATGCCGAGGGTATAAATAGGGTTCAAATAGGGGTTAGCCGTGGTCACGACCAATTCCGCTCCGAGGAGATCGGCTACCTGACTGCCCCAGTGATTAGCGCCCCCTTCATGGCCCGACAACAAGGGCACCACAAATCGCCCTTGTTCATCCAGCACCAGTACTGGCGGATCGTCATATTTGCTTTGTAGCACAGGCGCCAATGTGCGCATCACTATCCCCGAAGCACAGATGAAGAGCAATTTATCCCCTTGTTTAAAAAAGCTCTGGACCGTGCCAGCAAAAGGCTGAGGCTTGAAGTGTAACGCACTATCAGGCAAGTGCTGGGCAAGGCGCTGAGCCAACAAGGCACCTGCTTCGGTTAAAGCTATGATACGAATCATCGGCTGCCTCGCTCGCTTCGAGTAATGATAAATAACGAGAAATAAGGCCCTGCTTCACTGGGTAGCTCGGCAACATCTGTGACAATGCGCTCATTATCGCGGCCAACGTATTCGAGATATTTAGCATCTTGAAGACGACCAGTAAGCCCAAGAGCAGCGAGTATTTTGGGGCGCGCTCTCCCTGCTTTCATGATTACCACTGAGTCGTGACGCTCCAAAGCATTCTGAATCTGCGCTTCCGTATGTCGACCACTGACCACGGCAAAGGATTCTTTTAACAGTGTAAGCGGAAGTTTAATGGCCGCCGCTGCCGCATGAATGCTAGAGATACCAGGAATCACATCCACAGGAAATTGTGCTTCTAAGCGCTCCATCAAGTAAGTGAAGGAACCAAAAAACAAAGGGTCCCCTTCACATAAGAACACCACATTGTGACCAGCACTCAAGGCCTGCTGGATGCGTTGAGCCCCTTCGTCGTAGGCTTGATTGGCCGCACTACGATCCGTCGACATGGGCATGGGAATGACAATATCAGCCAAACAATTATGACGCTGATCCATAGCAATGTGTGCTATCTGCTTTGCTTGAGAAGTCCCAGACTCCCCGGCCAAATATGCCACCACATCAGCTGACTGAATAAGTCGGGCTGCCTTTAGGGTAAGCAACTCAGGGTCACCGGGGCCAACGCCAACGCCAATAAAACGCCCTTGCTGTTGTGTCTGTGTCATATCATTGCCCCCATTTCTGGTTTTCCTAATTGCCGTTTTTCAAATCGCTTCTTTTCAAATCGCCACAGGGTAACGGGTAAATGGGGGCGACGCATACGGCTGCCGGCCAACCGTTCACTGCGCTGAACCTGTAACGTTACACTTTCATCCATGGCATCGTCTTGGGCATCTCGTTGAGCCAAAAATGCCATAGCCGCCATCTGAGTGGCGTCGGTCACCGAGCTGACTAACAACACGCCTCCCAAAGGCAGACGCTGCCAAACCGTTTCAAGTAATTCAGCCATTTCCCCATCACTCCCCCCGACAAACACTCTATTGGGGGACGGTAATGACCCTAAGGCCTGGGGTGCTCGTCCGTTTACTGTAGTTAAGTTGTGCACCACCCCAAAGCGATCACGGTTTTGCTCTAAACAGGCAAAGCGCTCTGGGTGATGCTCTACTGCATAAATGCCACTTTGGGCATTCCAATAGGCCAGCTCAATTGCCACACCGCCGCATCCCGCGCCAATGTCCCAAATCACTTCTCCCGCCTCAGCTCCCAAATAAGACAAGATAGCCAAACGCACTTCGCGCTTAGTGATCATGCCTTTGCCATCCCCTTTATCCGTCACAAAGAGCTCATCTTTAAAGCCAGGCGTGGCGGGGAATCGCGCCGACTGATCACTCGTTTCAACAATGACCACATTTAAAGGATCAAATGTTGTGTCTTGCTTAGCCAGACTCTCTGCAGAAAATGGAGTGACCCTTTGATCGGCGTAACCCAGCCTTTCGCACACAGTAATTTGGCTTTGTGTTAAACCAAAATCCACGCATTCCTGAGCAATAGCCCTAGGGTGACTCTTTGCATCTGTGAGTAGCACTAACCGACGCCCTTGATGAAGGTGACGCCGTAAGCTGGCGAGAGGACGCCCATGCACACTAACAACTTCAGCCTCTTGCAAGGACAGCCCAATTTGATGACAAGCTGCCTGAATACTGGACACATTAGGATAAAAAACCATGCTGTAGTGGGAAAAATGACGCTTAACCCAAGCCCCAATACCAAAGTACAAAGGATCCCCTGACGCCAGTATCACTACTTGCTTTGTATCGTTTTGCAGGGCTTCATCTAGGACTGTTTGTAACTCAGATAGCTTGGGCAGTACCAATTGTGCGGCTTGAGGAGATAACCGGCTGACCATGGCTAGCTGTCGCTCACTACCAACCAAGAGTCCCGTATCGGGTAAGGCACGAATCATGGCCTCCGCCTCGGGCAATAAGCTAGCCTCAGCATTCACCCCTAGGCCCACCACATGGATTTGTTGGCTAGTCGTTTGGCTCATTAATAATACTCACCAATATTGCAACGTAACAAAGCATTGCAGCTGGCGGAGGTGACAGCACTGCCACCCATGCGCCCTAATAAGGTAATGCATTCAATCCCCAAGGCTTGGTGGGCTTGCCACAAGGCTTCTTTTGATTCCGCCGCGCCAACAAACCCTACAGGCATCCCCACGATCAAAGCTGGCTTAGGCGCTCCCGCTTCAATCATTTCTAACAAGCGAAACAATGCCGTCGGAGCATTTCCGATCAAGACAACGCTGCCCTCCAGATGATCCTGCCAAAGGCTTAGGGCCGCCATGGATCGAGTTTCCCCTTGCTCTGCCGCCAAGGTCGCCGCCTGTGGATCATTTAAAAAACATAAGGGTGGCGTCTTTATCATGCGCTTAGTAACACCCTGTTTCACCATTTCCACGTCACATAGGATGGCACAATCCTTCCCTAACGCTGCTCGTCCAGCGTCACAGGCTTTAGCACTAAAGCGCACCTGCTCGGCAGCACTAGGCAGCCCAAGACTGTGGACAATGCGCATGGCCACTTGCTGTTCATCCTTAGACAAATGATCCAGCTCGGTTAAGGAACGAATCTGACGGAAGCTGTCTTGTTCGATGGCTTGGGGGTTGTGTTCGAATTGATAACTCACTGTTGTTGCATATCCTGCTGTTGTGGAAGACCCACTGTGTAATGTTTGTCGAGTTCACTGACCAGATGCGTCAAATCCGTAAAAAGTCGAGTGGATTTTAGTTCTTGGGGGCGCTGGTGTAAAAGGACAGGAATGCCCTTTTGGCGCGCCGCCAGTAATTTGGCTGAGGTAGCGTCTCCGCCACTATTTTTACTGACGATCACGTCAATACAGTGTGTCGTCAATAGGGCTTGTTCATCCGCTAATGAAAATGGGCCGATCGCCTTTTCCCAAATAACGCCTTTCGGTAGCTCAAACTTTGGTGGCACCGCCGTGCGCCAAAGCACCTGCTCCACTGATGGCAGGGCGACTAGGCGCTGAACAAAAGACTCTGTCATTTGCCCAGCGCTTAAGAGGGGGCGATGATAGTCTTGTAACTGGGTCAATAACGACTCTTCGTCAGCGTAGAAGAGCCATTGATCTTGGGCTTCAGCTTGCCAAGGGGGGCGAAGAAAGCGCCATACTGGAATGCCTGTCTCATGACTTGTCTGGGCCGCTTTATTACTCATATTCACCGCATAGGGGTGGGTACCGTTAATCACCAAGTCAATTGACTGCTGGGCAAGGTAGTTGGCTAATCCACCAAATTGAGTAAAGCCCCCCACTAGGATTTCACAGTCCAATCTCGGAGTACGAACTAAACCAGCAATGGAATACACCACCTTGTAGCCTTTTAGATGAAGAGTCTCAGCCAAACGTCGTGCGTCTGCTGTCCCACCAAGCAGTAATATTTTTGGCACTCTAGTCGTCATTCGATTCCCCTAAGTCTATCGCCTGACCGACGAAATTTCCCTTGCGATCAATGGCCAGCACTTCTAGTGCCATGTGTTCAGGTATATATCGACGACACACCTTCAGGGCCTGCCGACACACCTCATCTGCCAAGGGGATTCCCTGCTTTTGCGCAAAAGCCAAGGCTTCGACACTGGTATTGGCTGAGCCCATGGCATCCTGCAATAACTCATCCCCCCCTAAAGTCCGAGCAAGTTCCGCCAGGGCTCCAAGATCAATGCTGGAGGCTCTTGAGTTGAGGTCTAGATGCCCTTGGGCCAACTTACTGATTTTGCCAAAGCCGCCACAGACAATAAATTTGTCCAGTTTTGCCTGTTGTCCCTCGACTTTTTTAAGATGTTTTAACGCAGCTCCGACAAAGTCCCCCATTTCAATTAAGGCCATAGGGTCTAGCTGGTCTCGGGATTGAATGGCCGTTTCACTGGCATTCCCCGTCGTCGCGGCAATGGTGTGATGTTGATTTGCCCGCGCCACATCAATGCCTTGATGAATTGATGCAATATACGCAGCACAGGAAAACGGACGCACTATGCCAGTGGTGCCTAAAATCGATAAGCCCCCTAAAATCCCTAATCTTGGATTCATGGTTTTTTGCGCAATGGTCGCACCATTTTCAATGCCCACGGTGACTTCAAAGCCACCAGTGTAATCGTACTGCTTGGCTAGTTGCTCTAGGTGCTGGGTCATCATTTGTCGTGGCACAGGGTTGATTGCTGGCTCTCCAACCTCAAGTACTAAGCCGGTTCGGGTGACTGTCCCAACCCCTTCTCCAGCTTTAAAGCGGACGCCTGTTTCAGGCAACAGGCGCACACTGGCAAATACCGTGGCCCCATGGGTGGCATCTGGGTCATCCCCAGCATCTTTTACGGTGGATGCTGTCGCGGTATCGTTTTCAATGCGGCAAGGATTCATGGTCAAACTAACCACTTTTCCCTTCGGCAGAGTCACTTCCGCATTTAGCACTTGAGCATGGGTAAAAAGATATTGAGCAGCTGCCACACAACATGCGGTGGCACAGGTACCTGTCGTCAGGCCTGTCCGCAAAGGTTGCTTGCTTTCACCGCTCTCAGGCCACATAGGTTATTCACCCGCCCCAGAGAATAGCGCTGCGGTAGCAGCCAAATTAGAGGGAAAGAATAAATGTAGATAACTCGCCGTCAGGCCTTTCTCACGATAAATCGCTTCCCCAGGAGCTGGATGACGCTGGCGTTTGCCGTGGGCAATTGGATCAGGGGTATTTTCACTGCGGGATCTATGGTGAGCATGGGCGCGAATCTCACCTTCTGGCAAGGGCGCACTCTGCATCCCCTGACAACCTCGTTTACCACGCATGGCCCCCGCCCCTTTTAAGATTCCCAGCATTGGGTAAGTTGTCTGCTCAAGATCCGTTAAGCTTTCAAGGCTATAAAGCATACCGCCACACTCCGCTAAGATTGGTTTACCCGCCGCAAAAAAAGCACGAATTTGATCTAGCATTGGGCGATTATTTGCCAAGCCTTGAGCATGTAATTCAGGATAGCCTCCCGGCAACCACAGGGCATCTGCCTCAGGTAACAGAGCATCTTTTAAAGGCGAAAAGAAACTCACCTCTGCACCAAGGGATTTAAGCGCTCTAAGGTTTGCATCGTAAATAAAGCTAAAAGCCGCATCTTTGGCTACCGCGATGGTTTTTCCCGCCAGCAGCGGTGTCTCTAGGTGACTTGGCTCTGATTGCTCTGGTGCCCGAAACGCAACAGGTTCAGGCAGGCATAAGAGTTTAGAGTCATTGGTTTGGGCCAGCCAATCCACAGCGGCCTCAAAACGCGCTTCCAGTTCAGCACGGACTTCTTCCGCTTGCACCAAACCAAGATGTCGCTCTGGCAAGGTCACTTCTTCGTCACGCTTTAAGGAAGCCAGTAAAGGAATGTCTGTTGGCAAAGCATCACGAATCAATTGCGCGTGACGTTCGCTACCACATCGATTGGCAATCAGACCAGCAATTTGCACATCGTCTCTAAAACGGGCTAAGCCCAACGCCACGGCTGCAGCCGTTTGCGCCATCCCCTTAACATCCATGACGATGGCCATAGGGATGCCAAAGGTTGCCGCAAGATCAGCACTGGACGGTTCCCCATCAAACATTCCCATGGCGCCCTCCACTAGGATCAAGTCAGCGCTCTGGGCTGCCTCAAACAACATCTGACGGCAGTAATTTTCTCCCGCCATCCAAATATCCAGTTGCTCAACGGGTTGCCCAGAAGCTTGCGCCAAAATCTGGGGATCTAAGTAGTCTGGACCCGTTTTAAATACCCGAACCACCTTGCCCTGTTTCGTGAAGTAACGAGCAAGGGCCGCAGTAATAGTCGTCTTACCTTGGTTAGACGCAGGGGCGGTTAAAAATAAGGCTGGGCAATGGGCCAAGTGATCAGTCATGGTTTACACTTAATACAAATTAGTTGGGACACTTACTATTGTAAGCAATCTTCTAGTGGGAGGTAATCCGCTCCAAGGGCTGTGGCCAGCTCTTTTGCCCGGCCACGCTTCACGGAGGCTTGTTCGATATCAATCACCACCGTTTGAGTCGGCAAAGACGGTACATCTAACGCTCCACTCACTCGACCATCGGTCAAAATATACACCGTGATGTGCTGTTCTGATTGCTGTTTTTGCTGACGCTCAATGTACTCCCCAAGTTCTTCTAAGGCTTTATTGATTGGGGTGCCGCCGCCCGCGCTCAAAGTGTCAAGTTGCGCCAATAGGCTTGATGGTGCACGACGTTTCTCTAACAAGGTCTCTACCGAGTCTCCCCCAAATCCCATTAAGGTCACTTGTTCACGCTTCAAATAGGCTGCGTTGCTAATTTGCTCAATCAAGCCTTTAGTACGGCCAAACCCTTGTTCGGCCAACGTAGAACCAGAA